>CAWDJN010000001.1:0-16097 GCA_963802695.1 uncultured Acidobacteriaceae bacterium
TAGGGTTCGATAAGCACGGTCGCCTCGCGCCGATTAGGCTGAAGTTGCTGCGCGTGGCTTGGCAGCACCACTGGCCCAAAAGAACCACGGTCAACACCAATCCCTTCATTGCCACCGAAACAAAACCAGCATCTAAGAGACACAATTATGCCTGATACCATCCCACTCAAGGATGGAGCTGCCACAGGATGACATTCAGAAAAATAACGCCTTTATCGTTTGTGTTGGTTTTCGTCGCCATTTCCCTTGTGTGGCTGCGGGCAAGTCTTCGAGAGAGAAAGAGCCAAGCCATGTATCAGGCCACAGTTGCTTTGTACTCCCGCGATCTCCGGCCCGGAATAACTCGCGATGATGTCAGACGTTTGCTCTCACGGCGCGAAACCCGAAACTGATCCGCAACCAGACACGCCAAATTCAAATGACATTTTGATTCGACTGGGAGAAGAACCGGGGCCGTGGTATTGCAGCGGTAGGATCGTTTACTTGAGGCTCGCATTCGACAACAACGATAGATATCAAAACGCCACTTTGAAACCTGAGCTACATGACTGCCTATAGAACGAACTACGCCAGCCCGGTGGACTCCGCCTGCTCCTGCGCATGATAGCTGCTTCGCACCAGCGGCCCGCTCTCCACATGCTTGAAGCCCATCCCCAGCGCCTCATGCTTCAGGAACGCAAACTCATCCGGCGTGTAGTACCGCGTCATCGGCAGATGATCCCGCGAAGGCCGCAGATACTGCCCGATCGTCAGAATGTCCACCTTGCGATCGGCCAGGTCGCGGAAGACCGCCAGCAGCTCGTGCATCTCCTCGCCCATCCCGACGATGATGCCGGTCTTGGTGACAATCTGGTCGCCGTCTCGGTCCGAGAACATCTCCGCCGCAATCTCCTTCGGCGTGCCGCAGGAACTCCAGCGACCGCTCGTACCGCCCACCGGACTTCGCCACGCGATACAGCCGCGGCACCGTCTCGATGTTGTGGTTCAGAATCTCCGGCCGCGCCGCCACCACCAGCCGCAGCGACTCTTCCACTCCCTGAAAGTCCGGCGTCAGAATCTCCACCCGGCATCCCGGAGCCTGCAGCCGAATCTCCTCGATCACCTTCACGAACGCCCGCGCCGCGCCCACATTGTCGTCATCGCGGTTCACGCTCGTGATCACCGCATGATGCAATCCCAGCTGCGCGACGGCATAGGCCACACGCCGCGGCTCATCGAAATCGATCGGCTCCGGCTTGCCCTTCGGCACCGCGCAGAATCCGCACCGCCGCGTGCACAGATTCCCCAGCATCATGAAGGTCGCGGCCTTCTGGTTCCAGCACTCGCCGATGTTCGGGCACTGCGCGCTCTCGCACACCGTGTGCAGCTTCAGCTCGCGAGCCATCTTCTTCAGGTTGTGAAAGGTCTCGCCCATCGGAGCCTTCGCCTTCAGCCACGCCGGCTTGGGCGCGGGCTTCCGCGGCGTCAGGTCAATCTGAACCAGATCAGCGGTCGGAGTCATCTCTTCCATTGTATCGCCTCTTCACGAGCACGCCGCAGCGTCTCCACCACGTCTCCCGGTAGGATAGAACTCCATCGCAATCACGCCCCGGTAGCGCAGCTCCCCCAACTTCCGGTAGATGTTGATGTAATTCACCTCGCCAGTCCCGGGCTCATGCCGTCCGGGCACATCGGCTACATGAATCAACCCAACCTGATCGATGTTCTTCTCCAGTTTTTCAATCAGGTTTCCTTGCCCGCGCTGCTCGTGGTACAGGTCGTACAGCACCTTCACCTTCGGACTCCCCACAGCCCGCACAATCTCGAACGCCTCCGTTACGCCATCAAGATAGATCGACGGATTCTCCAGGCGGTCGATCGGTTCAATCACCCCGTCAAACCTGCCGCACCCAGAACTTCGGCAGCACGTTTCAAGGTCTCAATGGAGGCGGTACGCTGTGCTCCAGGTGCCACATCTTCCCATCGCTTCCCCGACAAGAGAATGATCTGCCCGCATCCCAGCCGCTGCACTGTCGGGATGAAGCTCTTCAACTCCGCCAGAAAACCGTCACCCCCCGACGGGTCCGCGAATCCCAGCTTCACTCCTGACGTCGCATCCACTGTGATCTTCAGCACCCGCATCCGAGCGAGGATGCGACGCCAGTCATCTTCGGACCACTTCGCAAACTCACCCACCAGCTCTACGTGCCTATATCCCGCCTCCGCAACGCGCTCCAGATTCTCCTCAAAGCTGCCGCGCTTATTCAACGCCCACATCATCACAGAAAACTGCGGCGCGGTCTCATCGGTTGCTTGTCCCGTTAGCATGTCAGGCAGGATCGCTCGCGCAGCAAGAACAGCGGCCACTTGTTTTCCGAAGTGTCTTCGATTCAGCATGCGGGCCATCCTAGCAAAACAAGCCGACTATCAGCGGCTCCAAGCTCACCGCAGCCGGTCCCTCACCTCGGTCCGCACCAGGTACAGAAAAAACACCAGCGCAAACAGCCCCTGGACCAGGAACGGTGCGACATGCGTCTTTTGAAACACAACCAGATTCCCCAGAGACAGCGTCAGACACCCCGCCAGCACCAGCGCCCATCCCCACCGCCGCAGCCGCAGCAAACCAAACACCCCCGCCGCCAGCAGCGTGCATAGTGCCAGCACGCCATACTTCCCGCGCCCGTCGCCAAACTTGCCTTGCAATGCGGCAAACGCATTAATCAGCGTGAGCACCAGCATGAACATGCAGATCCCGGCCACACCCGGCAGCATCCCATGGGCTCGCGCCTGAAGCCGCTTTACTTCGTCTCTTTGGTTTCCTTCTGTCTCGCTCATAACGTGTGCAGATACGCCAGCAGGTCATCGATATCCTGCTGGTTCATCGTATTCCCCATCGCCGGCATCAGGCCATGTCCATGCAGAATCGTCGCTGTCACGCGCTCATCGTTCGCCGGAGCGCCGCTCGGCAACGTCGGCTTCTTGAAAACGCCAAGCATCGGAGGCCCATGCAACGGCTTGTCCACGCGGTCATAGTGACACTGCGCGCAACGAGCCTGAAACACCGCATGCCCCTGCATCTGTTGCGCATTCAATTGTTCCAGCGGCGTGGGCGGCGGTAGCGTCTTGCACCCAGCCAGAAGTGCCATCCCAAGACCCATCAACAAAACTTTGATTGTCCTCACTTCACCATTCTCGCATCCCACAAGAACTGCCTAAGCTCTTGCGTTAATTCGCCGCCGCGATTGCCGCCACAATCTTGTCCATCACCTCGCGGTCGTCACTCGTCCCCGGCAGATGATTCCCCACCATTATGGAGAAAATCACCGTTCGCCCACTCGCACACTCCAGGTAGCCGCTCAAAGCCCGCGCCTCCCCCAGCGTCCCTGTCTTCGCGAACACATGGTCCTTCAGCGGAGCCTTCCCAAACCGCCCCACCAGCGACCCATCCTCCCCGCCAACCGGCAGACTCTTCTTCCAATCCGCAAACCAGGGTTGCGCGGACGCATACCGCAACAATCGCACCGTAGCTCGCGGCGTCACCAGATCATGCCCACTCAGTCCTGACCCATCGAAGAAAATAAAATCATCCTTATCCACTCCTGCACGAATCACAAACGCACGCACCATCCGCGCTCCTTCGACCGTCGAACCCTGTCCGCAAAGGATCCTTCGGCCAAGATGATGCAGCAACAACTCCGCATGCAGATTCTGGCTCACTTTATTCGTTACCGTCGCATCTTCAATCAGTGTCGACGATCGATGCGTTGCCAGAATCTTTTCCGGCGCAGTCTGAAGGCATGATCCAAACTGACCGCCGCCCTGCAAGAATGCCATCTCACGGTCCATCTCGCCCAGTTCCTTCACAAAGCCCTCCGCATCGGAGTCCGACCCGGTGCACCGCTCTCGCCTTCCCCGTCACCACAATCCCGCGAGCCTCCAGCAATCCCTTCAGAGCCATCGCCGCATACTCCGCCGGGTCATGAATCGCGACCTCCTCCTCATCCGGTTGCGAATCCACCGCTATCGACCCATACACGCGCAGCACCTTCGACCCCAGCGCCCGCTCCATCTGCACGTGACTCCCGCTCTTCTTCTCTCCCGTCGTCACCGAAACATCCAGCGTGTAATACGAAGGCACCGCAGGATCGACCACCACCGTCGCAGGCTCACCCACCGCAGTCCCGGGCGATACCGTCACCTTGATCTGGTTGTCATTGATCGTCAACGCCGACACCGGCGCTCCATATCCCCACACTGCATCGTCAATCGACCAGTCCTGCGGATACGGCTCCCACGGAAACAACGTGTCATCGCCCACCACATCGCCGTTCACCACCTTCAAACCCGTCGCAGCTACCTGGTCCGCCATTGCCGCGAGATACCGCAGCGGATCAATCTCCGGCGGCGGCATAGCGCCCTTCTCCACCTTCGGCCTCAACGCCGGAGCCACATAAGGAATCTCCCGCCCCGAAAGATTTGCATCGCCACCACCCACCAGCACCAAATCGCCGCTCAGCGCTGTCCTGCCATCCATAACACCCTTCGCCACAATCTTCGTCTCAAACGTAGTCTCGGGCCCCAGCAAAGCTATCGCCGCGGCCGTAGTAAACAACTTCGCATTGCTCGCCGGCTGAAACAAGCTGCCCTTCATTCAGCGAATAAATCGGCGCGCCATCCATCGCCGTCACCGCAATCCCCCAATGATCCCGCGCCACCCCCGGTCCCGCCAGCAGCCCTGCAATCGTCCGCGCCAACTCAGTACAAGGCCCACTGCGACCAGCCTTCAACACTACAGCTCCATCACACCCAACGTTCCTCTCCTGCGCCAAAGCCGGTATCAAGCCAGACGCAGCAAGCGCCCCACAACTGATCACACGAACGAAAATCCGCACCATCCGCGAAGTCTAGCACCCCAAAGCAGTTGGCAGTTACAAGTTGTCAAATTGTCAAATTGTCAATCCGCAGCGCCGGTTGATACGACCAACCAGAAACCGACAAGCAGCAACTACCATAAAATTCCCTCATGCCCTTCGCCGCCCGCACTCATCACGACTGGCATCTCCGCACACGCACCCTTCCGCTCGGCCAGCGAACCCTCATCATGGGCATCCTTAACGTCACGCCTGACTCTTTCTCCGACGGCGGCCTCTACTATTCCCCCGAACACGCTCCCGAACGAGCCGTCACGCAAGCCCTCCGCATGCTCGATGAAGGCGCCGACATCCTCGACCTCGGCGGCGAATCCACGCGCCCCAACGCCACTCCTCTCACGCCCGAAGAAGAACAATCCCGCGTCCTCCCTGTCATCGAATCCCTGCTGAAACAGCGCCCCGCCACCATCCTCTCCATCGACACCTACCACGCGTCCACTGCCCGCCGCGCCATCGAAGCCGGAGCCGAGATCGTCAACGACGTCAGCGGCCACCTCTGGGACCCCACTATGACCGCATCCTGCGCCGAGCTCCGCTGCGGGACAATCCTCATGCACACCCGAGGTCGCCCGCAGGACTGGCCCACCCTCCCCAAACTCGCACCCAGCGAAGTCATCCCCCTCATCGTCAATCAACTCCGGGAACGCCTCGCAACCACCATCGCGGCCGGCATCCCTCGAGAAAAAATCGTCCTCGACCCCGGCCTTGGCTTCGGCAAGCGCCTCGACGAAAACTACCCCATCCTCGCGCATCTCGAGGACCTCCGCGAGTTCCACCTGCCCATCCTCATCGGGGCTTCGCGCAAGCGTTTCCTCTCCAACACCCTCATGCAAACGCCGGAACTTGCAACCGTTCTTCGCGGAGAGCCGCCCTCGATGGACGACCGTCTCCACGCCACCACCGCAGCCAACGTCGCTGCTATCCTCGCCGGAGCCCACATCCTCCGGGTCCACGACGTCCGCCCCGCCGTGGAGGCCGCAGCCATCGCCGACCGCATTCTGGCCGCGAACTAGATTGTGAAAAACAACACTACTCCGTGATCATCCGGAAGATCGTGGTCGCCCTCAGCGATTCAAATCGGCATCATCCTCAACATCCTCCGTCTCATTCTCTTCGTCATCCTCTTCCTCCGCGGCGAGATCATCATCTTCCTCTTCCAAGGCAGACTCACCGTCACCGGCAACAAACGTCGCCGCATCGGTCGCTTCGCTGTTAGCAAAATCCGTCGAATCACCCGACGAATTATCGAACGTAGACGTAGCATCCGGGCCAACTTTGCTGAAAAACGAATCGAAATCCTGATCCTTCCCAACCTTCGCCATAACCATCTCCCTCAGTAAAGCCGAGCTTCCTGAGTCCCTTGGATGCGCCCGCCACTCCAAACGGCCTTCCATAATTCGCCCCGTTCGACGCAAATTTCGGTCACCACCAATTTCTCCATTCACGCAGGAAATTCACAGCATTCCGGTACCCTGGTGCTATCCTGAGGGGCGAAGGAAAGCCGAAATGTTAACCCCTATCTTCATCCTCGAAATCGTCATCCTCATAGCAGTCGTCTTCCTTCTCGTACGCAAATCCCCTGCTACAAAGCCCGACGAGCGTCTCGCCCAGCTTACCGACACGCTTCCAGCCCAACTCACCCGTCTCGACGCCCGCTCCGAGGCACTCGATCACCATCTCCGCAGCGAACTCGCCCAGCTCCGCGCCGACAACGCCGCCGAAGCGCGCCTCACCCGGGAATCCGCCGCAACCGATTTCACCAGCCTCCGCACAGAGATAACCAGCAACATCGCCGAGCTCAGCAAGCTACTGAACACCGGCCTCGATGGTTTTCGCACCGACAATAAAGCGTCCGACGAGACCCTCCGCTCCGCGGTCCAGCGCAATCTCGAATCAATCGAACAGCGTCTCTCCTACTTCATCGCCGAAGCCAACCGCAATCAACTGGAGGCCCGCGAAGCCCTCCACAGCCGCCTCAACGAGCTCTCCGGCGAAGCCAACACCCAGCAGGAAAAACTCCGCTTCACCGTCGAAGACCGCCTCGACCAAACTCAACGACGACAACGCAGCCAAGCTCGAGCAGATGCGCGTCACGGTCGACGAAAAACTCCACGCCACCCTCCAGACTCGCCTCACCGAGTCCTTCGGCCAGGTCACCGATCAACTCAACAAGGTCCACACTGGTCTCGGCGAGATGACCAAGCTATCTGACGGCGTCGACGACCTCAGCCGCATCTTCACCAACGTCAAATCCCGCGGCGGCTTCGCCGAAGTCCAGCTCGGCATGCTGCTCGAACAGATGCTCGCCCCGAGCCAGTACATCCAGAACGCCAACGTCAAGGCCAGGCACGCTCGGAGGTCGTCGAATTCGCCGTCCGCTTTCCCAGGCCACTGCCGGCGAGACACTCCTCGCCCATCGACGCCAAATTCCCCACGCGAAGACTGGGAGCGCCTCGAAGCCGCCTATGAAACCGGCAATCCACGACGACATTGCAGCGCCGCCGGTAAGGCCTTCGAGACAGCCATCCGCACCGAGGGCGACCGCATCTGCGACAAATACATCAACCCGCCCATCACCACCCCCCACGCCATCATGTTTCTGCCCACGGAAGGCCTCTACGCCGAGGTCATGCGCCGCGACGTCCCTCCAGGCCGAGATCCAGTCGCAAGTGCCACGTCACCATCGCGGGACCCACCACCCTCTCCGCCATCCTCACCAGCTTCCAGATGGGCTTCCACATGCTCGCCTTCCAGGAAAAAGGCGACGAGGTCTGGAAGGTTCTTCAGCCACGAAGACCGAGTTCGGCAAGTTCGGCACCTCATGGACAAGGTCGGAGCGATCAGGTCGGAAAAGTCCAGAAAACCTTCGAGAAGTCGGTGTCCGCACCCGCGCCATCAATCGACTCTCCGCGAAGTCAGCGAATCTCGAGCTCCCGCACCCGTCAACAATCTCCTCGACTTCGAGGACTATCCGGCGTAGCCCCGCTTCTCGCCGCATCCAGCGACGAAGAGTAAAATGGGCTCTTCGGCCTGACCTCACACGCGACCCAAGCTTTGCTTTACACTCACCTAGGCGCTCAGTATGCTTGAAAATGGTGTGGGCGAGACCGCGCACAAAAATTCAGGCTTTGATTCCAGACGCAAACAGGAGAACGAAATGGCAGCAGTAGACGAAAAAGTAAAGCAGATTATTGTCGAGCAACTTCAGGTGGATGAGGCTGAAGTCACACCCGGCGCAAGTTTCCAGGAAGATCTCGGCGCCGACTCCCTCGACGTCGTCGAATTCGTCATGCAGTTCGAAGAAGCCTTCGACATCCAGATCCCAGACGAAGACGCCGAAAAGATTAAAACCGTCAAGGACGCCGTCGATTACATCGAAAAGAACCAGAAGGCGGCAAAGTAAAAAATGGAGCACGTCGCGTCGTCGTCACCGGCCTCGGGCTTCTCTGCGGGGTCGGCAAAACCACCCCTGAGGTCTGGGAAGGTCTGCTGGCTGGGACAAAGCGGCATGGCCGAGATCAAAGCCTTCGATCTCACCGGTCATCCCGTCCGCTTCGCCGCCGAGGTCAAGGACTTCGACCCGCTCCTCTTCGTGGACAAAAAAGAGGCCCGCAAAATGGGCCGCTTCATCCACTTCGCACTCGCCGCCTCCGCCGAGGCTATGGCCCACTCCGGTCTTCAGGTCACGCCGGAGAACAGCGACCGAGTCGGCGTTCACATCGGCTCCGGCATCGGCGGTTTCGACGTCATCGAGCGCGAACACATCAACCTGCTCAACGGCGGTCCCCGCAAGATTTCGCCCTTCTTCATTCCCGGCGCCATCGTCAACCTCGCCGCCGGACACGTGTCCATCAAATACGGCGCGCGCGGACCCAACGAGGCCACCGCAACCGCCTGCACCTACCAGCGCCCACTCCATCGGCGACGCCTTCCGCATCATCCAGCGTGGCGACGCCGACGCCATGATCGCCGGCGGTACCGAAGCCGCCATCACTCCGATGGGCGTGGCAGGCTTCGCCGCCATGCATGCGCTCTCCACCCGCAATGATGATCCCACCCACGCCTCGCGCCCCTTCGACAAGGATCGCGACGGCTTCGTCGTCGGCGAAGGCGCCGGCATCCTCATCCTGGAAGATCTGGAGTTCGCGAAAGCCCGCGGTGCTAAGATTCTCGCCGAAGTCGTCGGCTACGGCCTGTCTGCCGACGCCTTCCACATGACCGGAATGGCTCCCGAAGGCGAAGGCTGCTACCGCTCCATGAAGAACGCCCTCAAGGTCGCAGGCATCGCCCCCGACCAGATCGACTATCTCAACGCGCACGCCACCTCAACGCCGCTCGGCGACGCGCTCGAGTCCAAGGCCATCGAAAACTGTCTTCGGCGAACACGCCCTCAGCCACAAGCTGCTCGTCAGCTCCACCAAATCCATGACCGGCCATCTCCTCGGCGGCGCCGGTGGCCTCGAGGCCGGCATCACCGTCATGGCCATGCACGAGCAGATGGTTCCCCCGACGATGAACATCGTCGAACTCGATCCCCAGTGCCGCCTCAACTACGTGCCCAACAAGCCTCAGGCCGCAAAGATCGACTACGCTCTCTCCAACTCCTTCGGCTTCGGCGGCACCAACGGCTCGCTCGTCTTCAAGCGCTGGACCGAATAATTCTGACCAAATCTCATCTCAGAGGCGCGGCGAAAGCCGTGCCTTTTCTCTTTGCTCCAGCCTCTCGCGATATAAAGGTTCCCATCGGAGATCGCACTTCAAAATGAAACTTATCCTCACCCTGGCCCTGCTTAGCCACTGCTCGCGCACGCCGACGTCACCCTCCCCAAGCTCTTCTCCAGCCACATGGTCCTCCAGCGCGACATGCCCATCCACATATGGGGCGATGCTGAGCCAGGCGAGCAAGTAACCGTCGACCTCCACGGTGCGACTGCCTCCACCACCGCCGACACCCTTCATCGCTGGAGCGTCTATCTTCCCGCCCAACCCGCCGGCGGCCCCTTCACCCTCACTATCCGCGGCACGAACACCCTCGCCCTCGACGACATTCTCATCGGCGATCTCTGGTTTGCCTCCGGTCAATCCAACATGGAGATGCCTCTCGTCGGCTTCCCCGGCAGCGCCGTTATTCAGGACTCCGCGAAAGAGATCGCCGCCGCAAACTACCCGCAGATCCGCCTCCTTCGCATCGAGAAAGACGGCTCCGACTATCCCCTTGAAGACGTCAAGTCAGCCGTCGGCTGGTCGCAATGCACTCCCGAAACCGCCGCTAGCTTTTCCGCCGTCGCCTATTTCTTCGCTCGGGACCTCCAGCAAAAGCAACACGTCCCCATCGGTCTGATCGACTCGACCTGGGGAGGGACACCGGCCGAGGCCTGGACCAGCCTCGACGCCATCGGCTCCGACCCCACCCTTGTGCCCGTGTTCAGCGCCTATGCTGAGAAAATGGACCGCGAGTCCACCGAGCAGCGTGCCGACCTCGCCGACAAGCAACTCAAAGCTGAAGGCAAGCCGCCTATCCCCAATCGTTCATGGCATCCCAATCCCGTGTCCTGGCGTCCCGCGGCTCTCTACAACGCCATGGTCGCGCCATTCACGCCGCTGCCTATCCGCGGAGTCATCTGGTACCAGGGAGAATCTAACTCCAGCCATGCAGACCTCTACAGCCGTCTCTTCCCAGCAATGATTCAGGACTGGCGTAACCACTGGCGCGAGGGTAACTTTCCTTTCCTCTTCGTCCAGATCTCCGCGTTCGCCAGCACACCAAAAGAAAACTGGGGCCTCCTCCGCGATGCGCAGCGCAGATCCCTCTACCTCACCAAGACCGGGATGGCAGTCACTATCGACGCGGGCGACGAGCACAATGTCCACCCGGCGAACAAACAAGTCGTCGGTGAACGCCTCTCTCTCCTCGCCCGTCAAATCGTCTTCGGAGAAAACATCGTCGCATCGGGTCCCCTCTTCCTCTTGGCATATCCCAGCGGAAGCGCGATGCACGTCTGGTTTCACAACGCAGAGGGACTCATCTTCCATGGCGCGGGCGAGGGTTTCGAAGTCGCGGCCGCCGACGGAGTCTTCGTTCCAGCGACCGCCCGCATCTCCGGCGAAACCGTTATCGTCGAAAGCCCCTCGGTACCTGCCCCCCGCTATGTTCGCTATGCGTGGGCCAACTTTCCCAAAGCAACCCTTTACAACGGCGCAGGCCTGCCTGCCTCCACCTTCACCTCGTCCCAGCCAGCCTTCGCGCCGTAACCAGGGCACGCAGTGATCCACGCAACGGGCTAACCGGCAATAGCCGCTCCGGCGACCTTCAGCAGAACGAAGATAAACCACCATCCGAACACCACAATCGCCGCTGAACTGCGCCTGATCCCCGCAACAATCGACACGCCGATCGTCAGCAGGCAGGCACTCCAGATCGCAAAAATATCGACCGCCGAGAGCAGCGCGACCAGCCAGCGCGGAGAATCTCCGCCGGCCATGTAGTATCCAATGTTCGTCCCCAGCGCATTATTGATGTTGAACGAGTCGCCCGCCAGCCCAGCAAATACAGAAATGAGGACCAACAAATAGAACAGTGTGAGCGGCAGAACCCCGTAAAACCAGACGGCAAGCATCTGTTTAAATTTTGCTTTCCCGCCAAAGACGAAGTTTGCCGTTGCCAGCAGAACCGCGGCGCAAATAACCGCGATGATGAGTCCGAGAATGGGACCGGCATAAAGGAAGAATTTGAAATTTGTCCCGATGCGAGCGCGAATCTGCGCCGCCACCTCCGGCGTCGCCTGGGACACCTGATCTTCAAGCTGCTTGGTCTGCTGGATCGTGGACTCCACCAGCGTCGGTAAACCAATCTTGTTCATCACGCCGAATGCGAAGACACATCCAATCACCGCGCCGATCAGATAAGGTAGCCACCAACTTGAATCTCGCAGAATATCGGTAAATGTCTTGGATGGAGCGATAAACGTATCCACCACACGTTCGGTCTGGCTCAATCCAGGCCCTGAAGCCTGGCCTTCCACCGCAATGACATCGCTCATAAACGTTCTCCTGACGCAGGATCGCCATGGGGCCCACTAAAATCAGAAATTTCCAGCGTTGGAGGATTGTAGCCTAAAGCCATTGCCGGATGAAAAAATAACTCATGCCCACCGATCACGAGCAGGCATCCTTCCCCAATCCCTTCTGGCAGGCCCTCAATACCGAGCATTCCAGTATCGCCATCGGATCCACCCTCGCACTTCGCTATCCTGCCGACGTCATCCCCTTCGCTGGCCTCTCCGAACCCTCGCACGCCGCCATGAATGCCCTGCGCGAGCTCCTCGCCCCGCAGGAATCCATCTACATCACTGGTGACAGATCTCCCCGACGTCCCGGGCCTCGAACGCCGCGGCCACATTGCCGGATGGCAAATGCACTTCCCCCAATCCGCTCCGATGCCTGATCTGGCGCAAAACAACGGCGTTCCCCCCATTACCGCCCTTGCTGCAGACGATGCCCCCGCCATGGTCGCCCTCACTGACGCCGCCTTCCCCGGTTTCTTCCGCATCCGAACCCGCATCCTCGGCAACTACTTCGGCATTCACGCAGATGGACAGCTCGTAGCCATGGCAGGCGAACGAATCGCGGTCCCCGGCTACCGCGAGATCAGCGCGGTATGCACTCTCCCCGGCCACACCGGCAAAGGCTACGCCGCCCACCTCATCCGCCACATCCTCCGCTTCCACGCCAACAAAGGCCTACGCTCTTTCCTTCACGTAGCCGGCCCCAACCAGCGAGCCATCGCCCTCTACGAACGCCTCGGCTTCCAGAAGACCACCGCCATAACCTTCAACCGTTTCCGCCGCCCATAATCCGAGCCATTGTTGCTCGCTGTGCAGTTGCTTTTGCATTTCTTGTTGTCATCCCCGAGAGGGGATTTGCTGTTGTGCGTTTTGCTTCAGGGTACCCCTAGAGATTGAAAAGCTCGCGTAACCTCTTAGTCTGCGCACGGCTTACCGGAATCTCAGTCTTCTGCGCGTCGTCCATCCGAAGCTGGTAGCTCGATTTGAACCACGGCACCACCTCCCGGATATGCTGAATATTCACCACGTACGACCGGTGCGCCCGCCAGAAGGTCTCCGGGTCCAGCTGGTCCATCAACTCCTCCAGCGTTCTGCAATTCGAGTGGCCTTCCACCGTCGCGGGTCACCACCGTGATCGTGCCTTCTTCGATCGCAGCAAAGCAAATCTCCCGCTGATCCACTAACAGCAGCCGGCTCTGAGCCCGCACAACCACCTTGCCTGAGTTCGCCTTCGCCGGTTGGGCCTGCTCTTCCACCAGCCGCAGCAGCGCGTCCAGCTTCGCCTCGCTCGCCGACTCTGACGGAGCGCTAAGCCGCGCCTGCGCTTTCTCGATCGTCTGCATCACCCGCTTGCGATCGAACGGCTTCAGCAGGTAGTCAATCGCATTCACTTCGAAAGCGCGCACAGCATACTGGTTGAACGCGGTAGCAAAAACAACCTGAGGCATCGGCACCTTACGGTCCAGCAGCTTCTTCAGCACGCCAAACCCATCCAGACCCGGCATCTGCACATCCAGAAAGACCAGATCGGGCCGGTGCGCACGAATCAGCTCAACTGCTTCGATTCCGTTGGTTCCCTGCGCCAGGACATCGACCCCACCTGCTCGCTCCAGCAGAAACTGCAACTCCTGCCGTGCCAGCGGTTCATCATCGATGATCAGCGCAGTGAGTGACATCCCAACTAGTCACTATATACGCGCAGCCGCGACGGAGCATTATCCTCGGCCAGGTCATGTCCGCACTGCGCACAATACACGTCGGTTATCTGAACTCCGCGGAAGCAACGCCCACAAACCGGAGCAAGCTGAAACTGGCACTGAGGACAGAAGTGCACGCTCGAAGTCAGTTCCGTGCTGCAATGCGGACAGGGAGTCAGCATCGGCTGTCGCAGCAGGAAATAAACCACCGCTCCAATCCCCCCCGGCATCACTACGACAATCAGCATCCACAACCCGGCCGGCATCTTGCGCCGCCGAACGTCGCGGCTCACATACCCCACGAGCAGCACATAGCTGGCGAACGCCGTTCCCCACGAATAGCCCATCAGCAACCGCATCGGCAGCAACTCGTGCTTGTGGTGAGGCAGAACCCCGTGGAACAGATACTGCACGGCTCCAAACACGATGATCGCCAGCACGACCGACCAGGTCGGGATCATACTGAGCTGATCTTCGTCCCCTGCCAAACTACCCCGCGACCGATCCGATCCCTGGTTCCAGAACCTGTTCATTTAGCCGCCTCACGCTTTCGCGCACGCTGGAACAATACCACCGCCAGCAACGCCATGGAAACCGGGAGAAACCACAAACACAACACCAGAAACTGGTTGCTCGCATCCGGAACGCCATTCGGCGTCGCATCGTAGGCATCCAGCGCACTCCAGAGTGCCGTGCAGATAATCACCAGAAGAGAGGAACAAACCGCCAGCGGAATCCAGAGGCTGCGCACCTTGCTTTGCCGCGCCGCCATTGTCTTGGCACGCTCCCGCACCACTCGATGCGTGCGATTGACCACCGACGCCCGCGCCATTGCATTCGCGCCGGACAATCCGGCTCTCTTCACTGCGTCCCGGTCCTGCGCGAGGGACTTGTCGAGTTCTTCGCTCATGCCCCCGCCTCCAGAAACGGACGTGAAGCACGTAGCTGCTCCATCTGCGGCTTCAACGCCGCCAGCCCGCGATAGAGCCTAGACTTCACAGTCGACAGGGGGGCTTTCGTGACATTTGCAATCTCTTCAAGAGAAAGTTCCTCGTAAAACCGGAGGACCAGAACCTCCCGATAGCTTGGCTCAAGCTTCAGAAGAACCTCGCCCACCTCGGCGCAATCCTCGCGGGATTGAAACTGCTCCAGTGGCGAAGGCCCGGAGATCGCGATTTCGAAGGGACGCTCATCCCCGCCGCTCTCGCTCATCTCATCCAGGCTTGCCATCGTGCGCTTTCGCGACAGGTCGATCACGAGATTGCGTGCAATCGTGAAGAGCCAGGTATCAAAACGAGCCTTGCCGTTGTACTGCGCCCCACGCAGCAGAACCCGCATCCAGGTCTCCTGGAACAGATCCTCGGCAACCTCGCGTTTCCCAGTCAGAAAAAGCAGGTACCGCAGCAGACGGTGCTGGTACTGCTCGATCAACTGGTCCAACAACTCCGGATTCTGTTTCTTCAGCCCACGGGCAATCGCGGCATTTTCGCTTTGAACCTGAGCGATCTCCGCAGCAGAAATCGAAATGGAACCGGCACGCACATTGTCTGAGACGGTCTTTCTACCCGAGAAGTCTCGCATTTTGATGGAATGATCCATGAAAAAATTGATTTGTTTGTCGGAAAACGGCTCAAACCAGCTTAGCCCGGCAGGTATTGGCCCTGAAAACATTCTACGGCCTGCCAGCGATTTCCCCGCTTAGAACGTAAAATTTAGAGATGGAAGTTCTTTACGGCCTCCACCCTGTCGAGGAGGCCATTCGATCGGGTGCGAGGCGGCTGGACCATGTCAGCGTAGCCCGCGAGCGCCGGGACGAACGCCTCGAACGCCTCATCGAGCTCTGCCGCACCGCTGGCGTCCGGGTATCGCTTGAGCCACGTGAACAACTTACCCGGCTGGCCCGAACCGACGCTCATCAGGGGGTCCTCGCCGTCGTTCGGGAACGCCAGTTCCTGGGCGTTGAAGACCTGCTGGCTTCCAATCACGAGGGGGAGCACCGCTTTTTCCTCGCCCTTGACGGCCTCGAAGACCCTCACAACCTCGGAGCCCTCCTCCGAACTGCCGACGGCGCCGGAGTCGACGGCGTAATCCTCCCCGAACGGCGGTCGGCTCCCGTAACCGCTACGGTTGCCAAAACCTCAGCCGGCGCTTCCGAGCATGTACGCATTGCAAGGGTCACAACCGCCAGCCGGGAAGGCGCGTGGGACGTGGCGGTGGCGGCGGGGCCGAAGAAGGGGACATGACGCTGGATTACTGGTGAATCGCTCCAAGCCATGGACGGTTTACGCGCAGGGGTCGAACACGGGAACGAAGCAGACGAATGACTGCGCGCGAGCGGTTCGGGTTCATCGACAATGAGCTGACCAATCACGACGACATTTTGAGCATCGATTACACGACGGCCGGGTTTGATCAGTCGCACACGG
>CAWDJN010000002.1:0-49401 GCA_963802695.1 uncultured Acidobacteriaceae bacterium
CTCACGACCACCTGCCCTATTCCTGCGGAGGCGTACTCGGAGGCGTCGAGAATCGGCTTCGGCGCCTCAGGAGCCTTCGGAGCCGTCAAGCCCGGAATCACCGGAGTCGTTCCGATGTTCCCTACCGCCGCGCCCTCAATGCTGATCCCGTAAACGTCCAGCGTGTCGCCAGAAGCTGCCGCAACAGAGACCGGTCCTTCGCATAGGCGGCCGTCGCCGAAATCAGCGTATTCTCCGAGACCGCCAGATTCTTCCCTGCTGCAGCACATTCGCCGGTCGTCGAAGCGCCCAGCCTGTACTTCTTCTGCTCAGCATCCAGACTCTGCGCAGCATAGTCCCGCGCCGCCTGTGCCGCCACAACCTGGGCCCTGTCGTTGGTCAGCGCATACTGCGCATTGATCACCTGGATCCGGATCTGCGTGGTAGAGCTGCTGCAGCCGCATCTGCGCCTGCCGGTACTCCATCTGCGACCGCGCCTGGTCCGCCTGGGCCACCCGGTTGCGCAATGGGATGGTGATGTTCACGCCGACGCCCTTGTCCGGCGCCGAGTTGTTGAACAGGTTGCCGAATGCAGTCCCGTAACTGATGGGCCCAGCGACGCCGCCGTTTGTCGGAGTGCAAGCCACAACTTGCCCCGTGCCAAACGGGCCGCAGTTCTGCGATGGATTCTGTGAGCCCGCCAGTTCGCTGCCGCCATAGAACGCGTACGCATCCACGACCGGCAGCAAACCATTCTTTTCCGCCTTGATCGTGATCTCGTTGTTCTTCATGGATAACGCAGCCTGCTCAATCTGAGGATTATTTACGTACGCCTGTTGCACCAGCACGTCTCTGCGACATGTCCTCTTCCGGCAACCGATCCAGCGCGACCCTATCCGTCGGGACCACCGGAGCATTCGACAAAACCGGGTCTTCGAGATTTCGCGAGATCGCCTGCTTCATGTAGAGCTGTTGAACGAAGATCGATCTTCGAAGCCACCAGCGCTTGCTGGTCCGCCGCAACTGCCGAATCGGAGTTAACCACATCCAGTGGCGCAAGCGTTCCGATCTGCAACTGCCGTCGATTGTCCTGGGTCAACTGTGTCGACTGCGCCAGTGCGCGCTCCTTCGCCTGTTCGTCCTCGTACGCGCTCACCAGACCCCAGAATGTTCTCCACCTGGTTTATCGTGTAGAGCAATTGCTGTCGGAACGCCGAGTCGGTAATCCGCCGGTCGTTCTTCGCCTGCACAATAAACCGCGAGTTGAGTCCTAACCCAAACCCTTGCAGCAGGTGCTGCGTCACCGTCGCGCGGAACGTCGTGCTGATGTCCGGACTATAAGACGTAAAGGGATTGTCGGTGCTCACCCGGCTATTGTTGAACGTTACGCCCAGTTGCGTGCCCGTCAGAAATCCTTGCTGATAGCCGAAGTTGTAGGTAGCCGTATTCGTGGTACAGCACAGGCTTGCCGCCGCTGAACAGCAGGTTGGACTGCAAACTGATTCGCAGACTCGTACTCAGGGTTCCCGTAAGCGTCGGATCCTGATTGTACGGCAACGGGCCGCCGCCGGCGCTTAGCACCAATCCGTTGGCGCCCGAACCCGCTCCTCCCTGAACCGGAAGAGGTCCCGCCCGGTCCGCCGCCGCCAGTCACGGTCGAACCCGATCCGCCCCAGCGTATTCTCAACTAGGCCAGTTGGCGCACCACGAAGAAACGAACCCGCCTTCGCCCGCAGAATGTCGGTGTCGGCAATGTCCAGGTTGATGCGCGCGATCGCGATATCGAAATTGTTTTCCATTGCCAGCACCACGGCGTCCGACAGGCTGAGATATATCTTCCCATCGCGCAGCAGTTCGTCCAGCCGCGGTGTATTCCCCAGGCTCGGCGCCTGCGGATAGTTCATCGCCGTATAGGGAGCAATCGGATTCCAGAAGTGGCTCTTCGGCTTCGTGTAGTCAACCCCCGTGCCCCGCAGATACAAAGGCTCTGTCGGCTTCGGAGCGGAGCCTGCGGCAATCCCGGTTGACCCGTCGTATCGTTCACAACAGGTTGCGGGGGCGCCGGTTGCGTCGGGCTCGTCTGCGTCTGTGGTGTCGTCGTGGAAACCGGAGGCGGCGGAGCCGGCTGCTGCGCCATTCCGGGCTGCGTCGCTACACTCATCAGCAACAGTGCAATGCTCGCTGCTGCTTGCAAATCTTTTAATCTCACGATGCGCTCTCCAACTCTTCCTTACGCTTTGCCGGGGCATGCCCAATTTCACCTTGGGAATCTCTGCCGGGCCTCTGAATGTTTATCTGCCCTGCCTTCGCCTCCGCCATCAAGCGTAAGGTCTGGGCCCGCAATCCATTTGTGCAATGCTTGTTAAGACGCGCAGCACCTTTCCGACTACTTTTAAAGAATGCTTCTGCCCTACACACTCCTGTCGTGCAGAAATGCTTTGGTTCAACACATATACGCACCCCTTCGCTGCTTCGTTCCCTAGCAATCCATCAAAAAATTATCGAATGGTTGTAACGCAGTAAGTATAGCAACGGCCCCCTGTCGACCGGTCTCCCGCGAAGCCCCGCCAGCACCAATCTAGGTTCCACCCAGAAATCCATCATTATTTAATAGCTGTCATTTTTCCGACCGAACCCGTGAGTGAGCGAGACGCCCGAGGGGAATTGAAACCACCTTCCCTCCCACCACCGCCGAGCATCCCCAACAACCCAGGCCGTTGCCTGTTCTCAAATCCGTTCTTATCCCCGACAATCCGCGGTCGACCGCTCGTGATACGGTCCAAATCAGCACCATGCCCCACTGGAAGCTCACTCTCGCCTACGACGGAACCCCATACAACGGCTGGCAGATTCAGCCCAATCTCCCCACCGTCCAGGGCACCCTCGCTCACGCCATCCACCACATCACCGGCGAAACTACCCTCCCGCAAGGCTCAGGCCGCACCGACACCGGAGTCCACGCTCTCGCCCAGGTCGCAACCGTCACCCTCACCACCCCCATCCCCGGCCCCAACCTCCACCGGGCCCTCAATCGAATCCTCCCTCCCAGCATCCGCGTCCTCTCCATCGAACAAGTCCCCGAAGACTTCCACGCACGCCACAGCGCCCGCCGCAAAACCTACGAATACCGCGTCCTCCCCGGCAACCAGATCTGCTCCCCTATGCTCGCCCCCTACGTCTGGGCCTTCCAACGACCCCTTGACTTGCCCACACTCCAACAAGCCGCGACCTACGTCATCGGCACCCACGACTTCACCTCCTTCGCCGCCACCGACCCCGACCTCACCAATCGAAACCAGACAAACGATTCCAACCTCACCGATCAAAATCCAGGCAAACGAAAATGTCAGGCGTGCCCCACAGCCTATCCTGGGACTGTCGAAGGAGCCTGCCCTGAGCTAGTCGAAGGGTCCGGATTCTCGGACATGGGTTTTCGACCCTCCCAAAAACTTCGTCATCTCGACCGAAGCGGAGGACAGTCTCACCGTCCGCAGCGAAGTGGAGAAACCTGCCTGAGCCTGTCGAAGGGACCCCGCATTTTGCGCGCGCCCGCACAGCCGCAAGCGTCGACAAGTCGACAGAAGCCATCGCTACCCACAACCAACACCCGAACCATCCACCACTCCGCCTGGCACCAGCAAGATGACATCTACATCTACCGAGTCACCGGCTCAGGCTTCCTCCATCACATGGTCCGCAACCTCGTAGGCACCTTCGTCCAGACTGCCACAGGCCACATCGCAGTCGAAGACATCCCCGAAATCCTGGCCGCCCGCAATCGCAGCGCCGCCGGCTACACCGCCCCCGCCCGAGGCCTCTTCCTGGTGAAGGTCGAATACGAATGAGACGCCCAGCAAGAATCCGGGTGCCCCATCTTCGCGACGGTCTCATCGTCGCTAAGGTGGGCATCGTGTGAAGCGCGACCACTCCCGCCCATCTCCATATCACCCGCAAATCCGAGGGCCAACGCTGATGCCAGCCACAGCCAACGCTCAGCGCCGCATCACCCGCCTCGCCACCCTCACCGCCGTCCACCGAGCCTTCCACTGGCTCCATCTCCACCAACCCCAACTCCGCCAGTGGCAACTAGAAATAACACGCATCCCAGCCCCACCCTTCGGAGAATCCGCCCGCGCCAATGGTTCCTCGACCGCTTCGACCAATTCGGCCTCACCAATATCCACATCGACGACGAAGGCAACGCCCTCGCCGAACTAGCTTCTGAACCTCTCGTCCCAACCCCAAAAGGCGTCATCTCGACCGAAGGCGGCGCTTCTGCCGCCGCAGTGGAGAAGCCTGCCCTGAGCCTGTCGAAGGGACCCCCGCATTTCGCAGTTGCCGTTGCAAGTTCTCATCCGCCTTTATCCCGAAAATCCGCGGTCGCCCCAGTAGTCCTCCTCTCCGCCCATCTCGACACCGTCTTCCCCATCGAAACCCCAATCAACCCCCTCGAACAAAAAGACTCGGCAGTCATCCACGCCCCCGGCATCTGCGACAACGCCGCCGGCCTCACCGGACTCCTCGCCATCGCCGCCGCCCTTCGCTACGCCAATATCACCCCACCCATCCCCATCCTCTTCGCCGCCAACGTAGGCGAAGAGGGCGAAGGCGACCTCCGCGGCATGCGTCACCTCTTCGAGCGCAGCCCCTACCGCAACCGCATCGCCGCCGCCATCGCCCTCGAAGGCAGCGGTAACTCCGCAGTCGTCACCCGAGCCCTCGGCAGCCTCCGCTTCCGCGTCACCATCACTGGCCCCGGCGGCCACTCCTGGTCCGACGCCGGGACCCCCAACCCCATCTTCCTTCTCAGCCGAGCCCTCGCCCAGATCGCCGCCCTCAAAATCCCCAACGACCCACCCACCACGATCAACGTCGGCCAAATCGCCGGTGGCACTTCCATCAACTCCATCCCCGAGTCAGCCACAGCTCTACTCGACATCCGCTCCACCGAACCCACCCAGCTCATCGCCACCGCCACCCACGTCCACCAGATCTTCGACGACATCATCACCACAAACTCACCAGCAAAACTCCACATCGAAACCATCGGAAATCGCCCCGCCGCCGCCCTGCCCGACGACTCACCCCTCCTCCACACCCTCCGTGCCGTAGACCGTCACCTCACCCTCCGCACCGAACCCCGCCTCGGCTCAACCGACGCCAACATCCCTCTCTCCCGCAACATACCCGCCATCGCCATAGGAACAGGCGGCATAGGAGGAGGCATCCACACCCTCCAGGAATGGTACGACCCCACCCACCGCGAAACCGCCCTCCGCCGAATCCTCCTCACCCTCCTCGACACCCTCCAACTCACCGCCGACGAGGCGTTTCCCTTGGAAAAGCCCCTTTCACTACGTCGTTTTGATTGAGGTCATCATCTTGAACGTCGTATTGATTGAGGTCGTCATTCTCAACGTTGTATTGATTGAGGTCGTCATTCTCAACGTCGTATTGATTGAGGTCGTCATTCTCAACGTCGTATTGATCGAGGTCGTCATTCTGAGCGTCGTATTGATTGAGGTCGTCATTCTGAGCGAAGCGAAGAATCCCCGCATTTGTCTTTGCCTTTGCTTTGGTCTTTGCCTTTGCTTTGGTCTTTGCCGTGGTCATCTCTTCAAAACAAGGAGAGCACACACACTTGACAAATCACCCCTGAGATCCACCAACGGAATACGGGCAGAGATCGCATGAACATCTCTAAACCGCCATTTCCCACATAAAATCAATACTTTGCGCAATCCAGCCCCGTAAAATCAGTACTTTCCCCAGCAAGTCCAAACCTAACCAACCTGTTTCGAATACTTTGCACAAATTGTAGGGGGAGGGGGGACCCCTCTGTTACACTCCGCACGTGAAACCCCTCACGTTAGCCTCCATTCTCTTATTAGCCGCCAGCGCCCACGCGCAACAGCCTGCCGACATCATCTATCTCCACGGCAACATCCTCACCGGCGCCCACCTCCGCCAAAACGACCCATCCCCCACCCCAGCCAAAGTCACCGCCCTGGCCATCGTCGAAGGAAAAATCATCGCAGCAGGCGAAGACGCGACCATCCTCAAGCTCAAAGGCCCGAAAACCCAGGTCATCGACCTCCACGGCGCCTTCGCCATGCCCGGCTTCAACGACGCCCACACCCACATCGGCGAAGCTGGCCGCCAAAGGCTCTCCGTCAACCTCGTCGGCGTCCGCTCCCTCGCCGAGATGCAGCAGCGCATCCGCACCTACGTCGCAACCGCCAAACCCGGCACATGGATTCAAGGCGGAGGATGGGACCACACCCTCTGGGCCGACAACACCCTCCCCACCCGCACCGACCTCGACGCCGTAACCAACGGCCACCCCGCCATCTTCCGCCGCGTAGACGGCCACATGGCGGTAGCCAACTCCGCCGCCCTCGCCGCCGCCAACATCACCTCCGCCACCCCCGACCCCTCCGGCGCAAAAATCGACCGCGACCCCTCCGGCAACCCCACAGGAATCCTCCGCGAATCAGCCGCCTATGGCCTGGTCTTCAGCAAAATTCCCCCACCAACTCTCGAAGAACGTCGCAAGGCCCTCGCGGTAGCGATCGCCGACATACGTCTCCAACGGAGTAACCACCGTGCAGGACAACTCCGACTGGGAAGACTTCCTCGCCCTCGAAGAACTCGAGCACACCAACAAGCTCCCGCTCCGCATAGCCGAGTGGCTCGACTTCAACCAGCCCGTCGAGGTCCTCAAGCAGCGCCGCGCCAGCCATCCAAGCGACGACCTCCGCCTCCATCTCACCCAACTCAAGGGCTTCATGGATGGCTCCCTCGGCTCCCGCACCGCCGCCATGGAAGAGCCCTACTCCGACGATCCCGGCAACTCCGGCCTCCCCCGCTACGACCAGGACAAGCTCAACCAGATGGCCGCCGAACGCGCCATGGCAGGCTTCCAGCTAGGCTTCCACGCTATCGGCGACCGCGCCAACGCAATGGCCCTGAACGCCTTCGGAGTAGCCGACCAGGTAGCCAACCTCCCGCCAAATCCTCCACAAACAGGCTCTAACGCCAACATCGTCACGAAGCCAGAGTCCGACACCCCGCCACCCCCCGGTGCCCTCCGTTTCCGCGTAGAACACGCCCAGGTTCTGCTCCCCGGCGACTTCGAACGCTTCGAAAAAGAAGGCGTCATCGCCTCCATGCAACCCTCACATCTCCTCACCGACATGAAATGGGCCACCGACCGCCTCGGTCCCGAACGCATCAAATACGCCTACGCCTGGAAGAGCTTCCTCGACCACAACGTCGTCCTCGCCTTCGGAACCGACTACCCGGTCGAGTTCATCAATCCCTTCCGCGGCCTCTACTCCGCCGTCACCCGCCAGAACGAGGCCGGCACCCAGACCTTCCAGCCTCAGGAAAAAATCTCTCTCAACGAGGCCATCTACGCCTACACGCAAGCCTCGGCCTTCGGCGAATTCCGCGAAAAGGTAAAAGGCCGTCTCGAACCCGGCTATCTCGCCGACCTCGTCGTCCTTGACCGCGACATCACGACCGCAACGCCGCAACAACTGCTCCACACCAAAGTCCTCCGCACCATCATCAACGGCGAAATAGTCTTCGCCGCATCGGAAACACCGAAGGCAGGAGCCCAGAAGTAGTTGCCCAAACAGCCAAGTCCAACAACGCTAGCCCATCTGCTTCTTCTGGCAGTTGTCTTCGTCTGGGGCGCAACCTTCGTCCTCGTCAAGGACGCCCTGCAGGACGCTTCACCACTTCTCTTCAACCTCCTCCGCATGTCCTTGGCCTTCGTCGCACTCGCCGCAATCAACCACCGTCAACTTCGTCGCATAAGCCGCAAGGCCCTTTACTCCGGCTTCATCGTCGGCCTCTTCCTCGCAGCCGGCTACCAGTTCCAGACCGCCGGCCTCGCACTCACAACTCCGGCGAAGTCCGCCTTCATCACCGGCCTCGTCGTAGTGTTCGTCCCAATCTTCACCTTGGTCCCAGCCCTACGCTCCGCTAACACTCCACCTCCGCGCTGGACTACCGCACTCGGAGTCCTGCTCGCCTTCACCGGCCTCCTTCTCCTCACCACCCCTGCCGGAACCACCTTCCGCAACCTGTTCGTCAGCATCAGTCTCGGGGACCTCCTCACCCTCATCTGCGCCATCGCCTTCGCCGGACATCTCTTCGCACTCGCCCACACCTCGAGTCAGGTTCCGGTCGCCCAACTGGCCACCATCCAGATCGGAGTAGCTGCGCTCGTCATGGCCATCACGTTACCCTTCGGCGGAACACCTCATCTTTCGCCAACTCCCAGACTCTTCATCGCCCTCGCAATCACCAGCCTGCTAGCCACGGCAGCCGCCTTCACCATCCAGAGCTGGGCCCAGCAACACCTCCCCGCCACCCATACGGCCGTCCTCCTGACCCTCGAACCCGTCTTCGCCTGCGTGACCTCGTTCCTTATCCTTCACGAACATTTGGGCCATCGCTCCCTCCTCGGCGCCGCCCTTATCCTCGCTGGAATCGCCACGATCGAACTGCTTTCAGCTCCTACCCCACTGCCGATCCATCCCGATTGAAAACGGACAAGACTTTTGCCTTCAATCCGCGTCTAAACCAGTTAGAAAAGCCTCCTCCCCTTGAAGAAACACCGGTGGCAGACAACGACTATACTTAAACTTCAGGCCGAGAACCCAATTCGGCGCATAGCACCACCCATCTAAAGAGGCTAAACCGACTCATGGACACACCGATCAACACCCGTCAATCGCTGCTCTCTCGCATTCGCGGACGCCGCCTTGCTACGACGTTTGTTCTCCTCGCGACCCTCTCGGTCGGCATCCTTGCCGGCTCGGTTCTCACGCGCAACGTCAGCGGCAAAGAACAGATCGGCGTCGACTCCACCGATGCCAGACCCCTTGTCATCCCCTCGCCTGTCGTTCTCTCCAACGGCTTCTCCCAGATCGTAAAACAGGTCGGCCCAGCCGTGGTCAACATCAACACCGAAGAGTTGCCCAAACCCGTCACCAACAAGCGCAAGAGGGGCGGCCAGCGTCCGCAGCCCAACAATCCGGATGGTGACGATGAAAACCAGCAGACTCCTGGCGATATGCAGGACTTCTTCAACCGCTTCTTCGGCGGTCAGGGAGGTGACGACGGCGACGGAGCCGGCGGAGAACGCCGCGCCCTGGGCTCAGGTTTCATCGTTGACCCCCGCGGCTACATCATCACCAACAATCACGTCGTCGATAAAGCCGACAAGATCTTCGTCAAGCTCTCAAGCGATCCCGACGACGAAGTTGATCCAGGCCGTCCCGCCACAGTGGTTGGAGTCGACAAGGATACAGACATCGCCGTCATCAAGATCGACACCAAGGAGCCCCTGCCCACCATCAAACTTGGCAACTCCGACGGCGCTCAGGTTGGCGACTGGGTTCTCGCGATAGGCAGCCCGTTCTCCCTATCGAAGACCGTAACCGCCGGCATCATCTCAGCTAAGAACCGCAGTATCGAAGAGGCCAGTGCAAGCGGCGTCTCCCAGACCCAGTTTCAACGCTTCATCCAGACCGACGCAGCCATCAATCCCGGCAACTCCGGTGGCCCATTGGTCGATATGGCCGGCCAGGTCGTTGGCATGAACACCGCAATCTATACCCAGTCCATGGGTTCGCAGGGTGTCGGCTTCGCCATGCCCTCCAACATCATCGCCAACATCTACAACATGCTCATCGGGCCGGAGCATAAGGTCGTTCGCGGCTCCATTGGAATTCAATTCCAGACGGCACAATCGTCCGCCGTAGGCCGTGTCTACGGATTCACCAGCGGCGTCATCGTTGGCGTCGTCACACCGAATGGCGGAGCGGCCAAAGCAGGTATCCAGGCTGGCGACGTCATCGTCTCGGTCGACGGACGCAATATTAAAGATGGCGACGACCTGGTCAACGACATCTCCGCACGGCACGTTGGCTCGACCGTCAAACTTGGCTACTTGAGAGACGGCAAACAGAACACCGCCAACGTCGTCATCGGCGACCGCGCTAAGACATACGCCGACATCACTGGCCAGCAGGATGAACCCTCCAGCCCTCAGCAAGAGGACGCAGGTGAAGGCAAGCTCGGCATTACTGTGTCGGCGATTCCCCCGTCGATTGCCGCAAAGACCGGTATCAAGGGCGGCGTAATCATCACCAGTGTTCGTCCGGGTTCCTTCGCCGACGAGATCGGCCTCGGCAAGACCCAGATCATAACCGCAATCAATCGCAAACCAGTTACGGACGAAGCCAGCTATCGCGCCATCGTCTCGACCCTCAAGTCCAAGGACGATGTTGTCTTCGTCATCCAGGTACCTGGTCAGAAAAATCTCAACTCCTACGTTGGCGGAACACTCCCGTAGGCTCAATTGGGTTATAGATGGGAGGGAGCGCCACACCTGGGTCTCCCTCTTGTCCACCCGACCTAGGCTGCTAAAAGCAGTCCCCCACGAAAGATGCAGGCAAAGTGGTCAACCTTTTTGTTGTCTTAATCATTACTCCGGGATACTCTAGGCACGTCAGCGTCAGCTGGGCTTGAGGATTCTGGTACAAACTCGATTCAAGGTGTTGTCCGACCCATGCGATTTACCAAGATTTTCCTAACTTCGGCCCTCTTATTTTCAGCCGTGTTGCCATGCCCGGCGTACACGCATTCCCGTCGCGGTCCAACCTCTCCTAAGCTAGCCAAACACCCCAAATCAGCTCCGAAAACGGCCGGTCAACGCGGCATTGACGACAACCGAGCCAGCCAGATCCAGGCTTCTCTGATCAAATCTGGCTATCTCTCGGGAGAAGCATCCGGCCATTGGGACGCTCAAACCCAGGCTGCCATGCAGAAGTTTCAGGAAGACAATGGTTGGCAGACCAAGCTGATTCCCGATTCCCGGGCCATCATTAAAGTTAGGATTGGGCCCCACACAGGACGCCGCCGCATCGTCCCCAGCCTCCATGCCAAAATAAGTAATTCAGTTGCGAAGAAAAAGAGGGCCTCATCGGCTCTCTTTTTGGCACAAGCGGACTCTATTAAGCTTTAAGCGCTCGAACGGCAAAGATATGGTCCTTCACGTCTTCGCCCGTCTGCGGTAAATTCCCGGCCCGACCGAAAGCCCCTCTCTCCAGCCAGATCCTCAGCCAGTAATACTGATGCAGCCGGACTAACCGCGACGCGATCGGTTGTTTGTGCTCGAGGATGGCAGTCATTCTCGCCGCCATCGCATCCTTATCATCGAACATCTCCAGCTTCGCTTCGACACCTTCGCAGGCCAACATCCGCTCGCGCGCCGATTCGTATAGCGCTCCCTCAACGACCCCGCTCTCCACCTTCAACTCAGTCATCCGCTCAACTGCGAACGCAACAGAAGCATCCAGTCGATTCGAAGAGGCCATATAGAGTATCCGCGACCCGGCCACGCTCAAAGGCAGAACCTCAAACTCCTCGACAAACATCTTAGGCATCACTAACGCCATAGTCTCAGGAGAAAAACCCTCCGTTGTCAGCACCGGACACCCCCACTGAATGCTCAACCCACGGGTTATCTGATCCGCTCCCACGCCGCACTCGCTCATGAGCCAGTCTCCGATCCGGCCGGTCCCGCTCTCTCGTTGTGCGGCGAGTGCCTTTTGCAATTGAGGATGAGTAATCCATCCCTGCGCCAGCATCAACAAGCCCAACGGCACTCGATGCCGGTGGGGAACTGCGGACGCTGACCCAACTCCGTCACCACGTTCGCGCCGCACTGCCGCCCGCACCATTGCCAGCACGCAACGCCCGCCGCAACCCCACTGCCCTTCAAAAATGGGCCTCCGGCGGTTTCTCCAGGGCTTCGTCCATCCGCTCGCACACTCCGGATTACCGCAAAGCCTGCCCGATCGCGTCGTCGCAAGCGATGCGGGGAGTCCAAAACCATCTATGCCAGCCGTGCCCTTCGACGGCGTGTACTCATCTCCCTCCCACGCGAGCCCGTCGCTCACTCCCCCGACTGGCTGCATCAGCGCATGGTGTTCAGAAGATTCCGTCTTCCTCGTTAGAAAAGGCATCGTATGCTCTCCAGTCTTAGTTGTGGAGTTGCCACCTCAGTAATCCGCAGAGCGAAGTTGCCGCTCACGACAACGACCTCTCCTCGCGCCACAATCCTGTTGCCGACCACGAGATCAACCGGATCCGACACATGTCGGTCCAACTCAACCACGTCGCCTGGCCCCAAGTCCAACACTTCGCGGAGAGGCATCTCCCGCGAACCAAATTGCAACGTCGCATCGAGCTCTATGTCGCATAGCAATCCAATGCTCGGATCGATGCCGGCCGGCGCCGCTGAAACTTCATCTGAAGCAATTACCTTTTCCATTCCTTCTCCCTCTCAATTCACGCTCGTCATTGCAGCAAGGCTCTGGTTCTCCACAACGCTGTTCGCTTCGTCAGGGTCGCATCCTGTTTCAAGCTGCGCCCCACGGTGTTCTCCCGTGCGCACAGGATGAGCTTGCCCAAACCGTAATCCAGCCACGCGAAGCTCCGAAGCCGCATGTTTCGCCATCGGAAGACGCAACACCGCTCCCGGTACCAACGTCAATAACTCCTGCGCGGGCAAACGCATCACGGGAAACTGCAGAACGGCTCCAAACTTTGCTTCTCCTACCAACTCGCGCACCCTTGCGTGTGCCTCTTTCGATCGACGTTTCGGACGATCGCCTTCCGATATGAGCCGCCGTAGAATCGCATTCAACACCACGGCTGGCAGGCAAAGATTCATCGCACCCTGAGCCTCGGGCATCCGCGCCTCGAAGCTCACGCACAACGTCTTCTCTCCGGCAGTCATCATCCGCGCAATTGCAGGCTCCGCCTCCCGTTTCTCAAAGACGAACTCCAGCCCCACGGACTGCCATGCCAGGTTCAATTCGCGTACAGCCATCTGCACCACGGACGTCAGAATCGCCTCTTCGATATCGGTCAACTCGCGTGTCGGCCACGCCCTTCCTACGCCACCAAGCAAAACATCCACCATCGGCGATGCCAGAGCCAGTTCCAGTTCCAACAATCCGACGGCACCCAGAGGTTCCAACCGAATCGAGCAAATATAACTCGGTGACGAGAGACGCTCGAGAAACTCGCTGAAGGGAAGCTGCTCCCCCGCCACCAGCTTCATCTTGAACGGAGTACGCAGCCACGCTCCCAGGGTGTGCATCAGGTTGCGCGCGAACAGATCGTTCACAGAACTAATAGCCCGCATTTGGTCATTGCTGATCTGGCCCGCCCGGCTGAAGTCATAGCGTTCCAACAGAGGTTCGTTTACCGGTGTTTCTGCACCTCCTGAGCCGTTAGCCACGGCAGCGGCAAACAGTGCATCAATATCTCCCTGCCCAAGCTGCTTTCCCATGCTTCCCTTCTCTTCCTTCTTGGATTTCTCTAATCGTTCCCGTTAGCGGGTTGCCGACTGGCCCTTCCGATTGCGCGGCTTCGGTGCAGCCGATTCGCCATTACCCAGGTTGGCAAGCGCCGCACGAAGCCTCACTACGGCCGAAGAATGAATCTCCTTCACCGTTAGCTCCACCAGCCGCCCGTTCCGCATCACCCGGCGCTCCATCCGGTTCAACTCGACGTCGCCATGCCGCAACACCGGGTCAGCAAACTGCTCCCGCCGCCGTAGCAACGCCCGGCAACGAGCCGTTAGTTCATGAAAGCTGAAAGGCTTCAGCAGGCAATCATCCGCCCCCAGGTTCAGGCACTTCACCCGCTCCTCAACTTGGCTCCTTCCAGTCAGCACCAGCACCGCCGTCTCATCGAACCGGCCGCGCATCTCCGCCAGGACCTCCGTGCCATCCTTCCGCGGAAGACTCAAATCAAGTACGATCAGGTCTGGCCGATGCTCCGCAGCGTGAACCAGCGCCGCTTCCCCGTCCCCCACCCAGGTAACTTCATGCCCCTCCAGCTTTAGCCCTTTTTGCAAAAAAATCCCAAGTGCCACATCATCTTCAACAATCAAAACTCTCATCCCGTTACTCTCCAAAGCAGGAAGTACTTCAGCACCACAGTCACATTACCAATTCCGCGATGTCTAATTACCTTGGTTCATTACCCCGCATCTGACAAGACTTCTTTGCAGAATTTTGCGCAGCGAATTTCAAAATGGGAATTCTTCCCGCTGGGAAACTGAACCCTCCCTCTCTGCGAATATCCTCCAGACCCTGTGACTCGAAATCATGCAGTATATCTGGCAAGCGAATCATGAGAGAGGCTCGGTCTGATCAAGACTCACTGCAGCGGATAGAGGGCTGGACCGACGATAAGGGGATTGGCGTCAACACAATTGAGAAAATGACGGTCCCTTCGCGCGTCCTGTGCAAAACGGCGTCCATTATGAGCAGTCTTATGTCGCGCTTATAATTGACGGTTCTAGCACTCCATCGTTTTCGTGCTATGAGGCTGCCTGCACTGTGGCAACGTCAGGCATTGAATGCTGCTCTAAGTTTCTTCGAGGTATTCGGAGATTGTGAACATCAGACATCTGTCATCACTCTCGACGTCCGAACGTATCGCTAACGCATCGCGCAATTCGTTCTGCTCTAATCCGACCGCGGTAGCACTTCAACGGTGCAACTACCATCATGTCTGTTTGGTCATCCCACTCCGTGCCATCGGCCCTCAAATTGCGATGTAGATCGCGACATTAGCGTTTCCACCTCGGTCTCGGCTTCACATGACCGCAACCATGAGTGAACAGTCATGTAACGCACGCGAACCAATTGATCACGTTCAGTCCAATCCTGACACGACCATCGACCTTCCGCGCGAGTATCATTCCAATTACGAGTGCGTCGGTAGATAAGATGTGTACAACCAGTTCTCAACTGTGCCGGAACAGGGAGAAAGAAGTAGCGTTGCGATCAGGATGTATCATTTCGTTCTTTGCCTCTCCTTAGCAGAAATTTGTTGTGCTTTTTAGCGTGCGGGGAATCTTCTGCACGGTTCAAAGAATCCTTGATTCCACACCCACCCCACCGACCAAAGAAATCCGTAAAAACACACATAGTGCAGCAGCGATGAAAAGAGGGACGTAAGGATCAGTCGACACAGCGAGCCCCAGAATCCAAGGCCCAGAGCAGAAAGAGGGGCACCGTTACGCCGGAATATTTCCAATCGAACAGTCGCTTTAACACGCAAAATAATCTTTTCATCGCCCAACCCTGTATCAAGGTGATAATCTCCGAAAACACTTGCAATTCGCCTTTTATTCGCTACAATCATCCGCATGGCAATTACGCGACGGCAAAAAGAGGTCATCGACTTCCTCTCAAACTTCACCCAGAAGAATGGCTACTCTCCTTCCTACGAAGAGATCGCCAGCGGCCTGGGCCTCAGTTCGCTCGCGACCGTCCACAAACACATCACGAACCTCCAGAACAAAGGCCTCCTCCAGCGCGCCCACAACCGCAGCCGTTCTATCGACGTCCTGCCCCCGCGCAGCAGCAAAAAAGGCGCCGACCGCCTTCCCCTCATGGGCCGAATCGCGGCAGGCCAGCCCGTTGAGGCGATCGAATCCGCCGAAAGCATCTCCCTCTCCGACATCATTGGCAACCGCGAGGTCTTCGCCCTCGAAGTCCGCGGCGACTCCATGCGCGACGAGCACATCGTCTCCGGCGACTACGTCCTCGTCGAGCGCACCCGCACTGCCCGTGAAGGAGAGATCATCGTCGCCCTCATCGACGGCTCCGACGCCACCCTCAAGCGCTTTTACCGCGAAGGCAGCATGATCCGCCTCCAGCCCTCCAATACAGAAATGTCGCCCATCTACGCTCCCGCCGCCAGCGTCAGCATCCAGGGCAAAGTCCTCGGCGTCCTGCGCAAATACGCCTGAAATCTATCCCGACTACTCCCCAAACTAGCTATTCCTTTCGGTCGCCAGGACGTCCAAAATAGGAGCCGGCACCAACTCTGCACCCTTGCGGCGCACTTTTCTCCCCCGTCTATGGAACCGCGCACCATTATCTTGCGTAACCACACTCCGAGACGACCCACCAACCAGAACTTATGGGAGCAACCCTTGGCTACACAGCGTAAGAACAAACGGAAATTTTGGCTATGGACAGGCCTCATCGTCCTCGTCATTGTGGCAGCGCTCGGCATCGCCGTAGCCGCCCGCGGAAACACCACCAAATTTGAGCCCTCCCAGTTAGGCAAAGCCGAACTAGCCGACATCGCCCGTTCCGTCGTCGCCACCGGCAAAGTCCAGCCCATCACCAAGGTCGAGGTCAAATCCAAGGCCTCCGGCATCGTCACACGTCTCGACGTGGACATTAATGATCGCGTCAAACAGGGTCAGGTCCTCGCCCAGCTCGACCAGCAGGAGATCCTCGATCAGGTGGCCGCCCAGAAGGCCCAGCTCACCGCCGCCGAGTCCAACGCCCACGCCGCCGCGGCCTCTATCCAATACGACAAGGTCAATGCCGAAGCCCCTGACCTTCCCATGTACAAGCACACCTACGAGCGCAACCTCCAGATGTCCAAAGAGGGTGTCGTCTCGCAGCAGTCCCTCGACGACGCCCAGCAAAAATACCTCGCCGCCGTCAACACCCGCGACAAAGCTGTCTCACAGATCACAGTCGACAGCTCCAAGCTCCGCCAGGCAGAGGCCCAGGTCGCTCAGAATCAAGCCTCCCTCAAGCAGCTTGAAGAGCAGCTTAGCTACACCACCATCACCTCGCCCATGGACGGCGTCATCCTCTCTCGCGATGTCGAAATCGGCGATGCCGTCAGCTCCATTCTCGTCCTCGGCTCCACCGCCACCCTCGTCATGACCGTCGGCGACACCACCCAGGTCTACGTCCAGGGCAAGGTCGACGAGTCCGACATCGGTCGCGTCTACCTCGGCCAGGCCGCCCGCATCAAGGTCGAGTCCTTCAAGGACAAAACCTTCCAGGGCAAAGTCACCAAGATCGCCCCCCTCGGCGTCGAAAAAGATAACGTCACCACCTTCGAAGTCCGCGTCTCCATCGATAATCCCGGCGGCGAACTCAAAACCAACATGACCGCCAACGCCGAAATCCTCCTCGAAGAACACAAAAACGTCCTCACCGTCCCCGAGCAGGCCGTCCTCTACGACAAGGACCGCAACGCCTCCGTCGAAGTCCCCGACCCCAAGCAAAAGAACGGCCGCCGCAAGATCGACGTCAAGGCCGGCATCTCCAACGGCACCAAAACCGAAATCCTCGCTGGCCTGAAATCCGGCGACACCGTCATCCTTCAGCAATAACCAGCAGGGCCAGTGATCAGTCTTCGCAGTTCGCCATCAGAGCCAACGCACAACGCTTCAAATCGCATAAGAGTCGACTAAAGGAACCGCCCATGACAATAAAAGTCCTCGCCTCTACCGCCGCATTCCTCACCTTCGCCGCTGCCACCGCCTTCGCCGCCGATGCCAGCTTCGACCGCACCCTCAACGTAAGCGGCGCACCCAACGTCTCGGTCTCCACCGGCTCCGGCAACGTTCATCTGCATCCCGGCTCCGCCAACCAGGTCCACATCGTCGCCCACCTTCACTCCAGCCACGGCTGGATGAGCGGCGGCAGCGACGTAGACAGCCGCATCCAGCAAATCGTCAACAACCCGCCCATCGTTCAAAGCGGCAACGACATCACCATCGGCGAGCGTCACAACAACAACGACCTCTACCGAAACATCAGCATCGACTACGACATCTCGCTTCCCGCCTCTTCGAACATCACCGCCGCCAGCGGCTCCGGCGATGTTGAAATCCAGAACGTCGGCGCGACCCTCAAAGCCCAGACGGGCTCCGGCAACGTCAACGCCACCGGCATTCAAGGCACTGCCACGTTAGGTACTGGCTCCGGAAACATCACTCTCCAGCAGACCGGCGCCGGCGACGTCAAAGCTGAAACCGGCAGCGGCAACATCCATCTACAAGGCCTCTCAGGAGCCCTCAAAGCCAGCACCGGCAGCGGCGACATCGAAGCCGCAGGCCAACCCACCGCAGACTGGAGACTCTCTACCGGCAGCGGCTCCGTCCGCCTCATCGTCGGCAACGCGCACTTCAACTTCGACGCCGAAACCGGCTCCGGCAGCATCAGCGTCTCCCAGCCCATCACTATGCAGGGCAGCCTCAACCGCCATCACGTCAGCGGCGTAGTCAACGGCGGAGGACCCACCATCAAAGTCGGCACAGGCTCCGGCGACATTCAGGTCAAGTAACCTCAACCGCAACACAGCGACGGTGGCCGAACTCTAAGCCACCGTCTTTTTTGTGCCTCTATCAACTGACGCTGGTCACGCGCCCCGTACCCAGGTCATAGACCCCCGCCCCAACCTTCACCTTATTCTCCTTAATCGCCTTCGCAATCACCGTCGAGCTCTCCCGCAACAACCTCGCCTGAAACGCCGCATTCAACGACACCGCCTTCGCCACATCCCCATTCGCATCCCGAGTCCCCGGCATCAAATGTTGATACAGAGCACTGATCTGCCCCGGCACCTCCTTCGCCTGCACCGCCGCACTGATCGCCCCACAGTTCGTATGCCCCAGCACCAGAATGGCCTTAATCCCCAACACTGCAACACCGTACTCCAGACTGGCCATAATCTCCGGTGTCACCACATTGCCCGCAACCCGGCACACAAACAGATGATTGATGCTCTGATCGAACAGAATCTCCACCGGCACACGAGAATCAGCACAAGAAAGCACCCCCGCAAATGGCTCTTGCTTGTTCACCGTCTTCGCCTTCAATATCTCCAGGTCCTCCGCGAACGACGTAATCTTCCCCGCAGCAAACCGCCCGTTACCTTCCGTCAGCTCGCGCATCGCAGCATCAGGCGTCATTCCACTCTGCGCAAACGCTGAAGTCCCACTCCATCCCAACCCGCCGGCCACTCCCGCCGCACTCAGCCCCGCAACAAACTGCCGCCGGCTCCACTCTCCCGCCAACACTTTGCACATAGCGTTTCTCCTGTGCCAAGAAGCATATACCAACCGCATCGATTACCCTTAAACGATGTCTTCCCCGCCATCCCCGCGTCTCCTCGTCTTCGACCTCGACGGCACCCTCATCGACTCGCGCATCGACCTCTGCAACTCCGTCAACGCCACCCTCGTCCACTTCGGAAAACCCGAGCTCCCCGAAGCTGTCATCGCCAGCTACATCGGCGACGGAGCCTCCCTCCTCGTCCGCCGAGCCTTTGGCGACCCCGAGGGCGACATCCACGACGAGGAGTACGTCAACGAAGCCCTCACCTTCTTCCTCGACTACTACCGCATCCACAAACTCGACTACACCTACGTCTACCCCGGCGTCATCGAATCGCTCGAAGCCATCCGCACCACCCAGCCGGAAACCCTCATGGCCGTCCTCACCAACAAACCCGTCAAACCCTCACGCGACATCTGCGACCACTTCGGCCTCTCGCGCTTCTTCTTCCAGAACTACGGAGGCAACAGCTTCCACACCAAGAAACCCGATCCTCACGGCCTGCGAATCCCTCATCGATGAAGCCGGCCGCATCGCCGGCCGCACCATCCACCCCTCCCAAACCGTCATGATCGGCGACACCGACATCGACGTCCTCACTGCCCGCAACTGCGGAGCCCGCAGCATCGGATGCACCTTCGGCCTCAAACCCCACTCCCTCGCCGACGCCCCACCCGACCACTTGGCCCACACCCCCACAGACTGGCTCCAAATCCTAAACATCCACCCTGAGCAATCTCGCCAATCATAGCGTCTTATATATGGCCCAAAACTCTAGCTCCTGCCTTAAGGGTGTCATCCTGAGCGGAGCTACTCGCGGTTTCATCGCGAGTAGCGTAGTCGAAGGACCTGCGTTTTCGTTCTTACCACCAAAACCATGGGCGGAGAACCGCGCTACTGCCCCACCTCAAACCTCTTAAAGAAACTCGAATCCAAATAATGCGGCCGAGCCGGATCATCCGCCACAGCCCTGGCCAGATCCGCAAAGAAGTCATTGAACTGAGCCGCAGCCACCAGATCCACCGGCTGCGTCAAATCATCATCCGTCGAGTGATACCGCTGCGCCAGCCAGGCTCTCCAAGCCTTGTACTCCGGCGAACCCATCGTCCATCCAAACTTCATCGCCAGCGCCGGCACACCCGCTTGCACAAAGCTGTACTGATCCGTCCGGATAAACGAATTCCTGTCCGGCTCCGGATCGCTCGCAATCACAATCCCATGCGCTGCCCCAACCTTCTTCGCATCATCCCCCAGCGTCGACTCATCCAGCCCCTGCACATGCAGCTTTTTCAGCGCGAACAGCGGCATAAACATATCCAGGTTCAAATCCGCGACAATCTCGTTCTCCGGAACCGTAGGATGTCCCGCAAAATACCGCGACCCCAGCAACCCTTTCTCCTCAGCAGTAAAAATCACAAACAGCATCGACCGCTTCGGCCGAGTCTTCGCCTGGCTAAACTTCTTCGCCGTCTCCAAAACAGTAGCAACGCCCGAAGCATCATCCATCGCCCCGCTATAAATCGTCTTCCCGTTGATCGGCGCGCCCACACCCAGATGATCCAGATGCGCGGACACCAGCACATACTCCTTCGACAACACCGGGTCCGATCCCTTCAACTCCCCCACAATATTCGGCGACACCACATGCGACGTCTCCGCCACAACCGTCGCCATCAAACTCTTGCCCATCGCAAACCGCGGCAACGGCTTCTGCGCATCCGCCAGCGCCAGCAACTCCGCAAACGTATGTCCCGTCCCCGCAAACAACTTCTCTGCCTGCGCAGGGTTGAACGTAGCCGAAAACATCGTGCTATGCACATCCGCCAGCGCAGGATGCTTTGCCGCCACAGCATCCGCATCCGGAGCAACCGCCAACCGCATCCCCGGCTGCGAAGCGCTGCTCGCCACCCTCTGCCACCCAAAGTCCATCGACTTCGGAGTCGGAATCGAAATCGATCCCACTGCACCCGCATCAAGCAGAGCCTTCGCAAGCGGAGCCGTCCGCGCATAAGACTTCAACGGCCCCGACAAGTCCGCCGGCCCGCCATTGATATACACAACAATCTTCCCCTTCAACGCCGCCAACGGGACCTCAGCCGAGTTGAAGTCGTCATACTTCGACTCCGGCAGATGCAACCCATACCCGATAAACACTAGCGGCGCATCCACTGCATTCAACTGCGCCGACCGCGCCCCAAGAATCGCATCCTCCCCCAGCACCAGCGGCGTCACCTTTCCATCCACCACCAGCTTCATCGAAGACTTGCTCGCATCCACCCGCTGCACATCAAACTTCACCGGCTGATAGAACCCGCCATCCACACCCGCCGGAGCCAGCCCGTAAGCCTTGAACTGCTCAACCACATAAGCCGCAGCCCGCAAGTAATCTTCACTTCCAGTCAGCCGTCCATTCATCGAAGGATCAGCCAGCTTCTGCACATGCGCCCACCAAACCTTGCCCTGCGCCTCATCACTCGCTGCCTTCGAACCCGAACCATCCGTCTGTCCAACCAGAACCGCACAACTCATCATCGAAGCACCAGCAACAAAGCCCACAACCCGACGCAAACGCATAGTTGGCTCCAGAAAGCAAAATGAGGATGCGTTGAATCTAGCACGTCCGAACAATAAAACCGCGTCATCTCGACCGGAGCTACGAACAGTCTCATCGTTCGTAGCGTAGTGGAGAGACCCCCGCATTTCGTCTTTGCAGTTGCCGTTCGCTTTTGGATCTCTCCACAAACTACTTGCTCCTTCGGGAATTAGCCTTTTTTGACGCCCCACCGAACCCTTGCTACCCTCATCCCACCTATGCCGACCCCCAAAACCACCTGCTGCATCGTTGGCGGAGGCCCCGCCGGCATGATGCTCGGCTATCCTCCTCGCCCGCGACGGGCATCGACGTCACCGTCCTCGAAAAGCACAAAGACTTCTTCCGCGACTTCCGCGGCGACACCATCCACCCCTCCACCCTCGAACTCATGTACGAGCTAGGCATCCTCGACGCCTTCCTCGCCCTTCCCCACGAGCAAATCAGCGAGTTCGTCCTCGCCATCGGCGGCGAATACTCTCCCCATCGCCGATCTCACCCACCTCCCCACCCACGCAAAGTTCGTCGCCCTCATGCCCCAGTGGGACTTCCTCGACTTCCTCGCCGCGGCAGGCCGCAAGCTCCCCAACTTCCACCTCCTCATGGAGCACGAGGTCATCGGCCTCATCGAAGACACCACTCACCGCGTCATCGGCGTCCGCGCCAACACTCCCTCCGGCCCGGTCGAGATTCAAGCCAACCTCGTCGTCGGTTGCGACGGCCGCCACTCCACCACCCGCGCCGATGCCAATCTCCCGTCGTCGAAACCGGCGTCCCCATCGACGTCCTCTGGTTCCGCCTCACCCGCCGCGAAAGCGACCCCTCGAACATCCTCGGCAACGTCAACTACGGCAAGCTCGCTCGTCCTCATCAATCGCGTCGACTACTTCCAGTGCGCCTTCATCATCGCCAAAGACACCTTCGCCACCACCATCCAGCCCGCAGGCATTCGCCGCCTTCCGAGCCGCCATCGCCCAGCGTCGTCCCCTTCCTCGCCGATCGTGTTGCACGAACTCACCGACTGGGATCAGGTCAAGCTCCTCTCCGTTCAGGTCAACCGCCTCACGCGCTGGTACCGCCCCGGACTGCTCTGCATCGGCGACGCCGCCCATGCCATGTCGCCCGTCGGCGGCATCGGCATCAACCTCGCCATCCAGGACGCCGTCGCCGCCGCCCGCATCCTCTCCCCGGTCCTCTCCACCGGCGTCGTCACCGCCCTCACCCTCGACCACATCCAGCACCGCCGCGAGTTCCCCACCCGTGTCACCCAAACCTTTCAGGTCATGGTCCACCGCTTCATCTCAAAATTCCTCGGCAACCCCGCCCCCATCAAACCACCCTTCCTTCTCCGCCTCCTCTCCCCTCACCCACTCTTCCGCCGCCTCACCGCCCGTTTCATAGGAGTGGGAGTCCGCCCCGAACACATCCAACCCCACTAAGAACTCTCCTATGGGGAGCCGTCATCCTGTTCTCAGGAGCCCTCATCCTGTTCTCAGGAGCCGTCATCCTGTTCTTCGGAGCCGTCATCCTGTTCTCAGGAACCGTCATCCTGTTCTCAGTGAGGACCGTCATCCTGAACGCAGTGAAGGATGCCTGCATTTGCCTTTGCCTTTGCATTTGCATTTGCATTTGCTTTTCTTGCTTGTCATCCCCGAAGGGGATCTGCTTTTGCCTTTTTCCTCCCATCCCCATCTGGAAGTCATCAACCGCACCGATATCCCGAGACATCCTGAAGAGGCTTGACAAACCCAACCCCCAAACCACCCAAAAATGGAGAGCGCACCCGCACCCAACCGAGTCCAGACTTAACCAATGCAAATCGAATACTTTAGCACCTAAAGTACCCCAGGGGCCTACCCCTCAAACCCACGATTCCAGCTCTGAATCACCCGAGTCTCCCGCTCCCACCCCAACACACTCACACTCCCCGTCCCCAACGCCAACACGCTCCCCTTCTCAGCCGCCAACCCAACCCACCGCGCCCCCAGAATCCGCAAAATATGAGCATGCGCAAACAGCGCCACCTTCCCGCCATCCGGAGCAGCCGCCAAAGCCTGCGCAATCACTCCATCCGCCCGCTCTCCCACATGCTCCACCGTCTCCCCACCCACAATCTCATTCTTCCAAACCGACCACCCCGGAATCTCCGCCTGAATCTCCCGCGTAGTCTTCCCTTCATACACCCCGTAATCCCACTCCTTCAATCCATCCGTCACCACCGCAACATCGCCAAACCCCGCAATCGCGCAGGTCTCCCGAGCCCGCTTCATCGGGCTCACAAACACCGCATCAAACTTTGTCCCCTTCAAATACTCCCTCAACTCGACTGCCCGCTCTCGTCCACGCTCCGTCAGCGGAATATCCGTCCGGCTGGTGTGCTTCCCATTCAAACTCCACTCCGTCTCCCCATGCCGCACCAGCCACAACTCCGTCCCTATGCTCATTCACGCCCTCTCAAGAAAGCGTCATCTCGACCGTAGGCGGCGCACTTGCCGCCGAAGTGGAGAGACCCCCGCATTTTGCCTTTGTCCTTGCCGGCATCCAAATCCAGATACCTGCATCCACTATCCTACAAATATGGACTTCCAGCTCGCGACCACCTACAAACCCCAGGGCGACCAGCCCCGCGCCATCGCCGAGCTAGTCTCCGGCATCCACGCCGGCGAAAAGGACCAGGTCCTCCTCGGCGTCACCGGCTCCGGCAAGACCTTCACCATGGCCAAGGTCATCGAGGAACTCCAGCGCCCCGCCCTCGTCCTCGCGCACAACAAGACCCTCGCCGCCCAGCTCTACCACGAGTTCAAACAATTCTTCCCCAACAACGCCGTCGAGTACTTCGTCTCCTACTACGACTACTACCAACCCGAAGCCTACATCCCCGCGGGCGATCTCTTCATTGAAAAGGAAGCAACAATCAATGAAGAATTAGATAAACTACGCCTCGCCGCCACCCGCAGCCTCTTCGAGCGCCGCGACGCCATCATCGTCAGCTCCGTCTCCTGCATCTACGGCCTCGGCTCGCCCGAAGCCTACTACGGCATGCTCCTCCTCCTCGAAAAAGGCCAGCGCCTCAAGCGCGAAGACATCACCCGCCGCCTCGTCGAAATCCTCTACGAGCGCAACGACGTCGACTTCCGCCGCGGCACCTTCCGCGTCCGCGGCGACATCATCGAAATCTATCCAACCTACGACGAGAACGCCTACCGTATCGAGCTCTTCGGCGACGAAATCGATTCACTCTCACAAATCGACCCACTCTTCGGCACCGTCAAGCAGAAGTACTCCCGCCTCCCCATCTACCCCAAGTCCCACTACGTCGTCCAACCCGAGCGCAAGAGCACCGCCATCGGCACCATCCTCGAAGAGATGGAGTGGTGGGAAAAAGAACTCGAAACTCAGGGCCGCCTCGTCGAATCCCAGCGCATCCACCAGCGCACCCGCTTCGACCTCGAGATGATCAAATCCGTCGGCTACTGCCACGGCATCGAAAACTACTCCCGCCACTTCTCCGGCCGTCTCCCCGGCGAGCCCCCACCCACCCTCCTCGACTACTTCCCCCAGGACTACCTCCTCTTCATCGACGAGTCCCACGTCACCGTCCCCCAACTCCACGGCATGTGGCACGGCGACCGCTGCCGCAAACAAAACCTCGTCGACTACGGCTTCCGCCTCCCCTCCGCCATGGACAACCGCCCCCTCCGCTTCGAAGAGTTCGAGTCCCGCACCGGCCAGATCATCTACGTCTCCGCCACCCCCGGCCCCTACGAACTCACCAAATCCGCCGGCGTAGTCGTCGAACAAATCATCCGCCCCACCGGCCTCATCGACCCCATCGTAGAAATCCGCCCCGTCAAAGGCCAGATCGACGACCTCCTCGCCGAGATCCGCGACCGCGCGCAAAAAAACCAACGCGTCCTCGTCACCACCCTCACCAAGCGCATGTCCGAAGACCTCGCCAGCTACTACACCGAAGTAGGCGTCCGCTGCCGCTACATGCACTCCGAAATCGAAACCCTCGAACGCATCAAACTCCTCCGCGACCTCCGCAAAGGCGAGTACGACGTCCTCATCGGCATCAACCTCCTCCGCGAAGGCCTCGATCTCCCCGAAGTCTCCCTCGTCGCCATCCTCGACGCCGACAAAGAAGGCTTCCTCCGCTCCCAGGGCTCCCTCATCCAAACCATCGGCCGCGCCGCCCGCCACATCGAAGGCCGCGCCATCCTCTACGCCGACAAGATGACCGAATCCATGCAGCGCGCCATCGACGAAACCAACCGCCGCCGCGAAAAGCAGGAAGCCTTCAACGAAGAAAACGGCATCACCCCGCAATCCATCATCCGCCCACTCGAAATGGGCCTCGCCGGCATCATCAACGCCGACTACGCCGACCTAACCGACGAAGCCGAAGGCATGCCCGACTTCAACACCCAGCAGGAACTCGACACCTACATCGACAAACTAGAATCCGACATGCGCGAAGCCGCCAAAAAATTCGAATTCGAAAAAGCCGCCAAACTCCGCGACACCGTAAAAGAACTCCGCACCAAAGAGTTTCTCTTCAGCTAAAGCTAATCGCTTTTGCTTTTCTTCAACACCACCCAAAACCCGTCATCCTGAGCGGAGCGGTAGCGCAGTCGAAGGACCCCGATACCTCCCGCCCCACCATAACCGCCCAGACCTTTTCAACGATAATGATCTTGCCTTTGCTTTTGTCGTAATACTCACCAAAAACTCCAACCCTTTCCACTACCGAGCTCAAAGGGCAGAATGAAACCCGGCTACACCTACATCATGGGCAGCCACCACCGGCACACTCTACATAGGCGTCACCAGCGACATCTACACCCGCGTTCAACAACACAAAAACGGCACCTTCGAAGGCTTCTCAAAAAAATACAACTGCACCCGCCTCCTCTACTACGAAGCCCACGAAAGCATCCTCGAATCCATAGCCCGCGAGAAAGCAGCTAAAAGGCTGGCGCCGCGAAAAGAAATTAAACCTGATCCGCACCCAAAACCCAAACTTCAAAGACCTCGCCGAAACCTGGGGCTGGAAGCTCATCACCGCCAATGAAAAGATGAACGCCTAAAAGCTCATCACCCGACCGGTCCCTTTGTCTCCCCTAAACCCATCCCAAAACCCGTCATCCTGAGCGAAGCAGATCACAGCATCATCGTGATCTGCGCAGTCGAAGGACCCCAATACCGCCCGTACCAACGACTCCGCTCGTACCTTTCAACCGATAAAGCTGGCGTTTTTGCCGTTACCTTGTCTTGCCCACCCACCCAAAAGCCCAATCACCCAAACCGCCGCCTTCGACTTCTTTCCTACCCACCCCAAAACTCCGTCATCCTGAGCGAAGCAGCTTGCGCTCCTTGCAAGCTGCGCAGTCGAAGGACCCCAAATACCACCCGTACCAACGACTTCGCTCGTACCTTTCAACCGATAAAACTGGCGTTTTTGCCGTTACCTTATCTTGCCCACCCACCCAAAAGCTCAATCAGCCAAACCGCTGCCTTCCACTTCTTTCCTACCCACCCCAAAACTCCGTCATCCTGAGCGAAGCAGATCACAGCATCATCGTGATCTGCGCAGTCGAAGGACCCCGAGGGTCTATACCCACCACAACCGCTCAAACATTTTCAACCACCATGCAGGGGCCTAACGCAGCCGACATCAAACTACGCGACACAGTAAAAGAACTCCGCACCAAAGAATTCTTGTTCCGCTAGGCAAAAATCTCGTTTGCATTTGATTTCAGTCCTAAGCTCTATACATCGTTCGTGGGTATCATTCAACGCCCAACCGCGCTGATAGGATTCTTTCCTATAACTTCCGCGGCTGCCAGCCGATCTGCCACCAGCCCATACATATACTGAGCATTCTCCGGCGGGCTCGTCTTGCTAATATCCTTCCCATCCTTCAACCCCAGAATCCACCACGCCCGCGGAGCCTCCGTCACGTCAAACCCCGCGTCCTGCATCAGCGCAAGACTCACCCGCGCCCGCTGTTCCTGGTTTCTACGCGCCCGCTTGAACTCCGAAATCCCCACCCCCGCTTCCGCACCAATTACACCCAGCCCCGCAAACGGAATTGCCTGTGCTGCGCCAATTCCCAATTGTTCCGCGATCTGCCCGTTCGTCAGCGGCAGTGGGATTGGCTGTTGTTCCAAGAGCCACGCAACCTTATCCGCCAGCAGCGCCGCAATCTGCGAATCGTTCTTCATCCGCTTCACTCCCTCGTACGGCACCAGCACAATCCCACTCGGAAGTGGAACCGGGTCTCTCTCCACTTCGGAGCATCAATCAAATAGAACCTGAAATTAATCCTCGTGGGATTCACTGTCCACCAAGCCCTTCTGATACGCCGGCACCAGCTTTCCACCAATCAACCTCAAACGTGCTAGCATCGCCGCATCATCATAGGGCGGAAAGTAACTCGCATTCCTTCCACGGAAAAACTTGCTTGCTCCCGACCGCTCAGTATCCGCGTCTATCGTCTGCGGATCGTACTCCCACAGCTCCCGCTTTTCTATCGCTGCCTCTGACACCACATTCTGATAAAACGTAGCACTATCCGCCAGAACCAGACCATCCAGCTGCAAGTCACCGTCGTACTTCATCACCACATTCGTTCCGATGTCGACCGCCGAACTCAGCGGCTTCACAAATTTCATCTGCGTGTGTGCCCCAATGCGAATCCTGTACCCATCCGCCCTCACGACTTTATCCTGAAACCCGCCAGACCTCTTCGATTACTGCCACTTCTTCACATGGCGTACAGTGGGCGGGAAATTTCTTCAGGTCTCCGCTTGAATCGCACTAGTCTTGCTCTTGCTCCGAGCCGTATACACTCACTAACTCGCCGATATACAGCTTCGTGGAGTCATCGGCGCTTGTAGCGATGCCACCCGTTCCCACAATCAGGACCTCGGTTTTAGGGTCCCTCACCACCTTCCATCCACTCACGTCGAAGTCTGTCATGGACGCATACCGCGTCACCGGCCCCTTCAATGTGGGATCGGTAGTTTGAGAGAAGGCACACGTCGTCCAAAACAGCAAGCACAACAATAACCTGTATCGCATTCGACAAAAGCCTACCCTAAGCTAGACTGCAAATCCATCAATTTCCAAATCTGCCTGCCCCAGCAAAAACTTCCCCGCCAAAATCGCGTTTACATAAGCAACACTAGGAGAAGACTTGGCGGGTCGCCCACTCACCGTCTTGGGTCGGCGGGTGGCGCACTCATCATCTTGTTGCCCTATTCATGCCCTCGCACTTGGGGCATGAGTAAACGCAAAAAATATCAACTTCACAAATATGAGCGCACTCCCACAAACCCGTCACCCCGCTAAACTCCTCCCACGACGCTTCTACTCCCGATCCCCCGAGATCGTCGCCCGAGCCCTCCTCGGCAAACTCCTCATCCGCGATCTCCACGGCGAGCGCCTCACCGGCCGCATCATCGAGGTCGAGGCCTACCTCGGCCTCACCGACCCCGCCTCCCACGCCTACCGCGGCCTCACCCCCAACAACTTCCCTCTCTTCGGCCCACCCGGCCGCACCCACGTCTACTTCATCTATGGCATGTACTACTGCCTCAACACATCCGCCCATCTCCCCGGCGAAGCCGGCGGAGTCCTCATCCGCGCCATCGCCCCCATCGACGGCATCGAGACCATGGCCCACCTCCGCCGCCTCTCCCCCAACGCCAAACCCAAGCTCCTCACCGGAGGCCCCGGCCGCCTCTGCCAGGCCCTCGACATCACCCGCAAAAACTCCAACGACCTCGACGTAACCTCACCCGACTCCCCCATCCAGATCGCCGACGACGGCCACCGTCCCACCGACATCCAAACCACCCCACGCATCGGCCTCTCAAAAGCCGCCGATCGCCCTCTACGCTTCCTCATCGGCGGACAGTAAGACCATTCCCCCGCATTTTCCAGCTCGCCTCGACAGCGTCGGCAACAACTTCCCTGCCAAAATCACGTTTATACAATCAGATGTAGGAGAAGATTCGCATATATGACCAGAATCAATAAAGCCTTTTGCACCATTGCGTTGACCACCCTGGTAGGCACCGCCTTCGCCCAGGCCCCCATCGTCCGTCAGCCGCCGACACCCGACCAGCAACAGACAGATCCGCAATACCAGCCGCCCCCACCCCCACCGCCCTCTGACACCCAGGCGCAGCCACAGAGCCAGCCCCCGGAAATGCCCGCACCGGTCGCACCCCAGCAACTGGACCAACTGGTGCAGCGCATCGCCCTATACCCAGATCCGCTCCTCGCCCAGGTCCTGACCGCCTCAACCTTCTGGCAACAAATCCCAGACGCCGCCGCCTGGGCCCAGCAGCACGCCAACCTGACCGGCGACGCCCTCGCGCAAGCCATCCAGGCCGACAATCTCCCCTGGGATCCCAGCGTCCTCGCACTCCTTCCGTTTCCCACCGTCCTCGACATGATGGCGCGCGACCCGCAGTGGACCGGCAATCTCGGCAACGCAGTCCTCGTTCAGCGCAACGACGTCATGGACGCCGTACAGCGTCAGCGTCAAGCCGCCCATAACTACGGCTACCTGACCTCCACCCCCTACGACACCGTGGTCGACAACGGCGGAGCCATCGAAATCCAGCCCGTCAACACCGCCTACTACTACGTCCCCGTCTACAATCCCGCGATCGTCTTCTACGCACCGCGCCCCGGTTTCGTCATCACCACCGGAATCCGCTTCGGCCCACCCGTCATCATCGGGCCGGCCTTCGGAGTCTACGGTTGGTACGGCGCGGGCTTCGGCTGGAGAAGCCACGCCATTCTCATCGACCATCGCCCCTGGACCCGCACCTATTACAACCGCGCCGTCTACGTCCATCCCTACGAGCATCCCTACGTACACCCCGCCGCCCCGCGAGTCGAAAATCACCCGCCTGCACAACACGCGCAGCCACAGCATCACGAGTCGACCCCGCACAACGAGCACCGCTAGCCCTATCGCTCACACGCGGCCTCTGCATCGAGCAAAAAGCAGAGGCCGCATCTCGTGAGTTACATTCCTCGAGGAATGTAACTCCTATTCCCCTTTTTTTGAAGCCGTCATCCTGACCCTGAGCGGAGCCGAAGGGGAAGGATCCCTGTATTTTGTCTTTCTATTCAGCGGCAAGGTAAATTTTCTCCACAAGATATCAGATCATTCCTGCCCTGTTGCACCGGCAGCTAAATCGGAACACTTGACATAACCCAACCTCAAAGACCGCTCGATTGACTGACCACATCTGACAACCAACCACGAAGTCCAGACTTAACGTATCTATTTCGAGTACTTTGCACACTTTTTATGGGGGAGGGGGAGGGTCAGCGGAACTACCGCCAGCTAACTGCCAGATGCCACCGCATCTTCCGGTCCGCAGTCTTCTCCAGCACATGCGCATACTCCAACAGCTCCGACAGCACCAGCTCACCCTCTGATCCAAGTTGCTGGGGATCAGCATCCAGCGCCATCAGCAAAGCCCGTACTGTCCTAACCCATCCTCGGGCGAGTACCACTGCGGCGGAGGCAGCCGTCGCATCAACTCCTGATTCCCCGCCCCCTCTTCAATCAGCAGCGACATCGAATTCTCATCCGCCGAAAAAAACTCAATCAGCGGACGCACTCCCAACCGAAGCGCCAGCCGTTCCAGCGCATCTTCATGCCGGGCCAACGAACGCCCGTTCACAAAAATGTCGAACCCCGGATCCTCACCCTGGACGACGATGTACATCGAAGCAGCCATTCTTCGCAGTGTAACCCGCCCAACGCCCACCGAAAAGTATCACCGAAGCGACAACACCGCCTCATCGTCCCGCGCCGTCCAGAACAAAAGCACCCCAGCCCCCGCCGCCAACAACACCGTCCCACAAACAATCCTCACCGTCGCCTCAGGCCGCTCAACAGCAAAACTCTCGAGAACAGTCAGCAACGGAATCAACAAATAGCGCGCCGAAAATCGAATTGGTGTCATCTCGCGCAACAGCCAAACAATCAACACCACCTCAATCCCATCCACCAGCGAAGAAATCGAAAAAACCGATATCAAATCGGGCCAACGCCAAACCATCTCCTCACGAAACGCGCTCCAGCCCAACAAAAACAACCCATTCGCGAGCCCCACCAGGGCAATCGCCTCCATCAATCTGAACCCATGCAACAACCGAGACAGCCAAACGCTCATCAAGCCAACCAGAACAACCACCGCACCAACCAACCCCACCATCAATCGCCCGCGCAGTGAACCCGATATCTCCAATGGCAGTAGCAGAAGCAAGCCGCCGGCTCCAATCAAAGCCGGCACCAGAAACCTTCTGGCCCCTCGCTCCTCCCCAGCAACCATATCCCCCGCGGCAACCACGATCACGACAACCACAGGCACCAGAGCGAACAGCGCAGACCGCGTAATCGCCGGCACACTACGCCCCGCATACTCCGCGATTACCATCGGAACTCCAAAAAATCCGACGCCCCCAATCGCCACGCGCCAACACTCCGAGACATTCTGCTCGGGACCAGCCTCCGCGAACAGAAATCAACAGCGAGATCACTCCGATGAAGCAGAAGAGAATCCCCTGCTCTTCCAGCGGAGGCAACACACCAGCCCGCGGGATCACCCACGAGCTTGCGGCCAAAATGCACAACACCGCAAAACCGATCCATCGCACCGATCGCATAGAGCTCATCATCTCCAGACATGAGGCAACGAGCCCGCCGGAACACCCGAAGTCAACTCAAGGTATACGGTCTCCACATCCTGCTGCAATCCATCGGGCCGATTCGGAACCCAATTGCTATCTGCATCCGGCAACTTGATGTGCATCTCAGCAGGCGTCTTTCCAGCATCCGTCTCCACCTTCACCGCCGCATACAAATCCCGTAAAAACCGTGCCTGCCCCGACAAGATCTCCGGCCCACCCGCCTCACCATGCCCAGGCAGCACATGCACCGGCTTCAACTCCTGTGCTCGATCGAGCACCTTCGGCCAATTCGCAATATTCGCATCCAGCAGCTTGTTCCTCGGCCCATTCACCGCCGCATCCCCGGTGCAAAGCACCCTCTCCTTCGGCAGCCAGACATATCCATCCCCGGGCGTATGGCCCCACCCCAGAAAAAGAAAATCCACTTCGCGCCCATCCTTCAACACAAACTTGTCCCCGTCAATCACCTTCAACGGCCGCTCAACATTACTCTCCCCCGTTGCCCGCACATCCTCACGCTTATCCCTTGCTGCTTGCCATCGCGCCGGCTCCCACCGATCCATCTCGCTCACCACTCCGCGAAAAGCCATCGTCGTCACGCCCGCCTTGGTCCAAACCGAATTCCCATACGAGTGATCCCCATGCGCATGCGTATCGAACACATACCTCACCGGCTTATGCGACAACCCTTTCACGACCTCCAACAACTCCTTCGCCCGCCCCGGATAATTCGCATCCACCACGATCAGATAGTCCTTCATCTCGATAACTGCAGTATTGCTGTACCCCTTACTCGCATCCCCCACCAAAAACCAAACCCCATCCGCAATCTTTTGAGCACCATCGGCCTGCGCCACCCCAAACCGCAAACTCCCAAACAGCAGCGCCACGAATAACAGGCATCGCGTATCCATTCCGCAAACACGAAGACCGCGCAAACGCGCGGCCCTCATGGTTAGCAATGAAAAACTATTAGCGATTGCCGCCACCTTGCGGCGCGCCACCAGAACCCGGTCTCCGTCCGCCGCGACGCCGACGACCACCCCCAGGCCGCCTCTGTCCGCCCGGTCCACTTGGCCGCTGACCAGCAACCGCCGGAACAGCCGGTGCACCATCGGCACGGTTGAAGTTAGGCTCCTCATCCGACTCTTCGCCTTCCTCGTCGAAATCCTCACCCTCCTCCTCCGCAACGTCCGCTGCATCGGCAGCATGCTCATTCGCTCGGGGCTCCGCAACTGCATCGATCCCAACCTGTCCAGGCTCCGGCAGACCAAGCTTCGCGCGCTGTTCCCGAAGAACCGCCTTCCTCGAAAGCTTAATACGGTTCCCTTCAATCGCCAGCACCTTCACAAGAATCTGATCACCCTCGCGAAGTTCGTCCTTCACTTCCTTCACGCGATGTTCAGCAATCTCGGAAACATGCAGCAACCCATCCGTTCCCGGGAAAATCTCGACGAACGCACCAAACTCCGCCAGCCGGACCACCTTACCCAGATAAGTCTTGCCAACCTCCGGCACCGCCGTCAGGTCGCTGATCATCTGGATCGCGCGCGCCAAGCCATCTGCGTCGCTCGAAGCCACATTCACGCGGCCGGAATCATCCACATCGATCTTCACACCCGTAGCATCGATGATCCCGCGGATCACCTTGCCTCCCGGCCCGATCAGATCGCGAATCTTATCCGTAGGAATCTGCAGCGTATGAATCCGCGGAGCAAACTTCGACTTCTCCTCGCTCGCACTGGCAATCACGCCATCCATCGTGTCCAGCAGGAACAACCGTCCCCGTCGCGCCTGCTCCAGCGCCTCACGCATAATCTGCGGAGTGATCCCCATGATCTTGATGTCCATCTGCAACGCCGTAATTCCCTTGCGCGTTCCGGCCACCTTGAAGTCCATATCGCCATAGTGATCTTCCGCACCAGCAATATCCGTCAAAATCGCGTAGTTCTCGCCTTCCTTCACCAGGCCCATCGCAACACCGGCAACCGATCCCTTGATCGGAATACCAGCCTGCATCAGCGCCAGTGAAGCGCCGCAAACCGTCGCCATCGAAGACGAACCATTCGACTCCAGAATGTCCGACACAACCCGCAACGTATACGGAGACTCATCCTCAGCCGGCAACACCGCCTCAATCGCACGCGACGCCAGCGCGCCATGTCCAATCTCGCGCCGTCCCACGCCGCTCATACGCCCAACCTCACCGACCGAGAACGGCGGGAAGTTATAGTGCAGCATGAAGCGCCGCTTCTGTTCGCCTTCGTAGCTCTCCAACCGCTGTGCGTCGTCCGTCGTACCCAGCGTCGCGCTCACCAGAGCCTGCGTCTCGCCACGCGTAAACAGAGCCGAACCATGCACTCGCGGCAGCACACCAACCTCAATCGTCAGATCGCGAATCTCATCGAACGCCCGATGATCCGGCCGAATACGGTCATGCAGCACCTGGTCGCGGAAGATCTTCTCGCGCAAAAGCTCGAAATACTTGCTCAGCTTCTTCGCAGCGTCAGCGTCGCCCTCGGGCAACTCCTTCTTCAGCTCGTCCTTCAACTCCTTGACCTTCGCGTAGCTCTCGAACTTCGGATTCTTCTGCGTATCCAGCGCGTCCCTCAGACGCGCACCAATCTTTGCCGACAAGGCGTTCAGGTACTCCTGATCGATCTGAACCGCACTCACTAGCCGCTTCGTCTTCCCGGCGCGGCTCACCAGGTCTTCAATCGCCGCGCAGATCTTCTTGATCTGCTCATGCGCAAACTCAATCGCATCGACAACGCGCTCTTCCGCAATCTCCTTCGCGCCCGACTCAATCATCACAATGCCGTCCTTCGTGCCGACGACCATGATGTTCAGCAAGCTCTTCGCTCGCTCCGCATAGGTGGGATTGACGACAAACTGGTCATCCACAATGCCAATCCGCACCGCGCCCACTGGTCCATGGAACGGAATATCGCTCAGCGCCAGCGCGCAGCTCGCACCGTTGATGCCCAGCACGTCGGGATCATTTTCCTTATCCGCGGAATAAACGAACGCGACCACCTGCGTCTCGTTCCGGAACGTCTCCGGGAACAGCGGCCGAATCGGACGATCGATCTGCCGGCTGGTCAGAATCTCCTTCTCGCTCGGCCGTCCTTCACGCTTGATGAAGCCGCCGGGAATCCGTCCACCCGCATAGGTGAACTCGCGATACTCCACCGTCAGCGGGAAAAAGTCGATTCCCTCTTTCGGGTCTGGCGATGCCACAGCCGTCGCTAGAACCACGTTGTCGCCACTCGTCGTCAGCGCTGCGCCGGAGGCCTGCTTGGCCATCCGCCCCGTCTCAAATTTGATCTGCTTGCCGCCGGCAAGCTCTACTGTCACGTCTTGTTTCATGTTTTCTCTCTTTTCTCTCGTCTTCTTTAAGCTTGAATCGCGTCATCCGTCGTACGGGCGCGAAAAAGCGCAGCTTCCCTGTGCGGCTAACCTGCCGTCGGGAAACTGCACTCGTATAAATCGTTGGGGGGTACCCGCTTGCCCGAGCAAAGAACCGCGAAGACAACGCCTGACTCTGTCATCGTCAGCAACTCCAGCCACAAGGTCTTGCCTGACCTTGCACGAATGTTGCAGCCGACAGAGAACGGGCCGTTCGTACTTCCATAGTTTTTACGGTTTCTCCGGGAAGGTGCGCTTACTTGCGGATTCCGAGCTTGCTGATGACCTCGCGGTAGCGGTCTGCATCGCACTTCTTCAGGTAATCCAGCAGGCGGCGACGCTTGCTCACAAGCATCAGAAGGCCGCGGCGCGAACCGTGATCCTTCTTATGCTCCTTGAAGTGCTCCGTCAACTCGCCAATACGCTCGCTCAAAATCGCGATCTGTACCTCTGGACTCCCGGTGTCGGAGTCGTGCGTCCGAAACTTTGCAATAATGTCTGTCTTTTTAGCAGATGCCAACACAGCTTTTTCTACTCCTGAATTCTTCTAGTCCACTCTTAGTGTCCCAATTAGGATAGCATCGCAGACGCAACCCGGCAATCAACCGAACCCTAAATCCCTCAATCTATTCGAGACAAAACTAGAGACACGTCACGCAATATGGCTCTTCAAAAACGCCAGGGTCCGCTCTCGCGCCAGCTTCGCAGAAGCAGCATGGAAGCTGTTTGGGTCCACATCCCGATTGAACGCATGTCCCGCGCCCTCATATACAAAGATCTCCACCTCAGGATGTGCCGCCCGCACCGCCTCAATCTGATCCTTCCCGATGTGCGAATCCTCAGCCCCAAAGTGCAACAGAACCGGGCAACTCGGCTCCTCCTTCGCCACCGCTCCAATTCCACCCGGGTAGTACCCAACGCAGCACGAAGGTCGCATCTTGTACTTCTCGCCACGTGTCGCAGCCAGCCAGCTCACCAGCCCGCCATAACAGAACCCAAGCACGCCGATTCCCTTCCCAGCCTCTTTCGCCGCTTCGTACGCCGCAGCCACATCCAGCAAAGTCACATCAGGCTTCAGACTCGGATATAGCGCGAACGCCTTCTTCATATCCTCAGGCCCATAGTTCAACTCGAGCCCACGCTCGAAGCGGTCAAAGATCGCCGGCGCAATCACCAGAAATCCATCTCTCGCATACCCATCGGCAACGCTGCGAATATGCGAATTCACGCCGAAGATCTCCTGCACCAGGACCAGCGCGCCAATCGGTTCACCCTTGGGCCGGGCAACATATCCGCTCAGCTCATGACCATCCTCTGCCTTCAACTTGATCCATTCACTCATGCTTCTCATCATACCCAGAACGGCCATGATTTCGTGTCACCAGACTGTCAAAGGGGCCAAAACGAAATCAAAAAAATCGGCCTCTCAAAAAGCGTTGGTATTTTTTGAATCGAAGCGCCGGAAAACCGGAGTCATCCAGTCTTATCCGACTCAGCGTATTCCTTCATCTCACGCGTCCACCGCAGAAACCGGAAAAACTGCCTCTTATCGTTCCAGAAAAGATCCCAGAAGTCGCGTGCCCGAACAGTATCGGCCCGTTGCCCCGTAAACGTCTCCAGCCGCCACCGAAGATAGGGACTCCGCCACGGCCGTAGCCGGTTACCCCGCGTCGCATTCCAAAGAAATCGAAGTTCCTCACCCATTCCGACCGGCCTTTAAGCAAGTATATGCAATGCAAGACAATGGCTATGTAGAATACTATTGTCGAAACACCGGCTATGAATCGACCGCCAGCACCTCCCGAACGCAACGATGAGTCCACCGACTCCATCAGGGACGCTATGTCTTCCTATACGGAGCCCGTTCCCGAAGGGAACTCAGACATCGCCTTACTCGTCTTCACTGGCCTTGTCTCCGCGAACCTCGTTCCAACCCTGGTCTGCCGTCTGCCGCAATCCCACACACTCACCTGGCTCCAGATACTCTCGCTGTCCGTCAGGTACATAGCCCTCACCGCAGTATTTGGCGTGGCAGGCATCACCCTTCCCTGGCTCTTCCTCAAAGCAAAACCTTCGTTTGGCCTCGCCTTCTTGTCCAAAAAAGTTGGAATCGGCTGGCTATTTCTGCCCTGCATCACCCTACTGTATCGGCAACATTCACCTTGGATATTTCTTGTAGTCGCCCTCGCCACAGTCGCCGTTGCATTTAGTTTGCGACCCATCTTCCCTGCCCCTCTCGAAACTGATCAGGCAAAGTTCGCGGCATGGAAGGCCAGCAGCCTACCGGCACTCTATGGTCTGCCAATCGCTGACTTCCGCCCGTTGCGCGCTCTCATCATTGCACTGCTTTTTCAAGGGGCGTGGGTGTGTGCAGTCAGGGAATCTCTCTTCCTCGCAAGTATTCTGCTGGCGGCTTCCCTGTTTCTGCTGGCCTGGCGTTGGAGCGCCTTTGATCGCACCGCAGTCAAAACCCTCGCACGCAAAGGACCACGCATTCTGCTCAGTGGAGTCGCCCTCGTCCTCACCATGCTTGCGCTGCTTCCCTGGATCGCAGGCAAATCGTACGGTCCGAAGAAGGCGCCTCACAAACCAGCCTTGATTACCCATGAATCAGCGGAATCGGATCAGCCCGGCTCCGAATATGTCGGCATCATCTTGTGGCCACCACCGGTAAAAAAGACCGAGATCGTGCCGCCCCCACCGCCGTTCTGCTTCGCCCGCAACAGGCAAGGCTCCCAAACCGATAGTCATTCCATTCGACGGCCAATACTGGTACTTCAAAGCACCCAGTACAAGGCCCGGCCCACATGCTCACGTCGCACACGGACGTGCCACCTACGCGAATGTTCGCTCGACCAACTCCGCGCCTCTGTTGATGGAGGCCTATCAGAATCTCGGCACATCCATCGACCTGAAATGTTGCAGCGAAATCGACGTCGCCATCACCAATGCTGACGTCCGCCCGGGAACGATTGCTCTCGGCATTCGTCTCACGGACTCAGATGCCGTCGGCGAGCCCTCCCAGAACCTTGCCGAGCGAACCATCGCATCCAGCACAGCCGCTCAGATTCCCTTGAACCGCCCACCGGTAGAAGAAGTGCTGCGATTCCCCATCCCACAATCAACAACTCTCCACCGATTTAATGAAATCACCGTCGTCTACCTGCCCGCTCCCCAACGCGCTCATGCTGGCGCAAAAGTCTCAGTCGAAAGCTTCACCCTCATCCCCAGATAAAACCCAACAGCCAAAACCGCTCTGGCACTTCTTAGCACCTGACGACTGAAGTTGCCGAAAACGCGACTTTCAGGGAACTGGCCATTTTCGATTAGATCAAGCTTCGAGAGGCCCGAAGGTTTCATCCAAAGCGCGTTTGTAGTCCTCGGCTTCCCATTCCTCCGGGTCTTCGGCAAACCCCAACATGGCCGAGGCCGCCTCTGCGACTCGTAGCTTGAGTTCAGGAGCGTCCAGAAGACTGCGAAGCACAGGGAGCAACCTGGGGTCGCGGCGTTTGCCAAGCCCCACAACGGCTTCTTCACGTACGTCTTCATCACTGTCGGTCACTCGTTCCAAGAGTGCTTCCCGGATTTCTGGAGAATCTACACTGCCCTGTACCCCGAGTCCGAAAACAGCCCAATCCCGAACGTCAGAATCATTATCCCGAGTCAATCTCAGTAATCGAGCGACTGACTCGGAATCGTTCGGGAAATGCCCTAGAGAACAGGCGACAGAGAACCTGACATTTTCATCTGCATGATCCGAGTACGAGGCGATGATCGGAATGGCGGCTGAGTCATAGAGGTGTCCGAGTCCTGCTATGCCACTGTCCAAAACCATCGGATCATCCTCGCCTTTCAACATGTTCGCTATAAGAGGAAATACCTCTTCGCGAAACAGCCATTTTGGTTCGGTCGTCGGGTTCTCGGAGGGCTCTCTCAGCTGAGAAAGGATCGCGGCAGCCCTCGCTCTCTTCAAGGGTTCGGTGTTCTGAAGCCATTGAGCAGCGATCTCGAAGGTCTCACGACTTCCGTTGCTCCGAAGCTCTGAAACCGCATTCCAAGGCACTTCGTCCTCGTACTGGCCGAGAAGAGTCTGGTCGAATAGTTGGTGCATGCGCTCTGAAGTCATTCGCTTATATCCAAAGAGCATCGTACTAGCTCGCGAAAAACGGCGTTTTCGGAAACTTCAACCGAACTTGCCGATAACAGGACTTTCGAGGAAGTTCGAAAAGCAATAAATACGTTGGCTAACCCAAGTCTACTTCTTGGGGAATAGGGTTTGAATGTCGCTCTTCTTGGGGGGCTGAAAAGCGGCGTAAGCCCTAAATTTGAGGTATACGAGGGCTCCAGCTACCGCGAGGATTCCTAAAACCTCAAACCCCTGCCCGATGTATTTTAGAACTGCCATCATGCCGTCTATGCTAACGCAGAGGCCCGATCCTAGAGACTAGAACCGGGCCCGGAAAAGCTGCGGGCGGTGTAAGCCACCATTGCGCCACCTGGGAACTCCTCGAAGTTGCCGCAAAACGACGTTTTGGGAAACTACGATCAGCCCTCCAACTCGAACTTGCAGCAAACCGGACTTTGCAGGCACTGTCCTTCACACTCTCTGAAGCCTTTCGCCAGGCAAAGTAGCGGTTGGGTTAGCCAGTAAAGTTTATTCTCTGGAAAAAATACTCATTCTATTGATGTTACGATTGCCCCTATTTTTCTTTTGCCATTTTCTGCCCAAAAATCACTTGTCAAGCCCTAAAACGACCTAACTCAAACAAACAACAAGAGTTCCAAGTTGAAATTTAGTTCCACTCAACCCGATATAATTAAGTTATAGATCAGAGAAAAGGAAAGCCCCGGCCACCCGCCGGGGCTAACTTGTTTATTTACTGTATTTTGGACGCAACCCGTTTATTATGAATATTTTGCAGGCCCAGTCGACCCGTAACTCCATGAATTTAGGAGACTTGCGCGCAGGCAATAGGGAGGGGGGTACCCCTTCAGAAAGCCAGCACCACACCAAACACATTCCCCTGAAAGGAGTAATTCCGGCTGAACTTAGTCCCGAACTGTGTCTTGTATCCATCCAGCCCCTCGCGAGTCACCGCAGGAGTCGAGATCGAACAATTCGAATCCGGAGACGCAAGCTTGCTCTTCCAGCCACCCGCGATCATGTTGCAGAGCTCCCCGATTGCGTCGTCGACCATCGGATCATGAGGCTCGGACGGAGTTCCCAGCAGCGCCTCAGCCGTAACCGACGCCGTCGCCTGGCTCGCATACAACAGACACTCGCCATCGACAGCGCCCGTAAACTGGATCCTCGCCACGATCCTCCCTTCAACCGTGTCCACCTCGCCCTCCATCGGGTCGCAGCTTCGTTCCAGCATCGTCTCAAACACCTCCGAGACCGCCGAATCGAGCCGGTTCACTGCCTCATCCTGCACCTTGGTCACGCCTAACCTCTTCCCGTTCAAATTTGAAATCCATTAATGCAAGTCGCGAATCGGCTAAGCCGCCCGCAGCAACGGCAGCACACGAACCTTCACCTGCTCCGCGGTAAACGGCTTGCAAATATATCCTTGAGCGCCCGCAGCAATCGCCCGCAGCACAAACGACTCATTGCCCTCAGTCGTAATCATCACCACAGGAACTCCCTGAGCGAGATTCTCCTGCCGCCTCGTCTCCAGAAACTGCAATCCATCCATCACCGGCATATTGATGTCGCTCAGAATCAGTGCCAGTGGAGCCGAACCGCTCTGACTCTCTCGAAGCAGCTGCAGCGCCTCCTCGCCATTCGAGGCCTGCAACACTTCAGTGAGCTCGAGTCCCGCCTGTCGCAGCGCCCGCTCGATCACCTTCCTCATCACCGCCGAATCATCCACAATGAGTGCTCGCAACAGATCCTCCCAACTCAGCATCCCGACTGCATCCGGTCTGAAGTTCACTATCGGCCACGCTCATCCCAACCTTGAGCGATCCCGCCTTAGCATCCTCTAACCCGCACCTCCACAACTTCGGCCACCCAACTGCATAAGCCTCAGGCATGGACAGCGGAATCTACGCAGCATATACCGGACTCCTGTCGCGCACTCAGGCGCTCGACACGGCAGCCAACAACCTGGCCAACGCCGGAACCGTTGGCTTCCGCGCCCAGCGCGACTACTTCAGCGGAGTCCTCGCAGGAGGCGTCGACCAGGACCCCGAAACTGCCTCCCAGGTCGGACAATCCGTCAACGGCTTCGGCGTCCTCGGCGGCAACCGCCTCGACCTCGGTCAAGGAGAGCTCAAGTCCACCGGCAACCCCTCGACCTCGCCCTGCAAGGTCAGGGCTTCTTCGCCATCCAGACCGCAAACGGCATCCGATACACGCGCGATGGCGCCTTCTCCCGCTCCTCCACCGGAGTCCTCCAGACGACCCAGGGCGAACCCGTCCTCGACACCAACCAGAAGCCCATCACGATCCCGAGCGGCTCCATATACGTCTCGCCAGACGGCAGCGTCTCGGTCTCTACGGCCGATGGAAGCGCCATCGTAGGCCGGGTAGGCATCTTCGACTTCGCCGAAAAATCTGTTCTCACAGCAGAAGGCGCCAATCGCTTCTCCGCAAACGGAGCAAAGCCAATTCCCGCAAACGCCTCTATCGAACAAGGCTCCGTCGAAGGAGCAAACGAAGACGCGATTCACGGAACGATGCAGTTGGTCCTCGTGCAACGACAAGCAGAGATGATGCAGAAAGCACTTAGCGTCTTCAACAACGACTTCGACAAGACAGCGTCCGAAGAGATTCCCAGAGTCTGAGACACGTCTCAGCTCTCGCACTTCCACCGAAAAGGAGCACGAAATGATTCGAGCGTTATACACAGCAGCAAGCGGAATGAGTGCACAGCAGACCAATCTGGACACCGTGGCCAACAACCTCGCCAACTCAGCAACGGCAGGTTTCCGTCGCGCGCAGGTGCAGTTCGAGGACATGATCTACCAGAACATGATCACTCCTGGTTCGCCCGAGACGCCAACAGACTACTCTCCGCTGGCCTTCAAGTCGGCCTCGGAACCAAGTCAGCAGCCAGCGAAGTCATCATGACGCAAGGCGACTTCAACCAGACCGGAAACACGCTCGACGTCGCGATTCAAGGCGCAGGCTTCTTCCAGGTATCGAAACCCGACGGAACAATCGCCTACACGCGAGCAGGCAACTTCCACATGAACAACCAGGGAACAATCGTTACCGCCGACGGAGACACAATTCTCCCCGCGATTACCGTCCCGCAAACGCAACCTCCATCACGATCTCTCAATACGGCGTCGTCACAGCGACACTTCCGGGCCAGACAAACCCCGCCCAACTCGGCACAATGCAACTCGCCACATTCGCCAATCCCGGAGGACTGACTTCCGTCGGCAGCAACCTCCTCGAGCAGACCGCGTCCTCCGGCAATCCCATCACCGACGCTCCAGGAGGAACCAGCGGAATGGGAACTCTGCAGCAAGGCTATCTCGAGAACTCCAACGTGGACGTCGTCGCCGAGTTCGTCCAGATGATCCTCGCCCAACGCGCCTACGAGAGCAACTCCAAGGTGATCCACGTCGCCGACGACATGTACTCCCAGATCAACGGCCTGGTCCGGTGAGCCTCATGAGCCATATCTCTAAATACGTCGCCGCACCCACCTTACTCTTTCTCTGGTGCAGCACAATCAGTTCAGCGCAAACAAGCTGCGATAACACTTCACAGCTCGCAATCGATCCGGCCATCGCAAGCTCTTCATCCACACTCTCGAAGAGCGGCTACCGCCTATCGAGCATACAGTCAGACCCGGCACTCGGAAAGAGATGGGCGATGATCGTCAGTTGCGATCATCCCGAATGGCCAGCTTTCGCTCTTCCCTTGGAAGTCAGCAGCATCCCCCTCAAAGCGCCGCGTCGGATATCCGCGCAGGAAATCTCAGTCACTCCAGTCGTACATGCCGGCGACGTTGTGCGGCTCTGGAGATATGACAGACTTCTGCGCATCGAGGTTACAGGAATCTCAGAGGAGAGCGGCGGCTTAGGTAAAAAGATACGAGTCCGGTTGGCGCAGAGAGACTCGGGAGTCCCACAACAGCTCGTAGGAGTAGTTCGGGGACCGTCAAATGTGGAGATAGAACCATGAAGGAATTCACACACACTGGTTTGTCTATAGGGAGGGGGCTGCCACCGACGAATGGTCACGCAGGTCTTGTATTCGCATCAGTGCGGACCGCGCTCAACAGAAGCAGGTATCCCGCTGCGTTTCCCGTTGTCGCGTTGGCGATACTGATAAATGCTTCATCTCTGCTGCTAGCCCAATCCAACCCGATTCACAAGCTGACTGAGTCAAAGCCAAGCGTTGCCGCCGCATCCTTATCCTCTTATCTGGAACGAGTACGGACGGAAAACTCCAACGTTCAAGCGTTGCCAGGATCGATCTGGACGGATAGTGGGCGGCTCACGCGTATGACTACTGACGTACGAGCCATGCGGCCACACGACCTCATCTCAGTCGTTGTCTCTGAGAACCTGGCGGCATCCACTGATGGAACGGTAAAGAACTCACGCGCGTCCAATGCCAGTTCCTCCGTGTCAGCTCTTTTCGGCAATCTGCATCCAGGGAATGCCCTGCAGAACCTGGTCAATCAAACCTCTTCCTCGGGGCTTAACGCCCAGGGGACAAGCGCTACCAACTCAAGTTTGAGCACAACTTTTGGAGGACAGGTAATCGAAGTATTGCCAAATGGAATGTTGGTAATCGAAGCCGCCAGGCAGGTCGAATTCAGCCAGCAGACGCAAACCATCCTTCTTCGAGGTCTGGTCCGCCCTGAGGACATCTCGCAACAAAACCAGGTTCTATCAACGGCAATCTCCAGCCTTGAGCTTGAAGTACGCGGTAAAGGAATCATCAACGACTACACCCATCGTCAAAATGCCCTTGTTCGGCTTCTGCAAAAGATTTTGATCTTCTAGTGGAGAGTTATGTGCTTTGGAACAAATAGATCGTTGCAGTCGAGAGCAGGAAGAGACACCAAGACTTCCTACACTCGTTGCCTGCTCTGCGCTACGGCCTTCGCAGTTAGTATTACTGTTCTCGCTTCGGAGCCGGCCCCGCCCAGGCAGGCACGCATCAAGGACCTATCCTCAATCGAAGGAATTCGGGATAATCAGCTGGTTGGTTATGGGATCGTCGTGGGATTGCAAGGCACAGGTGATAGCCAACAAACCACTTTCCCGATACAAACGCTTGCGGCAACTCTGTTGCGAATGGGAGTGAGTGTCCCTGCGTCTTCGATCAGAGTGCAGAATTTAGCCGCGGTCTTTGTGTCCGCCACATTGCCTCCTTTCGCCAGATCCGGGACAAAGTTGGACATCACTGTGTCGTCCGCGGGTGACGCAAGGAGCCTTGAGGGCGGTCTTCTCTTGATGACTCCATTGTATGGGGCGGACGGCAAGATCTATGCCCAGGCACAGGGTTCCCTTGTCGTCGGTGGCTACTCGGTTACGGCAAACGGGAATGTGAAGCAGTTCAATCATCCCAACACAGCAAGGGTTCCATTCGGAGCGATGGTGGAACGCGGAGTTCCCTTGGAGTTGGAAGGTAAGAACCAGTTCTCGCTATTGCTCAACGATGCTGACTTTCGGAGCGCAGAGGCTGTGGCGATTACGGTCAATCAGGTATTGGGTCGAAAGGTTGCACACGTTCTGGATAGTCGGCGCATTGAGCTGTCAATTGCGAGTGGTGAGGATATTCCGGCTTTCCTGGCCGAGGTTGAGTCGATTGAGGTTCCTGTCTTTCCTCGGGCCAAGGTTGTGGTCAATGAGCGGACTGGAACGGTTGTCATCGGAGGGACTGTCGTGCTTCAGCCGGTATCGATCCTGCATGGAGGGCTTGCGGTGAACGTTGTGAGTGAGTTTCAGGTCTCACAGCCGAACGAATTCTCGTCCGGAGGAACGACCCAAGTCGTCCAGCAAACAAGGATTGAAGCACAGGATAAGCCAGTCAACAGGATCGAGTTGAAACAAGGTGCAACGGTGGATGATCTTGTCCGCAGCCTACAGACAATCGGAGCCTCCGCTCGAGATGTCATCTCGATTCTTCAGGCTATGAAGTCTGCCGGTGCGCTGGAAGCTGAGATTGAGGTGCTATGAGGGTCAGCTCGGATATTGCAGGTAATACAGCCACCGCTATGGATGGAATGAAGCAGGCCAAGCTGGTCGATGCGGCTCAACAATTCGAGGCGACGATGCTGCAGGAGTTACTGAAACCTTTGCAGCATGGCCAGAACAGTTGGGGCGGCGATGAGAAGGGCGATGACTCTTCCACTGATTCAATAAGCAGCTTTGGAACAGAAGCGGTTGCGAAGGCTATCTCAAAGGGAGGCGGTTTCGGGATTGCGAAGCAGATTGTCTCGAAGGTAACGTTGGAACATCAAAGAAATTCCGAAAAGACAACGTCTTAGTACTAAAGTTTGTGGATTCGGGGCCGATAGAGTCAAGTAGACGGAGGCTTACTATGAGTTACGCAAGCGGAATCGGCAGTCTGCAGGCGATCAATTCGATCTCCTCAACGGAGACGAAGCCAGCGGCACCTGCCATCACCCCGAACGGCGACGGATTGGTCGCGAGCGTGGAACAAACCGACGATGCGAACCTTAGTTCCGCCGGCGGTATCGTCGCCCAGGCTCTAGAAGGTTCGGATGTGAGGACCGACAAGGTCGCGGCCTTGCAGCAAGCAATTGCTGCCGGCAGGTATAACGTTTCGTCGTCCGACGTGGCGGAAAAGATGATCCAGTCGCTTCTGGATTGAGCAGTCCTGTTTAGCCTCGCGCATTTTGAAATCGTTCTTCGATCGGTCAGGTCGATCGTGATGCCTTTCTACGCCTTCTTTCGGTACTTTTGAGGAATCAATGGGAACAATTACGTCGTTGATGGATATTGCCAGGCAGGCCCTGATGGCCGACCAAGAGGCCCTGAATATTACCTCGAACAATGTGGCGAACCAGAACACCGCCGGGTATACCCGTGAGGTCGTGAGCTTTCAGGCGGTTGACGAAGTGACGCTTAGCGGCGGCAGCTTCGGGGACGGCGTAACGGCTACGGCCACTTCGCAGAGGGATCGGGTACTGGAGCAACAGGTACAGCAACAGACGCAGGTGCAAGCCCAGTCCGGCGCGCTTGAATCGGCCTTGCAGCAGATTCAGAACGTCTTTGGCTTGAGTTCGACCACCAGTTCAGCCAGCTCTACTGATTTGGGGACTGCTATCAACTCCTTCTTCAGCGCACTCTCTTCTTTGACCAGCAACCCCGCGGATACTTCGGCCCGCCAGAATGTTCTGTCGACGGCCAAGACGTTGGCCAGCGCCTTCAATTCGGCATCGGGCCAGCTGGCGCAGGTGTCTTCGGACCTCGATCAACAGGTCTCCGGCGACGTCAGCCAGGTGAACTCGCTAACAGCTACGATTGCGTCTCTCAACGCTCAGATCACGAGCCTTAGCCCGAATGCAGATGCTGGTACTCTCGAGGACCAGCGCCAATTGGCGATTTCCCAGTTGTCGCAGCTGGTCGGCCTGGATCAGATTTCGAACCAGCAGAACGGTATCACTCTGACTACGACCGGCGGCGCAGTGCTGGTGAGCGGCGATCAGTCGTTTGCGCTCGGCACGACCCAGGTGGGCGGGGTTACACACATCGTGGCCGGTGGCCAGGATATTACCTCTACAACGTCAGGCGGCGACGTTGGCGGGGCGCTGCAGGCTCGCGATCAGATGTTGACCGGGTATCAGAGTTCCCTCGATAGTCTCGCCTATGACATCGGGCACTCAAGTAAACCAGCAGAATGCCCTGGGGCTCGATGGTAACGGGAATCCTGGCGGTGCGCTGTTCAACCTTCCCCCGTCCTCGCCTGGTGCTGCGGCACAAATCCAGCTCGCGACGACGAGTCCGGCAGCAGTTGCTGCGGCCGGTCCGGGCGAGGGTTCTGCAGGGAACACGAATGCTCTGGCGCTGGCAAACCTTGCGACCGGGACGATTGCGGGCGGTCAGACAGCCTCTGGTTTTCTGGCCTCGTTTCTTGGTCAGATCGGCAGCGACACAGCGGCGGCCACTAGCGATAACACCGCGCAGCAGGCGACTCTGACACAACTGACGACGCGGCGAGACTCGCTTTCTGCTGTATCGCTCGACGAGGAGGCGTCGAACTTGACCCAGTATCAGCGGGCGTACCAGGCAGCGGCGCAGGTCTTCAACATAGGGAACTCCATAATGGCCAGCGCTCTGAATCTTGGCGAACAAACGACAGTGACCTAAGACGTGATGCAAACCTTACCGGATTCCAAGATTGAAGCTCAGGAGCGCCATCATGCGTGTTGATCCAAACTACATTTCGAATTTGACGGCTGCCGTCGATCAGTCGGCCAGCGAGGAAGATACTCTGACCTCGGAGTTGTCGAGCGGCCTCCGAGTTGCGACCCTCCAGGACGACCCGGTGGCCGTAGCGCAGAGCACACTGCTGGGCAGCTCGATTGCCGCAGACGACACGTTTGTCCAGACATCCTCGGGCGAAATCTCGCGGATGCAGGCTGCTGACTCGACGTTGGGCGAGGTTGTCACGCAGGTTACGACGGCGTTGTCGGTTGCAGTTTCGGGCAACAACGGCGAGGCGTTGAATCCGAGCGACATCGCCAGCATTGCTCAGGAGCTTGGCGGGATCCGCGACCAGGTACTTTCGCTGGCGAATACCAGCTACCAGGGGCAGTACCTTTTTGGCGGGAGCGTGGGATCGACTCCTCCTTTTACCTTGAATACCGGTACAAATCCTGCAACGGCGAATTACAACGGCGATAACAACCTTCAGTACATTGAGACTCCGACAGGGCAGAAAATTCAGGTTAATCTTCCAGGATCGGCTGTTTTCGGTACGGCTGGCGGGGGCGTGCTGGGCGTCCTGAACCAACTCATCTCCGATTTTTCCGGCGGTGCGACGTCGGCCACGCTGACGGCGGATACCTCTGCGCTGACGAATGCGCTGGGCCAACTGTCGTCGCAGCGGAGCACGCTGGATAGCTCACTAAGCCGGCTACAATCGACCAGTTCGTATGCTCAGACTGAGGAGAGTCAGCTTCAGGCGGCCCAGGGGAACCTTGTTTCGGCTGACCCGGCAGCCGTTGCGACTCAGCTTTCGCAGGCGGAGACTCAACACCAGGCTTTGCTCAGCGTGATCAATGCGCTCTCAGGCACGTGATCTGTTCAGCCTTATGAAGTGAACAGTCTAGTTTAGATGAGGTACCCCCCCCTCCCCTCCCCGCGCATAAGTGTTGTGCATTCATAGATTTACGCATTTTGTAGTTCCGCAAAATCGTCATAACAAAGGGGTTACAGCTAAAATAGCCAGAATCAATAAGTTAGCCCGGCTGGTCGCCGGGCCTTTTCTTTTCTTCACTCTATAAGTTAATTATATGGATTTGAGCGTAACTAAATTTCATTTTTATTCGGTTTGTTTTGTTGGAGTTGTGGGATTTTGGACTTGACAAGCGAGTTTTGGGTTGTTTTTGAAGAAAAAAATTGTAAGTGGCTGCAACGGAAAGAGATGATCCGCCCGCTAAAAATAGTCTGTTCGTCTCCGTTCAAAGGCGAAGCAAGAAACGGTGGATGAAAGGGGTCAGCCCCGGCCAAGGCAAGCAGGATGCTTCGGCCCAAAAGGTGCGGTCGATT
>CAWDJN010000003.1:0-30080 GCA_963802695.1 uncultured Acidobacteriaceae bacterium
ATTGGTTGCGGGGGTAGGATTTGAACCTACGACCTTTGGGTTATGAGCCCAACGAGCTACCGGGCTGCTCCACCCCGCTCTATGAATATACCGTTATAAAGAAGGAAGGTCAATCGCGCGGACGGCCTGCGGCCGTCGCTTTGGTGCTTTTCCTACCAGGAGGAGACCTGACCGTAACTTTTTCTAAAAAAACGAGTCTGCATCCTTAGTATGATTGCGTGGCGAAATCGTGCGACGCACCAACAGTTAGCGGAGGGAAGGTATGTGTCAGGGCTCGTTTTCGAGAATTTCGATGGCCTCGCTTTTGACGGCAGGTCTGCTTCTGGGCGGCAGTGCGGCTTTTGCGCAGACGAAGCCGGCGACGATGCCGGATGCGCAGATTGAAGCCAATGTTTTGAAGGCCTTGGCAGGGGCGCCCGAGCTGGCGGATCAATCGATCACCTCGACCACGGTTTACGGAATGGTGACCCTGAATGGAACGGTTCGCGATGAGCCATCGAGGGACCTGGCGGAGCATCTGGTCGCGAACACCGCGGGGGTCCAGAAGGTGGTCGATCAGATGGTCGATCGGTACGCCTGCTGCGGCAATAGCGATTCAGCGGCACGCGGGAACGAATCCGAATCTTCAGTCTGATGGAACGATAGCGCCGGCGGCGGGGCAGAATCCTCCGCCCCAGAATTACCCCAGGCTATCCTGCGCGCGCCGCAGAGAGGGCACGTCCTCCGCAGCAGGGGCAGTATCCTCAGAATGGAGCCTCTCCGCAGCAGGGGCAGTATCCGCCGCATCCGACGGCTCTACCCGCAGGCTGGGCCAGTATCCGCCGCCTTATCCGACCCACCGAGGGCAGTCCTCCCTATCGGCCAGCCTTATCCGCCGCAGTATCCTCAGCAACCCTATGTTGCTCAAAAGGGTGGGGATGCGGTGGTTGTTCCGAGCGGGTCGGTTCTGCGGGTGCGGATCAATCAGGCGATGACAAGCAAAAATACGGCACCGGGGACGGCGTTTGACGGGGTTGTTCTGAGCGATGTGGTTGCTGGTGGTTCTATTGCGATTCCACGCGGGGCTACTTTCACGGGAATGGTGGTGGATGCGCATACAGCCGGCCAGTTGGGCGGGAAGGGTGAATTGAAGCTGCAGCTTACGAATGTGTCGTTTGGCGGGCAGGACGTATCCGGTGGTGACGGATTTCTGGTGGCACCAAGGTGTTGATAAGACAGGGAATACGGTCGGGAATACGGTAGGCCTGGCGAGCGTTGGTGCTGTGATTGGCGCGATCGCCGGCGGCGGTGTGGGGCTGCGGTTGGGGCCGGGGTTGGAGGGGTGGCTGGGTTGGGGGTGTCTTCGGCTTCGGGCAGGGGTGAGGCGGCGCTACCGTCGGAGGCGATTGTGACCTTCCATCTTACTCAGCCGGCAGATGTTACGACGGTGTCGCAGGCGGAGTTGAATCGGCTGGGAGCTGGGGTGCCGCCACCACAGCAACAGCCGCAGATGCAGCGGCGGTATCCTCCACCACCTCCTCCGGTACTATCCCTATCCGTACTATGGACCGGTTTATTAATATTCGCGGTAAGTAATTGCGGAGTTTTTGGAGAAAAAATCTGAAGCGCCCGTCGGACCGTTTTTGCTCGGTTTTGCGGGCGTTTTTTCATGGGGGTCGTGGAAAATGGTGTTTTTTGTGGTGTTTTTGTGGTGAAGTTGTGGTGTTTTGGTGGTGATTGGTGGTGAGTTGGATGGTGGGAATTGGACGCTAAGAAAATGTCACTTTTTTGAGATTTATTTTTTTGATTTCCCGTTTTGGGAATTTGAGTCTTCGCAGTTTGCGGAGTACTTGTTTTCCCAAAGGCCGACTCGGCGATCGCGATCTGTGTCGATGAGTGTCTCGGCGATCTATCAGCAGGTAAGAAGTTTAGAGTCTCGATTGGGCAAGCCAAAGCGAAAGCAGCTTTGTATGCCAATGCCTGCGACGTGGCAAGATTTTGCGCAAAATGGATCTGGCTTGTTGTGGCTAGATGGCCCTTTCGAGCCGTGAGTTGCGCTTTAAGGAGTAGACCAAGCTGTAGGCTCTGATTCATCGCGACTTATAGCTGGAAATTCGCCGAGTGTTGTGTAACTATTGGCGCCACGAACAGAGAACATTATGCAGTGCTTGTTGTATTGGGGGTCTTCGTATCGTCGCCCCAATTCCGGCGTCTTGATGCCTCTTTCTATTCCGTAGCTCAAGACTTTTCGAACGAGAGCGCCAATTTGTATTCCTAACTTCTCCGGAAGGGAATCATGGCCAGTCAAGAACAAACCGTAGAGCAACTGTTCAGCACTGCTCTAGATCTCCCACCGGAAGATCGTGCCGCTTTCCTTGACCGAGTCTGCGCAGACGCGCCGGAACTCAGGGCGCGTGTCGAAGAACTATTACTTGCAGATGAGGAGGCGGGAAGTTTTCTTGAAAGCCCGCTTCTGGGCTCTTCAGGCCGGTCAGACTTTGCCCGGTATGCTTCGGACGGTGATAGCACAAATTCCGTTGATCTCAGTCCTGCGATGGCGGCCCGCTTTGAGCCTGGACAGGTAATCGCCGGCCGCTTTGTCGTCATTCGCTTTATTGATCGAGGTGGAATGGGAGAGGTGTATGAGGTCGAGGATCGCGACCTCAAGGGAGTCCATCTCGCTCTGAAGACGGTTCTGCCGCACATCGCAGCCGATCCTGCGATGCACGAGCGCTTCAAACGTGAAGTATTGCTTGCCCGTGAAGTCGTTCACCCCAACCTTTGCCCGATCTATGACATATTTCGCTGGCAACGTCCGGAGGGCGACGTCACATTTTTGACCATGAGGTTTTTGCCTGGTGAGACACTGGCGGCGAGAATCCGTCGCCAGGGCCACATAGCGCTACCGGAAGCGACTCGCATCGTTTCGCAGGTGGCCGCTGGTCTCGCGGCCGCTCACCGTGCGGGTATTCTGCATCGGGATATCAAAGCGTCGAATATCATGCTTGACGGCGCGGGGGCAGAGGTCTTTGCATGCGTCACGGACTTCGGGCTAGCGCGTACTAACAAAGGTGATAGCACTGTAATGACTGTGGGTGGGGTCGCCGGCACTCTGGGTTACATGGCGCCAGAGCTTTTTTATGGGGATGCGCCATCGCCTGCGAGTGATGTTTTTGCTTTCGGCGTGGTGATTTACCAGATGCTTACTGGACGTATGCCTCAGTTGAGCCAGGACTCGAAGCTTAATGCAGCCCGCGAACCTCTTCTTAAGGACCTCCCTCCGGAGTGGAAAGCGCTGATTGAGGGTTGTCTAGAGACGAATGTGTCCCGTCGGTACCGAAGCATTGACGAGGCGGTCGGATCGCTTAGTCCCGTTGGCCAGTCGAGTCGACGTCTTTCGATCAATCCACCGCACCTCTCGCGCAGATCCGTAATAGCGCTTGGAGCAAGTGCAACCGCGGCGCTCGCCGGAGGAATATGGCTGGATTGGGCCGATCTACGATTTGCGTTTGAACCGCTTCCGCAAAAGCGTTCGGTCGCTTTGATGGCCTGGCCGGTGAGCGATGTCAGCGATCTCTCCGCAGTTGTTTCTACGATTCTTAGTTCGATAGGGTCTCGGCTCGCTCGTGCTGAAGCCTCGGTGAAAGACTTGTTGATTATCACCTCCAATGACTTGCCGGCGAGCAGTACTTCGCTCACAGCTCCCTCCGAATCTGTGAGCGCATTGGGCGCCAATCTCGTTCTTGCGGCCTCACTTCAGACGCTGGGATCAAAGATCGCGCTCAGCCTACAGGTGCTAGAGGCGGCGACGCAACGCATACTTCGGAAGGCGCGGATATCGTGCCTTTCGACGGAGATTAGTACGCTGGCTGACAAAGCTTCGGAAACAGCGGCGAGGCTTCTCGCTCTTCCGGTCCATGAGACACAGTTAAAAGATCCAGATGAACTGAGGCAGATCTCTCCCGACGTGTTTCGAGTATTCAGCGAGGCAGAACAACTTGCAAACGAGCCGAATGGTGTGGGCCTGGAAGCAGCAGCGTTTAAGTACCAACAGGCTCTCGATATGGATCCGCATTTTGCGCTTGGTTATGCGAAGTTGTCCATGGTTTATACGAGGCAATACATTCGAGATGGCGAACCGGCCAAACTCCGGCTCGCGCAGAGCAACGCGGCGCTTTCGGTTCGCTACAATCCCAGTTCGGCGAAGGGTCTTCTTAGTCAGGCGCTGGTGTTGCTCTATTCCGGCAAGAACAAGGAGGCGTTCGACTATTTTTCCAAATCTCTCAGTGTCGATCCTGGAAATCCTGAAGCTCTCCTCTACAAAGCGCAGGCCCTTCGGAATACAAATAAGTGGCCGGAAGCAGAGCAGGTTTACAACGAGATTTTGAGGGACCGGCCTAATTATTGGCCGGCGTACAACGAACTTGGTTGGATACTCTCGCGGGAGGCGAAATACAAGGAAGCGGCAGATGCGTTTGACGCTGGAGCGAACGGCGGCACCGAAGGTGGCGTTACCGCTGGCCAATCTCGGCACGATGTATCTGGAACTTGGAAAGCGCGATGAAGCGATAGCTGCCTGCAATCGCAGCCTTGAGCGGGGCCCGACTGATATTGCCTATCTCGCTCTCGGAGATATCGCATTCAGCGACGGAAAGTACGAGGATTCTCTCCATAACTATGAGTACGCGGCAAAACTCAATCCTAAGAGCCACCTGATCTGGAGAAATATCGGAGATTGCTACGCAGTGCTCGGCCAACCCTCCAAGGTGCAGGAGAACTATACGAAGGCAGCGAATTTGCTGTCACAAAGCCTGGCGATCAATCCGCGAAGCGGTGCCTCGTGGGCGACGCTTGCTTTCTATCATGCGAAGATCGGCGATGCTGCTCATGCGGAAGCAGACCTGAAGAATGCCGATGCTCAAGGTGCGAAGGACGTAGAGTCGCAATTCTCGATTGTTCAGGCATTGGTGTTGCTTGGCCGAAAGGAAGATGCTCTTAAGCTGCTGCTGTCTTGCATGGACAGAGGTCTGTCGCCTGTTGAGGTCGACCTCGCGTTGGATCTGAAAGATATTCGAAAAGACCCTCGGTATTTGTCGAGGCTGGCAAAGATTCGGAATCAAAAACCCGTTCCCGGGCTGTAGGACGTTTCTAGGTTGAGTTAGAAAGGACAAACACTAATGCTTAGCAACCGAAGAGGTACTACTCTCTGTCTCGTTTCTCTCCTTGTCGGCATTCTGGTCGGCGGCGCGATAGAAGCGGCGAACCATCGCAACTATATTCACTTAACAGTGATGCCCTGGGGCGACGTCAACGTTAGTCCTGAGGTTGGGGACATGATTGATTGGACACCATACGGCCAAAAGACACTGACGATCAAATTCGATCAGGACAGTAGTACGCTATGTGATCTGACAAGCAACAATATCTGTCGCGTTAAGCCATCGGTCGGGCCGGGCGTCTATCTGTACGAGTGCACTGGAACTGCCAACTGTCCCGATCCAGGGGTAGGGCCGGGTAGTTCGACCGGTGCGGTCCGATCGATTCAACTGTTGCTCCAATTGTTCGATCGTATAGTCGTACGTATCGCTCGTTTCTTTGGTTTCTCGCCAATCGAAGATCATAGAGCAAAGGTCGCGGCGCTTCACCTGGGAGCTGAGACGGCTGCTGGGGCGCCCGCTGCTACTGGGGCGGCCGCTGTCGGGGCGATAGCTTCTCAAGGGTTGCAGGCATTAAGTAGTCGAGCAATGGTTTACGGTGTCAAATGCGATAACAGTAGCGGTTCGAACGTGACGGTGGCCCCACCAGTAACCGGCAGTCTGAACAAGACTATCTATTGGACTAGCCCTGAGCCTTTTACCCTGACAATGAATGGAGCAGTCTGTCAGGAGGCGGGGATATCAACGCCGAGTATCGCACAGCAATGTACCTTGCAATCTGCAGGAGCGTCGCCCACCTATACCGCAACTGAGAGTTCATGCTCCGCTACACCGTCGGCGGCCCAGCCCATTACCATCCAGTGATATCGCGGTCGCTTGCTCCTAAGCGTTGAGGTAAAGGAGGCTCGCGATTTCGCGGGTTAGTTTGGACGGCCTAGCCAGGAGTATTGCCAGGCGGCGGAGACTGTTTGGTAGTCTCCGCCGAAGGTGGTGTAGGTGCCGGTGCTGTAACTGAATTTGAGGGATTGATGCTTGGTGATGGGAACGGAGGCGGTGGCTCCGATGCGGGAGTTTGCCTGAAGGGTGGTGGGAGTGGGGACACCATTGAGGCTGGTCTCTCCACCGTACCAGTAGTTGCCGTCGAGGGAGAACCAGAGGCGTGGCTTGGCGTCGTAGCTTAGATGGGTCTCGACAGCGCCCATCGGTTCCTGGGTTTGACGGTTGGGTCCTGTGGAGCCGGGTGCGGTGGAAAAGAAATTATCGTTCGGGGTGAAGAACCAGACGGCGCCATAGACGTCGAGGAGCCACTTGTTCCAGCGGCGGGAGAGGCCGATCTCCGGCTTGAAGGCCCAGCGATTGTTTCCGATATTGATGAGACGCCTTCCGTCGTACTGGCCGGTTTCGGTGGCTACGGTGATGCTTGCGCCGATGATTAGTTTTTGATGCCACTTCATGTATTCGGCGGGCGCCATAGCGGGGGCGCCGAAGAGATTAGCAGAGAGGCGGACGGTTGTGGAGTTCAGGCCGGAACGATAGAGCTTGAGTGGTTCGTCGTTGACGGTGGCCTGGAAGTGGCCAACGGAGTATGGGAGGGAGATGTTGATGTTGGCGGAGCGGCTGAAGAAGTTGAAGGAGTGAAAGAGAGTCGCGGTCTCGGTGCCGATTCTGCCTGTCGAGCCGGTGATGGGGACGGATGCGTCGAAGACGATGTTTCCGTCCTGAAGGGTGTAGGTGAGGGTGACGGCGTTGGAGTGGATGGGCGAGATGACGTAGGCTCTTGGGCTTAGTCCCTGGGCTACCAAGAGGCGCGATAGAAGGCACAGGAGGAAGAGCGCTACCGTAGGTTTGAGTTTTGAGGACATAAGAGTCGCTACGGCTCGCTGTCGGAAAGTATACTTCGGCGCGCGATGGGAGGTGCCAATCCGCTACTTTGGCTGTTCAGGTGTTGTGGATTGGGCTTGCGCGATGAGTTCGGCGAGACTGGAGAGGCGGGAGGGGTCCACGTCGCTGATGGCTACGGCGTCGAGATTTCCGGTGCGGAATTCGGCTACGTGGAAGCCGGAGTGATCGGCGAGGAGGCGGGTTGGCAGGGGTGGGTTGGTTGTTTGCTGGAGGAAGACGGAGACGCGATGCTTGCCGATGCTGAAGAGAAGCTGAGCGGTGGGCTGGTTGCGGAGATAGGTGAGATTGGCGCCGTCGAGGGTGGTGTCTGGGGGGAGGTTTGTCGGTAGATTGAAGCTGAAGGGGATCTTTCCCTGAAACCAGGGCTTCACGGTGTGGCGGTCCGAGGAGAGGACCTCCGGTGGGGCGTTGGCGGCGAGCGTGGCGATGTGGAGATCGGAGACTTCGGTTGTGAGTGCGGCGTTGACGGACGCTTGCTGAGTGTTGCGTTGGGAGAGGAACAGGGTCGCTGAGAGCAGAACTGCGGCGAGCGCGGCCGCCCAGCCCCAGGAGCTAAGGGTTCGGACGGGGCTCGCGGGTATCTGGGGCGATGGTGTGGGGCGTGAGGATTCTTGCGTGGATAGATTTGTGAGGCGCTGTTGCAGGCCGGCGGGCAGGGCGTATCGCTGGCCGGCTCTGGCGGTGGCGGACTTGAGAAGACTCTGGGTGAGGGCGGTTGAGGTGCAGTGGGGGCAGTCGGCGAGATGGCGGTTTGCGAGAGCGAGCTGGTCGGTGGAGAGTTCTCCGTCGGCGAGGGCATTCAGGATGGTGGATGTGAGGTGATCGCTCATAGGCGTGTCCCCTTTTCGCTTGAGCTGCGTGCGGGAGTTGCGTGGGGCTGAAGGTTTTGGCGCAAGGCTGTGCGGGCGCGGGCGATTCGTGACATGACGGTGCCGATGGGTATCTCGAGGACGGAGGCGATCTCTTTGTACTTCATCTCCTCGACGTCGCAGAGGAGGAGGACTTCGAGGAGAGGGGAGGGGAGGGTTTCCATCGCGGCTTGAAGTGCGGCTTGATCGCTGAGACGCATCAGGTTGAGCTCGGGAGTGTGATGGTCGATGGCGGCTTCGGGATAGAGGCGTGGGCCGGAGTCGTCGTGGGCTTCGAGCTCCTCTTCGAGAGCTACGGTGCGTCTGGCAGCGAGGCCGCTGCGTGAGGTGAGATAGGTGTTTCTGAGGATGCGGAAGATCCAGGCTTTGAAGTTGGTGTTGGGTTCGAAGGTATCGAAGGCGCGCAGACTTTTCAGGAATGTTTCCTGCACGAGGTCCTCTGCGTCGGCAGAGTTGCGGGCAAGCCACACGGCGACGTTGTAGAGCGATGGAAGCAATGGGAGAGCGAGGTCCTCAAACGTGCGTGTCTGGGGACTGGTTGTGGGAGCCGCGCGCTTCCAGGGCAAGAGAGCCATCTGTCAAGGGTGACCTTGCTTCATTTTTATCTTTCCACGGATGAGAACTGGGCGGCGCAGAAATTATTCCGTGCAGCGTGGAATAAATTTCGACGCGCTCAGTTTGGATGAGTGGAGGATTCAACGATGGATGATACGCACAACACTATACAGGCTGCGCAGTCCGGTGACCCCGATGCCAGCTCTGAGCTGAAAGAGCAACAGAATGATGGTATTGACCGCAGAAACTTTCTTAGTTGTATGGCATGGGCAGGTACGGGGCTGCTGTGGACCATGGCGGGTGGCGTGCCTACTTCGAAGCTTTTTGCTGCTTCACCGGGAGGTGCGGGAAGGACGCCCGCTTCGTCAGATTTCAGTTTTGTGCAGATCAGCGACAGCCATATTGGATTTAACAAAGCAGCGAACCAGGATGTTGCGGGGACGCTGAAGGTGGCGATCGACAAGATTGATGCGATGCCGGCGACGCCGGACTTCATGCTGCACACGGGGGATATCACGCAATCGGCGAAGGCTTCGGAGTTTGATACGGCGCAGCAGATTATCAGGGGTTCGCGTGTGGGCGAGGTGCACTATGTTCCGGGCGAGCATGACACGGCTACAGACGATGGCGCGCTGTATATGGAGCGATTCGGGAAGGGGACGCAGGGGACGGGCTGGTACAGCTTCGATCATAAAGGCGTGCACTTTATCGGGCTGAACAACTCGCTGCAGGTGGATGCGATGGGTGGTCTGGGAGCGGACCAGTTGAGTTGGATGAAGAAAGATGTGGCGTCGCGTTCGGCCTCGACGCCGATTGTGGTCTTCGCCCACATCCCGCTGTGGATGGTTTATCCGGAGTGGGGTTGGGGAACGAAGGACGGAGCTGAAGCGCTCTCCTACCTCAAACGCTTCGGCTCCGTTACTGTGCTGAATGGGCATATCCACCAAGTGGTGCAGAAGGTGGAGGGGAATGTCTCGTTTCATACGGCGACGTCGACTGCGTTTCCGCAACCGGCACCGGGTAAGGCTCCGAGCGCCGGGCCGATGGTGGTGCCGGCAGGCAAGTTGAAGAGCGTGCTTGGGGTGACGGAGGTGAAGTATGTCGGAAAGCGCGGGTCGCTGGCGGTGGTTGATTCGTCGCTGGAGCAGAAGGGATGAGGCCGGCGCATAAGGTTGTGTTGGTTGCGGCTTTTGCGCTGGTGGTCTCCGGCCTGATGGCGCGCGTTCATCCCTTCGGGGACGCGGGGCTCTATCGGGCGGAGACTGCGCGGGGGCCTCTTCTGGAGCATGCGGCGATTCCGGCCGAGGTGCGGGAGTTGCTGGTTACGAAGTGCGCTGACTGCCATTCGATGGAGACGAGGACTCCACTCTACGGCCGGTTTGCGCCAGTATCGTGGCTGATGGAGCGGGATATTGTGGAGGGGCGGAAGCGGATGGACCTTTCCCGATGGGATAGCTATACGCCGGATGAGCGGGAGGCTTTCGCGACTGAGATCGTGCAGCAGACGAAGAAGCGGGAGATGCCGCTGATTCAATATCGAATGCTTCATTGGGGCTCGCGCATTACGGAGAGCGATGCGGAGGTCTTGAGCGAATGGGTCCACGCTCCTTCTCTGATCGTCGTTCACTCGGCGGCAAAGGCGGACGGTGAGGATGGTGCGGATCGTGGCAAAGTTTTGTTCGAGAGGCGTTGCACGGGATGTCATGCGCTTGATAACGACAGGGGAGGGCCGAGGCTGCGGACGGTGTATGGACGCACGGCGGGAGCGATTGAAGGATTTCCCTATTCGGCTGCGCTGAGGAAGGCTCATGTTGTGTGGGATGAGCAGACGCTCGAGAGGTGGCTTGCCGATCCCGACGCTTTTCTTCCAGGTAATGATATGGATTTTCTCGTTACCCGGCCGGAGGAGCGGAAGGACCTGATTGCTTATTTGAAGCAAAGTGCCGGTAAGTGAACGCATGGTTCAGGATGGCGTATTCTGCATGGAGAATGGCGTGTTTTGCATAGCGCCGTTAACATTGGAGGGCTAGATTTGAGCCATGTATAACGCAAAAGCTTACTCCGCTGCCAGCCAGACTTCGCCGCTTGCATCCACTACGATCGCGCGGCGCGATCCAACCGAGAAGGATGTGCAGATAGAGATTTTGTTCTGCGGCATCTGTCACTCCGATCTGCACCAGGTGCGGAACGAATGGAGTGGGGTGATGCCTACGGTGTATCCGTGTGTGCCGGGCCATGAGATTGTGGGGCGCGTGACGAAGGTGGGGCCGGGGGTTACGAAGTTCAAGGTTGGGGATCTTGCTGCGGTTGGATGTATGGTCGATTCGGATGGGACTTGCAAGGAGTGCAAGGAGGGGCTGGAGCAGTTCTGCCCGAACTTCACGCTGACTTACAACTTTCCTGACAAGCGCTCGGGCGGAGTTACATATGGCGGGTATTCGGAGAGCATTGTGGTGACGGAGAGGTTTGTGCTGAAGGTTCCGACAAACCTCGATCTGGCGGGGACAGCGCCGCTGCTTTGTGCCGGGATTACGACTTACTCGCCGATGCGACATTGGGGAGTGACGAAGGGCAAGAAGGTTGGAGTTGTCGGGCTGGGCGGGCTGGGGCATATGGGCGTGAAGTTTGCCCATGCGCTTGGGGCCCATACCGTTCTCTTCACTACGTCACCGAACAAGAAGGACGATGCGATCCGACTGGGAGCTGACGAGGTTGTCATCTCCAAGAATGCTGACGAGATGGCAAAGCATGCCGGTAGTTTCGACTTCATCCTCGACTGCGTCTCGGCGGATCACGATATGAATGCGCTGATCGGCCTGTTGCGCCGCGATGGAAATCTTACGCTTGTCGGTGCTCCGGAGAAGCCTATGCCGGTGTCTTCGTTCGGCCTTATCTTTGCGCGGCGGAGTCTGTCCGGTTCGCTGATTGGCGGGATAAAGGAGACGCAGGAGATGCTGGATTTCTGTGGGAAGCACAACATTACGGCGGATGTTGAGGTGATTCCGATCCAGAAGGTGAACGAGGCGTATGACCGGTTGCTGAAGGCCGATGTGAAGTACCGGTTTTCGATCGACATGGCTTCGTTGAAGGCGCAATAGTCTCGACGATGAGTAAATTTTGTCGGGTTCGAGCCGTTTGCCGGCGAAGCTGGAGGAGTTGGGGGTCCGTATGTCTGCGGTTTGGCGCATGCAACGGGCTCCCAGGAATCTTTTTGAGCAGTCGCGCGTGCTGGTGACCACGGAGGAGTTATGCGCCCGAACGCGGAATCTGCGATTGCGAGGAGCTGTGCGCAGGGCGGAGTTCTGCTGGGTGCCGTGCGTCTGGCACTCGGGTGGGAACCTTCAAGTGGCTGCTGCTTGGCTCGCCGTGTCTGAAGCGATTGTTCGTGGGATGAGAGCGATGAGCGGCGCGGTCGTTTCCGCCTGACTGCTGGCCAAGCTGGGTGCGCTGATGGATCTCGCTGGCCGGATGTAGTCGATCGCATGTTTGTGGCGGTGATTGGTGTCTGTTGCCGCTGCAGCAGATGTTTGTGCGGCAGCGCAACTATTCGAAGACGTGGGGCTGCATGCTGGTTGTGGGATTTTATTCGAGCGGCGAGGTAATGCGTTTCCTTCGTAGGCGGATATGGGCGGCTGTGCTCGCAAGCGGAGTTTCATGACGATGCTGGCTCGCGTAGCCGCACTTCGGGCTGGAGAGTGTTTGCGATGTCGCTCTGCATGCGGGGATTCAAGGCTAAATGCATTACTGGACCGTGGCTGATTATCTGGTTGCGCTGTCGGAGCAGATATTGCTCGGTATATCGTTGCAGGAGTGGCGGCAGCGATGCGGGACATGCTTTACCGACTGCTTTTGGAGGAGACGCGAGGTCGGCAAGCTGGGTATCGGGAGTGATGAGTTTGCGGGGGAAGACAACCAGAAGAGAATCAGGGCTTCGAACTGAGTGGCGAGGGTTGGGGTTTGCCAATGCCGTACGTAGGGACTTTGGTGGTGATGCGGCGGAAGGCGAACTCGCGGGCGAGGTCCGCACCAGCTAGGGCGGCGGTGTGGAGGAGCGCATTGTCGATGACAAGGACGGCACCGCGGTCTTGATCGGGACGGTAGAGGTTGGAGATGGCTCCGGCGGCGAGGTTTCCGAGGAAATGGGAGTAGTTGAATTGAAGGCGGCCGTTATCGCCACGACAGACGACCGCCGAGGAGACGGCATGCCAGGCGCGGGAACGGATGGTATCCGGTGCCTTGATAGAAGTCAAGCGCGGGTCCTGATGAAAGACGTGCAGGTAGCGACGGCCGCCGTCGATCACGATGGCACGATGAAGAGGTCGGCGTAGTCGGCGCCATAGCGTTCGCTGCGTATCGCGCTGAGCGCGCTGTCCGTAGCCGGAGTTAGGAGTTGCTCGACTTGCTGGTTACGTCGGCGAGGATTCGGCGTTGTTGGCAAGGAGTCGACGTCGGTGGCGGAGCGAAAGGCCGAGGCGAAATTTTTGCGGGGCGGTGAGATCCGGCGATCGCGTCCCGGATGAAGCTGGTGTAGAAGTTTGGGAAGATGCCGATGATGCGTTGCTTGATCTGGGCAGTCGACCTGTTCTTCGGCGACGCCGGTCTTGGGTGACGGTGACGTTCAGCTTCGACTTTCGGCAAGATCTGCAACTCGGGGTCAGAACGATCCTGGGGAGCTGGTATTTTTCTGCCTCGTACATAGGAGGGTAGATCTCGTGGAATGTCAGACGAGGTTCGAGACATCCGCGAGCCGCAGATGATTTTCTTTCCGGACCGTTTGGAAAGGGCGGCCAGCCGGCGAGATTGATGAACCGAGAACGAAGCCGGAGATGTCTGCGGTTTCGACGGGGCGGCCAGCCGTCTGGACTTTCAAAGAGGGCAACTTGAGCGTTGGGGACTGCCCCGTCGTTGATATCGAGGTACGGTTCCTGTGATGCTGGCGTGGGTGGAGCGGCCGGATTAGTTGAGGGAGGGGGGATTCGGGATTGGGGGCGTCGAAGGCAGGCATGGTGTCTGCTGTGGCGGAGCCGGATACGTTTCGTGCGCGTACGTGGCTAGCGGAGAGGACGCAGGCAAGAAGGACAAACAGAATCAGCGCCAAGGAACGTTGGGCAGTGACGGTTTTTGGCATTCTTGTCCTTCGTGCGGAGAGACACTGCCTGACGCTGGATTATGAGATGAAGCGTTCCCAAGGAAAAAGTTAGACGCACTTCCTATTGGACAAAGTTTGATGGAAGCTATCTATATCACGGGGCTGGGCGCAGGCCCAGAGAAATGATGTCAATCGGCATGATTGGGTTGAGGGTGGAGTAGCTTCGCTGATGAAAGGTTGCGAAGAGCCTTCTTTGGTAAGAACGCGGGATTACGTTCTCACCAGAGACGGATTACTGCGGGAGGTGAATTTGGGGCGACGGGTGATTTATACTGGTAGCTTGCCCTGCCAATCGGCTTGGTGTGCGTCTAATAAGGGACGCTGCCTGCGCGGTTATGCAAAATCCCGGGCATGTGCCGGTCTTCCGCCAGGGAGACCGCTCTAACGCAAAGTGAAGGTTCTAAACAACGCATGATTCGTCTTCTGCAGCAAGACTCCCGCCTGATGAAGTGGCTGTTCGCGGTCATTATTGGATTCGCCGCCGTAACGATGGTGATTACCCTGGTGCCGGGCATCTTCGACAACGCCAGCACGAACGATGCGACGGTGTTTGCGACCGTGAAGGAGCCAGGGCCCTTTGGCCGGGTGTTCGGTGAGAGCACGCCGATCCGGACGGTTGAGGTGAACCAGATGGCGGCGCGGCAACTGCAGCAGCAGCATCTGCCGGAGCAGTTTATGCCGTACCTGGTGCCGCGGGCAGGACAGATCCTGGTGCAGCGCGCGATCCTGAAGCATGAGGCCGACCGGCTGAATCTGCAGGTGAGCGACGACGATCTGCGCAATGAACTGCGGACCGGAGTGTTTGCGCAGTATCTGTTTCCTAATGGCAATTACATTGGCGACGACGCCTATATCAATTTTGTGCAGAATGCATTCGGCGGGCAGTTGAGCCGGGCGGATTTCGAGTCGCAGGTGAAGAGCGACATGGAACTGAATCGCTTGCAGGCGCTGATCACCGGTGGCGTGACGGTTTCGGATAGCGCAGTGAAAGCTGCTTATCTGAAGGATGGCACGAAGGTGAAGTTCGACTATGTGGTGGTCTCGGCCGACGATGTGCGGAAGGGAATCAATCCTTCGGACGCGGAGTTGGAGGCGTTCTTCAAGGCGAATGCCGCGCGTTACGCGTCGGCGGTTCCGGAGACGCGGAAGATTCAGTATGCGGCGTTCGATGCTTCGAATCTTCCGGGTGGGAAACCGGTGGTTTCGGACGCGGATGTGCTGGCTTACTACAACGCGCATAAAGATCAGTATTCGGTGAAGGAGCAGGTGAAGACGCGGCATATTTTGATTGCGGTTCCTGCGGGTGCGGATGCGAAGACCGATGCGGCGGCGAAGGCAAAGGCCGAGGATTTGCTGAAGCAGATCAAGGGCGGCGCGAGCTTTGCGGATCTGGCGAGCAAGAACTCGGATGACCCGGGGAGCAAGACGCAGGGCGGAGAGCTGCCGATGTATCCGACTAGCGGGCTTGATCCGGCTTATGCGAAGGCGGCAATGGCTTTGAATCCGGGGCAGACTTCGGATGTGGTGAAGTCGCAGTTTGGGTACCACATTATTCAGACGGAAGAGAAGCAGCCGGCGCATGTGAAACCGGTGGCTGAGGTGAAGTCGGAGATTGTGCCGGTGCTCGAGCAGCAGAGGGCGGGTGCGGCGGAGCAGACGTTCGCTTCGACGCTGGCTGCGGATGCGAAGAAGATTGGACTGGAGAAGGCTGCTGCGGCGAAGGGGCTGCATGTCGTAACGACGGATTATCTGGCGAAGGATGGCGTGATCGCCGGGCTGCCGGATGGGTCGGCGATGCTGACTCAGGCGTTTGCTGTAGTGAAGGGAGCAGATCCGGCTTCGGTTTCGACGGGCGAGGGATATGCGGTGTTTCAAGTGGTGGATGTGAAGCCGGCGCATGCTCCGGACTTTGCGAGCTACAAGGCGCATGTTCTTGAGGATTATCGCGAGCAGCAGGTTCCACAGCTGATGAATGCGGAGCTAAAGAAGCTGGAAGATCGTGCGAAGGTACTGAACGATCTGCAGAAGGCTGCGAAGGAGATGAATCTGCCGGTCAAGACGAGCGACCTGGTGGGCAAGGATGCGCAGGTGCCGGAACTCGGGTCGATGAGCGGGCCGGGAGCGGTTGCGTTCACGCTGGCGAAGGGCGCGATCTCGGGGCCGATCAACACTGGCCGCTCGGGAGTGGTTCTGAGCGTAGTCGATAAGCAGGAGCCTACGGCGGAGGATATTGCTAAGAACTTCGCCGCAACGAAGGAAGGCTTGTTGAACCAGCAGCGCGATGAGATCTTCCGGATCTACATTGGCGAGCTGACGCAGAAGTATGAGAAGGGCGGCGCAGTTCGGTACTCGAAGAAGGCGGCTGAACCTGGGTTGCCGGTTGGGAACTAGCGAGTTGGCTTGTAGCGGTCAGCTTGTTTTAAGCAAATACCCCAGGGCCTTCGGCTCTGGGGTATTTATTTTGTGGACCTGGGCTTGGAGTCAAGGGTGGTTCTTTGCCGGTTCTGATGTGACGAGCGTGTGGTCGTCTTTGTAGACTATTTTGCCTTCGAAGAGGGTCATTTCGCATTTGATGTCTTTGAGTTTTTCGTGAGGGGATGGTGTAGAGGTTGCTGTCCCAGATGGCGATGTCGGCTCGCTTGCCGGGTTCCAACGTGCCAACCTCCTTTTCCAGAAAGAGGAGTGGGGCGGCCCAGGCGGTGTAGGAGCGCAGGGCAGTGTGGATGTCGACTGCTTCGGAGATGCCGAAGGGATGGGTTCCGGCGAGGGTCTCGCGTTCGATTGAGGCCCAGAGACCGTAGCGTGCTGCGTAAGGAGTGACGTAGTAATCGGAGCCACCGCCCCAGCGGACGCCGTTGTCGAGGTAGGTTTTGAGGGGCATGGTGCGGGGGACGCGGTCGGGGCCCAGGCTGGCGGAGATTGTCTTGCCGATGAACCAGAGGAAGCCGGGCTGGAGCTCGGGGTATCCGGCGTCGTATTGCTTCTGCAGGGCTGCCATCGTTGTGACGGCGTGGGGTGTTGGCAGATAGGCGTGGATGATGGTGTGGCGGAGGCCGGGGGTGGGTTTTTCTTCGAGGACGAGGGCGTAGGTGTCGACGACCCAATCGATGGCGCGGTCGCCGATGGCGTGGGTTCCGACGGAGACGCCGGCCTGGTGGAAGAGGCGCACCATCTGGCGGTAGACCTCGGGGTCCATGTTGGGATAGCCGACGTTGCCTTCGTCGATTTGGGTGAAGTTTTTGTGCCAGGGTTCGTAGACCCATGCGGTACGGGCGGCGGTGCTGCCGTCCATGAAGATTTTGGCGCCACAGGCGACCAGTTTTCCGTCGCCGAGGGATTGGGGCGGATGGGGGTTCTTCTGGATCTCGGCGAGCGCTGCCTTTGCGGTTTCGAGTGAGTTGTCGGCGCGCCAGAGCATGCAGACTCGTTCGTCGAGCTTTCCTTCGGCAAGTAGTTCCTTGTAGGCGGTCCATGTGCTGGGGCTGCCTATCTCCTTGATGGAGGTCATACCTTCATGGTGAAGGTTGTCGATGCTTTTGAGGATGCCTTGCTTGCGATGGTCGATGGAGGGTGGAGGGATGAGCGCCAGCATTGCGACGTTCGCCTGCTCTTTGAGAACGCCTGTCGGGACTCCGTGGGCGTCGCGGTCGATTGTGCCTGCGGGCGGGTCTTTGGTCTCGGCGGTGATGTGGGCGAGGCGCAGGGCGTAGCTGTTGACCGCAGAGTAGTGGCCGGTTATGTTTTGCAGCCAGACGGGATTGTTGGGGGAGACTTTGTCGAGGTCGGAGGCGTAGACGTAGCGGTTTTCGGTCAGCTTGCCCTCGTCCCAACCGGAGCCGAGGATCCATTCGCCGGGTTTGGTGGTTGCGGCTCGGGCCTGGACCCGGCGGACGATCTCGGCGACGCTGGTAGCGTCGGTCAGCTCGATGTTGTAGAGCACGTCGACGCCGCCATCCTGATAGTGACCATGCGTGTCGATGAGTCCGGGAGTGGCGGTTCTGCCGTGGAGGTCGAGGATTTTCGTGTGGGCGTCAGTGAGGGCGAGAATCTGTTGTTTGGAGCCGACAGCGATGATTGTGCCGTTGCGGATGGCAAGGGCTTCGGCGATGGAGTCTTTGGCGTCGACGGTGAGGATGGTTCCGTTGATTAGGACGAGATCAGCGTTTGTCGCGGGCTGAGCGAGACATGTGGAGAGGGGCAGCAGTAGAACAGCCAGGGACAAGTACGGCTTGCGGGACAGAGCTATCTCGGTCACAGGAACCTCTGTTGGTTATAGGTGATTTGCGGTTGGGCGAATCGTATCACACCGTATTGGCGGCGACGACGTATGATTTGGGCATCCAAGGTTGCATGGAACCGGTGAATGGAACGGGAGGGTTGATGAGTGGGGAAGCGAGTAATCAGGAGCGGATGTCTGGAGTGCTGCTGCATGTGACTTCGCTGCCGTCGTATGGCGGCGTGGGGGACTTTGGGCCGGCGGCGTATGAGTTTGTGGACTTTCTGGCGGCGGCGAAGCAGCGGCTGTGGCAGGTGCTGCCGCTGAGTCCGACGGGGTATGGGAGTTCGCCGTACTCGGCGCTGTCGGCGTTTGCGGGGAATCCGGTGCTGATCAGCCTGGAGCGGCTGGTGCGCGATGGGTGGATCGCGGCGGAGCGGATTGAACGGGCTGCCGGGGCATGAAGGGCCGGCGGACTTTGGGGCGGCGGCGAGCTGAAGCTGCCGCTGATTGAAGAGGCGGCGGCGAATTTTCTGGATCGTGCGCGGACGATGAGCGCGGGTGCGGTTCCAGAGGTTCTGCCAGGACAATATGAGCTGGCTGCCGGACTATGCGATGTTCAACGTGCTGCGACGGCAGTTCGGCTATGCAAGCTGGAACGAGTGGCCGGGAAGTATGCGCAGCGGCAAGCATGACGCGCTGACGCGGGCTGCTGAACGAACATGGCCGCGAGCTGGCGATCGAGCAGGTGATCCAGTTCTTCTTCGACGAGCAGTGGTGCGCGCTGCGTGCGTACTGCGGGGAGCGGAACGTTCGCATTCTGGGCGATGTGGCGATCTTTGTGAACTACGACAGCGCGGATGTGTGGACGCATCCGGAGTTCTTCGAGCTGGACGAGGAGCGGAAGCCGGTGCGGGTGTCGGGCGTGCCGCCGGATTATTTTTCGGCGACGGGGCAGAGGTGGGGCAATCCGCTTTACAAGTGGGGCGTTGCTGAAGGAGCGCGGGTTCGACTGGTGGGTGGCGCGGATTCGGCGGACGCTGACGCTGTATGACATGATTCGGCTGGATCACTTCCGCGGGTTCGAGGCTTACTGGTCGATTGCGGCGGACGAAGAGACGGCGATGAACGGGCAGTGGGTGAAGGCTCCGGGGCATGAGTTGTTCCAGCGGCTGAAGGAGGTGTTTGGGGACCTTCCGTTTGTGGCCGAGGACCTGGGGCTGATTACGCCGGAGGTGGATGAGCTGCGGGAACACTTTGGGATGCCGGGGATGCGGATTCTGCAGTTTGGATTTTCGGACCGCGGGTCGCATTTGTATCTGCCGCACAGGTATGTGCCGAACACGGTGGCGTATACGGGCACGCATGACAACAATACGACGCTGGGATGGTGGAAGGAGGATGCGACTGCGGCGGAGAAGACTCATGCGCAGACCTATCTGCAGCCGATCAGGGTCGCTGACGACATTGTGTGGGCGATGATTCGGGCGGCGGCGGGGTCGGTGGCGAATCTGTGCATCTTTCCGATGCAGGATGTGCTGCACCTGGGGAGCGAGGCGAGGATGAATACTCCGTCGGCCGGGGCGGGGAACTGGACGTGGCGATATGGGCAGGATGCGCTGCATCCGGACTTTGCGATGCAGATGGCGGCGCTGATGGAGATGACGGATCGGGATGGGTGGGAGAAGCCGCTGGAGGGTGAGGATGCCGGCAAACCCATGGAGGCGGCTTCGAAGCGAGCAGAGCACGGCGTGAACGTTTAGACTGGAAGGGAAGACTAAATTCTTCAGGATCTTTTGATTTAGGAGCAACACGACATGCCTCTTTCTGGCGAAGCCATCCGCACCATGAACTACGTCGACGATATCTCGGTGACGCTGCGCCGGATTCTTGCTGTACTGCCGTCGCTGACCGAGGACGAACGCCAGCGCGTGGCGGACCACATTAAGTCCGCGGAGCCGAGCTATGAGTCGGTGATTACGGCGGTTTCGGGAAAGAAGTGACGGGCGGGCTCGAGCGCGGGCCGTCTTCATTTGAGATTCGTACGGTTGCGGTGATCGGAGCCGGTGCGGCGGGACGGGGATTCGCTTTGGCGTGCGCCGCGGCGGGCTTCGACGTTGTGCTGGAAGACGTGATGCCGGCGAAGCTGCGCAAGGCTGAGGCGGAGTATGCGGACCTCGGTGCGACTGGGCGGCTGCGTCTGGCTTCGACGGTTGAAGATGCCGTGCGCGAGGCTGATGTGGCGGTGGACTTTGTGCCGGATGAGCTGGAGTCGAAGCTGGAGATCTTCAGCATGATCGACCGGATGGCTCCGCCGAAGACGATTTTGTGTACGCCTAGTTATGCGCTGAGTATTACGGATCTGGCTTCTTGTGTTTATCGGCCGGAGCGGTGCGTGGCGGTTCGGGGGGAGTTGGTTCGTGGGGGCGTGGTGCGGGTGTTGCATCCGGCGGCGGCTTCGGAAGAGACGCTGACGGCGGTGAGTGCGTTTTTGCGCAGGCTGGGACTCGACGCCCGGTGCGAGGCTGATCCGGATGTTCCGGCTTTAATGAAGAATACGGTGGTTTAGGGCGAGCCACTCTAATTGGGTAGAGTGTTACGACTTTTGGCGAAATGCGGGGATTCTTCGCTCCGCTCAGAATGACGACTCTAAATCGAGCGAATTTTTACATCAGTTCGTCGATGAAGGATTTGGCGACATCGGCGGGGATGCGAGAGTTTTGGTGGACGAGAGGTCCTGACTTCAGGACGGGGTCTGCATCGTGCGCTGTGGGGATGTCGTTGCGCTCGAAGAAGAGGCCGATGGGAATTTCTTCGCCCCACATCAGTGACTTCTCCATGGCCGTCAGCCAGTTGCTGGAATCGTAGTCCGCGTCGTCTTCGAGCTTCTTGACGCGGGGACGGAACCACTGGAAGGTGTTGTCCTTGTTGTAGGTGACGCAGGGGCTGAAGACATCGAGGAAGGAGAAGCCCTTGTGCTCGATGGCCTGCTTGATCAGTTCGGTGAGGTGCTTCTGTTCGGCCGCTGAAGCCGCGCGCGACGAAGGTGGCTCCGGCAGCGAGGGCCAGCGGAGACGGGATTGAGGGGTGCTTCGACGTTGCCGAAGGGCATGCTCTTGGTCTTCATGCCGATGCGGCTGGTGGGCGAGGTTTGGCCGGTGGTGAGGCCGTAGATCTGGTTGTCCATCACGATGTAGGTGAGGTCGAGGTTGCGGCGCATGGTGTGCACGAAGTGGCCCGCGCCGATGCCGAAGCCATCGCCATCGCCGCCGGTTACGAGCACGGTCAGGGCGTGGTTGGCCAGCTTCACGCCGGTGGCAACCGGCAATGAGCGGCCGTGAAGCGTGTGCATGCCGTAGGTGTTGATGAAGCCGGGAAGGTTGGAGGAGCAGCCGATGCCGCTGACGATCATGATTTCGTGCTTGGGAATCTGCAGATCGACCAGAGCCTTCTGCACGGCGGCGAGCACGCCGAAGTCGCCGCAGCCGGGGCACCAGTCGGGATCGACTCTGCCCTTGAGATCTGCCATTACCAATTGCTTGGGAGCCGTTACATCTGTCGCCATTCTCCTTGGATTTTCCTGCGTGTTCAAGCCAGAGTTTTAGACCATGATTTCGTGCGTTGGGATGGAAAGTGTGTCGCCAGCGAGTTGTTCTTTTACCGCTTCCACGATGTGGTGCGGCATGAACGGCTCTCCGTCGTATTTGCGAATGTGTCCATCGGGCACGAAGCTGGTCTCACTTCGCAGGTAGCGGGCGAACTGCCCACTGAAGTTGTTTTCCACGATGATGGTGTGGCGTGCATTCTTCAGGATGTCGACGATTGCGTCGCCATGCAGAGGCACCAGCCAGCGAATCTGCAACTGATTGGCGGTGATTCCCTGCTCGCGCAGGATCTCGCAGGGCTTCTTCAATGACTCCCTGCGTCGATCCCCACCCGATCAGGGTGACGTCGGCGTCCGCGGGCCCTGTGAGTTGCGGTGGAGGCACGGATCGCCTCAATTCCCTGCACCTTGCGCATGCGCTTATCCATCATGGCGCGGCGCTTGGTGGCGTTGGTGTACTCGTCGCTGATGAGCACGCCGTTTTCGTCGTGCTCGTCGCTCGAGACGATGTGGGTGAAGCCGGGGATTCCGGCGATGGCGCGCGGGGATACGCCACTGTCGGTGATCTTGTAGCGTTTGTACTCGTTCGTGCGGCTCGCCGTTTGAGCGTGATCAGCTCGCCGCGGTCGATTTCCGGTTTGAAGTCGAGGTCTTGGGATCGACGCTCAGTCTTCCTTCCGAGAGCAGCAGATCGCAGAGCACGATGCCGGGACCTGGAAGCGGTCGGTGACGTTGAAGATTTCCGGCATGAGCGTGAAGCAATCGCCGATATCGAGCGGCGCGGCAATGACGCGCGGATAGTCGCCGAATGCTGCGCCGAGCATCTGCCACAGGTCGCCCTGTTCGGTTTTGGTGGGCACGCCGGTGGACGGACCTGCACGCTGACAGTCGATCACGACGACGGGAATTTCATCATGGCGGAGAGTCCCAGGCCTTCGGTCATGAGCGCGAAGCCTCCGCCGGAGGTCGCGCACATGGAGCGGACACCGGCCTGGCCGCACCGATGGCGCAGTTGATGACGGCGATTTCATCTTCCAGCTGGCGGACCATGATTCCGGCCTGGCGCGCGTGCGAGGCCATCCAGTGGAGAACTCCGGTGGCCGGGCTCATGGGATAGGCGCAGTAGAATTTGACGCCTGCCGCCGCGCCGCCCATGGCCATCGCAGCGTTGCCGCTGAGGACGGCATACTTGTTGTCCGTCATCGGCAGCGGCCATGCGAAGGGCTTGAAGTTCTGGCGTGGCGTAGTCGTAGCCGGCGCGCGCGATGGCGATGTTTTCGGCGATGACGGCTTCGTTCCTTCTTGCGGAACTGCTCGCGCAGCACGCTCTCGAGCGCGTCGAAGCCGATGCCCATCATGCTGAGGGCCGCGCCGATCGCCAGCGTGTTCTGGGCGACTTTATTGCGCGTAGATGTCGGCCAGCTTGGAGACGGGGAGCGGACAGAGTTGCACGCCGGCCGCTGCTGTTCCGGGCTTGATCGACTCCTCGTTGTAGATACAGGCGCCGCCGGCGGTGAGCAGGTCGAGATGGCGATTCATCGTGTCTTGATTCAGCGGAATCAGCAGATCGAGACGGTCGCCCATGTTGGTTACTGGTTCCGGGCCGGTGCGAATGGTGAGAAAAGTATGTCCGCCGCGAATGATCGACTGGTAGGCGTTGTAGGCATTCAGGTGCAGCCCACGGCGGCTGAAGATTTTCGCAAAAATGTCGCCGGGCGTCGCTACTCCCTGACCTGCTGCGCCACCGATCCCGATGGCGAAGGTTTGGCTCATGAGGATCCCTCTCCCGGCCGAAGACCAATGCGCACAGTCGCCCCGGCACAAGTGACACGTTCTGATGAGCAGGGATTGTACGTTGTTCCTGAAAGCACAAGCAAGAGGTGATTGAACTGCCTGAATCGGGGACGATTGGGGGATTTTGGGGGCGGCTGAAATCATTGACACTAAGGGAACTACAAGAGGCGCATCTGCGTAACGAATGATGGAACTTCATCGTCCAAGGACTGACATGCGCGCACTGTTCAACATTCTGGCCCAGGTATTTCGGTCGATCGGGGCGAATAAGCTGCGTTCGTTCCTGACAATGTTCGGGATTGCGTGGGGAGTGGCTTCGCTGCTGCTGCTGGTTGGGCTGGGCGAGGGGTTCCGGTCGGGCCAGCGGAGGGGGCTGGCTGAGCTGGGCACTGACGTGATCATGATCTGGGGCGGGAATATTCCGGTGCTGCCGGAGCAGCATGTGGGAATGCATCCCTACAAGCTGACGGTGAGCGATGCGAATGCGATTCGGGCGGGCGCTCCGGATGTCCGGAACGTGACGGCGATCATTCAGCGCAGCGATCTGAAACAGGTGAGTGAGTTTTCGAGCGCGGGCGGCCAGGTGATGGGCGTTGAACTGAATTATCCGGAGATACGGCATTTGCCGATCGCGCAGGGGAGATTTCTGAATCAGGATGATGTGGCGCATCGCCGGCAAGTGGTTGTGCTGGGACAGAAGATGGAGAAGCTGCTGTTCCCGGGGCATCCTTCGCTCGGCGCGTTTATCACGCTGAATGGGTACCGTTTCCAGGTAATTGGTGTAGCGGAAAAGATCGGGCGCGGGAACAATGACGGAGACAACCAGAGAGTCTATATTCCGCTGCCGACGATGCTGGAGTTCTTTCCGCTGACGGGTGACAACATTCCTGCGGACTCGATTACGTCGATTCAGTATCAGCCGCGGACTGAGGATTTGAACGAGACGGCCAAGGCTGAGGTTCACAAGATCATTGCCGCGCGGCACGGGTTCGATCCGAAGGCGAAAGAGGCGTTTGAAGAGTGGGACACCATCAAGTCGAACCGGATGGTGGGGATGATTTTCACTGCGATGGATATCTTTCTGGGCGGCGTTGGGATTGTGACGCTCGCGCTGGGTGCGGTGGGAATTATCAACATCATGCTGGTGACGGTAAGCGAGAGGACGAAGGAGATTGGGCTGCGGAAAGCCCTGGGAGCGACGAATCGCAGCATTCTGTTCCAGTTTTTCCTTGAGGGTTTGACGCTGACGGGATTGAGCGGTGTGATCGGGATTTGCGGGGCAGCGGCGTTGATGGGAGCGCTGGGGTCGGTGGTGGGGAATAACGATATGGGATTCGATCCGCCGCGGCTGGTGCCGTGGTCGGCGGCGATGGCGATGGGTTCGCTGATGCTTTGCGGGATTGTGGCGGGGCTGTATCCGGCGCGGCAGGCGGCTTTACTCGAGCCGGTCGAAGCGCTCAGGAAGGAATAAAAGGACGATGCTGAGCGATATCTTCGGACAGGCAGTGGAGGCGATGAGACACAATCGCCGGCGCACGATGATTACTGTCATCGGTATGGCGTGGGGGATTGCGACGGTGGTGCTGCTGCTGGCGTATGGGGCGGGGTTCGGTCAGGCGTTTGAGAATATCTTTGCGCAGTGGGGAACGAACATGATCGGCGTGTTTCCCGGGCGCACGAGTGAACAGGCTGGTGGTGAGAAGGCTGGCGTGAAGGTGCAGTTCACGCTGGATGATGTGGAACGAATCCAGGAGACGGTGCCGGGGGTCATGCGGGTCTCGCCGTTTGTGGATAAGCAGGTGCCGGTGCAGAACGATCTGCACACCTTTACATGGGATGTTACGGGGATTACTCCGGAGCTACAGTCGATCCAGAAGATGGAGCTGGCCGAGGGGCGGTTGCTGACGGAAGCGGACGTGCAGCAGCGGGCGCACTTTGCCGTGATCGGTTCGGAGGCCAAGACGAAGCTGTTTTCGGGGATGTATCCGATTGGGGAGAAGATCCGGCTGAACGGTGTGGCCTTTGAGGTGATTGGCGTGTTGACCCCCAAGATGCAGGAGGGTGACGACAACGATGTCAACCGCGCGGTGAATGTGCCGTTTACGACGATGAGCGATATCAAGGATACGAAGTATCTCGACGGCATCTGGATGGATTACAAAGGCGATCCGAAGATGGTGGAGCAAGCGCTGCGCAAAACACTGGCTGCGGCGCATGGATACCGGCCTTCGGATCGGCGTGCGGTTTTTGTGGCGAACATCATGGAGCAGCTAACGCAGTTCCGGATTATTTCGCTGGGGCTGCAGGTGCTGTTGTTGTTTATTGGAGCGTTGACGCTGGGGATCGCGGGCATCGGTTTGATGAACATTATGCTGGTGAGCGTGCAGCAGAGGACGCGCGAGATAGGAGTGGAGAAGGCGCTGGGAGCGCGCAGACGGCATATTCTGTTGCAGTTTTTAGCTGAGGCGCTGGTGATCTCCGGGGTTGGCGGCGTGGGTGGAATTGCGCTGGCGTATGCAGTGGCTAAGGGGATCGGCAAGATCACTTTTTATAGCGCGTTGGCATCGCATGCGGACGCTGGAGATATTCACCTGATCATTTCGCCGAATAGCGTGTTGGTGGCTACGGTGATTCTGGTGATTGTGGGGACGGTGAGCGGGATGATTCCGGCGATGAAGGCGGCGAGCCTGGACCCGATTGAGGCTCTGCGGTACGAGTAAGCGCGGTTTGGGTGCTGCGTGGGTGGATGTCGTATGCTCGGGGCATGTTCATTGAAAGAGTGGCTTTTGCTGGAGCGGTGTGGCTGGCGCTTTGCGGTTGCGTGATCGGCGAGGCGCAAGCGGTGAAGGATGGGGTGGTGTTTCCTTCGGCTACGGGAGCGCAGACTGAGACCGATGAGTACACGCGGTATGAGTTGCTGGCTCCGGAGACGGCGAGCTTCAAGATCTATTACGAGGTGACGGCGACTACGGCGGGGGCGAAGTACTTCTACAACCCGATTCGCAAGGGGAGTGTTGCGAGCGATGAGTCGGTTGTCGATGCGATGACGGGGAAGCCGCTGGAGTTTGCGGTGGTGAGTGGGGCGGAGGCGAAGAAGGATCCGCTGATGGCGCGAGCGGATGAGGGTACGGACTACATCAAGGTGACGCTGGCGCGGCCTGTTCCGGAGAACGGACAGGGTCGCGTGGTGATTGTGAAGACTTATAAGGATGCGAAGAGTTACTACGTCGATGGGAAGGCGATTGTGTTCAATCGGCCGCTGGGGATTCGGCGCAACAAGGTGGTGTTGCCGGCGGGATATGAGGTGGTCGGGTTGACGGTGCCTTCGCAGATCAGGACGGAGAAGGATGGGAGGATCGCGATCAGCTTTATGCATGCTGGGACGGGTGAGGCTCCGCTGGTGCTGCGGGCGGTGAAGGATGCGCAGACTGGAGCGGCGGCTATGCCGGAGGAGTTGACATCGGCGAAGAGCTGGGAGTCTCCGTTTGCGGGCGAGAGCGAGCGGGCTCGGTTGTCGGAGCGGGCTTATCAGGACCGGGATATTGTTTATTTTTTGCAGCAGCCGGAGACGCATGCGTTCAGCCTGTATCACGACTACACGGAGAAGCGTGCCGGGGATCAATGGGTATGCGAATGTGGTGCGGACGGGGAGTGTGGCGAGTAATCCTTCGGCTTATGTGCTGGACACGGGCGAGCAGTTGAAGACGCAGGAGATGAGCGGGGCGGAGATGATGGCCTCGAAGATTAATGCGGGCGAGACAGTGGATGCGAAGGATCGGGTGGTGGTGATTCCGTTTCCTGCTGCGGTGAAGGCGGGAGAGACGCTGCGGCTGCGGATTGCGGAGACTTATACGGCTCCGGTGAGTTACCGGCTGGATGGCGATGAGTTGGTGTTTGACCGGAGCCTGGGGCGTCCGCGGAATGCGGTGGTGTTGCCGAGTGGATGGTACTGCACGGAGAGCGCGGAGCCGGCTACGGTGACGCAGTTGCCGGATGGACGGGTGAGGCTGGATTTCTGGGATGATCGGCCGGAGGCGGTGGATGTGTTGTTGAAGGCTAGGCGGCGTGTGGGTGATGAGTAGGGCGGTTCGTGCTTTCGCACGAAGGCCCACTCATGCGATGAGACTGCATGAATGGGGCACCCGACCGTTGGGTTGGGCAATATTCGCGGTGGTTGCATGCATAACTGTTGGCTCACAAGAACCGGCGAAGCAGGTGACCTGGCGGTTCGATAACACGGCATCGCTTGGGTGGGCATGCGACGAAGGTGCTGGGGCATCCGAAGGTGATTGAGACGCCGATGGGGAAGGCGATTGCGTTCAATGGTGTGGACGATGCGTTGTTTGTCGATGTGCATCCGCTGGCGGGGGCGGAGACGTGGACGTGGGAGATGATCTTCAAGCCGGATGCGGATGGTGGAGCGGAGCAGAGGATCTTTCATCTGCAGTCGATCGATCCGGCGACGGGGGAGGATGTGCCGCAGGAGCGGATGCTGTTTGAGATTCGGATTCGCGATGGGCAGTGGTGTCTGGATAGCTTTGCAACGTCGGGTGGGCAGAGCAAGGCGCTGCTGAATTGTGAGAAGCGGTATCCGTTTGGGAAGTGGTATCGGGTGACGACGGTGTATGACGGGAAGATGCTGAAGAATTATGTGGGGGACGAGTTGCAGGGGGAGGGTGAAGTGAAGCTGGTACCGCAGCGGCCGGGGCAGTCGTCGGTGGGGGTGAGGATTAATCTTGTGGATTATTACAAGGGGACGATTTATTCGGCGTCGGTTTACGCGGTCGGCGCTTGGGGTGGGGGATTTTTTGAAGATGCCGGATGGGAAGTGAGAACGGGTGGGGAATCGTTGTTATCGGGGTGAGGACGGAGTTTTTCGCGAGGTTATGTCTCCTTCAAGGCGTATGGGGATCAAACGGGGAAGATGGAGGGCGCATGAAGATTTTATCACCACCGACAATCACATTGTGATGAACCAGGAGCTTTCGAGCGCAGTGGAGAGTGAGGTCGAACGAGCGATCGAGCGTTTTGAGAGCCACCTGACGCGTGTCGAGGTTCATCTGAGCGACGAGAACGACGGCAAAGGTGGAGATCGCGAGTACCGGTGTGTGATCCAAGCGCACATCGAGGGAACGAAGACGGTGTCGGTGACTGACAACGCAGCGACTATCGACGTGGCGATAACCGGCGCGACGGATAAGATGAAGCGGCTGCTGGAGGCTACCTTCGACAAGGTGGGCGAGAAGCGGTTGCGGGAAGAGCGCTCAGGCGATCGCCTTGTTGACTAACTGTTGGGCTTCGGTCTGGATTTGTTTGAGGTGGTCTTTGCCTTTGAAGGATTCGGCGTAGATCTTGTAGACGTCTTCGGTGCCTGAGGGGCGGGCGGCGAACCAGCCGTTTTCGGTGGTGACTTTGAGGCCGCCGATGGGGGCGTGGTTGCCGGGGGCTTCGGTGAGGATGGCGGTGATGGGTTCGCCGGCGAGTTCTTTGGCGGTGACCTGCGCGGGGGAGAGTTTTGCCAGCTTGGCTTTTTGTTCTTTGGTGGCTGCGGCGTCGATGCGCTCGTAGACGGGGTTGCCGTATTTGGCGGTGAGTTCGGCGTAGAGCTGGCCGGGGTCTTTGCCGGTGCACGGCGGTCATCTCGGCGGCGAGCAGGCCGGGGATGAGGCCGTCCTTGTCGGTGGTCCAGACGTGGCCGTTGCGGCGGAGGAAGGTGGCGCCGGCGGACTCTTCGCCGACGAAGCCGAGGGTGCCGTCGATGAGGCCGTCGACGAACCACTTGAAGCCGACGGGGACTTCGAGCATGGGGCGGTTGAGGCCTTTGGCGACGCGATCGATGATGGAGGAGGAGACGAGCGGTCTTGCCGACGCCGACCTCTCTGACCATTCGGGCCGATGGGTGAAGAGGTACTGGATGCAGACGGCGAGGTAGTGGTTGGGGTTGAGGAGTCCGGCGGTGCGGGTGACGATGCCGTGGCGGTCGTGGTCGGTGTCGGCGGCGAAGGCTACGTCGTATTTTTCTTTGTTCGTAATCATGGAGGCCATTGCGTAGGGGCTGGAGCAGTCCATGCGGATGCGGCCGTCCCAGTCGCAGGTCATGAAGCGGAAGGTCTCGTCGGTGTAGGGGTTGAGAATTTGTAACGATGGGAGGCACTTTTCGGCGATGCGGGGCCAGTAGTGAACGCCGGCTCCTCCCAGCGGGTCTACGGCCAGTTTTAGTGTGGTGTTTTTGAGTGGGCGCGAAGTCGATGACGTTGGCGAGGTCGTTGACGTAGGCGGTGATGTAGTCGTGGCGGTAGGTTTTGTCGGCGGATAGCGCTCGACTGTACGGGATTCGCTTGATGGCGGGATTGTCGGTGCCGGAGGCGATGAGTTCGTTGGCGCGATTTTCGATCCACTTTGTGGCGGTGGTGTCGGCGGGGCCACCGGAGGGCGGGTTGTATTTGAAGCCGCCGTCTTCGGGAGGGTTGTGGAGGGGGTGATGACGATGCCGTCGCAGCGGTGGAGCAAGTCGAGATTCGCGTTGCGGGTGAGGATAGCGTGGGAGAGAACGGGGCGGGGTGTACCGAGGTGTTCGTCGATGAGGACTTCGATGTTGTTGGCGGCGAGGACTTCGAGGGCGGTGACGAAGGCGGGTTCGGAGAGGGCGTGGGTGTCTTTGGCGAGGAAGATGGGGCCGAGGGTGTGCTGTGAAGCGCGGTATTCGACGATGGCCTGGGTGATGGCGGCGATGTGGTCGTCATTGAAGCTGGCGGCGAAGGCGCTGCCGCGATGGCCGGAGGTTCCGAAGGCTACGCGCTGGGCTGGGATGGAGGCGTCGGGGTGGAGGGAGTAGTAGGCGGTGATGAGACGGCCG
>CAWDJN010000004.1:0-26846 GCA_963802695.1 uncultured Acidobacteriaceae bacterium
CTTTCGTGATGTGACGGGCGGTGTGTACAAGGCCCGGGAACGTATTCACCGTGGCATGCTGATCCACGATTACTAGCGATTCCAGCTTCATGGAGTCGAGTTGCAGACTCCAATCCGAACTGAGGCCGGCTTTTTCCGATTAGCTCCCCCTCGCGGGTTTGCAGCGGTTTGTACCGGCCATTGTAGCACGTGTGTAGCCCTGGACATAAAGGCCATGAGGACTTGACGTCATCCCCACCTTCCTCCCCGTTATCCGAGGCGGTTTCGTCAGAGTGCTCAACTAAATGGTAGCAACTGAAGATAAGGGTTGCGCTCGTTGCGGGACTTAACCCAACATCTCACGACACGAGCTGACGACAGCCATGCAGCACCTATATAGCGGTCTATTGCTAGACGCCGACGTTTCTGCCGGATTCCACTACATTTCGAGCCCAGGTAAGGTTCTTCGCGTTGCGTCGAATTAAACCACATGCTCCACCGCTTGTGCGGGCCCCCGTCAATTCCTTTGAGTTTCAGCCTTGCGACCGTACTCCCCAGGCGGATTGCTTATCGCGTTAGCTTCGGCACGGCAGGATTGGGTACCTGCCACACCAAGCAATCATCGTTTAGGGCTAGGACTACCAGGGTATCTAATCCTGTTTGCTCCCCTAGCTTTCGTGCATCAGCGTCAGTTATGGTCCAGTGAGCCGCTTTCGCCACAGGTGTTCCTTCCGATATCTACGCATTTCACCGCTACACCGGAAATTCCACTCACCTCTCCCATACTCAAGCCCGGCAGTTTCTGATGCAGACTATGGGTTGAGCCCATAGATTTCACATCAGACTTGCCAAACCGCCTACGCACCCTTTACGCCCAATAAATCCGAACAACGCTTGCCCCCCTCGTATTACCGCGGCTGCTGGCACGAAGTTAGCCGGGGCTTCTTCTATGGGTACCGTCATAATCTTCCCCATCGAAAGGAGTTTACATACCAAGATATTTCATCCTCCACGCGGCGTTGCTGCGTCAGGGTTTCCCCCATTGCGCAAAATTCCCCACTGCTGCCTCCCGTAGGAGTCTGGACCGTGTTTCAGTTCCAGTGTGTCCGTGCGCCCTCTCAGGCCGGATACCGATCATCGTCTTGGTGGGCCATTACCCCGCCAACTAACTAATCGGCCGCGAACTCCTCTCCAAGCGCATTGCTGCTTTGACTCGTAAGTGTTATGCGGTATTAGCTAAGATTTCTCTCAGTTATTCCCCACTCGGAGGTAGATAATTCACGTGTTACTCACCCGTGCGCCACTTTACTCGTGGATTGCTCCACTTTCTCGTGCGACTTGCATGTGTTAGGCACGCCGCCAGCGTTGATTCTGAGCCAGGATCAAACTCTCGTTTAATCTTGGTTTGCCCGCCGTCCATCGACAGGGGTCGGGACGGATCGAGCGCCTCCGCTCGCTCGAAAGGAGCGAAGGTTAAAACTAGTGAGAATGACTAAACCAAATTTCGTATCATCTCACGACTGGCACGTTCAACTATGTTGTCAAAGATCCTGACTGCATCCACCTGAGCGGGCAGCTTTGGATCAAGGACGAAATCGGCATAAGCCAGATTCGTGTCCTCGAACTTGATGCGCTGTTTATCGTCTATTGTGTCTGCTCAGTGGGATCTCTCGTCTTACTTTCTTGGGCCCGGTTTCGACCTATCGAGGATCACTTCGGCAGCGAGTGACGTTTTAGCGAACTTTTCAAGATTATCAATCTTGAGCTCTTCTGTCAAACTCTTTTTCGCTTTTTGCTGATTTTTTCTCTCAGCCGAAAACTTGATTCGACGCAAATTCGCACAGCGCAAAATATCAAAACATCTCAACGTTCGAAAACGAACGCGGAGCACTTAGCTCCTGGGTACTACTCAAATCGATTGCAGTGGCTTGGGTTTGGATTGCCGGTAGGCCTTAGGCTCTTACACCGCGATCAAACGCTTGGACTGCGCTCCGTCATCCCTTTACTGCCGGCCCATGCTGCTGAGGCCAAGGTGAGAAGCATTCTTGCTTTGCAACTCACTTAGAATACCGCGCTTTTCACTTCTGTGCAAGCCGTACTCATCTTTGCGACTTTTTGAGAGTACCAGTCCGGGCTGCTCCACGCAACCCTTCAGTTGTTGAAATCTGGCAATTCCTGTAGAAATCGCAATGAATTCGTCTGAGGATAGAATCATTGCCACTATGGAAGCCAATGAAGTTAATGAATTTGCCAATCAAATGAAGGAATCCGGCGAAGGCGGGGGCGAATCCCTGCGCATCATCTCGCTCGGGATCTCCATTCTTGCCGTTTTGGTCGCGATGGTTACGGTTCTCGGTCATCGGAGCCATACCGAGGCCGTATTGATGCAGTCGCGGGCAGGCGACCAGTGGAACGAATACCAGGCCAAAAAGATTAGGATGGATAATCTCTCGGTAGACTTGGATTTGCTGGCCTTACAGCCCAGTAATGACCCCGTTGCAGTCGCCGCTAAGTCTAAGGAATATCAACAACATATAGATAAGTGGACAAAGGACCTCGCCGAGGAGGAGGAGAAGGCCCGCGAGTTTGAGCATGAGGTGACCAAAGCGGAGGCCAGGGCGGCCCACTTCGATCTGGGAGAAGCACTTCTGCAGATCGCAGTTGTCCTTTGCTCAATCACTCTTTTCACGCGAAATCGCGCCTTTTTCCTTCTTGGGCTGGCGCTTGGAGCCGCAGGTGTCGTCGTGGCATTCTCCGGGCTCCTGGTCTCCTAAAGGGCACTTCGCTTGACAAATTCGGTCGTCAATAAGCCCCTGCACCTCGTGGGCTTATGATCGGGACTTTTCTATCGCCGCTTCCAACACCTGAGCGTAACACCTAAGTCCAGACATAAACCTCATAAATGGAATACTTTGCGCAATATCGCAGGGGGAGGGGAGGTCCATATGACTCCAAGTTCTGGTTAGGGTCGTGAGTTGAATAGACGTGCAAGCAAGTAGGCGGCGCCAGCGGCGGCTCCGCCTATGGTGACCGTCTGCAGGGCGCTGCGGAGCCAGCCGGTACCGACGAGTCGGCCCTTCAGGGCCCCGAAAATGGCAAGAGCCACGAGCGTGATGGCAACGGAATAAGTGAACGCAGTGCCTATATCGGGGATAAGGTGTGATTCCGCGATACCTGAAGGTGGATGGACGAAGAAATAGGGGAACAAGGGGATGAGCCCTCCCGCAATATAGGAGGCAGCGATGGTGAGCGCCGAGACGTGAGCACGGTTGGCGGCGGGCTCTTCGAGCCCCAGCTCAAAGCGCATCATGAAGTCCACCCACGCGGCAGGGTTTGCTTTGAGCGCTTGCAGGACTGGAGTGGCGCTGGCACGATCGACCTGGTACTGCTCGAAGATCTCGTAAATCTCTTCCTCTTCGTCGTGGGTGCGCTCGATGATCTCGCGTTCTTCACGGATCTTTTCCGAGGCGTAGTGTTCTGCATCGCCGCGTGCGGCGAGGTATCCGCCGAGGCCCATCGCGATCGATCCCGCAGCTATCTCGGCAAGTCCAGCGAGAACGATGATGTGCGAAGAGGTAACAGCTCCGGAGAGCCCGGCGGCAAGCGCGAACGGGACGGTGAGGCCGTCGGAGAGGCCGATGACAATGTCACGGACGGTGGCAGAAGATTCGAAGTGGGCTTCGATGTGAGGATCAGTAACATGGGCGACTTCGTGCATGCCGGTAGTTTAGTGCAGACGATCCGGACGCTGTGAATGCACTAAGACTACGAAGACGCGACACAAGTTTCAGGAGTGGATAGAGTCTTTCGCTCCCCGGAACCGTCTGTAGGGATACAGGTTGCTCCCAAGGGACGGCAGGCGGGAGGTTTGGAATGGTGAGACATTCAGCTCGGAGCTGGGCGGTTTGCGTTGCGCTGGCTGCGACGATGGCGATGCCAGCCATCGCGATGCTCGCGCAGGGCGGGCAGGATGATCCGCGGCAGGGCGCGGCCTCGTTTGCGGGTGGGCAGATGGTGAGGGGCACGATAACGGCGACCGCCGCCGATCATCTAACCGTGAAGACGGATGCCGGTGAGGTTTATCAGGTGGCGTTGTCGGCGAACACTCGGCTGACAAAGGACCGGCAGCCAGTCAAGGTTGCGGATGTCAAAGTAGGCGATGGCGTCGGTGCGATGGGCGTGCTGGATCCGGCAACAAAGACGGTTCATGCAGTATTTGTTGGCGTAGTGGATGCCGAGCAGGTGAAGAAAGCCCGGGAGAATATGGGCAAAACATATATAACCGGCAAGGTAACGGCGATTGATCTCGATGGGTTGAAGTTGACGATTGAGCGGCCAGATGGAGTAAGCCAGGTAATTGCAGTCGACGAGCAGACCTCGTTCAAACGTGGCGGACGTGGGATGGCAGCGATGGCTAGCGGGGCCAGCGTGATGGAGGTGCCGGGCGGTCAGTCGCGAGGAAACGGGACGGGAGTCGGGTCCGGAGCTGGAAGCTCGTCAGGTGGCGAGAGCATTACGTTTGCGGATGTAAAGGTGGGGGACTCGATTGCGGGGCGGGGTGGATTGAAGAATGGTGTATTTGTACCCACAGAGTTAGGCGTGATGAATCCCGGTGCGATGGGACAGAGACGGCGTAGGGCAGACGGATCTGCACCGGGTTCTACGGGATCAGCCGCTCCGGCTAGCTCGACGCCTCCGGCTGCGGCTGCAACAACACCGGTCGCCACGCCTCCGACAGCTCCGCGATAGCTTTTTCCGGGACTAACTGTTCTTTGGAACATTTGAAGTTCGTTTTCCTTTTCCGATTCTCTGAACCTGGTGAGGGTGTGTGCGGCGATTGATTCAAGCAACGACGTTGAGTTTCTTCCTGGGCGTGACTTCGTGGGGCCAGACTGCACCAGCGGCGTCAACGCCGGCTCAACCCATTCCGGCGCCGGTGGTACAGGCTGCGGCTTCGACTGAGCCCAGCGGCGGAACGATTTCAGGGACGGTCAAGGCCGGGGCAGTGCCCCTGCCGGGTGTGAGCGTGACGGCGACCAATACGCTTACGGGCAAAAAATATGCGACGACGACGGATATAAACGGCTCGTTTGCAATGTCGATTCCTCGCAATGGGCGTTACGTCGTGAAGGCGGAGCTGGCGGCGTTTGCAACCGAAACGCAGGAGGTTCTGCTCAACGCGGCGGGACAGAATGGGGGCAAGCCGGCGCAGGTCGCGGAGTTTGCTCTGCAATTGGCGTCGCGAGTACAAGAGCAGGAAGCGAGACAGACAGCAGCCACGGCGGCGGGAGTTGCTCGGGGAGTGCAACCGCTTAGCGTGACAGGCGACGGCCTGGATGCGACGGACGCCAGCGCTGGTGGAAGCAGCAGCAATGCAGGCGCCCAGATGCCAACGCTGAGCGGGTTGGGTGGAGATGCGGCCAGCGCGGATTCGGTTACAGTGAGTGGCGCTCAGGGACAGACGAACGGGCTGGCAAACTTCAGCGAAGACGATGTGCGACAACGAATTCAGGATGCGATTCAGCAAGCACAGCGCCAGGGCGGCGCTACGGGCGATATGGCGAACATGGTCGCAGGAATGCTAGGCAACATGATGGGAGGCCAGGGGTTCGGCGGCCCAGGCGGATTTGGCGGTGGAGGTGGCGGCGGAGCGCGTGGCGGCCGTGGCGGAGGGGGTGGTGGCGGCGGCAGCTTCCGCGGGTTCAATCCGACGCAGCCGCACGGCGCAATCTTTTATCAGGGTGGAAATGGAGCGCTCGATGCTACCAACTATTCGCTGACTGGCGCTCCAGTTGTAAAACCGGCCTACAGTTCCAATCGGTTTGGACTGAGCTTCACGGGGTCACCGTTTATTCCGGGACTAGTGAAGGCCAATCCGAAGCAGTTCATCTTCTTCAACGTGACGGGGCAACGGAATATTACTCCGACGAACCTTTACGGCACGGTGCCTACGCTGGCGCAACGCAACGGAGATTTTTCAGGACTGACGCAAACAGTGAATGGCGTGACAACTCCGGTGACGCTATATAACCCGGCGACCGGGCTGCCGTTTGTGAATAACCAAGTGCCGGTGTCGTCTCAGGCTGCAGCATTGCTGAACTACTACCCTGACCCGAACATTCCGGTGACGGGACGACAAGGTTACAACTACCAGACGATTACAACGGCAGGCAACAATGCGGCCACGGCAGCATTGCGCTATGTAAGAAACTTCGGGCAGGCGAGCGGATTCGGGCGCGGGCAACAACGAACACAGCGCAATGGTCCGGCTACGCTGCGGCAGAATATCAACTTCAACGGAAGCTACTCGCACACCGCAGCGGACAACCGGAACATCTTTCTGCCACTGGGCGGAGCAACAGAGACCGATGGCTATGGCGTGACGGCTGGCTACACCATTGGGTATGGACGCTTGACGAACAATGCGTCGCTGAACTGGAACCGGTCGCATGCGACGGTGCGGAATTATTTTACGAATGTGAGCGATCCGCTCGTCGGGACTGGAATCAGCATTCCGAAACCCGTGATTGGATCGGATCCGGGGATTTATTACGGTTTGCCGACGGAAAGCATCGCGAACTTCACCGGCCTTACTCAAACGTTGCCGAGCGATGTGATCAATCAGACAATCTCATTTTCGGACTTCGTGAGCTACAGCCATAAACGACATAACATGCGGTATGGATTCGACATTCGCAGAGTGCATGCGGACTCGATTGGCGGAACGAACGTGGTAGGCGCCTTTACGTTTACGGGATATGCCACGCAGAACCCCGCGACAGTAGCAGGCTGCTCCCCGTCTTCTACGGCTCCCTGCCCGATTCTGCCGCAGAGCGGCTACGGACTTGCGGATTTTCTGCTCGGGTTGCCGCAGCAGTCAACGATTCAGGCAGCGCAGGAAAAGACCTATCTGCGAGCAAATGTCTTTGACTGGTATGCGCAGGACGACTGGCGCGCGATGGCGAATCTAACCTTTAACTTCGGGTTGCGGTATGAGTATTTTTCGCCCTACGTAGAGAAGGACAACCGGCTCGTAAATCTGGATCACAATTCGGACTTTAGCGTGGTGGTACCGGTGTGCCCGGTCGCGGTTGCAGGAGCATGCGTGGCGGGGTCGCCGCGATCGCTCGTAAATCCGGACAGAAATATGTATTCCCCTCGGTTGGGCGTTGCCTACCGGCCGAAGCTGAAGATCCTCAAAGAGACGGTGATTCGCGGCGGGTATGGAATTAACTTCAACACGGGGCAGTATGCGAGCTTTGCAAAACAGCTCTCGGCGCAGGTGCCGTTTGCACTGACGCAGACGAATATCGTAGGGCAGCCGGGGTGCTCGCCTTCGACGCTGACACTGGCGAGCGGGTTTGGCTGCTCGACGACGCCGGTGCAGAACAACTATGCGGTGAATCGGTATTACCGCCTTGGACATGTCCAGGTTTGGAACCTGGATATTCAGAGGACGCTGCCGATGGGGATCGTCATGAATATCGGATACAACGGATCGTACGGCGGCGATCTGGATATTCTGCGGGCTCCGAACCGAACGGCAACCGGGGCGGTGACGACCTCAGCGCAGCCGTTCAACTATGAAGACTCACTGGGATATCAGCGATTTGAGCAGTTGAGCGTGAATGTGCGGAAGCGGCTCCAAAAAGGGGTTTCGCTCCAGGCCACTTATCATTATGGGCACTCGATCGATAATGCTTCGTCGATTGGCGGAGGCACGCCGACGGTGGCGCAGAATGATCAGGATTTGAACGCAGAGGAGGGGAACAGCTCGTTCGATGTGAGGCAGCAGGTGACGGGAAACTGGGTGCTGGAGTTGCCGTTTGGACCGAACCGGGCGTTTCTTTCGAAGGGTGGGTTCTGGTCGAAGGCGCTGGACGGGTTTTCGTTGTCGGGGGACTTCACGTTTGCCACGGGAACTTACTACACGCCGCATTATGTTTCGACAGTGGCGGAGACCGCGACGGGAAGTAATAATTCGCTGCGGCCGGACCGGGTGTTCTCTTTGCCGATCGCCGGCCAAGGGACGGTTCTGGACTGGTTCAATAAGGCGGCTTTTGTGACTCCTGCGAATGGGTATGGAACGGCTTCGCGGGGATCGATTGAGGGCCCGGGAATCGTAGCGGTGGATGCTTCGCTGTCCCGGACGGTGCAGCTGGGGGAGACGCGGTCGTTTGAGGCAAGGGTGACGGCGAATAATGTATTCAACACGGTGCAGTACTCGGGGATTGATACAACACTGAACTCGCAGACGTTTGGACAGGTGACTTCGACCGCGCCGATGCGAAAGCTGACGGTAATTGCGCGGTACAGGTTTTGAGGATCGACACGATGAGGATGCAACAGAATTGGCGGCGGGAGCTGGGACGGCGCGTAATTGCGGCAGCAATGGTGGGGATGCTGACGGGGTCTCCGGTCATGGGCCGGACGCAAGAGCCCAGCGGACCAACGTTCACGCTGAAGGTCCAGACGGATATCGTGTTGACGAATGTGGTGGTGCGGGATAAGAAGACGGGCGAGGTCATAAAAGGGCTGAAGGAGAGCGACTTCTCGATCCTTGAGAATGGCAAGCCTCAGAAGATCGCTACGTTTGACTATCAGAATGTGAACGAGGCGGCAGTGCTGCAGGAGAAGACGACTGTTACCGGGAAGGCTTCGATCGCAGACCTGCTGAACAATAACTTTGCGGCGAGTCCGGGGCAATTGAAGGATCATCGGCTGATTGTGATGTTCTTCGACTTAAGCAGCATGCAACCGGAGGATATCGACCGGGCGGTTGAGTCGGCGCAGGACTACGTCAACAAGAAAATGCAGCCCGCCGACCTGGTGGCGCTGGTGAGCATGGCTACGGGGCTGAGCATGGATCAGGACTTCACCTCTGACAAGGACGCGTTGCTGAAAGGGTTGGGCAAGTACAACGGGACCGAAGGAACAGGATTTGCGAACGGGAACGAAGGCGGGAACTCGGGCGGGACGGCGGATGATGCTTCGAGCTTTACGGCAGACGACAGCGAATACAACGCTCTGAATACGGACCGGGAGCTGTACGCGATCCGGACGATTGCAAAGAGCCTGGAGCGGGTGGATCAGCGAAAGAGCTTGTTGTATTTCAGCGGCGGGTTGACTCGACAGGGGATCGAAAACCAGGCGAGCATGCGGGCCGCCACGAATGAAGCAGTGAAGGCGAATATGGCAATCTATAGCGTTGACTCGCGAGGCCTGGAGGCGCTGCCGCCTGTGGGCAATGCTTCGAAGGGCAGCCTTCGAGGGACGGCTGCGTACAACGGCGGCGCGATGCAGAGCATGCTGGACTCGAACTTTGGCTCGCAAGAGACGCTGGCTACGCTTTCGTCGGATACGGGTGGAAAAGCATTCTTTGACTCGAACGATTTTGCTCCAGCATTTCAGCAGATCCAGCACGACACGGAGGCCTACTACATCCTTGGATTCCACTCCACAGACACGAGGCGGGATGGAAGCTATCGGCATCTGACGGTGAAGCTGAACCGAAGCGATGCGAAGATTGAGTACCGTCCGGGATACTACGCGCCAGCGGATTTTCAGCACCAGAAGACGGAGGACAGGGAGCTGGCTCTGACCCAGCAGATGCAAAGCGACTTGCCCGCGACGGACGTGGCGGTCTATCTGCAGGCTCTCTACTTCCGAATGGAGGACAACAAGTTCTTCATTCCGATCTCTCTGATCGTGCCGGGGTCGCAGATTCACAGCGTGAAGAATGGCGATCGCGACAAGGCGAACATCGACATCATGGGGCAGGTGAAGAACGCACAGGGAATCATCGTCGGGAACGTTCGCGACAATGTGAAGCTGGCGCTGGATGCGGCGCAACAGGTGCAACGGAAGAATATTCAGTACTCAACCGGATTTACGCTGGCTCCGGGCAAGTACCACTTGAAATTTGTGGTCAGGGAGAACCAGACGGGCGCGATGGGCAGTTTCGAGACCGATCTTCAGGTGCCGGATTTGAAGAAGGTCCCGTTGAAGTTGAGTTCAATTGTTCTGGCGAGCCAGAGGGTTCCAAGCTCAGGCAAGAAGACGGTCGATCCGCTGGTGCGGGATGGGGTGGAGTGGATTCCGAATGTAGCGCACGTCTTCCGGCAGGACCAACATCTTTACTTTCTGTACGAGGTGTATGACCCGACCAGGCAGAGGGGCGAGGCGGAGCCTGCCAGTTCGCCAGGGCTCACGAGGCGGGAGAGCGGCCCTGTACGTGTGCTGACCAGCATTGAATTCCTTAGCGGAGGAGTAAAGGTGTACGAGACACCGCTGGTGGAGGCTAAGGCTATCAATATTCCCGAGCGCGGGGCGGTAGCGTTCCAGTTCGATGTTCCCCTAACCCAATTGAAGCCAGGAACCTACGTTTGCCAGGTGAATGTGATCGACGATGCCGGCGGGAGTTACAGCTTTCCACGGATGGCAATGATGGTGCAACCGGGAGCCGTCCCAGCGGTTGCACCGGCTACCGGGACACCAGCGGCCATGGCGACTCCAACCCCTTAGCAACCGTGCTATTGACAGTGGTATCTGCGAAGAGGATCATTTTGGTCATCGTGTGAGGTTCCATCATGAGTCCTCATCTTCGTTTCGCCTCTTATTCCCTCTTCTTCTTCGGTCTGCTGAGTTTTGCGTCCCCATCGCGCGCTGAAAACACAGGCGGGCAGCAAAATCCGGCTGCGGCCGACAACATGCGCGAGTTGCGACATCAGGATCCTCAATGGCAGTCGGTCAAACTGCATCTTCCCGACCCCTCAACCGCGACCGCGCAGCAACTCGAGACGGTGGGTGATGTGCTGCGAGCCCGGCGCTTCCCCGAGGACGCGATTGACTACTACAACTATGCGCTGCAACGTGGCGGCGACGAGGCTGCGCTAATGAACAAACTTGGCGTAACCCAGCTTGATCTTCGCCATACAGCTGCGGCACGAGCTTACTTTTCTCGTGTCGTTAAATTGAATAAGAAAGACGCCGTCGCGTGGAACAACCTTGGGGCGGTAGAGTACATCGACAGCAGGTTGGGCATTGCGATCTCCAACTACAAGAAAGCTATTAAGTTGAATAAGAATTCGGCGATCTATCACTCGAACTTGGCGACGGCTATGTTTGAAGAGAGGGATTACAAGCATGCGCGGGAGCAGTTCAAGATAGCCGTTACGCTCGATCCAGATGTGGCTCATCATGATGGGGTCGGCGGCTTGACGGCGCATATGGTGTCGCCCGAAGACCATGCCCGGTATTGCTTTGAATTGGCAAGGATGTATTCGGAACTTGGAGACGAGGCCAATATGCTGCACTACCTGACGATGGCGAGCGAAGCTGGCTTCGATGTGATGTCCGCCATGCGTGACGGAGAGATGTCAAAGTATCGCAAAGATCCGCGAGTGATTGTCCTTGTGGAAAATGCAAAAGCATTGCACAGCGGCGGTACTGTTAAGAGTGCCCGTAGCGAGATGCCTCCTTTGCCTCCTGTACAACAACACTGATTATTTATAAGGACAGTGACGACAGCTTGAGTTGCAGCAGTAACCGCGCTTGAGGTGGTAGGCCGCGGTAAAGACGAGATATGGCCCTTCGTAGTAGAAGTCTTCGGGCCGGAGCTCTCCGGAAGTGGAGCTTGCGAACTCCTCGGGCGGATTCGGGTTGGGGTCGGCTGAGTCCGTCATAACTAGAACAATCCTAAGCGGGTGCCTTCAGGCTCGGCGGTAAGTACGGGCGGCCCGTCCATTGTGAGTTCAGCAATCGGCTCAGGCTCCGGATCGATCTCCGCGTGTAGCTTGCCGTTGCGGTAGAGGACTTGCTTGCCGGGAACGGCGGGAACGCGGTCTCCGGGGATGACAATCGCGGCGAGGTTGATGGGGTCGGCAGCGGCGACGGCGATGACCGCGAAGCAGTCGCGGCTGCGGGAAGCGCGGAGTGATTCGACGGCTTCGGGGAGAGCGTATTGTTCGCCGCTAAAACCAGAAACGAAGCGGCCGCCTCGGATCTCGCCGCGCGATTCGAGTCTGCGGAGGATGTTGAGGAGGTCGCGCCATTTGGGGATGTTAGATTCGCGAGTGAGGAGGTCTCGGAAGAGAACTCCGTAGCGGGTGAGGAGTTGGCGGGCGAAGGACTCGAGGGCGGCGTCGGTGCGTCGGGCGTGTTCAATAACAGTTGCAGCGGCGTGGAGTTCCTCAGTGAGGAGGGACCAACGGCCAGCGGTAGCGCGAGTTGGGCGACGATTGGTGGTTTCTGTTGCAGCTGGTTTGCGGCGCGGGTCCATGCAAGCGCGAAGTTGGTCGAAACCATCGGCGGAAGCTAGCCCTGCTGTGGCAAGCTCCCAGAGAGCGTGCTGGATCTGTTGGCGCGTGAGGTTGGTGACGCGTTGGAGATCGTTGGCGAAGCAGGCTCCACGTTGCTGGAGGAGGGCGCGAACGAGGAGCGCATGGGGACTGAGGGCGGCGACTAACTTTTCTTCGTCGACGGATTGGTGGGCGAGCGCATGGGGAAGCCAATCTGCGGTCTCGCGGATGTAAAAGGTGATGGGGGCAGCGTTGGTGGGGATGACTCGGCGGGGGCGGGCGGCTTCGTCGGCTGCGGACCATGCCGGGTGCGGAGAGATGCGTCCCCAGCCTACCGCTCCGGAGAGGCAAAGTGCATCGAGATGGCGAGAATCATAGTTGGCGACCCGAGCGGGAAGAAGAGTGCGTTCCCACTCGACTGCAGGAGCCTCGAAGCCTTCGAGCTGGCGGATCGCTTCGAAGACTCCTTCTTCGCCGGAGAGCTGGGTCTGCGGCGCCAGGTGTTGCCACTGAAGCAGCCAGCGCATATAGACGGCCGGAGTAACGGGTTCGATCTGTTTGCGGAGGGTGGCGACGGTGCGACGATGAATGCGCTGGAGGATGCGGCGCTCGCACCACTCGATTTCGTAATCTGCGTTGGGTTCGGGAGCGGGATACTCGAAAGCACCACGCATGAGGAGGCCTTGCATCTCCATGGCGAGGAATGCCTGGAAGATATGCGTTGGGTCGAGTCTCAGGGTGTGAGCCAGGTTGTAGCTGGTGGTGGGACCCAGGATTTGTAACCACCCTTGGACTATTTTTTGCGTGGCTACCTCTTTTGTAATTTCGTTTGTAGCATTTTCAGTAGCCTCTATTCTTTGCGGCGCATCCAGCGAGACTTTGGACGTTTTTCGCCTCGCTCAGAATGATGTCCTCGTGCGAGTAGAGCATTGCGATATGCGGAAGGCGTTCGGTGGCTACCCAGCAATGGATTCCGTTGAGGTCGAGCGTTTGAGCTCGACCTTTTTGGGTCAGTCGTTCGTAGAAAATTGGCCAGTGGCGGCCTTCTTCGCGGTCGATGGCTGCGAGCGGGAGAGCGACAAGGGAGTGAAGGAGGTCATGCAGCTCATTTTCGTCTCGGAGATCGGGCCAGATCTCTTTGCGGATGGCGGCGATTGCGGCGGGGTCGATCTTGCCGGGTTCGTCGGGAAGTGTGCGGCCTAGTGAGGTGGCACGCGCGCGGCGCGCTTCGAGGCCGGCTTCGTCGAGGTAGGCATAGGGGTTGGCGTTGAGGAGTTCGTGCGCGAAGACGGACGGAGTCGGGGTGTCGATCGCGAGACACCGGACGGTGCCATCTTTTATGCCGCGTAGGAGGTCGACGAGACCTTCGAGGTCCATGGCCTCCTGAAGCGTGTCCTGCATAACTTCGTTGACGAGGGGGTGATCTGGAATCTGGATGTCGCCGACGATAGTCTCGAAGCAGGCTGCAGCCTGTGGGAAGACGGAGGCCATAAGGTCGTCGGAGCGCGTGCGTTGGATCTGCGGAGCGATTCGTTTGCCTTTGGACATGCGCAAAAGCTGGAGACTGCGCGAGGCGGCCCAACGCCAGCGATTTTTGAAGATAGGTGAGGCGATGGAGGCTTGTTCGAGGAGTTCTTTAGCGGTGTGTTCCGTGAGGAAGTGGAAGACATCGGAGAGTGGGAAGCTGTGTTGCTCGGCGAGCGAGATGTTGATGCCGTTGTCGGTGGCGGCCGCCTGCAGTTCGAAGTTAAAGCCACGGCAGAAGCGTTTGCGTAGGGCGAGGCCGAAGGCCTTGTTGACGCGGCCGCCGAAGGGAGCGTGCAGAATGAGTTGCATGCCGCCGCCGTCGTCGAAGAAACGCTCGGCGATGAGAGTAGTTTTAGAGGGTACGGCTCCGAGAACGGCACGGCCGGTGACGATGTAGGCGATCAGTTGCTTCGCTCCGGATTCACAGACGCCGCATTCCTGCATGAGCCATGCAATGGTGGCGTCCACTTCCGGATCGGCTTGGGAGATATAGCCGGGGCTGACGTTGGGGGTACGGGCTGAGATTTGTTCGCGGAGTTCGCCGACTCCGTCGGAGAGGACAGCGGTGCGTTGCGGCGCTTCACCTTCCCAGAAGGGTAGAGTTGGAGGAGCTCCATGGGCGTCTTCGACGAGAACACGGCCAGTAGCTTCAATGCGCTGAATACGCCAGCTGGAGGTACCGAGGAGAACGACGTCCCCAGGACTGGAGTCAACGGCGAAGTGCTCGTCGAGTGTGGCAATCTGAACGCCTTCCGGTTGGAGGATGACATTGTAGAGAGCGACGTCTGGGATCGCCCCGCCGTTCGAAATAGCGATGCTGCGCGCGCCGCGGCGTGGGTGCAGGATGCCGTGAACGCCGTCGCGAAGGAGATAAGCACCGTAACGCCCGCGTGAGGATTCGATGCCCTCTGTAAGGAGGGTGATGAGGTCACTAAAGGCTCCACGGCTAAGCTTGCGATAGGGATAGGCCCGGCGAAAGATATTGTAGAGATTGTCTTCTTCCCAAGGTTCAGCTCCAACGGTGGCGACGATCTGCTGCATCAGGACGTCAGCTGGCTGAGGAGGAATCTGTAACTGATCGAGTTCGCCAGCGCGCATCTTGCGGACGAGGGCGGCCTGTTCAACTAGGTCGTCGCGGGTGGTGGCGAAGAAGCGGCCCTTGGGAATGGCTCCGCGCCAGTGGCCGGCACGGCCAACGCGCTGCATAGCGACGGCGACGGCGCGGGTAGTGCTGATCTGACAGACAAGGTCGATGTCGCCTATGTCGATGCCAAGTTCGAGAGACGCGGTGGCGATCAGAATTTTGATCTCGCCGTTTTTGAGGCGTTGCTCGGCGTCGAGACGAAGGACGCGGGAGAGCGAGCCGTGGTGGGCAGCAACGTTCTCCGGGCCGATGCGGTTGGCTAGTTCGAAGGCGATCTTTTCGACGAGGCGGCGGGTGTTGACGAAGACGAGGGTGGAGCGGTGGTTTTGGGCATGGGTGGCGAGTTTGTCGAAGATCTCTTCCCACATGCCGGTGTTGGTGACGGAGCTGAGTTCATCGCTTGGAACCTCAATGCCGATGTCGAGTTCGCGACGCTGGCCGACCTGAACGATGGTTGCGGGTTTGCGGTCGGGATGAACGCCCGTGAGGAAATCAGCTACGAGTTCAATCGGATTTTGTGTCGCGGATAGTCCGATTCTTTGCGGCGGCTGCGCGAGGCCAGTGAGGAATTGGCCCGGACTAAGGCTGTTTTCGCCGGTGACGAGTGCGTCGAGGCGTTCGAGCGAAAGGGCAAGGTGGGATCCCCGTTTGTCGTCGGCTACGGCGTGGATTTCGTCGACGATAATTGTGTGGACGCGGCGGAGGTGTTCCCTGCTCTTGCCAGCGGTGAGAAGAATGTACAGAGATTCCGGTGTGGTGACGAGGATGTGGGGCGGGTTGCGGAGCATGGCGACCCGCTCCTTAGGGAGGGTGTCGCCGGTACGAACACCGGTACGGATTTCGGGGCAGAGATAACCACGCTGCATGGCCAGACGCTGGATTTCTGCCAGCGGACCATCAAGGTTTTTCTGGACATCGTTGGAGAGGGCTTTGAGTGGGCTTACATAGACGACTTGTGTGCAAGGTGCAAGCTGTCCGGAGAGCGAAGCGCGGAGGAGTTGGTCGATGCAAACGAGAAATGCGGCGAGGGTTTTGCCGGAACCGGTGGGTGCGGAGATGAGGGTGGCCTCGCCCGCGACTATGCTGGGCCAACCGTGGGTCTGCGGCTCAGTGGGACTGCCGAATTTATTGAGGAACCACTCCGCTGTAACTGGGTGCGCCCATGCCAGGGAGGCGGGAACTGCGATGCTTTCGGTGACTTGGGGCATGCCGTATTCTAACGCCGTTTTATTCGATCTTTGTTCGCCACCTGTTGATTACATGTTTCCAACGCCGACATCCGAAGTCGCCGCCGCGTTGCTGGATTCATCGAGATATTGCTCGATAACCTTTGCGAGGGTGCCTTGAGCCGTAAGGATGAAGTCGATGGCGTCGCGGCCTGCTCCAAAGCCACCGGGATTTGGGGTGACGTAGTGTGCCATAGATTTGACCTCCTTGCGGGCATTAGCGGTGGCGATGGCGAGGCCGCACTTCCGCATCACGGGAAGATCAATGATGTCGTCGCCAACATAGCAAAGCTGACTGAGGGTGGCGCCGGTCTTGGCGAGGATGTCGTTGATGGCGTCCATCTTGTGGGACTGGCCCTGATAGACGAACTCAAGCTTGAGGTCGTGGGCGCGGATCGCGACAGTGCGGGAGTTGCGTTTGGTGATGATGCCGATGCGGAGGCCGCCGAGCCGGCCAAGGGAGATACCGAGGCCGTCGTGGGCGGCAAAACCCTTAGCCTCGATTCCTTTGCCTTCAGCGTCGGGAATGACGAAGATTTGGCCGTCGGTGAGAACGCCGTCCACGTCGAAGATGAGAATCTTGATGTTTTTTGCGCGGGATTCAGCCGACGATTCGACGGGTATATCTGCAGCCATTGGATGATGATACCTTGGCGGGCCGAGGAGAATCGAGACGGCCCACCAGGATATCGGACGTATGCGTGGGTTTAGCGCCAGTAGCCTTCAACCCAGACATAGCCTTCGCCGTGATGATCCCAGTGCCCGGCGACCCAGTGGGCGTGAGCATGCGGCGGTTCAACATAGTATCCGGGAACCCAGACGTAGCGATTGCCGTCCCAACGGTGGTAGCCGTCGTGCCAGGCCCAGCCGGGATGCTCGTGGGGTGGGGGCGGGATATGCTCGACGGGGCGCGGGGGAGGGCCGATGCGAACAACAACCTGGGCCTGGGCGATGCCTGCGACTAGAATGAGAGCGCAGGCGGCAGTGGGGAGGATTTTTTTCATCGTGCAATCTCCTTGTAAACACTAACGGTTATGACGGCAGTTTAGGCCGTGAAGTTGTTGTGGAGATTGCGCTTTTCATCTATTTTTGCAATGAATTGAAGGAAACCGTTCGAGGTTCACCGCTTCAGCGAGTAAGGAAATTCGAAGACCATACCGGCGATGGGCAGTTCGACGTTAACAAGCTGAGCTTTCTTGTCGCTTTCGAAGTAAACGCGGCCCATCGTCGCTTGATTGGGGGGGATGGAGGTTGCGGCGAGATGTTGTTGAGCAGCGGCTTTGTCTGCGGCTTCCTGTTGGTCTGCTTTCTGTTGTTCGGCCCTTTCGGCGACCTCCGGAGTATCAGATTGGGGTGTCTGAGGATTGGGATTGTCGAAATGCGCTACGGTAAGTTGAGGCTCAGGCGTGGCTTGGGGCTTGGATGTCGCAGGAATCGGTTGAGCTGGGGAAGATTCAGTTCCGCCGGAGGAACGTAGAGGAGAACTCTCGGCTTAGGGGTTACCACTTCGACGCGGAAGTCTTCCGGGGAGACGCTGAGGGGCATGTCGGTGTTATTTGTAACGCTCACATCAGCGCGGGTATAGGAGCCCTCCCGTGAGATGGACACCATGACGGTGAAGCGCGGCGTAGCGATAACCTTATAGTTGCGGCCATAGAGGGTCTTGTTGACGCAGCCCGCACCCGGCTCGCAACGGACGATGTTGTCCGGTTGAACGGTCTTCGGAATACTGGCCGCAAAAGATGAAGATACGGAACCGAGGGCGGCGGCGAAAAGGAACTTGGAAAAGAGTGTCATAGGGCGCCTCCTGCGATCACAGGTAACGTAACAGTTACTAGTGAGGTACAGAATTACCCGTTAGTTGTACGGTTTAAACGCAAAGGGTTGCAGCGTGCGCCGTAGCGTCTGTGCGGCAACCCTTCGTAGACTGGTCTGCGGTGACAAAGCTTCGCCGCGTGATGGTGCGCCGTGTGACCGGGGGAATTTGATCAGGCGGGCTGGATGTCGCTGCCTGCTTGCCTTGGGACCCGTGGTGATGTCAAACGTAACCCGCTGACCCTCCTGGAGCGACTTGAAGCCCGAAGCGTTTGATAGCGGTATAGTGCGCGAAGAGGTCTTCTCCACCGTCCTCGGGGGTGATGAAGCCGAAGCCCTTTGCGTCGTTGAACCATTTAACTGTGCCTGTTGCCATTGTGTTTCTTGCTTTCCTGAGGGCGATATTCGTCCTGTGCTGTAAGGGTAGCAGGATGTGAGCGAATTCAATCAATAACGTTACAAGTTTCTGATCCATACGATGAAAATGCGGTACCGCAGGTTTGAGGGCGGCTTGTTAGGGCTGTCCGGCCGTTATATTTGCGGTTCGGTGCGATTAGCCTGGATTATCCGTCGTCGGTGGTTGAAGTTTCGTTTTCCGAAGGAAGAAACATGATCCACAGATGTTCTCGCCTCTTTGTTTGGATATTTGCGTGCGCGGTTACAGTCTCTGGCTCAACAGAGTGAACCAGGCACAGGCCGCTGGAGCCGTGCAACAGGCGAATGAATGGTATGGAAGCAGCCGTGGCTGGTAGGTGCAAATTTTATTCCTTCGGATGCGATCAACGAGCTGGAGATGTTTCAGGCGGAAACCTTGAATCCGAAGCTCATCGATAAGGAGCTGGGGCTGGGTGAGAGCATCGGAATGAACACGATGCGGGTATTCTCCAGGACCAATTGTGGAAGCAGGACCCAAAAGGATTCGTGGAGCGGCTCAATACATTTCTCGCAATTGCTGCCAAGCATCACATACGGCCGCTATTGGTACTGTTTGACTCGTGCTGGGAGACGAATCCGCATCTTGGACCGCAGCATCCGCCGATTCCAGGCGTACACAACTCGGGGTGGGTGCAGAGCCCGGGGAAAGAACGGCTGATGGATAAACGAGTCGAGCCGGAGCTCGAAGCTTACGTGAAGGGTGTGGTGGGCGCATTTGCAAAGGACGATCGCGTGTTGGGCTGGGATATTTGGAACGAGCCCTCAGGCCGCGGCGGCGACACAGTACAGGACGAGCCGGCCAAGATTGCAAGGGTCAATGAACTGCTCCCAAAGGCGTTCGAGTGGGCGCGCTCGGTTCATCCTACGCGACCGTTGACGAGTGGAGTCTTTGACGGCAACTGGAGCGATCCAGCGAAGGAAAGCGCGACGACGAAGATCCAGTTGGCGGAGTCGGATGTGATCACGTTTCACAACTATGGGTGGCCGGAGGAGTTTGAGGCGAGGATTCTGGAGCTAAAACCAATCGGCAGGCCCGTGATCTGCACGGAATATATGGCCGAGGGAATGGGAGCACATTTGATGGAAGCCTGCCAGTCGGCAAAGAAATACAACGTCGGGGCAATCAACTGGGGTCTGGTGGCGGGCAAGACGCAAACCTACTATCCGTGGGACTCCTGGCAGCGGCCGTATGTTCTCATACAACCGACGATATGGTTTCACGAGGTGTTTCGGCAGGATGACACGCCGTACCGGCAACGAGAGGTGGATTTGATTCGGCAGCTGACGGGAAGAGGAGCGGAGGCGCGAAAAGAAGGCGGCGCTGAAGGGTTTCCGATGCGATGATGGATGGAAGATTTGCGACACAAGGGAAATCCGAGTTCTGAGACGCGAGATGCAGTCCCTCGTGTGAATCTGAAAAGACAGGAACGGTGAGGTAGACATGCTGCTTAGTCTGAATTCGCGTTTTGTCGGAAATGTTTACATCATCCAGTGCACCGGTCGAGTAATTCTGGGTGAAGAAGTGAAGGCGCTAGAGGCCGCGCTGGAGCAGGGGTGCAGAGAGTTCAGCCGGTTTGTGCTGAACCTGACAGAGGTCAACCGGCTGGACAGCATTGCGCTTGGATTGCTGGTGCGTTACGCCGAGCGGATGAGCCGGGCTGGCGGAGGCGTCAGACTGGCAGGCTCGCCTCCGTTCGTGGTGAATGTGTTGAATATGACGAAGCTTTCAGGGATGCTGCTGAGCTATCCGACAGAGGAAGAGGCGATCCTTTCGTTTTTGAGGCAGAAGACACCGAAAGACGCTAACGAAAAAACAGGGCCGCGGGTTCTGGTGGTGGATGACTCAGCAAACCTATGCGTTTTTGTGAGGACCGTGTTGGGGCAACATGGGTTCGACGTGAAGTCGACGTGCTCGTTTCGGGATGCGAAGATTCTGCTGGGGGTGGAGGGGGTGGACTTCATCGTGGTGGGCCCAGGGACGCCGCAGCTGTCGGCGGAGACAGTCGTGCAGTCGCTCTCAGCGCTCGCGCCCGAGGCTAAGGTAGTGCGACTACCTGCGGACTTCAAGATACAGGATGCGCGGGAGGCCACGGATGCGCTGTTACAGATGTTCGGCGTGAAAGGGGAGCTGGGAACCTAATGAAGCGGCGTGAGCTTTTGAAGTCGTGCCTGGCGGCGGGGGTGGGGGTTTCAATGGGGCCGGCGAGGATTGCGGGTGTGCCGGGGAGTGGGGTTGGGATTGGAGAAGATAGGGCTTCCTGGGTGGCGATGCTCGATAGGGTTGCGAGGCCGGTGCTGGGGGCGCTGAGTGAGCGGCGGCTGAAGACGTCGATGCCGGTCGAGGCGTTTGTGGGACACGAGCAGGACAGGCGGAAGTGTACTTACCTGGAGGCGGCGGGGAGGACCTTGGCTGGGATTGCTCCGTGGCTGGAGCATGGGTCGCGGAATGGCCCAGAGGGAGAGTTGCGGGAGCGGTATTGCGAGATGGCTCGGCGAGCGATTGCGGCAGGAGTGGATAAGGGCTCGCCGGATTATCTGGACTTTGGTGGAGACCGGCAGACGATTGTGGATGCGGCGTTCCTGGCGCTTGCGGTGGTGCGGGCCCCGCGGGAGCTGCGTGACAAGCTACCGCCCGAGGTGAGGAAGCAGCTTGCAGATGGGTTGCGAGCTACGCGCGTGTTGCTGGCGGGTTTCAATAACTGGCTGCTGTTTGCCGCGATGATTGAGGCGTGCCTGTTTGCGCTCGGAGAAGACTGGGACCGGATGCGCGTGGACTACGCGCTGCGAGAGCACCAGAGCTGGTATCTCGGAGACGGGACTTATGGCGATGGGCCGCACTTTCATTGGGACTACTACAACTCGTTTGTCATTCAGCCGTTTTTGCTGAACCTGATGGATGTGGTGGGTGAGCAAGAGCCGGCGTGGACTGCGATGCGGGAAGGCATTGTTGCCCGCGCGAAAAGATATGCGGCCGTGCAGGAGAGGATGATTGCGCCGGATGGAAGTTATCCGGTGGTGGGGCGGTCGATTGCTTACCGCTGTGGAGCGTTTCAGCTACTGGGGGAGATGGCGCTGCGAGAGATGCTGCCGGAGGGAGTTGTTCCGGCGCAGGTGAGAGGGGCGATGACTGCGGTGATTCGGCGGACGCTGGGGGCGACGGGAACTTTTGATGAGAAGGGGTGGTTGAGGATCGGGTTGGCTGGGCATCAGCCTTCGCTGGGGGAGCCTTATATCTCGACGGGGAGTCTGTATCTTTGCACGGCAGCGTTTTTGCCTTTAGGGCTGCCGGCGGAGAGCGCTTTCTGGAGCGGCGCTCCGGCGCCCTGGACGTCGGTTAAGGTTTGGCAAGGTGGGGATTTGATGGCGGATCACGCGTCGGACGGTTAGGTAACCCCCCTCCCCGTCTAAAGTGTGCAAAGTATTCGAAACAGATGACATAGGTCCGGACTTTGGTCTGGTGGGTCAACGGTGTCGCTGACCAGTTCACTTGGTCCAGGCGGTAATTGTGTCAAGTGGGATCATAACTTTCCAGCGTATTCTTAGATGGTTTCCCGGATCGAGACAGGAGTCATGATTTGATGCTTTGGATGCGTGTGCTTGCAGGGTCTCTGTTTGCCGCTGTAGTCGGCGGCGTACCTTCATTTGGTCAGGTAATGGTCGCGGCAGCTCCGCCTATGGGTTGGAACAGCTGGAATCACTTCGCGGGACGAGTAACCGATGCAGACGTACGGTCGGCGGCGGACTCGCTGGTCAGCACGGGAATGCGCGACGCTGGCTACGTGTATGTGAACGTCGACGACACCTGGGAGGGGAAACGCGACGCACAGGGAGTTCTTCATACGAATGAAAAGTTTCCCGATATGAAGGCGCTGGGTGATTACATCCACTCGAAGGGGTTGAAATTTGGGATTTATTCTTCGCCGGGAGCGAAGACTTGCGCGGGCTATGAGGGGAGTCTCGGGCATGAAGGGCAGGATGCAATGCTCTATGCCTCGTGGGGGGTCGATTACTTGAAGTATGACCTGTGCTCGTTTCAGGACAATATGCATCAGGTAGAGAAAGAACATCCGGATGATCCCAACGCAGCGAAGAACCTCATGATTGCGGCCTACCGAAAGATGGGGGATGCGCTGAAGGCAACCGGGCGGCCTATCGTCTACAGCCTTTGTCAGTATGGAGTCGATCAGCCGTGGAAATGGGGACCAGGGCTCGGCGCTAATATGTGGCGGACAACTGACGATATCGACGACTCGTACGGACGGATGATCGCCATTGGGTTCAGCCAGGCCGGTTTGTCAAAGTTCGCAGGGCCTGGACACTGGAACGATCCTGACATGCTCGAGATCGGCAACGGGAAGATGACGCTTGACGAGTACAGGACCCACATGAGTCTGTGGGTCCTGTTGGCTGCGCCCCTGCTGGCCGGGAACGATCTTACGAAGATGTCAGAGAATGATCGCAGCATTCTGATGAACAAGGAGGCCATCGCAATCGATCAGGATTTGCTGGGCAAACAAGGAGATCGCTTGTATGAGAGCGGAGATCTGGATGTCTGGACAAAGCCTCTAAGCGGCGGGCGTGTTGCGGTGGGTCTTTTTAATCGGAGCTGGAGCACGCGGGATGTCTCTGTTGATCTAGGGGAGATTGGCTTCAAGAACGGCGCAAGTGTGCGCGACCTCTGGAAACAGCAGAACCTGGGACGACGTTCCGGAATGTTTACGTCGAGGATTCCAAAGCACGGAGTAACTCTGATCGTTGTGAGTAAGTGACGCCAGTGTTGCTTGAGCTATTCGCTATGCAGGTCTCTCAAAGTCACTCAGGGATTCTGAAGTCGTAGACTCGTCCGGCAGCGGCGCCACCTGACCTGGCTCCGCCTGTGCCCCCGCCAGCCATGGTTGACTGCTGGCCGGTGCCCATGAAGAACGCATACTCGCCGGGTTTCATGGGTGCGGCCAGGATGATTTTGTACGTTCTGATTCCCGGCGTGCTCCGCGGTGAAGGCTACTTTCTTGTCCTCCTTGACCCCGGATTTGCCTCCGGTGATGCCGCCGAAGCTGCCAATCTGGAACTCTCTTCGGTTGTCTTTCTTTTCAAGGATGATGAGGGCGAAGTCCGAGGAGCTGGCTCCGTCGGGGACATAAATGTAGAAGACGGGTTGGCGTTCGTTGATGATGTTTTTCGATTGCGGGCCGTCCAGATAGGCGTCCCAGTGTTCATTGCGCAGGCCGTAGGTGAACATGCTGCCGGCCTTGCCTCCGACCTTGGCCTGACTGATTGCCTGTCCCTCAATTCGGGTGAATACATTGGCGTTCTTCCAGTAGACGCCGACCTCCGGGGGCGGTAGGTTGGGGTCGTTCGAGATGGGTGTGGCGGCGACTACGACCGACGCGGCGGGAGGGGCGGGATTGATCATCACCTTGATGACTTCATCGGAGACCTTGGCGGCTTTGAGCTCCTTGAGGCCATCGACGCTCGTGTCGAACTGAAGCGTCCCTCCGGCAGCCGCACTGCGGATCTTCGCAATGATGATGTCATCGGAGAGACCGAGTCCGGCCATGTCTATGACATCTTTGTTGGTGATTCTCTTGCCGAGCGGCTGACTCCAGGTGGTCGAGACCAGGAGAAGAAGGAGAACAGCGAGGCCTGAGGTGAGTTGTTTCATGAGACCTCCAAACCAGAGTTTTGGCCGGAACCGGGTCCCTTATGTTGATGTGATAGCTCTACGCTAGAAATCTAGCACAGGCGCCGTTGAGTGGTGAGCAGCTGAGATTGTAGGGTGTGGTTAAGACGTGGGCCACGCCGAAGTTTTAGATTGTTCAGGTTCACGAGGAGTAGATCATTGCACTCGTTGTGAAATGCGATCTGAGGAGCGTCGGCGGGCGGGGAGGCCTACAACGCCGACGCCTTCGATGTGACTCTGCAAGCGTACGGAATCTGACTCAAGGAGAATGGCAGCTGGGTGCGTCAGGGTTTGATGACGTCGGGGAACTTGAAGACCGTGTCGGCAATGGGCAGGACGACGTTGACGTGCTGGTGCGTTGCGGCGGGGTCTCGCTCGAAGTAGACGCGGCCGTGGACCGCCTGGTTGGGTGGGATCGTGATTGCCTTCAGATGCGGAGTCGCTGCCGCGAGCTCGACTGCTTCCTGGATTGCTCTTTGCTTGGCTGCTTCGAGTTCGCTGCTCGGGACTTGGATTTGGATCTCGGAGTGCGCGGGGTGGCCGGGTTGGGACGGGACGTTATCGAGTTGGGAGGGGGGAACGTAGAGGAAGACTTTGGATTTGGAGGTGAGGGCTTCGATGCGGAAGTCTTCGGGGGAGAGGGTGATCGGGGTGGGGGTGAGGTTAGTGATGCTGACGTCGGCGCGGGTGTAGCGGCCTTCGTTGGAGAGGAAGACCATGACGGCAAAGCGGTCGGTGCTGAGGATCTTGTAGTCGTGGCCGAAGATGGTGTGGTGGATGCAGCCTGCGTTGGGCTGGCAGATGACGACGTTGGTGTTGCGGGGCAGATTGGCCGCGAGTGAGAGAGTCGTCGAGGTGACGAGTGAGGCGAGTACCGCTATGCGGAGAGGAGTCATTTTGGGGCCTCCCTATTGATGTGATGAGAGTAGGAGCGGGTATCTCATTAGCCAATGACTCGGAAGTGTTAGGCGGGCTCCCTCCACCCCGTCAAAAAGTGTGCAAAGTATTCGAACGATGTGGGTTAAGTCTGGACTTAGGGTTGGCTGCCGGTCTTGCGGGGCGGGGTTTGGGTGGGCGATTGCTGTGGCATTGTTTTCCCGGGCTGGGGAGCTCGTCAAGTGCGGTTCGTTGCACCTTAGCAGGCGTCATTTCCCTTTCGCAGCCCCCAAAAGTGCTACAGCGTATGGCTCGGCATCCAGGTGAAAATGGAGATAGCAAAGGGGTTTCACGGTGCCTCTGGTAACGATTAAGACGGGCCTTATTGATGAAGACGGCAGAGAAGAAGAGCTGAGAGAGTATCTCTGCGACTACCCGAACTGTCCCAACATTGCTGCCAACATGTTCGGCTCCAGAGAACTTCGCCAGCTGGTTGTGGTTTGCAAAGAACACTCGCCACCGGCTCGGAGTTAGCGGCTTCCTGAGATTCTGGGTGCTTTAGCGAGGCAGATTCTGGGTGCTTTAGCGAGGCAGAAAGACTAGCATGGGTGGCGTTCCTCGGGAGGTGACCTTATGAATCTGCGTCTTCGAAGATTGTTGGCGGTGGTTACCGTTTTTGTGTGCTGTACGGCGCTGGCCGCGGATGCCGGGAGCAAGGTGACGGTCTCGGGGTGGGTAATTGATTCGGCGTGCGCGTATACAAAGGGGCTCGACAAGCCGATTGGAGTTGCCTGCGCCAAGGCATGCGCAAAGAACGGGTCGCCACTGGTGATCCTGCGGGATGACGGCACGATCTTTCTGCCGATCGACAGCAAGACGCCCTCTTCGTCACAGAACTCGAGGCTGATGCCGTTTGCGGGAGAGCGCGTCACGGTTACGGGTACGGACTATGTGCGCAACGGCTCGCATGGACTGGTGGTCGAGCAGATTACCCCGGGGAGTGCGAAGCCCGCAGTTCAGTAGCTTCGCGTCAGGGTTTTGTGACCGGGATGAGTTGAGGAAACCGCGGCTGGGTGGCCAACTTCCTTTGGCAAATGTGTCTCTCACTAACTGATCCGCTACGTAGCGACATGGGCGGGATCAATAGATCGATACAGGAGATTGGATATGCCACTTAAAGATGTTTTGCTGGATGAGCTGCGCGATATGTACAGCGCGGAGAATCAATTGGTGAAGGCACTGCCGAAGCTCGCGAAGGGCGCGAAGGACGCGAAGTTGAAGGAGCTTTTTACGAAGCATCTGGAGGAGACGAAGGGTCAGGTGGAACGTTTGAAGAAGGTCTTCGTGCATCTGGACGAGAAGCCGACCGGAGAGCACTGCGATGGGATGGAAGGCATCGTCAAGGAGGCTCAGATGCGCTGGAGAAGGACGAGGAAGGTGCGTCGTTCGATTGCGGTCTGATCGGCGCGGCTCTGCGGACCGAGCACTATGAGATTGCGGCTTATCAGGCGACGATCTCGATGGCCAAGACGCTGGGGATGCAGGATGTGGTCGATCTGTTGACGCGCGAACCTGAACGAGGAGTTGTCGGCGGCGGCGAAGATTACGGAGGCTGCGAGTCCGCTTCTGCTGGAGAGTTCGGAGGAGCCGGAGAAGAAGAAGAAACCGAAGTCTGCCAAGGAGAAGTACTCGGCGCAGAAGAGCCGGGAGGATGAGAAGGCGGCTGCTCCGGGGTTGAGGAAGAAGGCTTCTTAGCGGATGGATGTTTTTGCGGAGATGCCCCGCGAATTGCAGGGCTTTTCTGTTTTTTGGGGGGAGCCACATCACTGTTTGTGGAGTCCTCAGTCGTCTGGTCGTGCTTGACA
>CAWDJN010000005.1:0-83997 GCA_963802695.1 uncultured Acidobacteriaceae bacterium
TCTTCCTTTGAACCTGTATGTACGACTATACTGGACGAAGAGATTTCGAGGCAAGACGCCTGCCGGTGACCTCTCAAGGTTAATCAAGATCGAAACCCGGCAAAAACTCTTACTCCTGCACGTAACGCTTTCTTCCGAACGTGGTTAACTAGACTCTGCGCCCACTGCGCACAGCTTGAAAGGTAGCGATGATCAGTACGATAGCGGCGCGACGACTCATAGGCCCCACCGGAACAGTGGAAAATCCACTCGTCACCATCGAAGACCGTCGCGTCCTCCGCATCGAAAGCCTCTCCTCTCCGCGATCATCAACGCGTCGCCGCAACTCATCGATTTCCCGAAGCCACCCTCGTCCCCGCCTACGTCGATATCCATATTCACGGCTGTGCCGGACACGATGTCATGGAGGCCACCCCCGAAGCCCTCCACACAATCGGCGCCTATCTCGCAACCCGCGGCGTCGGAGCCTACTTCCCCACCACCGTCACCTCTCCCAAAGACGACACCCTCCGAGCCCTCGCCGGACTTGCAGCCGAAATCGAAAAGCATTCAGAAAACTCGCAAGGCATCGCCACTCCCATGGGCATCCATCTCGAAGGCCCCTTCCTCTCCCATCTCAAGCGCGGAGTCCACACCGAGGCCTTGTTGGAAGCCCCTTCCATCCCCCTCTTCGACCGCTTCTGGCAGGCTGCCGAGGGCAAAATCGCCCTCATGACCATCGCGCCCGAACTCCCCGGAGCCACCGACCTCATCGCCCACGCAAGCGCCCTCGGCGTGCGTTGCAGTATGGGCCACAGCGACGCAACGGTCGCCGAAGCCGAAACCGGCTTTACCGCCGGAGCCCGCACCGCAACCCACACCTTCAACGCCATGCGCGCCATCGATCACCGCGAGCCCGGCCTCGCAGCCTATGTCCTCGACAAGCGCCCTCTCTTCGCCGAAATCATCTGCGATGGCATTCACGTCCATCCGCTCATGGTTCGTCTCTACGTCAAGTCGAAAAGCGAAGACCGCATCGTCCTCGTCACCGATGGCATGAGCGCCACCGGCATGCCCGACGGCACCTACATGCTCGGCGACATGGAAGTCGTCGTCCGCAACGGCCGCGCCACCTCAGAAGGCACATTAGCCGGCAGCGTCCTCACCCTCGACCGCGGCGTCCAGAACCTCATCGAGTTCACCGGCGCACCGCTCAGCACGGCCGTAGCCGCCGCATCGCAGAACCCCTCGCAGCTAATGGGAATCGCCAACCAGTGGGGCGCCATCGAAGTCGGCCGCGAAGCCAACATCACTGTCCTCTCGCCCTCGGCCGAAGTCATCGAGACCTTCCTCAAAGGATGTCCTGCAAACGCCCTCGACAAGGTGCTCAACTAACCACCAGTTACTCTCCCTCCCGACGCCGCGGCAGGTCGGAGACATTAACAGGGAATGTATAGACAAGTGGGCCGGATTGAGACTAAAAGGGATAGGAATCCATTTTCCGAATATCAGAACGCAATCCCGAACCTGCCGCAGCACATAACGGGTAGAGTCGCAAGGAAGTCTGATGGAAAACGGATCTCAGGAGATAGAGTGACGAAGTCTCAGACCCAACCTGCTCCCACCGTACGTCCGTTAGACAAAAGCGGATTCATCCCGCTCTACTACCAGATCCAGCGCGCGCTGATGGAAAAAATCAACTCCGGCGAACTCATCACCGGAGATCCTCTCGCCTCAGAAGAAGAGCTGGCCCGCCTCTACCAGGTCAGCCGCATGACCGCCCGCCAGGCCTTGCACGGCTTGAAGACCAGCGGCTTCGCCTACAGCCAGAAGGGTCGCGGCACCTTTGTCACCCGCCCCAAGCTCGAAAAAAACATCATGCACCTGCGCGGCTTCACCGAAGACATGAAGCACCTCGGCATGGCCCCCAGCTCCAAACTCATCGAGCAGACCGTCGTCAACGCCTCCGAAGACATCGCAGAAAAATTAAAGGTCGAGCCTGAAGAAGTCGTCATGCGCCTCCGCCGTCTCCGCCTCGCCGACGGAATCCCCATGTGCCTCGAAGACTCTCACATCCCCCTCAAACAATTCCCCGGCCTGGACAAAATCAGCTTTGCCAAGCAATCCCTCTACTTCGTCCTCCGCGAAAGCTACGGCGTCCGCGTAGCCTGGGCCGACGAGGTCATCGAAGCTCTTCCCGCCACCCGCGAAGAGTCCGAACTCCTCACCATCCCCAAAAAGGCCAGCATCCTCTCCATCTCCCGCGTCATCATGACCACCGAAGAGATCCCCATCGAAGCAGCCTGTTCACGCTACCGCGGCGACCGCTACAAAGCCTCCATCCGCGTCCCAACCACCACCATCGAATAGCAATCTCGCTCACAATACCAGTTGAAGTTGCCTTACAGTTGCTTTTGCTTCGCACTGGCAATCGTCTATCGCCCAAAAAGTGTCATCCTGAGCGGAACCGTTCGCGCACTTTGCGAACGGTGTAGTCGAAGAGCCTGTCCTGAGCCTGTCGAAGGAACCTGCGTTTGCCTTTGCAGTTGCTGTTGCTGTTGCTTTTTTGAAGTTGAAGCACCCTACTGCACAACTCCCGGAGCCAACGCCTCACCCACATTCAAATTCCGATACCCCCGCAACGCAAAAAACAAAATATACAAATAACAAACCAGCACAATCGCAAAGCTGGGCTGATACCCAAACTTATCCGCAAGCAATCCCTGAACCTCCGGAATGATCGCCCCTCCCACCACCATCATGATCAGAATCCCCGACCCATGGCTCGTAAACCGTCCCAGCCCCTCAACCGACATCGGAAAAATGCAAGGCCACATCACCGAATTGAACAATCCACAAGCAACAATCGCCCACATCGCCACATGCCCATGCGCCAGAATCCCCGTCACCACCAGCAGCGAAGCTATCGACGACACAAAAACCAGGGCCGGCCGCGCCCGAATCTTCTGCATCGCAAAAAACCCAATCAGCCGTCCACACATCGCCCCGCCCCAATAGAGCGAGACATACTTCGCCGCAGCCTCATGGCTCAGCCCGCCCATCGAAGGCTGCCCCAGAAAATTGATCATCACACTGCCGATCGCAACCTCCGCGCCCACATAAAAGAAGATCGCCAGCGCCCCCAGCCGCAGATGGCTGAACCGCAATGCCCCCCCATACGAGCTGTCCCCACCTCCCGACCCGCCTTCGAGCAGCTTCGGAAGGTCCACAAACGCCGTCAGGACCGCCATCGCAAACGCGCACACCGCCAGAATCACATAAGGCATCCGCACCGAACGCGCCAACTCCGCCGCCGAAGCACCCGCAGCAATAAAAATAAACGCCGCACCAATCTTCGGCGCAATCGTAGTAGCAAACGAATTCAGAAATCCACACAGATTCAGCCGCGAAGCAGCCGTCTCAGGCGCTCCCAGCGCCCCAACATACGGATTGATCGCCACCTGCAACAGCGCCAGTCCACTCCCCACAACAAACAACGCAAATAAAAACAGCGGATAAAAAATAATCATCGACGCAGGCAGAAACAGCAGCAACCCAATCCCCATCACGGTCAGCGCCACCACAATCCCGCGCTTATACCCAATCTTCCCCACAATCGAACCCGACGGAAGCGACATCACAAAGTACGCCCCGAAGAAACACAACTGCACCATCAGCGCCTTCACATTCGTCAGGTGAAAAAGGTCCTTGAAGTGAGGAATCAGAATGTCGTTCAGAGCCGTAATAAAGCCGATGCCGAAATAAAGCGACACCATCAGGATCAACGGAACCGTGTAATTCCTCTTCGCTGTCTGCCCCGCCGCAAAAGTCGGGTCGCTTGTTACTCCCAGTGCCATTCGTTCGTCCTCATGCTTTGTAGTTACAGTCTCATCTTGGCAACAACAATGTCATCTTGGGAACAACCACGGAAGCGTCATCTCGACCGAAGGCGGCGCTTTTGCCGCCGCAGTGGAGAGACCCCGCATTTTGTCGTTGCCCTTGCGTTTGTCGTTGCCCTTGCGTTTGCCGTTGCCCTTGCGTTTGTCGTTGCCCTTGCGTTTGTCGTTGCCCTTGTGTTTGCCCGTTGCCCTTGCGTTTGCCGTTGCCCGTGCTTTTTTGTTTGTCATTCCCGAAGGGAATCTGCGGTTGCGGTTGCGGTTGCGGTTGCGGTTGCTGTCGCGGTTGCTGTTGCTGTTCTTCTTTCTACCGTCTAACAAATGAAGTGTCATCCTGAACGAAGTAACTTGCGCATTTTGCAAGTTACGAAGTCGAGGGACCTGCGGTTGCTTATGCTTTGCTGCTGCTGTTGCCCATGCTTTTCTTGTCATTCGAGTAGGGAATCCACTGCTGCTATCCCATGAAATGTATAGATGACTATACTAATCCCGCTATTCAATCGGCAATACCAAATCAGTACCCCGAGCCGCCTCCGCAAACCGAGCCGTAATCGTCTCCGGCCGCGTAATCGCAGAACCAACCACAACCGCCCAGGCCCCCAGCTCAAACGCCTTCCGAACCTCTCCCGGCCGCGTAATATGCCCCTCCACCACCACCGGAACCTTCACTCGCGCAATCATCCTCTCAACAAGCTCCCACGAAGGCGTACGAACCCCCGCGGTCTCGGCAGTATACCCATACAGCGTAGTAGCCACAGCATCCGCCCCCGCTCCCTCCGCCGCCAACGCGTCCTCAACCGAAGCAATATCCGCCAGAACCGGCCTGCCCAACTCCGCATGAATCCTCTGAATCAACCCAGGCCACGGTTCCACCTCCTTCAGTCGCCGAGCCGTGCAATCCAACGCCACAACATCCGCACCAGCCTCACTCACCGCCCGTGCTGACCCAAAATCCGGAGTGATGTAAACCTCGCCCCGCGCATCGAACCGCTTCACAATCCCAACAATCGGCAACTCCGTAATCCCACGAAAAGCCGCCACCCGCTCAGCCCCCTCTGCCCGCAAACCGCCCGCCCCACCCCGCAACACCGAACTCGCAATCCGCACCAGCGTCCCCGTATCGTCCAGCGGATCGCCCTCCGAAGCCTGGCAGGAAACCACCAGCCGCCCCCGAAGCGCCTCCAAAACCGACTCACGAGATTTTTCCTGAATGCTTGTCACTTCGAAACAGCTTATCTCCACCCAGCGAAGTCGTCATTCTGAACGCAGTGAAGAGAATCCCTGTATTTTGTTTGGACCGCCAAATCCCTCGCGTCAGTGCCACTGCGATACCCTTATTCAGCGATGAGCCCACTGAACCAAATCTCCCGCCGCCAATTCCTCTACACGTCAGCCGCAGCCACCCTCGCCGCACGAAGCACCTTAGCTCAAGCCCCGGCCCATCAACTCCTCGTAGGAACCCAGACCCTCACCGGCACCAGCAAAGGCATCTACACCTATTCTTTCCAGAACGGCGAGCTGACCGGGCAAGATCTCGCCGTTGAAGCCGAAAACCCCACCTTCCTCGCACTCTCTCCGAACCGCCGAACGCTCCTCGTAGCCAACGAGCTCGATACCTACGGAGGCAAGAGCAGCGGTGAAATCTCGTCCTATTCTCTCAACCGCGACAAGACCCTCACCCTGATCAACGACGTAGCCTCGCGAGGCGCCGGCCCCTGCCACGTAGCCTTCGATCACACCGGCCACTCCGCCTTCGCTGCCAACTACGGGGGCGGCAGCGCAGCCTCCTTCTCCGTCACGGCCGACGGACGGCTCAGCCCCTCGGTGTCCTTCTTCCAATACACCGGCAGCGGCCCTGACTCAGCCCGCCAGAAAGCACCACACGCCCACCGCGTCACCGTCTCTCCCGACAATCGCTTCCTCCTCGTCAACGATCTCGGCCTCGACTGCATTCACATCTACCACCTCAACGCAGCCACCGCGAAGCTCACCCCCAACGAACCCAACGCCTGGCACTCTACTCCCGGCTCAGGTCCCCGAGCCCTCCAGTTCCACCCCAACGGCCGCGTCGCATACTGCGTCACCGAGATGTCCTCATCCGTCGTCGTCCTCCGCTGGAACGCGAAGCCAGGAGTCCTGGAAACCATCCAGCAAGTCCCCATGCGTCCACCTGACTTTCAAGGCACCACCGGCGGAGACGACATCGTCCTCGATCCCCACGCCCGCTTCGCCTACGCCACCGACCGCTTCGACGACATCGTCGTCACCTTCGCCATCTCCCCCACCGACGGCACCCTCACTCTTATCAACCGAATCCCCTGCGGAGGCAAAGTCCCCCGCCACCTCACCCTCGACCCCACCGGCCAATGGCTCCTCGTAGCCAATCAAGCCTCAGACAACATAGCCATCTTCAACCGCAACCCCCAAACCGGCCAGCTAACCCCCACCAAAACCACCCCGATCTCCCGCCCCCAATGCCTCCTGTTCTCCTGAGCTTCACAGAACCAACAACAGTTCGCACGATCAATTGCCCTCTTCAATTGCCCTCTTGGAAGTCGTCATCCTGAGCACAGCTCCCTTTGAGTCGTCATCCTGAGCACAGCTCCCTTTGAGTCGTCATCCTGAGCACAGCTCCCTTTGAGTCGTCATCCTGAGCGCACTCCCTTTGAGTCGTCATCCTGAGCGCACTCCCTTTGAAGCCGTCATCCTGAGCGCACTCCCTTTGAAGCCGTCATCCTGAGCGCAGCGAAGGATCCCCGCATTTTGCTCAGACTGCCGAGAAGCCAAATGCCAATCCGGGAATCACCAAAAAATAAATTTCCAAAGCCTGACATTTCCACAGCCCCCAAAAACTCACCACCCAAAACACCACAACTCACCATCAAAACACCACAACTTCACCACAAAAAACCATCACGAAAACACACGTTTTCGCAAAAACCCCCTGCAAAAACACTCTTTCCCGTCCAGAAAAAAAATCCCCAAAAACTCACTTCGCCGGATGAGAGGCATGAGAAAACGACCCCTGCAACCTCTTCCATTCCTCACTCGAAAACAGCCGGGGCCCAGCCTCAATCAGCCGCGGCATCATATTAAAAACCGCCACCCGATTCCAGGGCCGCCCATCTCGCATCCTGAAACCCTTTTCATTCAAGTCACTTACGATGCTCGAGTAAGGAAAGTCCTGTCCGATCATCTCCATCATCAACATCAGAATCTGATTCTCCGTAGGTTCCACCTCAAGCCGCTGACAATCATCCGAAATCCGCAACCCATAAGGAATATCCTCCCCAAACGCCCCTTCCGTAGGCGTCTCCGAATCAGGCCTCTCTCGCCGCCACTCAATCGAAACCATCTGCCATCCCGCCGTAATGCGTTGAGGAATAAGGTCTCCGCTAAACGGCCCCGAAATCACGTCGCGAATCCGCTCAAAGTAAGCCATTAGTGCCTCCCGAAGATTTCTTTCCCACAAGATAGTGGCAATTCACAGGCCACGAATCAGTGGGAATGGGAATGACACAAGTGCCTTTGCAGCAATACGATAACAACGCATCCCGGCACATTCTCCCGTAGTACAGTGTTCGAATTCACAAAATGTTGTTCGGATGTGGACGCCAGAAGGATTCCTGGTTCTGCTCGTTTTAGACAGGGGTAAGAAGGATGCTGCCCCAATTAAAACCCGCTCCGAACACAGCCAAAACAATCGGTGTGGCAGGGGGACTGGGGTTAGCGGCGCGCCACTCCGAAGCCGCGATGAGCAGCGATGCGGAGGAGGTATTGCCATAGCGGTCGATATTACGAAAGAAGCGGTCTTCGGGTACGTCGAGCGCGGTGGCTACCTTGCGGATGAGGTTTACGTTGGCCTGATGCATAAGGTAGAGACCGATGTCCCCGGGCTTGAGGCCGTTCTTTTCGAGAAGGTCTTGAATGCTGCGCGGAATTTTTCGCGAGGCCTGGACGATGACGTCGAGGCCTTTCATCTGGATGGCCCCACCGTGCGGAAGTTGGAGCGCTTCTGCGTAGTTGCCGTCGGTGGAGAGCGAGATGTCAGCGATGCGGAGGCTGTTGGGGTCACCCTCGTTGGAGACGATGCAGGCTCCGGCTCCATCGCCGAAAAGAATGGCGGTGTCGGGGTCTGAGTCGGCGATGCGGCGCGACATAATCTCGGAGGCGACGATAAGGACGTTGTTGTAGCGTGGGGCGAGATCAGCCGCGAAGGCGATGGCGATAAGGGAGCCGGCGCTCGCCACGGGAATATCGATCGCGGGAGTGGTCGTAAGACCAAGTTTTTGCGCGAGGACGGAAGCCGGGCCGGGAAAGGCCCGCTCGGAGGAGCCGGAGGAAAAGAGGATGAGGCCGATGTGGTTGGGTAGGAGGCCGGCGTTGGCCAGGCAGGCGTGGGCAGCGGCGAGGCCGAGGCTGGCTACGGTTTCGTCCTCGGCGGCGTAGCGCCGCTCGAGAATGCCGGAGGCTTTTTCGATCGAGGCAGCGGCGCGGCCGGTGCGGGCTTCGAGATCGGCGTTAGTCACGACGCGGGTGGGAAGGTGGTGGCCGAAGGCTCGGAGGTGAGGCATGGGGATTGCTCTCTTTCCGGAGAGTGCTGGGCTTATTCGACTGAAATACGCGGTTCTTCCCTTCCGCAAACTTAGGGGCAGAATCACGCATTCATTCAATTATGCGATGAGTCAGCTTTTGTGAGTGTTCAGGTAAGCTTCGATCTTGGTGACGGTATCGAAGCGTTCGGGGACGAGGTCCGAGTCGGGGATTTTGACGTTGAACTCTTTTTCGAGGCCGGTAACGAGATCGGGGAGTGTAAATGAGTCGAGAGTGCCGGAGTCAAAGAGGCTCTCGTCTGGGTTGGGGTCGCTGGGGATGTCCGCGACTGCGTGAATGACCTTCAGGATGCCTGCCTGGGTGCTCATGGATTTACCTGCCTCGGTGGTTAGCCGTTCTTCGTCTACCGGCATTTGTAACTTCCGGCGTTGCTTTTGACGCGAGAGCTTTTACTTCGTCACTCCCTCGGCCCGAGTATAGGTACCCGAAGCGTTATCGTACTGCTGGAGGATGTCACTGAAGAGAGCGGTGGCGAGCTCGTTGTAACCCTCGCCCGTAAAGTGGGTGTGATCGGGCTGGGCCCATGAGACAGCGACCCACTCGCGCATAGAGCCGAAGCCTCCCATGCGGGAGCGCTGATCCCAGTAGGCGCAGTGCATCTGGCGGCAGACGGCGCGCTGGGCTGCGACGATGCGATCAACTCCGCTAAACGGCGCCCACGCGCGGCGACCTACGCGGAGAGCACGGTCGGGGGGGCCGACGACGAGGATGGAGGTAGAGGGCGCGGCGCGACGGATGCGCTCTACGATGCGCGTGAACATGGCGGCGTAGCTCTCTTCAGTCCAGTTGCGGTCACTGGCCTCGTTGGTACCGTATGCGAGGACGATGAGAGCGGGGTTCACGGTGGCGAGAAGCGGCTCCTGCAGGGTCTCGTTCCAGCGCAGAAAGAGGGAGGCTTCGGCTCCATTAATGCCGGCTGCCTCATAGGTGATGCCGGAAGCGTTTTCGGTGGAGAGGCCTAGGAGGCGGACGGGAGCGTCGCTGATGGTGAGGACTTCGATGTGATGCGGACCCGGGAGGAGCGTGGTTTTGTAGACCGCGGCTGAATCAAAGGGATATTCGCTTGAGCTGGCGGTGAGGCCGCCGGTTTGAATCGTCGCGGATTCGGTCGCAACGGGCGTGCCGGTGGAGACGGTTGCAATGAGCGTGTCGTTGTCGCGAATCTCAATCGAACCGCCGTTGGTCTGGACGAGGTACTGGACCTCCAGTGAAGTAGCGTCGGCGTCGAGCGAGACCCAGTTCCCCGCTGCGCTGGTGGAGAGGCTGACGCCGCCCATGCCGACTTTGCCGTCGCCGATGTCGGCGAGATGCGTGCCGAGGGCGTTCCAGCCAGTGGATTGAGCGCGGCGGGTACCGTGGATGCGATACCCGGCGAAGGGATAACCGGCGTAGGAGAAGCCGGCTCCGCCGTCACCAAATTTTTCCTGGAAGAGTGTGCGGAGGGCTCCGGTGAAAACGTCGGCGGCGGTGTGGGAGTCACCGAACTGGATGACCCGGACAAGCTGGGAATTGGGATATGTCTCGAGTTGATGGAGCTGATTGAAGAAGTAAGAAAGGGCGCCTGGGTTTTCGATGCCCATGCGAGGGGTGGCGAGGGTTTGCTGGATGTGATCGGTGAGCACTTCGCGGTTGGCGAGGGTCGTCGAGGTGGTGCGCAGGGCGACAGTTTTCGTGTGAGTGATGTCGGGCGTGGCGTGGCCGGTCGACGCGACGGCGGTGGTTGGAGCGGAGGATTTGATGGAGGCGGATTTCGCCGAAGCCGTGTGAGCGGAGGGTTTGGTTTTGCGGGATTTGGATTTGGTCTTGTAGGGCTTAGCAACAGGAGCGCGCTTGATCTCGCCTGGAGTCTTAGGCGTGGATTTCGTGGTGAGATGCTTTTTAGTGGTTGTTGTGGTGGGATCGGTAGTGACGTGTGCAGCTGCGCTTCCTGCGAGCGTGAGGGAGAGGAGCGTAGCCGTGAAGCAGCGGAGCGACATCTATCGCACCCCCTGAGGTTTGGCCGCTTGCGAGGAGGCTTCGGAGATAGCCGGCACGGGGAGTTTCGGTGAAACAGGGTGCGTTTGCATGTACCTCTCGTAGCCTATCAGGAGTTGGCCGGTTAGTAGCTGGGCAACGATGTGGGCGCCTTGGGGGGAGGGGTGGATTAGATCGGCGCCGACCATGGCGGGGTGGTGGTCGTACCAGCGGGCCATGGTTCCGTTGCCACCCATGGCCTGGTAGGTGTTGAAGAAGCCGCAGCCGGTTTGCTCGGCGACGCGCTGCTGGATTGCGACGATCTCGGGGATGGCGCGCATGGTGGTGATGGTGTCGCCGGAGCGCTCGCCGCGATCCATGGGACTCATGATCAGGATGGAGGCATCGGGGAGGGCGGAGCGGACGCGGCCGATGGCGCGGATGAGTTCTCCTTCGTATTGTTTTTCGACGTAGGAAGGAAAGCCGGACTCGTTGGTGCCGTAGTTGATGACGACGAGGTCGGGGTTGCGGTGCTCGAGCGAGACAGCGAATGTGGTGGGATTGAAGGCGCGGGACATGACGGTGGTCGAAGCGCCGTTGAGACCGATGCTGTCGTAGGTGAGCCCGGGGTTGTCGCGGCCGAAGGCTACTCCGAATACCTGAATGGGGCTGCCAACGACCGTGAGTTTGATGATGTGAGAGCCGGCGGGCAGTGGGAGAGTGGTGGCTGCGTTCTGTTTCGTGTCGCCGGCGGTGGAGATAGTGCCGACGGATTGGCCGTCTGCGGAGATTTCTAACGAGCCGCCGTTTGGCTGGGCGAGGTACTGGACTTCGATGGAGGTGGAGTCGTGCGAAGTGAGGTGGAAAGTGCTAGAGGCTCCGACTGGGCCGGTGAAGATGGCTCCGCCGAGGCCGTAGTCGGCTTCGCGCATGGAGCCAACAGCGGTGTCGATCTTCCAGCCGTCGCCGGAGACGTCGACGCCATGATGGCCGTACCAGGCCCAGGGTTTGGCGATGAGGATGAAGCCAGGGCCTGCGTTGCCGAAGCGCTCCTGGAGGAGATCGCGGGCGTCGCCGGTGATGAGGTCGGCTGTGGTGGGGGAGTCGCCGTAGTGAACGATGCGCACGGTGTGGCGCTGGCCGGAGTGAAGTTGGCGGAGTGTCTCGTAGAAGTGGTCGAGGGCTCCGTTGTTGTCGATGAGGAACTGGGAGTCGAGGGTGAGGTTGGCGGCGACGGCGGCGTGGCCGCGGATTTTGGGTTTGGGGACGGCGAAGACTGCGGGAATAGGTGGAGGGGGAAGTTTGATGATGGGGACGATGGACGACTCGCCGGAGGGGAAGTCGGCGATGGGACGGAGAGATGAGGGGTCGAGGCCCTTGGCGTTGCCGGTGGCGAAGTGGACGACGAGCATGATCGCGGCGAAGGTGGCCGCGGCTAGCATCGTTTTAGTGGGAAAGGTGGACATGGCTAGAAGTTGCTGTAAACGAAGGAGGTGGACCCGCGGCCGGAGAGGAATTCAATGAGGAGAACGACGGTGGCAAGACCTGCTCCCTGTAGGACGAAGGGGGCGCGGCCAAAGATTTCGACGGCTTGATCGAACCATTTGGGCGGGATGGCGTGAAGAGCGACGCCGAGGAGCATGACGGCGATCATGGGAAGGGAGATGTTGCTGACCGTGAAGGTAAAGGAACCGAGGCGGCCGAGGATGGCGAGGGCTGTCGCGACGTCGGGGGAGCGGAAGAATATCCAGGTCAGGCAGACGAAGTGGAAGGTGAACGCAATGGCAGCGTATCGGCCCCATTGAGTTGCGGGACGCTTGCCCTGTAATTTCACCCGGAGGGTCTGGAAGGCCCGGAGGGTGGTGAGGCCGACGCCGTGGAGGAGTCCCCAGAGGACGAAGGGCCAGCCGATGCCGTGCCATAGGCCTCCGAGGAGGAAGACGATGATGGGGTAGACGTAACCGGCACCCTTCCAGCGTGCCGCGTTGGGGAGGGAGAAGTAGACGTAGTCGCGGAGCCAGTTGGAGAAGGTGATGTGCCAGCGGCGCCAGAAGTCGGCGAGGTTGAGGGACTGGTAGGGGCGGTTGAAGTTGTCGGGGACTGTGAGGCCGAAGAGGAGACAGACGCCCATAGCGATGTCGGTGTAGCCGGAGAAGTCGAAGTAGATCTGAAGGGCGTAGGCGTAGACGCCGATGAGGACTTCGGCTCCGCTGTAGAGGGTGGGGGTGTCGAAGATGCGGTTGGCTACGTTGTTGGAGAGAAAGTCGGCGATGAGGAGTTTCTTGATCAGGCCCGAGGAGATAAGGAGGAAGGCTCGGCCGCCCTGAGTGGATGTCAGGGAGAAGGGTTGTTGGAGTTGCTTAATAAGATCGGAGATGCGGTTAATGGGGCCTGCGACGATGACCGTGAAGAGCGAGGCTGAGGTGAGGTGGGTGAGGTAGCTGCGGGTTCCGGGACGGGTGCCGCGATAGAGGTCAATGGTGTAAGTCATTGACTGGAAACAGTAAAAGGAGAGGCTGAGCGGGAAGACCCAGCGGTAGAGTTCGCCCAACGTTACGGGGATGAGCTTGGTTGCGGCGAGCAAACCTACGTTCAGTACGACGCTGACGGAGACCAGGGCGAGGCGGGCGGACTTGCGATCGCGTGGGATTCGTTGCAGATCGAGACCTACGAGGAAGTCGATGCTGGCGGCAGTCAGGAGCAGAATAGGATAGAACCAAGCGAGGCGAGCGAGGAAGAAGATGTTTGCCGACAATAAGATGCATAGCCGCGCCTGTTTCCAGCGATAGCAAGCCCAGTAAAGGGTGACGACGATAGCGGCGAAGGCGAAGTACGCCGGGCTCAAGGGAGACATGGGTGGTACTCCGTGCGGATCGGGAAAATTGGGCTGGAAAGGGACTTTCCCGACCGGCGCTGATAAGACGGTTGGCGGCCCAAAAGGCTCTTTTCAGGCAGGATTCGATGGACCGTCTTTTCCAAGCTCATCGTGACACGGCTTGCTCCCGCCGGTAGGCATGGGAGAAAAACAAAAAAAATGGTAACCCCCGGAATTAACCGGCGAGCCGCTTGAGGCTGTTAACTCCCTTGTTACGTTGACTTGGCCGGATTACCTCTTTTCCGGGTCTTTTTCGACGGCCGGAGACAACCCGAAAACTATTGACAACCCGATGGGCCTGTGATGAACTGGGGCCCATTTTTTCGGTTGAAAAAGTATCGATTAATCCTTGGATTTCTTATACTTAAGAGATGGATACGACTACCGGAAACGAACGTACCGCAACCTTGGCAGGAAGGACGAAAGCAGCCGTTACGCTCGCTGCGTTTGTCGTTCTGTCGGCCTTTGCGACGGATACCGCGACTCCGGCGTCCGCGCTGATGAGTGATCCGGCGGTAGTGATGAATGACGTCGCTCCGACCGAGATCGTCAAGACCGTGACTCCACCCAGGACCACGGTCCTAACCAGAATCAAGAGCGGCATGGCGAGCTGGTATGGCTCGGTACTGCAGGGCCACCGGACCGCAAGCGGCCGGCGATTCGATATGAATGAGCTGACGGCGGCCCACAGGACTTTGCCGTTTGGCAGCAAGGTGAAGGTGACCGACCTGCGGAACAAGCGATCGGTAGTTGTAACGATCACGGACCGAGGAGTTCTGTTCCCGGAGCGGGTGATCGACCTGTCCTATGCCGCAGCGCAACAGCTCCAGATGGTGAAGATGGGTGTCGACCCAGTCCGTCTAGAGTTGGTGACGGTTCGGAACTAGGGCTGGTTCGGCGGCTTCTCGAACACCTAGCTCGACAGTTGAAGGCCCTGTTCTAAAGAACAGGGCTTTTCTGCGATCACGAAAGTCAATAGCGGTGGACCGACCACTTGACTGTGGATAAAACAGATCTTTGGTTTTTGTGGTGAGTTGTGGTTGATTTTTGGTTTTTCGGGGTTTGATTTTGGGTTTCGTGCTGATTCTTTTGGGGTTTGCGACCTAAAATGTGGCTCATTGTGACCGAAAAACATGGACAAATTGTGGTGGATAGCTGGTTTCTGTGGACAACTTACTGGATTCTTGAATGCACCGAAATCGTAGTTGTCAGGGGATGGACTGCTACTTCGGCGCGATCATGGCTCTTTGCAAAAGCGCGTCGATCTCTGAACGGTGGGGCATGGAGGGGGCTGTGCCTGGACGGGTGACGGAGATTCCGGCCACGGCGCAGGCGAAGGTGGTGGCTTCGATGAGGTTTCGGCCTTCGGCGAGGGCTGTGGCGAGGCCTCCGTTGAAGGCGTCACCTGCTCCGGTGGTCTCAACTACTGGACCGGCGTCGATGGCTGGGACGTGTTGGGTGAGGGTGTTGGATTTGATTAAGGCTCCCTGAGCTCCGAGGGTGAGGATGACGTTGCGGACCCCGCGTGCGAGGAGGGCGATGGCGGCTTTTTCGGCTGAGGCGAGGTCGGTGACTGGGATTCCGGTGAGGGAGGCGGCTTCGGATTCGTTGGGGGTGAGGTAGTCGCAGAGCGGGTAGATGGAGTCGGGGAGTTCGGCGGCGGGGGCTGGGTTGAGGATCGTCGGGATTCCCTGGGAGTGGGCCAGGCGGAGGCCGTGCTCGACGGTGGGGAGTGGGAGTTCTAGCTGGGCTACGAAGACGGCGGAGGCGGCGATGAGCTTCGCGGCCTGGTCGACTTCGGCAGGGGTGAGTTCGAAGCAGGCTCCGGGGACGACGACGATGGCGTTTTCTCCGTGGACGGCGTCGATGAGGATGGCGGCGGCGCCGGTGGGGTTCGGGGTGGAAAAGATGAATTGGGTGTCGATGCCTTCGTCGCGGTAGAGGGTGCGGGCGATGTCGCCGAAGGGGTCGGGGCCCAGTTTGGAGATGAAGGTGACTTTGGATGATCCTGGGGCTCCGGCGCGGGCAGCGGCTACGGCCTGGTTGGAGCCTTTGCCTCCGGGGCCGAGTTGGAAGGATTGGCCCATGCGGGTCTCGCCCCATGTGGGGAGACGATCGATGCGGAAGGCGAGGTCGGCGACGTAGCTGCCCAGGACGATGACGCGGCGGGATGTGGGTGTTGGATTCATGATGGAGGAACGGGAGTGGCGTTAAGATGCGTGTATGCCAGTCGATGCAAAGTTACAGGCGATTCTGAATGCGGGCAAGGCCCTTGGGGTTCCACCGATTGAGACGATGACGGTGGAGGAGGCCAGGGCGGAGCGGGCGGCGATGATGCGGCGGTATGTGCCGATGCCGGAGTACGCCGATGTGCGGGTGGAGGAGCGGACGATTTCGGCTAGGGGCGATTCGATGGCTGTGCGGGTTTATCGGCCTGCGGGTGCGAGCGGGATATTGCCGGTGGTGGTGTTCTTTCATGGCGGCGGGTTTGTGGTTTGTACTTTGGAGACGCATGATCCGTATTGCCGGGCGCTGGCGACGGAGGCTGGGGTGATGGTGGTGTCGGTGGACTACCGGCTGGCTCCGGAGTTTAAGTTTCCGGCTGGGGTGGAGGATTGTCTGGCGGCTACGGAGTGGGTGCTGGCGCACGTGGCGGAGCTGGGTGGGGATTCGCGGCGCGTGTTTGTTGCCGGGGATAGCGCTGGGGCTACGCTGGCTACCGTTGTGGCTTTGATGTTGCGGGATCGGGAGCAGGTTGGGGGGGAGGCTGGGAGATTGGCGGGGCAGATTTTGTTGTATCCGGTGGCTGGGTACTATAACCCGCCGACGGTTTCTTATGTGGAGATGGCAGAGGGGTATGGGCTTACGCGGAAGGGGATGGTTTGGTTTTGGGATCATTATTTGAATGATCCGGCTGAGGCTGAGGACTTTCGCGCTGCTCCGCTGATGGCCTCGTCTCTTGCGGGTTTGCCGCGGGCGTTTGTGGTGACGGCGGAGTATGACGTGTTGCGGGATGAAGGGCAGGCTTATGCTCGTCGGCTGGAGGCTGATGGGGTTGATGTGACGCATGAGTTTGCGCTGGGTATGAACCATGGGTTTGCGGCTTCGCCGAATGAGTTTCCGTTTTTGCCGCAGGCGAAGGAGCTGCTGCGGAGGGTGGCGGGGTGGATCTCGCTGCCGCGCTGAGGCGGAGCTAGTCCGGTTTTTTGGGTTGCCACTTTTTCCGGGGCGCAGCTGCGACTTCTGACGGTGGGGTGGTTTCTGGTGCGGGCGTAACGTCGGCTATGGGTGAGGTGGGCGTGGCGGATTTTGGTTGCCACTTTTTGCGTTCGGGAGTTGGGTCGGTGGGGATGATTGTTTCGGACTGGGAGGTTTCGGGGGCGGAGGATTTTTCTGCTGACGTAGTTGGGGATTTCGGCTGCCACTTTTTGCGCTCGACAGTCGGTGGTGGTGGTGCGGTTGGATCGACGGAAGAGATTATTGGGGATGACGCGGATTCGACGGCGACTGTTATTGGTGTGGGTGATGCGGTGGCGGTTGGTATTGCTTCGATCGCCGGGACAGATTTTGTCTCTGAAACTGGTGTCGTGAGGCCTTTGGCGCGGCGGACGCCTTCGAGGAGGAGTTCGGCTACGTCTTTGATGGCGATGTCTTCGCGGGCGGCTTTGCTGGGTGTGCTGCCCAGCATGCTCTTGCAGAAGGGGCAGCCTACGGCGAGGACTTTTTCTGTTGCTTCTCCTCCTGCTGCCGTCGCGAGGGTTTGCTGGGCTTCGCGGAAGCGGTTGTCGGAGATGCGCTCGTCGCCGGGTTCTTCTTCTTTCCAGAACTGGGCGCCTCCGGCTCCGCAGCAGAAGGAGTTTTCGCGGTTGCGGGGGAGCTCGGGTGTGTTGTTCGAGAGGACGTGGAGGAGATTGCGGGGGGCGTCGTAGACGTCGTTGTGGCGGCCCAGGTAGCAGGGGTCGTGATAGGTGATCGTCGCTTCGCTCGGGGCGGGTTGGAGCTTTTTGTTAGCGACTAAGGTTTCGAGGTACTCGGTGTGGTGGAGGACTTTGTAGTCGCCACCGATTTGTTTGTACTCGTGGCCGAGGGAGTTCATGCAGTGGGGGCAGCTGGCTACGATGAGTTTGGGGCGGACGGTGTTGAGGGTTTAGACGTTTTTGTCGGCGAGCTGGCGGTAGAGGTATTCGTTGCCGGCGCGGCGCGCGGAGTCTCCGGTGCAGCATTCTTTTTTTCCGAGAACGGCGAAGTTGACTTCGGCGTGGTTGAGAAGTTCGACGAAGGCGCGGGCGGTTTTTTGTGCGACGGGATCGTAGCTGGCGGCGCAGCCTACCCAGTAGAGGACGTCGGGAGTGGGATTTTCGTCGGTGGTTTTGACGTTGAGGCCGTCGGCCCAGGCGAGGCGCTGCTCATGGTTAATGCCCCAGGGGTTCTGGGCTCGCTCCATGCCTCGGAAGGCAGATTGGAGCTGGCTGGGGAATTCGCCTTCGATCATGACCTGGTTGCGGCGGATGTCGATGATGTCGAGCATCTGCTCGTTTTGCGTGGGGCAGACTTCGAGGCAGGCGCCGCAGGTGGTGCAGGCCCAGGCTGCTTCGGGGGTGAGAGCGAATTTGAGAAGCGGGTTGGGGCTTGGGGTTCCTTTTTCGAATGGCGCGGGAGTGAAGGCGAATGGGTTTTGTTGTGCGGCGAGATCGTTGAGCTCCATGCGCTTGTTGATCTCGAGCGCGGCGGGGGAGAGGGATTTGCCGGTGGCTGTGGCGGGGCAGACGTCCTGACAGCGGTTGCACTGGATGCAGGCGTAGGCGTCGAGGAGACGGGGCCAGGCGAGGTCTTCTAGTTTGTTGGCGCCGATTTTGGGGGATTCGGACTCTGTTTCGGTTTCTAAGTTGAGTGCAACGGGAGGCAGGGTGCCGGAGTTGGGCTCGCGGGCGGCGAGGTATTTGGCCGGGGCCATGAAGATGTGGATGTGTTTGGTGTAGGGGAAGTAGGCGAGGAAGGCGAGGACGCTGCCGAGTGCTCCCCAGTAGCCGAAGATGCGGAAGCCTTCGGCGTTGGCGGGAGTGAAGAGATGCGAGAGCGCGGTGGCGAAGGGTTGGAGTTTATCGGGGCCTTCGGTGGCGAGTTTTGCGCCGGCTCCGATGGCTCGGCTGCCTACGTGGAAGAGGATGAAGGTGGAGACGATGAGGGAGTCGCGGGTGATTTTGGCGTGCTGGACGTCTTTGTGGAGGAGAGTGCGGGGGTTGAAGCGGAAGTCCCGGCGGCTGGGGAGTGCGAAGCGGCGGATGATGAGCGCAATGACTCCGAGGAGGACGAGGAAGCTGAAGATGTCGGCCAGGAGGTTGTAAGTTGCGCCGATTGGGTTGGAAGAGGAGATCGTGACGGGGACGTAGCCTTCGATGGCGTCGACTAAGTTGACGAGGCCGTAGAAGAGGAAGCCGTAGAAGATGAAGGAGTGGAAGATGCCGATGGTTGGGCGTTTTTTGAAGGTACGGGTTTGGAGGAGTGTTGTGGTGAGGGCGTACGCGAGTCGGCGAGGGAGATTGTTGAAGCGGGGTTCGGGGTCTGGCGTGCCTCGGCGGATGCGGAGATAGAGGCGATAGAAGCCTTCGAAGGCTAGCGCGAGAGTGAGGAGCGCGAAGAGGAGGAAGGCGATCTTTTGGGAGAGTGGAAGCATTCGATTTGGGCAGTCGTTCGAGTCATGACGAAGACAGGAAGCATACCCCAGGGGCTAAAGCCCCTTGTCATCCTGCAGGGCTGAGAGACCCAAGGCTAAAGCCTTGGGGTACCTGGAAGCAAGGACGTCATTCCTCCGATGCAATCTTTCTGAATGAGGCAGTTGCTGGCGCGACGAACAAACCGCAGGTCCTTCGACTACGCCTCTCGCGGTGAGACTGCGAGAGACTTCGCTCAGGATGACACATTCGATGGTGGTCAAAAGATGCTCCGCGCCGAAGCGCTCACGGGCACGATCATTTTTTTAGTTCGGCGAGGATGGCGGGGACGAGTTGGGGGACGTCGCCTACGATGCCGTAGTCGGCGATTTTGAAGATGGGTGCCTCGGCGTCGCGGTTGATGGCTACGATGGTCTTACTTTTGTTCATGCCGGAGAGGTGCTGGACGGCTCCGGAGATGCCGATGGCGATGTAGAGCCTGGGCTGGACGGTCTTCCCGGTTTGGCCGACCTGTTCTGAGTAGGGGCGCCAGCCGGCGTCGACGATTGCGCGGGTTGCGCCTACGGCTGCACCGAGTTGGTCGGCGAGGGCTTCGACGTATTGGGTGAAGCCTTCTGCGCTGCCTACACCGCGGCCACCGGAGACGACGATTTCGGCTTCGGCGAGAGAGACTCGAGAGCTGCGTTCGGCGGTTTTGCCGGTGACTTTGAGGCGCGGTGTGGGGAGATTGAGGTCAACATCGAACTGCTCGGCTGCTTCTGTCCGGGGCGTTGCGGGTGAAAAGGCGCCGGGCTTGACGGTGACGACAGCGATGGGGCTGGAGGCTTCGATGGTTTCGGTGACGCGTGCGAGGAAGGTGTAACGCTGGGCGGTAAGTGTGGCGCCGGTGGCTTTGAGATTGATGACGTCTTCGAGGAGTGGCGCGTCAAGTTTGACGGCTACGCGCGGGCTGTACTCGCGACCGCTGCGGCTGCCGCCGATGAGGACGACGGAGGCTTCGCCTTCGCGAGCGATCTGGGCTACGGCCGCGGACCAGAGTTCGGGGTCGTATTGGGCTAGCACGGGGAGCGTCGGCGACTAGGACCTGGTCGGCGGCGCGGGCGATCTCGGCGGCGATGGGTGCGATGTTGCTGCCGAGAACGAGAGCGGTGATGGAGGTGTCTCCACCCTTTTGCTGGGCGAGTTCGCGCGCTGCGGTGACCATCTCCCAAGTGCTCTTGCTGACTTTGCCGTTGGCGTGCTCGACGACGAGGAGAATCATGCGATCACCTTTGCTTCGTTGCGGAGGAGGTCGACGAGTTGCGCCGCAGCGGAGGGGGCGTCTTTGCCGTCGAGGATTTTGTTGAGGCGATTCTTGATCTGGATCTCGGCGCTGACGAAGGTTAGCTTCGGGAGTGACGTCGAATCGATCGAGAGATTCTTTGCGGAGTTCCTTTTTCTTCGACTTCATGATGTTGGGCAAGCGTGGGGTAGCGGGGCTCGTTGAGGCCTTGCTGGGTGGTGATGACGGCTGGGAGTTCGAGGGTGAAGGTTTCGCTGCCCTCGTCGGCGTCATGTTTGCCGGTGAGGGTTGTGCCTTTGAGCTCGAGTGCGCTGGTCCAGGTGGCTTGCGGCCAGTTGAGGCGCTCGGCTGTGGCTGCGGCGAGGGCGTGACTGTCCCAGTCGGCCTGTTGACCGCCGGAGAAGATTAGGGTTGCTTCTTCCTGCTGCGCGAGTTGCGCGAGGACTTTGCTGAGGGAGATGGCGTCGAGACGAGTGTCGGTTTCGACGTGAATGGCACGGTCGACACCCATGGCCAGTGCGGTGCGGAGCGCCTCCTGAACGCGGGCGGGACCTACGGCGACGGCGATGATTTCGGCTTCGGCGCCAGCTTCGCGGAGGCGGAGCGCTTCTTCGACGCCGTACTCGTCCATGGTGTCCATGACGAGCTTGCTGTTTTCCAGAGCGACGGCGTTGTTGGCGACGTGCACGCTCTCTTCTGCATCAAGCACCTGGCGAATGTAGGTCAAAATTCGCATTCTCTTCCCTGCTCCATCCTGGATGATTCTATTTTGATTGTTGCCGGGCGTGGCCGGGTTGGGATTTTCGTAGCTAAATGTTCTCTGCGAACAACGGCTATTTCACGTGCAGTATCCAGAGGTTTCTGTGACGGGAGAAGGATACTGAATGACCATTCAGTAAGTCAACGCGCGAGGTCGCGGGGTTTTGAGAGATCAGACTTTCAGGCCGATGAGTCGCATCAGTTCGATACCGTTGCTTTTGGTGACGACACCGTCTTGAAGTTTGTAGTCGAACTTCATTTTGCCGTTGGCGATTGTGTCCTGGAGATGGACGTTGTGGAGGCGATGGTCCTGTTGCTCTCCGATGTTGGTGAGTGCGAGGTCATGTGTGCTGATGAGGCCGATAGCTCCGCTGGCGAGGAGGGCGCGGACTACGCCTTCGGCTCCGATGAGGCGGTCTTTGGAGTTAGTGCCCTGAAGGAGTTCGTCGAGGAGGAAGAGGACGGGAGGATTTCTTTCTGCGAGGTCGCAGATTTGGCGGAGGCGGGTGATCTCTGCGTAGAAACGGGAGCTGCCCTCCTGGAGGGAATCGTTGATGAGGATGCTCGCTCCTATTTGTAACGGAGTTAGTTGCAAACTATAGGCGCGTACGGGCGCGCCGGCCATGGCGAGCACGGTGTTGATGCCGACAGCGCGAAGGAGAGTGCTTTTGCCGGACATGTTGGAGCCGCTGACGAGCAGGACGCGCGTATCGCTGGAGAGGTTGACGTCGTTGCGGACGCATTTTGCTGCGGGGAGGAGCGGGTGGCCGATTTGGGCTGCGATGAAGGTGGGCGCGCCTTCGACGAACTGCGGGAAGGGATCGGCGGGATGCTCGTAACTGTAGGCGGAGAGGGAGAGAAGGGCTTCGATTTCGCCCGTTGCGCGGAGCCATGAACGAATACTTGAACCGTGCGCGGCGCGCCAGGCTTCTGCCGCATAAGCTAACTGGACGGTGTAGAGGAGCGGGATGTTGAGGGCTCGCATGATGGGGTTGTCGAGCGAGCGGATGTATTCGACGATGGTGCGCAGGCGGGCGATGGCGCGGGAGGCGTTGAGGTGGTGCGAGGATAGGTCGGCTTTGAGGGCCTGGAGGCGAGGGGATTCGAAGTGTTCTCGCTCGATGCGGGCGAGTAGAGATGAGAGAAGCTGCAGGTCTTCGAGGGCGTGGTCGGTCGTGTGAAGGATCGATGAGGTTTGCTTGCGCAGGGAGGCTGTGACGATGGTCTCGAGGATGATGATGGCGAAGAACGGGGCTTTGGTTCCGAGTTCTGCCCAGACGATGGCGGCTGCGATGGCTGAGAGCGCGAGGAGAAGAGAGGCCCAGCGGAGCCAGTGATGGGTTAGTTGCCTCGGGGCTTCGGCCCATTGCGTAAGCGCTTCAGGATGGATGCCGACTTTGAGGTCTTCGCCGAGGATGGCGATGTCTTCTCTGAGGTCGAGATGGGTGCGGAGTTCGGCGATGGCGGCGTGGCGCTCTGTGAGTTGGGGAACCGGAGATGGGGCGAGGAGCCAGGCGGCGAGAGTGTCTTCTCCAATGCGGGTGCGGGCGAGAGAGAGGAGCTCGAAGAGACTGCCTGGGCCGAAGAGGTCGAGGTCAGTGGCGTAGAGGCTGGAGTGAACGTCGATGCGTTCGCCTGTCTGGCCGGTGCCTATCCAGCGATCTTCGATGCGGGCGAGACCGTTCTGGTAGAAGAGCACGGCTCGCTCGGCGCAGGTGCGGTCGCGCAGGACTCTTGCGTGGAGAATTGCGATTGCGAGGAAAAATACGAGAGCCGCGAGGAGCCACCACGGTGAGAAGGCGTCGCGGTGAAGAGAAAACCAGGCCGCGATTGCTGTCGCGACGACGATGAGGAGTCGGAGGTTTCCGAAGCGGCGATGAAGTTTTTCGAAGTGGGCGACTTTGGCCTGGCGTGCTTGCTGGCGCTGCTTGTACTCGTCGGACGGAGACGGCATGAGGTCAGGCACAGAGCTATTATCGCTTACCGATTGGGCGCCGTTGGATTGGGACCTGGATAGATGCAGCCAAAAAAGATAGGCAAGGGAGGAGCGGTGTGGGCCGCTTGCTCCCTTGCCTGATGAACGATGCGATGTTTAGAAGAGGTACTTCAGTGCGAATTGAAGCTGACGCTCTCCTTGTGCGTTGTTGACGAGGCCGAAGGTATTGCCGATGGATGAGTTCGGCGCTACGAGGATGGGGTGATTGAGAACGTTGATGGCTTCAGCGCGGAACTGCAGGCTCTGATGCTCGACGATGGTGAAGCTCTTGAAGACGCTGAAGTCAATTGCCTGGAGTCCGGGTCCGGTGAAGCTGCCGACCTGGCAGTTGCCGAATCCCGAGGTGGGTTGGGAGACGGAGCTTGAGCTGAACCAGACGTAGCCGGGGCTGCCTGGAATGCTCGAGGGATGCCTGGGAGTTTCGACCGGCGACCCGTTGCAGTTGGCGCGGGGGAAGCCGGAGGTGGTGCCGGAGTTGTCGTTGGCCTGCGCGGTGATTGGGAAGCCATCGTGGAACTGCAGGATGGAGTTGACCTGCCATCCGCCGACGATGAGATCTTCAGCGCGGTTCATGTTGGATCCGAACTGACGGCCACGCCCGAAGGGAAGATCGTAGGTTACGAATCCGTTGAAGGAGTTTGTGACGTTCTGATCGCAACGGCCATAGTCGGCGCCGGGGTTGTAGGTGTTCTGGAAGAAGAAGTGATTGTTGCCGGCCTGCGTGAGATTAGCGTTGGTGTCTCCGTACTGCGCGTAGAAGCCGGAGGAGTTGCCCATGCACTTGGACCAGGTGTAGTTGGCCTGGAACTCGAGACCGTGGTTGAGACGATGCTGGAAGTTGGTCTGCAGCGAGTTGTAGTTGGAGTAGCCATTGGATGCGGTGAGGCGGGCCTGACCGATCAACGACTGGAGTGTGGGGTTCAGGAAGGGACTGGGAGCGATGGTGCCGTTCGCCTGAAGAACCTTTTGGTTTATGAGGGCGATGGTCATCAAGTGGTCCGTCGTCTGACCGACGTAGCTGATCTGGAAGGTGGATGCGTTGCCGAGCTGATGCTGCACGGTGAAGCTGTATTGCTGCGAGACTGCAGGACGGATGCCATTGGTGGGGAAGGCGTGGATGCCGGCTCCTGAGAAGCAGAGCGGCGACTGTGCGATGGCGGTTGCGATGGTGCATCCCGATGCGGGGAAGTTGGAGAATCCCTGATCGAGCGTGGTGGTGGGGAGGGCTTGCGTGCCGCCGGCGTAGGTTACATTGAGCGGAATGGCGAAGGGAGGATTCTGGATGAGGAGATTGCCAGTGCCAGTGCTCTCGGTGAAGTTCGAGATGCCGTAGGCACCGCGAACGACCATGGCTTTGTCAATTTCCGGCTGCCAGGAGAAGCCGATGCGTGGCTGGAAGTTGGTTGGGCCGTTGTACTGGTTGTAGAGGGCTTTCGAGTTGCCGTTCATGCCGGAGATCTCGACAGCTCCGGTTTGAAGGTTGTAGTTGGTTGCCTGATTGTGGGCTTCCGCGCGTGGAGTGACAACTTCGTAACGGAGACCGAGATTAAGAGTGATGTTGGAACGAAGGTGCCAGTTGTCCTGAACGTAGGCCGAGTAGAGGCTGTTGCGCAAGCTGCGACCACCGCCAGAGCCTAGACCGACGTTTTCGGGAAGACCAAGGAGGAAGTCGGCTTCCGCCCAACCGGTGGGGGTTGTCCCTGCTACCGAACTGCCGATCGAAGGATTGCTGGTGAAGGAACCGTTGTAGATGAACTGACCTGCCAGGCCGGAGTTGCCGACGTAGAGAACGTTGGTGCGGTAGTTGTAGAACTCGAAGCCAGTGGAGATTGTGTGTTTCGCATGAACAATGGTTACGTTGTCTCCGACCTGGATGACGGTGTCATGGAATTGGGAGATGAGATTGTTGTTTCCAAGCTGGGGTCCGTAGCTGGCACCCGAGAAGGACATGAGCGGAAGGAAGGTCTGATTTGGAGCAGTTCCGGCAATGCCAAACAACGTGGGCAGATTCTGCCCGGTTGGGTTGGAGTAGCCTTCGGTGACTGGGAAGTAGCTGCCTCCGAAACGTAATGAGTTCACCACCGCCGGACTGAAGGTGTGGGCGTAGTCGAGCACTCCGTTGTAGAGCGGGAATTCGTTGTCCGAATTACCGGTCAGCAATTGACTGTTCGTGGTGGGGTTGGTGAGGTGCTGCTGGGAGTAGCGAGCGTAGATGTGATCCTTCTGGCTTGCAACCCAGTCGATTTTGAGGTCTCCCTGATCGCTGTTGGTATAGGAGTGGGTGACATTGACCTGATTGCCGGTTGTCAGATTGTTGATTGGGCCGGGATAGTAGGAGGAATTGAGAATCTTGGTGGCCGCTGAACTGAAGGGGATGTTGATGATGTTGTTGAGGAACGGTTTGCGACCCGCTGGCGTAGATGCCGAGAACGGATTATAGAGTTGCTGCGCGAGATTGTTGCAGATTCCAAGTGTGTTGAATCCGGCCGTACAAATGCCACCGAAGTTGCCCTGGCGTTCGGCGGTGGTAAAGACGGTATAGGGCGTTGAAGTCGCGGGCTGGTCGTAACGCGAGCCCTGATAGTCGGCGAAGAAGAAGAGTTTGTCCTTGATGATGGGTCCGCCGACGGAACCGCCAAATTCGTTCCAACGAAGGATCGGCTTGAGTCCGGTTCCGTCGGGGTTGTTTACGCCGGGAATATAGGGCTGTCCTTTGGTAAGGCCGTTTTGCCACCTGTTGGCGTTGAGGGCGTCGTTGCGGATGAACTCGAAGACGTCGCCGTGGAACTGGTTCGTTCCGGACTTCAGCGTGACGCTGATGATGCCGCCGAGATAGTTGCCATAGGAGGCTGGGGCATTTTGCGAGATGAGGTTGAACTCCTGAATGGCGTCGACACTAGGGGCGAAAGCTACATCGTTGTTGTCGATCTGGTTGTTGTCCATGCCGTCGAGGATGTAGTTGTTCGTCTGCTCGCGGTTGCCGTTGATGTAGGGACGGCCGACCTGGAAGCTGGCCTGGGGGCCAGTGAAGGCTCCGGGATTGAGGCTCACGGCACCCGGCGAGAGTAAGGTGAGCTGGTTGTAGTTGCGGGTTGCGAGCGGGAGCGTGGTGTTGGCGCGCGCATCGAGAACCGTACCGAGGAAGGTTTCGTCGGTCTGCAACAGTGGAGGCCTGCTCGAGACCTCGACGGTCTGCGATGCCTGCCCGACGTTCATGGAAACATCGACGCGGGCTGTTTGGTTCATGGCCAGAGAGATTGCCGGGTGCTCCACCGAAGAAAAGCCAGAGGCCGCGATCTTCAGGACGTAATCGCCGATAGGAAGCGGCGAAAGATAATAGACGCCGGCAGAGTTGGTCTGTGTTGGATAGACAGTGCCTCGAGAGGTTTCCGTCGCAGTTATGTTTGCGCCAGCGATGACGGCTCCGGAGGCGTCGGTTACGGTGCCGGTGATTTTTGCGCTGATGTCCTGCCCGAAGGCGACGGAGCATACGAGGAACAAGAACAAACTACTAAGGGCGATGCGTGCTTTCATTGGTAGCCTCCAATCCAATTTCCTGCAACTGCTGATTTGCGAGCGTCCGTTTCTCGGCGATCACTTCGTTCACGGTGTACTGTCGTTGCCTGAAGAAGAGTTGCGCTCTCGCTTCAGGTCTAAGTGCGTCTTGAACCACTCAATGCTGACTCCCGAAGGGTTCTGGAGACCAGCGCTCGGAACTTCAAACATGCCAGGTTTCTTGGTGGCGAAATAGTATAGACAACTGTACTGAGATGCAAGTGGAGAAATGAGGCTGCTGTTCAGGTTCGGACGGGACTGCTGGTTTTGTTGGGGCGACTGGGAGGTCGGGTGCTACTTATGGGGTTTGAAAATCAGGGACTTAAGCGAACAAACGCCACTAAATGACCTTCGCGGCGCCTGATGTCGCGCGGCCAACAATCTTTTTCAAAACGATGAGAAAGGCGCTTAAAAGGAGATGGTCGCTGGCGCGACCGGGCTAGTTTGAGGTCTTGAAGGAGGCCAGAAGCCGCTCGCGCACAAAGACGATGTGCTCGCGCATGGCGAGGCGCGCTTCTTTTTTCGAATCCTTCTTAAGGGCCTGATAGATCTTCATGTGTGCGACGGGAGCTGTTGTCGCCGAGAGCTCATAGGATTTGGAGCGGCAGAGGAGCGCTTTTTGCTGAACATTTTCGAGGACTCGACAAAGTTCTTCGTTCCCGGTTGCGGCGGTGATCATGGCGTGAAAGCGCATGTCTTCCTCGATGTGCTCGAGCTTGTTGCCTTCCTTAAGGAACTTCTTTGTGCGGTTGATGCTGGCGGCGAGATCACTCAGAAGCTTAGGGGTAATGTTAGCGGCGTCGATGGCATGGACTTCGAGAATCTCGCGGAGTTCGTACAGGTCGCGTATTTCCTTGGAAGAGAACTGGCGGACGTAGGCGCCTCGGCGTGGTTCGATGGAGACAAGCCCCTCTGCTTCGAGCCGGTTCAAGGCCTCGCGCACGGGCGATTTGCTGATGCCAAGTTGAGTCGCAAGAGATTCCTCGGTAAGCCGAGAGAGCTCGTCGAAGGTCCCATCGAGAAGATTCTGCTTAATGCTCCGATAGGTAAGCTCAGTGAGATTTGGGATTTTCGCCAGCTTAATCATGCTTTATGGGTCTCGTGGATTCTACATGACGTACATGCATCAATTATTTCCGTATTGGAAAAAGGCTCAAGCTGAGGCAGAAGCGTTGGTTAGTTCCCTGAATCTGAGAAGTCATCAGAGGAGGACGGCTTTCCTGGGGACAGTTCTATTGCTGAATCATTGTCTAGACGGAATCTGCGGCGCGAAAGACTCAAGAGAGATTCATGGGGGGATTTGAGCCGACACACCCTGGTGTCCATCCGTCAGCGATTGGAGATGACGCCCACCTCCATGAAATGTCCGGAGAGAATCTGGTGATAGGAGAATTCGGGTGGAATCTGCTGGACGAGATAACGATCGAGCAGGATCATATGCGGGCCGGAGGCGAGGGCATCCTTAAGGGAGACGGGTTGAAAGAGATATTTGTCGGTGGGCTCGTGTGTTGGCGGTGGTTGGAGTTGGATCTGCTGCACGGGACGACCTGAGTAGAAGACGCTGGTAGCGATGGAGCGGGCGTTCCCCTCCCACCACACGAGGAGTGGGCCAGGCACTGGAGGTGGATTGCGAAAGACGTCCCGAAGGAGTTGGACGGATTCCTTCTCGGCGGAGACGATGTCTGGGCCTACCTTGGCTTGATGAAGTTTTCGTCGCGGGCCGCTGGTGAGCAAGGCGCTGAGGAGGCAGGCCACTGTGATCAGGAGTGCAGCTTTGGTCCAGAATGATCTGGCGGACTGCTCGCGCTTTTGGTCGAGCGCTCTTAGGCGATCGGCAAGATAGACAGAAGTAACGACGGCCAACGCGGGATATGCGGGAGCGATGTAGTGCGGAAGTCGCGTTTGGATAACCGTGAAGAAACCGACGACGACCAAGGCGAAGATCGACCATGCGCGGAGTTGTTTGCGCCGGAAAGAGTCAACGATTGCCGAGGGGTAAAGGAGAACGAAGGGTGCGGCCGAGATAAGGAGGACCCAGAAGTAGTACCACCAGTGCGTGATGTGGTCTTCAATCTGATGGGTGGCGCGAGCGACTACGTGGAAACCGAGATATTCGGAGAGAAAGCTGTCGCCGAAGCGATGGGCCATGTAGAGATGCCAGGGGAGAACGGCTAGCAGGAAAAGGGAGAGCCCAAGCCAGAAGGTTTTGCCTAGACGCCTTGTGTCCCAACGCTCGAGAGCGGCGAAGAGGGCTGCGGTGAGGACGAGGACGATACAGGCTGCGCCTTTGGTCATCACGGCAATCGCTAGTCCAGCCCAAAAGAGGTACCAGCCATTGAGTTTGCGGTCCTGAATTGCTGTGAGGCCGCAGAGCGCGACGCAACAGCCGAAGGAGAGCAGGACATCCATCTCGCCGACACGGCAGATGTGGAGAAAGCCGAAGGTGCTGAGGAGAATTAATGTGCTGAGCCATGCGGCGAGGGTGTCCCGCCGGCTGATGAGCCATCCATGGAGGAGAGCGACGATGGCGACACCCGAGAGGGCTGAACCCGCGCGCGCCCAGAACTCGTTGATGCCGAAGAGCCGGAAGAATATCGCGGTGATCCATGGCATGAGCGGAGGCTTTTCAAACCATGGCTGATAGTTCCAGTGGGGGACGAGGGGGTTCGAGGAGAGCATCTCGCGGGAGATCTCGGCGTAGATGCCCTCGTCCCAGTTTGTCAGAGGCTTGTGGCCGAGGAGAGTGAGCAGCACGATGCAGGCGAGGAGAGTGGCCAGCAGGGTGGAGACGATCGGCAAGTTGCGGCTGCTGAGTCTTTGAAGACTTGAGAGCCGCGCTTGGGGTGCGTTGTTACTCATGAAGAGAAGTTAGCTTCCTGGGTGGTACTCGCGCTTGATGTGGCCGTCGAGATCGGAGCGGTAGAAATAGACCTCACGCAGATCACCATTGCTGTATCGTTTCGCCTGGTCGTTGAAATAAGGAGAGGAGGGATTGCCGCTTTCGCCTCCCGCAGTGACGGCTTTTGCATGGATCCTTTCGCCAAATTCGACGACTGCGACGAAGCTGTTGCCGCTGGTGCCGTACCACTTCTTTGTTCCGGGATAGGGGCGGGCTCCGAATGACGCTAGCGAGCCCCAGAGCGACGAGGTGAAGCCGACGGGGATGCTTGGAGCCGCGTCGTTGAAGGGTTGGACGATATCTCCATTGAGGCGCTGAAAGCGATTGATGTCGCCCCATGGGGTTTTCCAGGTTCCGAAGTCGGTTGTGAGACGGTCGGATGCGGCTGCGAGGGACTGCAGGAGGATTTGGGCTGGGGCCTTGGCGCCCACATATTCTTCAACGGAGATTCCGGCTTTGCGGGCGTCATCTAAGGTGTGGCGGCGGATGTCTTCGCCCCAGAAGACGGCGAGCGATGTTGGGACGGAGGTGACGTTCCAGCGATAGTCCCATGTGCGGAGCAAAGCGATCTGGGCGGAGAGTTTTGCTTTCAGCGGATCAGACGTTGGCAGGTCATCCCATGCTTTGAGCAGCGCGGGAATGGGTTTCTCAAACCACGGGAGATAGCTGTCGTAGGCAGCGGCGATCAGGGAGTCGAGGGTGAAGTCTTTTTTGTTTTGAAGGACGCGGATGGCGTGGAGGCCGCGAGCGGACTCAGTGCCGGACTCCACGTAGGCTGGGTAGTCCTGCTTGCGCAGGCTGCTCTCGCCGGCGCCGGACCAGGGCCAGTTGTTGCTGTTGTAGAGCCAACCGCTCTTCGGATTGAGCAATTGCGGGAGTTCGTCGACGGTGAGGAGGCCTTTCCATTCGGTTGCGGGATTGCTGCCGTCGACCGGGCGAGTGAAGTCGAAACTGGTGTCGCGGCGGGGGATGAAGTTGCCGTGGAAGTAGGCGATGTCGCCTTGGTCGTCGGCGAAGATGGTGTTGTTTGAGGAGTTGGCTTTGAGTTCCAGGGTTGCGCGGAAGGACTTGTAGTCTTTGGCTTTGGTGCGGATGTAGGACTGGGTGAGGGCCTCAATGGGCTTCTGCATGAGGCTTATGCTGACCCATTTTCCGTTTTGTTCACGGATGATCGGGCCGTGATGTGTGAAGTAGACGGTGAACTTCTTTTCGGCCATGCCCTGGGGGGTGCTATAGGGGACCGTGATCTGCTTGACGATGAGAGGCCGCTCTTCGGTTCCGTATTTATAGGAGAAGCTGTCGCCCTTTTTCGTCACCGTCTCGAGATACTCGTCGACGGCATCGACGCCGCTTGAGGTGTGCATCCAGCCGGCGTGCTCGTTGAAGCCCTGGTAGATGAAGAACTGGCCCCAGGTGACGGCCCCATAGGCGTCGAGACCCTCATCGCTGGCCATCTGCAGCTCGGAGCGGAAGAAGAAGGAGGTGTGGGGGTTGATGAGGAGCAAAGCGTGATGGTTGACGGTGTTCGAGGGCGCGATGGCCATGCCGTTAGAGCCGGTGGGCTCCGGCGGATCTGCGTCATGGATATACGCAAGCTGAATTTCCGGCGCTGATCGATTGGTGGCCTGAATGGTTGGGGTCTTGCTGTAGAAGGCCTTGAGCTGGTCGAGGTTGACGCGCTCGATGTCGCCACCGATGCTGCCTTCGGTGAAGGAGAGCGCCATCCAGGGCTCAAAGTGATGGATGACCCGGGGCTTTACCTCAGGGTGCTTGTACAGATAGAAGTTGAGACCGTCGGCGTAGGCGTCCATTAGAGACTTTAGCCATGCGGGGCTCGCAGCGTACTGGGTCTTCAGGACGGTGGGGTCGATGAAGAGCTTCATGCGAAGGTCGAGGTAGATTTTGGATTCACCCTCGGCTTCTGCCAAACGGCCCATGGCGTTGATGTAATTGGTTTCGACGCGGTTGAAGTCGTCTTCAGCCTGAGCGTATTTCATGCCGAAGACGGCGTCGGCATCGGTTTTGCCGTGGATGTGAGCGATGCCCCAGTCGTCGCGAGTGATGGTGACGTTGGCCGCCTCCTGCTTCCAGCGATCAATTTCCGATTTGTCGGCTGCATGAAGGAATGCCGTCGAGGAAACCCCAAAGGCAAGGGTGAGGACTAAGTTTTTCAGGCGACAGCGAGTCTTCATGCGTTGCAATTTCTCCGTTCAGAGGAACGCTCTCTCGGGGAACAAATCCCCGTGGCTGATAGCAGTAAGCCAACAGTTTACCTGCTCAAGAACTGCGGAGGAGCGGGGCCAGAGACGGGCGACCCAATTTTTGTGCGAATGCTTTATTCCGGGATTCTCCTGTGGCCGAATAAGTGTTTGAAGACGTGATACAAAGGCAGGTTTTTTGGCATCGGCCTGCCATGGAGAGAGACCCATGAGAATACCTTGCAAAACATTCACGCTGTTTGTGCTGCCCATGCTGTTGATGGCAGTTGGCTGCAAAAAGACTGGAGTAACCACCCAGGCTGTAGCGAGCCCCGCGCCTAACGCCGGTGCGGCAGCTCCTATGGCTTTGCCGAACTCTGCGCCCGCCTCGGCAGCCGGGCTTACGGTGGAGACAACTTCGGGCCTGAAGGGAGCGGACTGGGCGATGAAACAGGATGCCATCGCCAAGGAACCCAATGGGCAGTGGGCTGTTACGGCCTCGGCCTCTTCTTCCTATAGCGATGCTACCGGCCACGATGACTATTCACCCTTTCAGGCGACGGGCGCGCCGAATGTGGAGACCGAGGGTGATAACGGCAATGCCTGGACCGCAAAGAATCCAGACGCAGGGCTGGAGTGGCTGGATCTGACGTATTCAAAGCCGGTGTTTGTCACGGCCGTTCGCATCCGTGAAAGTGCAGGAGCGGGAGCTATCGCCAAGATTGATCTGTACGACGATCAAGGGCAACCGCATACGTTGTGGACCGGTACGGATCCAACAACCGGTCTGAACTATTTTGTGCTGAATCTGCCCAAGACTACGTACAAGAGCAATCACCTTCGCATTACGCTGGCGACGAATGTGATCTCGGGCTACAACGAGATCGATGCGGCGCAACTGGTTGGTACCGAGCAGTAGATCGAAAGGAGCTTACGATGAAGCGATATCTTATTCCCGCGCTGGCTTTGGCGGTTCTCATGCTGGGTAAAACGCCCTCCGGCGTTGCGCAGATGCAGGTCTACAACGACGCTGATTCTCGCGAGCTACAGGCATTTCGCCTGACCGACGACGTGGTGGAGCGGTATCGAAGCGCGACCATGGCGTTCATCGACTGGGGTAAGGCCCACCCCGGCGTCACACTGAATGACGACAAGGACGATGAGAAAAAAAAGGCGTCCGATAGCACGATCAGCGACATGGCTGCACACATGTCATCGATACCTCAATTCCAGGCCATCCTGCTCAGCAAGGGCATAACGGCGCGGCAGTACGTTGAGACGATGCTGGTGCTTGTGACGGGAATGGCTTTTGTAGACATGGAACGAGATGGGCAAAAGGTCAATGCTGCCCAAGGTGTTTCTCCGGCGAATCTCGACTATGTCAAGCGCAACCATGATCACCTGACGGTGATTCTCAAGCAGATGGCGGGTACTGACCAATAACTGACGGTCCTGGAGCAATAGCTATGGATAGCCTCTTACGCAAGGGTCTGGCAGCGATCTGCGTCGCGCTTGTTCTACAGCCGAGCGGATTTGCCTTCGACACGTTTTGGCACTCAGCAGCAACTGGCGCTGTCGGACGGGAGTTCAAGTTCAGCGACGACGCTAACAACATCTTGCAGTTTGGCAATTTCGCTGGGCCGGACTTTTTCGGGCCACTCTACGACACACTGAAGGGAAAGCAGTTTGGGGAGTTCAACGAAAATCTGGACAGCAAGTCCGGCGCGCAGGCTGTGCTGACCTTCATGAATTTTCGTGACAAGGCGCCATCCACAGTTCGTCAGGCTGCAATCTACATGCATTTCGACAACCTGAATGGACGGATCACAAAGAACAGTCAGTTCGACTACCTGTTCCTGCGGCTTCTCTGGAACACTCAGGCGACCCTCGACAAGATTTATTCGGACAGCAGCCTGAATGAAGGCCTGAAGAAAATTGCCATTCTTGAGACGCTGGGAGCCTCCCTTCACATGGTGCAGGACTTTTACAGCCATTCTGACTGGACACATAACGACTTCGAGAAGATGGGGGTTCCGATGGTCAAGACATCGTGGGGAAAGATGCGCGCACCAACCTGGTTTGAGGTGAGAGCCAAATTGGGAGACCCTGACAAGTGGCCATTTGTCGTTCGCTCGGGAATATATCCGCCAAAAGAAGGCGAAAAATACTCCCACACACACATGAACCACGATAACTCACAACTCTTTTACGAAAAGGCGACTCAAGTCCCGTTTCACGATGCCGGCCCATTTCCCGCGGGCAAGGGTGTAAGCGAACACCAATTGTTCGCGGTGAACTCGGCCGCCGGCGCGAGTATCGAATGGGTGGGGATGCTGATGAGCTTTCGTCAGGCAAAACAGGCAATTGAATATGCACGGACGTGGGATGTAAAGAAGTTCAATCCAGCGATGGAGCATGATCTTGAAAGCGGACTAGGTTCTACGTTGTTGATGTCCTGCGCTGCGAACAAATGGGACGGAGACAATCCGCCGCAACAGCGGAGGAGCGCGTGTGCGGCGATGATCGGTTCGTCTGGCCTGCTCACGCTGATGCCGGGGACTGGAGTGCTTCCTAGCCCGTTCAACGAGTTCTGGAGTGTAGAGCTGCAACAGAATATCCCGGCCCAACTTACAAAAGGCTTTGGGGGAGGAGACGACAATTATGTCCTGGATCCTGCCTGGGTCAAAGGAGCCTTCCCTAACGGCGCTCCCCAGCCAATTGGGATCAGCGGATTGTCTTAATGAAGACCTGATCTACGGAGAAGCTACCCATGATTCCATCGAGATTTTTGACTCGCACTTTAATCTGCGCCGCCTTCATTAGCAACTTCAGTTGCTGGCCTCAGACCGCGCCAAGCGCACTTAAGCCGGCAACTGACACGAGCTATCAATATAAGGTTGGTGTGCTCCCGTTTATTGACGCCACGGGCAATCTTGGGGATAAGGGCACGGCGATCGCTCGGCTCCTACAGTCCGAGTTGGCCCACGGATCAGACCTCGAGGTCCGCTTTATGAAACGGGCGGACGATTCGGGGAGCGATATCGACTCTGAGCAGGCGGTGAGCCTAGCGCGGGAGCACAAGAACGATGTGGTCATTTTGGCTACGGTTATTTCTGCGGAGACACAGGAATCGGATCACTCTGGGCAAGGGCCGAGCGTTTTCGGGCAGTCGCTGGGCGGATCCAGTCATTCTGCCAAGGCGACGGTTGAACTTCAGGGAGATCTGTACAGTTCGGTCACAGGTAAGAAGTTGGATAGTATCCGCGTGACTGGGGAGGAACACGTCACGAAGGTCTCGGGCAACGCCGATACTTCTCTGGGAAGCTGGGGGGATGACGGACAGGCGCCGGATTCGCCTCTCGGCAAGGCCTTGCAGAAGGCCATTCACGCCCTCGCATTGCGGGTTAGTGGAGACGAGCCGAAGATGATACGCTATCAGCCACCGGCTGATGGGGCCCCTTCTGAGACGAAGCCGGAGCGGTGACGGGTCGCTGACAAGGGAAATAAAATCGCAAACTATTTTCTTCCTAAACTATGAGCAGCGCGATTTCCCGATAGAGACCCGGCACGAAAAGCCGCCGCAAAAATTGAGTTTCCATGAGGAGTGAACGCTATGGTTTGCCCATCCTGCAATACCGAGACAGGTAGTACTTCGACTTTCTGCCCGCACTGCGGTACGAATACTTCGACTGGCGCCGCTGCAGCCGCCATTCCGGCCCAACCGGGAGGCCTGTCGGAGAACGCGGCGGGGGCTATCGCCTACATCACGTTTATTCCGGCGATTATCTTTCTGGCTATGGAGCCATATAACCGCAGCTCTTTTGTCCGGTTCCACTCATGGCAATCCATTTTCTTTGGAATTGCGGTGATTGCGGTCAACCTTATCCTCGGGATCATCCCAATCATCGGATGGATCATCGCGCCGTTACTCAGTCTTGGATTCCTGATCGTCTGGATCATTGTCCTGATGAAGGCGAGTAAAGGCGAACGCTATAAGCTTCCCTTTATCGGAAACCTTGCGGAGCAACAGGCGAAGTAAAAGCGGTGATCTATCAAAAGCCTTGACGGGCTCGCTCCACTTCGAAGAACTGGGGCGGGCCCGTCTGTTTGCTCATTCTCTTCGACAAATCTTGTTTACCGTGGTTAACTTGCAATGATGTCGCAAGAGATCACCATTTCGAAAGAAGACTATCTCAAGGCAATTATCGAAGCCGAGAGCGAAGGCCATACGGTCATCCCTGCCCTTTTGGCACAATGGCTGGAGGTCTCTGCGCCCGCCGTCACAAAAGCTGTGAAGCGACTACGCGAAGACGGGTTCATCGACGCGAACCGGCATGGAGCGCTCAAACTCACAACCAAAGGGCGTGAGACTGCGCATCACACCGCTCTTAGGCATCATCTGGTTGAACGCATGCTGTCGGAGATGTTCGGCATGGAGTGGCATCAAATCCACGCCGAGGCCGAGCGCCTGGAGCATGCAATCTCGCCCACATTCGAAGCTAAGTTGATCGAAAAGCTCGGCGAAGAGGGTGACTGCCCCCACGGAAATCGTGTTCTTCCGGAGACACCAGCGCAGATCAAGCGTCGGGGTTTGGTGCCTCTATCGGAAGCCATCGAAGGAGGGGACTATGTCGTTGCAAGCATTTACGAGCGCGATGCGAAGCTGCTGCAGTTTCTCCACAAGATAGGTATTGGGCCCAAGGTGGCGCTGCGAGTTCTTGAACGGAACTATGACAATACGGTCCAGGTTCGAACTCCGGATGGCAAGGTCACACTTGGGGAAGCATCAACGAGCCGGGTCTGGGTGCGACGCAAGACGGGTAAAGAAACCTCGGCAACGAAGAAAAAATAAACCATGGTTAACATTTGATGGCATACTAGGTCTAAGCAATAAGGCTTCGACCGCATATGCCATCTCTGTCGGAAATTGAACTCGAGCGAAGACCGTCTCTGCCAGAGATGTTTTCCTCGGTGCGGCTAAGTCAATCGCGGAGCTTTTGGCGAAGAGTCTTCGGTTTTCTCGGACCTGGATTCCTGATTTCTGTTGGGTACATGGACCCGGGCAACTGGGCGACCGATCTTGCCGGCGGATCTCGCTACGGCTATACCTTGCTCTTCGTCATCATGGTGTCGAACCTGATGGCGATCCTGCTGCAAAGCCTGGCACTTAAGCTTGGTGTTGCGACTGGTCGGGACCTCGCCCAGGCTTGCCGCGAGTCGTACAGCCGGCCGACGGCGATCGCTCTCTGGCTTTTTGCGGAGATTGCAATTGCAGCCTGCGATCTTGCTGAGGTGATTGGGTCGGCGATTGCGTTGCAATTGCTCTTTCATCTACCTCTCATCCTTGGCGTCCTGCTCACGGCAGCTGATGTGCTTCTAATTCTGCTCCTGCAGAACCGTGGGTTTCGCTATCTTGAGGCTTTGGTCATCACCCTGATCGCCACGATAAGCGCTCTCTTTGGATTGGAGATCTTTTTCTCGCGACCGGAGTGGCTCCCTATCGTCCACAGTCTCTTCGTTCCGTCAAAAGCGATCGTCACCGATCCGGAGATGCTTTATATCGCGATCGGTATTCTTGGTGCGACGGTGATGCCGCATAATCTTTATCTGCATTCATCCATTGTGCAGACAAGGGATTACCAACGAACGCCCAGCGGAAAACGAGAGGCGATCCGGTTCGCGAACATCGACTCGGCTACCGCGCTGATGCTTGCGTTGTTCGTCAACGCAGCTATTTTGATCGTCGCAGCAGCGGTCTTCCACAGGAACGGCCACTTTGAGGTTGCTGAGATCGGGGATGCGTACAAGCTGCTCTCGCCTATGCTCGGCGTCGCGGGTGCGAGCACGATGTTCGCCGTCGCGCTGCTTGCCGCTGGGCAGAATTCCACCATTACAGGCACTCTGGCTGGCCAGATTGTAATGGAGGGATTTCTGAACATAAGGCTTGTCCCGTGGCTTCGCCGCCTGATCACGCGGTCAGTGGCGATCCTTCCTACTATTGTTGTGGTTATCCTCTATGGCGCTCGCGGGACGACGAAACTGCTGATTTTGAGTCAGGTGATTCTCAGCATGCAACTTAGCTTTGCGGTCTTTCCCCTGGTTGCGTTTACCAGCGATCGGAAACGGATGGGCGAGTTTGCTAATGCGATGTGGCTGAAATATCTGAGCTACTTCATCGCATTTCTGATCGCAGGCTTGAATCTATGGCTTTTGATCCAGACCTTCCGGGGTCATTGAAGTAGATATTCTCCGCTAGTTGGTCGGGAGTTGCGCTGAGTTCCATCCTCCGCCGAGGGCGATTTGAAGCTGTGCGCTGGCGACGATTCGTTGAGTTACCAGCGAGGCTGCTGTCCGCTCATTGGCCAGTTCGAGAGTCTGGTTCGTCAGTACTTCGAGGTAGGGAGCAAGGCCGCGTTTATAACGCATAGTGGAGAGCTCCGTGCTGCGTTTCGCGGCGGTGACGGCTCGTCCGGTTACGGCTGCTTCTTGTTCGAGCACGCGCAGTGCGGCCAGTTGGTCCTCCACATCGCGAAATGCTGAGAGCACCTGCTGGCGGTAGAGAGCTGTGGCCTGTTCGCGCTGGGCGACCGCGAGGTCGAGTTGCGCCTTTCGGCGGCCGGCATCGTAGAGAATTTCGTTTGCGGAGGGCCCGGCGCTCCATGCGGCACTGCCCGCGCTGAAGAGCTGGCTGATCTGGTCGCTTTCAATGCCTCCGCTCGCGCCAAGCACGATATTGGGGTAGAAGGCAGACTTCGCCACGCCGATCAGGGCATTTGCCGAGGCGACTCGCCGCTCCGCACCTGCGATGTCGGGACGTCGTTGGAGCAGTTCGGAGGGAATGCCGGTGGGCACGCTGGGCGGATCTCCCGCCAAGGGGTCCTCCGCGATGTGGAAGTTTGTGGCGGGCTCTGCGATGAGCACTGCAATGGCATGTTCGAATTGCGCGCGCTGCACGCCGAGGTCGATCAGTTGCGCATTGGTCTGTTCCAGCAGAGTCCGGGCCTGTTCCACATCGCTGTCTGAGGCGAGTCCGCCCTTGAACCTAATCTGTGTGAGTTGGAGGGATTGCTGGTAGGAATCTAGAGTCGCCCGGAGGAGCTGTGCCTGGAGGTCAAGGCCGCGGATTTGAAGGTAGGTGACCGCCAACATTCCTTGCAGGCTCAGACGCGTGTTGGCGAGATCGGCGGCGGAGGCTTGCGCGTTGGCTGTGCTGGACTCAATCTGCCTGCGGATACCTCCCCAGAAGTCCGGTTCCCAGGAGATGTTCAATGGAATCAGAAAATCCCAATAGTTAGTCGCGGAACCTGGTGTATGGAGCGGTCTGTTATCGGAGATGCGGTTGCGAGTCGCGGCGGCACCAATTGAGACGGTCGGATAGAGCGACGCTTTGTTCTCGCGCACGAGGTCGTGCGCCTGCTCGTAGGCGTGCAGAGCCGCGGCGATGTTCTGGTTTGCGTTCGCGCAGCGCTGCTCGAGATCGTTCAGATGGGCATCCTGATAGACGGCCCACCAGTCTCCCCGGACGGCGGTGTCCGCGGGCGTGGCAACGGACCAGTTTCCATTGTGGCCGTTGTCGCTGTAGGCAGGCGGAGCAGGCATGGCAGGAGCTTTGTAGTTTGGGCCGACCTTGCATCCACTCAGCGCCAGCATGGCAACCAGTGCGGCCGCTACTGGAAAGCTGTACGCTTTCATTGCTTTTCTCCCGACGACTGGCTGGGCTTCATGACGCGAACCTTCTCACCGTCTGTCAATGAGTCCGGCGGATTGGCGATGACGCCCTGTCCTGGTTGCAGACCATTGAGGATCTCGACTGTTGTGCCGAAATCGCGACCGGGCGTTACACGGGTGAGGTGTGCGATGCTGTTGGCGTCAACGGTCCCGACTCGCAAGCCATCCGGTTCCAGAATCAGCGCGCTTACAGGCACGATCAGGGCAGGCACTGAGCTCGAAGTATGGAGATGGACCTCGGTGTAGCTACCCGGTAGAAGTTCGCCCGAGGGATTTTTCACATCGACTTCGGCGAGCAGCGTCCGCGTTGCGGGATCGACGGCGTTTGAGGTGCGCACCAGCTTGCCTTCAAACTTGCGCCCCGGATACTGAGGGAGAGTGAGGGTCGCGATGACTCCGTTCTTCGCATCGGGGGCGTAAATCTGCGGCACGTTGACGAAGACGCGCAAGGTATCGATTGCGGAGACATCGAATATCTCCTTGTTTCCGACAGTGGTGCCGGCTCCTGCGGTTGTTGTGCTGCCGGTTGCTGAGATCAACTGACCGATATCGATATTGCGCGCGGTGATTACGCCATCGAAGGGCGCTACGACGCGCTCGAATGATTGGAGCTCTTCCAACCGGTGAACATTCGCTATCGCGGAGTTCACCTGCGTGGTCGTTGCCTTCAACTGCGAGACGGCATTGTCGGTGTCTTGTTGCGAGACCGCATTATTGCCGATCAGATCCGCATAGCGATCGGCGGTTGTCTTCGCCAATGCCTGGTTGCTCTGGGCGGTCGCGAGATCCGCCTTGGCCTGTAGGAGTTGCTGATCCAGTTCCGGGGTCTCGATGACTGCGAGCAGCTCGCCTTTGCTGACGTGCGAGCCGATGTCGTGGTACCAGGCTTTTACATAGCCGGTGGTTCGCGCGTAGATCGGGGCGAGAGTGAAGGCCTGCATATTGCCTGGCAGGACGATCTCCTGAGCGCTCTGCTGCAACTTGGGCTGCTCCACGGATACAGTGGGGGACGAGACTGTATCGGTGTACTTCGCGAGCACAGTGCTGGCGTGTTGACGCCGGACGATACCGGCGATGGCAAGGACGACGGTTACAACGAACACGATGACAACCGGCGTAAGGACAGAGGCGCGCGAGACCCTTGGCGGCGGCTGATACTTGATCAGTTCCGGCACGTGGGTCGGTTGGGTTGGTTGTTCCTGGGTATTCATCGCCGTGTCTCCATATGCGCCGTTGGCGCGTTGTTGCGTGGAATTCGTTTCGCTGTGGCCGCTCATTGAGTTCAACTTAGATGTCCGTCCATGGCTTCATGATTGGAGGATCGTTGCGGTGCATCAATGAGAAAAATACCGGGACGAAGGTCAGGGTTCCGAAGGTTGCCAGCAGCAGACCTCCAATGACGGCACGACCGAGCGGCGCATTCTGCTCGCCACCGTCGCCGAGTCCCAGAGCCATCGGCACCATGCCGATCATCATCGCGAGGGCTGTCATGATGACGGGGCGGAAGCGCGTGAAGCCGGCGGAGAGGGCGGCATCTACAGAGTTGAGTCCGGCTTCCATCTGTTCTTTCGCGAAGCTGACTACGAGAATCGAATTTGCTGTGGCTACGCCAACGCACATGATTGCTCCCGTGAGCGCCGGCACGCTGATGTGGGTTCCGGTAAGAAAGAGCAGCCAGACGATACCAGCCAGCGCGCCAGGCAGCGCTGCAATGATGATGAAGGGATCGAGCCAGCTCTGGAAGTTCACGACAATGAGAGCGTAGACGAGGATGATGGAAAACAGGAGTCCCGAGACGAGCCCAACGAAGGAGGTGTGCATGGTCTGAATCTGGCCGCGCACGAAGATTTCGGATCCTCGCGGGAGCTTGCTTGTGTTTTCCTTTACAACCTTGTCGACTCCGCGGGCAACGGCGGCGAGATCGGAGCCTTCGACCGAACCGTAGATGTCGATGACCGACCGCGCGTTGTAGTGGCTGACAGTTCCCTGCTCCGCTTCGCGCGTGATCGTTGCGATGTTGCCGAGTATTTGCGGTTGCTGACTGGAGCCGAGGGTGGCGATGGGGAAGTTCTGAAGCTGCTGCAGATTCTGGACGTCGTACTGCGGCGTCTGCACGGCGATGTTGTAGCTGACGTGATTCTGCGGATTGAGATAGAAGGTGGGCGAGGTCTGGAAGCTGCCGCTCAGACTGGTGAGCACGGCATTCGCTACGTCGCGCTGAGTGTAGCCCACCTGCTGGGCGCGGGTGCGATCGACATTGATTCGCCAGTTGGCCAGGTTGAAGGGCTGCTGAATGCGCATGTCCGTCGTGCCTGGAATATGGCTGATCTGCTCCATCATGTGCTCGGCCAGATCGTGGTTCTGGTCGATGGCGTTGCCGACGACCTGCACGTCGATCTGTGCCGGGAGGCCGAAGTTCAGGATCTGGCTCACCATGTCAGTGGGAAGGTAGTAAAACTCTGTTCCGGGAAACTCCTGAACCAGTTTGTCGCGCAGATTGTGGGTGTACTCGTCGGTGGGCCGGTGCTTTTCAGCCAGCGTTACGAGGATGTCTGCATCGGCGGTACCGACTGTTGCGGAGTTCGAGTAGGAGAGGTTCAGGCCGGAGTAGGGTACACCGATGTTGTCGATGACGGTGCCGATCTCTGCGTGCGGAATCTCGCGGCGAATCACGTCTTCGATCTGATCGCATAGGCGCGCCGTGTCTTCGATGCGTGTGCCGGTGTGGGCTCGTACATGGAGCTTGAACTGGCCGCCGTCGACGGACGGGAAGAAGTCCTGCCCGAGCCATGGATAGAGGAGAGCGATGGAACCGATCCAGAACGCGACGATGGCGAGCAGGAACACGGCGCGATACTCCATGCAGAAGCCGAGGACGCCGTAGTACCAGTTGCGCAACTTTTCGAAGTAGTGCTCGAAGGTGATTTGAAAGCGGATGAATGGATTGCGGCTGGCTTTTGCCTGGTCGACACGGTCGTGTTCGTGTCCCTTGAGCAGGTACTTCGCCATGGTGGGCACGATGGTTCGCGAGAGGAAGTAGGAGGCTAGCATCGCGAAGACGACTGCTTCGGCGAGGGGAACGAAGAGATATCGTGCGACGCCGCCGAGAAAGAACATCGGGCACAAATACGATGCAGATGGAGAGGGTCGAAACAAAGGCCGGGACTGCGATCTGTGCGGCTCCGGTGAGAATCGCGTCTTCGACCTCCTTGCCCTCTTCGAGGTTGCGATTGATGTTCTCGATTTCGACGGTGGCGTCGTCGACCAGGATGCCGACCGCCAGCGCGAGGCCGCCGAGGGTCATGATGTTGATGGTCTCGCCGAGTGCCGCCAGCATCAGCAGCGAGCAGATGATAGACAACGGGATTGAGACCGCGATGATGATGGTGGAGCGCCAGCTTCCGAGGAAGATGAGGATCATCGCCGCGGTCAGGCAGGCGGCGATGATTGCCTCACGAACGACGCCGCTGATTGCTGCACGCACAAAGAGGGACTGGTCGGCGATGGGTGTGATCCGCAGGTTGGGCGGCAGTTGTGCGTGGATCGACGGCAGTTGCGCGCGCACGTTGGCGATGATGTCGAGGGTGGAGGATTTCCCGGTCTTCTGGATGCTCAGCAGTGAAGAGCGTTGTCCGTCGACGCGGACGATGTTCGTCTGCGGGGGGAATCCGTCGCGGACGTTGCCGATGTCGCGGATGTATGTGGTGGCGCCGTTGACCGTCTTGATGGGCAGATTGTTGAGAGCTGCAATCGAAGTGGGTGCGCTGTTGGTTTCGACCGGATAGTCGACGTGGCCCATCTTCACATCGCCGCCAGGGAGAATGATGTTCTGGGCGTTGAAGGCGTTGACGACATCGGACGCGGAGAGTCCGTGTGCCTGCAGCTTCTGGGTATCGATGTCGACTTGCACCTGACGCTGTTTGCCGCCGAATGGAAAAGCGAGCGAGGCTCCCTGCACGGTTGCAAGCTGGGTGCGGATGAAGTTCTGTCCGAAGTCGTTCAACTGCTGCTCGGTGAGGCCGTCACCGGAGAGTCCAAGTTGCAGTACAGGGACGCTGGAGGCACTGTACTGAATGACCAGCGGCGGATTCGTCCCCTGAGGATATTGGCGAAGCGCTGTCTGCGAGATTGCGGTGACCTGCGCGACTGCCTGGGAGATGTTGACGGATGGGCGGAAGAAAATCTTGATGACCGCGATGCCGTTCAGGGTCTGGGATTCTGAGTGCTCGATGTCGTTGACGGTCGTAGTGAGGCTGCGCTCGTAGGGCAGTACGATGCGGTTGCTTAGCTCTTCGGGCGACATGCCGGCGTAGTTCCAGATGACGGAGACGACGGGGATGTCGATGTTCGGAAAGATATCGACCGGCGTCCGAAGCATGACCACCGGGCCGATGATGAAGAGCAGCAGCGACAAAACAACAAATGTGTAGGGTCTCCTAAGTGCGAGACGTACGATCCACATCTAAACTCCTTTGGCGTGTGCCCCTACGCAGTGGCGAGTCGCCGCAACGTATTGAAATGAAAAGGCATTGTTTTTTTCGGGTGCCTTGAGCCGGCTATACTGAACCTGTAGTTCAGTATTTAGACGATTCTGAGACCTGTTCGGACTCAACAGTTTGCGGGTCGTGGCCCGTATTCGATTCGTGTCCGTTCCGAGTTTTCAGACAAGGGCGGCCAGATTGTCTGAGGCCGCCGAATATGGCATCAATCATTGCTTCGGACTCGTGGTCGTTCAGGGAGCCGTGCCCGGCAAGGAGACGAAAGACCATTGGGCCGTAGATGAGGTCGAGGACGATTTCGCCGTCGATCTCTTTGCGAATCTCGCCGCGGTCGACGCCGCGCCGCCACATCACGCGAGCGGCATCCCGTCTTACATAGAGAAATCGATCGCGAAAGAGAGCGAGAAAGCCCGGGTCGCTCTGGCCTTCTGCGATGAACTGGCAGAAGAGACGTCCCAAGGGAGACTTGTAGAAGGCGGTTACGGACTTGAGTTGCACGGTGAAATCCAACTCTGCGGATCCGGTATCGGGCATCGCAACGCGCTCGGTCATGCCACCGAGGTAGGCATCGAGCGCGACCATGCTCTTGTTGGGCCACCATTTGTAGATGGTCGCTTTGCTCACGCCGGCTCGCTGGGCGATCGCGTCGGTCGTTACCTGGCGCAGTGGCTTGCGCTCGAGCAGGTAGAGGGCCGCCTTTAGGATCGAGGACTCGGCTTCGAGGCTCCGATGCCGTCCGCGAGGCTTTGGCCCGTCTTTGGACGAAAGTTTATGGGACTGTTTGCCACGTAGATACGACGTTTTCGGCAATGCTGCATCCTTCCAAATCTGCCGCATGCTGTCTCTACGGCGACATGCGGCCTATTACTAAACTGAACATCCAGTACCCATAATATCGCTTCAAGGAGCCCGCACCACCATGACCCGATGCAACCGTTCTGAGGTTTACACACCGCAGGACTCGCAGGGCACCTAGCCGGAGTTGAAAACGCCGTGGGGTAAACCGGGCAGTGGTGAGAAACCGGGGTACAGAATTGCACAGGGTGAACTTAAAGCAGAAGCGGTCGATGGAGCACATCGACCGCTTCGTGGAGCGAGTAGGACGGCGAGTCTTAGCGAGTTCGATCTAGAACGTCAGCCGACCTCCCAGTTGGATGACGCGTTGGGTGCCCTGCGCCGAGGTGATCTTGCCGTCGTTGCCCGAGTTGAGGGCCGCTGTGGGGTTGGCGAGACTCACCATGTTGAAGGCGTTGGTGGCTTCAGCGCGGAATTGGAAGGCGATTCCGTGTTCGAAGCTAAAGGTGCGGAAGATTCCCAGGTCGATATCGCGGAGCCCCGGCCCGATCAGGGAATCGCGAGTCACATTGCCATCGGCACCGCCGGGGCCGATGCCCCCCGGTTTGCCTGGCCCGTTGGGAGTGAATGCAGCCGTATTGAACCACGACGACAGCACACTGTTCGTGGCGCAAATCCGGCAGCGGTGATGATCGAGGTTAGGGCTAACGCCGGGAACCGCGTTGGGGCGGTTCGCATTCGAACTATCGAAGTTATTGTTGGTTCCTGTCGTTATCGTGAACGGCGCGCCGCTAGTCAGATAGACAATCGGCGAGATCTGCCAGCCGTTTGCCAGTACCTTCAGGAACGTGCTCGATCCGTGGAAGTAGTCGATGTTCCATATGGCGGAGATCGCCGCGTTGTTGGTCCGGTTGGCATCCATCGGGCCCTTTTCCTCCGCGAGGCCGCCGCCGACTGCGCCCAAAGAATTATTGGTAGCGGTGAAGGGATCGCCTAAGTGACCGAAATTCTGCGCGGTCATCTGTCCAATCGCAGACTCGTTCGAGCTTTGCAGCGCGCGGCTCCAGACATAAAAACCGCTGATAGTGAAGCCATGCGACAGTTGCTTCTTCGCCGAGACTTGAAGGGCGTTGTAATTGGCATGCTGGTTTGTGATCAGATAGATGTTCTGCCCCATGGTGCCGGTGTTGATGCCCGCCGGACCGCTTGGACAAGGCCCGACACAGGGATCGAACTGACGCCGGTTGGCGACGCTTTGCGCTGAAGTGCTGGGTGTACCGAAAGCGGTCGAATAAGGAGAGTAATTCCCGTCGATCATGGTGGGCACGTTATGCGAGAGCGTTCCTACATAAGCCACCGTCATGCTCATCTGGCCGGGCAATTGTCGCTGCACGGACGCATTGAACTGGTAGATGTAAGGATATTGCGCGTTCTTGTCGATGCTCTCGACGGCGGCCGTCGGGAAGAACTTCGGCGCGCTTGGCGAGTAGATGTACGGGAAGATGCCTCCGCCAGGCGCGGTGGAGGGGAAGTCTCCCGGGGTCGAGTAGATATTGGTGATTGAATTAAGAGGACCGAACGTCTGACGTATGGCGAACGGGGCGCCGTTGCCGGGCTGGTTCCACTCGTTGCCGCTGGTGGTGCCGTAGAAGACGCCCGCGGCACCGCGAAATGCGGTTTTGCCGTCCCCATATGGGTCCCATGCGAAGCCGACACGCGGCGCAACATGATGGAATCTCGTGCTGATGATGCCGCGACCGACGCCCGGGTCTCCCGGGAACAACAAGCCCTTCGGCGCGGCCGGCGTCACGGTGGATTGCACGCCGGGAACGAATGATGCGGTCCTGTTGAGGGACTCGACGGGAGGCGTATCGATGTCCCAACGGATTCCAAGGTTTGCTGTAAACCTGGGTGTGATCCGGTAATTGTCCTGCAAGAACACCGCAGTGTGCCAATAGCTCAGCAACGTTGTGTAGGGTGTGTCCTGTTCGAACGAGGACGCTTGGCCGGTAACCCAGTCCGAAAACACATTGCTTGTGGACGTGGGTGCGGAAGTGGCAAAGCTTATCGTCCCAAAGTTCAACAGGTCGGCCCAGAACATCGTCTTATCGAGAGCGAACTCACCGCCAACGGAGAGGGTGTGTTTACCCTTGACCAGGCTGACCATGTCGCGTAACTCATAGTTGTTAGAGCCTGTGAAGGGACCGGCGTTCGTCGTGCCGGCGCCAAAGCCCCCGGATACGGCAAAATTTGGCAGTGCGTTCGGTCCCTGGATGAGGAAGTTCGAGCCGTAAGTGGCGAGGGTTTGCGTCGACGGGCCGAACTGTGGCAGGTTGACGCGTCCGCCCGCTGCCCGTGTGAACGTAAGCCAGAACTGATTTGCCGTAGTGGGGCTGAAGGTGTGAACGTCGCTGACATTGATATTGTACTGATTCGCAGCGGACTGATTGATGGTCCACGGGATGGGACCGGTTCCGCCTCCGTTGGGACCTGCCACGGTCCTGATAAAGAAGAAGGTCGCCGCCGCATGGTCCTTGTCGCCGATAACCTGGTCATACTTGCCCAGGTATTCGTTATTCGTTGTCGGGGTGGTGTAGGTACCTGTGTAAACACCGCCTCCGGTCGCGGGCTTGAGAGCGCCGTTGGGCAGCGGGACGGAAGTGCCAAATTTGTTGCTTACGTTGTCGAAGTTCGCAATCGTCGTATCCAGGAGGGCCTGGGGGATGCAGTTCAATGTGGCAACTTGGCAACCGGGGCTGGTGTTCGTTCCCATCACCTGCGTCTTGGTGCCCGGTGCGTTGACCTTGAAGGTGTCTCCGGTAAAGTCGCCCAGCCGCTCGGCAGCGGTGGGCACGATGCCGCCAGTGAGCAGTGATCCGACGGTTTGACGCAGACCGCCATAACTGAAGAAGAAGAAGGCCTTGTCGTGAACGATGGGGCCACCGATGTTACCGCCAAACTGGTTGCGGTGGTAAGGCAATTTGACTGCCGGACCACCCTGACCCGCGGTCCAGGGGTAGGCATTGAAGTCGGTGTTGCGGTTGAACTCAAACAACCCGCCATGAAACTTATTTGTTCCCGACTTGGTGATAACTGTGATGACGGCGGCGGAGAACTGGCCGTATTGCGCACCGAATGCACTCGTCTCTACGCGAAACTCCTGGAGTGCGTCAGGGTTGGGCGCCGGGTTTCCATAGTTACGCATCCCGGTTATGTTGTTGCCGCCATCCAGGTAAAAGGCAACCTCGGGATTGCCGCCGTCGATGGAGCCGTTGATCTGAACGTCTGCGGACGGTAGCCCGACGGTGAAATTGGGGGAGCCGCTGGGGTTCGAGGTAGGGCTGTTGTTATTGGCCATCACGCCGGGCGTGAGGGAAATCTCGGAGTAGGCGTTGCGATTGACCAGGGGCAGGCCAATGATCTCGGCGCCCTCAACCGTTCTGCCTAATACCGCGTCGGACGTATTGACCACCGGGGGAGTATCGGTAACCGTGACGGTCTCAGTGGAAGCACCAACGGACAGTGCGATATCAACCGTTAGCGTCTGGTCCACGTTGAGGACGACATTCTCTTGCACGAAGCGTCGAAAGCCGGCCGCCTCCAGCTCGACGGTGTACCCACCCACGGGAAGGTAATCGATGCGGTACTGCCCATAGCCATTGGTAGGCGCCGACCGGGAGAAACCGGTCTCCACGTTGGTTGCCTTTACTGTAGCCGCAGGGACCACCGCGCCGGTTTGATCCTTCACCGTGCCTACGATGGAGCCGGTAGTCTGCTGCGCGTGGATCGACGCAACGCTCGCAAAGATCAGTACAGCCAGCACCCACGAACGTTGGGCGGAGAAAATCGAGACGATATTTCTAAAACGTTTTAGCGATTGCACGTGAACCTCCAGAAAGTGGATCAAAATTTGAGCCCGGGCAGTTCAATTGTTTGAAGAGCGAACGAACGGTATCAGGGTCAGTTCTCAATAGTCAACAAATTTATTTTTGAAGCATTCTTTTTGGGTTAACGCCTTGAGTCTTCAACTTCCAAACGTCTCGCAAAGAATATGGGAGCGATGCCCTGACGGCCGCCGCCACATTGATTTAGAGCGGCACGGGTTGAGGCCTGGAAGCCCTTGTTGATGCGGAAGGGATAACAAAAAACTCCTGCCGACGGGTGCCACTCCTGAATTACAAACGTCTTACAGTCAATTCTCCATTGAATCTTGTTTGAAATTGCAAAGATGTGGGTTACCAATCTTTACGACGAGGACCGCTCGAATCATGAACGAACGTTTTGGGTGCAAGGCAGGTTTCAGTAAAAGATTGTTGCTGTTGGTAGCCGGATTGATGGCCATCGCCGGGCCTCGCGTACGCGGCCAGGAACCGTCGACTGCAACTGCGGATGTTAAATTGCCGGCTTATGATGTTGTGTCCATCAAGCCGAACAAGTCAGGCGGTGGCATGGTCAGGGCCATGTATAGGCCGGACGGCTATTCCGCCTCGAATATGTCGCTGAAGATGCTTATTCAGGCGGCTTATGGAATCAGAGAGGACTTGATTTCGGGGGCGCCGGGCTGGGCCGATTCGGCGCGATACGATGTCGATGCGAAGGTGGACGGCGCTGACGTGGATGCCTTGAAAAAACTCAGCCCCGAACAACGCAGATTGATACTCCAGCCACTCCTGGCGGACCGGTTCAAGCTGAAGGTCCACACCGAAACCAAGCAGCTTCCTGTTTATGAGCTTGTTGTTGCGAAGGGCGGTCCGAAGCTCAAGGAGGCGACGGCAGGCGACACGTATGCCAATGGGATTAAGGGCCCTGATGGCGTTGGACGTGGAGGCATGGTGAGAATGGGCCGGGGCCAACTTACTGCGCAAGGGGTGCCGATGACGTCCGTGGTGAACATGCTGTCGCAGCAACTGCACCGCACTGTTATCGACAAGACGGGACTTGCGGGCAAATACGATCTGGAGTTGAACTGGACGCCGGACGACGGAGAGGGCATGGGGCCTCCGCTGCCGGGTGGTGGCCAGCCGCATGGCGATGCACCGCCCGAGGGCTCAGGGCCTTCGATCTTTACTGCGATTCAGGAGCAGCTTGGGCTGAAGCTGCAATCCGCAAAAGGTCCGGTTGATACTCTGGTCATCGATCATGTTGAAATGCCTACAGAAAATTAGTGGCGAGCGATGGATTCAATGTTATTGCGACGAATAAATCCAGGCTTCCGCCTCGCCTGTTTTTCAGCGTGTATCGTCGCATGCCTCGGGGTTCCGCGACGGGCGCTAGCGTCCGAGTATCACGGGCAGGTGACCTTTGGCGGATTGCCCGTTCCGGGAGCGACGATCACAGCTACCCAGAGCGACAAGAAGTTTGTCGCGATCTCCGATCCGCAGGGTACCTATTCGTTTGCTGATCTGGCGGATGGCGCGTGGCAGATTGAAGTTGAGATGCAGTGTTTCTCGACGATTGAACAGACCGTAACCATCGCGCCGAATCTGCCGGCAGCAAAGTGGGAATTGAAGCTGCTTTCGCTCGATCAGATCGTGGCCAAGGCTAAGGCGGTTAAGACCGAGAGCAAGCCGGTAGTTGTCGCGAGCAGCGATGCTCCAGCAGGCTCGGGCGAAGTGCCGAAGCCGAAGGACGCTAATGCTGCCGAGGCTCCGAAGCCGCAGGAAGATCCTGCTCCGTTACCCTCCGATGGGCTTCTGATTAACGGCAGCGTGAACAATGCGGCTACGTCACAGTTCTCGCTGGCGCCAGCCTTCGGCAATAACCGCACCGGGAAGAAGGGCTTGTACACCGGTGGAATCGGAGTGATTCTCGGTAACTCGGCGCTGGACGCTCGGCCTTATTCGTTGAGCGGGCAAACGACGCCGAAACCGCAGTACAACCGCTTCACCGGAATTGTGACGCTGGGCGGTCCACTGAATATTCCGCATCTGCTTCCTCATGGGCCGAATTTCTTTATCGGGTATCAGCGGACGCAAAACGGTACTGCTACAACGTTGTCGGGGTTGATGCCGACAGAGGCTCAGAGGATTGGAAATCTGCCGAGCGGAAGACGTGACTCCTGTCATGCAGGCTCAGGCGTTGCTGAAGTTGTATCCTCTGCCTAATGTTTTAGGCAATTCGCTGTACAACTATCAGGTTCCGGTGATCAGCAATACTCATCAGGACGCAATGCAATTGCGGCTCGATAAAACCATCGCCAACAAGAATCAGTTCTATGGCGCACTGGCGCTTCAAAGCACTCGGGCCGACGGCGCCAACCTGTTCGGTTTCGTTGATACGACGGATACGCTCGGACTCAACTTGAATGTCAATTGGGCACATCGATTCAGCCATCAGTTCTTTCTAACTACCGGCTACCGGTTCAGTCGATTGAGAACGCAGGTGACCTCCAACTTTGAGAATCGCATCAACATTTCGGGCGATGCGGGGATCACCGGAAATAATCAGGACCCGGCAAACTGGGGACCGCCGACACTGATTTTTTCGAGCGGCATCGCCAGCCTCTCCGATGCGAACAGCTCCTACAACCGCAGTGAGACGAATGGTGTGTCCGCTTCATTGTTGTGGAATCATGGCCACCACAATGTCACGGTGGGCGGAGATTTTCGCAGGCAGGAGTTCAACTATTTTTCGCAGCAGAATCCGCGCGGAATATGGACCTTTACTGGTATTGCGACGGGCGCATCGGATTTCGCCGATTTCCTGACGGGCCTCCCCGACACCAGCTCCATCGCTTACGGGAACGCGGATAAGTACCTGCGGCAATCCGTTTATGACGCCTATCTTACGGATGATTGGAGACTGCGGCCGGAGCTCACCATCAACGCCGGCATACGCTGGGAGTATGGCGCACCGATCACTGAGCTTTTTGGACGGCTTGTCAATCTGTATATTGCTCCCGGCTTTTCAGCGGTTACGCCCGTGCTGGGGAGCGATCCGATCGGACCTACGGGCGAACAATATCCGAGTTCACTGATATTCCCTGACAGATTAGGGATTGAGCCGAGGATTGCACTCTCGTGGCGACCGATCGCGGGATCTTCGGTGGTGGTTCGCGCCGGATATGGAATCTACGACGACACGTCGGTTTATCAGGGGACAGCGCTGCAGATGGCGCAGCAGTCGCCGCTGTCAACGAGCTTGAGTGTGCAGAACAGTGCTGCCTGTCCGCAAACACTGGCGAGCGGATTCAATCCATGTTCGTTGATTACGGCCAACACATTCGCGGTCGATCCGAACTTTCGCGTCGGCTATGCGCAGAACTGGCAGTTGGCGGTGCAGAGCGATCTGCCCTTCGCGCTGCAGATGACGGCAACCTATCTTGGGATCAAGGGCACGCGCGGAGTGCAGGAGTATCTGCCAAATACCTATCCGACCGGCGCTGCGAATCCATGCCCGCTGTGTCCGGTGGGCTATGTGTTTCGCGCGTCTAACGGCAACTCGACGCGTGAGGCTGGCAGCATTCAGCTGCGACGGAGGTTGCGCAGCGGTTTTACCGCGTCTTTGCAGTACACATACTCGAAGTCGATCGATGACGATTCTGTTCTCGGAGGCCAGGGGCCTGTTGCGACCGCGGCGACGACAGGGCCTGGAGTTACAGCCGGGAGTGCAAGTTCGAGCCCCCAGGCTGCTGTGGTCGCGCAGAACTGGCTTGATCTGAATGCTGAGCGCGGACTCTCGACCTTTGATCAACGTAATTTACTGAATGCAACGATTCAGTACACGAGCGGGGTCGGGCTCGGCGGCGGGGCTCTGATGGCAGGCTGGCGAGGGAAACTGCTTCGGAGGTGGACAGCGCTGGGACAGATCACCGCTGGCAGTGGTTTGCCGGAGACACCAATCTATCTTGCGGCAGTGACGGGCACCGGCGTGACGGGCAGTATCCGGCCGAAGCTCACGGGCGCATCAGTTTATGACGCACCTGCAGGCTTTCATCTAAATGCGGCAGCCTATACGGCGCCTTTGACGGGGCAGTGGGGAGATGCGGGAAGAAACTCGATCACCGGCCCCAACCAGTTCGTTTTCAATGCATCGCTGGCGCGAACGTTTCGATTGAAAGATCGCTATAACCTCGATCTAAGGGTCGATTCGACGAACCTGCTCAACCACGTCGCCTTCACCAGCTGGAATACGACATTAAATCCTGGCTCGAATCCGGCCTTGACGAGTCCACTCTTCGGATTGCCGGCAGCTGCCAATGCCATGCGAAGCCTGCAAACCACTTTGCGGGTGAGGTTTTGAGCATGCGATCGCTACTTACATTTCTGCTGCTTGCAACACTCGGCGCCGAAGCCCAACAGATTGGGCAGAACGCGGCTCCCGGCAGCCATGACACGACTACCCTGACTGTGCGGTCGCAAATTGTCATCGAGACGGTCGTCGTCAAAGATAAGAATGGAAAGCCGATCGACGGACTGACCGCCAAGGATTTCAACATTACAGAAGACGGCGTTCCGCAGAAGATTCGATTCTGCGAACAACAGACCTTGCCTTCCGCTCACAGCGACGTTCCATTGACTCCACCTGGGTCGGAAGACATCACGGTCTACAACCGGTTGGCACGGAGCCAAATCGCACCCGAGAGCCCCAGCGATGTTCGATATAAAGATCACCGACTGATGGCGTTGTACTTCGACATGACGGCAATGCGGCCTGCCGACCAGCTACGAGCGCTGTCCGCTGCGGAGAAGTTTATCCGGACGCAGATGACGACGGCAGACTTGGTCTCCATCATGAGATATTCAGGAGGTTCGGTCGATGTACTGCAGGATTTCACTGCCGATCGCAATCGGCTGCTGAGCATTCTCGAGACTTTGATTGTGGGCGAAGGCCAAGGGTCGGTTGAATCCGTCTCCGATGCCAGCGCAGCCGATACCGGAGCTGCGTTCGGGCAGGATGACAGCGAGTTCAACATCTTCAATACGGACCGGCAGCTCTCCGCACTCCAAACAGCTGCAAGAATGCTGGGGCAGTTGAACGAAAAGAAGTCGCTGATCTACTTCGCGAGTGGCCTTAGATTGAATGGCGTGGATAATGAAGCGCAGCTTCAGGCGACGGTCGACGCGGCCATTCGCGCAGGCGTTTCGTTCTGGCCGATCGACGCACGTGGCCTGGTAGCCCAGGCGCCGCTCGGAGATGCCACGCAGGGATCGCCCGGCAATGCTGGGATGTACTCCGGGGCTGCAGCACTGGCGACGACGACTAACCTGCAGCAGTCGCAGGACACGCTGTTTTCTCTCGCCGGAGATACAGGCGGGAAGGCGTTGCTCGACTATAACGACCTGACGCGGGGAATTGTGCAGGCGCAGGAGTCGTTTTCCAACTACTACATTCTTGAGTACTACCCAACGAATATGGCTCTCGATGGGAAGTTCCGGCACGTGAAGATCTCGGTCAGTCCCGAGGTCTCCGCCAAGCTGGATTACCGGCAGGGCTACTATGCAGGAAAAGAGTTCGCCAAATTTACTACAGTCGATAAAGAGCGCCAGCTCGAGGACGCGCTTATGTTGGGCGACCCGATTACTGACCTGACCATTGCAATCGAGATCAATTATTTCCAATTGAATAGAGCTGAGTACTTCGTTCCTATCGTCGTGAAGATTCCAGGACGGGAGCTTGCTCTCGCCAAGCGAGGCGGCGCGGAACACACGCTGATTGATTTCGTCGGAGAGATCAAGGACGTCTACGGCGGCACGACCGTGACCAATGTACGGGACAACGTGAACATCAAGCTAAGCGATGCGACGGCGAGCGAGCTGGCGAAGCAGCCGATCGAGTACGAAGCGGGCTTCACTCTTCTTACCCGGGAAATATTTGATAAAGTTTCTTGCCCGAGATGATGAGACGGGAAGAATTGGGACCTATCAGACTACCTTCGTGATTCCCAATCTTAACAAGGAGGAGAAGCGGGTTCCAATCAGCTCCGTGGTGTTGAGCGGCCAACGTGTCGATCTAAAAAACGCGATCTACAACGCTGCAAAAGCCAAAGACCAGGAGAAAGAGGCAACGGTCAATCCGCTGGTTCAGGATGGCAAGAAATTAATTCCCAGCGTGACGCGGGTCTTCAGCAAAGGGCGCGATTTTTATGTCTATCTGCAGGCTTACCAACAGGGGCGAGCGTTGCTGCTAAACCGCTCGTCGCTTTTGTGAGCTTTTATCGTGGACAGACGAAGGTGTTCGAGACTCAACCGACAGCTGTGACACCAGCATCTGCCAGCAGATTAGGAACGGTTCCTCTCAGCTTTAGCATTGGTCTGAACCAGCTTCCTCCAGGCCAGTACGATTGCCAGGTGACCGTGCTCGATCCGACGGATATGAAGGGAACGTTCTGGCAAGCTCCGATCATGGTTGTGCCCTGATGGATACATGATTTCGCAGGACAAGCCACGCTCGATTTCTCGCCTCAGTCTGCGACCATTAACTCGCCCGGCACGATAGGCCGAGTCCGCGGCAGCGCACCGCGATATCCCGCAATCCCCATCAACAGTAGCGCGCACGCAAAGACGCTCACTTTCACCATGCTCGATGTGCGCGTCAGAGGCAATGTCTTCCAAAGCGCTAGGAGTACGGCCTGCGACACGGTTACTGCCCAAACCGAGCTGTAAAAATACCTCCGCTCCATGCCCTCTCCTCGGGTCGAGAGTCTCACGCGCGGCAACATGCCTGCCGCGCCCAGCAGCAGAATCGTTCCACACACTGGCAGGTAGAAATAACGGTAAATTTGGGCCATATACCACTTCCCCGTTATGGCTGCGATCAATAGCCCGGCCAGGTTAAGGATCGCAAAACTCAGCACCGCGTTCCATGCAAACGTGTAGCACACGCGTCGGTAAAGCGGATTGGGCTTGTCCTCATCAAAGCGCAGAATATACGGCCGCGGTTCCACGCCCGGCAACTGTCCGCGCAGACCGGCAATGGCAGTTCCGACCAACACTACCGCTAACCATGTCAGATTGCCTCGTCCAAAACCATGCGCAAATAGTGTGAAGGTCAACGGTCCCGGAGCAAGAAAGAATACCCAGATCCAAATAGGCCAGTGCGCCAACCGATAGATTGGTGTGTTCCGGTCCCGCATCCTCCGCGCTTGAGCGGATTCCACCTTGCCGCTGTATCGCATACGTGTGAGTCTCGCAGAGCCGCCCCAGCGGGTCAATCCGGTGAAGCACACCTGCCCGATCTGCACATCTTCAGATTGGTTGGGCAGCTATGATGGCGATGTGCGTTCTCATCTGGCCAGCCTCGTTGAGGATTTTCGAAAGCGCGGCTCCGAGACGGCTGTTGTCGCCCATCGCGGCAATCGACGTTACGCAACGACCTATGGCGCACTCGCGGATATTGCCGGCCGGTTTGCGGCCGAACTCGATCGGCGGTCCGTAACCGCAGGTGATCGGGTTGTCCTGTGGGGCGAAAATTCAGCGGAATGGATCGGGGCTTTCTTTGGTTGCGTATTGCGTGGAGTAATCGCGGTTCCGCTCGATGCGGCGGGATCGAGCGAGTTCGCTAACCGTGTCGTGACGAATGTCTCGCCGAAGCTCATCGTGGGCGATCGTCACCTGTTGGCTTCAGTGGAAGACGGTGTCCCTCGGATGTTGTTCTCGGAGATGCATGCTCAGCTGCCCTTGCAGGCTATCTTCACCGTGAGTAAATCCGTTGGCGAAGACACGCCGTTTCAGATTATCTTTACGTCCGGCACCACTGCTGAGCCGAAAGGAATCGTCCTCACACATCGCAACGTGCTGGCAGGCCTGCAGCCCATTGAAAACGAGATCGCAAAGTATCTGAAGTATGAGCGGTGGGTGCATCCGCTGAGGTTTCTGCATAGTGTTCCGCTGAGTCATGTCTTCGGGCAGTTCATGGGCCTCTGGGTACCGCCCTTGCTGGCTGCAGAGATTCACTTTACTGAACATCTGGAACCATCGCGCGTTGTAGAGCTGATACGCCGCGAGCGCATCTCTGTTCTGGTCGCCGTCCCGCGCGTATTGCAGCTCATGCGGACGCACCTGATGTCAAAGTACGCTTCGCTCGCGCTAGAACTGGAGCAGGCAAAGAATCTCTCGGCGTGGAAGCGCTGGTGGCGCTTCCGGCAGGTGCATCGCGCACTCGGATGGAAGTTCTGGGCGCTCATCTCGGGCGGAGCGACTTTGCCAACCGATCTCGAGGATTTCTGGAACAAGCTTGGGTTCGCGCTTATCCAGGGTTATGGCATGACAGAGACGACCGCGCTGGTAACGCTCAATCATCCGTTCCGCATCGGACATGGAACGATTGGTAAACCTCTTCCAGGACGTGAGGTGCGCATCAGTGAAGAAGGCGAGATCCTCGTCCGTGGAGACATGCTGGCAACAGCGACGTGGCAAGGAGGGGCGATGCATTCGCGCCAGGGGGAGTGGCTGGCGACCGGCGATCTGGCAGCGCAAGACGAGTCCGGAGAGCTGCGGTTCCTCGGCAGAAAAGGTGACGTGATCGTTACTGGCGCGGGAATGAATGTGCACCCTGCCGACCTGGAACAAGCGATGACGAAGCTGCCTGGAGTACGCGGATGCGTCGTTGTACCTTGCGAGAGCCGGAATGGTACTGAGCCGGTTGCGGTCGTGCATTTTTCCGGGAGCGATGACGAGCTTCACGCAGCGGTCGATCAGGCGAACCGCGAGTTGGCAGAGTATCAGCAGATTCGACGGGTGCTAAGGTGGCCGGATCTGCAGTTTCCCATTACTTCAACGGGAAAACTACTACGGAGAGAGGTGGCAGAGTGGGCTTGTGCCACACTCATGGGCCGACAGCACGGAGGAGCTACCGGTGTTACCTCGAACCGGGACATGTTGGTCGAGGTGATCGGAGAGATTACGGGCGAATCGATCCCGCATGCCGACGACCGGCTGCGACTGTCTGAGGATCTGCATCTCGACAGCCTGGGCCGCGTGCAGTTGCAATCGGCGCTGGAGCGGCGATTAGGCCTTGAGTTCGATGACGATGCACTTGCCACTGTAAATACGCTGGCAGATCTGCGGGGCTTGTTGGAACGGGAGGGCATCCGTGTTTCGTCCCAAGGGGCTGCTAACGCGGGGCACTTCTCTTCTACAGTCAACCCAGCCCAGGGTTCTGAAGCTCAGTCCCCGCAAGCAGACAGTGCCGCCAAAAGATCGTGAAGCAATGGCATCTGACCATGTGTTTTCGCGGTGGCCATGGAGCTGGCCGATTCGTGCGATTCGCGCTGTCTTTATCGAGCTGGTAATGCGTCCGCTGATCTGGTTGCTGGCCGCGCCGCGGGTGGTGCGCGACACACCGGAGCTACCAGTCGCGCCGGTGCTCGTAATCGCAAATCATGTGACTTTCGTCGATGGCGCACTGGTTTTGTATGCCTTGCCGGGCAGGCTGCGGAGACAGACTGCGATTGCAATGTCAGGCGAGGCCCTGCTTGATCTTCGACGGGGACGAAACCAGAAGAACGCCATGCGGAACATGCTTGCCCCTGCGGCATACTGGCTGGTAACCGCTTTGTTCAATGTGTTTCCGCTGCCTGCACGGCGAGGCTTTCAGAGAAGCTTCGCGCATGCCGGCGAAGCCATGGATCGCGGTTATTCGGTGCTTATCTTCCCAGAGGGGACCCGGAGCCGGGATGGGAAGCTGCATCAGTTCCGCCAAGGGATCGGCATACTCACGCAGCAGTCGCGGGTGCCAGTGGTCCCGGTGGCGCTAGTCGGGCTGGATGAGATGCGCCTGGGCAGGGTCCGATGGCTTCGCTCAGGACAGCTGGGAGTACGCGTGGGCAAAGCGATTCTGTTCGAGGAAGCGCGCAGATCCTGCCAATTGACGGAAGACTCGAGGAGATCGTACGACGGCTTCGATCCGAAGAAGACCCTAAATAGAGAGTCTCAAGGGTTCGGGAGAGTGAGGGATTCGTTCCGCCGTGTGCCTGACCTCGCCGCGTATGCGCCATCGCAACTGCGCTGGATCGAAGCTCCAAAACCACACCGGCATCTCTACCTCGCCAGAAAAGTACGAAGGCATCCATAGAGGCGCCTTCATGAAGGCAGGTGGCTGGTAACCGTCTTAACATTTCTTAAGGTTTTACCAATTGTCGAGTATTGACATCGAATCGGGCAAACCTATAGAGTGTTTGGCCATTAGGGGCTATCGATTTGCCAGGCTCCCTTTCGAACGCGTGATTCCAGCATTTGCAGCGGGATTATCACGAGAAGACGAGTTAAATTTTGTGCTATGCTCCGCCTCAACTCCAGGGCAAAGACGGAGTTTTCCGAGACCTGGGGAGCTGATATTTACCGGAGATGGTAATACCAATTTAGCTCTCGCGCATGGGATTTGCTTTTGTGTGGAGGCGAAAAATGACTATTTCATTTGCACGTGGAATCTTGCTGTTCGCGGTTGTTGGTTTCCTGATGCCGTGTGCGATGCGAGCCCAGGAGACTGGTTCGATCACCGGTGTGATCACCGACTCCACGGGAGGGGTAATTGATGGGGCGCAGGTAAAGGCGACCCACACGGCGACCGCTGCCGTGCGGCTAGTGCAGACCGGGGCGACCGGCACCTATTCGCTTTCGCTCCCGGTTGGGCCGTACACACTTGAGGTGTCGAAGACAGGATTCAAGACACTGGTGCAGAAGGACGTGATGATCGATATCAATTCGGCGCTGACGCTGAATTTGGCGATGTCGATTGGTAGCACGACGGAGGAGGTGACCGTGACAGGCGCGCCGCCTCTTATTGACTCGGAGAATCAGGAGCTGGGGAACTACCGGTTCGCCGAGCAACTCCAGAATCTGCCGATCATTGTGCGGGAGGTACAGACACTGGTGGGGCAGACGCCGGGGGTTCCGTATGGCACAGGCGTGAAGGTGGCGAGCGATACGGACACGGTTGGGGGAACGTTCAATCCGGGCGGGTCGAGCCGGAGCGCGATGGTGGTTCTATCTGACGGAACGCAACTGAATTCGTTTCAGACAACTGGATATCCCGCGATCGATGGAATTCAGCGGCGGGCCGATCTACCGGTGCCAAATATCGACACGATCAGTCAGTTCAAGCTAGTCACGAACGGTGCTTCGGCAGAGTATGTGTCACCGGTGGCGATTATTATTGCGACGAAGTCGGGGACGAATACGCTGCATGGAACTGGATACTATTTCTATCAGTCGGGTGGATTGTCGGCGGATGTGTGGAGTGTTGCGAAGCCGCAGTCTTATGTGCGGCAGCAGTTTGGCGGCAGCGTGACGGGGCCAATCAAGAGGGACAAGTTGTTTTTTGCCGCTGCAGCAGAGGAGTTCAGTTTTGTCCAGATCAACAATGCAAACGTTCGGTGGCCGACGGCGGCGGAGGCTTCGGGCAATTTGAGCGAGTTGAGCGATCCGAACCAGATTAAGACGCCGGAGTACATCTATGATCCACTGACCGGCAAGCCGTTTCCGGGAAATATCATTCCCACATACCGCATTAGTGCGGTTACCCAGGCTCTGCTGGCTCTGATTCCGGTTGGGCCGCAGCCTTCAACTCTGACGGCCTTCAATGCAGTGAGTGCGAAGCCCGCAACTGATAAGTCGCAGAAGTACGATGGGCGTCTGGATTGGGATCCTAATCAGCACAATTTGATCTTTGGCCGCACTACGATCGGCCACATTAATCAGGCCTCGGTGTTCAAGGGGACTGTTCCGGGGACTTACGGTTTTAGCGTCAAGAATTACTACACTGAGGTTTACACAGCTTCGTATACGCACATCCTGAATGCAAGCTCGTTGTTCAAGCTTACGTTTTCGAGACGGAGTGAGCCTTTCCAAAATACTCCGACGTTCGGCAATACGATCTTCCCCATTCCGATCCAGAATCTAACCCCCCAGCCGCCGTTTGCGGGTCCGCCGGCTGTGACCAACGGTTCTTCAGGGACGGGAATCAGCGATCTGGCTGATAGAAATTTTCTGAACTACAGCCAGGACAACGACTATCAGTTCAGTCCCTCGTATCAGAAGACGCTAGGCAATCACACGATTGGTGCGGGGCTGTTCTTCCTCCATGGATACAAGACGGCGCAGTTGGCGGCACCACCGTGGGGGCAGTACACGACCGCATCCAACTTCAATACTTCGCCGACGAAGTACACGAGCTCCGCAACCTCAGCGACTGGGGATGCCTTTGGCGATTTTCTACTGGGTCTTCCCGGGACAACCAACGTGACTGTCGGGCCGGCTGGCGGTTATTTGGCGAAGACAACATGGTCGCTTTGGGTTAATGATTCATGGAAGACGACTCAAAACCTGACGCTCAATTTCGGTCTTCGCTACGATCACTTCGGCTATTTTTATCCGACCGATAGCCGGGGATCGAACTCGGATTTCAATACGGGCCAGATCGTGATTCCGAATGGCAGCCAGAGTCTAATCCAGCCTGCATTCCAGCCGTTTTCCAGTCAGTTCATTACGACGAGTCAGGCGGGAGTCTCGAAGTCGTTCACCTATCCAGTCAACGATCTGCTCGCTCCCCGGTTTGGGTTTGCGTACCGGCTGAGTCCCACGTTTGTCCTTCGGGGAGGTTTTGGAGTCTATTACAACGATTTCAATGAGAGCGCCTTCAGCAATCAGATCAACAATCCTCCGTTTACCTATCAGGCAAAGCTTACTCGAGCAATCCTGATATCGAATGGCGTGGACGTAAACAACCAATACACCTTTCAGAATCCGACGGCCAATGGAAGCCCGGCCGCGGGAGCGAGTGTTCTGGCTGGCTTCGCGGGATTCGATCAGAACTACCGGGTGCAGACCGCGTATGAATACAACCTGACGCTGGCAAAGCAGATTAACAACTATGCGTTCACTGCCAGCTACGTGGGGAACCTGGGACGCCATCTGGATCGGCAGGTACTGGTAAATGCCTGCCCTCCAGGTCCAACCCTTTGCTCGGTCCTGGCGGCGGGAGCGCCGGGATCGCGCAAATGGTCTCAGTTCGGAATTAACTTCGGACAAAATACCGGAGCGGGCATGTCCAACTACAACGCGGTGAATTTCGAAGCCAGCCGCCACTTTAGCAATGGCATTCTGCTTGATGCGAACTATTCCTTCTCCAAGCTTTTGGCACTTCAATATATCGCGACGAACCCGGTTGTGAGCCCGAACTGGCGGTACGACTATGGTCCGGCTTCTCAACAGCCATACCAGGTCTTTCACTTCAACCATGTGTACGAATTTCCATTCGGAAAAGGCAAGAAATTTGGCGGCAACATGAGTCCGGCGATGAATATGCTGGTGGGCGGGTGGAAGGTGTCGGGTGTTGGAACGTGGCAAGCGGGCCAACAGCTGACTGTTCTGGCAGGAACAGGCAACAGTCCGACGGGGGCCACGTCGAATCGAGCGAATCGCACTTGCAGCGGCTCGATCGCGAACAAGACACTCGGACAGTGGTTCAACACAAGCTGTTATTCCGTACCGGCGCTGATCAATGCGAGCGCACCGAGTCCGACGCAGCAGTTTGGCACGGCGGGAATAGGGACAGTGATTGGGCCACGATGGTTCAGTTACGACGCCAATATTCAAAAACCGTTCCGGTTCCGTGAGCGGGTTTCGCTGATTTTGCGGATCGATGCGCTCAATGTCTTCAATCATCCGAATTACGCGACTCCGGATGTAACGGTGTCGGATGGCGCCTTGTTCGGCCAGGTCCGCTCAGCCAGCACGAACTACATTCCTCGGGCATTTCAATTCAGCGGACGAGTGGAATTTTAGTTTACGCAGAACTTTTTGCTCTCAAATCTAAAGACTCAAAAGGGACTCGAATGACGATGAAAATCACACGAAGAGAGATGATGCAGGGCGCGCTCGCGGCCATGCCAGCGGTTTATCTGATGCCTAAGTCCTTCGCCTTGCCCGCGCAAGATGGGATGGGAGCTGGAGGAACAGTATTACTGCAGGATGACTTCTCTAAGCTGCCTTCCGGATGGCTAACCTATCCGGTGGGCGTGCAGGGACCCGCGATTCAAGAGAACCAGTGGATCGATGCGCGCGCGCGCCCGTTTGGAGTGTGGAGTAACGCCGTGGCCGATCAGGATGCGTGGCTGGTCTCGCAGGAAGGAGCAACGGGCAAGTACTACATGATGCAAGGATGGTCGCATCCGCCACATGGAGTGAGCGCGGTTCTGGTTGCAGGTGAAAACGAGTGGGCGGATTACACGTACGAGGCTTTGGTGCGGCCGCTGGCGCTCGATGGAATCGCCGGCATCGCATTTCGCTACCAGAGCAACCTGCAGTATTACGTTCTGGGTCTGACCGGGGGCAACAAGGTTCAGATCAACGTGCAGCACCTGATCACTGAGAAGTTTCGGCTCCCGAACTGGGAGACGGTAGCGTCGGCGCCGTTCGACTACAACACGGAGAAGTACTACCTGCTGAAGGTAGAAAACCAAGGCAACAATATCCGCGCATATATCGACGGAAATAAGGTGCTTGACGCTTCGAATGCAATCTATCCGGGCGGCAAAATCGGCTTGTGCTCGGATATTCCCGCTCGTTTCCAGGATGTGCGGGTAGAGGCGTCTGCGCCTGTGAAGCAAGAGATCGTCGGGAATATCCAGAAGAGAAATGCGAAGCTCGCTTCGCTGCAGGCGGATAATCCGAAGCCTCGTTTGTGGAAGAAGTTTTCGGTGGATGGGTTTGGTACGGCGAGCGACATCAAATTCGGCGATCTTGATGGGGATGGAGTGCCGGAGTTGGTTATCGCTCAGAATATCCAAACGATCTCGCGGGATGCATATGACATCATCAGCTGCCTGACGGCGATCAACGTCGATGGCAAGATTCTGTGGCAGTCCGGCAAACCGAATCCACGTAATGGAATGCTGACCAACGATAATCCGTTCCAGGTTCATGATGTGGACGGGGATGGACACGCTGAGGTGGTGACGATTCGCGACTTCCAGCTTCAGATACTGGATGGAAAGACGGGCAAGGTGAAGAAGTGGGCGTGGATGCCGAAGGCGCCGGAGTTACCGACCAAGCACGCTGAGAGCGTGATGCGTCCGTATGACCTGGTGCTTGGCGACTCGCTGTTTTTCGTCAATGTTTCGGGCAACAAGGATCGCCACGAGATTCTCGTGAAGGACCGTTACCTGAACTTCTGGATTTACAACAATAATCTGGAGCTTCTGTGGAAGGGGGCGGGCAAAACGGGCATTGCCCATACGTATTTGATGTTGATGGATACGACCGCATCATGATCGGCTATGCCATGTGGGACCACACGGGCAAGAAGCTGTGGTCGCATGACGAGGACCTGAAAGACCATGCCGATTCGATTGCAGTGGTGAACTTCAGCGGAAATCCGAATGAGCAGCCCAGAGTTTATTCGACAGGCAGCGATGAAGGTTTCCTGATGTTCAGCTATGACGGAAAACTGATGAAGCAATTGATGGTCGGGCATGCGCAGGCTTCGAGCGTTGGCAAATATCGCATGGACCTGCCGGGGCTGCAGTTCATGATGGTGGACTTTCACTGGAATCCTGGTGTGATGTTGTTGTTCGACTGGGAGGGAAATATTCTGCAAACCGCGGAGCCCGTACATAACGGAAGCAAGATGCTGCCAGTGAACTGGCGCGGCGATGGAGAGGAGTTTGTGCTGTTATCAGGCGACGCAAAGTATGGCGGAATGATCAACGGACATTTTGAGAGAGCGGTTATGTTCCCGGATGATGGGCATCCAGACCTCGCGAGCTTCGTCCTCGACATGACGGGAGACGGCCGCGACGAGGTGGTTCTGTGGGATGAGAAGAGCGTATGGATCTACACGCAGGACCGGCCGTTCAAAGGAGAGAAGCTCTATACTCCGATTCGTAATCCGCTCTACAACACTTCGAATTATTCGTGCATTGTGTCGTTGCCGGATTGGAAGAACGTTGGTCCCGGAACTCGCAGCAAAACTTAACCGCTGCTTTGCCAAGCTGATGTTAGTTCCTTGCGGGCTCGTCGTGATCGCGAAATTGCTCGACGATTGCGGACATGTCGAGTTCGCCAAATCCCAGTTTCTGAGCAGTCCTCAGGAGTCGGAGAGTTTCATTTCCCATGCTCAAATCCAGACCCGAAGGAGGCTGCGTCGTTACAGATGTAAGAGAAATCTTTCGCGAGGAGGCGCAGAAGAAAGTTCACAGCGTAGTTTCGCTCGAGCATTCGCGGTGCGATGTTTTTTATCATCGGGCTTCCCCCGGCGCCGTTGCAAAGCATATCAATCGCCGCTTCTTTGTTCATGGAAGATCGTTCGATCCAGGCGAGGGCTTCGGCGAAGGATGCGAGCTGTACGCCGGTAAGGAAGTTGTTGATGAGTTTCATACGAGCGCCGCTGCCATTCTCTCCGAGATGATGCACGCCGCGGCCCAGTGCATGGAAGATGGGCGCTGCGGCCGCTACAGCATCGGAGTCGCCGCCAACCAGAAAGAGCAACTGACCGGTTTCGGCTTGGGCTTTACTGCCGGAGACAGGTGCGTCGAGCAGTTTGCATTGCCGTTGTGTCGCCGCAGCCGAGAGCTCTGATATCCACGCGACACTGACGGTTCCGGATTCGATAAGGAGAGAGCCATCGCGTATGGAGTTGATTGCACCATCTTTTCCGAGCCAGACTTCGCGGGAGGCGACATCGTCAGAGAGCATGGAAATAACGGCGTCGGATTCGGCGGCGGCATCGGCAGGCGAGGATGCCACGTAAACTCCTAACGACCTGAGAGCGTCCGCCTTCTCGGGTGTTCGGTTGTAGACACGGAGAACGAAGCCTTTTTCGGCCAATCGTGCGGCCATACGGCTACCCATCAGGCCGAGACCGAGAATCGAGACGGTTTTTGGATCGTTCATGGTTACTCCCTTCGGAAGGATAATTGGTTTTACAACTTCACAGGCAAAACGTGATCGCCACCTATGGAAGCGGTCTCCTTTTCGAAATGGATCTACGTGGTTTATGGCTTCAAATGACACAAAATAAATTGCTTATTTCACTCGGGGGACTTGGCGTGATAGAACAGCGCAAGGGAAATGGCGCAGAGAAAATGGATAGACCAAAGGTGGACTCGGCGGAGAGGGATCTGACGACGATCCTGATTGGCCGTGTGAAAGAGATGATCAGTTCCAGACAGGTAAATCCTGGGGAAAAACTGCCGTCGGAGCGTGAACTGGCTGAGCGGTTTGGGGTCAGCCGGCCTTCGCTGAGGAATGCTCTGAAAGTACTGGAGATCATGGGCGTCGTTTCGCAGAAGGTTGGCGATGGCACGTACTTAAACCGGGATGCATCGCAGGTGCTGTCGGTGCCCTTCGAGTTTCTGTTTTTGATGGATGAAACCTCAATGCAGGACCTGGTTGACATTCGTCTGATCATCGAGCCTCCGTTGGCGGCTCGAGCGGCGCAGTGGGCCGACGCTCATGAGATCGAGATGCTGAATCGGTCTTTACTCACGATGGAAGCCAGCGAAGGCGATCGAGTGAAGATGATCGAGGCTGATCTTGGCTTTCCATCGAGCGATCTTTGATGCGTCCGGCAATCGCCTGGCTGGTAGGCTCTTCAATGCCCTTCACCAGATCATGCTGGATATTATGGTGGTGACTTCTCAAATGTCTGACCCAACGCATACGCTCCAATATCATCGCCCAATTTTCAAGGCGATACGCTATCGCAATGCGGACGATGCGGCTCGATTGATGACGGAGCATCTACAGGATGCCCGAAAACTGCTGCAGTTTGCTACTCGGGTTAACGGACGAAGCTGAGAAGAGCTGGACCGGTTGATAGGTTGTCGTGCGAGTTGTCGGACAATCAAGGTCAAGTTCTCTACTCGTGAACCGACCAATGACCTTCAAGCACAGATATACACTGTCCGCCTCGAATCTTCGCACTCCTGCGTTCATCAAAAGGACGATAGCAATTTAGGAGACAAAATCGCATGGCCGCCTTTTGTGCATGCTGTGGAGCAAAGATTACCTTGAAAGCCGAGGCGTGTCCGGCCTGTGGCACCCCTCAACACGGAATGGCGCGGCCAGACGTGCCGCTTACGTCGGATCTTCACACAGACCCATCTCAAGCCGCGTCGCCAATCTCAGTCAGTGATAAATTGCTGAGTCACTCCTAGAGCCCAATTTTTTTGGTAAGCAGTCAGCTCATTCCATTCCGCCCGCTTGCGATCTGTACCGGGCTTGAATCCGAATGCCGCTTCGGGCGAGGTGATCCTCTATTGCGCCGTCGCAACGGATTCAGGCAACAACAAACATCATCCGCACATTAGTAGAAACGAATTGATGGGTGCTCTTCATACCGGTGGATATAATGAACCACGATTTCTATTCAACGAACGATCCCTTCGACAGGCTGGACAAGTTTCTCAGGCTGTCCGTCCTTCGCGAATATCCGGATTAGGTCTCTATGGCTATTGTTGCTGGTATTGATTTTGGGACGTTGAGTGTTCGCGTCACGCTGCTGGACTCAGATCGCGGGCGGCTGGGAACGTCTGTGGCCGATTATCCGCTACACCGCCGCCGCGAAGATCCGGACTACGCCACGCAGTCGCACACCGACCAGATGAACGCACTGGTAAAGGCCACGCGTGAAGTCCTCGCGCAGACGGCCGTGCGCGGCGAAGAAATTGTCGCCATGGCCCTGGATACCACGGGCTCCAGCGTTGTTATGGTGGATGACGCCCTGCAGCCGCTGGACGAGTACTACCTCTGGTGCGACCATCGCGCACATCGCGAGGCGCAGGAGATCACGGCGAAGGCCCACGCCATGAAGCTTGAAGCGATCGACTGGTGCGGCGGCGTGTACTCGCACGAGTGGGGCTGGGCTAAGCTGCTGCACTGGCTTCGCAACGCCGATCAGGCGAAGCGCGCCAAGTTTGCCACTGCGCTCGAACACTGCGACATGGTAGCCGCCACGCTCACCGGTATCCGCCGCCCAAGCGACCTCAAGCGCAGCGTCTGCGCCATGGGGCACAAGTGGATGTGGAACCCAAAGTGGGGCGGCCTGCCCTCCGAGGAGTTCCTGGTCGCGGTCGATCCCCTGTTGAAGGGCACTCGCGCGAAGATGGCCGGCGAGTACCTCACATCCGACCATATCTACGGCGGCCTCGCAAACGAGTGGGCCGAGAAACTCGGTCTACGGCCGGGCATCCCCATTCCTGTGGGCGCCTTCGACGCTCATTGGGACGCACTGGGCGCCGGATGCAAAGAGGGCGACGTAGTTAATGTGGTGGGCACCTCTACGTGCATTATCGCCATGGCGCACAAGACAGAGCTGATCCCCGGCGTATGCGGTGTAGTGCCGGGTAGCGTGGATCCGAAGCTGACCGGCATTGAGGCGGGTCTTTCCGCCGTGGGCGACATCTTCGAGGCCATCGCACGGCGCGCCGGCACCAACGTGAAGCAGTTGGCCCAGGGACTCGAGATCTACAAACCCGGCCAGACCGGCCTGCTGCGCCTAACCTGGGACAACGGCGATCGCACCGTGCTGGTCAACCCCGAGCTGGGAGGCGTAACCCTCGGATGGAACCTCTTGCACACCGCGCAGGATGAGCTCTTCGCAGCCATTGAAGGCTCGGCCTTCCACACGCGCATCATCCTCGAACGTATGGCAGAGCACGGCGTGCCAGTGCAGCGCGTAATCAACGGCGGCGGCATTCCACAGAACAACGCGGTGCTGAACCAGGTGTACGCCAATGTGCTCAACAAGCCGGTACTCGTGCCCGACGGCACGCCCACCAGCCTCGGCTCAGGCATCGTGGCTCTAACAGCCGCAGGAATATTTCCTTCCATCGAAGCCGCGCAGCAGAAGCTATGTCTTCCCTTCCGTACCTTCACACCTGAACCAAAAGCGGTCAAGCAGTACGAGCAGCTCTACCAGCTCTATCGCAAGCTGTACTTCGCTCTCGGATCGCGCAACGCTAATCCCGCCGCACTTGGCGATGTACTGCCACAGCTTCGCCACATCGCGCAACAATCAAAAACGGAAGACTAAGGGACCACCTCAAGCAACGGGCAAAGCCGATCCCCCGCCCCATGCGAGCCTTAGGTGATGGTGTAAAGCGGGTTGAACTCAGGAATCCCGCTGGTCTGGCCATCGATCCAGCGGAGAACGTAAACCTGCGCAGGATCGGTAAGAGACTTGGTGATCCAAATTGAAATTTTGACCAAAGTATCTCGGTGATTGCGGGTGCGATCGTGCCATCTAAGATATGGGCCTCCGTTTATGGGTCACCTATCCCACCGTCCCCAGAGGAAAGCGCTCAGCTGTCGGTCTCGGAAACCCCTTCTCCAAAACGGCGAATTCCGTTGCCGAACTTACCCGCTAGGTAATCTTCTATCCATCGAAGAGCATCCCTGTAAGCGGGCGGTTCAGGTTCTTTTGGGTTGTGAAAACGCGACAGCCCATGTTCTAGATATCTGTTGGTGAAGAACAAGCCTACGGTCGATGCTCGATCTGACTTCAAGCAAATCCCAGGAACGAGACCTCGAACACCCAAGCCAGCCGGGCCTTGTCTTGAGAAATAAACCTGAAAGCCGAAAACTTGCGAACAAGAGCTTTGTCATTTGAGTTAACCGACCAGTCTCCAAAATGCGCGTGGATCTATCGCTTCAATCACCGTCGTTTTGAAGGGGATCTCTTGTGGCCGTACCTGCGAACCATTCTTCTGCGGAAAGCATCGACCAAACCCTCTTGCTCGGCTTTCTCGAGTTCAATTTTGGCTCGAGCACCATTTTCACGTGGGGTAGTGCGCTCGAGTATGCGCAAGGCGAACGTATCATCTACGGCACGATCTATAGTTTCACGTAATACTCGCGCTCTAAGATCATGTGGCATTCTCTGTGCCGCAGAAGAGACGAAGTCAAGTGCGAGAGATGCCTCGCCGAGGTCTACCAAGTCATACTGATACTTGTCGGCTAAGCGGGCTAACGCATAACAAATCAAGGTAGAAACCTCAACACTAAGCATTTCCTCACAAAGCCGCTCGAGCAAGTCGTATCTTTTGAGAGACCCTGCTGGAAATTGATCCATTAATTTCGCGAGAGCAGCCTATAGACAACATCTTCGTCTTTTGCTTTTTCGAGGCTCAACAATATTCCGGAAAATTCCCTGGAGCCCACTATTGAATCGGGAACTTGGTAGCGAAAGTATGCGGGAAAATAATCCGGGTGAGAAATCCGTCTTTCTTTTTTTGCCCGCGCTATTTCGGAGCTAAAGTCCTGCTCGATACGGCGTTTGGAGTTCTCTCGATCCAACCTCCACTTTTAATAGTGGGAACAAAGAGATAAGCAACGCGCTATACGCTTCCGGCACCGAAGATTTCTCTAGAACGCTGGTAAACTTTGCGACAGCCTCTTCGTATCTTTTCTTTCTTATATTTTCCGAAACGTAGATAGGATTCTTTATCCAACTCTGAGAAAAGGTTACAAAATCGGGATGGCTATAAATAGCTTCGTAAAGCTCCGGATTAAATCGTTGAACTGCAACGATCTTAAGCAGGTCTTCTCTATTCACCTCAGCACCGATCATCGGAGCCGCTACTGAGAAATCATTGAGCAAAAGTCCAAGTTGGCGGAGATTAGAGCAAATTTTGTTAAGATAGCCGTCCCAAGCAATGCTTAGCTCTTGTTCAGATGCTTTTGAGAGTGTCATCAGAGACCGCCTCCCTCATCTTCTTGAGATTTCGCCAAAGCAGTCATGAATTCCTTCTTCAACGCCGAAACGCTAGCTGCAGGGAGATCAACGGCGTGTGGGAAGAATTTTTCGAAATACTCGTGAGATTCAGCATCGTACTTTCGGCAGACGGCTTTTTCAACTTGTTCGCGGTCGAATGCGCATACAAAGCTCAGATTCGGAACGGCTCCAGTCCCGCGAATGACTTTCATCAGCGTAAGGAGCTCTTTCCGTCTCATGCGATCGATCTCATCCAGCAAGACAACGATCCTTTGTGGAAATTCTTCGAGCTGTTGCTTCATTTCCTCAAGCTCCTGACGCTGGGTGGGGGGTTCGAATATCTCTCGGATCCCTCTAAGATACGGAATATCAGCTGAGAATATGGCTCCGTATCTTGTGAGGGCCTTTCGAAGACCGGGTATGTAGTAACGCTTGCGACACTCCTTCGCAATGTCATGAAATAACTCCTTCGTAAGAGTCGCCTCAGAGCCAGGCAGCCATGAGCTGAAGCTCACAACAATCGCCTGCGGTCTTAGATCTTCTTGCAAAAGGTTCAGAACTGAACTTTTGCCCTCGCCAAACTTTCCCCGCAATGCGATTACTGACACTTCGCCAATTAGCAGTTGAACCTTGAGGGAGTCAACCAATGAAGAGCGGTCTAGACGGTCCTGACTCCACTCCGAGATCGCATCTGCTTCAAACCTCTTGCGCAACAGTAACTTCGGTTTCGTGTTGCGCGGCGACAGAATTTCTTTTGGCGAGAGCCTACCAAGCTTTCTAATTTTTCCCTTATAGAACAAGCCGAAGTCGGCAAGCAGGAGGAACGCAGCAATAGCTGTCGAAGTCCTCGGCTTGTCTTGCCAAAATGTACAGAAGCCAAGCGTGAGGAAGAGCAATACTGCCGGAGCCGCCCGCCATATCCCGCACAGCCAAGATCGGATTAGTCGAACCGTGAAATCTATGATTCCCGGAAGTGCCAGGCTCAAGAGAAAGAGGACAGCAAACGATATTAGATATCGATGCACCAAGATGGTCCCGGAGTCCGCCAGCATTTGCTTGACGTAGCGATTGGACTGAAAGAACTGGCTAATTGAACGATCAGAACCTGCCCCGAAGAAGATGAGGACAGTCACAATCGCGATGAGCGGAGCGCTGACGAGTTGTCGCCATGTGCTCCTCAGGTAGAGCTGAAAGAGCATAAATGGCTTTGCTGCCAAGGAACGTTGTTCCGAGTTCAAAGGCCGCCAGAATCTCATAATTGGAATTCGAGATCGAGGGAGCTTGACGCTTCGACCCTGCAGCTAAGTTGATCCATTCATGGCATCTTACCGCATGATCGCTGCTGAAGCTTTCCCTCTTCGGGTTGGGTTTTGGCTTCTTCAGGGGATGACTACGGCGGCGGCTACTTTGTCCTGGGGTTCGAGGTCGAGGAGCTTGACGCCCTGGGTGCTGCGGCCGGCGGCGCGGATGGATTTGGTGTCGATGCGGATGATCTTGCCGAACTGGCTGATGACCATGAGCTCGCTGGTCTCGTCGACGAGGCTAATGCGGAGTCCTTGCCGACCTTGGGGGTGGCCTTCATGTTGATGACGCCCTTGCCGTCGCGGGACTGGAGGCGGTACTGGTCGACGTCGGTGCGCTTGCCGTAGCCGTTCTCCGAGACAGAGAGGATGAGACCGACCCAAAATTCCCAAAATGGGAATCCCTCAAAAATAAATCCGGAAAAAGTGAAATATTTTCCGAGCCCGAATCCTGACCGTCAACTTCCCAGCTTTAACCAGCAATCCACCACAACTTCACCACAAAAAAACCACCTCCAACCACACCATTTTCGCCAAAACCCCCAGCAAAAACACGAGTCCCACCACCCAGAAAAAAATGCTGGCGGAGAGTGAGAAATTTTAGGTAAGCGCGTAGCCAAACTAGCCCGAAATCACTTGCTCATCTTCCCTCTCTGTTCGGGACTGAAGCTGCATGACCCGCTAGCTAACCTGGTCGACGGAACATTCAGCTCCTGCAAGTTGTTCTTTTTCAGCACCATATTGAAGTCTTTGATCTGTTGCTCCATCCCTTTCCAGGCAGCCAGCGTCCGGTTGTAGTCGCTACAGTCCTTTTCCCACGTGGCAATCTGAGTTGGCGTGGGCGCCATGTCGAGGCCGACCTGAATCATGCTGACCATAGTGTTGTACGAGTTGTTCAGGTCCGCAAATGATTGCAGCGCATTGGGATCGGGAGGACGGCGATTCCCGCCTCCCCCACCGCCAGGCGGCGGCACCACGCCACCAACCTTCGTCAGGCTGGCATCGAGCGCCTTAGCCTGCTTGGCCACATCTTCGGGAAGGTTGCTCTGCATCAGGGACGCGAGTTGCTTCCTGACTGCTCCGACCTCGTCGTAGCCCGCGAAACTCTGCTTCATCCCCTCAACAGATAGCAATGTCAGCCTGTTCTGCGTGCGCAACGCGGCCATCAACTCGGGGCTCTGGCCGACGCGCGGGTCATTGATCACGGTAACTTTGCTCGTATAGACCTGGCCATCGACTGTCAGCTTCAGCGTATAGACGCCCGGAATTACCTGCGGTCCATGCGGCCCGGGAGTGGTCGAGCCGGGCGTCATGTTCATCTGATTTTCGAGATCGTGCCGCAGCGCCGGCGGGTCGTCGTAGTACAGGTTCCAGTTGATGCGGTTGAGACCAACATGCGTGCTGAGCGCGCGTGACTCCGGCGTTGCCAGCCAGTAGTGCGGATACAACGCGTCTTCGATGGGCGGCGGCAAGGTGCTGGAGATGGTGCGCACGAGATTGTTGTGCTCATCGAAGATCTGCAGTTGAATGGGCCCACCCGGCTCGCGGCTGAGGTAGTAGTCGACGAGCGCTCCATACGGCACGTTGGTCGCATGGGGCACTTCGATGGAGAAGGGCTGGTCCCAGTTGCTGTTGATGCGGGCGCGGATCGCGTCTGTGGGTTTGAAGAGATAGACCGAGGAAGAGCTGATGGCCTGGGCGTTCGCGGCGATCTGGCGAAGCGGGGTGATGTCGTCGAGAACCCAGAAGCCACGGCCGTATGTGCCAATCACCAGGTCGTTCTGGTGGTGATCGGTGTGGACGTCGAGGTCGCGGATCGAAGTACTGGGTAGGTTTTGACGCAGCGACTGCCAGTGATCGCCGTTGTCGAAGCTGACATAGACGGTGGTCTCCGTACCGGCGAAGAGCAGGCCGGGCTGCTGAGGATCGGCGCGCAGGCTGTTGACCCAGCTTCCGGTGCGCTCGTCCTTGGGCAGGCCGTTGACGATACTGGCCCAGGTCTTGCCGCCGTCGGTGGTGCGCCAGATGAGCGGCACGTTGCCGTTCTCATTGGCGGGTAGAGTAGCGCCGCGTTCGGCGGCAATGCGGCCGGCGACAAAGGCGGTATTGCCGTCATGGCCAGCCTCGATGGTGTTGAAGCTGAAGTGGGGCGGCACATTCGCGATGTTGCTGACGTTATTCCAGACCTTGCCATGATCCATCGTGTTATAGATCTGGCCGTTGCTGCTCGCGGTCCACATCACGCCGGGCTTAACCGTGGAGATCGAGAAATCGCTGATCGAAGGTGGGGTCGGGGGCGGACCTCCGCGCGTCGGCTCTTCCGGTTGCGGAGGTTCCGGTTTCTTCGCACCGCAGGCTATCTGGGGTGTTCCCTTGGGTGTCGTCAGATCAGGACTGACGGCAGCAAAAGAATGCGCGCCATCGCGCGAGACCAGCAGGCACTGGTACGCGACGTAAAGAGCGCCCGGTTCAAAGGCGACGTCGAACTTCTTCTGAAAATCCCTGCCGGCAGCGTACTTCGTGGAATCAACCCCGAAGTTCGGCGCGACGTTCTGCCACTGTCCCGTCGACATATTGATTTTGATCAGGCCGCTGCCGCCGCCGCCCGGGCCGTAGCCCACGCCGTAGATGATGTTTGGGTTTTTGGGATCGGGTCTGACGATGCCGAACTCCGAAGATGGCAGCGGGTTCCAGTCAGTGAAGTTCACCTGGCCCCAATTGCCTCGGCTGTTGATCATCACCGCACCCGTGTCCTGCTGTGCGGCCATGATGTGATAGGGATACTGGTTGTCGGTGGCTACGTGGTAGACCTGCGAGATCGTCTGCGTATACCAAAGGCTCCAGGTCTTCCCGTCGTCGAGAGTAACGCTGGCGCCCTGGTCCGAGCCGACGAGCATGCGGTGCCCGTTGGTCGGATCGATCCAGAGCTTGTGATAATCCTCCCCGCCCGGAGCTCCCTTAAAGGGTTCGAAGGTGACGCCGCCGTCGGTGGAGCGGTACATCGCAGTGCTCATGGTGTAAAGAATGTCCGGGTTCTGCGAGTCCACGAAGACGCCGCTACTGTAGTTGCCCTGGCCGTTGCTGATGCGTGTGTCTTTTCCTGCCATGTGCTGCCACGTGGCGCCACCGTCGTCAGAGCGGTAAAGCCCCGAGCCGTTTTCGATGTTGCTGCCAACGATGTACATGCGCTGACCCTTGGTGTGCATGGCAACTGCCACCGCAATGCGGCCCTCAAAAGGCGGAAGCTTGATCTGGGTCCACGTCTTGCCTTCGTCGGTGGATTTGAAGCCCAGAGCTGGCTTGGTTGGGGGACGGGAGCCGCGCTCACCGGCAGCCGCCACCGGCGCCGCGCTCGCCACCAGTGCCTTGCGTCGCGGCCAACATGACATTCGGCTCGTCGAACGCGTACTGCAGGTCGCGCGTGCCGTCATACCCCTCGGGCTTCAGGACGTTGGTCCAGCTTTGACCGCCATCAGTGGAGCGATAGACCCCTCCGCCGTGATGGGTAGTGTCACCGAGAGCAGAGACGATCACCAGATTTGGATCGGCGGGATCGACAAGAATGCTGTCGATCTTCACAGTGTCCTCGAGCCCGATGTGCTGCCAGCTCTTGCCGGCATCGGTGGACTTCCACATGCCGTTGCCGAGGCTGCCGCCGATCGGGTCGCCGGCACCGGCATAAACGACGTTCGAATCGGAGGGTGCGACCTGGATGGCGCCGACGCTATCAACGCTCGCCTCCTGATCAAACACCGGGAACCATGTAACCCCCGCGCTGGTGGTCTTCCAGATGCCGCCGAGCGGCGATCCGAAGTAGAAGGTGCCGGAGTCCCCGATGACACCGGTCACGGACGAAATACGGCCGCCATGGAAGGGCCCCACATTACGCCACTTGAGTCCCGCATAGAGGTTGGGATTCACCTGCGCCGACATTGCCAAGGTTGATGCCAGTACGGCCGAAAAAGCAAAAGTCCAACGTATTACCCGCGATGTCCGCGTCATGACGTACCCTCACAAAATCTTGTCGATTCAAGGCAGTATACGTCGGTCACCCCTCCCAAGACGCACGGATGCATTGAATCGCTCCTGGAATAGATTCCTCATCGCTGAACGATTGCAACGATAAAGACCCGCAGTTAACATCAAGCTGTTTCCTAGATCCAATTGTTGGCGGTTTCACACCGACAAACTGGGCGTAGCATCTCCAGCAAGGCCTACGGTGCTGAGAAGTCGGCTCATCGGAAGTAATGATTCGTGAGGAGAAGCTTGTTTTCTATGAGCAGCGGCCGGCGTCAATGCCGTTTTTCTTTAATCAGGGCTTCGCTGATGTAATCAATGATTAACTTCGGAACGATGAGCCCGAGGCTCATCGCCATAATAATGAGAATTGCGATCGAGCCGTCAGCGAGTGTCGCTCCCATGAGCTCCCACGTCCTTTGTGAACTGTTAGTAAGTTGCAACAGGCCGCTCGCCATTCTGAACATGAGGACACCGGGGATCATCGAGACGACAGAGGCGAAGCCAATGGCCGCAAAAGGCATGTTCCAACGGTGTGAGATAGGTGCGATGATCACGCCAACGGTGAGACATGCCACAAATGCACCAGTTGGCGAGCTGGCCCCGAGCACCGTAATTGCGAACCATCTTAGAGCATGGGCCGCGGCACCAACTGTCACCGGCCAAACCAACATATGTTGAGGCGTGGAAAAGAAGATGCCATAGCATGCGACGGCGAGGCCAGCGGCGATAACGTCATGCCACAGCGACACCTCCCTAACGGGCGGATCCACGGGTAAGGAGACGCCAAGAAGTGCGAGCCCAAGCAGCAGCCCCGTCGTGATGGCCACGACTATAAGCACGGCATAGATGAGCCGGGCCGCTCCGAGGTTCATCCTGCCCCTGATTAAGTCCAAAATGCCATTGAGGAAGTGCGGTCCTGGCACCAGCACCATGCATGGGCAAACCGCAACAAGACGCATCGAAGAGCTCAATTCATACCGAACTGCAAGGGCTCCAACTATGCCCGCGACCAACGCTGCGCTGAACGGTTGCAGAAAGATATTCGTACCGTAACGAGCTAATGTACGACGCAGAATGGCGCCAACCGCCGCGCTCACGAATATGAGCGCCGCAGCGGTCAGGTGTTGGACCCCGAAGAGCACCGCTAAGGCCACGGCCCCCACCGCGGCAGCGAGAGTGAATAGCCATGTCGGCGCAGGGGGTGCCACTTCGATTCTCTTGATCGTTTCCATTGCGTTGGCAGGGTCGAGTCGACCGTCACACAACTCCTCAACCATTTGCAAAGCAGAGGCCACCCGATCCATGTCCACGCCGGAAGGGGTGGCCTCAATTGCCGAAATGAATTTACCGCCGGCATCTTCGGTCTGAATTTCCAGCTCTCCCCAGTGCGGAAAGATCGTGGCGCGAAATCCCAGACAATTGCAGAGGCGTTCAACGGCTCTCAACGTCTGATGCGTAGATTCGCCGTTGACATACAACACTCGAGCAAACGCAAGGCTTAGATTCGACAGTTCCTCCCGCGTCATACTTGCTCCTGATAGCGGTGGCTTAACGAACCCTGGAGTCATCTGAACCCCGAACGGCCATACGGTTGAGTGGGAGCCGACCCGAAAACTATCGAACCAGCCTTAGCTATGAGCATGTCGATACTAGTGAGTGGCTATAGATTAGGCTGCACCAACGGGCGCGGCTAGGTACGGTCGTACCATTTTCTTCGGATCGACAACGCGATCGAATTCAGCTTCCGTCACGAAGCCGAGCTTCAGCGCCGCGGCCTTAAGCGTGAGATCGTTGTCCATCGCATAATGGGCAATCTTGGAAGCTTTGTCATAGCCAATCACCGGCGAAAGTGCCGTGACTAGCATGAGCGACTCTTCGACATATTGATTGATCTTCTTCAGATTAGGTTTGGTTCCTTCTACCAGGAATTTCCGGAAGTTCGTGCATGAATCAGTCATGATGGCAATGGAGTGAGTCACATTGTAAATAATTAGAGGCTTGTAAACGTTCATTTCGAGGTAACCGCCAGCGCCGCCAAAGCCCACGGCTGTATCGTTGGCCATCACTTGAACGGCGACCATCGCAAGAGCTTCGGCCTGGGATGGGTTCACCTTTCCGGGCATAATCGACGAGCCCGGTTCGTTCTCTGGAATGCGCAGTTCCGCGAACCCTGCTCGAGGGCCACAGGACATGAGGCGGATGTCGTTAGCGATCTTGTAGAGTGAGACGGCTAGCGTGCGCAGCGTTCCAGAAAGTTGTACCAGCGCATCGTGAGCGCCTTGGACAGCGAATTTGTTCGGCGCAGTAACGAAGGGTAGGCTTGCGAGTTTGGCGATCTCAGCTGCGGCGGCCTCGGCGAAGCCGGGCGCCGAATTGATGCCGGTACCCACCGCCGTACCACCGAGCGCGAGCCGATAGACGCCCTTTAGTGCATCTTCGATCCGATCGAGATCGTCCGCGAGCATGCCCTCGTAGCCGGACCACTCCTGTCCAAGTGTGAGCGGCGTCGCATCTTGCATGTGCGTGCGACCGATCTTGACGATGTCGTCCCACTCCTGGACTTTGGCAGCAATCGCATCATGCAGCTGCTTAACTGCCGGGACCAGGCTTTGCTTCACGCTAACCGCAGCCGCGATATTCATGGCCGAGGGGAAAGAGTCGTTTGACGACTGCGACATATTGACGTGATCGTTGGGATGAACTGGTGTTTTGCTTCCGAGCGGTGTACCGGCGATCTGGGAGCAGCGGTTGGAGATTACTTCGTTCACATTCATATTGAATTGCGTGCCACTGCCGGTCATCCACACGTGCAGGGGGAACATATCCTGATGCTGACCGGCGAGGATTTCGTCACAGACCTGAACAATTAAATCGTGCTGCTTCTGATCGAGGCGCTTACCCGCAAAGTTTGCATTGGCCGCACCTTTCTTGAGGATTGCGTAGGCCATGATCATTTCGCGCGGAATTAAATCCTTCCCAATGCTGAAGTGTTCGACCGCGCGCTGGGTTTGTGCACCCCAGAGCTTATCGGCGGGAACATTTACCTCGCCGAGACTATCGGTTTCTTTGCGAAATTCGGTCATCTCATTTCTCCTTTTGATCGGCACTATGCTGATTGGAAATAACATCGACAACTCGCTGGAATTCCTTTTCGCTTATAGAACTGGAGACCGGAGCCGAAAATGGCATGACGGATATCCCCGGGGATTTGCTTCTCGAGCAGGGGCCTCTTGTCCTGGCTCTGATTCTCGCTCACGTTGGTCTCTTTCTCGATGCTCGGGTAGTTCTGGGACTCGTGAAGAGCTTGCGAGGAACAACGGAGAGAATCGCCGAGCCAGGCCTGATTCGCTCTCTGCCGCCGTCTCCGGCTCCGAGTCCGCCGCTGCGACGGTCGCCTTAACGGTATCCCGGCCCGCTGCCCGCATCGCCGTCAGACGTTCCATTGCCCGCCGCTCCTTGTCCCCGTCCGCCCGCTCGATCAGTTCCCGCATCGCCTCCGACGTCACTGCTTTGCCGTTCGAGATGGAGGGTAGGAGATTTATCAGGATCGTGCACAGGGCCATAACCTCGCCTAGCAGAACCTCCGTCCCGGCTCAGCTCTCATCATTGCGCGGCTCCAATAGCTCCGCCCCGCACCCACTCCGAGAGCGTCAGCTTCCGCGCCACGCACGGCTCGCGTTTCTCTAGGACCGCAATACGCCGATGTTTGTTATTCCGGTAAGTCGATTTGGCCTTCGATATGGAACTTTCTCGAAACTGTGGCTGCACCTGTACCGGGCTGCCCTCCCCCGATGCTGATGGTGTACTCCCCCTGGGCGATGATCAGATTTCCACTCTCCGTCACCATTCCCAAGTCGCGGTCCTTCAGTTCGAAATGAACCTTCTGGCTTGCGCCCGGTTCGAGATGAATGCGCTGGAATCCACGGAGAGCAATGTGAGGCGCACCCTTCACGTCAGGGAATTTGAGGTAGACCTGGACCACTTCATCTCCGCTGGCTTTGCCGGTGTTGGTGACCGTCACATCGGCGGTTACAGGCTGGCCCGCAGTAACAACCTGCGTGGGGATACTGAGATCACGGTAGCTGAACGTTGTGTAGCTGAGTCCATATCCAAACGGATAGAGTGGCTTGCCCTCGAAGTACCGGTAGGTCCGGTTGGCCATCCCATAATCTTCAAAGTTGGGTAGCTCGTTGACGCCGGTGTAGAACGTAACCGGCAGCCGTCCCGCAGGATTGCTTTTTCCGCTCAGCGTTTCAGCCACCGCTGCTCCACCCTCCTCGCCGGGGTACCAGGATTCGAGAACGGCGTTCGCGTGCTGGTTGATCCAGTTGACAGCCAGGGCGCTACCATTCAGCAGGACGACGGCCATCGGTTTGCCGGTCGCAGCAACAGCTTCGACGAGCGCTTCTTCTGGCTCGGGAAGATCGATGCTTGTGCGGTCTCCGCCTAAAAACCCGGGTACGGTCACCGGCATCTCTTCACCTTCAAGCCTGCTGGTGATGCCGACAACAGCAATTACGACGTCGGCACTTTTTGCGGCTGTAATGGCCTCAGGCGAAGGCGCATCATTCACTTTCGCCCAGATTAGTTGTGCGCGCGGCGCATTTCGCCTGCTGCCGTAATGCAGGCTCAGTTCAGTTTTTTGCCCTTTGACCAGGTGAACGCGACCAGTCGCTGCTTCGACTTCATCGTAGGCTACCAGCGTCGCAACTTGCTTTCCGTCAATCGATAGTCTTCCGAAGCCTGTGCCGCGCACACCGAGAAGGTAATCGCCGGTCTCTGCAGACGTGATCGAGCCGGTCCAATGCACGGCGATGGTCTTTTTCCCGGCAACCTCCGTTGGTAAATTGCTTTCGGAGAGATTCACATTCGTCTCAGTTCTCGTCGTGAGCGTTGGATTCGATTGCACGCCGGGTGGATCCCTTGGCTCGCTGTATTCCGCCTTCAGGCCAGGCTTGCCGTCGGGAGTTGTCAGAGCGGTATCCGGAACTGGGTCTCCATCGTTGCGCAGGAACTGGGTTCCCGAAATGTAGGTAATCTTCGCGTTCGGGAACTCCGCCTTAAGGCCATCGAGAATGGAAACGCTGTGCGTCGGTTTTCCTGCATAGTTGCCGAGCAACACCTTTGTTTGATTAGCAAGTGGACCGACAACAGCAATCTTTTGGATGCCGGGTTTAAGCGGAAGCGTTCCATCGTTCTTAAGCAAGACCATGGACTCGTTCGCGAGCCTGCGTGCCAGCGCACGATGTTCAGCGCTGTCAAGTTCCTTCTCATCGATCTTTGAATAGGGAACCATATCCGGAGGATCGAACATTCCGAGCTTTATCCGTGCGGAGAATAGACGAATCAATGCCGTGTTAAGTGTGCTTTCCGGCAGGTACCCTTGCTGCACCGCATCGATATAAGCCTTTTCGACCGGTTCGCCAAATCTCGAAGTAAAGGTGACGCACTCATTGTCCATGCCGCGGATGACGGAGATAGCCACACCTTGTGCCTGTGTCGGACGGTAGCGATGATTGGCGGCAACGTCCCTTACAGCATCGCAGTCCGAAACAACATATCCCTTGAAGCCCCATTTGCCGCGCAATTGATCCTGCAGCAGATATTGGTTGGCGCATGCCGGCTCACCATTGATGGCGTTATACGCGCACATCACCGAACCGGCTTTGCCTTCTACAATCGCTGCACGGAACGCTGGCTCATAGGTATCGACCTGGTCGTGTTTACTGACGTCCACATCGGCAAAATGCCGCGTGGGCTCCGGTCCGCTGTGCACCGCAAAATGCTTCGGTGTTGCGATGGCTAAGTAGTACTTCGGATTGTCGCCCTGCAAGCCGGTGACATACGCGACGCCCATGCGGCCGGTGAGGAACGGGTCTTCCCCGTAGGTCTCCTGTCCGCGGCCCCAGCGTGGGTCACGGAAAATGTTCAGATTCGGAGACCAAAAATCGAGGCCTCCCATGATGCCGGTGTGTCCTTCGCGCTTATTTTGCACATGTTTGATGCGCCCCTCGATACCGATTTGGCCCGCCATTGTATGAATTGCCGTCGCATCGAATGTGGCAGCCAAACCGATCGGTTCCGGATACTCCGTTACGCCCTCGTTGATGACTCCGTGAAGGGCCTCACTCCACCATTGATATGCGGGAATATTGAGCCGCGGCACTTCAGCGGAATTGTTTTGCATCTCCGAGGCTTTCTCGGCAAGAGTCATGCGGCTCACCAAATCGGCAGCCCTTTGCTCAGGCGTCAAATTGGTGTCCAAATACGAAGGAGTCGCCGCACTTTGAGCAACCGCAAAGTGTATGGCCAAGGTAAAGAAAAACGATCCAATTCCCAGGACAAATCTTTGCATCATTCGGGTCATGCATTTGTTCATATTTAACCTCAAGAGTTTCCGGCGACTCATAAAAGACGTGCTTGACGTTGGCTTCGGTCGACGAGTCAATTTTTAGAAACACCGACATCTTACCCGAACCAAGATTTTCGAAGAATAGTCGCATTTCTTAACTAAGTACATCGATTTATTCGATATATTCTCAAGCCATGGACACAACGCTGGATGCCTGGGAGATTCTCCAGACCGTCGTGCAATTGGGAGGCTTCGCGGCAGCTGCCAAGAAACTGAATCGGTCGCAATCGACGATCAGCTATGCGATCGGGCGATTGCAAGAACAGTTGGGCGTCCGGCTGTTCGAAATCCACGGCCGAAAAGCTCAGCTTACTGAGGCTGGACGAGTGCTTTTGGCGGATGTCGAACCGCATTTGGCGGGATTTCAGGAGCTTGAGCAGCGGGCCCGTGTCATGGCTTCGGGAGGAGCCTCCGAGATCCGGATCTCTGTCGACAGCATTTTCCCCGATGACCGTCTCTTCGAAGCACTGGCTGCATTTTCGCGCAGCTATCCGCACGTCAGACTGAGGCTACGGCGGGAAACGTTCCTCTCTGCCGACTTGGAGTTTTCCCTCCACAATGCGCAAATCTGCGTCACGGGTTTGGTATCCCGCGAAATTCTTGTAAAGCCGATTCTCGTGATCGGAATGATCGCAGTTGCGCGCCGCGATCATCCTCTCTTCTCGATCCGGCGCAGGCTCTCGCGTTCCGACCTGACCCAGCACACTCTAGTGACCATCGAAAGCGCAGCATCCGGAAGCCTGAAACAGCAGCCGCGCCTCCCGGCTCAGCGCGTTCTCTCGGTCAGCACAATCGACTCGGCCATCTCCGCGGTGCGGAGCGGTCTCTGTTTCGGCTGGTTGCCGAAGTACCGCGTCCAGTCGGAACTAGAAAGAGGTGATTATGCACCACTCCCGCTGCCTGCCGGCAAGACGCGCGATGTCCGACTGAATCTTGTCTGCCGAGACTTGAGCGAGAGCGATTCCGAGGCCAATGCCCTTGCGAAATTGCTGGGAATGACCCGCGAGCCGGAGGTGATCTAAGCGCTAAGAGAAATGGACGTGCTCTCACCTGACAAGCCAGAAGGACCCATCGACGAAATCGATGTGAATAAAGCGATTTATTAGACTTGTCTCGCCTTGCATTCATTCTGTAACGTCGAGGAGTTCAAGGCATTCACAAAAACAAGAGATTGTAAGCGAAGCTTGGGCGGAGCATTTCTGCGCTCGACCACTTGCCCAACATTGCTCCTGTTCTCCGGAGAAATTCATGAAGTGCAGGCTTTTGCTTGGTTTGGCTCTCGTATCCGCAACGATGCCTTTGCAGGTTGTAGCAGCGGACACTGTCCATCTATCGATCGATGCCTCCAAGACTGGAGCCAGGATCGATCGCAATCTCTTCGGACAATTCGCTGAGAATCTTGGACACGGGCTCTATGAAGGCATCTGGGTCGGTCCCAACTCTCCCATCCCGAACACTCGTGGAATCCGCAACGATGTTGTCGCCGCGCTGAGGGAACTGAACGTGCCCAACGTTCGCTGGCCAGGCGGATGTTTCGCCGATCAGTATCACTGGCGCAATGGGATAGGCCCGCGCGACAAGCGCCCGGCCACAGTGAACTCAGCATGGGGCGATGTGATCGATACGAATGCCTTCGGTACCGACGAGTTCATGGACTTCATCCAGCAGATCGGCAGCACACCGTACGTCTCCATCAACATCGGCTCCGGCACCCCACAGGAAGCGGCCGAGTGGCTGGAATACATGACTTCCGCCGCACCCACGGCTCTCGCCAAGGAACGTGCCGCCAACGGCCATCCCGAACCTTACAAGGTCGGCTTCCTTGGCATCGGCAACGAAAGCTGGGACTGCGGCGGCGCGATGACTCCCGACTACTACGTGAGCCTGATGAAGGTGTATAGCCGCTTTGTG
>CAWDJN010000006.1:0-147578 GCA_963802695.1 uncultured Acidobacteriaceae bacterium
GCCGTTAATCTGTACGTTTCCCGCGGGCAGCTCGGTCAGCCTTGGTGGCGTGCTGGCCGCGGCCTGCGGATTGCTCACGGTCGGCGCCTTCGCCCGGGCTGATGGTCATCACCGACAGCATCGCCCCCGCGAGCATCGACAGCGCGACGCAGGTCGCGATCAGCGGCAGAATCGCGGCCTGGCCGCCGATCCCGCGGCGGCGCAGCGGGCCGAACAAGCGCATGGTCCGCTGCCGCCGGCGCCTGGCGCGCAGCTCGCGACGATAGGCAAGCACATCGCGGTCCAGTTCCCTGGCGTCGTCAGGGATCACGATGTTCACCGGGGGCAGGCTTCCGTCATCCCGCCCGGGCCGCTGGCGAAGCTCACTGGCACCTCTTCTGACTGCGGCCGCAGGCTACGGACCCTCTCTCCAGTATGGGCTAGCCGGGGACCGCCTGCCGACCCGCGGGACCCGATTTCCAGATCGAGGCTAGATCGTCGGGTAGACTAGATATCTGTCGCAGCTGCGACGAACGATAACCGTGGTACTGGCGGCCAGCCTCCGGGCATGCCGTGCCCGGCTGGCTAAGGTGCCTACCGAGCACTGGTATGCTCGAAATTCGCGCATTGACCTGCGTATTCGCCACTCAGGGCGTTCTCGGTGAGCCGGTTCGTGGTAAGATAGCCTTCAGCGGAAGGGGTACTTGCCAGATGTCTTTTAAGGTCGGCGATACCGTCGTTTATCCCCACCATGGGGCAGCTCGCATCGAAGCCGTCGAGACTCGCACGATCAAGGGCGAGGATAAGATCTATCTGGTCCTGAAGGTCGACAAGGGTGACCTGACCGTACGGGTACCCGCGGACAACGCGGAACTTGTCGGTGTGCGGGACGTGGTGGGACAGGAAGGGCTGAGGGTGTTCGAGGTGCTCCGTGCGCCGCACCCGAGGAGCCCACGAACTGGTCGCGGCGGTACAAGGCCAACCTGGAAAAGCTCGCCTCCGGCGACGTCAACAAGGTCGCCGAGGTGGTCAGGGACCTGTGGCGCAGGGACAAGGAGCGCGGGCTGTCCGCTGGAGAGAAGCGGATGCTCGCGAAGGCCCGCCAGATCCTGGTCAGTGAGCTGGCGCTCGCAGAGAAGACCAACGAGGACAAGGCCGAGGCTCTCCTTGATGAAGTCCTAACCAGCTAGGTTCGTCGCTCTTCTGAGCTAAACGTGGTCGATGGGCTATTGCCCATCGACCACGTGCGTTTGGTGCCACGGCGTGTGCCGGTAGCCTGCTGCGGTGGACAGAATGCCGCGGGTTGGGCTTGGGGTCGATGTGCACCATTTCGAGGCTGGGCGGACGTTGTACCTGGCCGGGCTCGAGTGGCCCGGCGAGACCGGGCTGGCAGGCCATTCCGACGGCGACGCGGCAGCGCACGCGGCCTGCTGTCGGCTGCCGGGCTCGGCGACCTTGGCGCCCATTTCGGCACCTCCCGTCCTGAGTGGGCGGGCGCGCCGGGTGGTCGCGCTGCTGCGGGAGACCGCGCGGCTGGTCGCCGCGGCGGGATTCACCACGGGAAACCTCGCCATCTGCGTGATCGGTAACCGGCCCAGGATCGGGCCGAGGCGCGCCGAGGCGATCGCGGTACTGAGCGAGGCGTTGTCCGGCGCGCCAGTGAGCCTCTCGGCCACCACGACCGACGGACTGGGGCTGACTGGTCGCGGCGAGGGCATCGCGGCGATGGCTACCGCCGGGTCCTACTGAGCTTTCGGTCAGTCCTCCTCGTCATCGCCTTCTGGCGGCATCGGGGAGGAACGGACGCGGTTGAACCGCGGCACCGCCGCGAACGGCGCTGTAGCGAACGGCGGCGCGTCGTCATCGATGACCTCGCCAGGCAGGGTGGGCACGCGGTCCGGCTCGTGGTATCCGCTGTCCGCGCCGCTGCCCAAGTAGTTCTGCACGGCGTGGTCGGGGCGGTGGCTTCCCGGGAGGCCGCGTGGGCTGGCACGCCCTCGCCGTTGGCCGCTGCGGCGGCCATCACGGGCTCCTCCTCGCACGGGCTCAGCTGGACCAGTGTCACCGGCGGCGTCCACGTCCGCGCCAGCGGCCCTGGCATCGGGCCCGGCATCCGCCTCCTGCGCGACGGGTGCGTCCGCGGTGTCGGGCTCGGTGTGCCACCGGCTCGCCGGCCTGCTCGGCCGGGTGGGCGGTTCGTCCTGGGCAGCGTCTTCGTCCTGCGGCACGTCCTCGTGCTGCGGCAGGTCCGCGTCGTGCGGCGCCGGGACGTCTTCCTGTACATGGACGTCTTCTGGTCCATGGTCGTAAGGTTCCGGCTCGTCCTGCGGTAGCCAGACGCCGACCGGTAGGGTGTGCGGTTCCGGCTCCGGTGCGGCCTCGGGCAGTTCCGCCAGGCCGGGGGCCAGGTATGCCAGGGCTCAGCCGATGCCGTTGCCTGGGCCTGCTGGACACGGGGCTGCCTGAGCATGGTGAGCATCAGGCTGAAGCCGAGCAGCAGGAGCACCCAGGGAGCCGCGGCCACGACTCCCTCAATCGTCCGGTGCCGCAGCGTGATGTTCATCGCGTACACGACGTCGGCCGCGCCCACGACGAGCACCGTCAGGATGATGACCAGCCACGCGTACAACAGGGCCCACCACCGGGCGTCCCGCAGCATCACTGCCGCCACGCACGCGATGAGGAATACCGCGTCGAACAGTCCGGGGTAGATCCTGGCAAGCCGCGGCGACACCCCGGCCTGCAAGACGATCGCGTGCACTCCGGAATACGACAGCACGAACGTGGCCGCCGCCATGGCCAGGACCACGACGAGGACCGCCACGTTCAGGAGCAGGCTGGGCCAGTTACGGCGCGGTGCTGAGAAAGGGACATTCATCGGGATGCCGGTCCAGACTTTGCCAGAGGGACACTTCGGGGGAGTAAATGCGTATTCTCCCGGCTAACCGTGGCCCACGGTATCGGGGTTAGTCACTGAATGGAACGATTTCGGGTTATAGCCAGGTGTGTCGTCGCGCGCGCCGCCGGTGTGAGACGGCAACTATGCTCTCCCCCATGAGCGGGCGGAAAAAGGGCGGCAGTGACGGCCGGGCACCGGGCGGCGGCGGCTACGCGAAATCCGGTAAGCCGCGCCCGGGAACCGGCGGGAACCGCAGGGACCGCCTCGAGGGCAAGGGGCCAACGCCGCCCGCGTACATGCGTCCCGGTCACCCCGCGCAGCGGGCCGCCGCGGCCAGGGCTGCCGCCGGCGGCCGGCCACCCAGGAAGGCGGAGGAGGGACGCGGGGGAGGCGGCCGGGACCGTTCGGAAAACTGGAATGAGGGCCAGGCAGCACGCGGCAGCGGGGACGGAGCGGAAGTGGTCGCGGGCCGGAACTCCGTGGTCGAGTCGCTGCGGTCGGCGGTGCCGGCGGTGGCGCTGTACGTGACCGCGCGGGCGCAGCAGGACGAGCGGGTGGCGGAGGCGGTGCAGCTCGCGGCGGACGCGGGCGTCGCGGTACTAGAGGCCGGGATGCCCGAGCTCGACCGGCTCACGGACGGTGCCGTGCACCAGGGCGTGGCGCTGCGGGTGCGGCCCTATGACTACGCTCATCCGGACGATTTTTCCGAACGTCCCGGGCCGACTCCGCCCCTCATCGTGGCTCTGGACGGCGTGACCGACCCCCGCAATCTCGGTGCGGTGGTGCGGTCAGCCGCCGCGTTCGGGGCGACGGGTGTCGTGGTGCCCGCGCGGCGCAGCGCCGGCGTGACCGCCGGCGCGTGGAAGGCGTCGGCCGGGGCGCTGGCGCGGCTTCCGGTAGCACGGGCGGTGAACCTGACACGGACGCTGCGCGCCTACCAGGAGGCCGGGTTCTTCGTGGCCGGGCTGGATACGGCTGGCGACACCGAGGTGCGCGACATGCCGGTCGCGGACGGGCCGCTGGTCCTGGTCGTGGGATCGGAAGGGCGCGGGCTGTCGCGTGTGGTGGCCGCGGCCTGCGACCTGCTCGTCCGGATCCCGATGGCGTCAGGCACGGAGTCGCTGAACGCCGGCGTTGCCGCGTCGATCGCGCTGTACGAGATCGCCACGGCGCGGTCTCGGCTAGCATGACTGAGCAGCCGGCCGGTGTAGCTCAGCAGGCAGAGCGTCCGCCTTGTAAGCGGCAGGTCAGCGGTTCGAATCCGCTCACCGGCTCCACGTGAAGTGTCAACCGTCAGCCCTCCTGCCTGCGGAAACGCAGGAAGAGAGGGAACCGGCATGACGCAGGCACCGCCCGCGGTTTTCAAGATCCCCACAAAATCCCCACAACCGGCCCGTAAGGCTGCCCGGCCCGCCGCGCGGGCACCCGGCCGGGTCCTCGTGACCGGGACCGGCCGGACGGCCACCCGCGGCGGCGGCGAGGTCATCGAGCTGGAGTACGGCATCACCGTCTACCCCGCCCGTGCGGAACCCGGCCGCTGGCGGGCAGTCTGGTGCGAGGACGGCCAGCGGCAGCAGTGCGAGGCCTCCAGCGAGGAGAAGCTGGCCGCCAGGCTGGCGAAGGTCACCGAGCGGCTGGCGGCCGGCGCACCGGATATGAGACGGCCCGGGGCGGCCCTGATCGCCCACTACCTGGACCCGGACCGGCTCCCCGTCGGCGAGCGGTGGTCCCGCAAGCACGCGCACACCCAGCGGCGGCTGTGCGAGCGGTTCGCCGCCCCGGTCATCGGACCGGTCACCTGCCAGGACATCACGGCCGGCCACATGCAGAAGATCGTCAACGCCGCCCCCACGGCGGGGGAAGGCGACCGGGTCCACCGGATGATCTCCGCCCTGGTCAGCGCCGGCCTGGACGGCGGCTACCTGGCTGACCCGCGGCTGGCGAGGGTGCACTGGCAAGCAGGCAACCGTGCGCTGCCTGCGGCCCGGGTGAGCACAGCCGGGGAATCGGGGCTGTGGGTCGACCCGGCCGAGATCCCTTCTGAGGGTGATATCGGCAGGCTCGGCCGTGCGCTGGCCGCCGGGCGGCACGGCGAGCGGGATGAGCTGATGGCCAATGTCGCCGCCTACAGCGGGCTGCGGTGGGGCGAGCTGACCGCGCTGACCATCGGTCAGGTTGACACCGGCAGCCGGGTGATCACGGTGGACCGCAAGGTGGTCGAGGTCGCCGGGCACCTGTATGTGGAGGCGCCGAAGAACCGCAAGTTCCGCCGGACCATCTACCCGCGCCGCACGCCCGCCGGGTACCCGCTCGCCGAGCGGCTCGCCGCCCGCATCGAGGCCGCCCGCGCCGGGCAGGACGCCGGCACTAACCCGCTGGGGCTGATCTTCCCCTCCCCGGCAGGAAAGCACTGGCGTTCGTCCAACTTCCAGCGCAACGTCCTCAAGTGACGGTGGCGTGCGAGCCGACCGGGCCGCGCTGGATGCAGGTGCAGCGGCTGTGCGCGGAGCGGGGCCTGCCGCTGGTGTGCATCCAGCCGCTGGTGTCGCATATCGCCCGTGAGCAGCAGGACTACACGACCCATAAGACTGATGAGTCCGATTGCGTGATGATCGCCCGGCTGGCGGTCGAGCTGCACTGTTATATCCCGGAGGAGCTCGATGAGACGTGGGCGCACCTGCGGCACCTGGGCCGGCGCCGCGCGCAGCTGGTCACCGCGGCGACCGCGTCGGCGCAGCGGATCCGGGACTTCTTGTCCGTCGCGTGGCCTGCCGTGATGGAGACGTGCGCCCAGCCGCTGCTGTCCAGGACCTGGCTGACGGCCATGCAGCTGGTGACGGAGCGGTGCGGCGGGCAGCCTGCCCGGCTGGCCGCGACGGGGGAGCAGGCGTTCACCGCCCTGGTCCGCGGCGCCGTGGCGGGCTGGGGCGCCACGAAGGCCTGGGGGCCGATCGCCGGCCGGGTTTTCGCCGCGCTGACCGACACCGAGGGGGTCGTCCCCTGGTCCCGGCGCGGCCTGCTGCGCCGGGTCGCTGACGAGCTGGGTGACCTGCAGCGGATCCGTGCCCAGCTGCGCGCCGTAGAGGCGGACATGGTCGCGGTGCTGGATGAGCTCGGCCTGGCCCGCCTGGCGGACATCCCCGCCCTGACGGCCGTGGGCGCGGCGGCGATCTTGGCCGAGACCGGTGACCCGCGCCGCTATGACAGCTCATCATCGCTGGTCAAGCACGCCGGGATGTCCCCGTCCGACAACGCCTCGGGCGCATTCCTCGGCGATGCGCACATCTCCCGCCGCGGCAGGCCTGGCCTGCGGCTGACCGTCTGGCGCGCAGTATGGCCGATGCTCCGGTTCAACCCCGTGATGGCCGCCAAGTACCAGGCGATGACCCAGGCCGCCGACGCCGCTGAAGACCAGGCCGCCGCCGGCTCCCGGCAGGCCAGCACGGCGGCCGCCGCAGCCCGGGCGCGCCGCGCCAAGGCCCGCGTCGCGTGCGCCGCCTCCCTGCTGCGCTGGATCTACGTCATGGTCGTCCACGACACCAGCTGGGATCCCGCGGCCGCCGCCGGGGGCCACCGGCCAGCACGCTGCCCGCTACCCGGAGCAGGCCGCCTGACCAGCGCCGCGCCCGGATCCAGATCAGCGCCCTAGACCTTCCTCCCTGATGAGGGGGAGAGCGAGCCCGTCCCGGCGTCGGGGACCACCCCGTGCGACACCCTGGGCAGCTCTCCCCCGGTCGCCTGGAGCTTCTCACCAGCCCGGTTGAACGCTGTAGGAGCAGGCCTGCCCGCCCAGGCCGCGGGCAGGCCGAGCCCGCTTGCACTACGTAGAGCGAGAAGACCCAGGTGACGGGCGCCCCGACCGCACGGCACGACCCCCATCATGCCGCTGCGGAACCTCTGCATGCCCTCGCCCGCCCCGACGACCCGCGTGCCCGCACCCGCCGGCCCCACCCGTAGCAAGAACCCCCAGGTCACGACCATCAACGCGAGCAACGAAAATCTCCTCCGTACCGCTTGACAAACTTCCTCTTACGCTGGTGTCGTCGTGAATATTGGCCCCACCCTGGATCTGATCGTCACGTCGTTGCTGTCGGCGTGGAGGTCGGGGATGGCGAGGTCACGTGTGGAGCTGTTCGAGCAGATCAGGCGGGACTGGCGGGCCGGAGGTTCATCGGTCCGGGAACTGGCGGTCCGGCATCATGTGCACCGGCGGACGGTGCGGCAGGCGCTGGCCAGCGCGGTCCCGCCGCCGCGGAAGGCATATCCGGAGCGGCCGCGGCCAGCGATCGGCCCGTATGCGGCGATCATCGACGGGTGGCTGGAGGCGGACCGGGACGCGCCGCGCAAGCAGCGTCACACCGCCCGGCGGGTGTGGCAGCGGCTGGTGGACGAGCACGGCGCGAGCGTGGCGGAGTCGACGGTGCGCGTTATGTGGCCCGCCGCCGCGACAGAGGTGGGCCTGGACGATGTGATGGTGCCGCAGGCGCACGCGCTGGGCGAGGAGGCGGAGGTCGACTTCGGCGAGTTTCAGGCGTGATCGACGGGATGCTGCTGAAGTGGTGGATGTTCGTGATGCGGCTGTCGTGCTCGGGGCGGGCGTTTCAGTCGCGTTCGCCACCCAGGCCCAGGAAGCGTTCTTGGACGGCCATGTGCTGGCCTTCGAGTACTTCGGCGGGGTGCCGGGCCGGGTCCGCTACGACAACCTCGAAGCCGGCGGTGGTGCGGGTGCTGCACGGCCGGGACCGGACCGAATCCGAGCGGTTCGTGGCGTTGCGTTCGCATTACGGCTTCGACTCGTTCTTCTGCCTGCCGGGCATCGAGGGCGCTCACGAGAAGGGCGGGGTGGAAGGCGAGATCGGCCGGTTCCGCCGCCGGCATCTGGTTCCCGTGCCCGCCGTGGCGTCGCTGGCCGAGCTGAACCAGTTGATCGCCGCCGGCGACATCGTCGACGACGGCCGGCGTCATCACCGGCCGGCGCGATCACGGTGGCCGCCGCTTCGCCGACGAGCAGCCCGCCTGGGGCCGCTGCCCGGCTGAGCCGTTCGACCCGGCCGCGGCTGCTTGCGGCCCGGGTCGACACCACAGGCCCGGGTGTGGGTGCGCCAGAGCTTCTACTCGGTCCCGGTCCGCTATGCTCGGCGCAACGGCTCGCCGTGCGCCTGGGCGCCGACAGCGTGGAGGTCCTCGACGGGTCGCAGGTGGTGGCCCGCCACGCCGCGCCGCCGGAAAGGACACCGAGGTCCTGGTCCTGGACCACTACCTGGAGGTCCTGGGCCGCAAACCGGGCGCCATGCCCGGCGCCACCGCGCTGGCCCGGGCCCGGGCGGCCGGGACGTTCAGCCACCGCCCACGAGGCGGTTCTGGAACGAGGCCCGCCGCCGGCTGGGCGACGGCGCCGGCACCCGGGCGTTGATCGAGGTCCTGCTGGCGCACCGCACCCTGCCCGCAGCCGCGGTGGAAGCCGCGATGACCAGGGACCGCGCTCGGGCGTGCGTCGATCCCCAGGCCGTGGTCATCGACGCCCGCCGCAGCGCCGGCCGACCGGTCGCCGCCGGTCGTCCCGATCGGCGCGCTGACCCGCTACGACCGGCCCGGCCCCAGCCCTGGACGGCTACGACGAGCTGCTGACGCGAGGACCATCCCGTGACCCGCCTGACAGACGCCGCCGCCCAGGCCGCCATCGGCGCCGCCACCCGCGAACTGCACCTGCCCACCGTCCGCGACCGAGGCCGGCCCGGCTGGCCGAGATCGCCACCCGGGAGCACGCCACCTACCTGGCCTACCTGGCCGAGGTCCTGGCCGCCGAGACTCGACGACCGCGCCGAACGCGCCGCGCCCGCCGCATCCCCGAGGCCCGCTTCCCCCGCCTCAAGCGCCTGGCCGACTTCGACCTGGCGCCGCCCCGACCATCAACCCGGCCAGCTCGCCACCCTGGCCACCGGCGCCTACCTCGACGCCGGCGAACCGGTCGTGCTGCTCGGCGACTCCGGCACCGGCAAGAGCCACCTGCTCATCGGCCTGGGCGTGGCCGCCTGCGAACAAGGCCGCCGGGTCCGCTACGTCACCTCCGCCCAGCTGGTCAACGAACTGGCCGAAGCCGCCGACGAACGGGCCTGTCCCGCGTCGTCGGCCGCTACGGCCGCCTCGACCTGCTGCTGCTCGACGAGCTCGGCTACGTCCAAGTCGACCCCCGCGGCGCCGAACTGCTGTTCCAGATCATCACCGAACGCGAAGAACGGGCCTCCATCGCGATCGCCACCAACCTGCCCTTCAGCGAATGGGGCAACCGTCTTCACCGACCCCCGCCTCGTCGCCGCCATCGTCGACCGGGTCACCTTCAACGCCCACATCCTCGAGACCGGCACCCAGTCCTACCGGCTCCGCACCAGCAAGACCACCAGCCGCAGCAGGAAACCCAGCTAAACACCGATTCCCAGCCGGGGCCGAAATTCACGCCGATCAGTGGGGCCAAACAACTTGACGACACTCACGACATACTCGCCCGGGATGGCAACCGCCTCGCCGCAGCAAGGCTGCCCGTGGCAGCCTGACAAACTCAGCTCAACCGTCGGAGTCACCGACCCAAAGGGTCGCTAGTGGGCATCCTGTGGGACCTCCACGCGCGCGACCGCGGCGCCGCGATGAGCGTGCTGCGCCGCTACGAGCTGGAGCGCCAGGGGGACCAGCGGTTTGACAACCTCTCCGGCGGCCAGCAGGCCCGCTTCCAGATCCTGCTGCTGGAGCTCCAGGGCTCGACGGCCCTGCTCCTCGACGAGCCCACCGACAACCTGGACCTCGAATCCGCCGAGGCCCTCCAAGACGGTCTGGAGTCCTACGAGGGCACCGTCCTCGCCGTCACCCACGACCGCTGGTTCGCCCGCACCTTCGACCGCTTCCTCGTCTTCGGCTCCGACGGCGTCGTCCGCGAGACCTCTGAGCCGGTCTGGGACGAGACCCGGGTCAGGCGCGCCCGCTAGCAGCCCGTCCCGTCGCCGCGTTATCACGGTTGACTCCGGTTAACAGACCGCTCAATCGCTGCTCAACCGGCGGGCAGTGAGCTGCTGACACAATGGGTCCCAGTCTCGGGACCCACGGGGAGCCTGCCTTGAGCCGAACCGCGATGGCACGCGCGATGATCGTCGTTGCGGCAGCCTTGGTTCTTGCCGTCATCACCGCCGCGGGAGCCCGTGCCGCGCCAACAGCCGGAACCGGCGGAACCGGCGGAAGCGGGCTGGCCGCGGCGATGCTGGACACAGGAGACCTGCCGGCCGGGTTCCAGCCCAACGCGAGCATGACCGGGCCGCTGGACGGCAAGCGCGCCCAGGCGCTGGGCATCGATCCGAGCCAGTTCGGCTCCCACGAAGCCCTGGTGCGCACCTGGCTCTCGCCGCAGAGGACCGAAGAAGTGGTCGAGACCGGCGTCGACGCCTGGACCCACGCCAACGCGCAAGCCGACGTCGCTGCCGAAACGCCGGACCTGGTGAAGCAAGGATTGGTCCGGCAGCCTCTCCCTGGCCCGGCGCACTTGGACGCCTACGGCGGCCAGTTCACCCAGGCAGACGGGACCCGCGTGTTCGTGCTCCTGCTGCCCTTGGCGCGCGGGCCTTATGAGTTCCTCCTGCGTGTCTACGCCCCGGCATCGTCAGCCGCGTCCGCCGGCAGCCTGATGAGTGCCCTGGCCGCCGCCCAGGTGAGCAAGGTCCCGGCCGACACGCCGGATACGGAACAGGTCCCCGACTACGTGGCCCTGCCCACTGTCGGTCTCCTGCTTGCTTACCTGCTGATCGTCGAAGGGATCGCCTACTGGCGGAATCCTCTCCGGCGCAAGCGCGGGCAGGCTCGCTCCACACGACCGGAGGCCGGACCCGGGATCATCGACGTGTCCGCCGCGGCGAAGAAGAACAGCCGAACCGCCATCTGGCGGCTGGCCATCCAGTTCATTGGCCTTGGCTTCGCGGCCTACGGCGCCGTGGTTGGCTTCACGGCCTACGCCAACGGCGACCTGCTGGCCCATTTCTGGTACGCGTACCTGATCATCGGGCTCGCCATCGTCTGGGCAGGGGGCCGGTTCATCCGCCCCGCTGGCGTGCACCGTGACCACCATCGCGCGCTCCTGGCCGGCAAACACAAGCTCCTGGTGACGGGGATGCTGACCGTGGCCGCCGCGATCCTGCTCGGGCTGGCGTGCGCCATCGTCGCCGGCCTGAACCAGTCGCTGTCGCAGGGAAGCACGGTACAGCTCGGCCCGGGACAGGCACCGAAGCCCGTACAGAGTGTTTGGGGAGGCCTGCTCTTCGGCGCGTTCGTCCTCGTCGTGCTGGGAGCGATCGTCTTGCGCAGTGCCCGCAGGCTGGGATCGATCCAGGCGCGCCAGCTGATGCTGCATGACCCCCGGCCGCCAGTACTGTACCTGCGGTCGTTCGGGGATGACCGGCTGAAGCTGTGGACGGCCACCTTCGGCAGGCCCTCGCTGATCGAGCGGTTCACCCCGCGGCGGTTCGACACCTTCGAAGAGGTGCTCGTCCGTTACCTGTCCGGGTATGGCCCGGTGATAGCCGTCAACCCGCCGGGCACCAGGCTCGCCCCAATCGGTGCCGCGCGAGAGACCATCGGCGATGCTGACTGGAAAGCCGCCGTGGCCACCTGGATGACCCAGTCCCGGCTGATTGTTTTCGCGACGCCTCCCAGCGACGTGAAGGACGGACTCCGGTGGGAACTCGAGGCCGTTTCAGGGCATGGCTACTGGGACAAGGCACTCATCCTCGTGCCGCCGGTGCCGGCGAAACAGCTTCAGGCCAGGTGGCAGAGACTCCTCGGCAAGGGGCTCTGGCCGTTCACGGTCCCCGGCCCGCTCGACGACCCGCACGCGCTGGTGCTGGCGCTCACGAACGGCCAGTGGCAGGTGATCAGCGCGGACCGGCGGAGCGAATGGTCCTACAGCGCCGCGCTGGAACAGGCACTCGGCGATCCGCGCCGGCTGCCCCCACCGCCGCCGCAGCACGCGCCCCAACCGGAGCCCGGCCAGGCACCATCCACCGCAGGCGGGTAACACTGCCGATGGTGACTCTCATCGTCCTGCTCGCCGCAACCGCAAGCGGACTCGGCTTCTGGTACGCCGTCCGGGCCGCTCCCGCGGCTCACCAGTCGGCCATCGCGATGGCATCCAGCACAGCGACTTCGCCGCCGGCCAGCCCGCCCACCACCAGCGCACCGCCACCGTCGCCGTCTCCGCCCGCCCCGAGCCCTTCGGACACCCTGGTAGCGCTCGCTCCGCCGGCTGCCGGGTACCCCGACGCCGCCGCGATCCAGCCGGTGATCGCCGAGTACTTCCGGGCGATCAACAGCCGAGACTACGCCGGATACCTGACCACCCAGGCATGCCGCCGTGGAGCGTCGGCTTCGCCTGAAGTAAACACGCCAAATTGGCCAGTTAGATTGAGACTCCCGCAGAACGCGCCAGAATGGCCACTTACATTGAGCTTGTTATTTAACCCTTGTTGTCTGGGTTGTCTTGTGTTGCTTGTGCTGCCCGGCGTGTCGTGGTGACATGAGGCGGCCACCGCTTGATGATCTTCGGGTTCCTTCCACAGAACTTTGAAGACGCATGGCGGTGGCCGTGGCTTTCATTATGTCCGGGCAGGCGGGCGGAGACGGGGCGGATCGCGGGATGGCGCGGCTGGCGGTGTTCCGGGGCGAGCTGTACTGCTCGCTGGGGACGCGACGGGACGTGCTGTTCGAGACCTGCGACGCGCTGGCGTGCCGGCCGGAGCGGGTGCACATGCTGGCGGAGCTGTGCCTGGAGCCGGAGTGCCGCCGGGGCCACGGAGGCGTCTACGGTGCGGTGAACTGCGGGGAGGTCCGGATCGGCCGGCTGCGCCGGGCAGTTTCCGGGATCCCGCCGCGCCGGTGGGACGACGGGCGGATCCGGCTGGCCTGCGACGTGAGCAACTGGCTGCGGCCGGAGGCGGAGACGAGCCCGGAGCGGCTGTTCTGCCACTGCTACGCGCGCGGGAAGGGGAACGCGCAGATGATCCCCGGCTGGCCCTACTCCTGGGTCGTCGCGCTGGAGCCCGGCCGCACGTCGTGGACGCTGCCGCTGGACGCGGTCCGGCTCGGCCCGGCCGACGACGCCACCGAGGTCACCGCCGCCCAGGTCCGTGACGTCGTCACGCGCGCCTCATCGCCGCCGGGCACTGGCGCGAGGGCGACCCGGACGTCATCGTCGTGCTCGATTCCGGCTATGACCTGACCCGGCTGGCCTGGCTGCTGCGGGACCTGCCCGTGGACGTCACGGGCAGGCTGCGCTCGGACCGGGTCATGTACTTCCCGGTCCCGCCGCGGGTGCCCGGCGAACGGCCGGCCGCCCCGGCACGGGGCCAGGCTCGGCCTCAGCGAGCCGGCGGAACTGGCCGGAGCCAGCGGCGGCAACCGTCACGGAGACATCCCGGTACGGTACCGCGAAGGCGACGGCCTGGCCCCGGCTGCACCAGCAGCTCGCCCGCCGCGCCGCCTGGGAGCACCACCAGGGCGAGCTGCCCGTCGTCGAGGGCACCCTCATCCGCCTCCAGGTGGACCGCCTGCCCGGCTGCCGCGACGCGGAGCCGCTGTGGCTGTGGTCCTCCCGCGCCGCCGCCACCGCAGAAGAAGTGAACCGGGCCTGGCAGGCGTTCCTGCGCCGTTTCGACATTGAGCACACGTTCCGCTTCCTGAAGCAGCAGCTCGGCTGGACCCGGCCGAAACTGCGCGATCCGGCCGCCGCCGACCGGTGGACCTGGCTCGTCATCGCCGCCTACGCCCAGCTCTGGCTCGCCCGCGACCTGGCCGCCGACATCCGGCTGCCCTGGCAGCAGCCGTGCGCGCCCGGCCGCCTCACCCCGGCCCGCGTCCGCCGGGGGTTTCGCCGCATCCGCCAGGACCTGCCCGTTCCCGCCAGCGCGCCGAAACCCTCCCGCCCCGGACCCGGCCGCCCGGCAGGGTCGAAAAACCAGCGGCCCGCCACCCGTCATGACGTCGGCAAAACCGTCAAGCGCGAGGAACCCAAGAAGGAGACCCGCAGGCAAGCAGGTTAAATAAAAAGTTGAGACTCGACGAGAGAACCTTCCAGAGTAAGCATTCACGTCCCCTGTTTATGGGCGCTTGGGAGTGACGGCGGGTTACCGGTTCAGAGGTCACGGTTGCGCTGCGGGCGGGGTGTCGTGGCGGTGGCCGGGGCTGGTTTCCGGGATGATCTCGTGGCGTGACCGATTCGCTGCCGCCGGAGGATCCGCGTGATGCGCTGATCCGGGAGCAGGCGGCGCGGCTGGCGGCGCAGGATGAGCAGATCGCGGGGCACGGGGAGCAGATCGCGGCGCTGGAGGCCCTGGTCGCGGAGTTGCGGGAGCAGCTGGACGCGGCCCTGCGGGCCGCGTCGCGGAACTCGGGGAACTCCTCGATGCCGCCGAGCAGCGATGACCTTCCCGGCCGCAGCGCCGGCCCGGAAGGAGCGGCGCGCCGCGGAGCGGGCGGAGCGGAAGCGGAAGCCGGGGAAGCAGCCCGGGTCGCCGGGCGCGGCGATGCGCTGGCGAAAGGCGGACGAGGTCGTCGGCCACTTCCCGCAGGGGGACTGCGCGTGCGGTGCCGATCTGGCGGATGCCGCTGACCTGGGCGTCGCCCGGTCCTACCAGCAGGAGGACGTTCCCGAGCCGCAGCCGTCCCGGCGTTACCAGCACGACCTGCACAAGGCGCGGTGCGCCTGCGGGAGGGTCCACGTCGCGGCCCGCCCGGCCGGGGTGCCGGACGCGCCGCTGTCCGTCGGCCCCCGCCTGTCGGCGATGGCGGTCTACCTGTCGGTGTTCCAGCACGTCCCGGTCGAGCGGGCGCAGGCGCTGATCGCCGACCTGACCGGCGGCGTGCTGTCGGCCGGGTTCGTCCACTCCTGCCTGGGGAAGGCCGCCGGGCTGGTCACGGACGCGGTGCGGCTGATCCGCACCCTGATCGCCGCCGCCCCGGTCGCGGGGTTCGACGAGACGACGCTGCGGTCCGGGCCGGCCGGGGAGAAGAAGTACGTCCACGGCGCGTTCACCGAGCTGTACTCCGCGTTCTGGCTCGGCACCCGCAGCCTGGAGACCATGAAGGAGGCCGGCATCCTGCCGTCCTTCGCCGGGATCGTCGTCTCCGACCGGTACGCGGGCTACTACAGCGAGACCTGGGAGAACTTCGCCGGGCACCAGGCCTGCGCCGCCCATTTCATCCGCGACTTCCAGGACTGCGCCGAAACCTACCCCGGCGCGGCGTGGCCGGAGCAGGCCATGCGGTCGCTGCGCGGCCTCATCCGCGCCTGGCACGCCGCCCGCGAGCAGGGACTTCCCGCCATCCCCGCCGAGGACCGGGAACCGCTGGAGACCGAGTTCCGCCGCGCCGTCACCGTCGGCCTGGCCGCCGTCTCCCGCGTCCCCGGCCCGAAGAACCAGGTGAAGCAGCAGCCCGGCCGCGAGCTCCTCGAGTTCTGCAAGACCCGGCAGGCCGACGTGCTCCGGTTCACCACCGACACCAGCGTCTGGCCGACGAACAACATCTCAGAGCGCGGCGTCCGCCCCCTGAAGACCCAGCAGAAGATCTCCGGCCGCCTCACCAGCGACGACGTCACCCAGGACAGGCTCGACATCCGCGGCTACATCGACACCGCCCGCAAGCACGGCCTCGGCGCCTACGAAGTCCTGCACCAGCTCATGACCGGAAACCCCTGGCTGCCCCCAGCCCAGCCGATCTCCCCGTAACAACGCGATCAAATCCGCGCCACCATCACCGACCGTTCACCGGGGTGAATGCTTACCTTCCAGACTGGCCAACTAGTTTGAGACCCTATTGTCCTATGACATCGAACTTTCCCTTTTGCCAATTAGTCGTCCTCGACCGGCGCCGTCTGCCACTCACCGTCGTTCGATTCCATCTGCCAACTGGTCGGCATCCCGGCCTATTTGATCGTCGGCAAATATGGTCTGTGCGAGGATTGCGGCTACGGACGCGTCGATCGCGGCGAATATGTCGCACCCGAGAATCAGCCGACGCTCGTCCTGGTGCAATGCATCGACGACGACCGAGTCCGCTGCATGCGCTGTGCGGCACTACGGCGACCCCGGCAGCTCGCAGGTCGAAAAGCCGTGAGGCGGCGGAGTAGGTTTTCCCGGCGATGGCGATTGGCGTACAATGACGGCAGATTCAAACACGTCACAAAATCGTTTCAGTGATTTCGCAGGAGAATCCCATGTCCGCACACGAATCGAGCGACAAGACTAGCGCCGGCGCGACGCAAACCGCCACGTTCGGCGCCGGCTGTTTTTGGGGTGTCGAAGCCGAATTCCGCCGCGAGCCGGGCGTGGTTCTGGACGCGGCCGTCGGATACTCCGGCGGCACGACGCAGAATCCACGTATAAGGACGTTTGCACCGACCGCACCGGCCATGCCGAAGTCGTGCAGGTGCAATTCGATCCGTCGCGCGCGTCCGGACCAGCGATTGCTCGAACCGTTTTGGGAAATCCACGATCCGACAACGCGAAACCGCCAAGGGCCGGATGTCGGCTCGCAATATCGCTCCGTCGTCTTCTACCATTCGCCCTTGGAGAGGAGCAGGCCGCGGTAGCAAATGAAAGAGCGGCTCGACAAAGTGGTCGTTTCCAAGGCTGATCGTCACCCAAATGCCCCCGCCGCCGACTCTATCGAGCGGAGGAATATCATCAGCGGTATCTGGAGAAGAAACGCGGCCAGGCGAGTCGTCATGTTCGTTGAGAGAGGCAGTTACGCGGAGCCGCGGTTTCAATAATTGTACTTCAAACCGTGGGGCCTGCGCATATCGGCGACCAACTTCGGCGTCGTCGTGTATTGCACGGCATCGAATCCTGCACTCTCTGGCTGCTGGATCGTGGCTGGGCACGTCGTCGCAGAAGAAAATGTCGGCCGGAGAGACGCCGGGAGTTTGGCAGCCGCTTGATACATCTTCGGCTCGGGGTTCGAAGGCTCGATTTCGTAGCTTGCGCGGTCCGGAAATGGAACCCGGAACAGAATTCTGTAGCCTTGGCTGCAAGAAGAACGTCCCAGTGGCAAGGGCGGGCTTAGAGCAGCCCGAGGCGAAAGCGGCGTCTTCAGCCGGCGATCGACCGGCAGCAGCGAATAGTTGAAGCCAAAAGATGTCGGACTTGGCGTGAAACAACGCCGCGAAGTCGGGCTTCGTGCGAGTTGCGCGGTAGAATTCGTCGTAAAACTCGCGCGACGATATTTCCCCCGCTCGTAGCGATCGTTCAGCGGAGTGTGGATACGGTTGCTCGTCGCTCCGTTGAGCGATTCCCGTGACGGCCCCCAATCGCTGACACGCCTTTGACGGTCGAAGAAGCTGACGACGTTGCCCAAGATCGGGATAGATGAACATGTGTCGCTAGCGTGCCGGGGGAGCTTGGATCGAGGCGAAAACCGGGCGGTGGAACCCTGGGGCCTCATTAGGTAGAGACGATCTGCGTCGAGGTAAACCCGGTCGCCTATCCCTGACTGCCCAGCGAGCTTGATATGCCCAATCCCTTGAACAAATACAGTTCCTGTATCACGCAATCGAAATCGCAAGGCGGTTCGCAGGCGAGCTGTTGAGCGACCGGGCTTACCAAAAGGCCGACATGAACAAGGTCAGGTGGCATCGTCAGCAATTGGTACGAGGGAAAACCGTGCAATATGCACCTCGACAAGCTGGCGACGCGGGTGAAGAGGGCGTGGTCGCGGCGGGGCTGGTCGGGATGCGATTCGGCACGATCGGCGTTAGCGACGGCATGTCGATGGGCACCGAAGGGATGAGCTATTCGTTGCAATCGCGCGATCTGATCGCCGACTCGATCGAAACGGTCGTCGAAGCCCAATGGTACGACGCCCTGGGCGGCGCCGCCCGGCTGCGACAAAAACATGCCTGGCTGCTTGATGGCGATGGGGCGATTGAACCGGCCGGCGCGATGGGCCACGGCGGCACGATTCGCGCCGGGCATCTCGACGGCGCGGCACTCGACATCGTTTCCGCGTTTCAGATGCTACGGCGAATACGTCGCCGGAAAACTCGACGACGAGCGAAGGCAGCAAGTCGTGCGTCATGCTTGTCCCGTGCCTGTGCTTGCGGGGGATGTACACGGCGAACACCATGGCGACGGCAATCGAGTGCTTGGCATGTCGTTGCCCTACAGTTCGTTCACTCCGGCGGAAGATCCGGCCAAAATGGATGAGTGTTTCAAGGCCGGGGCGGCGATCAAGCACCTGCTGGAATTGGACCTCAAGCCGCGCGACATCATGACTCGCCGGGCGTTCGAGAATGCGATGGTGCTGGTGATGCGCCGGCGGCTCGACCAACGCGGTGTTGCACTTGCTGGCGATGGCCCGATCGGTCGAAGTGCCGTTGGAATTGGCCGACTTTCAGCGCACGAGCGACCGTGTGCCGTATCTAGCCGATCTGAAGCCGAGCGGACGCTATGTGCAAGAAGATTTGCACCGCGTCGGCGGCACGCCGGCCGTGATGAAATATCTGTTGGCGAAGGGATTCTTGGACGGCGATTGCCGCACCGTGACCGGCCGCACGATCGCCGAGAACCTTTCCGAATTGCCCGGCCTCGCCGAGGGCCAGCCGATCATTCATCCGGTCGAAAAACCGCTGAAGCCGAGCGGCCATATTCGGATTCTGCATGGCAATCTGGTGCCCTACGGCTCGCCGTGGCGAAAATCACGGGCAAGGAAGGCGAGCGAGCCCTTATGACTGAAGCGGCCTGTGGCTGATCATCTTCTTCGCCGCGCTCTTCTGCCCCTCCGCTGCTCGACGACGCCGATGCCACCCACGCCAGCGCCGCCCGCAACATGGTGCTCACCGGCGACCTCGTCACCCTGCGCGTCGACGGCATCCGCTACCTCGAAAAAGCCCCGCTCCCCTACTGGCTCGTCGCCCTCAGCTTCCGCATCTTTGGCTTCAACACCTTCGCCGCCCATCTCCCTCAGGCCATCGGAGTCCTCCTCCTCGCCCTCCTCGGCTATTTCTGGGCCGAACGAGCCTTCACCCCTCGCACCGCCTTCTACACCGGTCTCGCTGTCCTCACCTCTGCCGGAGTCTTCCTCTTCACCCGCTACTTCATCCCCGAAGTCCTGCTCTCCCTCTTCCTCTGCACAGCCCTCTACTGCCTCCTTCAATCTCTTGCCCTCCAAAAACGCGTCATCTCACCGGAGCGCAGCGGAGTGGAGAGACCCCCGCATTTTTCTTCCCCACCACCCACGCCTACCTCATGTGGACAGCCCTCGCCCTGGCCGTCCTCACCAAAGGCCTCGTCGCCCTAGTCTTCTTCTTCGGCACCGCATCGTCTACCTGGCCCTCACCGGCGAGTACAAGAAATGGCGCCAGCTAAAACCCCTAACCGGCGCCCTCCTCTTCCTCGTAATCGCCGCTCCCTGGCACATCCTCGCCGGCCTGCGCAACACCGGAGGCATGAACGGCCACGGCTTCTTCTGGTTCTACTTCGTCAACGAGCACTTCCTCCGCTTCCTCGGCAAACGCTTTCCCAAGGACTACAACAAACTCCCCGGCTATCTCTTCTGGACCCTCCACCTCGTCTGGCTCTTCCCCTGGAGTCTCTTCGGCGGTTCCCTACTTCTTCAGGCCTACCGAGCCTTGAAGCGTTACAACAATGCCAACCCAATTGCAGAAGATCAAATATCCTACTGGCAGCCTTTCGCAGTCGTAATTATCGGCCTCGCTCTTCGCGAAACCGCGCACCTCCCGTACATCTTCACCTTACTTGTCGCGCTGGTAATCTTCGCGATCCAGTCCTTGCGCAGGCGCCAGCGGAATTCGCCGACTGCCGAGCCCCTTCTCCGAGCCAGCGCCTTCCCGCAACGCACCACCCTCCTCCTCGCCCTCTTCGCCACCCTCGTCCTGGTCTTCTTCTCCCTCTCGACCAACCAGGAGTACTACACCTTCCCCGCCTATCTCCCGCTCCTGATCCTCATCGCTGCATCCCTCACCCGCGCCGAAAGCGTGTACGCCGAAGACAAATCCGCTCGCCGATGGATCACCTTCGCTCACGCGACCTTCACCGTCCTCGGCATCGCCATCGCGCTAGTCCTCGCCTACGGCCTCTGGACATCACGCCACGAGCCCTTCGTTCCCGACATCGGCGACCTCCTCGCCCATCGCGGAGTCGGCAACTACACCCTTTCCATGTCCGCCCTCTTCGACCTCACGGGCCCGAGCTTCGCCGCGCTCCGCCTTCCCGCCGCGCTCGCCGCTCTCGCCTTTCTCGTCGGCCCCGCCGCGGCCTGGTTCCTGCGCTCAAAAAATCGTCATCTCGCCGCGACCACAACCATCGCCCTAACTTCAGCGACCTTCCTCATCGCCGCCCACATCGCCTTCGCCCGCTTCGCCCCCATGCTCTCCTCAAAATCTTTCGCCGACACCATTCAGCAACTCGAAGCCAGCCACTCTATCTCGCCCGACAGTCAAGTGCTCCTCTTCGGCGACCAGGCCTACGGCTCCTCTATCGGCTTCTACCTTGGCCGCGAGGTGTATCTCGTCGAAGGACGCTCCACCTCCATGCTCTTCGGCAGCACGTTCCCCGACGCCCCACCCATCTTCCTCACCGCACAAGACCTCACCAACACCTGGGGCAAAGGCGCGCGCAAAATCCTCTTCGTCCCCATCGAAAAACGCGACGAAGTCGACCAGCTCCTCGGCAACAACAAGCTCCTCCTGAAAGAAAGTTCCGGCAAAGTCCTCTACACCGACCGACCGCTCAACCAACCTGAAAACTGAGACTGACAACTGACGCCGAAAACCCAACCCGCCCCTGGCCGCTGGAGCCCCCGCTCCCTCGCGATCCTCTTCCTCGCGTGGCTCGTCCTCCAGATCGGCGGCCTCTTCACCCCCGGCCTTCTCGACGACGTCGACTCCGTATACATCGAGATCGCCCGCCAGATGCTCCTCCGCCACGACTACGTGACACCATTCATCAACGGCATCCGCTTCTTCGACAAGCCTCCGCTCATGTACTGGATGGCCGCCGGCTCCATGCACGTCTTCGGCATCCACGACTGGGCCGCGCGCCTGCCGCTCGCCCTGGCAGTCCTCGCGCTGATCCTCGCCGTCTACGCCCTCGGCATCCGACTCTTCGCCGCCATCTCCCCCGCCAACCCAGACCGCGCCGGCTTCTACGCCGCACTCGCCATCGCCACCAGCATTGGCCCCTACCTCTACACCCGCTTCTACATCCCGGACATCCTCCTCGCCCTATGGATGACCCTCGCCGTCCACCTCTTCCTCATTGCGTTAGATCGAACAAAAACAACTCAGCCCCCAAAAAGCGTCATCTCGACCGAAGCGCAGCGGAGTGGAGAGACCCCCGCATTTTTCACCCCAATCCCAAAATTCATCCACCAATCAAACCCTCCTCCCGTGCCTCGCGTTCGCCGCCGTCATGGCCCTCAACGTCCTCACCAAGGGACTCATCGGCCTCGTCTTCCCCATCGCCTTCGTCATCCTCTACCTCGCAATCACGAAGCAGCTCCGCCTCCTCTTCAAATTCCACCTCCTCGCAAGCACTGCAGTCTTCCTCGCGATCGCCGCCCCATGGCACATCCTCGCAGCCCTGCGCAATCCAGCAATTCCTCTCCCCGCCGGCCAAGGCCTTCCCGCAACCGGAGGCTGGGCCTGGTTCTATCTCTACAACGAACACATCGCCCGCTTCCTCTCCAAACGCATCCCTCACGACTACGGCCTACACCCCCGTCTGGCTCTTCTGGATCTACCTCGTCCTCTGGATCATGCCCTGGGCCATCTTCCTCCCCACCGCCGTCAAGGACCAGATCCGAATCCTGCGTACCCGCGCGGTGGCCGCAGCTCGCGCAAACGAAGCCGCGCTCTCACTCCTGCTCTGGGCAATCCTTGTCCTCGGCTTCTTCACCCTGTCCAACCGGCAGGAGTACTACAGCCTTCCCGCGCTGCCAGCCCTCGCCCTCATCATCGGCAGCCTGCTCGCCCGCGCCGACAACTCGCAGACCATCCCCTCAAACCAATCTGCCAGCCGCAGCGCCCTCAACTGGCATCTCTACACACTCGTCCCCCTCACCACGCTCGTCGCAATCATCTGCGGATACTACGCTGCAACTGCGCCCCACCCCGCACCCGGAGCAGACATCGTCTCGCTCCTCACCATGGCCGGAAGCACCGAAGCCTACAACCTCTCCCTCAGCCACGTCTCTGACCTCACCGGGGCCGCCATGGGCTTCTTCCGCGGCCCGCTCGCCGCTACCGCCATCGGCATGCTCGGCATCGGCCTCGGCAGCTACCTTTTGCGACGCGCACGCCGCACCTATGCCGCAAACCTCACCCTCGCCGCCTTCATGACCGTCATCCTTCTCGCAGCCCACGAAGGCCTCGCACGCTTCTATCCGATCCTCGGCTCCAAAGGCCTCGCCCAAGCCATCACACAAGCCCAACAGAGCCACACCCCACGCAGACGACCTCATCCTGATCGACGGCGAGCTCACCGCCGGCTCCACCCTGATCTTCTACACCGGCCAACAGGTCCATCTCATCAACGGCCGCGTAAACGGCCTCTGGTACGGAAGCTTCTGGCCCGACTCACCACCCATCTTCGAAACAGAAGACTCGCCTCCACCAGCTCTGGGCCGGCCCGCGCCGCATCTTCCTCTTCACCTACGATCCAAAAGCCCGCACTCGCGACCTCGCCCCTTACGGAGCCACCAACGTCCTCGCCTCAGAAGGCGGCAAGACCGTCCTCACCAATCACTAAACATCGCGGCGCGGCACCTGTGTTCCCACACGAAGCCCGGGTCGGAAGACCGTCTCTCTCTCAACGACACGCCGCATCCGTCCGCCGTCGACCAGCTCATACATTTCGCCCCGCCACAGAATCCGGTTGCTCGCATAGCTCAACAGCCAGATAAAAGGACCAAGAAAATCACGCAGTGGAAATAAGATCATCGTCGTCCCGATCCGCTTCTCTTCCACTACCCAGGTCCCTACCGCCCATGCCTGAATGCTCCGCGCCGCCACACTGCCAATTAGCACACACCATCCCAGCAACGGCATCCCCAGCAGCAGCGCCCCAATCCACGCCATCACGCCAAACGGAACCCCATAAGTCAGGCTCGTGCCAAAGTGTCCCTTCGGCCGCGAAAACCGCGTGCTCTTCATCCACCGCACCTGGTGTTTCATCGAATCCACAAAACCGCCCTGCAACACCATATGGTCGATCGCGTGCCCGCTCAGCACGACGCTGTGCCCCTTATTCGCAATCCAGTTTCCCAGCACAAAGTCATCGGCGCAGTACTCGGCCATGCTCTCGAATCCGCCAATCTCGTCCACCCGCTCCCTGCGCGTCACCATCGTCGGTCCAAGCGCAAACCGAACCGGCTCAATCAAACTGTCTGCGCAGATGCCCGAGCTCATCTCGATCGTCATCCCCACCGCCTCCAGTTGCGACCAGAAGCCCCCCTTCAGCACCACGCCGCGATACAGACACGTCGCGCAGCCAACCTTCGCATCGGCCAGCGGCTGCACGATCCTCCGCAGATAATCCGGAGCCACTCGCACATCGCTGTCGCTGATCACCCATACGTCATGCGTCGCAACCTTCGCCATCGCCACCAGCGAGCACACCTTTGCATTCGCCGCCCAGGGCTCCCCGCTTGTCAAAAATCTCGCCGTGATCTCGGGATACTCGCCCGCCACTCGCCGTGCGATTCTCAGCCCTTCATCGCTCTCATCGCGCGCACAAAACAGCACCTCGATCCGTGAAACTCCATCGCTGGCGACTGGCGCCCCGCACCGTGCAGCATGCTCCAGATAATCCTGCTCAAAGAAAGTTCTAAGATTAGCCTCTAATCCCACTTCGCCACCATGCAGCGGCTTGAATAAAGTGATCGCCGGAAGAAACGCCGGTCGCTCAGAAAGACGCACATCCTCACCCACAGCCTCGCGACGGAACCGCAGAGCGCCGGTCAGAACCATTCCCAGAAAAATGCTTGAAGTCATCAGGCCGAACAACCCGACGAACAGCAGCGACCACGCCATCGCAGACATCAAAAAAGGCCTCCAGCCCCTTAAGAGATGCAGCCAAACCAAAGAAAAATTCACCTTTGGATTCGGCTCCTCTCGGCTCTACGAAATTGCCCCATGCAACCGTACTCTGCTTATGATGCTTCTGTTGCTAACTTCGAACCGCCAGATAAGTTGCGGCCAACTCTAGAATGCTTCTACTGCGGTTCCTCCACGCGACCGCCCTGCCGAAGCCGATAAATCTTTCCTCGGTAATAGAATCTGTCCCCGCCGTAGCTTCCCAGCCACAACACGCTACCCAGCAGGTCCCTCAATGGATACAGCAACATACCGCGCAGCCAATCCTCGTCTCCCATAACCAGCAAGATCGCCCCTGCCTGCAGCCACCGATTCAGAACCATCGCAGCCAGCCACAACACGCCCAATCCAGCATGGCCGGTCAACAGACCCCAAAGCAGCCCAAGCAAGCCGAAAGGCACAGCAAACGTAAGTCCCGATCCCAGGTGCCCCAGCGGACGCGATCGCCGCGTGCTTTGCATCCATCGCAACTGGTTGCGAAACGACAACCCAAACGGGGTGTCCTGCACCATCAACCGGATCACGTGCGTCGCCATCCGCACACCAACCCCCTGCGCGGCCAGCCGGTTGCCCAATACAAAATCATCCGCATAAAACTGACCAAGCTCGTTGAAGCCGCCTGCCTTCTGGAAGACTCCTTCCGCACCGCCATCGATGCCCCAAGCGCAAACTTCGTCCCCTCCAGCATGTCCGCAACCAGCACACCCGAGGTCATCTCCACACTCTTACCCACCGCATCCAGCTGCGACGAAAGACCCGCCTTCGCCCCCTGATCGGTAGTCCCCAGGTACACACAAGAAGCAAGCCCAATCTGCGGATCCTTGAGGTTCTGCACCATCCGCCGCAGATAATCCTTCTTCACCCGAACGTCCGCATCGCTCGTAATAAAAAGCTCATGCTTAGCCACCGTATCCAGCTTCGCCAGCGAATACACCTTGGCGTTGTGAAACTTTGGCGTAGGCTCGCCGCACGTCACGTAGTGCGCATCCACCTGCGGATACCGCTCTCCAATCTGCTGGGCTAGTTGAAGCCCCGCGTCGGTGGAATGCCGCGCACAAAACAACAGCTCAAACTCCGGATAGTCCTGCTCAAAGAACGACTCAATGTTCCGTTCCAGCCCCGGCTCCATCCCATGCAGCGGCTTCAACACGCTCACCGCCGGCAAAAACGTCGCCGCAGCCCGATCCTCCCGGCGTTTCCGCAGACCGAAGCGAAACGCCGCCGCGACCACCATGAAGCAATAGATCGTGGAGGTCACCGTGCCGCACATCGCGACCCAAAACAATATCTGGAGGAACAAAGTCATTACACCCTTGCGTCAACCCGGCACGCGCCAGGGAACCCGCGGAAAATCCGCAGTCTCCAGTTTATCGCACCTCGCAAAGACGAGGCAGGTGAGTCTAGGAGATGTGTCGTCGTAAGCGAAGCCATTCGCGCATTTTGCGGATTGGCGAAGTCGAAGAGCCTGACCCAGGAAAGCTGAAGCAATCCGCAGTCGTCTTTGCCGTTATCCGTTCTTATCCGCGCAATCCGCGGTCGCCTACTTTTTCTTCCCCGTCTTCACCGAAACCACCTTAATCGTCGGCGTCCCCATCGGCCGGCGCATCGGAACCAGCCCCGTACCCGGCTGCTGCTGCTGTTGCTGCATCCGCGACAGCATCTCCGTCCGCACATAATCCACAAACCCCTGCATCTGACGGTTCATCTCCTCCATCCGCTCCCGCATCTGCAGCACAATCCCGATCCCCGCGATATTCACCCCGAGGTCCCTCGCCAGGTTCAAAATAAACTCCAGCCGCTCCAGGTCCTCATCCGTATAAAGACGAGTATTTCCTTCACTTCGCGAGGGCCGCAGCAACCCCTCCCGCTCATAAAGACGCAGCGTCTGCGGATGAATCTCATACATCTCCGCCACCGACGAGATCATGTACGCGCCCTTGCTTTTCCGCTTCGTAGCCATTGCAAACCTCGGACCGACTTCTTAGACGATTCCTCTCCTCGAAAGTCTAGCTCTTTCCAAGATAAGCTCGTCAAAGAAACTTAGTTATTCTCAATCTGCATCTCAATCATCAGCCATGAAACAACTGAGAGCCATACTCCACACCGTCAAGATCCTAACTGGCGCCACTGCGGCAACAGCCGGAGTCGCCGCCGCCGCCGCTGCCTATTCCCTTGCCGTGAAGAGACGCACTCGCGACCGCGGCAAAGTCGTACTCATCACCGGAGGCTCCCGTGGCCTCGGTCTCGCCTTGGCCGAGCGCTACGGACGCTCAGGCGCCCGTCTCGTCCTCGCCTCCCGCGACGTCGAAGAACTCGCCCAGGCCCGCGAAACTTTGCTCGAACGCGACGCCATCCAGTCCCCCGACGACGTCCTTCTCATTCCGGCCGACCTCACCGACGCCAACCAGGCCACCATGCTCATCGATCACGCCATCAGCCACTTCGGCCACATCGACATTCTCATCAACAACGCCGGCATCATCGAAGTCGGCCCCGTCGAAAACCAACCCCTCGACGCCTACCGCCGAGCCATGGCCACCAACTTCTTCGCGGCACTCCACACCACCCACGCCGCCCTCCCCCATCTGCTCAATCGCCGGCCCGGCAAGCGCGACGCCGCTATCGTCAACATCGCGAGCATTGGCGGCAAGTTCGCCATGCCCCACATGCTCCCCTACGTCGCCAGCAAATTCGCTCTCCTCGGCTTCTCTCAAGGCCTCCACGCCGAACTCCGCCACAAAGGCGTCCGCGTCACGACCGTCTGTCCCGGCCTCATGCGCACCGGCGGCGAAGCCCACGCCGACTTCACTGGCCGAGTCGAAGAAGAACAGCGTTGGTTCACCTTGGCGGCAAGAACCCCCATACTAGCCGCCTCGGTCCGCCACGCTGCCAAAAGAATCTACTGGGCCGTTGACGGCGGCCGCGCTGAGATCACCATTACGCCGCAAGCCTGGCTTGCCGCACGCGTCGCCGGCCTTGCACCCGGAACCACCCAATTCCTCGCAAGCCTGGCCAACCGCTTCCTGCTGCCCGAACCATCCTTCGATGATCAGCTAACCCTTGGCCTCACCCGGAAAGCTTCCACCTTCTCGGCCGAATCCATGCTCCATCAGGACGACGCCTTCGGTCCATGCTGACCTACACCGCCGCAAACAATGCCTCCCGCGGCTCCTCAGGATTCAGCTTCGCCAACTCCCGCAGAATCTCCTTGCTACGCTCATCCTGAACCTTAGGCACCACGATCTTCACCTCAACAATCTGGTCCCCGCGCTTGCCTTCCTGCGAAGCGCTCGGCACACCTTTCTCCCGAAGCCTCAGCTTCTGCCCCGTCTGCGTCCCCGGCGGAATCTTCAACTGCGTCCGCGCCCCGCCCTCATGCGTATCGATCGTCGGCACATCAATCTTCGCTCCCAGAGCCGCCTCCGTCATTGTAACTGGAACAGTTACATAAATATCATCGCCCGTCCTCGTAAACACCGGATGTGGCCCCGCCTTGATGATCAGGTACAAATCCCCCGCGGGCCCGCCATTGACTCCGGCATTTCCCTTCCCCGCCAACCGGATCCTTTGCCCATCCCGAGTCCCCGGCTTAATCCGAAACTCCAGCGGCTCCCGCTTCACCACAACGCCTTCGCCATCGCAGGTCGGGCAAGCATGCTGCACCTTCCCCGTCCCGCCGCATCGCGGGCATTGAATATTGAACTTCATCCGCCCGCCCATCTGCGTTACTTGCCCCGACCCATGACACTCCGGACACTCCACACTTCCGCCCGTCGTCGTCTTTCCTTTGCACGTAGGACAAATCTCCTGCCGCTGAATCTCCAGCCGCGTCACGCCCCCGCGCACCGCAGTCCAGAAATCAATCCCCACCTGATACTCCAAATCAGTCCCCGGCTGCGGCCCGCGAGCAGCCTGCTTCCCGCCATTGAACATCCCGCTAAAAATATCGCGGAAGCTCCCGCCAAATCCCCCACCCTGTTCCTGATGGGCCGCGCCACCGCTCTCCTGAAAGTCAGAAAAATCAAACCCGCCAAAGTCGAACGGCACCTCCTGCGCACCACGCCCCGAAGACCGCGCCCGACCTCCACCAGAGCCGCCCGCACCATATCCTCCCCGCGCAGCAGCCTCAGCAGCCGCCGGATCGATATTGTCCGAGTAAAACCCAAACTGGTCGTAGATCTTCCGCTTCTTCTCGTCGCTCAAAACATCGTTCGCCTCGGAGATCTCCTTGAACTTCTCCTCAGCCTTCTTGTCCCCCGGATTAACGTCCGGATGGTGCTTGCGCGCAAGCTTGCGAAACGCCTTGCGAATCTCATCCGCCGTCGCCGACTTCTTCACGCCCAATACGCCGTAATAGTCCTTCGTCTGTGTCGCCATAATCTTTCTTCCATTCTCTAACCAACGCGCTACTTCCGCACCTCGAAACTACAAATCCCTGAAAATTCCTAAGCTGCCTGGCAGACCGGACACCAGAACAGATTCCGTCCCGCCATCACCTTCGTCAAAATCTTAGTCCCGCAAACAAAACATGGGCGCCCCTGCCGCCGGTACACATAGTGCGCCTCTTCCTTCAGCGCCTGCCCCTTCTTATGCGGCCGATCCTTTGGCCTCGTCGTTACAATCCGGCGGTCGACCATCGCCGCCTTCATCAACACACCCGCATCCTTCCATATCGACTGCAGCGTCTTCTCCGCTACCTCCCGGCCCGGCATAAACGGACTCTGCCGAGCCCGGTATAGAAACTCCGCCCGCAGAATATTCCCAACCCCAGCCGCCACCGACTGATCCATCAACAGCTCGCCAATCGTCTTCCTGCTCTTCGCAACTCGCTCAACAAACTTCCCCGCCCCATCCCCATTCAGCGGATCGGGTCCCAGCCGCTCCAGCAGCGTCTCCCACATCTCCCCGGAATAAATCGAGCAGTCCATCGGCCCACGCAACTCAACCCACGCGATCTTTTCCGGCGCCAGATTATCTGTTCCATCATCCTCCGAGTACCACCGGTGCGGCTTACTCGCATCCGGCCCCGCAGGCTTCCTTACCGCCGCCGCATTCCACATCCGCAGCCGCAGAGCACCCCGCACCCCCGGCAACGGGCCCGAACCCTCCGTGAAATCCCCCTGCAACCCCAGATGCACATGCAGAATCCGATCCTTCCCAAAGTCATATCCCAGATGTTTCCCCACAGCCATCACCCGCTCAAGCTTCCGCCCATCGAGCACCGCCGAATCCGTAAACCGCCCCTGCGGCCCATCGACTCGTACCGGCTTGCCGCCAAACGCCGCCTCATGCCGCGCCGCCCATCGATGAATCTCATTCCCCTCTGGCATCCCGCACCATCCTCCAAAACAGAAAACAATGGCGACGGACTACGCCGTCGCCACCATAAAAAACAAATGTCACTTCTCTAACCAGAGAAAAATCTTAGTTCCAGACCTGCTTCGCCTCCACAGGCTCAATTGAAAACATCTGGTCTGGTTCCATCTGCTGCATCCGCTGCATAAACTGTTCAGCCTCTTCACGCGTGTCGAACATCATCCGGTTATATAACCGTCCTGCGCGTACCTGGTCGCATCTCCACATCGTCTCGGTCATGGCCTTACCTCCAAGCAGTCGATTGAGTTCCAGGTTCTCCAGCCAAACTAAGTCTGCATATCTATCCTGTCCCTTACTGCTATCCACTTGAACACCTTTCCGGGTGATATGTCGCACTCTACACGTCAATCCACCCAACCCAACCTTATAAAAATGAGGGGCACCCACTCAGGAACGCCCCTCATCTCTAAATACGCTGGCGCAACGATTACGGATTACACTTACTTCTTTTCGTCTACGTCTACATACTCCGCATCAATTACGCCTTCATCCTTCTTCGGCTCTTCGTGCGTGCCAGCCGAAGCCGTCGCGCCATCCGGAGTTGCCGAAGCCGCAGTCGCCTTGTACATCGCCTCCGCGAGCTTGTGGCTCACAGTTGTTAGACGCTCGCGAGCCGAATTCAGTTCACTCGCCTTCGGAGTTCCCGACAGCGTCGATTTCGCGTCCGCCAGAGCATTCTCCACGTCGGCCCGGTCAGTGCCCGAGACCTTGTCGCCCGCGTCCTTCAGCATCTTCTCGACGTTGTAAACCATCGAATCGAGCTGGTTTCGCGCTTCAACAGCCTCGCGCTGCTCCTTGTCCTCGGCTGCGTGTGCCTCGGCGTCCTTCGCCATCCGCTCAACCTCTTCCTTGCTCAGACCAGAAGAACTCGTAATTGTAATTTTCTGGTCTTTTCCGGTCGCGTTGTCCTTCGCCGTCACATTCAGAATGCCGTTTGCATCGATATCGAACGTGACTTCGATTTGGGGCACGCCGCGCGGAGCCGGAGGAATTCCAGCCAGCTTGAACTTGCCCAGCGTGCGGTTCTGCGCTGCCATCGGCCGTTCGCCCTGCAGTACATGAACCTCAACTTCGGTCTGCGAGTCTGCCGCCGTCGAAAACGTCTCCGTCTTCTTGGTCGGAATCGTCGTGTTCCGCGTGATCATCGGTGTCGCCACCCCGCCCATCGTCTCAATCGACAACGTCAACGGAGTCACGTCGAGCAGCAGCAGGTCCTTCACATCGCCGGCCAACACGCCAGCCTGAACCGCCGCGCCAATCGCAACAACCTCATCCGGGTTCACACCCTTATGCGGCTCTTTGCCGAACAGGTCTTTCACCAGCTGCTGAATCTTCGGCATACGAGTCTGTCCGCCAACCAGCACGACCTCATCGATCTTGCTCGCGTCCACGCCGGCATCCTTCATCGCCTGCTTGCAAGGCCCAATGGACTTCTGCAGCAGATCATCAACCAGACCCTCCAGCTTCGCCCGTGTCAGCTTGCGGACAAGATGCTTCGGCCCGCTCGCGTCGGCGGTAATAAACGGCAGATTGATCTCCGTCTCCTGCGCCGTCGAAAGCTCGATCTTCGCGCGCTCCGCAGCATCCTTCAGCCGCTGCAGCGCCATCTCGTTGCCCTTCGAAGTCAGGTCAAGACCCGTCTCATTCTTGAACTCCGAGATCAGCCAGTCCACAATGCGCTGGTCAAGATTGTCGCCGCCAAGATGCGTATCGCCGTTGGTCGACTTCACTTCTATAACGCCTTCGCCAACCTCGAGGATCGAGATATCGAACGTACCGCCGCCGAAGTCATAAACCGCAATCGTCTCGTCCTTCTTCTTGTCGAGCCCGTAAGCCAGAGCAGCCGCCGTCGGCTCATTCACGATGCGCTTCACATCAAGCCCGGCAATCTTGCCGGCGTCTTTTGTCGCCTGCCGCTGAGCATCGTTAAAGTAAGCCGGAACCGTAATCACAGCCTCTGTCACGCTCGTGCCCAGATAGTCCTCAGCAGCCTTCTTCAGCTTCTGCAGAATCATCGCCGAGATCTCAGGCGGGGTGTACTCCTTGCCCTGCGCAACTACCGCAATATGGTCGCCCTGCTGAACCACCTTGTAGGGCACCATCTTCATCTCGTCGTTCACTTCGTTATAACGACGACCCATGAACCGCTTGATCGAATAAATTGTGTTCTCGGGGTTCGTAATCGCCTGCCGCTTGGCCACCTGGCCCACCAGGCGCTCCCCGTTCTTCGTGAACGCGACGACAGAAGGCGTAGTCCGTCCACCCTCTTCGTTCGGGATCACCTTCGGTTCGCCGCCTTCCATCACGGCAACGCATGAGTTCGTCGTCCCAAGATCGATTCCGATAATCTTTGCCATTCCTGACCTCATTCCGGGCTAAAAGCCCATTTAATCTCTTGAATGACTCAGGCTCTCACCTTGAGTCACTTACTGTCAAGTATTCTGATGCTCAATATCCCCCCAAGGATTCGCTATTATCTCCAATCCTTGGCCATACTTGTAACCCACTCCAGATCCCAACATAGCCCGACATAGCCCCAACTGCCCCATCGCAGCCCACCAACCCTCACAAGCTCTTCTTTATCAGATGCAATCAAGGCAACCGCCTCTCCAAACCGTCAAAAACAGCATCCCCCGAAGGTGTCATTGTCGCTCCAGATTCCCCCGGCTAGGCTGACCACAAGTCGTTCAGCATCAATGCACCACTGGAGCGTAGCTCATGCACTTCCTCCCCGCCTCACGTACCAGACGTCGCCTCCTCAAAGTAGCCTCCCTGGGCCTTGCTGGCCTCCTCGCCGGACTGCTCGCCGGCTGCAATGACACCCCAAACACCGTCGTCAGCGCCACCGGCATACAAACCGAAGTCTCCTCCGGTACCGGCTCCACTCAACTCCCCGCAAGCATCGAGGCGACCCAGATCCCGGCTCTCCGGCATCCGCCCTCGTCTCGCAAACTCCAATTGGGAACCGTCCATACCGTCTCCGAGGCCACGTTTATGCCCAGCCGCAGTCATTCTTAGGACGCAGCTCGAGCGGCTAGCGAATCTCCCAATAACCGTCAAAAACAAACTCAACCATCCCCAACCAGCGGCAGCCCCGAACAGATCGGGCCTGCCGCTGTTCTTTCTTCTGCCCCCCGGCCGGATGAAAAAGGCATCCCTTCGCCCCTTTTCTTGCTCTACATAGGAGACAATCACTGCCACCAAGAAGGATTCTCTCCCGACCTATGGCTTCCGCTGCAGTCGCACCGCCAGATCAATCCGCCCAGGCAGCTCAGGGAGTCAACCCGTGGCTCATCGCCGCCTCCGTCATGCTCGCCACCTTCATGGAGGTGCTCGACACCGCCATCGCCTCGGTCGCCCTCCCTTACATCGCGGGCTCCCTCTCCGCATCAACAGACGAAGCGACCTGGGTCCTTACCAGCTACCTCGTCGCCAACGCCATCGTCCTCCCCGCCAGCAACTGGTTCTCTCTTCGCTTCGGCCGCAAGCGCTTCCTCATGTCCTGCGTCGCCATCTTCACCGCCTCAAGCTTCGCCTGCGGAGCAGCCCCCACCCTCCCCATCATGCTCCTCGCCCGCGTCATTCAAGGTGCAGGCGGCGGAGCCCTACAGCCGCTCTCCCAGGCCATCCTTCTCGAGTCCTTCCCCCCGCCAAGCGCGGAGCCGCCATGGCCGTCTTCGCCTTTGGAGTCGTCGTCGCCCCCGTTCTCGGCCCCACCCTCGGCGGCTGGCTCACCGACACCTACTCCTGGCGATATGCCTTCTACATCAACATCCCCATCGGCCTCCTCGCCCTTTTCATGATCAACCGCTTCATCCACGATCCCGCCTACATCAGCAAAGCCAAAGTCGCCCCGCTCGACCGCTACGGCTTCGCCGCTCTCGTCATCTGGACCGGCAGCCTGCAGGTCATCCTCGATAAGGGACAGGAAGACGACTGGTTCGGCGCCACCTGGATCCGCTGGGCCACTCTCTTCCTCGTCGTCTCCTTCGTCTACTTCTGCTGGCACTGCTGGCGCGACAAAGACACCATCGTCGATCTGAAGGTCCTCAAAGACCGCAACTTCCTCATCGGCAGCATCCTCATCTTCATGTTCGGCATCGGCATCTACTCCACTGTCACGGTCCTCCCGCTCTTCTATCAGGAGCTCCTCGGCTACACCGCCTTCACCGCCGGCCTCGTCGTCGCTCCCCGCGGCATCGGAGCCATCTGCGGCATGCCGATCATCGGCTACCTGTCCAACAAAGTAGACCCGCGATGGCTTCTCACCTTCGGTTTCTTCACCTTCGGCCTCACCACTCTCTACTTCGGCAACGTCACACTCGAGCTTTCCCCCACCACCCTCCTCCTGCCAATCCTCATCACTGGCTTCGGCCTGAGCTTCGTCTTTGTCCCCATCTCCACTGCAGCCTACGGCACCCTCGAGACCAAACAAATCGGCAACGCCAGCGGCCTCTTCAACCTCATGCGCAATATCGGCGGCTCCATCGGCATCTCGCTCGCCCAAACCCTCCTTACCCGTCGCACCGCCGTCCACCAGAACCTCATCATCAACTCCGTTCCCGAAACCGGCCAGCAATTCCAGAATCAGATGCACGCTCTTCAGGGCTACTTCAGTGGCAGCGGCTATGGCAGCGGCCCCTTCGGCTCTGCCAACTCACTCGACCCCGCCCAGGCGACGATGTACCAGCAGCTTGGACGTCAGGCCGCCAACTGGGCCTTCGTCGACGTCTTCCGCTGGCTCTCTCTCCTCTGCTTCTTCTGCGTAGCCATCGTCTGGACATTCAAGAAAGTAAAGCCCGGCAAAGCCCCGGCGGGTGCCCACTAAGAACAGCCTCCGTCTTCCCGGTCACGAAAAATAAAAGGATGTGTCATCCTGAGCGAAGCTGTTCGCGCATCTGCGAACGGCGGAGTCGAAGGACCTGCGGTTGCATTTGTTGTTGTCTTTTTTTGTTCTGAGTAACACCCGAATCTCATCTGCGATACTCTTTCCATGCCCCGAACCCGGCTACCCTTTCTCCTCATCCCTGTAGCCGCGTTCATCGCCATCCTCCCGCTTCTCCTGCAAGGCTGCTCCTGCGGCCACGACTTCGACTTCCACCTCCTCAACTGGCTCGAAGCCGCGCGCCAATTCACCCACGGCAACCTCCACCCCCACTGGGCCTACACGCCCGCATACAACGCCGGCGAACCCCGCTTCATCTTCTACCCACCGCTCTCCTGGACCATTGGAGCCATCCTCGGCCTCATCTTCCCCTGGACGTGGACCCCAATCCTCTACACCTGGCTGTCCCTCGCCGCAGCAGGCTTCGCGCTTTACTACCTCGCCCGCGAATTCACCACGCCCACCGCCGCCACCACGGCCGCAGTCCTCTACACGGTGAACCCCTACATGCTCTTCACCGCCTACGAGCGCACTGCCTACGCCGAACTCCTCGCCGCAGCCGTCATCCCGTTCCTACTCCACGCAATCCTGCGTGAAAAAGTTACCATCCCCCGCATAGCGATCCCCATCGCCCTCCTCTGGCTAACCAACGCTCCCGCCGCCGTCATGAGCTGCTACGCACTGGCCTTCCTCGCAATAATCCGCATAGCCAGCAATCTCTCAAACCGCTCCCCAAACGGATCATCGAATGACCCGAGCGCCAAAAATCCGGGTGCCCCATATCTCGATTCTGAGATGTGGACATCGCGCGAATCGGGGTCGCCATCGAGCGCTTTTGCTCGATGGGGTGAAGAAAGCGCGACCGCTCCCGCCCATCTCAAAACGAGCGCAGCCCTCAACGAAACCCGACTCCAACTAGCTCTAAACACCACCGCCGGCACCGCCCTCGGCCTGGGCCTGGCCGCCTTCTACATCCTCCCCGCCGCCTACGAGCGCCGCTACGTCCAAATCGCGATGGCCATCATCCCCTTCTACCGCATTCAGGACAACTTCCTCTTCCACCAAACCGGCGACGCCCCCCACGACCAGGTCCTCCACTTCGCCTCCGTCATCGCCGTCATCCTCATCGCAATCACAATCACCGCCATCACACTGGCTTATGTTCGCCGCAACCTTGAAAAAGACGCGTCATCTCGACCGGAGCGGAGCGGAGTGGAGAAGCCTGCCCTGAGCTTGCCGAAGGGACCCCCGCATTTTGTCAGCAGATGCCACAAATCCCTCCTTTCTCATATTGCTCACCATCCTCACCGCAACGATCACCCTCCTCCTAACCCCACTCACAAAATTCATCTGGACCCACGCCCCCGAACTAGTCTTCCTCCAATTCCCATGGCGCTTCCTCGCCATCCAGGCCGCACTCATGGGTCTGGCAATCGCCATCGCGCTTACCCCACTCAAACTCAAGCTCACCACAACAAGCATCCTCACTCTAACGATCGCAGCAGCCTTGACCTACCCCGCCTACCAGACCTTCCACCAACCCTGCGATCCCGCCGACACAGTCCAGGCCCGAGTAGCCCTCTTCCACTCCAACCAGGGCACCGACCCCACTGACGAGTACACTCCCACCACCGCCGACAACGACTCCCTCACCCAGAACAATCCACCCTACTGGCTCTCCCCCAACCCCAACAGCCCCGCACCCACGAACACCCAACCCGGCCCAGCACCCGTGCGCCTCAACCTCAACTCACCGATCGCCCAAACGCTAATCCTTAACCTCCGCAGCTATCCCAGCTGGCGCATCACCCTCAACGGAACCCCCATCGCCGCGCCCACACAAAGAATCGACGGCCTCATCACCATCCCCATCCCTACCGGCCCATCCACCATCGACATTACCTACGCCCAAACCCTCGACCAAACCCTCGGCGACATCCTCTCTCTCGCATCGGGCGCACTCCTCCTCATCGTTCTCATTCGCGCACGACAAAGCAAATCCGCCACACAATCCTCCGCGCTCAATCCGTAAAATCCGTGGTCGCAAAAGCATTTATCATCAAGTTCAAATGGACTCCAAGGTAAAGACTCTGCTGCACTCCGGCGCACAGCTCACCGATGCTGCCCTCGAACGTCTCCTGCCCTCACCCGACACCCTCCCTCACTCCATCCATCGAGCCATGCGCCACAGCGTCTTCGCCGGCGGCAAACGCCTCCGTCCCATCCTCTGCATGGAGTCCGCCCGCATGGTCGCCGGCACCCTGCCGCACCTCTACGCCGCAGGCGATCTCCCTGAAGGCGCTGCCGACCTCGGTGCGGCGCTGGAGATGATCCACACCTACTCCCTCATCCACGACGATCTCCCCGCCCTCGACAACGACGACCTCCGCCGCGGCAAGCCCACCTGCCACGTCGTCTACGGCGAAGCCACCGCCATCCTCGCCGGCGACGCCCTCCAGACCCTAGCCTTCCAAACCATCGCCGCGCTCCCCACCGCACCCGTCACCGTCGTCGCCATCCTCCGCGAAGTCTCTCTCGCCATCGGCTCCGGAGTAGGCCGTGTCGGCGACCTCAACACCCAGCTACCTCCCGGCATGATCGGCGGCCAGGTCATGGATATCGAATCCGAAGGCGTCGCCCCCACCGCCGACCTCGTCGAAGCCATCCACCGCGCCAAAACCGGAGCACTCATCACCACCAGCATCGTCTCCGGAGGGCTCCTCGGCCTAAGGCCCGCCATCGCTCCCTCCACCCTCAACTCCGGAAACAACGAGCACTCCGCCGAAGCCCGCGCCCGTCACGAAGCCGCCCGCGCCGCCTTCGACCACTACGCCGACATCATCGCCCGCCTCCGCACCTTCGGCGAAAAAGCCGGCCTCGCCTTTCAGATCGTCGACGACGTCCTTGACATGACCCAAAGCTCCGCCGAGCTAGGCAAGACCGCAGGCAAAGACACCGCCAGCACCAAAGCCACCTGGCCCGCCGTCTTCGGCGTAGACCGCTCCCTCAAAGACGCCGAAGAACTAATCGCCGACGCCTTCGTCGCACTCGACCCCTTCGGCGAAGCCGCCGACCCCCTCAAAGCCCTCGCCCACTACCTGGTCGAACGCAAAAACTAGCGACCGGATTCTTCGCTCAAAAAGAATTCCTCACCAAAGAGACGCCGTCATTCTGATCCAAAGAGACGCCCTCATTCTGAGCGAAGCGAAGAATCCCCGTATTTTGCCTTTGGTTGCCGTCTTTGCCGTTGCCTTTGCCTTTGCCTTTGCCTTTTGCCTTTGCCTTTTGCCTTTTGCCTTTGCCTTTTGCCTGTTGCCGTTGCAGTTGCCGTTGCATTTGCATTTGCATTTCTTGCTTGTCATCCCCGAAGGGGACCTGCTGTTGCTGTTGCTGTTGCCTCTAAAACCTCCATCAACCCCCAAAAAGTGTCATCCTGAGCGAGTCCACTCGCGCACTTTGCGAGTGGAAGAGTCGAAGGACCTGCGGTTGCCTTTGCTTTTGCACTTGCCTTTCTTGCTTGTCATCCCCGAAGGGGATCTGCTGTTGCTGTTGCTGTTGCTGTTGCTGTTGCCTTTGCCTTTGCCTTTGCTGCAATCCTTGACAAACCCCCACGCCGGAACAACCCTCCAAGTCCCCACCCAAATCGTGGCAACACCGGAAGTCCAGACCTAAAGTATCTAATTCGAATACTTTGCACACTTTTGACGGGGGAGGGGGGTACCACCCGCTATCATCAAACAAGATGCTCAATGAAGCCGACATCCTAACCGCCCTGCGCGACTGCTACGACCCCATCCTCCCCTGCAACATAGTCGACTTAGGCGTGATCCACTCCATCAAAATCAACCTCGACCCCGAAGCGCCCGGCCACAACATTCCCGGCGTCCCCCAAAAACACAAAATCGCCATCACCCTGACCCCAACCCAGACCGACGAAGCCCAACTAGCCCAACTCCAGGCCCAAATCATCAACCGCCTAGCCGGCTTGGAGACCGTGAGCCAAACCACCATCACCCTTCTCGACCAACCCGCCTGGACCCCGCAAAACATCACCCCCAAGGGCCGCAAAACCCTGGGCCTCGACGGCAACCCGAACCTGGTCCAGATCCGCTAATCATGCCCCCACGCAAATCCCCACCAGAGCCCCAACACCCCTTCGACCAGATCCACGGCGTAGACACCAGCGGCCTCATCTCCTCCCGGCACCTAAAGACCGGCCACGAGAATGACGCCCACCTCACCGCCTATTACGGAGTAGCCCCCAGCATCCTCCGCACCCTGATCGACCTCTGGCAAGCCACCACCCCACCCCACCCCCTCAAAAAATACACCTTCCTCGACATCGGCGCAGGCAAAGGCCGAGCCATGCTGGTCGCCAGCGAACTCCCCTTCCGCGAAGTCATCGGCATCGAACTTAACCCCTCTCTCGCCGAGACCGCCCAGCGTAATCTGGCCCACTGGATTGCCTCCCACGAAGCCGACACAACCGCCGCTCCCCTGGCCCCTACACACCTCTACCAACAGGACGCCCTCACCTTCGACCTGCCCCGCACCCCCACCCTCGCATTCCTCTTCCACCCCTTTGAAGCCCCTGTCCTCAAACTCCTCCTGCGCCGCATCGAAGCCCGCTTCGCAAAACACCCCGGATCACCCTCACCCGCATTCGATCTCCTCTACGTCAACTCCGAGTGCCGCACGGTTCTCGACAACCACACCGCCTTCACTCGTCTCTTCCTCGGCCCCGTAGCGATGTCCCCCGAAGATCACGCCGCCGACCTCGCCGCCATCGCTCAGCAAAAAGAATATGGCTCAACCGGGGACGAAGAGTGCGCCATCTACCGCTTCACCGGACGCGGTAAATAGCTCTTACGTCTTCACCGCGCACCAGAAACAGCCGCTCATCCCCACCTGCGTGCTCAATATGTATCTCCCCATCCGCCCGCGCCACCACACTCGGAAACTTCTCCCCCCACTCTACCAACACCAGCGCATCCGGCAACTCTGCCATCTCTTCCAGACCAAGCGTCGACAACTCCCGCTCCGTCTCCAACCGGTAAAGATCGATGTGATAGAGCCGCACCTTCGGCCCGACATACTCATGCACCAACGTGAACGTCGGACTGGTCACCTCAGAAGCCTCTGCCGCCCCAAGAGCCGCAGCAATCCCCTTCACTAACGTAGTCTTCCCCGCCCCCAGGTCCCCCCGCAGCACAATCAGCTTCGGTGCTGGGAGCAGCATCTCCGCCACCCGCTCCCCCATAGCCAGCGTCCCCGCCTCGCTCCTTGTCTTGAACCGCTTCTCCTTCATCCTCGCAGCCCACAGATCCAGGTCATCCCGTCGCCGTCCGCCACCCGGTACCGAAACGCATCCGACAAATGTGTAACCGTATCGGTTGCAAGTACAGTGTGTTCATCCATAGCTCGCGCAGCAAAGTCTGCGGCCAAGCCCATGCAGATAAACCGCAGTCTCCACCGCGCGCGCCACATCGTTCGGATACTGCGCCAGCATTGCCGCCACAATTCCCGTCAGGATATCCCCGCTTCCCCCCTTCGCCATCGCCGGATTCCCACTCGTATTCACTGCGATGGACCCGTCCGGATGTGCCACCAGCGTCCGCCACCCCTTCAACACCAGCGTGAGTTTATGCTCAGTAGCAAATCGCCGCGCCAGGCCAATCCGATCCGCTTCAACTTCCGTCACCGTCAACCCCGCCAGCCGAGCCATCTCCCCCGGATGCGGCGTCAACACCATCACCCTCCCCGTGCCATTCAACAGGCGAGTCTTCCCAGCGAACGCATTCAACGCATCAGCATCAATCACGACCGGCACCGTCGTCTTCTCCACCACATGCCGCGCAAACGCCGAAGCATCACCTTCAGTCGACAGACCCGGGCCCACCGCCACCACATTGATCTTCTTCGTCAGCGCATCCAGCTTCGTCCCATCGAGATTCTTAAACGACACCGCACCCTTAGGACCCTCCGCCAGCGGCACCATCATCAACTCCGGCGCAATCAACGTCACCGTATCCACGATGCTCTTCGGCACAGCCGCTGTGACCAACCCCGCCCCCGCCCGCAAACATGCCAACGAAGCCATCGCCGGCGCCCCTGCCTTCCCATAGCTTCCCCCCACCACCAACACGTGTCCAAACTTGCCTTTGTTGGAGTTCACGTCTCTGGGTTTCTCCGCCAACGCCTTGGAGTCCCCCGTCCATGTCAGCCCGCTCGTAGAAATCACCGCAGCCGCCGGAGACCCTATCGGAGTCACAACGACCGGCCCAAATGTTCCGCCCGTCTTCTCATTTCGCGTCAGATGCCCAAACACATGCGCAATCTTAGGAGCAGTAAACGTCACCACAGCATCCGCCCGAAAGGCCCCCTCCGCCGTCTGCTCCATCGAATTAGCATCCCACCCCGATGGCAGATCAACCGCCACCACCGGTACATCGACCAATTCCAGCAACTCTCGCACCGAAACCGCAATCCCCCGCAAGGGCGGCTTGAAACCCGTTCCAACCACAGCGTCAATCAGCAGACCCACGTCACCAAGCATCGGCGCAATGGTCCGCAAACCAGCTTCATCCACCACTTCATCCACAATGACAGACGAAACCTCTTCCCGAAGCCGCTCGCAAAGAGACCGCAGCCTCCCCCTTCACCTCATCTTTGCGGCCGAGCAAAACGACATACACGCGCAATCCAGCTTGCGCCAACACTCTCGCCGCGACCAGCCCGTCGCCGCCATTGTTCCCCTTCCCACAAAGCACACCCACCTGCGCGACACCCGCATACTGCCGCAGACAGAAAGTCGCGACCGACCGCCCGGCTGCCTCCATCAACGTCTGAACCGAAACTCCAAACTTTTCCGCTGTGAGTCGGTCTGCCGCTCCCATCTCTTCTGCCGTAAGAATTTTCATCTCTTCCTACTATGCTATTCCGCATTCCCACGCCAACGAGCTTGCAGATGGCAAAAGAACTCCAAAAACATTCCTTTATAAATCTTAAAGGGAGGGGGAAAGTCCATGGCAAGGCGAGACGGGAACCAGAGACGTAAATCCGCTGTCGGGTTCGTGAGCCGCAATCAACCCCAATATTGCGAGTTCAGAACTTACTCGGGACTACCCACAGCGTCAGTCGCGGTCGATGCTGGTTTCTGAATGAAATAGCTCTTATCCCACAATGCCCGATAAAACTCGCCGGTTAGTTCAGCCGCCTTCGGACCGAAGGTAGGCCGTCCACCTTCGAGGAAGAACACGGTAACAATTCGTCCGTTGGGCGTATCTGCATACGATCCAAACCAACCAAACCGCGTGCCGTTATTCGAACACGTTCCTGTCTTCCCCATCACAGGAAACTGGCTGAAATTGGCACGCAGAGACCGTGCCGTTCCATACTGCACCGCGCCCTGCATGCCTTCCGATATCTCCGGAATCAACGGCGCGATATCCAGCGTTCGCTTTACCTTCGGCTCAAACGTCGCCAGATCGATCGCGTTCTCAGGGTGCTGCAGATAATAAAGAGTACCGCCATTCGCAATCGCCGAGACCAGCGCCCCAAGCTGCAGCGGAGTCATCGAAACACTCTCCCCGAACGAGCACATCCGCCCCACGCCACCCAGAGCCGCCGGCAGTTCCTCATCCGGATACGTGCCGAGTTGCTCCCCTTGAATTTGATAGCCGGCAAGCTCCCCAAGGCCGAATTCATTCGCGTAATGCTTCACGCGTTCGAATCCCAACTGCCGTCCGAGAGTCTCAAAATACAAATTGTTCGAGTGGGCCAGCGCGTCAGTCATCGTCATGTGGAAGTGGCCGCCGAGGTTAACCGGAGTATCCCGCCGAACAATTCCCTCTTCCAGAGCAGCCAGCGCAACCGTCAGTTTGATCGTCGAGCAGGGTTCGGCGCCACGCGACAACGCGAGCTTCTGATTCACCATCGCCAGAATCCGACCCGTCGACGGATCGATGGCGATCGCCGTGCCGTTCATGTTTCCCAGGGCCTCGATCGCGGCAGCGCGAACCACCGGGTCTTCGCCCTCAACGACATCGCCAAGCGTCAGATTGTCGGCAAACGAACTGGCGGAGAAATGCTCGTGATACCGTGTTCGTCGAACTGCAAGTGTCGGGTGAGCGCCATGCCGGTGGATCGACGCCTGTGCCGTAGACGTCGTGTGAGCTGTCACACCCGTCTTCCTCACCGTGGCCCGTTTCGAGCCGGCAGAAGAAGCACTGCCATGCGCCTTGACCTTCGTCGCAACCTGCGCAGTACCGGCGGAACGGTGTTTCGTCTTACCGGTAGTCGTGGTCGCAGCTCTCCCATCCACTCCAGCACCCAATACAAGGCCGAAGAGGACGACGCCGCAGATTTTTATCGATCGAAGCACTGGCGATCCCTCTTTGCTTATTACATTGCAATTCAAATGCCATGTACCCACATTCGGGTTATAACTTCCTCATTCAACCTCAAAAACAATACTCCTACCGTCCCACTTTCGGGCCAGCGTCACTTAAGCGGCAATAGATTCATCACTTTCCACGTCTCAAAAATGCCGGAATATCCAGTTCGTCCGGCTCACCAATATCTGCCGGTGTGACCGTTCCTCCGTAAGAGGAAGCCCGAAGAGAAGAAGTTTCCACAACCAACGACTCCTCCACTACACAGTGAATATCTTCCCGTTGGACCAGTTCCGGCGCGGACAAGTGAGCCGCGTCAGTATATCTTACAGGCATTTCTCGGGCCACTTCATCCGTTTCCATGGTCAAATTCTCGCGAGATGACTTTCCCTTGAAGAAATCATCGTCGAAGACCGAGGCAGGCACGGGAATTAACTCCGTCTGGACATCAACGCGGGCGCTCGCGGCCTTCATCTCGCCCATAGTGGCATTTAATTGCTTTGGTTCCATCTCGCTAGCAAATCGAGGGATCGGCGGCGGCGTCACGACACGCGGCTGAATCGGCACGTCATACCGTACCGCGGGCAGCGTCGCCTCACCCAGCATGCGTTCCCGACGCTGTGGCATCTCATGCTGCTTGAACCCCGTCGCAATCACGGTAATCTTTACCTCGTCGCCCATCGATTCATCCTGCACAGCGCCAAAGATAATGTTGGCATCCTCGTGCGCTGCGTTCTGAATGATCGTCGACGCCTCATTGACCTCGCTCAGCTTCAGACTGCTCGAACCGGTGATGTTGATCAGAATTCCGCGGGCCCCGTCGATCGCACCAGCCTCAAGCAATGGTGACGCCATGGCCGCCATCGCAGCTTCAACAGCACGATTCGCGCCAGTCCGCACTCCCGTTCCCATCACCGCATAACCCATCCCCGCCATGGTCGTCTTCACATCGGCGAAGTCGCGATTGATCACGCCTGGAATCGTAATAATGTCCGAGATTCCTTGCACTCCCTGCCGCAGAACATCATCGGCAATCCGAAAGCTCTCAAAAAAACCTGCATCCTTCGCCACCGCCAGCAGCTTCTCATTCGGAATCACAATGACAGTATCGACAGACTCCAGCAGCTCCTGCATCCCGCGCTCAGCCTGCATCATCCGCCGCTTGCCTTCAAACGCAAACGGCCGCGTCACCACCGCCACCGTCAGCGCCCCCATCTCGCTCGCCAGGCTGGCAATCACAGGAGCAGCGCCCGTTCCCGTTCCCCCACCAAGCCCAGCAGTCACAAAGACCATGTCCGCGCCCTCTAGCGCTTCAATAATCTTGTCCGAATCTTCAAGCGCAGCCCGTCGGCCCACGTCAGGATTTGCTCCCGCACCCAGCCCGCTCGTCAGCTTCACTCCGAGTTGCAGCTTCACCGGAGCATTCGATACCTGCAGAGCCTGAACATCCGTATTCGCGGCGATGAACTCAACCCCAACTACATTCGCAGCAATCATACGATTGACCGCATTGTTGCCCCCACCACCCACGCCGATTACTTTGATCCGCGCTCCGTGTGGTATCTCGTCGTGGTAGTGAATGCGAAGGTCGTCGTTAGGCAGATTCGGCATGGCAGCAGTTACTCCTTGAGGTTTTAATTCTCACATCTCTGGGCTCAGCCTACGACCTCTCTTTTCCACTCCCCGTACCATCAATGGTTCCCTGTTGACCCCGGAATCCATCTTCGCTCTAAAGCGCGAAATCCAATCAGGGCAGCAATCGCCGCCCATTCTGCTGGTATGCTTTCAGGCGAACAGGAGAATCCATATCACATGATCCTCGAAGCGGAGTTAGAACGCGTCGATTCATCCACAGCAGTCTTCCGTTTGAGCGGTCGCATGACTCTTGGCATGCGGCTCCGCGAGATCGAGTCCAAAATCGGCGACGCAACGAGTCAGGGAGTTCAGAAGCTGATCCTCGACCTCTCGGGCGTTGACTACATCGACAGCGCCGGCCTCGGCGTGCTCATGATTCTCTACGGCAAGATGAAAGTCGACGGCGGCCAACTCCGCATCGTCGCACCAGGCAGCAAGGTAATGGACATCCTCAAAATGACCCATACCGACTCGATCCTGCCCATCGATCCAAGCCTCGATGCCGCGCTAGCCGGCTAGTTCTGCGCGAGGAACCTTAGAAGCTTCCCGCGAAGATCGCCTTCAGCTTCGCCCGCAAGCCCTGCTCTTCGCTCGCCCGCCGTACCTGCGTTCGATGCGTATAAAGCAGCATCCCAATCGCAGCAGAAAACTCTGGCGTAGCCAACTCCGCAGGCATCCTCGACAAAGGCACCGGATACCCAACCCGCGCCGGAACCCGCAGCAGGCTCTCAGCATTATCCAGCAGACCCGCCATAGTCGCGCCGCCTCCGGTGAGCACGCAACCAGCACCTAACGCCTCGAGTACTCCACCATGCCGCAGATTGTCCCGCAGCATCGTAAACATCTCGCGCGCCCGCGGCTCCAGAATCTCCGCAAGAAATCGTTGCCTCACCATTCGTGCAGGTTGGCCACCAGAGATCGCCAGATTTCCGCCCACCTCGATCTCATTCAACTGCGGCACCGCCGTCACCACGCAATGCCCGTAAAGCTTCTTCAGATACTCAGCCTCTTCGACCGTTACATGCAGCCCAACCGCAAGATCGTTAGTAAAGTGATCCCCGCCAATCGGCAGAACAGCAGTGTGAGCAATCGACCCCTCAAAGAACACCGCCAGCTCGGTCGTGCTGGACCCGATATCAGCCATGCAGACGCCAAGCTCACGTTCATCCGCGCTCAACACCGCCTCGGCCGCAGCAATCCCCTCATACACTGTGTCCTGCACTTCAAGTCCGGCACGATTCGCACATGTAATCACACTCTGCGCCACGCCTCCCGAACACGTCGACAGATGCAGATTGACCTCCAGCTTGTTCCCCACCATTCCTACGGGATCATGAATTCCCGCCTGGTCATCCAGAATGAACTCCTGCGGCAACAGATGAAGCACCTCGCGATCAGGAGGCAGCGCCACGCTCCGCGCCCGGTCCACCGCTGCCCTCACCTCCTCACGTGTAATCTCGCGCATCCGGCTTCCCATACTGATACCGCCGCGTGAGTTCACTCCACGAACATGCGTCCCCCCAATCCCCACCACAGCCGTCTCAATCGCAGCCTTCGCCACGCGCTCCGCCGTCAGCGCCGCACGATTAATCGCTTCCGCAGCCGGCCCCAGCTCCGCAATCAATCCCTTGCGCATTCCCCGCGATGGTTCAACACCGTGTCCGCGATAACGCAGCACGCCGTCCTGCAGCTCGGCGACCAGCACACAGCTCTTGGTGCTGCCCGCGTCGAGCACGGTAATCAGATTGTCCTGCTTCTGATTCATGGATGAACCACCTGTGGAGGATGATATTGCGTCGTGTCGGGGGCCTTCACCGCAGAGGGGTGACTTTTTGCAGCCGCAATGTGAGGCTTTGCCTTGGCAACACTCTTCTTCTTTGGAATTGCACTTTGAGCGACGGTGTGCGCCCCAGGTTTCGCCGAAGCCCCAGGTTTCGCGAGCGAAGCCGGCCCTTTGGAGCCAGGTATCGCGGCACTCTTGGCCTTTGCAGGGGAAATCGCCGCCGGAGAATTCCCAGAGCTCTTCTTATCCGCCGCATCAACTGCACTTGAATCACCGCCAGCCGTATTTGCAGACGGCCCCACCGGAGCATTCGATCCCGGCGGCATCTCCAGAACCACCTGACGCTCATAGCGCATATCCACCGACGACAGCTTCGGATAAATAGTTCTCCACTCCGTCAGGTGCTCCTTGAATCTCCGGTAGCGATCCAGAAAATCGTCTTCGCCAAAATGCACCAGGATCTCCGCCGAGTGATCCGGAATCAGCGCCTTCACATCCTCAGGATTGGAAAGATCAACCTCACTCAGCTCCTGCGATATGTGCTCCCCCGAGCTATCCAGATCCGACGTAAACCGCTCAAAGATCTTCATCCGCGCCGCCCGTGTCGACAGCGCATCTGCCGCCGAGATCCCAGTCACCACAGGGAACGAGTAGTGCTCGCTCGTCTTCGCATCCATCGGCATATCGAGCAGCACGCCCTGCGCGTCCACCAGGCCGATCCGGCTGCCCTGCCGCACAAACGCAACCGGAGTCCTCTCAACAATCGCCACTCGCATCCTGTTAGGCAGCAGCCGCATCACCGTCGCATGTTCGACCCACGGCAGCCTCTCCAACTCGGCCCGGCGTTCCTCCAGCGAAACCGTAAAGATATTCCGCTCCACGTCCTCGCCGAAGATGCCCAGCAACTGCGCCCGCGTCACATGCGTATTGCCCTCAAACTCAATCGCCGAAGACGACTGAATGACAAACCGGTCATCATGCAGCAGAAAACGCTTCGCCATCAGATACGCCGCAAATCCCATTCCCACAAACAGCAACAACAAACACCCGGCAAAGATACGTCCCCACTTCGTAGCAGGCAATCCGCGGAATCGAATCCGAACCCCTGTTCGTCGCCGGCCCGCAAACGCATCCTCATCCTCGTACGGGTCATCCGCAAAATCTTCACTCAAGTCGCGCCGCAACTTCCTGTTCTGCGAAGCAGACACCCGACGCCCCCCGCTAGATTCCGAGGCATACTCCTGCTCAGGCGCCTCTAGCACCGCTGTCCCGCGCTTCGAAAACACATCGCTTTGTCGCAAGCCCGAGCAAGGCCGCGAGAATCGCCATCCTGAGCATAACCTGCCCACCCACCGTCCCGGCCCATCTTCTTCCGGATGTACCCTTTCAGGAACTCACCCATTTGCCGCAAGAGCCTCCAGCAACACAGCTCCAGCCTGAGAAACACTTCCCGCCCCCAGCGTGAGAACGACATCGCCTGCCTTCGCTTCACGCATAAGTGCTCCCACAGCTTCCGGAACCGATCCCGCATAGCCCACCCCTTGAGGCCCAGCCGCATCGATGGCATCTGCAAGAGCCTTGCCTGTCACTCCTGCGATAGGCTCTTCACTCGCCGCATAGATATCGAGCACCTGCACCGTATCCGCATCCTTGAACGCCACCGAAAACTCAGACATCAGGTCGCGCGTCCGCGTAAACCGGTGCGGCTGAAACAGAACATGCACCCGCTTGTACCCACACTCACGCGCCGCCTTCAGCGTAGCCACAATCTCCGTCGGATGGTGTCCATAGTCATCCACCACCGTCACGCCACGCACCACGCCCTTAATCTGAAACCTCCGGTCAACCCCGCGAAAACTCTCCAGCCCCGCAGCAATCTGATCCGGCGCAACCCCCAGTTGCACTCCAACCGCTACCGCCGCCGTAGCATTCAGCACATTGTGCCGCCCCGGAACATGCAGCCGAAACCGTCCCAGCACCAGCCCCTTGTAGTTCACCCCAAAACAAGAGTGGCACCCCTCCTCCTTAGGCAGCATCTCCAACCGAAAGTCCGCATCCGCGCTCTCGCCATAGGTGTAAACCTTGCGTCTCACTCGCGGAAGCACCTCACGCAGCAAATCATTATCAATACAAGCCGTAGTCGCTCCATAAAAAGGCACCCGGTCCATAAACTCGACGAACGCCCCTTCCACATCCGCCATATCGCGATAGCAATCCATATGCTCGCGGTCCAGATTCGTCACCACCGCCAGCACCGGCGACAGCTTCAGAAACGACCGGTCGCTCTCGTCAGCCTCTGCCACCAGGTACTGCGAGTTCCCCAGCCGCGCATTCGACCCCAGAGCATTCACCCGACCTCCCACCACAACCGTGGGATCAAGCCCTCCGCCCGCAAGCACCGCCGCTACCATCGAGGTCGTCGTCGTCTTCCCATGCATTCCCGCCACGGCAATCCCGTACTTCAGCCGCATCAGCTCCGCCAGCATCTCTGCGCGCTGAATCACCGGAATCTTCCGTTCCCGAGCTTCCACCACCTCAGGATTGTTCTGCGCCACCGCCGAACTCGTCACCACGACATCGCTGGCCGCCGCGTTCGACGCCGCATGTCCCTCAAATATCCGCGCACCCATCCCCACCAGCCGGTCCGTCACCGCCGACCGCTTCAGGTCCGAACCCGACACCGTATATCCCATCGTCAGCAGGATCTCCGCGATCCCGCTCATCCCAATCCCGCCGATCCCAATGAAGTGGATCCGCTGCGATGGCGCAAACAAAAAGTGTCCAGGCACAAACATATCCATCAACTCTACCAGCGCCTTCGCCTCCGTAATCCCGTGTAAAAAGTCCCTCCAAATTCCTTTTTTGCTTGCAAGAAACTGCAGTGAGCCACTCGATAACGCCCCCGTTTCCTGAAATTTAGCCACGAACACGCACAAAAGCAATGGCCCTCAAAGTGCTTAATCTCATCCTGAATACCAGGAACAAAAATTCATCCGCCGGAATACCGGACGACGAAAGAGTATCCATGAAACTACCCATCATCCGAATCGCCACCGCGACCCTTTTGGTCCTCTTCGCAGGTGCGACATCAGCCTACGCAGACACCGTTTTCAGCGTTCAGTACTTCGCCGCCCCAACCGGATCCGGTGACTTCCATAACGGAGGCGTAGACACCAGCGGCGTTTCAGACAGTAACTACGTCACCAGCACCCTTGGCCCCGATGGCCTGCCTGTATTCGTGGGCCCAACATTCAATACTGATGGCGGCCACACCCTCGGAGTCGGCAGCTCCTATTTGGGTGTCGATAACCAAATTCTCTACTGGACGCCTGGCCAGAACGGCATCGTAAGTGCGGGCTCCGGCTCGATTGACTTCACCACCAATCCAACGGTCTCTATGTTCGTTGCTGGCCCTCTGAACCCTCACCCCGGCACGAACCAGGATTATGAAGAGACCGCTATCCTCACTGGGACCTTCACTACCGGACCCGGCCTCACCCCCGTGCAGTTCACCGTGGGTGCAGACGACGAGGCCTTCGTATATCTGGACGGAAAGCTGATCGAAACGCTCGCCGGTATCCATGCTCTTAGCCCCGGGCCCAGCGATCTTACAAATGTTGTGGAAGGTACGCATACGGTACAAATCTTCTATGCCGACCAGGATGTCACCAACGCCCAGCTGAGCTTCAGCGAGACCGTCGGGACGAGTGTCCTGATCAGCCCCCCAGTCCCCGAGCCCAGCACCTTCATGCTCCTCGGCACCGGTCTGCTGGGAGCAGCGGGCGCCATCCGTCGCCGCGTCACACGCTAACCGAATCACTCACACGCACAGCAGGCCGAATCAGCCATCCCCCGATGGTTCCGATTCGGCCTTCTTCCTTTAAGAACATAAATTGCGACTCCCTACCCTTGACGCCCCATTTACAATAGATATAGGTGGCAATACCAATTTCATACACGTTTTGCGGCTGGTTATAGGCAACTAAGTCCCATGCATGGAATACTTTGCAGCAAACTTCGTTCAAAAAGGATACTTTTTTGACCGAAGTCCAATGCTAAGTATTTTATTTTGAATACTTTGACACAAAATAGAGAGAGGGACACCCATGCAGCACCAGGCCAAAACGAAGTCCACAACACCGCCCACCCTCACTCGTTCTGGCCGCATTAGCGCCGCTCTGATCATCTGCCTCTCAGCCCTGCATCTCCACGCCCAGCAGACCCTCCTCGCCACTCCCACCACCGTTGCCTGGGGCTTCTACTCCGCGCAGGCCAAACCCGTCCTCACCATCAAGTCCGGCGACACGGTAAAAATCCAGACCCTCTCCACCTGCGGCGCACCCGAGCGACTCAAGTCCCTTGGCGTTGCGGAAGGCGACATTCCCTCTAACGTTGGCGACATCTACAAGAACTATCCCGCCGCCGAAAAGGGTCCCGGCGGCCACATCCTCACCGGGCCCGTCGCCATTGAAGAAGCCGAACCTGGCGATGTCCTCGAGATCCGCATCCAGAAGATCGACATCGACGTCCCCTGGGCCTGCAACTCCTTTGGAGCCGGCCGCGGCTTCCTGCCCAATGACTTCCCCTACAGCAAATCCCGCATCATCCCGCTTGACCGCGCCAAAATGATCGGCCACTTCGCCCCCGGAATCGACATCCCGCTCCATCCCTTCTTCGGCAGCATGGGCATCGCTCCCCCCGGCGGCAAATATAACTCCGCCCCACCCTGGATGCACGCCGGTAACATCGACAACAAAGAGATGGTCGCTGGCACCACCCTCTACATTCCCGTAAATTCCAAGGGTGCAAACTTCGAGGTCGGTGACGGCCACGCCGGACAAGGCAACGGTGAGGTCGACATCACTGCACTCGAAACCCAGCTAACCGGAACCTTCCAATTCATCGTGCATAAAGACCAGCATCTTCTCTGGCCCCGCGGCGAAACCCCTACCCAATACATCGCCATGGGATTCGACGAAGACCTCAAGACCGCCACCGAGATGGCCGTCCGGAACATGATCACGTTCCTCTCCGAGAACCCAGGCCTACCCCACATGACCCGCGACGACGCCTACGCACTCATCTCGGTGGCCTGTGACGTCGACATCACGCAACTCGTCGACACAAAAAGCGGAGTCCACGTCATGTGCCCTAAAGCCCTCTTTACCACTGCCGCCGCAGCACACTAGGGTAGAGTTGTTTCACAAAGTTCTGGTGGAAACAACTTTGTGTTCACCCGAGGACTTGGCGGTGTCGTCCGGCGATTGTTCGACGAAGTTAGCGGCTTTCAGTTGATCGATCTGAATTGCGGTTAATGAGAGCAACGGCAGCTCGATGCGGAAAGTTGTACCCTTCCCGTCGATACTCTCTACGAAGGCTTCTCCTCCATGAACGTCGCAAATGGCCTTGACGATCGATAGGCCAAGTCCCGTCCCCCCCGATTCTCGCGACCGGGCTTGATCAACCCGGTAAAAGCGGTCGAAGACTAAGGGGAGGGATGCCGCCGGTATTCCAATGCCCGTGTCACTCACTTTCAGTATTGCTTTCTTTTGTTCAGCCGTAACAAAAACACTTACGTCCCCACCATCCGGGGTGTATTTGATCGCATTGTCAACGAGGTTGACCACGATTTGCTTCAATCGCATCGAATCCCCCGTCACATAAATTGCCGTACCAGGTCTAAAGCTTAGGGATATTCGTTTTTCCTCCGCGAGTAAGCTCATCTGGTCGAGGGTTCCTGCGACGACTTCGACAAGGTCGACAGGGGCATGTTCAATCTGCTCCCCTCCACAGTCCAGCCGTGAGATCGTCATCAGGCTATGTACGATCTTGGCCATGCGAGTACTTTCCTCAAGCGCGCTCCCAATACCGTCCATGACGGGAGCGGGAAGAGACGGCATCTGTATAAGGGATTCAAGTTCGCCACGAATGATCGTCAAAGGAGTGCGCAGTTCGTGCGACGCGTCGGCCGAGAAACGATGGTTGTGGGCTAGAGCTGTTTCGAGCCTCTCGATCATGCGATTCAGCGCAAGGGACAGGCGCTCCAGTTCGTCCCCTGTTGGGATGACGGGGAGTCGTCCCCCGAGTTCCTTACGGCCTACATCGTTCTGCCTGCTCCGTCAGGACGACGACGGGTCGCAAGGGCCGCGACATTAGCAGGTATCCGCCAATGGCAGCGGCGACCAAAATAATAGGCGTCGCGATGCCCATAGTAAGCAGAAGGCTGCGGAGTACGTGTCGAATGGGTTCGAGCGTCGCTCCGGTCTCGACAAAGATGACTGATCCGTTCGGAGCGTGATACGGAACAGTGTACAGAACAATCCGTTGTCCGGTCGTCGCTGTTTCGCGATGAAAGGTATTGAACCACTTCTGGGTTCGACGGTAGAGGCAGCTTCGAAGTACTCACGAAGGGATCCCGCATGTCGCCAGATTGATACAGGATTCCTGGTCCCTGCGATACCCTGACGAACGGCTCGCTGTAGCCCGGAGGATAGGATTCACTCATCTCTTCAACCAGCCAGGATTCGCCTTTTTGATCAAGCGGCACAACGTAGTCATTGATGATGCTATGTGCGCTATTGCTCAGCACTCTTTCAATCGATTTCGTAAGGAAGGCCTTCACTCCGAAATAGAGGGCCGCGCTGAAAATAAGCAAAGCGATCGCAAGCATTCCTACGTAGAATGTTGTCACACGCGCACGAAGTGAGTTGCGCTTCATTTCTCATTCTCGCTGCGGATGGTGTAACCCGTTCCGCGCACAGTGCGAATCATCTTGAATACATTGCCGTCGTCAACCTTGCTTCTTAGATGACGCACATACACATCGACGATGTTTGTAATACCGTCAAAGCTCTGGTCCCACACATGCTCAATGATCATAGTGCGCGAGAGGACGCGCTCTTCGTTTTGCATGAAATACTCCAGCAGCGCGTACTCTTTTGCCGTGAGTTCGATGCGGCGGCCCGCCCGCCGTACCTGATGGGTCAAACGATCTAACTCCAACTCGCCGACGCGAAGTGTGCTGGAGCGGTTGACAGGTCCACGACGCAACAGCGCTTTCACCCGCATTAACAGCTCTGCAAAGGCGAACGGCTTGGTCAGGTAATCATCCGCTCCCATTTCAAACAGCTTTACCTTGTCGTCGATCGAGTCCTGTGCGGTCAGTACCAAAACCGGAAGAAAGGTGTTCTTTCGTCTTACGCGCTCGAGCACCCCAGACCCAGTGAGGCCCGGAAGCATTAGGTCCAGAATCATCAAATCGTAGGGATACGTCTCGGCCAGATCAAGGCCCTCGATACCATCCGCGGCGAGATCGACCGCGTACCGTTCGGAGATTAACCCGCGCTTGATGAGCGCTGACACCTTTTGTTCGTCTTCGATAACCAGTATCCGCATAAATGCCGCCGGCCCTATTAACCTTTCCGCCAGTGAAGTCTAACTGAAGCCTGGATGAAAAGCGGTTCATCTCGTCAGCATCTCTTTGCTCGAAAGCGGCCGGATGAACGCATTTTCATCCAGACTTCAATCTGGACTCATTCTGGACCTGCAAGCTATCTCTTGTCCTTCAGGAGCACTCACTTATGAATAAGTCGGTCACGCGAAGCCGGATTGTTTTCCTACCATTTGTGCATGGACGCATTCGTGTCCTTCGGACAACCGGGGGCACGCGTTAGCCAATATCCTTACTTATGTATGTGAGTAAAATCGCGTGAAAGACTTGAAAATGCGTTTCCTACATTTGTCGCGTGGCTCGCACGCATGCTGGACATTCCATTCGCCAAAACTGTCAACCCCTCTGGTTACTACTTTGATCAATAAAGGCAATATCTTTAGGAACCTCTTTCTTTTCGCCGTCGTTGTTGGTTATTGTGGGCCCACGGCAAAGGCCCAATCCGGCACGCCAGCGCCCGCGGCACCGATTACGCTTGACGAGGCAATTCGGCGTGCCCAGGCGGTGGAGACAACCTACGGCGGGGCCTTGGCCGAGGCCGGCATTGCGCAGGCTCAACGCGGAATCGCCCGCTCCGCTCTTCTTCCCGGCATCGTCTACCACAACCAGTACTTGTACACTCAGGGCCAGACTGTTCCTCTGGATCAAACCGGTTCCAACGGTCAATCTACCTCGCCAGTGCGCTTTATCGCCAATAATGCGATCCATGAATACATGAGCCAGGGTATCGTCACCGAGACGATCGGCGGCGCGGGTTTGGCCGACTACAGGCGCAGTGAGGCCGAGGCCGCTGCCGCCAAGGCTCGGCTTGAGGTCTCCCGCCGCGGCCTGGTGGCAACGGTGGTCGAAGAGTATTACAACGCTCTCGCGGCGGACGCCAAGGTCGCGGTAGCGAACCGTGCTCTCGCTGAGGCCAGCCGTTTCGAGACGATTACGCGGCAGCGCGAGGCCGGAGGCGAGGTGGCCCATGCCGACGTTGTCCGGGCAGACCTCCAGCAGCAGCAGAGGCAGCGCGAATTCAACGACGCCGTACTGGCTGCTGACAAGGCGCACGTCGACCTGGGAGTCCTCTTGTTTCCCGATCCTACGACGCAATACACTCTGGCAGCTGCGCTCGACCAGATGCCTTCGCTTCCCACGAAGGCAGAGATCGATGCCGCGGCGAGGTCGAACAATCCCGATGTGCGGGCAGCGTTCGAGGCGCTACGTGCGGCGGACTTCGAGGTCACGAGCGCGAGATTCGGCTATGCGCCCGACCTCAGTCTGAACTACTCGTACGGAATTGACGCGCCAGAATTCGCGGTGCACGGACCTGACGGCGGTCGCAATCTCGGCTACTCCGCCTCGGCAACGTTGGACATTCCAGTCTGGGACTGGTTCGCGACACACAATCGCGTTAAGCAAAGCACAATTCGACGAACCCAGGCCAGCGCCGAGCTGATAATCGCGCAACGTCGGCTCATTGCTTCTCTGGACGAGCTCTATAAGGAAGCATCTGTATCGCAGACTCAGATGACGTTGCTCGATCAGAGTGTCCAGACCGCAACTCAGTCGCTGCGCCTGACAAATCTTCGCTACGCCGCCGGAGAGGGGACGGTGCTCGAGGTCGTCGACGCACAAAACTCCCTCGAGAGCGCGGAGTCCAGCCGCGCCGATGGTGCCGTGCGTTATCACGTTGCTCTCGCGAATTTACAAACTCTTACAGGAAACATGCCCTGATGCAGAAAGCTTATCGAAACCCGATTGTGTCCGGCCATAAGCGGCCGATTGTCACGTTACTGTGCCTTGGCGCACTCCTCTCCGGCTGTAAGAAGGCCGACGAAGTGGCGCCCCCCGAGGTCTCCGTTCAGACGGAAAAGGTCGAACGCAAGGCGCTAACTGAGTATGTGTCGGGAGAGACCGTTCTGGTGCCGCAGTCGCAGGCGGCCATCGTGCCGAAGATCTCCGCGCCAATCAAGAAGTTTCTTGTTCAACGTGGCAGCCACGTCAAAAGGGACCAGTTGCTGGCTGTGCTCGAGAACGCCGACCTGGCCGCCGCGGTGCGTGATAGCCAGGGCGCGATGAAGCAGGCCGACGCCAGCTACGCGACGACGACCAAGGCAGGCAGTCATCGAAGACATGCAGAAGGCGCAGCTTGATCTTGCGCAGGCCAAGGCCAATCTCGACTTGCAGCAGAGTATCGTCGACGCCCGACAGACTCTCCTGCAACAGGGTGCAATTCCACGTCGCGACTACGATACGGCCGCCGCTGCGCTGGTTCAGGCGAAGGCCGCCTACGATATCGCAAAGCAGCACCTCGATTCGCTCAAGACGGTCAGCCAAACCGCTACCATTCACAGCGCCGAGGGCGCGCTCGACTCCGCCAAGGGAAAATACGAAGCTGCGCAAGCGGGGTTGAGCTACTCCGAAATTCGCTCGCCGATCGACGGGGTCGTCACCGATCGGCCGCTCTTCGCTGGCGAGATGGCTAATACGGGGCAGCCTATTGTGACTGTCATGGATACATCCACGTTGCTGGCGAAGGTCCATCTCTCCCAAGAGCAGACCGCAGGCCTCAAGATAGGTGGCGATGCGACCCTTAAGATCAACGGACAGGACGAACCAGCTCACGGCAAGATCAGCTTGATTAGCCCTGCTCTGGATCCCGGCTCGACGACACTCGAGGTCTGGGTGACCGTCGCGAACAAGGCAGGCAAGTACAAACCCGGCACGCCAGTCCATGTATCCCTTGCCTCGCGCTCCCTTCTCGACGTGGTCACCGTGCCGAATGAGGCATTGATCACGACTAAGGCCGGAACACCGGCGGTCATGGTCGTCGGCCCCGACAACGTTGCCCACCAGAAAGACGTGAAAACCGGCATCACCGATGGGCATGACACACAAGTCCTCAGCGGCGTACAGCCCGGCGATCAGGTGGTCACCAAAGGCGCCTACGGCATGGACGACGGGACCAAGGTCAAAATTGTCGCCGCGGGTGCGGAGGACGATGCAGCAATCGGCGACGCCAAGGACGATAAACCGTCCGCCGCTACAGACAAGGACAAAGACTGATGCTGGGCCCTGTTGGATCATCGCGCGAATCCGAAGACTTCTGGGTGACTCGTCACGCCACGACTATTCTCTTTTGCATCATTCTGTTAAGTCTTGCGGGCATTTATCTTGCGGATAAGATCCCAATTTCCGTGTTTCCTGACACAAACTTCCCGCGCGTCGTGATCGGCGTGGACAACGGGGTGATGCCCGTTGAACAGATGCAGATCACCATTACGAAGCCTATCGAAGATGCAGTCAACTCGGTGCCTGGCCTACAGACGGTCCGCTCGAACACGAGTCGCGGCTCCGCAGAGGTCAGCCTCTTCTTCGATTGGAACGTGGACATGTTCCGCACGTTGCAGCTCGTTGATGCTGCTCTCTCAAAGGTACGTCAGACGCTGCCTGCGACCGCCGTCATCACTACAAACCGCTTGACCTTTGCAACCTTTCCGATCCTGGGCTACAGCCTCACCTCGGATTCGGTCCCACTTCCGCAACTGTTTGAGATCGCCACCTACGATCTAAAGCCCTCCCTCAATCGGCTCGATGGTGTAAGCGCCGTCACCATTCAGAGTGAACAAATTCCCAACTACGAGGTAACCCCCGACCCTGGAAAGCTAGTCGCTACCGGCATTACCATCACTGACATCCTGAACGCCATTCAGTTGACCAACCTGGTCGATTCTCCTGGGCTCTATCAAACCCAGCACGAACTGGTGCTCGGTCTCATCGGCGCTCAAGTGCACGATGTTGGCCAACTCTCTCAGATCGTCGTGAAGAACTCGCCCACTGGCGTGCCGTTACGCATCGCTGACGTTGCCACTGTCAGTCAGTCGATCGAACCCACCTACACCATGGTCCGCGCCGACGGAAAGCCGGCAGTGCTGCTCAACATCACCAGACAACCCTCCAGCAATACCGTGCAGGTCGCTGACGAGGTCGCCGCCGAAGTCGAAAATCTTAAAGCGATTCTGCCGCCTGGAGTCACACTCAAGCCCTACTACGACCAGTCCGAACTCGTCAGCGACAGTATTCGCAGCGTCCGCGACGCGATCCTCATCGGCCTCATCCTGGCGACCATCATCATCATCGTTTTTCTTCGCGATTGGCGATCGTCCCTCGTCGCCGGCCTCGTGATCCCAACGACGATCTCCATCACATTCGTCTTCCTCTATTTTCTAGGCGAGAGCTTCAACCTCATGACCCTCGGCGGACTTGCCGCTGCTGTAGGTCTCGTAATCGACGACGCGATCGTGGTCGTAGAAAATATTGTCCTGCACCGTCAAGCCGGAGAAGGGTCGGTCGACGCGATCCGTAAGGCGTTGAAAGAAATTTCGACGCCGCTGGTCGGCTCCACCATCACCCCCATAGTCGTATTCCTTCCACTCATCTCAGTCGCCGGCGTCACTGGCAGCTTCTTCCGCGCGCTCGCTGTCACCATGACGGTCGCCCTGCTGGCTTCGCTGCTGCTCGCCCTAACTTGGACGCCGGCCCTCAGCGCTCTGCTCCTGGGCGGCGGTAACAGAGATGAAGTCGAAGCGCCCCCAGCACGCACGGTCCACCATGAAGAGATCGGTGTCATGCTCCACGTTCTCAACTTCCATGAGAAGTGGCTGCGCCGGTCCCTCGAAAAGCCTGTAGTGCTCTTCGTCATCTGCGGGCTGCTAGCGGTAGGGATCTACGGCGGTTATGCGGCGCTCGGCTCCGATCTCCTGCCCGAGATGGACGAGGGTGGCTTCATCCTCGACTACATCATGCCTGCAGGCAGCTCCCTTGCAGAGACCGATCGTGTCCTCCAACACGTCGAGCGCATGCTTCAAAGGACCCCTGAGGTAGAGAGCATCTCTCGCCGCACGGGCCTGCAGATGGGTTTGGCTGCTGTCACCGAAGCCAACACAGGTGACATCACTGTGAAGCTCAAGAGCAAGCGCGACCGCGGCATCGATGAAGTCATAGCGGACCTGCGCGCTCAAATCAAATCCAGCGAGCCACAGTTGGACGTTGAGTTCACACAGGTTTTGCAGGACATGATCGGTGATCTTTCCAATGCTCCCGAGCCGATCCAAATCAAGCTCTTCAACCCCAACCCCGACGTCCTCGAAAATGTCGCCAGGAGGGTCGCGGACACGATCAAGAAGCAGAAGGGCGTCGTCGATGTGCTCGACGGACTCGAAAATACGGTTAGCGGCCCGGCGACAAGTTTCCAGATCGACCCCGCCACCGCGGCGCGACTTGGTTTCACCGCCGAGGAACTCTCCACCGATAGCTCAGCAATAATCGAAGGCATGCCCGCCACAGTTCCGCTCATCACCAACGGCCACGCCTACACCATCCGGGTCCGACTGCCACCAGCGAACCGCGCTTCGCTCGACGCAATCGAGGACACTGTATTCGCAAGCTCCTCGGGCCATCTCTCTTCGTTGCGTTCCTTGGCTGCCGTACAACAGCTTCCTGGTCAGCAGGAGATTCGTCGCGAAAATCTTCAACGCGAGGTCGTGGTTACAGGTCGATTAGAGGGCGCCGACCTTGGCACCTCCGTCAAACGGGTCCAAGCCGAAGTCGATGCCCTTCATCTACCAAAGTCAGTCCGCGTCAATTACGGGGGCACCTACGCAGAACAGCAGAAATCCTTTTCGGAGCTTACGCGAGTCCTTCTGTTCGCTCTGGTGCTCGTCTTTGCAGTGTTATTGGCAGAGTTCCGCAATTTGTATGCTCCCTTCGCAATCCTCGTCTCTTCCGTTCTATCCACTGCTGGAGTGATAGCCGCCCTACTGGTCACGGGAACCACTTTCAGCGTCGCGTCGTTCATGGGACTTATCATGGTGATTGGCATCGTTGCGAAGAACGGCATTCTTCTGCTCGACGCGGAGGCACGCTTTCGCGCCAGTGGCATGGCTCCAGAGGAGGCGATGCTGAACGCAGGGCGCCGCAGACTCCGTCCGATCCTCATGACGGCGCTGGCCGCAATCACTGGAATGTTGCCGCTGGCATTTGCTCTTGGCGCCGGCTCGCAGATGCTGCAGCCGCTGGCAATCTCGGTCATCGGTGGCCTGCTAATCTCCATCGTCCTGTCACTCCTGGTCACCCCGGTCGTGTTCTTCCGTCTCACCCGAACCAAACCTCAGCCGGAGGCCGTATAGCAAAAGCAGGAAGACTGTAGAGGAGATCAAGCGAAGTCACTCCGCCTCCGGGTGTTCCTTCTTCAAATTAGCGACATTACGGCTGAGGCAGCAGGAGCCGTAATCCTCGAACTTAACCTGAGTAAGGTAGACCAGCCAAATGCTGTTCGTGCAACTCTCCCAGCTGGAGAGTCGCACGATTTCTGAAGGACGACTTCACCGCTCCTGAGTCATAGGACCGGTGCTTCCTCTCCGCAGATATACAAAGGAGTGTAGGCGCTAATTTCCAGGGGCTTCGAGCTTGCTCCTTAGCTTTTCAATCTCCGTCATGCTCTTCTCGTAATCAATCAGGGACGAAATCATGGAAGAGAGTTGGTGAGCCGTCTCCGCATTTTTCTCCAGATATTGTGTATATGTGTCGGAAATCGGTCGGGTCTTGCTCTGTTTCAGATAGTTGATCGCAGCTGTGGTATTGGCCGATAGCTGCTTCACCAGGGGCAGCATCTGTTCTACTGCCTGTTCCTGTAATTCGGAGCCTGACTTTTGTGCCTTATTCAACTTCTCGATGATGAGGGCCAGATTGTCCACATGGCCCTTCACTTTCGCGAGCATCAACGCGTGGTCGATCCAATTTTCGTCGGTCCGGATAAGCATTTGGGTGTTGGTGGCATCCCTCGCCAATTCAAAAGCTTCGTCGTTTGCGTCTGCGAGAAGCTGCGTCAATTCTGGGTTCTCATCTTTGGTCGCATATGCATTCAGGGGTAACAGGAGTGTAAGGAGCACGGCGAGAACTACCACGACGGAAGGACTATTTTGCCGACGCGCGATTTTCATATTAGGGCTCCTTTCGTCCCGTTTAGCCGCGGATCACTCGCAGACTGAGCGGTAAAGTAATCCTCGCGATGCCGCTGAACAGCAGACTGATTCCCACCAAGGTGCCGACAGCCCACAGCGAACTTGATGGCCAATGGAAGAAGATGATGCCGGCAAGCAGGAACGAAGCCAGACCGTCGACTAGAAACCAGATCGCTCCGCGCAGCCCTCGAAGGCGAAAGAAAACGGCAAGTTCGAAGACCCCTGCGACAACGATATAAAACCCAAGCACCAATGTGAGGGTGATCACTCCAGCAACTGGTAACACCAGCATGTAAAGCGCGGCGATCAGATAAGCAGTCCCAATCAGAATCTGCCAGAAAACGGCCCGGGTTCCGCGCTTCGACCATGCATAGACCAGATGAGCGATACCAGCAATCAACAGCAGCCACCCAAAGAAGACACTGGCCGCGATGCCAGCAAAGAACGGCAGCGCAATTGCCGACAGTCCCGCAAGGAGAAAAAGAACTCCCACAACAATCGACCAGGTCGCAGAGCGTGTATAGGTTGTGAGCATATTCAAGACTCCTTCTTTGGAAATCTGCCTTGCGTTTTCATCGACACTCCGGCTCTATCGGGATCTATACAGCCACCACCTTATCGATGACATTCCTTGCAATATTAATGTTGGTCCGCGATAATTTCGCAGCTACGAGGATCGAGGCGGGAATTTGTCAAACAGCTTATCCACGGCTTTTTCAAGCTTTTTGGTGTCTTTATCCGGCTTACCCGAAAGCTGATCGTAAGCCAGGCCCCGCCAGACAAGATGTTGGGATGCGGTGTCGTAGATATCGATGATTAAGGTTCCTACAGGGACCTTCTCCACCATTGTCGTAGCCATACCTCCTCCCCACCCGTGCCATCTCCAGCCCCCGCCCAATCCGTTGTAGAAGGTGGTGTATTCGGTCTGGTTTTTCTGGATATCGACAGCAGTCAACGTGACATCACCGCCTGCGGGCACCATTTGCCATCCCTTCTCCTGAAGATCATGATCTACCGCGTCGCGAATGCGTTGCTCAAAAAATGGGTCGGTGGAATGGACATGTCCCCAGGAATAAGTGTGATATTGATTGAAGTTGACGGAGTGGTCGTAGTCAGTCTCCACCTTCTGGGCCAATGCCGGAATAGAGAAGAAAACAACGGCTGCGGCCAACGTGACAAAGACTCGTTGAAGAATATTCATGGAGGATCTCCTTGGTTCGGGTGGCGTCGTATGCTGAGTCGAATCGGTATCTGCCTACTGTCCGCTGAGTTCAAGCTTGTTCTTTAGCTTTGCAATCTTGGTCATACTCTTCTCGTATTCAAAGAGGGACGAAACTGTAGACGAGAGTTGGTGAGCGGTATCAGCGTTGTCCAGCAGATATTGGTTGTACGGTTCTGTAAGTGGGCGAGACTTGTTCTGGTTCAAGTAGTTGATCGCGGCGGTTGTGTTGACGGCCAGATCCTTGAGCAGAGGCAGTATTCGGTCGACCGCCTGCTCTTGCAATTCAGAACCCGAAGTACGGGTTTCAGTTAGTTTGGCGACAATGCGCGCCATGTTGTTCACATGGTCTTTGATACGATCGAGCATCGCCGCATGAGCCTGCCAACTCACGTCGGTCCGAATTAGCGACTCCATCTCATCGGCGTCTCTCGCCAGTTCAGCGGCTTCATCTCTGGCCTCACCTAGAACCTGCGTTAGCTGCTGGCTGTCATCCCGCACGGCAGTAGCCCGTCCCGATATTGAAAGCAAGAGGAACGTCACTAGGACCGCCCTGGCTGCATAACTCTTTGTTATCGAATCGATTCGCATATCGAGCCTCATTCTGTCTGAGGTGATGTAGCGACTACCGTTGGGCTGATTCGTCGATCGTCGCTACCTTGTGTAGGTATACCTCGTGGGCGTATCGGGATGGTCTTCCTCGCCTTACGAGAACTTCATCTCGAGAAACATTAGAAAAAGGAAACCTTGATCTGGTTATCGACAGAGGTGATCCCCGGAGCGAGCCACGCTGTTCTTTCAGCTTCTTGCTTCTCGGCCCAGGAGCGCACTTTGCCCTTCAGAATTGCCTTGCTTCCTTGCACCTCTACGGTGATGTTGTTTGCGTCGATCGACGCGGAGCGAACCAGCGCATCCTCGATCTTCTTCTTCAGATCAGTGGGCGAGGCGAGCGGTTTCACGACTATCAGATTGCTTACGCCCTTGACGCCCCAGAGTGGCCGCACAGCGCGTTCAGCTTCCTCTTTTTGATATTGCCACTCCACTTCACCCTTGAGGGTCACCCAGCCTTTGTCGACCGTCACTTGAATCTTTTCAGCCGGCACACTTGCATTCCACTTAAGTGCGTAGACTGCGGCGGCCGCAATGTCGGAATCTGTACGCTCTCCAATGGGGCTAGTACGTACCGTTATATCGTTGGCTACTGCGACAACTCCGCTCACACGATGGGCGGCCTCCTCGGCCCTCCATTTCTTCAAGTAGGTATCCACTGTTCCTGTAAGAGTGACGACACCGTTTTTGACGGCCACACCGATTTCATTGGCCTGGATGCTATGGTCCCAGCGAAGTTCGGTGAGTACATCTGTCTGAATCTCTTGGTCCGTATGAACCATCGTTGCTGTTGTCATGTCAAATCTCCTTCTGGTTTCGCATACTCGAAAAGCATGCGATTTTGGTGACTGCGGAAGATATTAGGGTGCTGTTCCTCCGAAAAACAATCCGTCAGAGGTCGGGGGAAAGCATCCTGTTTGATGGGTAGAGCGCTGAATGTCTTTGGAGACACTCCGATCTACCTGGATGGTCGTAGATGCAGATCAGGCCGAAGCCGCGAGGGCCCGAACCTGAATGCCTGGCAGCAAACCACATAAAGCGACACCATAGTGCTGGCACCTTCCGGATGACTCTTGGTCTGCCGGTGAGCATGGTGCCGAGTAGAAGACCGGTCACTAAGGCGGTCCTATCGTAGGTCCCCCAATGACTCGCAAGACACGAGTTTAAGGGGACACAGAGACTTCGGTAACCAGAGTCAACGCTGTTCATGTTCCTTCTGCTTTTTGAGAAAGGCAGATATTCTGTCGCGGAGATGGGAGAACATTGAGCTCGTGTCACTCTTACCGTTGATTGCTGATTCGAGGCTTGAGATTTCGTCATCCAAACCTTTGTATTCCGAATCACTGCTCAGATAGCCAAGCAGTCGTGACCGGTTGGCCTCATTCTTCGCAGTCTTGAGCAGCGTCAGCGCTATGTCCTTGTTTTGACGCTGAGAGTTGGCCGCGTCGATTGCGGCCTGGGCGAGCAGCAGAGGGAGTGGGATGACATGATCCACCATCACGAGGGTATTGATGGCAGTGAGGAGTACTTTTCCCGCGTCCTGATTTTTACCTTGATCCAAAAGTTGAGCTGCCTGCTGTAAAGCCCCGGGATACGTGGCCAACGGAAGCGATGTAGTGCGAATGCGTAACTCGCTGACAACTGACGCCAGTAGTATTCGAGCTACTGGCAAATCTCTGTGCTTTGTTGCATCCGTAGCCCGTTGAACGATTTGATCGATCGTCTTAGGATCGGCAGGGGCAGTGTCGATTACCACAACGTCTACACTGACGGGGATAAGCGCCGAAGCAGGATTCCTCGCAACCAGAATGTTAATTTTCCCGGTAGCACTCTCGATCGCAGCCAGGGCATCGTCTTTCTTGTTTGCCGAAATTGATTTGATTGCTTCTCCGGTTAGCCCGACAGCGGCGATTGCCTCCTGGTCAAGCGTCTGCTTTGCCTCGTTCTCATTTTGCTGTCGCTGGGTCTCGATTTCAGGTCGAAACTGCTGTTCAGCTTCCTGATGCTGTTTCTGGAGATCTGATGTGGGAGGCGACGAGGCCTTCGCGGGTTCGGTTGTGCCAGTTTTTTCCTCTGGCTTACTTGTATTGCAGCCCCCCACAACAAGTAGGCATAACACGACAAAGATGGTGAACCCCGCCTTCGTGAGTGACGCGTTGGACTCCGTCTCGTTGCGCATGGTTTCATTTGCCATGTTGACACTACTTTCTTGGGTTTTACTGTTGGCTTGCTTCATTGAAGAATCGTCAATCGGAAAACATCGAAGCACCCAGGGCCTCGACGATTCATACGAATACTGTGACAATCCAGGAAGGCTGTCTTCAGGTGAACTCTCTCATATGGGATAGCAGCGACTCGAAATCGCAGGGACCTACATGTCGGTTGTCGTTGATGAAGAAGGCTGGAGCAGTGCTGACGCCGCTCTGGCCGGCGTTCAGAATGTCATCGTGCACGCGAAGGGCATGGGTGTGCAGCATCATGTCGCGATTGAAGCGTTCCATGTCGAGGCCGACCTGAGTGGCGTACACCTTAAGGTGTTTGTCCGAAAGAGCGAGCTGATGTTCATAGAGGAAGTCGTGCATCTCCCAAAATTTGTTTTGGGCGCCCGCCGCCTCTGCCGCTTCTGCAGCATGATGGGAGCGAGAGGATGAGGTCAACGTGAGGAAATTGCGAAAGACATGGCGCAGCCGATCCCCAAGGGTTTCGCGAAGTCGCTTTACGACGGAGTGGGCTTCGTTGCAATGGGGACAGGCGTAGTCGCCGTATGCAACGAGAGTGACTGCTGCCGAGTCGATTCCCCGAATGTGATCGCGGTTCGTTACCGGAGTGGTGAGTTGTGTCGAAGCAGCCATCGTCATCGCCAGTTCCTCAATTTCATTGCATGGATGCTAGCGAGAGAGGAACCCAAAAACAATTACCCGGGAGGATAAAGATGTGATCGGAAGAGCGCTCTACAGGGAACTTACATTGAGTCGGTAGAACGTTCTACGACTTTTGGATTAGATAAGTTTCGCGTTTGTTGACCGGACATGTCTTCCTCTGTTTCATAGGAAGTCAGAACGACGAGGCACGCACCTGGAACTTCACGTCGGATGGTGCGGATTGCGTCGATGCCATCGGCCATGGGCATTCGCAGATCGAGACGGCCAATATCCTAATCACCGGCAACGGCGTCAAGTGCAGGCAGACGGATATTAACGGGAATCTGCCGCATGGTCTGCTCCGTGGGTCGAAGATGACGGATGTTCGTCGATCCCATGCGGAGTTCCCGGCTGATTTACGGCTGTGCTAACCGGTAATGCCCATTGGAGCCGGCCCTTGCAATTCGCGATCTCCTCTGCAATTTTCGTGAACAGCTGATCTTGCATGGCGGTTCGTTTCGTGTAGTCGACCACGTAGCTCACCGTGAATTCCAACGACCCGTTATTTACAACAAGTGCGACCGTAGGCTCCAACGGAGGGTTTGCACTTCGATAGTTGTCACTTATTGCTTTCCAGGATGTCTGCGCCTCTAGCAAGTACTCGCCGATAGCCTCTTTGGCTACACGAAGCAGCATCTCTCTGGCAAACTTGCAATCGCTGGCAGCTGTGAGCAGGACCTTAATCTCATCCCAGATAAACCGGAATCCTTGCGAGTAGTTGAAGACGGACCCTTTCAACACGGTGCTGTTAGGGATGCGAACAATCCGGCCATTGTACAAATCCCTGCTGACCCAGTTCCCCGTTTCCATCAACGTGGTTCGCAGGAGCCCGATGTCGATAACGTCACCACGAGTGTCGCCGATCTGAACTCTGTCTCCAATGGCGTACAGCCTTGAAAACCCGATCGAGAAGGCGCCGGCAATGCTGGCCAGTACGTCCTGCAGGGCTACTGCCACCCCCGCACCTACGACGCCGAAGGCAAAGCTGAGTCGGCCCAAGCGATCTTCAAAGAGAATAGCAAGGAAAAGGAGAATCGAGAGGTATCCGGAAAAGACGACGAATTTGCGAACCTTATAACGCGCATCGGCGCGGCCAAAGCGCCGAGGCAATGTTTGTTCGAGCACGCGAAAGGTGGCGTGAATAAAGATGATTCCGATAACTGCCGCAAAGCACTTTTCGAGAAAAGATAGCGAAACAACCTGTGTTAGGAGATTACGCATTCAATCACCGCCAGTCCCCGATTGCCGCTGCAGTGGGGAAGTAAGACTATCGGACATCAATGCCTTCCACAACCGCGATTTCTGATTCACGGGTATACGCCTCATTCTTGATCGATCGCTATCCAGCGTCGAGGCTCCGTTCTTGGACGCAGAATATCGCGGCCAGGATCCAATGTGACCCTTACAGTCAGATTGACTCGTGCTTCCTCCTGATCGCGAACCTCATTCTAGGATGGTATATGCCTTCTTCTCCCACATCGGGGCAGCCGCACAGGGTTCCTGCCGAGTACTTTACCGACAGTTACGTCTTCAATTGGAGAAATCAAACATTCCGAGCAGACCTCATCCTCATCCTGCCCATCGCCGTCTGTCTCGGTACAGGGTTATGGCTCCATCATCCTGCTGTCGGAATGATCGCAGCCAGCGGCGCCATGACGGTAGGCTTCGGCGCTAAGCAGAGCATCGACGAATCCCGCCTGCTTCCCATGCTGTTTGTCACACTCGGAATGGCGTTCGCGGCTTTCCTCGGCGTGGTCATCGGCCATACAAACTTCTTCCTCATTGCGATGGCCGCACTGTGGGGATTTGGATACGGAATGCTCACGACGAGAGAGGCTGGATATAGCTGGGTCGGGCAGCAGTGCGTCATTACTTTTCTTGTAGCCTCTGCATTTCCCGCTTCCGTTGAAGCTGCGGGGGACCGTGCCCTGCTTATCTTTGCAGGAGGAGTGCTTCAGATTCTCTCTTCCGCTATTCTGCTTCGCGCCTTTAGTGAGTTGGGTACCCATCTGGCCTCCCTGGCCCGATATATTCGCAAAGAGGAGATGGCCTTGAAGGCGGCCGTGCTGGAGACGGCGCAATCGGTAAAACAGCGCAAAATCCTAAACTCCGCGTTGCCCTATTCGCTGCTGCTGGCGATTACTCTGGGCGTTACCACGGAAATCTACCGGCAGTTGCAATTCACCAGCGGATATTGGATCCCGATGACCGCATTGTTGGTACTAAAACCTGGAGTCACCGACACAGTGAATCGTGTCGTGGCTCGCGTGTTAGGTACGCTCGCCGGAGCTATCCTGGTAAGCTTCTGCATCGCGCATCTGAACCCCTCACCTGTTGTGCTTGCATCTTTCACCTTACTGTTCGCATGGTTATCCTATGGCACCGTCAATGTGAACTACGCCCTCTTTTCGGTCTTTATCACCGGATACATCGTCTTCCTGCTCTCACTCGCAGATGTGCCAGGACCTGTGACTGCGCAGCGCCGAGCCTTATGCACCGCATTGGGAGGCTCGATTGCTCTCATCGTGAGACTGGTCGTAATCTCCCGTCGGCTGAGTCTTTGGAAGAGGGCAGCAGCTAGTGTTCATCAGCGGGTTTGACGTTTCGAAGTTATTCCGGATAGATGTCGGCCTAAGGCGGCGAGGGCCTCTTTCGCGCGCGAATGGCCTCGCATACGTAGAACAGCAACAGCACCGGCACCGCGCAACCTGGATTCAGCGGATTGCATGCCAGGATCCGGCATGAACGGATGATCTCTCGTTTTGGAGCGTCGCGGGTACGCAAAGGAACCGAGCCAGGACAGGAACAACCCAGCCCGCCCCGCAGCGGTGGGGATACATGTCCCAGACTACAACCAAAGTCTTAGTAGCTTCCCCGACGCAGCGCGCACCTGGTATTACGTCTCATCACCGATGTTCACCTCCCGCTGACGATGAATCGTTTTTCTCTGATTCGGACTTTACTATTTCCCACATGCAGACTCTGTCGCAGCCGGCTTTCATTGGGCTGGACTGCCGCGGCGTATCAGCAGAGGAGGAGAACCATGAAAGCAGTCGTTTACAACGGACCCCGTGACGTCAGCGTGAAAAATGTTCCTGACGCCAGAATTGAGCAGCCCAACGATGTGATCGTCAAGATCACCACCACCAACATTTGTGGTTCTGACCTGCATATGTACGAGGGCCGGACAGATTTCAAACCGGGAGGCGTTTTCGGTCACGAGAACACCGGTGAAGTCGTCGAGGTAGGTCCTGGAATCAGCCGCATTAAAAAAGGCGACCAGGTCAGCCTGCCATTTAACATCGGTTGTGGCTTCTGCAAAAACTGTGAAGCAGGTCTCACCGCGTATTGCCTCACTGTTTATCCAGGAATGGCCGGGGCTGCTTATGGCTTTGCCGGCATGGGACCTTTTGCGGGCGGACAGGCGGAATACCTCCGAGTGCCCTATGGCGACTTCAACTGCCTACGCCTTCCTGAGGACGCAAAGGAAAAGCAAGATGATTATGCATTTCTGTCCGATATATTTCCCACCGGTTGGCACTGCACTCGCCTTGCAGGTCTCCAACCCGGCGAGTCCATTGTGATTTATGGAGCCGGCCCGGTTGGTTTGATGGCCGCCCTATCTGCGATGATCCAGGGCGCCAGTAAGGTCATGGTCGTCGATCGCCATCCCGACAGGCTTGCCCTGGCAGAAAAGATCGGTTGCATTCCGATCGACGACTCGAAAGTTTCCCCCGTGGAACAGGTGTTAGCGCAAACCCGCGGAGAGGGCGCCGACAGAGGATGTGAATGCGTGGGCTACCAATGTCACGAGCCACACGGCCGCGAGATACCCAATCTCACCATGAATAATCTTGTGGGCTCCGTACGCTTCACCGGCGGAATCGGCGTCGTCGGCATTTTTCTGCCCCAAAGACCCTGGCGCTGCCGACCAGCTCGCCAAGCAAGGTGAAATCGCTTTTGACATGGGTCGCTTCTGGTTCAAAGGGCAGTCAATTGGCACCGGGCAAGCCAACATCAAGCATTACAACCGGCACCTGCGCAATCTGATTCACGCCGGCCGGGCAAAACCGTCCTGGATTATTTCGCATCGATTGCCTCTCGAGCAGGCACCCACCGCCTACCAACATTTTGACGCGCGCGACAATGGGTGGACGAAAGTTCTTCTAAAACCAGCGGCCTAGTCTTGGTGCCTTGGGAAAGGGGGGCGAAAGGCCGCCCCCACCTCTTTGGAGGGCAGCAATGGAACAACGTTATTTCGGATCCACTCAGCGTCGGGTCGCGGTGATCGGCCAGGGCACATGGTACGACGAAAAGGAAGACCCTGCTTCAGCCATCGCTGCTTTGCGCCTCGGGCTCGATCGGGGCATGAAGCACATTGATACCGCTGAGATGTACGGCTCCGGAGCCGCTGAAGAGCTGGTGGGCCAGGCGATTGCCGGGCGGCGCGAGGAAGTGTTTCTGGTTTCAAAGGTTCTCCCTCAGAATGCCGGGCGGCACACAACCATCAAGGCCTGTGAGAAATCTTTGCTTCGCCTCAAGACCAACCGCCTGGATTGCTACCTCCTGCACTGGCGTGGGCGCCATCCGCTGGAGGAAACCGTCGCCGCCTTCGAGCAGCTGCGTGACGAAGGAAAAATCCTCTCCTGGGGTGTGAGCAATTTCGATGTCGACGATTTGGCAGAAATCTGGAGCATCGCCGGCGAAAGTCTGCCCGCATGTAACCAGGTCCTTTATCACCTCCAGGAGCGGGCCATTGAACATGCTGTCATTCCCTGGTGTCAGAAACACAAAGTAGCCGTGGTGGGATACAGTCCACTAGGTCACGGAGCATTCCCGGCGCCACACTCGCAGGGCGGGCGAGTGTTGCACGAAATAGCCGAATTGCAGCATGCCACCCCTCGCCAGGTGGCGCTCCAGTTCCTCGTGCGCTGCCCCGGACTCTTTACCATTCCCAAAGCTTCGACTCCCGAGCACGCCGCAGAAAATGCGGGTGCCGGAGATTTCCAGTTGTCTGTAGCAGACATCGCCCGCATCGACAAGGCCTTCCCCCTGGGTCCGCGTCCTGCCAGGCTCCCAATGTTGTAGATCTTGTGAGGCAGATAAAATGAGCGCGCCCGCCACGCAACATCCGTTTCGGTTACGGCTTTTGGGCATCCACGGTTCCTCCACTAGTTACAGCCTGCGTGATTTTCTATACCGCAGCAATGTTCCTTTCGAATGGATCGAACTGACCTCTGATCAGCAGGCGCGGGAGTTGGCCCAGGTCAACGATCTCCACGACCCCCGCCTGCCGGTTTGCCTCTTTCCCGACGGCGCCAGGCTGGACAATCCAACCATTCGCCAGATCGCGGAGAAGTTAGGTTGGTTCCAAAAGCCATCCAGCGAAGAATACGATCTGGCCATCCTGGGCGGCGGCCCCGCCGGGCTCAGTGCTGCAGTTTACGGCGCATCCGAGGGCCTCAAAACACTACTGATCGAGCGCTACGCAGTAGGCGGACAGGCGGGTACCAGTTCCAGGATTGAGAATTACCTGGGATTCCCGGAGGGCATCAGCGGCAATGACCTCGCGAAACGTGCCCGCGACCAGGCTAGCCGCTTTGGAGCGGAGATCCTTCTGCTGCATGAGGGGGTGCGTGCCGAGCTCGTGCCCGGAAAGTCAATCGGCCATCTGGCGGATGGCACCAGCTTTGTGATGCACGCCGCGATCTGTGCCTCCGGTGTTGAGTACCGCCGCCTCAACCTCTGGAACGAAGAACGGCTGCGCGGCGCGGGCGTCTACTACGGCGCCGGCACCAGCGAGGCGGAGCTGTGCAGCAGCCAGGACGTCTTCGTGGTCGGTGGCGGCAACTCCGCCGGACAGGCGGCCATACATTTCTCCCGCTATGCGCGAAAAGTCTACATCCTGATTCGTGGAGATGGCTTGAAGGAAACGCTCTCCCGCTATTTGATCGATCGCATATCGGCCTCGCCTAAGATCGAGGTAAGACCGCATACTGAAGTCGTTGAGCTGCATGGCGACAACCACTTGGAAGCCATTACTCTCATCGATAATTTGACCGGGCGGCAGGAAACGATCAACGCATGCTGGCTTTTCCTATGCCTCGGCGGTCTTCCCAACACGAACTGGGCCGGAGAAGCCGGCCTGGTGCGCGACGAACAAAGTTATCTCGTTACCGGTCCGGATTTGCGACAGCACAGTGGCTTTGCCGGGACATGGCCGCTCGATCGCGAACCCTACTATCTGGAAACCAGCTTTCCCGGAATGTTCGCCGCCGGCGATGTTCGCCATGGCTCCGTGAAGCGATGCGCCTCGGCTGTCGGGGAAGGCGCAATGGCTGTCACCTTTGTTCATCGTTATTTAGCCGGCCACTGAAAGGAAGATAACCATGTCAGCCTGTTCCCATTTGGACCAGATTCGACCCGTATCCCCTCGCACTCCCGAAGGCTGTGAAGAGTGCTTAAAGACCGGGAGTTACTGGGTTCACCTTCGCTTATGCCTGGAGTGCGGCCACGTCGGCTGTTGCGACCAGTCCCCCGGCAAACACGCCACCAAACATTTCCATCGCACCAGCCATCCCATCATGCGTTCCTTCGAGCCCGGTGAGAATTGGGGCTGGTGCTACGTTGACGAGGTCATACTGGACGATGTGGATCAATGGATCCCGCGGCACCGCGCGCGGGCAAGTCTATAAGTCGACGTGCAGGACGATCTTTCCGACGACGTGCCCTTCTTCAATCCTGCGGTGAGCTGCAGCCACGTCTTTGAATGAAAAGACCTGGACCCGCAGCGGGAGGGTCCTTGTACCGATCGCTGCATTCAGCTTTTCGAACGCCTCATGCGACATCGCACCATCGAATGCTGAAACCGGATGGCCGCTGAAGTGTGGTTTGGGTTCAACGCCATTCGGAAAGGCAATCGGCGCTTCCGGTTTCAGATGCGAAAAGAAATAAGCCAACGAATCACTATTGGCCGTGACCAAGGCAGCGTCGAACCCATCCTTGGCCGCGCGCTTGATTACGCCCTCGCGTTCCGCGGAATTTGGATCGACGGTGTGCGCAGCTCCAAGCGACCGAACATACTCTTGCGCGTCGGGCCGCGCTGTGCCCACGACCGTTGCCCCTTTCTCGCTGCCCAGCCAGACCGCGCAGGAACCGACGCCGCCGCTCGCGCCGAACACTAATAAGGTTTGACCGCGAGTCGCTTTCAGAGTTTCCAGGCCGGATTGAGCTGTCAATGCAATGCACGGCATCGCCCCCGCGATCTTCATCTGCAGGTGTCCGGGAACTGGAGCTACCCTGTCAGCCGGAACGCTGACATATTGCGCGTAGAATCCGCCGCTGCCGTTGCCGTAGCTGTAAGAGTAAACGCGATCGCCTATATGGAACTTTGTCACATGGCTGCCAACGGCAGCGATTGTTCCGCTCCCATCTGCACCCATGATTGTTCCCGGTTTGACCGATCCCCAGGATCCTGCGCGCTGCTCAGCGTCCCATATGCCCACACCCACATACTCGAGCGCGATAAGGACGTGGTTAGACGGCAGTGCGGGTACGGGCACCTCTTTGATGTGAATGGCTTCGGGTGGCCCCGCCGCATCCACAACCGCAGCTTTCATGACCTTTGGAAGGGTTGATAAGGTGGTCATCGCTTCACTCCATTGCTAAGCGCCAGGTAGATAGCGCTAAGATCGTCTGCTCCGAAGCCGGGTTCGGCTTCTGCCCAGGTAGTGTCGATCTTGTTGAGGATCGGAAGCCGGGCACGCTCTTCTCCTGCCGCTGCGATTGCAAGCTGAACATCCTTGTGTGCCCAGCGAAGCGGAAATTCCGTTTCCGCGGTGCGCCCTTCTTTTATCTTCTGCAATTTAGCCACTGCCCACGCCGGAACCAGGGGGCCGCCCGAGACCAGTGACGCGAACCGGCCCAGGTCGATCTCGAGTGCATCCGCAAGTATAGAAACTTCCGCGACCCCTTCCATGAGGACCGCTATCCAGGCGTTGAACAGAAGTTTCATGCGCGTTCCTTGTCCCACATCACCGAGCCAATGTGTCTGTACTGCGATTGCATCGAAGAATGGCTGTGCTGTCGCGCCGAAGCGACTTTGGTCGCCCGACGCAAGAATGACGAGTTTCCCTTGTTCCGCCGCAGCCTTGCTGCCCGAAACCGGCGCATCCAGGAACCCGATCTCGGGTCGTGTGCTGGCCAGGCGCCAGGCGCGTTCCGTCCCCGCGACCCCAATCGTCGACATCTGTATCCAAACCGCGCCCGGCTTCATGGCCGGCAGGACCTCTCGTTCCTTCATGATGCTCAGCACCGCATCGGCGTTCGACACCATGGTGACGACGATGTCCGCATCCTGAACCGCATCCCGCGCGGATTGTGCAATCTGGACCTTGTCGGAAGCAAAACCGGAGGCGCGTTCGGGCGACCGATCCCACGCCGTGGTTTTCAAACCGCCGCGAGCAGCGCTACGCGCCATCGCCGCGCCCATGATCCCCAATCCCAAAATAGAAATTTTCGCGCTCATGTCTATATGGATGTCGATGCTAGCGCCCGGACCCACCGGGCACAATTCCTCAGAGCGAATAGAAATATCCAGGTCTGTGGTAGGGCCCGTTCGTACGACCTTAGGTTTAGAAGAGCCTCGTACGTCGTTTATGTTCAGATGAACGAACAGAGCGTTCTCGCCGCCGTGAACTCACGCACTCTACAATTCTCGCCGACTGTAAGATGCCGTAGGGAAGTTTGGGCCTCCAGGGAAAATCAAAAGGACTGAATGAAATTCGGCGACGTCGATTGGTGAGGTAGCCGTAAATGCTTGATTATTTGGCTCTCAGGTGGGACCGCCTTTTTTAGCAGCTGCGGATCAGGATGGCGCAAAGATCCGGAAGCATCATCAACGTATCACCTGTGCAACCGATGTACCTCCACGCGCGGCGCTACCGGTCGCACCCATGGATGCGCGTAATGCTGAACGTATCCAACTCGGTTGACCCACACTCGAGTCCATGGACGGCGATCGATCAGGATGGTGTGTGAAGGCCAGCGAAATCCTGAGCCAAGCCACCATCCCCATCCACCGAATGCCGCACCAATGGTGATTCCCGGGCCGAAGCGGATTGCGCCCGCAATCGCGAAGCCAGGCCGCGGTGGCGCGAAGACCACGAGAGGGTCGTAAAAGGGAACGTAAATCACATTTGGATTGACGGGCAGGATCTGAATATACCCTCCGTCATCGACTACGTTACAGTAGCTGTTCGGTATCAGGTAGCCGTAGTTTCTGGCCTTCCGGCGCATCCGCTGCACGGCATCCATAACCTCCGCATCCTGCGTCAGGACCGCATTACCGAGTTGCTCCGTCCATGCCGGATCCCGTGCCATCATGTCCAGAACCGAAGGGAAAGGCAACAAGGCCAGAATGCTGGGGTCCCACTGCAAATGGTCCGCCTGCATGGCCTGAGCCAGAGCATCCCCTTTCAGATAGCTGTGCTGATCTGCCCAGGATGCAGCTTCAGGAATCTCGCTCCAGTAGGTCGAAGCGGTGAGTATATTTGCCAGGAGGGGATCAGGATACAGTGCGATTCGCTCCACGAGGTGATCCAACTGGGTCGGACTCAGTGCCACCGGCTGTGCAAACGATACTAGGGGCTGCCCCCCAAGTATCAGGACTAGGCACACCAGGAGCAGCAGGCGGATTGAGCCCCATCTCTCAATCCATGGTTCGAGATGACCAGAGCAATGTGGGCGAGATGCATAAGATGCATGCGCTTCATCTGGACGCCCATCGTGGGACCAACCCCGGCTCTTGCGGAGAAGCATGCTGACAAATTGTTGAGGTGTTCGAGTCCGTACCTGTACCTTAGCGTTGTTCATGGTCTTTCCCTTCGTTGAGGCCTGAAGTCGTGAGAACAAATCATGCGGTTGAGCCGGTTTTTCAACCAGAGTCACCGCTGCTGAGGCGGGTCCTCGAACGTGATCACGCGCCGTTACGAGACGAGTGACCAGAGTCGAAGCCACAGTCATCATCGCCAGCTCCTGAACTTTCATCGCTGGATGCTAGCGAGAGAACAGTACAAAAACAACTACACATGCGGATAAAGATGCGCTCTGAGGTTCGCTCTACCAGAGACCTGACTCGAGCTCCTACAATGCTCTACTACTTTTGGAGTAGCTGAGTGCCCGATCAAGCCGGCCACTTCTTCCTCTTCGTCCTGTTAGAAAGGCTTCATGCAACTGCGGCGGAATCCATATGCACCAACCCGCGTTTAACGGCTACGTTAATCGCTTCGGTGCGTCCCGTAACCCTGAGCTTTTCCAAAATATGCGTAATGTGAACTTTGACAGTCGCTTCGCTGATGTTGAGTACGCAGCCTATCTCCTTGTTGCACTTGCCGTTGGTCAACTCACGAATCACCTCCAATTCTCTAGCAGTCAATCCCCGGGCCGCGACTCGCTTGCCCAGCATCCCCGCCACCGCCGGTGGGAGCCATCTCTTCCCCTGCACCACGGCATGAATACACTCGACCACTCCGTTCAGCGGCGTGTCCTTCAGCAGATATCCATAAGCGCCCGCTTTTACGGCGCGATAGATGTCTTCCTCGCCCTGACAGGTGGTGAAGATGACGAGACGCGCAGCCGGCACTTTCTCGCGGATCGCCATCACCGTCTCCACTCCATCCATGAGCGGCAGTCTTAATTCGAGCAGGGCAATGTCAGGAGAATAGGCGACAAATTTCTCCACCGCTTCCCGCCCATCGGCAGCCTCGGCGACGACACGCATGTCAGATCTGCGGTTAATCAGTGTTGCCAATCCCTCGCGCACGATCGGATGGTCGTCCGCGATCAAAACGGTATATACCTTGAGAAGAGACTCGGATTCCCACACCGTATCATCAACCATTATCTTGGTAGTCTGCATTTTGATCTCCTGGAGTGTTGCCTGTACCGCACTTTGGGGCTATGTCACAAAGACACGCAGCCAAAGTGGCAAACTAAATTGGAGAAGCCAGAACCATTGCATCTGCGGCTATGTAGATTTTCGGAATGACACGTGATGATGTGCTACATTTCGTTATTTGAGCGCTGTACAAATGGCATCGAGCAAGGCGTTATCGTCAAACGGCTTGCCTAGAAAAGCGACAGCTCCCGCCAGCGCTGCCTCGTCGCGTACTTCAGGTTCGTAGCGGGCGGAGACAAATACTATCGGCAGCCGCTTGTGTTCTGCTGTCAGAAGGCGCTCCAACTCAAATCCGTTCATCCCAGGGAGCCCTATATCCAGGATGATGCAGTCGGTTTCCTCATGATTGCGGGCTGCCAGGTAATGCTCCGCAGAGATGAAGGATTCAGACCGGTATCCAGCGGATTTGAGGAGCCGTTGGAGAGACCTTCGCATCCAATGGTCGTCATCCACGATCGCTATTAGAGGCAACTCAGCCATGATCGTACCTCCCGCTTCGACAGCTCTGAGCAAATAGAGTTTAATCCGGACCACAGAACGACAAGCTCACCAATCTCCCTTGAGTGACCACCAGTAGTGGAATCATTTGCTTTACCTGCCTTGTCATAAACTGAAAATAACTCCGGCACCTCGGTCTGTCTATTGGACCTTGGTCCTAGAAGGTCGGGATCAATTTGGCGGGAGTCGCAGCTTCGCAGCCATTTGGATCAAATCGGCAAGAGATTCGGCTCTCATCTTCTGCATGACTTGGCCACGATGCACTTTAATGGTTTTTTCGCTTGCGCCAAGCTGCGCGGCAATCCGCTTGTTTGGCAAACCGCCGGTGACCTGAGGAAAAACTTCTCGCTCGCGCGGGGTCAACAATGCATACCGCCGTTGCAGTATGCGGATTTCAGCATTGTGCTTTCTGGTAATGCGGTTTTGTCCGATCCCACGCTCGATTGCTTCAAGCAGGTCTTGTTCGCGAAAGGGCTTTGTAAGGAATTCGACGGCACCCGCCTTCATGGCTCGAACCGACATTGGGATGTCGCCGTGTCCGGTGATGAAAATGACAGGAAGGTCAATTTTGGCCGCAGTCAGTTCTTGTTGAAGATCAAGTCCGCTCAATCCAGGAAGGCGGACGTCCAGTATTAGACATCCCGGTGCGTCCGGACGTTCGCTGCCCAGGAACTCCTGTGCTGAAGCGTAGGTCCGGGCCTCGAGGCCTACCGATCGCAAGAGTCTTTTGAGCGAGATACAAACCGAAAGTTCGTCGTCCACGACGAATACAACCGGGAGAGTGTCGATCATGGCTAGCTACCCGTGGTGGGCAGAGAAAAGTGGAAGGTTGCGCCCTTGGCAGTGGGATCGTGGCTGGCCCACAGTCGGCCGCTGTGGGCTTCAATGATCGAGCGGCTGATGGACAACCCCATACCCATTCCGCTTGCCTTGGTAGTAAAAAATGTATCGAAGATACGGGGAACATGCCGAGGATCAAGCCCCGTGCCGGAGTCCTGCACGGCGACCTCCAGTCTCGAGCCAAGTGCGTCCGAGCGGATCATCAGGACGCGCGGCCGATCAAGAATCGAATGCATCGCCTCGATGCCGTTCATCAATAAATTCAGCAGAACCTGTTGCAGCTGCACCCGGTCGCCCAGCACCGGCGGGGGCGCAACTTCCAATTCCATCTCCACCGAAATGTGTTGCGTTTCCAGCACACCGGGGATCAGCGCCAGCGTCTCGTGAATCACCTGGTTGATATCCAGCGGGCTTCTTTCCGGAGCAGCCTTCTTCAGCAGCCCACGGATGCGTGAGATGATTTCGCCTACCCGTGTTCCCGCCTCCGCAATATCGTCCACAGCCTGTCGGACTTCTTTCAGATCCGGTTCCGGGATGGCTAGTAGCCGCCGGCTGGCATTGGCATTGTTGACGATTGCGGCCAGCGGCTGGTTGATCTCATGCGCGATCGACGCGGTCAGCTCGCCCAGGCTGGTCGCTCTGACCACCCGCGCCAGTTCAGCTTGAGCTGCCTGGATGGCCTCTTCCGCCCGCCGGCTTTCCGTCAGGTCACGCGTAATCTTGGCGAAACCAATCAGCTCCCCTTGCTGGTCGACCAGTGCCGTAAGGATGGCATTCGCACGGAAGCGTGACCCATCTTTGCGTAGCCGCCACCCCTCGTCTGCGAATCGGCCTTGTGCCGCCGCTTCCCGCAGTGCCATTGCGGGCTTGCCCTTGCGCAGGTCTTCGTCGCCATAAAAGCAGGAGAAGTGTTGTCCGATGATTTCCTGCGCCCGGTATCCTTTAATACGTTCCGCTCCGCTATTCCAACTGGTGACGAATCCCGCCGGGTCCAGCATGAAAATTGCATAATCCGCGATGCCCTCAATCAGCAGACGAAATCGTTCTTCACTGCGACGTAGTTCTTCCTCCGCCTCTCTACGCTCGGTGACGTCCAGAGTCACGCCGATCATGCGGAAGGGCAGACCCGCCTGGTCGCAATAGGTCCGCCCCTTGCTCATCACCCAGCGAGGTTGACCGTTCTGCCGAAGAATCCGGTACTCCGCCTCGAATTCACCGCCGGGTCGAAGCGCCTCGCGAATAGAAAGCCGCACGGCTAACCGATCCTCAGGATGGACCAGCGCAACAAAGCTTACCAGGTCAAGCGTGTCCAGGTTTGACTCAAAGCCAAAAATTCGAAAATGCTGAGCGGACCACACAGACTTGTCCGCACGGGGATCCCAGTCCCACACCCCAAGACCTGAAGCCTCCTGTGCAAGCCGAAGCTGTTCTTCGCTATCCTTCAGCGTTCGCTCCAGTTGCTCGCGCTGTTCAATTTCACGGATCAGTTCCTCATTGACTTCCCTCAGCTCCCGGGTTCGCTCGTCGACCCGGCGCTCCAGTTCCATCTTGGCCAGGCTAAGTGCCTCTTCAGCGCGTCTCCGCTCTGCGATCTCAAGCCGCATGGCCCCAGGGCTTGGAAGGGCAACGGCATGTGGAATCAGCTTCACCAACAAAATAGCCGTTGTTATTGAGGCAAGAGCGGTGAGGGCTTTGATCGATCCCGAAGCCCAGTAGTTCGCGTGCCAAAGGGTCCACACTTCCATCGCGTGTGTGACGCCGCAGGCAAGAATGAAAACCCCAAAGCAGAGGAACATCCAATGAAATGGCAGATCCCGGCGTTTGCGGACAAAGTAACCGAGCGTGAAGGGTATCGAAAGATAAGACAACGCGATCAATGAGTCAGAAATAACATGCAAACCGACCAGGCCAGGGTTCCACAGGAAACAGTACCCATGAGGCATGTAAGGGCTGGAAGAGAGAAGCGCTCTCAGGTGTTGCATCGTGCACCTCGCAACATTCGCTCGGCCTGCGCGAAAGAACACAGAAAACAAAGTCGTTTATAACGGGCACGCTCTCGCGCGGTGGTGGCTAGAACAGAACTTTGGCTGACAGCCATCTGCCGCAGCCTTGACTTGCCCTCGTGCATCCAGTGATTAGAGACGATCGAAGAACGGAAATGTTTCAAGCCTTTATATAAATAAGCACGTTCCCGGGCTCCTGTAACTAGATGGCTGCGCTCTGCATTTCCCGCACCCGTAAACATGGTACGCCCGTTCTGTCGGCGACTGCATCGCGACATCTCGATGTTTTCGATTAGCGGGCAATGACGAGCAATGCGGTCGGTTCCACTTGGACGAAAAACCGGCTATACGGCCAAGTGACGACAAGCGCGTTTTCTATGAGCAGGTCACTAGTGTCAAGGTTTTGTTCTTTGTTTTTTCCTTCATCGGGCTTTTGCTTTTGTTGTTGCTCTTGGTTTCGTTGCTCTCCACCGGGTTTCTATTCGCACTCTGGATGAGCTGTCTTGAAGCAAGCTCGGTGCCGGTTGGGGTTCGAGAGGAGAGTCGATGCTGCCATTTATCGGTCGGCCTTGGAAGACCAAAACGCGCACGCAGTCATCGGAACACGGTGTCGTCGCAACGGGTAAACAGGATCATCTTTAGGCCGCTTGTTCGTAGAACGGCATGTACGGCTCCTGGGTGCTCCAGAGGTGATGGAGCAACACGGCCAGCTTGCGTGCTACTGCAACGACGGCCTTACTCTTGGCCTGCTTACCACCTCGGGCGGCCAAGTGCAGACCCCACTGTCGCAGCGCCGAGTCTTTTCCATGCGGTCGCAGGATGTGGTTGGAGCACTCGATCAGCAGGCTTCGGAGATATGCGTTGCCGGCATGGGTGATGCCGAGCTGAGGATCATGATCTCCGGACTGACTTCGCCGCGGTCGCAAGCCTAGGTAACAACCCACATCACGACTTCGTCCGAACCGTTCCTTGCTGCCGAGCGTCAGCACGAAGGTCAAGGCGGTGAGATGGCCGACGCCGTGAACCTTCAGCAGCGCCTGCGTCTCCGGATACTCGGTCTGGCTGAGCTGCTGGATCTGGCGGTCATACTGCTTGATCTTGACCGTTATCTCCGCGATCTGCTGGAGCACCGGACCGAGCGCCTGTGCCAGTCCAGGCGGCATAACAGCGAGGCTACGCTGAGCGAAGCACGTTGTGGCCGAGGCAGGCATACGATATCCACACGACTTCGTTAGGCCACGAACCGCGTTCACTGCCGCCGTGCGCAGTCGCACCAGCAGAGCTCGCGCACGAACCAGGGTAAGCGCCTCTTGCTGCTGGACGGTGCGGTGCGCGATCGGCCTCAAGATGTTCGGATCAAGCCTCGCATATCTTGCCAGCTTCTCGGCATCCACTTGGTCGCTCTTCCGGTCACTGTGCGAGATCGCCCGCAACTCGCGAACGTTCGCCACGATCACTTCGTGGCCTAGTTCCTGCAGCTGTGCGCTGATCCAGATCGAGTGTGTCCCGGCCTCCATCGCTACCCGCGCTGGAGCCACGTCGGTGAACCACTTCTCGATCGCCTTCGGGGTGGTTCTGAAGCGGCCACGGTCGACCACTTCTCCGTCCTGGTTGAGGGTGCAGTAATGGCTCCAGACGTCGCCAAGGTCGATACCGATCGTGATCTCAACCTTGGCCTGTCTGCGTGGGACTTCAGCGATGAGGCGCTGCGCTGGCTTCTTCATGGAACAGTCTGCTCCTCCTTCGGAGGACCTGCTCATCCCATTTATCGTTACCTATCCTGGGTAATCAGCATTCGAGTCACACGGATTACCCACGCTCAAGCGATTTCGGAGGATGGGAAGTTCCCTTCGCCTACTCGCCTCCGCAGTTCTTCCTCAAGCCGCTTCTGGGCGTCGATGTCGTCCGCACTGCCGTACCACCGGATGATCTTTCCTGTCTCGTCCCGCCGCGGAGCTCCGCGCGAATGGATCCAGCGCCAGTCTCCGCTGGAGGTCCGGACGCGACATTCCACATCGATCGGGTCCCCGGTGCGGAGTGAATGTTCGATCGTTTCCACCACGCGCTTCTGGTCCGCAGGGTGAAGCGCGCTGATGAATCCTCGCCCGCGATAATCCTCTTCGCTCATGCCCGTGATCTGCTTCCAGCGTGGACTGATCATGGTAGCCATTCCTTTATCGTCGAGCACCCATGGGATTTGCGGGTTCAACTCCACCATGTGGCGGTAGTGATCCTCGCTCTCCCGCAGTGCCGCTTCAGTTCGCTTGCGGGCGGTGATATCGATGACTGCCACAGAGATGCCCACGACCTCGCCCGCTTCATCGAAGGCGGGTAGATAGGACGCCAGGAATGCCCGATCGTGCCCTGTCTGGGTTACCGGATCCATTATCTCCACAGCGGTGACGGGTTCTCCTGCCAGAGCGCGCCGCATATGCGGTTCAAGCTGTGGGTACAGCGCCGGAATCATCTCGCTGACAAGCTTGCCCAGATGCTCGTGAACCGGCGCACCGTGCATCTCCGCAAGTTGCCGGTTGATGTTGATGTACCGAAAGCCGGGGCTCAAGAAGGCAAGGCCGACGGGAGCACCGTCATAGAGTGCCTGCAAATGGGAGAGGCGCTGGCCAGGAGGAGAATTGTGGGAGATGTCCCTCCAGAAGCTGGAGGTGGAGCCGCAACTTAACGGGCGCTCGGGCGCGAGTTACGTCGCTTAGCTGTTCCGCAGGAACAGGTCTGCCGAAAAGCCACCCCTGCCCCATCTCGCACCCAAGCAACAGCAGCATCTCTGCCTGTTCCTGGGTCTCAACTCCCTCAGCAATGGTTTCCAAACCCAGGCTCTGACCCAGACCCACGACTGCTGAGACAATTTTTCGGCTCTCCCGCCGTTCCGTCATCGATCCCACGAAGCTGCGGTCGACCTTCAATTCATCAAAGGGCAGGGACTGTAGATTGAGCAGGCTGGAGTAGCCCGTACCGAAATCATCAAGCGCTAACCGGCATCCTTGCGCCTTGAGCTCCCTCGCGATTGCTTGCGCATGCTCAAGGTGCTCCACCAGGGCGCTCTCCGTAATCTCGATCACGACCCGGTTTAGAGGGAAAGCAGCCGCTTCGGCTGCCTCGCGAATTCGTTTTGGAAGCGCCAGGTCACGCAGCAGGTGCGGCGAGATATTGACGGCCAGCCACTGCGGATCGGGCAACATTCCGGCGGCTTTGAAGGCTTTCCCCATCAACATGGCCGTCAGCTCGCCAATCAAGCCTTCCTGCTCTGCTGTGGCGATAAATGCTCCGGGAGGCACAATGCCAAGACCCCCATGCCGCCATCGGGCAAGTACCTCCACTCCAGCAACTTCGCCCGTACGAAGCGTCACTACTGGTTGGAAAAACGGAACAAACTCCTCGTTCCGTAAACCCGCCCGAACCTGTCCACCGCTCATGTTCATCGGAGAAACGCTACCTCTAAATGCGGCCCACGAGGAAGAAGAAAAATCCTGCCGCAACCACGATTGTTCCCACGAGGGCTGCTGTGATGTAAATAGCGGCTAGCCGCCTTTGAGTAGGTTGTGGGCGCGTGATGCCGACTCCCCAGATAAAACTCTCACTGACAAACTCCATTAGGCTTCTCATGTTCCCTCCTGAGCATCAGTATCGGACGGCGACTGGCACGGCAATATGCAATTCCTGCGAAGAATATGCAATTCCTGCGAAGATTGATGTTTGAGGACTCCGGACATCCCGAAGGAGCACGAAGCGCCACGTCGCATTTCAGTCGTGCGGGGTAAGCATTTGGTGCCCCTGCTCGTCGCCAAGGAGAAGCAAAGCCTGTGTGAGCAGCCATGGAAGGATGTCCTGCTCGAAAGGCACTTCGTTCAGGCGAGCGAAATCCCTGAACACGAGCACCCTGACCTTTGTCTCCACCTCCAATTGGCTGGAAATGAAGAGTTTGAGTGGTGGTCGGCTGAGGGGAACGCTGTAGCGCGAACGGAGCCAGGCTCACTGATCCTGATTCCTGCGGGCACCAGAGATCGTCTGCGTTGGAGAGGAAGGTCTGAGCGACTTATTCTTTCGGTCGATCAACATTCCCTCTCCAGCTTCGCCGAAGATATCGCTCCCCGGTGGATACCGGAATTTAGGGTGAACTGGTCGTTCAGAGATCAAGGCTTGCGGCAGATTGTAACGGAGATGGGAGACCAGGCTCGGAGTCACTGGCCTCTTGGTGGTTTATACGCCGATCTGCTCACCATGGGTCTGAAGACACGATTGATACAGAATCACGTTGTGAACCCAGTCAGAAGACCCACTTTGAAGGGCGGCCTTAGCCTATCCAGGCTAAAGCGCACAATGGAGTTCATAAACGCGAACCTTGGCGAGGATGTACGTCTGGAAACGATCGCGAAAGAACTAGGTGTGAGCTCCTCGCACTTTGCACACGAGTTCCGCAACAGCACAGGCCAGACACCCTACCAATACCTGCTGGAACAGAGAATGGCGACAGCAAGGCATCTGCTCCGCACCACGAAACTGCCGGTGCAGATGATTAGCGAACTGGTTGGGTTCAGCTCTTCGGTCAACTTCGTGCGGGCATTCCGCCAGCGCGTAGGGACGACTCCTGACGCGTGGCGTAAAAACCGGTGATGCGTAGTTATCGGCTCAGTCTCTTGCTGCGTGAAGCGAGGGGCCGAAGATATATTCGTTAAGAAGTTGAAAGGGGGGTCGCCATCTCCCTCGCTGCGGAACTGTGGCAGCCTCGAAGAGTTGGCAGTCGAGCTGATCACACCGCCTGTGGGATCGATCCGGTCCGGACTCAAGCGAGATGGTTTCAAAGGCAGGCTGCCGAAGACTCCGCAAGCAACTGGAATCTAGATGATCCAAAGATAGGTCGCACCGTTCCACAAAGTGTGGGTTGAACAAAAGTTCAGAGCCGGTTCCAATTAGCCCGAGCAGCCGAGCCTGACATTCGCAGTTGCCTATAAGGAGTGTTGTCGTCAGTACGAATCAGCCGGTGCCATTCTGAGGCCGTTACTCGACGTTCTTCACCTTAGCTGACATCTAAGTACGCCACTTCTCCAGTTGCGAGTACCTCTCGAACTCTCTTCGCCAATACGGTCATTGTGAATGGTTTTTGTAAGAACATTACGCCCGCGTCGCGAATGCCGTACCGCACAATCGCGTCGTCGGTATAGCCTGACATAAAGATCTGCTTCATACTTGGATGTGAGCTTTGAAGTATCTCTGACAGCTCTCTCCCTCCCATACGCGGCATCACCACGTCTGTGAGTATTAGATCAATCGCTGCGTCGAAATCATTAGCCATGCGGAGCGCATGATCGCCCGACCTAGCTTCGAGCACGTTGTATCCGAGGGAGCGAAGAAAGTTGCCGATCGTCGTCCTCAGGGCATCTTCGTCCTCGACGAGGAGTAACGTCTCTGATCCCTCTCGAACTCCTTCCGGCTCCGTTTCCTTGCCGGAGGTCCCCTCACTGGCTGCCTTGGGCAGATAGATGCGAAACGATGCCCCTTTGCCTAACTCGCTTTCAACTGAGATATTGCCGCCGCTTTGCTGCACGATACCGTACACCGTGGACAGCCCAAGTCCAGTCCCTTTGCCGACGTCCTTCGTCGTGAAGAACGGCTCGAACATGCGCTCCTGCACCTCTTTACTTGATTCCGAGTCCCGTGTCGCTCACCGTCAGCGCGACGTACTCGCCCGCGGGGATCTTCAGCGCTCCGAACCTATGTTGCTCATCGTCGTGCAACGTCACATTGCTGGTGGCGATAGTGAGTTCTCCTCCGAGAGGCATCGCATCCCGTGAGTTTACGCACAGATTCATAAGCACTTGCACAATCTGACCGGGGTCGGCATTGATTGCCCACAGGGCCGGAGCGCCGCTGAATCGAAGGTCTATATCCTCGCCCACCATTCGTCTCAACATGGTCGTCGTCTCTCCCACAACTTGATTCAGGTCGATGATCGCAGAAGATACGATTTGTTTGCGACTGAAAGCGAGCAACTGCGCAGTCAGGCCTACCGCCCGGCGAGAGGCTTCAAGAATCTGCGCCGTTCGCGTTCGCGAGACGTGGTCTGGTGGAAGTTCCTCGTGCACCATCTCTGCATAGCAACCGATCACCATCAGTAGGTTGTTGAAGTCATGCGCGACACCTCCAGCCAGACGCCCTACTGCCTCCATCTTCTGAGCCTGGCGAAACTGCGCTTCGAGCTCTTGTTGCTGCGTTATGTCCCGATAAAACGCAAGGTGGCGCCCAGGCAGGAAGTGTGCCGTCGCGGAAAAATCCACAATCCGTCGACTTCCATCGGGCCGAACAAGTGTCCGTTGCCCGCGGAAGCTGCCCTTTTGAAGAAACGTACCCCAGTTCTCGTCAAGCGGGTAATCTGCCTCCATACTCTCGCGTATGTTCCTGCCGAGCAGATCGTGCCGAGCCAAGCCAAATATCTCCGCCGCCGCATGATTCGCGTCGACGATGCGGCCGTCGCCGTCTTCAATCACCGCCGCGTCGCGTGTGTTGTCAAACAGTGCCTGTAGCTGTCGTGCTTGATCTTTCAATCCCTCCTGTGCTTGCCTGCGGATGGTAATGTCATGGAACGCAACCGCTGCGCCCACTACTTTGCCATCGTGAATGATTGGCCGAGCCCAGTACTCCACAAAAGGGGCATACCGTCGATCCGCCAGAAGGGCTCATCCTCAACGTGGACGCACTCCGCCAAGCGCGCCGCGTTCAAGATGTGACACTGCGACGCCGGATGCGGGCTGCCGTCGGAGCGCGTGTGATGAACCAGCGAGTGCATGTTTCGGCCCAGCACCGATTCCATGTCCGGAAAACCGAGTAGGCGCAGTCCGGCTGAGTTGCAGAATATACAGTTGCCATCCAGGTCTACTGCATAGATTCCTTCCGCGGTGCTGTCGAGCAGTAGACGAAGTTGTATCTCGCTCGGTCCGCCAGGCACAGCGAACCCAACTGCCTTGCGTCTCTCGCCGCGCCGGGCGAACCCCTCTTTCGCATGTAGTACAGCCAAGAAGAGCCCAGCACCTGCACACAGCATTAGCGATCCAAGCAGCATCCGGCCGGTCGCCTGTTCTGTCCGGGCAGCCCTGTGACACAAGTGCCACCGCACGAGAAAGCTGAGACAGGCCAAAGAAAGTAATGCCAAGCTGGGTCTGGCGCTGCTCTGACGCGATCCATGAACGTGCATCAGAGCTCTCCTAAAAACAATTCCCATGGACACTCCGAGGATTGCCGCAGAGACCGCGCATCATTGCGAATTCTCAGCCAAGTCTCCTCAGGCAAAGACAGAAACGCATCTACAACCTCAGGGTCGAATTGACGCCCGGACTCGCGGATGATCTCATCGCGTGCAATCGCAAACTGTAGCGCACTGCGGTACGGCCGATCTGAAGTCATCGCATCCAACGTGTCGGCAACGGCAAAGATGCGTGCGCCTAGAGGTATCTCGTGGCCAACCAGACCTTGCGGATAACCCGCGCCGTCGAAGCGTTCGTGATGCGTCAGCACGATCTCCGCGGCACCGGCTAGGAACGAGACCCGCCGCACCAGGTCGTATCCAATGCGTGCATGCGATTCCATCACCGCTCGCTCAAAGTGAGTCAGGAGGGCGGGTTTCAGCAGGATAGAATCGCCGATCCCGATCTTTCCAATGTCATGCAAGTATGCCCCTCGGGCAATCTCGGTACATTCGGTGCGAGAGCATCCCATCGCCTTGGCCAACTCGAGCGAGTAGCGGGTTACGCGTTGACAGTGCCCAGCGGTTTCGTTGTCGCGCAAATCCAGCGCAGATCCCAGTACTTGCAGGGTTTCATTGCAGGTTGTCTCGATACGTTGACGCGCATGTTCCAACTGCTTGCTGCGAAGGGCGATGGACTCTTCGAGTCTCTTGCGAGGATCTTCCAGCCCGCATTCGAGTCGCTTGGACCCCACCGCACGAATGATGCTGGCCACCAACGCGTTCGCCTGCACCGGTTTAGTCAGGTAGTCTGAAGCTCCCGCCTTCATGGCGTTGATGCCTTGCCGAACGTCGTTCGTCCCGGTCATCATTACGAATGCCACTTCGGGAAACCGTGTGCGCACCTCTTCCAGCAGGTCCATGCCGCCGATACCCGGCATGTTGAGATCGCACACTACCACTTGGAACTTGTTCTGTTCCAAGATGTTCAGTGCCTGACGTCCATCGGTGCAGGCTTCTCCGGGAAGACCGCGAGCGATCAGAAGATGCTCTACAAGATCGCTTATCAGCGGGTCATCATCAACGGCTAAAAAGCGAATCTCCGAAGGGAGAGGCTCGTCGGATACCCTTGAAGTACTCAGCTCATTCACCGTTTCTTACTCCTCCCAGCGCGGTGCGTTTGGTTCACGCACACCCAGGAGAAAGCAATCTCGATGCCATTTGTAAGTGATTGATAATACATGGAAAAATCGCGAGTCGCGTCACGAAATCTCGCAACCTTACGGGATGTCGTAAGCCCTGAAAAGCGATTCAGCCGCGGAATCGAGTCTTGTCGATTCCCAGAGCTTTGATTCTTGACTCGAGAGTTGTGGGTGGAATTCCCAATCTGCCTGCAGCCCCCGTGACTCCCGAAATCTTGCCTTTGGATTCTTTCAGTGCACTCTCTACAATTTCTCTCTCGTACTTGATAATACTTTCGAGCAGAGAGCCTCCCTTGTGATGGGACGGAGCGGTCGTCAGCCATGCAACATCAACTGAGAAGGTATCTCCTTCACAAAAGATCAAGGACCTCTCAACTATGTTCTGTAGTTCTCTTATGTTTCCCGGCCACTGATAGGCCTTGAGCATTTCCATGGTGCCGCGATCGATCGTGCGAATTTTCTTACCGTACTTTTCTGCATATGCGGCAACAAAGTGGCGGACCAGAGCAGGGATGTCCTCTTTCCTATTGCGCAGAGGCGGTACATGAATGGGGAACACGTTGAGTCGGTAATACAAGTCGGCTCTGAAGGTGCCAGCCGCCACGGCGGTCTCCAGATCACGATTTGTGGCTGCCACAACCCGAACATCGACGACAACGTGCTGACTGCCTCCAACCCGCTCAATAACTCGCTCCTGTAAGACACGCAGGAGGGTTACTTGGGTCTCGAGTGGCAGCTCGCCCACTTCATCCAGAAAAATCGTTCCTCCATTCGCGAGTTCAAAGCGCCCCAGGCGGCGTTGGACCGCACCTGTAAACGAACCCTTTTCATGCCCGAATAGTTCCGAAGCAATCAGCGACGAAGCTAGAGCGGCACAGTTGACACCTACGAACGGTCGTTCCGCTCTCTTAGAGCGCTTGTGAATCGCCCGCGCTACCAACTCCTTGCCTGTGCCTGTCTCCCCGGTGATCAGCACGGTTGAATCCGTAGGCGCCACCTTTGCGATGCTCGACAGAATAGCTTTCAGAGCTGGAGACGAGCCAATAATGTCAGCAAACATCGCATCATGGTTGACCTCCTCCTTCAATATCTGCAATTCTGCCTCGGTGCGCTCCCGCTGGTAGAGTAGCCGGGAATTCTCGAATGACACCAATCCCTGATTGGCGGCAACCGATAAGACTATCGATTCCGTCTCGGTTGGGAAGTTGGTCCTGGCGGAGCCGACGACAATGGATCCTGCCTCAATCTCCATCCCGATCGGAATCTGAACCACGGTCAGAATCTCGCCTCCCACAGTGAGTTTGATTCTCCTTGGCGCGGGAATGCTAACCCTGGCTTTGGTTTTAGCATCGGCACTGTTCACCCACGTCGAGAATTCCGGCCATTTGCCTGATTGCAACACCTCAACTTCGGTACCGTCACCTCGCTTGAGTCGCACGTACGCAGCTTCCGATTGCAGACCGGCCATTAAGATTCCAACCATGTCCTTTGCGACTTGCCCAGGCTCCCTCCCAATCCATGTCGCAGACATACTGGATAGTGCCAAAAGATCTCGAATGCTATTTCGGGCTAGCCTGCGTCCGGAAAAAGTACTTGCTTCCAGCTGTCTCGCCCCAGCGTGGGTTCCTCGTACCTCTTCGAGACGCTTTTCCGCCGAAATATAAAATGGGTTCCGCTGCATCACGCCGGAGATCATCACACCGGAGTGCGTACGCAGAATCTCCAATACGATTCCTGCGTCGAACTTTGACGCATAATAAACAAAAACGACAGGATCTTTGTATAGATCCAAAATCGCATGCATTCGCGCCTCATATTCCAGGAAGTCTTCTAGAGAAAGCTGACCCTCAAGAAGCCATTCCATGTGAGCGATGAGCCTTGTCGATTGGAATCCCTCGGAGCGCCCAGCTTTCAATGCATCTTCGATCAGCTTCGTAACATTCCACTGATCGAAATGGTCATCCGTCCGAGAGCCGTCTGCCCAAGTTTTCACCTCCAACTGATTTCGAGCCTCCGCTGTTTTTACATCGATCCCAGCCCTGGCCATCCGGCGTATATGCTCTTCGCGAAATTGTGGATCCACGATATGAAAGGCCTTGTCGTTTCTTCTGAATCCATTTTTGATATAGGGCAAGAGCGCTGCATATTCCTCATCTTGATCGTAGAAGATGGCGCAGATGTGATTTTGCTCCGGATCGGCTGGAATGGATTTCGAGAGACGAACCAGACGATGAGTAGCCATCGTGAACCTGCTCTCTTGAAAAGAGTGCACACGTCCCGGCCCAGTGTCATTTTTGGCTCCGGTCGGTTAACCTCCGACCCCATAAGCCTTTGGGCGCGCTGACGAGCAATCCGGCGAACCTCGCAACTCTATCACACCCTCCATCGGGTAGATGCGATGGCTTGGTTTTTTTGGAGCGCGTAGCTCGATGCGACAGAAAGCAAGCGCAGGGATGAAGTTCGCCAATGGTGCTCATCATGAATCGCGACAGTCACGTTGCAAAACACATGTGATTCAGGCGCTGTCCTGGAACGGTTTCAACGGAAACCCCGGTTGGCGCTATTCTCGGATGGAGCCGACGTGCTTCTGGCACGATCAGTAACACCTTGGCCGCGTTCCTCGCCAAGTACAAGAAACAACCCAAGCCAGTAAGGGTGCGCTCCGAAAAGGCTTGGCCCCGATCCCCGCAGACAGTTGCACGGGTGGCTGCTAAAAAGCCGGCTCACAATCCGAAACATCGAGGAAAAGCAGTTCGTCTGCTCTTCGTGCGATCTGAGGTTCAGGAAGCGGAAGGGAAGGTCCGGCGACCAAGGGGTTGCTGACTGCTACCCTTCACTCTTGGTTATGGTCTGTTCTCTTCGCCGAGATACTTTTGGAAATAATCGACTAACTTACGGTAAGCAAAGCGCGTCTGGGCAAGGCCCTCGGTGTCCCAGCCGTGCGGTGCGTTGGGTAGTACAACTAGATCGATGTCCTTGCCTTGCAGGATGAGCCGTTGCTCAAGAGTGATGGAATCCTTAAAGAGCACGGTGTCATCTCTCATGCCGTGGATGATCATGAGGTGATCCTGCAGGCCGCCCGATTTGAGGAAGGAAGAGGATTTTTCGTACTGCTGCATGTGACCCTGCGGAGCCATCATCGTACGCATTTCACCGGTCTGCGCGTGAAAGAGGCTCGTGGCAGGTGCGCCTGCGACTCCTGCCTGATAGACTCCGGGCCGCGTGAAGAGGGACATGGTTGTGAGCAAGCCTCCGTAGCTGCTGCCCCAGATTCCTACGCGATGCTCATCGACGAATCCTTGCCCGACGAGATATTTGACGCCACTATATAGATCGTCGACATCGACGCCGCCGTAATCCATGCCGATGCGTTGACGGAAGGTCTTGCCATATCCTGAACTGCCGCTGATGTCGACGTTGAGAATGACGTACCCCTGCTGGGCGAGGTATTGGTCCAGTCCCCATGTGGGATGAAAGATGCGGCCTCCCCATTGGTTATGGACGGTATTGCTGTAGACGGAGCCGAGTATTGCTGGATATTTCTTTGTCGGGTCGAAGCCGGGCGGCAGAGTGAGGCGTGCGTGCAGCATGGTGCCGTCGTTGACGTTGGGGAAGTCAACATATTTTGCGGCGACCCAGTGATAATCGTTGAACTCCGGCAGGGGCGAGTGCGTGATCTGTTGCGTGGAGTGACCTGCGGCCTGAGATGCGGAGGCGTTGATCAGATAGAGATCGGGCGGCGTAGTGTCGTTGGAGAAGACGTCGGCGAAGTATTGTCCGTCGGGTGACGGTACGGGCGAATGCGTGCCTGGGGTTTCGGTGATTCGTTGCGGCGTGCCTCCCGCGAGCGGCACGCGGAAGAGATGGCGCTCTTCGACCTTTCCCTGATTGGTGACTACAAAGACAGCGTGTGCGGCGGGTGATACGGAGGCTGAGAACACGGCGAAGTTTGCCCGAGGTGATTGGCTTTGGCTCGCCGCCTGCGACGGGCTCGTAGTAGAGGTGGTAGTCGTTGTCGCGATCGGAGATGAAATATATTCCGCGGCCGTCCGGCGCCCAGTCCGACCACCACTCGGCGGTGACATTCTTCGGGTCAGTTTCGCGCAGCAGCAGTTTGGCTTGTCCGGTGACAGGATCGACGAGAAAGAGGCGCCGGTCTTTGATGTAGAGATCGCTCTTGTCGACGAGGACGGTTTTGCTGTCGGGCGACCATGAGACACCGAAGAAGAGATCGAGCGGATCGCCGCCAAGGTCGGCCCACTGCACACTTCCGCCATCCGCGGAGATAAAGCCGAGGCGACGGGACTCGGAAGGTTCACCGGGGAACGGCCGCTTGACGCGGGACATCGTGGTTTCGTCGCCGAGATAGTTGGGGATGCCGCGGGTAGGGACGCGGCTGGCATCGGCTTCGATAAAAGCGAGCTGTTTGCCATCAGTGGACCAGTGAAACTCCTCGACGGTGACTTCGTTTTTTCCCGGTGCGTAGATCTGTTTCGCCGCGGGTTTATTGCCTTCGAGAGTCATGACCCAAAGATTGCCGCCAGAGAGATAGGCGACACGGTTGCCGCTCGGCGATGACGCTACGCTGGTTTGAGTTGAGTCAGAGTCGATAAGCTGATGCGGAGTTTGCCCGGGAAGCACTAGATAAAGGTGCCCGTGAAAGTTGAAGAGAAGATGCTTTCCGTCGGGGGCCCAAATGACGTCGGAGACGCCGTGATCGGTCTCGGCGCGGGCCTGCTGCTCCAGCTTTGCGATGTCAGTGCCTGGATCCGGAGGGTTGAATGGGCGAGGCATTGAGGTGATGCGGATGGGCTTTCCTGTCGTTCGGTCCGCTAGCCATACGTCGTAAAAATTCGTCCCATCATCATTCCAGAGGAAGGCAAGATGTTGACTGTCGGGAGACCATTTTGGATCTTCGGGTTTGGTGCCGATGAGCCAGGGAAGGCTGTAGAGGCGGTCGATCGTCAGTTTTTTTGTGGGTTGGGAATGAGTCTCCTGCGCAAATGCGGTGGTGGAGAGCGCAAACAAACAGAGCACGAGAACTTTGCAGGGAAGAGCAGATCGATTCGTATGTTTCATCAGGATTCTCAAGGCTTGGGAGTTGGTGTAGGGAGTCGATTAACACGAAAAAAACGCGGCTCATTGAGTAGGTTATTTTTGTTGCGGGGCTGGGAGCGGCGTGGGGACCTCGGTCTTGTCACCGAGTAACTCCCAACGCTGCAGGGCGATGGGTACATTGCCATTATTCCAGACGAAATCGTTGAACCGGATCATGGAAAAATTCGCACCTTGGGCGCGACTGGCATCAGCGAGAAGCTGGGTGATCTGGAGCTTTCCGATCTGGTAGGAGATCGCCTGGCCCGGCGTGCCGGCAAACATCGCCGCTTCTTCGAGTGCGGTTGTTTTGTCCATTGGCACCGTGCGCTCGAGGTAATCGGCGGCCTGCTGGAGCGTGAATTCGCCGAGTGCCAGTTTTACATCCACTTCGACCCGGAGGGCGCGCAGACGCATGAAGCTGTAGATGGTTTCGCGAGTGTGGGCGTTGTCGTCGAAGAGCCCAGCCTGCAGCATCATCTCTTCGGCGTAAAAGCCAATGCCTTCGTTTGCGCCAGAGTCATAGTAGTGGCGGCGAATGGGATCGGGATTGCGCCAGCCGAGGCAGAGTTGGAAGTAATGGCCGGGCACGCCCTCGTGGACGATGATGGGGCGGGGATCGCGGGCACTAGAGAGTCTGAAGAAGCCGAGGTCGGGGCGAGGCGTGCGGATGTAACTGGTCCCATCCTCGTTGAGGCGAGTGGGTCCGGTCAGGTCGTCAGTTTCGCCGAGGTCCTGGTAGGGTTCGAGATAGTCCGGCAGCAGCAGGTTGCGGTAGTGATGCAGCCAGTCCGGGACGGTGAGGATCTTCTGGTCGACAAGGAAGGCGCGAATCTTCTCCTCGTCGGCTTTCTCTGCCTGAATCTGGGCGTCTGCGCTGGTAAAAATGGGGGCTGGTGGAGCGCCGGTGAGGCGTTCTTTCTGATAGGTTTCGAACGCGACAGAACGGCTCCATTCCTGACGACTCATGGCGAGCAACTGCTCCGGTGTATAGGGAAGCAGCGCGACGTTTCGAAGGAAATAGAGATAGTTTTCGCGGCCAATCGCGCTGTCTTTGCGGGCGCCCGGCATTTTCTTCTGAAGCCATGCCCGGTAGTCATTGAGCGCGTCGATAGCCGCGGGGGTTGCGTCTTGAAGCGCCTGATTGTTGGCGGGGGTGAGTTGTGGAGCCAGGGCCGTTTCCATCCGCCGAGTGCGGTCACCGACTTGGTAGAGCGCGGCGATGGCTAACTCCGCAAATGGTTGCCGGATGTCGGTCAGATTTTCTTTCGCCGCCCGAATTGTTGTTGGAATCTGCTTCATCCGATTTACGATCTGCTGCTGGCGTGATGCAGAAAACGGAGGCGGCTGCAGCAGAAGAGCAAAGACGGAGCCGAGGGTTTGATCGACATAAAATCCCGGGTCCCGTTTCCACGTCTGTTCTATGGTCAGTTCCCAGCGGACGCGAGCGATCGCTGAGCCGAGAAGACGATAGTCGACCTGGTCATGTATCGAAGTTGCGGCAGCAGGTGCAAGCCGCTGCCATCGGCGCTCGAAGGAATTGAGCTGTTGGAGCCGATCAGAGATTATTTTCGGTGACCAATCGACGACAAAGGAGTCCGGCCTTTCGATGCGGGGGATATCGTCGCTGGTGAAAGGCTGCTCTTGCGCTCTCCATCGCCAGAAACTCTCACTGAGCTGACCGAGATCGTCGGCGCGCGCAGATAAGCCGCATACAAGAACAAGAGACAGGACGACGAGACTTCTCGAAAGATTCAAGAATGACTCCGAGCAAGAGATTTACCAAGTATTCAGTGTATTCGCCCACGGCTTCCACGCAGTTTTTAAGCATTGCGAGAAGTATTTCCACGGGCGCAACGTGTTGGATCATCTCAATTTTACGACCATGAAGGACATACAGCCCGACGATCCTGGCCTGAGTGGGAGTTCGGAAGTACCTGCAGGGTGCCGAGGACTTCGGTCGCGGAGGGAGTCTGGTCGCTGAGTCGGGAAGACGAGGACGCTTGGCTGGACCTCTTTGGCCGAGAGCAGACTGAAGGCGCCGGTCTGCCGCCGGAGCGTCGATTCATGCGTTCGCACGAATGCCCACATCCCGAAATCGAGATATGGGGCACCGATTTTGTGGCCGCGGTTGGATGTGTGCGGAGATATCGTGGTGTCGCGCATCTCGGTCGAGGAAGGTGCTTATCTGACGGGGAGCATCGACATACGAAGAGAACCGGCGACCGTTGACAAGGCAGAGGAGCACGAACTGGTTGAATCAGTGCACGTGAACTGAGCCCCACCTCGGTCGGCCATCTATCCGTTCACTAAAAATGACTAATGCCCAACACTCCCACATCGCTTGGCGGGTATCCGGAAGGTGACTGTGAACCTCCCGCAAAGTCCGGTTTGCGGCAAGTTCGGGCCCGACCGGTTGAAGTTTCCGACAACTGGACTCAGTCCGCCTTGTCGGCGTTCCGGAGCTTGCTGGGCATATTCTTGGTTTGCTTCGCCCTTCTCGGGTCTTCCCTGAACTGCTGATGGCACAGATCGAGTGTTAGACCGCCGAGTTTTGAGTGCTTTTCAGGGGTCTAAAATGGCGCGGGAAGACTTTTACATAGAAGCCTTCCAAACCACGTTTCGATCTGACCGGCTGGCTAAAAACAAACACGGACGTGATATGGCATTCTTGTTCGACTCACATGGACGATCTTGCGTATTGGTTTAGTGCGAATCCTGGGGTTGAGTTCGGGGTTTCAACACTACGACAAGTGACGAATAACAGATTTTGATTGGGGCATAGGTTCAACGATGATGGAATTTCACATTTCGAAAGACGCTCGAGACCGCTACCAGTTCGCGGGAGTTCTCTTTTCCTTTACGGGCAACGTCGTCTTCGCAAATGTGTCGGAAAGCCGTGAGTTTGCGCACCGGATGAATCAGGTCCGTGATGTACGGAACCACCCGGAGCGCGCAGTGCATGCTGGAGCGCTTTACGCCATGGGTTTGATTGACGAGGCGAGCCATGTACTGCTGGAGCGCTATCGGCAAGAGCTTGATCCGGCAGTAATGACGGATGCCCTCACCTGGTTCTCGGGACACATCGGATCGAACGAATTGGACCGGATGCTGCTGAACTTTGTGGAGCAGTTTCCGGGCAGCAGCGTCTATCAAGGGACGCAAACCCCGAAGGAGTGGCTGGCAGGTTCCACCACCGGTACACCAAACCGGGCTGTCGCGCTGGAAGAGATGGTGCTGCTTTGGATGGCCAACCGCAATGAGGCCTTCCGGCCATTCGAGGAGTTGTTCGAGGACAAGGGCCTGGCGGAGCAAACCGCCTATCGGAGCGTCGCGGAGAAGCTGCCGGCCTACTTTGCGACACGACCCCTTGTGCCGATGGAGGACTCCGAGCCGCAGAGCCTGTTTGACGTGTTGCGAGCGCCAGCGGTGGCCGCTCCAGACTCGCTGAAGCAGCAACTTGATCTGATCAAAATAAAGTGGAGACGGCTGATCGGGAACAGTCTCGACCGCTTATTGTCGATCGCAGGCGAGGTGCTGCACGAAGAAGATCTGGCTATCTGGCTGCAATTCAATCCGCCGAATGCTGAAACTGAGGCGGCTGCCCGGGCCGCTGCGGAGGCCGCCGCAGCAGCGGCAGCACAACGACGCAGGGAGAGCGGGCAGCAGCAATGGCCCTCGATCGTGAGCAAGTCGGAGGTCCCGCAGTTTGGCGAGGCGGCCCAGGAAGCTGAGAAGTTCAGTCCGGACGTGGCCTGGATGCCGGGGGCGGTGTTGATCGCCAAGAGCACCTACGTCTGGCTCGCGCAGCTCAGTAAGCGTCATGGGCGATCGATTACGCGACTCGATCAGATCCCGGATGAAGAGCTGGATACCCTGGCACGTCGCGGGATGAACTCGCTCTGGCTGATCGGTATCTGGGAGCGCAGCCGCGCGTCGCAGACGATCAAGCAGTTGTGTGGAAACCCAGATGCAGTGGCTTCGGCCTACTCGCTCTTCGACTACAACATTGCCCACGACCTGGGCGGCGAACCTGCCTATGTGGACCTGCGGAACCGCGCCTATCTGCGGGGCATCCGGTTGGCCAGCGACATGGTGCCGAACCATATGGGTATCGATTCGCCGTGGGTTGTTGAACATCCGGACTGGTTCATCTCACGGCAAGACAAACCGTATCCCGCTTATAACTTTGATGGGCCTGATCTGTCACACGACCCGCGGGTGGAGATCAAGATCGAAAGCCACTACTACGAACAGACGGATGCAGCGGTAGTATTCCAACGGCGCGACCGGGCTTCGGGAGAGACGAGGTACATCTATCACGGCAATGACGGCACTAGCTTCCCATGGAACGATACTGCCCAACTTGACTACCTGAACCCCGCAGTGCGCGAACAGGTGATTCAAACGATCCTCCACGTGGCACGCTTGTTCCCAGTGATCCGCTTCGACGCGGCAATGACGCTGGCAAAGCGCCACTTTCACCGCCTGTGGTTTCCCGGACCCGGTAGCAGCGGAGCGATTCCCTCCCGTGCTGAGTACGGTATGTCGAACGCCGAATTCAACGCGCATATGCCGCATGAGTTCTGGCGGGAAGTCGTGGACAGAGTCGCTGCCGAGGTTCCGGGGACATTATTGCTGGCCGAGGCCTTCTGGCTGATGGAGAGCTACTTCGTCAGAACGCTGGGAATGCATCGTGTGTATAACAGCGCCTTCATGAACATGATGCGTGACGAAGACAACGCAAAATATCGATCGGTGCTCAAAAACACGCTCGAGTTCGACCCTGACATCATGAAGCGCTACGTGAACTTCATGAGCAACCCTGACGAGCGCACGACTATCGATCAGTTTGGCGATGGCGACAAGTGCTTCGGCGTTACAGCGATGATGGCGACCTTACCGGGGTTGCCGATGTTCGGTCACGGTCAGATAGAGGGGTTCACCGAGAAGTACGGCATGGAATATCGGAGGCCACGGTATGACGAGACACCGAACCATTGGCTGGTGGAACGGCATGAGCGCGAAATAGCGCCCTTGCTGCACCAGCGTTCGCTCTTTGCCGAGAGCAGCAACTTCCTGCTCTACGATTTCTACACCGAAAACGGAACCGTGGACGAAAACGTCTTCGCTTACTCGAACCGGCACGGAGACCGGCGCGGGCTGGTTCTTTATAACAACCGCCACTCCACAACGAAGGGGACCATCGACTGGTCGGCAGCCTATGCAGACAAGCACTCGGGAGGACTGCGTCAGCAGCGGCTGAGGGAAGGCCTTGAGCTGAGCGGCGACCCGGCGACCGTCCTCTCCTATCGCGACACATTGACCGGGCTCGAATATCTGCGGCGTGCAACGACTATCGCAGAAAAGGGACTGCAGCTCGATCTGCACGCCTATCAGTGCCACGTCTTTATGGATTGGCGCGAGATGCGTTGGACCGCAGACAAGCCATGGGACCGCTTGTGTGACGAGCTAAACGGACGCGGCGTCCCCAATTTGGAAGATGAACTGATCAATCTGGCATTGCGGCCTGCACACAATGCCCTCCGCCGCCTGCTAGACCCTGCGCTCGTGCGAACACTCGCCGAACTGGCTGAACTTCCGCAAGCCGCCAGGGGCTCGGAGAAGCAGAAGAAGGTCGAGCTGCAGAAGGAGGAATTCTTTGAGACAGCCTGGAGACGAGGCCAGGATTTCCTGCGCGAATCGCAGGTTGCGTATCGCGCTCGCAAAGGGGAGCCCCTAGCGGTCAGACCGGCGAATTCAGTCTTGCTCGAAAGGAAATTCCGCGAGCGTGTGCGGGCTGCGATGGAAATCCCAGCACTCGAGAGCCTGTTTCCTAAGCCTTGGGAAAACGGGGCCCGCCGATTACTGCCTAGCCTCAGCCCCGAATTGATAGCCACTGCCATTTGGGGTCCGGTGCTTAGCTGGTGTGTCCTGGAACTGCTTGCTGAGTCGATCGACGCAGTGAGGCCCGAGCGTGTCGCACTCGATCTATTTGATCGATTACGCCTGAGGGAACCCTTGGCACATTCCTTCTTAGCACTGGGATTGAAGGGGGAGGAAAGCTGGCGCGCCGCAGCCCGAATCAAGGTTGCCCTGCTAGTTGAAGCTGGAGTGGGCGCGCCCGAGGCTTCCAGCCCACCACCTGAAAGAGCGGAAGCACTGCCAGTTGAGGGCGTCGCGGCATCTGCAATTGCTACGAGTTCTGCTCCGGACAAAGCGCCAAGGGAGCAGAAGCGGGTTACTTTGGCTCTCTCTCCTATCCTATGGCACGACCCCGATGTCCGCTGGTTAACCGGCGTACACGAGGCGCACGGACACACCTATTTCGTTAAGGAGTCCTATGACGAGTTGATTTGGTGGCTCCAGTTGCCAGCCTTGATCAAGTTAGCTGGCGAAGCCGCGCCAGACCGGAGCGCAATCGCTGAGTTAAGTAAGACGATCACGGAGGCCCTGGAGGCAGGCGCGTCCGCGGACTACAGTCTCGATGCGTTCCTTGAGAGCGACGAACCCGAAGCCGGTTGATTGGGACCGGGAAGCAGTACGACTTTAGGGACTCTGCGAGAAGTCCCGACTCTATTCCTGACACGCGTTCACCAGGGCGGCAAGTGAGTCAACAAAGGTGAAGCGCACAATGCCCGCGGGCCTTCTGGCCGCCTCGATCTCAGCCAGCTTGCCCATCTTCCACCCCGCAGCCGCCTTCGTTCCGGACGAAAGGAAGCTTATGGCCTCCAGGCCCGTTGTCGCAAGCTCGGGCAGTTGCTGGGCGCGAACCTCAACCTCGGCGAGCAGCGGAGACTGCTTCATCTGCCGCTCGACCGCCGGGACAGACGCAGCCATAATCTCGAACCAACGCCTGAGAGCATCGCGATCCGAGGTATCAGTCTCCGGTCTCTTCAGGAAGTCGCGTGCAAGCCGCTCGATCTCGTAGCGAGAGGGTGGATCAGGACGCACTGCGTCGACAAAGCGGTTGAGAACAGTGAGCTGTGAGGTCTTTTGTTGATCGTATCGCTCGTGAAAGCCAACGGGCTCCTGCACAGAGGCGAAGACACGGAGTTCATCGATATGCTCTGTTCCGGCGAGCTCACGCAGGCTGGCATCTTCTTGACTGAGGTGACGGAGACCCAGTGCTTCAAGCCGCACGGAGACGGCGTCCAGACGCCGGTACATGTCATCCACATCAGTGACCTTCTCAGGAGACCAGAAGCGCTCGGCGATCGCGGCCGTTCGCGGCCAGACGCGAGAGTCGATCGTGCGCGCATTAACATGCTCGCCGAACATGCAAATCTCGCCGCCGAGGACAAGCTTGCGCTGCTCCGGAGTCAGCGGAGCGCTCGAAGGTAAAGGATCTACAAGGTAGTATTGTCCGGCTGCATTCATCGAGTCGAGGTAATACCCTGCGGAGAGCACACCCTGATAGCCCTGCTCGGCACCCTTCACAAGCGAATCCTCGCCTCGCCACGATTGAATAACGACATCCTTGGGAAGGGCAGGGTTGAGGATCTCGTCCCATCCGACCATATGCTTGTGAAGGCCAGTCAGGATCGTGAGGACTCGCTGGTTGAAGTAAGCCTGCAGAGCTTCAGAGTCCTTGAGCTGGTGTTCACGCATGAAGGCCTGGATCCTGGGACTCGTCTTCCATTCAGGAGATACGGTCTCGTCGCCGCCGATGTGCACGTAGGGATCGGGGAAGAGACCGGCCATCTCGCCGAGGAAGCGCTGGAGAAACTGGTAAGTCTCCTCGCGGGTAGGATCAAGGGCGAAGTCGGAAACGCCGAACTCGCGGCGGATCGAGCTGGGGGAGCGATCGCTGGCAAGCTCCGGATAAGCGACAAGCCAAGCCGTGCTGTGGCCCGGCATCTCAAACTCTGGCACGACGCGAATTCCGCGTGCGCGAGCATAGCGGACAATCTCGGCAACGTCCTCCTGAGTGTAGAACAGGCCATCAGACCCCATGGTGGTGAGCTTCGGGAAGAGTTTGCTCTCGATGCGGAAGCCCTGGTCCTCGGTAAGGTGCCAGTGGAAGACGTTGAGCTTGACCGCAGCCATGCCGTCGAGCGTACGTTTGAGAACATCCACCGGTTCGAAGTGGCGTCCGCAGTCGATCATGAGGCCCCGCCATGGGAAGCGTGGCGAATCGCGGATGGAGACAGCGGGCAATTCGTATTCGCTCCCCGAGGATTGCACCAGTTGCACAAGCGTCTGCAAGCCCCGAATGGCTCCGACGACGGTAGCGGCCTCCAGGTGAACTCCAGTGGTCGTCACCGAAAGTGTATAGGACTCGTCCTCGTCGATAGATTGAATCTCTTCGCCTGCTCCCTGCACCGCGATCGTCAGCTGGCTGCCGGCTCCTGTTGAGGCAGACTGTTCTGCGAGCGCAAGCCCGGTCTTTTGCTTGAGCTGCCGAATAGCATCGTGGATGGCATCGTCCAGCCGTGGGCTATTGAATCGTGTCGTGCCAGCCGAAAACTGCGGCGTCAGCAGGAATCGACCTGGAGCGACGGTCAGACTGACGGGTTGCGGCATGAGGTCGTTGACGAAGACGGTGCTGGACGACGCCGTCTGGCTGAACGAGGTTGAAGGGATTGCAAGTACCATTGCGGTACGTACGAGAAACTGAGCCCAGGGGCTTATCTTCATATTGTTCATTCTCTTCTGGTCAAACTTTGCGGGCTGCGCGTAAACCAAGTTAGGCCGCACCGAAGACAAGCATACGATGGATTGGTTGATGCCTTTCCTGATTGAGTGACTTGGTCTGCTATCGTCAGGTGAGATTTCGGAGCGCTGGCGGGAAGTAAACACAAGCCGACTACGGGGACTGATTCCGCTCGTCGAAGGTTCATACGCGATTTGTCATCGCCGACTTGCCAGGACAAATATCAACAAGTGAGGTAGCGGAGCGATAGTCTCGGATTTCTCTGATATGCTCGCCCCACTGCGTTATGAATTCCCACTGATACCGATCCCAAGGCGGACTTGCATGAAGTTTCGATTCTTTGCGTCACTCACGCTCTTTACCCCACTTCTCATCGCCCAGCAGCAACCCCTCCGCCCGCCCTCCACTCCGCTCATCACCCACAACCCCTACTTCTCCATCTGGTCTGATACCGACAAGCTCACCGACTCCAACACCGTCCACTGGACCGGCAAGCCCCAGCCCCTCACCGGCCTCCTCCGCGTCGACGGCAACACCATGCGCTTCATGGGCGCGCGACCCACGCGAGCTCCCCGCCATGCAGCAGATCGCCCATACCGTCACGCCCACCCACACCCGCTACAGCTTCACCGGCGGCGGCGTCCAGCTCGACCTCACCTTCTTCACTCCCACCATCCTCTCCGACCTCGACAGTCCTCTCCCGCCCCGTCACCTACATCAGCTTCGCCACAAATCCGATCGACGGCAGAACCTCATCACGACGTCGTCGATCCTCCTCGACGTCGATCCCATCATCGCCGTGAACGCTCCCGGCGAGGCCGTCACCTACTCGCGCAATCAGACCGAGACGCAGACCGTGCTCTCCGTCGGCTCGCGCGACCAGCACATCCTCAACCGCTCCGGCGACGACCTCCGCATCGACTGGGGCTACTTCCACCTCTCCGTACCCAACGACGAAGAGTCCGCGTCCGCCATCGTGCGCGATACGTCCGTCTCGCAGCGACGGCGCCTTCGTCTCCACCGGCCTGCTCCCCAAAGCCGACGACATGGACGCGTCCCCCATCGTCGGTCGCGGCGACGCCCATCTCGCAACCGAGCTCATCCTCCACACCGTCGCGGACCAGCCGGTCACTCGCCACCTCCTCGTCTCCTACACCGAGGGCTTCGCTATCCAGTACCTTCAGCGCAACCTGCGCCCTTGGTGGCAGCGCAACGGCCAATCCGTGGCCGCCATGCTCGACACCGCCGAGCGCGAGATGCCCGCGCTCGAAAAGCGCGGCAACGAGCTCGACACCAACCTTACCGCCGACCTCACTCGCGTCGGCGGAGCCAACTACGCCAATCTTTGCATCCTCGCCTACCGCCAGGCCTGGGCAGCGCATGGATTCGTCGCCGACCTGGACGGCCAGCCTCTCGTATTCGGAAAGGAAAACTTCTCGAACGGATCGCATCTCCACTGTTGACGTTCTCTACCCTGCCTCGCCCTTTCTTCCTCCTGCTCAACCCCGTCCTGCTTGAAGCTGAGCTCCGTCCTGTTCTGGAGTACACCGCTCTTCCCAACCGGTGGCGCTTCCCCTTTGCGCCGCACGACCTCGGCACCTATCCCCTGGCCAACGGTCAGACCTACGGCGGCGGCGAAGCAACCGAAGAGAACCAGATGCCCGTCGAAGAGTCCGGCAACATGCTCCTCATGATCGATGCCGTCGCTCGTTCCGAAGGCAAAGCTGACCTCGCCGCCCAGTTCTGGCCGAAACTCACCCAGTGGGCCAACTTTCTCAAAGACCACGGCCTGGACCCCGAGAACCAGCTCACGACCGACGACTTCGCGGGTCACGTCACCCACAACGCCAACCTTGCCCTCAAGGCCATCGACGCGCTTGAGGCTTACGCCGATCTCGCCAGGCTCCTGGGCAAGGACGACGTGGCCCGCGACTTCTCGAAGACTGCCCATGAATACGCCCTCAAGTGGATCGACCTCGACAAGGAAGGCGACCACTACAAGATCGCCTATGACTCCGCCAACACCTGGAGTCAGAAGTACAACCTCGTCTGGGATCAGCTACTCGGCTACAACCTCTTCCCCAATTCCGTCCGCGAAAGCGAAATTGCCTTCTATCAAGACCAAGCTCAACAAGTACGGTCTCCCCCTCGATAGCCGCGCCGACTACACCAAGCTCGATTGGTCGATCTGGACCGCCACCCTTGCCTCCAACCCGGCCGACTTCAACGCCATCATGGACCCCATCGCCCTCTGGGTGAACGAGACTCCCACCCGCGTCCCCCTGACCGACTGGTACGACACCAAAAACGGCAAGCAGATCGGTTTCCAGGCCCGCTCCGTCGTCGGTGGCGTCTTCATCAAAGCACTTTCCGACAAAGAGCTCACCGGCAAGTGGCGCGCACAGGCTCAACTGACCGGAAGGTGATGTGTTACGGAACATAGCTCATAAAGAGGACTGGCTCGGGTTCATCCATGTCGAGGTCCACGTCGATCGAAGATTCCTTCGGTTTCGACAGTTGAATGTAACCAGTGCAGACGTCGGACCTGCCACCGCCGGCGAACCCTCTCCAACTCAAGGGCCGCTAGTATGAAGAAGAGCCGACGAGAGTATCTCCCGAAGCCATCCGTTTCCCCGCTCGAGATCGCGAAGTTTATTGAAGACTACTCACCCGTTCTCGACGAAGCGTGAACGACTAGCGCCGATTCGGTATTCCTCATTTCTCCTGAAACGACCGGCAGATGCATTCGATATCATCTCCGTATACCCCAAACGCTCCACTGGCTGTCTTGCCATCTGAAAGGTCCAAATGCGCTTTACGCCTCACCACGCAACGCTTGGCACCGTCTTCGCCTTGTGCACAGCTTTCTCGGCTATAGCCCAAGTGCCGCTCGGCGGCAATTTCGCTCGAGATCCGAAGCAGCCTATCGACCAGTCTTATACCGACCGCATTCACAAATACACCACCGAGCCACGGTTCCTTTCGCCGCTGGTCGAGTATTTGCCCGCCTCTTCAGCCGTGCCCACACCAGAGAAGGTGCTCGGAGATGTAGCGGGTGCTCCCGACATGTTGCCGTATGCAGAGGATGTCTACAAGTACTTCCGCCTGCTCGAGAAGTCATCGAACCGGGTTAAAGTCGTCACTATAGGTCATACCGAAGAGGGTCGGGAGATGATCGCCGCTGCCATCGCGGACCCGGAGTTGCTGAAGGTGCAAAAGGAAAATGACGCCCGTCTGGCACAACTAGCCGATCCGCGCACCATCGGGCTCGACGACTCGAAAGCCCGGCCGCTGATCGACCAGTCGTTCCCTGTCTACTACATCACCGGGACCATTCACTCGACCGAAACTGGTGCGCCCACGGCTCTGATGGAGTTGGCTTATCGTCTCGCCGTCGACGATTCACCCTACATCAAATACATACGCTCGCACATGATCGTGCTCATTACGCCGGTAGTCGAGGTAGACGGCCGCGACCGCATGGTCGACCTCTACAAGTGGCACAAGGCGCATCCGGGCGAGACCTGGCCGCGCCTCACCTACTGGGGCCACTACGTCGCGCACGATAACAACCGCGACGCCATGGGCATGACGCTCGCGCTGACGCGCAATGTCCTTGACGCTTACCTTGGCTGGCATGCGCAAGTGCTGCACGATCTCCACGAATCTGAGCCGTTTCTCTATGACAATACGGTGGGTGATGGTCCGTATAACGCCTGGATCGATCCCACGTTGGCCGACGAGTGGGCCGAGCTTGGTTGGAACAACGTGTCGCAGATGCAGTCTCTGGGCATGCCGGGCGTTTTTACTCATGGTGACTTCGACACGTGGAGCCCGGGCTATCTCATGTTCCTCGCCGGGTTGCATAACGGCATTAGCCGCCTCTACGAGACCTTCGGCAACGGTGGCGCGGACACCGAGAAACGCGTCCTCACGCCGGAGCAATACTCGCGCACCTGGTACCGGCAGAATCCTCCGCCACCAACTGTCGTGTGGTCGCAGCGCGATAACAACAACTACGAAGAGAGTGCGCTCCTAACCACGCTCTCCTACTTCTCGCACAACACGCGCCACTTCCTTGAGAACTACTATGCGAAGAGCAAGCGGTCTGTGCAGAAGCCCTCACTCGAGGGTCCGGCAGCGTATGTGCTGCCTGCCAATCCAGCCGAAACCAACCGCCAGTTGCAGTTGCTGAAGGTGCTCGAAGCGCAGCATGTCGAGATTCAGCAGCTCACAACCGAGGTTGAGGTCACTCTCCCTTCCGCAAAGAAGGCAGAAAAGAAGGGCGATCAGAAAGAAGGTAAACCGGCAACGAAAGAAGAGAAGGCTCCGAAGAAGGACGACCAGCCGACTACCGCTAAGTTCCCTGCGGGCAGCTACGTTATACGTCTCGACCAGCCCTATTCCCGCGTGGCGGACGCGCTGCTCGACAAGCAATACTGGGCACCCGATGATCCGCAGAAGCACCCCTACGACGACACCGGCTGGTCTTACAGCCAGCTATTCAACGTCAAGGTGACACGCCTGACCGACCCCAAGTTCCTCCAGTCCAAGATGACGCCGGTGACCGACCTCGACGCCAACACTGGAAAGCTTACGGGGATCGGCTCGACCTATGCCATCGCCAACACTGGCCAGACGTCGACCCTGGCCCTGTTGTACCAGCTGAAGCAGGCTCACTTTGTGTTGGCTGAGAAGCCGTTCGACGCGGAAGGAACTCACTTCGACGCCGGATCACTCCTCATCACAGATGCCGACGAACCCACGCTCACCGCCGCACTCCACCGCCTTCAGCTCGATGCCGTTCGCCTCGCCGCAATACCCACCGTCGCCTCGCATACGGTCACGGCGCCGCGCATCGCCTTCATGCATACCTGGCTGGGGACGCAGACGGAAGGCTGGTGGCGCCAAGCCTCGACCTCGCCGGCATCCCCTTCGCCTACATGAGTACCCAGAAGATCGCCTCGGAGGCTGACCTCAACAGCAAGTACGACGTCATTATCTTCGCCCCGGTGGGTCGTGCCTCCAGCACCGATATCCTCGATGGCGTGCCCATGTGGACCAATCCCATGCCATGGCAGAAGACCGACCTGACGCCGAACCTCGGCGGAATCGATGAGACAGCGGATACCCGTCCCGGCCTGGGCTACGACGGCCTCGAGAAACTGAAATCCTTTGTCAGCAAAGGAGGGCTGTTGATCACCTGCGAAGACACGGCACAGTTCGCGATCGACACCGGCCTTGCACCGGGAGTCAGCACCGTCCCGAAGGCAGATACTCGCGTCGTCGGCAGTGTCCTGGCCAGCGTCTTCGTCGCGAAGACTAGCCCCATCGCCTACGGCTACGGCGATTCTCTCCCGGTTATCAGCGCTGACGGCATGGCCTTCAATATCAGCAACACGCTCGCTCGAAGTGGCGGACGCCTCCTGATGGATCCCTACGCCCACCGTCCCACCGGCCGCGGCGGCCCGGACGATAGCGATATCCCGCAAGGCCGGGTCAACGTCGAGCCCGAGACACTTCCCAAGCAGCAGCCATGGGAGGCCAAAACGCTTACCGAAGAACAGATGCGCAACAATCCGCAGGTCTTGCCCGCGGCTGCCAGGCCCCAGGTGATCCTACGCTTCGACGAGACCAGAACCTGTTGCTCTCCGGCCTGCTTGACGAGGGAGCCACCATCGCAGAACACGCCATCGTAGTGGATGCACACGTGGGCTCCGGCAATGTACTGCTCTTCGCGAACAACCCGATCTACCGTGGCGAAACGATCGGCAGCTACAACCTCGTGTTCAACGGCATCCTCAATCACGATCACTTGAACTTGCTTCCAAATGACCAAAGCAAAAACACTCACCAAGAGAACGGAGTTGATCGTTAGCCACTTCGGTGACGATGAAGGCGTCCTCGCGACCGGCAAGTACATCAAGTATCCGACCACGCAGGAGTTTCCTTCTGCCCGTTAGGAACTCGGATGGCTGCGTCTGTCTCAGGCTGGCTTCAAGGCATCGGTGGAGCTGTCACAGGAAGAAGAACAGCCCCATCAGTTCGACATCGCGATCCGGAATTAGGAGATCGGTAAGCGCCTACCCCGCTATCTTCCCATGCCCGCCTCATCCTGCTCTCTGATTTTCGTGACGTGTACAGCAAAACCCGTCCCTGGTAGCAATGAGGTCAGTTCGAAAACACGATATCCATATCCAGTGATGTCAGTGTGGCGGTATACGCCTGGTTCAGTCTCCGCCACCTCACGACCGCCAGCCAGACGGCTCATCCATGCCTCGGCTTCCTGGATGTTCGGAACCGAGCCGCCACTACCCGCAGTGACAGCCTCGGCAGCATAACTGCCCATCAGCTTCGGCCAGCCAGGCGGCCGCTCTTCCCCCCTTTCACCGCAGCACACTCGCTCGGTCTCGTGCGCCGGATCGCCATCGGCACCGTTCATGCACGTGAAGGCCAACATGCACCAGAACGGGCACCGGGAATATCGCTCCGATAGAGCAGGAGTTCGAACATGCACCACAAAGGGCACCAGCGCAAAAATGCTTCCCATCAAGGGGAAGGCAAATTTCCTTCTAAGTCATTTGTTATCTGGTGCGGGGGGGGGGGGGGGGGGGGTCGAACCCCCGCTCAGGTTACCCTCTGGGGTCTTAGTCTTTTGACCTCCGAGGTGATTCGATGACAGCTGGTAATTGTCGCGGACACATTCGGGGTTAGGTCATTTCTTGGTGGGGTATTTCCCAAAAGTATCTCTGGTTTACGCTAGGCACACCAATTTCCCTTCTCCAAAAGCCGATTGATCACCGCGTTCGTCCTGGAGAGGTCCTCAGCGTGATGATCTGCGCCGTGAAGGGGGTTCCGCTTAGACGCGACGTCTTCAGCAGGACCTGAAAGTACGGGTATGTCTTCGAGTTGAATCGACTCTTCAACAATGCCATGCTTTCCTCGTTGGTCGCGAACTCACCGGCAGCTTCTGTCGCCTGCGAATCGGTTCCCTCAATGATGAGAGCATCTCCTGTCTGTCCGATGTTCGGCAGATATGCTACGACTCCATAGCCAACATTCGTCCTAGGATCCTCGGGCTCGGGATAGAACAGCGGCTCACCTGGCTTCGGATGGAGATTTTGGACACCGGTCTGATGCAGATTGGAGTCGTATCCAATCGTGAACTCCAATTGGTCTTGAAAGAAGTCGACCCACGGATTGGACTTGCGACTCCCAATCAGGATCACGTTATCTCGCTTGAGCGCTTCCGGAGTATAGTCCCGTGCGAAACGAAGCCGCGCGGAGGAGGAGAACGGATCCAGCATCAGGATTCGTCGCGCCGCACGGAAGTCGCTAATACTCCCGTTGTTCCGAGATACCACGAGATCTATAGCGCTCCTCGTGTCAGGACTAATGCTCTCGTTCTGCGGAAGATGCTCGTACCGATAGTTAAGATAATCGCTTAGAGGAATCGAGGTCTTCAAAATATCCTCCTCCAAGGCGAAGGAGGTATCAGCGAGGATGACATCCGTCTCGGCGCCACTCCCAAAGAAGACTCCCCAGAAAGATCGCAGAGCTGGAGTCGCTTGCCACCCGTGCATCTGCTGGCGCATCGACCGGTTCTGCAATGCCAGCACCATGCAGATCACGCTGAGCACGCCAATGATGCCCGCTGTCCAGAGAGATCTGCGTTTGCCCGCGGTCATGGCAGAGATGCTGCGGAGAAATCTTTTCAGAATTTTGGACCCCCGGAAGAGCTGAGACCAATTCGGAGACACTTTGGGGCAGTTCACTTTCGCCATTAGCTGGGAGCCGATACCTTCCTTCGAGAAAAGACTGGGCTGTACCCGCCGCGTGGAATCTCCAGCACGCATACTTCATCAGCGCCGTCCGTCGCAAAGTAGCTTTCCAACCTCTTCCGCAGCTCTGTTGCGTTCACCCGGACGATGTTGTCCTGGCTGTGTGTCGTAATAAGGAGGACGCCCGAAAACCGCGGTGCCAATCTCCTGCTCGTGAAGCTCCGTTCTTCCCAACTCGATCGACTGCTTCCCAATATAGAGGAGAAGCTCTCGAAGCCGGGAAGCCTTTCGAAGCTGCGGGCTTCGAGAGACGCGGTCCAGCAACGCCAATCGCTCATTAGCGTCTGCCTGGGTCAGATCGATCTCTGGTTCCGTAAGACGCATAAAATGACTGACTCAAAAGAAGGTCCTGAGTCTATCAGAAAGTGCAAAGAGTTGGTTTTCCGCCACTTCTAACGGTTAAGAGTTTCTTTTACCGCTAAATAACTTGCGCGATTTTCATTCAAGGTAAACGATGGCGTCTCATGAGATTCGCCACGCTCCTCGCATCGATCGCGATCTGCTCCATCCCTCCTGGAGGTTGGGGTCAAACCAGTCCCGTCGATCTGGTGAATCCATTGATCGGCACTGCTGGAGATGGCCAAACCTTTCCCGGGGTAGGCGAACCCTTCGCTATGACGGCGTGGACGCCGGAGACAAGACGGGGAGAGATCAAATGCATCGCCCCGTACTACGTCGCGGACACAAGAATCTACGGTTTCCGCGGAAGCCATTTCCTCAGTGGCTCCTGTACCCAGGACTACGGAAGCCTGACCTTGATGCCTGGCTCCGGAGAGATCCGCGTAGAGGCCTCTTCGGCCTTCCTCCATCAGGACGAACAACGGCACCCTTACCTCTACTCTGTCCTCTTGCAGGATGACCAGATCGAGGCCGACATAACCGGCAGCCAGCGGAGCGGCTTCCTGCGCTTTCGCTTCACGCGTGGAGGCCCATCCTGGATCACCATTCGTAGTAATGGGAGGCCCGGGGAAGGGTCACTCAAAGTCGATCTGGAGCATCAGCTGCTGACCGGCAGCAATCCAGCCCACCGGCTATACGCTGGTGCGGGGAAGCCCGCTGGATTCAGCGGATACTTCGTGGTCCGGTTCGACCACGCTTTCCGCGTCGCGGATCCCACCTCTGGGCAGGCGACCGCGCCGCAGCAGACTCTCCTGTTCGATCTCAAGCCGGGTGAAGCGGTTCTTGCGAAAGCTGGGACCTCCTTCACGAGCGCAGAAGAAGCGCAGAAGAACCTCGACGCCGAGATTCCCGGTTGGAACTTTGACACCACCGTCCAGAATGCGCGCGACGCCTGGACCGAGGCCCTGAGCTCAATTCGAATCAGCGGTAATTCTCCCGATCGCGTCATCTTTTATACCGCGCTCTACCACTCCATGCTGTTGCCCCGAATCTTTAGCGACGCCTCCGGCACCTACCCGCAATTCGCGGGAGGTAAACAGATCGAGAAGGCTGTCAACTACACCTACTACTGCGACTTTTCGTTGTGGGACACCTTCCGCGCCTTGCATCCCCTCTTCACCATCATCGAGCCGAAGCGTGAGGGAGAGATGGTCCGCTCACTCATCGAGATGGGCCATCAGGGCGGCTTTCTGCCCATTTATCCCGCTTGGAATAGCTATACGTCCGAGATGATCGGGGACCACGCCACTGCAGTCATCGCCGACGCCTATGTCAAAGGGATTGAAGGATTTGATATCCATCAGGCTTACCAACTCATGCGGAAGAATGCCATGGAAACGCCTTCCGATCTGGCTCTCTACATCGATGGCCGGGGCCGAAGGGCTCTCGAGTCGTACCTCAAGCTTGGCTACATTCCTCTCGAAGACCCCGTAGACCATTCGTTTCATAACAACGAACAGGTCTCTCGAACCCTGGAGTACGCTTACGACGACTTTCTCGTGGGAGAGGTCGCGCAGAGCCTTGGTATCCAGGCAGATGCCGACGTCTTTCACCACCGCGCCCTCAACTATCGCAATGTAATCGATCCAGCCGTCGGCTTTGCTCGCGGGCGCCACTCCGACGGCTCTTGGTCCTCTCCGTTCGACCCCAACGGCAAGTACTCTTACATCACCGAAGCCACCCCGTTTCAATACACCTTCTTTGTCCCCCAGGATGTTTCGGGCCTGATTACGTGGCTTGGGGGCCGAAACTCCTTTACCAACAAACTAGACCTTCTCTTTCAGGGAGATCACTATGATCACGGCAACGAACCTGGCCATCAGATCGCTTATCTCTATGACTTTGCCGGCTCCGCCTGGAAAACCCAGGAGCATGTCCACCACATCATGACCACCAACTACGGCGACCGTCCCGACGGTCTGGCTGGCAATGACGACGCGGGACAAATATCCGCATGGTATGTGATGAGCGCGCTAGGCTTCTACCCGGTGACCCCAGGTGTGCCGATCTATCAGATAGGAACTCCTCATTTTGACGAAGCCACAATTGCGGTGGCAGGAGGAAAGGCGTTTAATATCCACGCTCGAGGCGCGGAGGCAGGCGCGTTCTATATCCACTCGGCAATGTTGAATGGCAAACCCTTGCGTCGCCCATACCTGACGCACGCAGAGATCGTAGCGGGCGGGGAACTTACTTTCGAAATGTCTCGTACACCCAATCCTGCGTGGCCATCCCCCTAAGTTCTGACCGCTGCAGGCGGGTCTTTACAGTGGTCTCACCGTAAATTCACTTGCCGACCGTTATTTGTCACGGGCACCGTGTTGGGAACAAAAAATATCATCCCGCCGGACACCAAATTGATCGTGGGCCGACTTCGAAAACTAGTTCGATCAGTCCTGAAAATCACCAGGCCCATTAAGGAATTCGACTCAGGATTTTTGGTTCCACCCGCAAAGCCGAAAAGGAGGAGCGATGAAAACTTTATTGGAGACGCCAAAGCAAACTACTAAGACGGGGGTCCCACCTGCGAAGAGGCCTATCTGGTGTTCCGTCCTCTTTGCCGTTCTGCTGCTCACACTTGCTCTCGGTCTGACGCCGAGTTCGTTCGGCCAGGGTATCACCGGATCGATTGCGGGTACGGTCACCGACTCCAGTGGAGCAGGCATTCCCGGAGCGACCGTCACGGTGCGTGAAGTGGAGACCAACGCCTCTCGAATCGTCACGACCTCAGATATCGGAAGCTACACGGTCACACAACTTGCCCCCGGGTCCTACAGCGTGAAGGTCGACAAGGAGGGCTTCAAGACCTTTCAGCAGGATGGCATCATCCTCGTGATCAACCAGATAGCGCAGATCAACGCGCAGTTAGGAATCGGTTCGGCCCAGGAGACGGTCGTCGTCTCCGGCGCTCCTCCGGTCATTCAGACTGAGGACTCCTCGGTTGGCCTGGTGGTCGACAGCCAGACCATCCTGAACACACCGCTCAATGGCCGTTTGAGCCTGATGGGCCTGATAGCACTCGCCCCGGGAGTACAGGGCGCAGGCGCACAGGACCAGCTTGCCGTCAGGGGCGTTACACCCTCAATCGGCACAGGTACACGCAATTCATACGGAGGTTTTGGATCCACGCTCGACGGAGTCACCAACCAGGAGGTCACTCTTCAGCGTGGCGAAGCTGAAGTTCCCTCGCTCGATGCGATAGCCCAGTTCAAGGTGATCTCCACGGGGGCACCCGCGGAATTCAATCAGCCGGCCCAAATGATCGTAGTCAGCAAGAGCGGAACGAACCAGCTTCACGGTGGGATCCTCGAGTACAACCGCTCCAAGGGCACCTCGGCAAAGGCCTTCTTCGGCGGTGCCCTGCCACGACCACCCTACGAGCGGAACGAATACGGCGGCAATCTCTCCGGCCCCATCTACATCCCCAAAGTTTATGACGGTCGTAACAGGTCCTTCTTCTTCTTCGCCTTTGAAGGATTTCGTCTGTCGCAGTCCGCCAATGTCAACAGTCAGCAGCCGACCCAGGCAGAAAGAGGTGGCGATTTCTCCGCATTCCTCGTCAACGGCGGTTGTGCGGTGGGCAGCGGTGGCACCTGCATCTACGACCCCTCGACCGGACAGCCGTTTCCGGGAAACATAATTCAACCGAACAGGTTCAACTCCGTTGACACGCAACTGTTGAATATTCTCTATCCATTGCCCACCCAGCCTGGAACTGGAACCAATACCTTTCAACTGGTCCCCTACACCAGCGTAGCCACCCGGTACTCGGTTCGGCTCGACCACAAGATTAACGACAACAACCAAATACGTGCGACCTATCTCAGGGCCTTCTACGGCCCAAACCCGGACGTTGGGACCTCCAGCCTCGCCGGCGGGTTCTCTGGCGACGGAGAGCACAATAGCAATGTCATCCTTGGCTGGACCCACACATTTTCCCCGACCCTCCTCATCGATACGTACGCATCGTATTTCCATCTCCCCATCTACCGCACGCCGCAGAACTCGAACGTGAACTTCGCGGCGATCATTCCAGGACTTGGTCCGCAGCTGATCGAAGGAGCGCCGCAAATCACCATTACAAATATCACCTCGGTATCAGAGGCTGGATCGAAGGACCTCGAACAGGTAATTCAGGCCAACACGGCCGTCACCAAAGTGCTGCCGCAACATACCATTAAGGCCGGCTTCTCCTATCTCTGGGACAACCACTGGAATGACGCCGCACAGAGCCCGCAACGTGGCTCCTATGCGTTCAATGGTCGATACACGACAAATCCGAAACCCATTACCGGCCAACTCTCAGGTATCGCCTTTGCCGATTTCCTGCTCGGATACCCCAGCTCAACCGGCAATGCGACTCCAAGCAACTACATCACGAGAAACCTGTCGAGCCAGTGGGGCATGTACGTGCAAGACGACTGGAAACTAAAGCCAAATCTGACTCTCAATATTGGTCTTCGTTATGACCTGCAGTGGTTTGAAGACAATCCCTATGGAAACAACTCTCTCTATTTCCCATCGCTGCAGAAGGTCGTCGTCTTCGGCAACTCTTACCCGGCCGACTCGATCCCGGCCTTCCTTAAGGTCCCGATCACTCTATCGTCCCAGATCGGTATATCGAATAATGTTTGGAAATACCTTGGGCAGGACAAAAATAATGTCGCTCCCCGATTTGGCTTTGCCTATCAGGCTTTCCCCAATACCGTGCTGCGCGGCGCTGTCGGCATCTATTACAACCTCATACCTGCTTCCTACGCAGGCGGCCCCTTCGGTACCCTTCCTTTCGTAGGCTCCCAAACGTATACACAGCCTGCAGGTTCAGTTCCTTCCATCACCATGAACGCACCGTTCGCGGCCACTGGAGCGTTCGCAGCCAATCCTGCGGTGATCGCTCAGCACTCCACCGTCACACCCTATACAGAGCAGTACAACCTGGCCCTCGAACATCAGTTCAATAAGGGCCTGGACATTCGCATCGGCTACGTAGGCCAGCACAACGTTAAACAGAACAACGCCAGCGGTAGCGGCACCGTCGCCCCGAATATCAACCTCGCTAACCCGCCGCTGGTCGGCACTGCTGTCCAAAACACCAATTTGGTCCAGCCCTTCTCGACAATCAGCCTGATGCTGGATCCCCTCTTTCACACCCAAATGAACGCGTTCCAGGTCGGAGTGCACAAGCAGTACAGCCACGGCTTCATGATCAACGCCGAATACCAATGGACCAGGGTCACGGGGACTGAAAACCTGGAGAACCCCTCCGGCGCAAATCCCAACGACTCGAGCGGCAACATCGCCGGCATCACGCCACAGGTCTTCGTCGTCAGCTACTCCTATGCGCTTCCCATTGGCACTGGTCAGGCTCTCTTTGGCGGCGCCAGCAACTTCGTCAACAAGTTCATTGGTGGATGGCAAATTTCGGGAATCACCTCGTTCCAGACCGGCCAACCTTTCTCAGTCACCTACACTGCCCCCGGAAGCCCCGTCGGCCTTGTAAGCGGCCGGGCCAATGTGGTGTCTGGAGTCAACCTGTATCCGGCCAACAAGACCCGTGCCCAGTGGTTCAATCCAGCCGCGTTTGCCGCTCCTCCCTGTTACAACGTGCTTGTGACTGGCCCCTGTGCCACAATCTACAGCGCGAGTGGGCCTCCCACCTACGCTACCTATGGGAACTCCGGATATAACATGCTCCGCGGACCTGCCTGGCAAAATTGGGACATGAGTCTGCAGAAAAATACCATATGGAAGGACCGCTACAGACTCCAGCTTCGCGCCGACTCCTTCAACATCTTCAACCATCCCAACTTCGCACCTCCAAACTCATCGATTAGCAATACCTCGAACGTTGGGACAATAACCTCCGTCAGTTCGTCTCCGGCGGCAGAGGCCCGCACCGTCGAGTTTGCTGTGAAATTCAACTTCTAAACCACCGCGGAAAGCAAATGACAAAACCGTATGCGATTGGCTTGTTGGTTCTGCTAATGTGTGTGGCGCGGAGTGAGGCGTACGTTACTCCACGCCACGTCACCCCGGCGTCATTGGATAACAACACGCGCGAGCTATTCCAGGAGTCGATGGATCTCGACGATCAGCTCTACGACGACACCGTCAAGCTGGTCCATCGCCCCGGATACCAGTCCAGTTCCTCGCGCACAGGAAGCTACATGGTTCGCGAATCCAGTTGGTACGCCCTGGGACTTCTCTTTCGTGACGCATCCGGCGACCGGCAGCGTGCCGCCGGAATTCTGGATGCAGTCCTGAAGCAGCAGTACCTCACCCCCGGCGTAAAGTGGTACGGAACCTATCGCAGAACACCCGAAGAACCCAATCCCACCGGAAACCCCGTCATCTGGCGCGGCTACGACCCCAACTGGCGTCACTTCATCGGTACAACGCTGGCAATGATTCTCATCGAATTCCCTGACAGCATCGCGCCGGATCTTTCCAAGCGCATGTACGAAGCCATCGACCACGCGATCGAGGGAGAGATGAAGGAAGGACGACTCGTTCCCTCCTACAGCAACATCGCCCTCATGTACGGATCCCTGTGGGACTTCGCCGCAGTGCACGACAAGAACGCAGACTGGCAGAAGCAATCCGCTGCCTGGTCCGAAGCCGTCTACTCCGGCTTCAAGAAATACGACGCCTTCTTCGAGTACAACTCGCCAACCTACTACGGCGTCGACCTCTACGGGCTCGCCTTGTGGCGTGATTACGGATCGACCAAGCGCATGCAAACCATTGGAAGCGAGATGGAATCCATCATGTGGAAAGACATCGCCTCCTTCTACAACCCGCTCCTTCGCAATATCTCCGGCCCCTACGATCGCTCTTACGGTATGGACATGGAGAGCTATGTCAGCGTCGTCGGCGTATGGATGCGAACCGCGCTCGACGCAAAAGCCGCGCCGCTTCCGCCGATCACGGCCACCACAGACCACGTCGCCGACGTGTGGTTCGCTCCTCATCTCGCAATTCTCGGAACCCGCATTCCGCTCGACGCGCTCTCGAAAATGAAGAAGTTCGAAGGCGACCACCTTCTCCATAAACAGATCACCGAGGAACGCGTAGCCACCGCCTGGATCGGTCGCGACGTGATCTTCGGCGGCGAATCCACGAACAAGACTAAGGATGCGGGAACGACAACACAGTTTCATCCCGCCACTGTTCAATGGCGAACGCCGTCAGGCCAGATCGGTTGGATTCGGCTCGTCCAGTCTCCCATGATTGACGCAAGCGCCGACAAGGACGGGCTGACGATCTCCGCGACCGGAACGATTCGCCTGCGCCTCCACGCAAAGCAGATGGCGCCCGATAAGATCACCGAAAAAGAGTGGTCACTCCCCGGCCTGCAGGTCACCGTAAATTCGGACGCAAAGAAGTTCACCACAGAACCGACAGAAGATGGAATCGACCTCATCTACTCCGACATGACCTCAATGAAGTTAGGCATCAAGACGGCACATTGATCGTTTACAGAAATATCTCCACCGAGAACAAAGGGAGCACTTAACGTGAACCTACTTTCGAAATTAGCCGTCGCAGGATCACTCCTGCTCTGCGGATCCGCGCCTCTTGTCGCCCAGGAAGATTTCTTCAGCAACTGGCCTGCAGGAACGTCGCCACAGGAGGTCGGCAAGCGAGTTGCGGATCATTTCATTACCAGCCCGCATCAGTACGGCCCAACCATTCACTATTCGGAAGTAGCCACTTGGTACGGAGCCCTGACCTTCGCGCAATTGACCCACGACGACTCTCTTCGCCAAAAGCTCATCCAGAAATTTGAGCCGCTGATGCCCGGTGGAGCGGAGGCCAACCTCATCCCCCAGCGCCATCACGTCGACGACTCCATCTTCGGCATCGTGCCGCTTCAGATAGCCATCGACACGAAGGACCCCCGTTATCTGAGCGTCGGAAAAGCATGGGCCGACAGACAGTGGGAGAATCCGCAGCCCGATGGTCTCTCCGCCGAGACGCGTTATTGGATCGACGACATGTATATGCTGACGATTCTTCAACTGGAAGCCTACCGTGCCACCGGCGATCGCAAGTATCTGGACCGCGACGCCAAAGAGATGGTCGCTTATCTGGACAAATTGCAGCAGCCGAACGGCCTCTTCTACCATGCTCCGGACGTGCCCTTTTACTGGGGACGCGGTGACGGATGGGTCGCCGCCGGCATGGCAGAGATGTTGCGCGAACTTCCCCCGGACCATCCCCAGAGGGCTCGCATCCTCAAGGGATACGCCCTCATGATGAACGCACTACTCAAGTACCAGGGCAAGGACGGCATGTGGCGGCAACTGATCGATCGCGAAGAGTCCTGGCCCGAAAGTTCAAGCTCCGCGATGTTCACCTTCGCGATGATTACCGGAGTCAAAAACGGCTGGCTTGACCGGAACACCTACGGCCCCGCGGCCCGCAAAGGATGGATCGCCGTCGTCGGCTATATCGATCAGAACAACGACATTACCAGCGTCTGCGAAGGGACGGGCAAACAGAACAGCCTCGAGTACTACCTGGCACGCAAGCGTCGAACCGGCGATTTTCACGGCCAAGCCCCAGTCCTGTGGGCTGCGTCGGCGCTCTTACGTTAGAGGATCGTATTCAATGGCATTTCCGGCTCTGCTTCCAACTACAGTTCTCCAATTGAGGGCCAATCGGAAGTAATCCCGTAGTGCCCGCAAAGTTAGCCTTCGGAACCTTGCCCTTCACCGCAAATAGCGAATGCGCTAGCCGGACTTCTATTCCTGGTAGGTTTCGGGGTTGATCTCCAAGGATGCGGGCGGAAGGTTGGAGGCGCCAGAGCCAAGTGATGTGTTCGGAGTATCAGCCATCGTCAATTCAAGCGTGCCGCCATTGGCGATATCCGCGTGGCGAAACCAGACTCGATTGATCGTCTCTCCGTTCAGACGGATGGCCTGGACATATTTATTATCGTGGGAATTATTGCGAGCAATGATGGAAAACTCTTTCCCGTTCTTCAAGTGGATGGTGACCTTGTCGAAGACTGGACTGCCCACGTCGTATGTCGGGATCCCCGGTGTGACAGGATAAAAGCCCATCATTGAAAAGACCACAAATGCGCTTAGACCGCCTCCGTCTTCATCACCCGGAATGCCTTGCAGTGTGTCGGTGAAAAACGATTCGAGCAACATTCGGATTCGCTTCTGGGTCTTCCAAGGCGTTCCGAGACGGTTGTATATATACGGAATCGCCAGGCTTGGTTCGTTGCCCATGGAGAACTGGCCGGCCATTGACGTGGAATCGGGAAGCTTCGCCTGAAACTCATATTTTGAGCGGCCAAGCGGCTCGCGGAATAGCTGATCCAGGTTGGCCTCGGCTTTTGCCCTTCCACCCATCAACGTGATCAGGCCGTTGAAATCGTGCGTCACGTCCCAGGTGTACGTATAACCATTATTTTCGTCATAGTAGTCCCTGGCGCCCATTCCGCCATCGAACTTCGGGTCCATCGGTTCGATCCAGTGCCCGTCAGAGTCTTTGGGCCACATCAGTCCCTTTTCGGCGCGGAAGAGGTTCTTGTAATTCTCGGCACGCTTGAGAAAAAGCCTCTCGTCCTCGGTCTTGTGCAGAACACGCGCCAGTTGAGCAATGTTCCAATCGTCAAAACTGTTTTCCAGTGTCACGGGCACGGGCTGGCGCTTCTCAAATGGGTGAACACCGGGTACCGTTTCCTTTTCTCCGGGGCGCAATGCCGGCATATAACCGTGCGTGAAGTAAAAATCGTCTAAGGGCCCCTTTGGGGCGAGGCTCCACGGAAGCATGGTCACTTCAAGCGATCGCTTGCGGACACCTTCATAGGCAGTCGGCAAATCGAAGTTCTGCACGCCTTTGAACCAGGCGTCGGCAAACCATGGCGCGGCGTGATTGCCATTCATGCATGCATAATTCCCGGCCACAGTTGCGAACGTTGGCATTACTCCCGATTGCTGATACATGCGAACATACGACTGGATCTTGTCCGCCTCCATCTCAGGGTTGAGAAGTGTCTGCAGGGGCTCCAATGCGCGGAACGTATCCCACAGCCAATTGTCCACGTAAAACGGACGCGCATCCTTGTGGATTTGGTGATCAAAGGCGCTGTAGTAGCGTCCATCTTCAGTGATCGTGACCATCCGCTCGAAGCATCGATAGAGAGCTGTGTAGAAGATCCTCCGTTGCGTTTCGGTGCCCCCTTCCACTGCAATCTGAGCAAGAACTTCGTTCCAACGTGCCCTTCCCGCATCCTTCACTTGGGTAAGACCCCACGAAGGAATTTCCTTCCGCAAGTTTTTCTTTGCCTGCTCCGCGCTGATGAATGAAATGCCGTAGCGAAAATCCAGCGATTTCGTGTCGCGCGAGGAAGCGGTCACTCGCTTTCCGTCTTTGATGTCCTCTATCTTGAATATGACGGGCGAACTGAATTCGCCATAAACATACGCCTTCATGCCGTCGAAGTTTTCCTCACCAGCTACCACGCCGTCTTGCACTCGTAGGTCCCCCGACAACCGGTTCGCAAGCACAACTGAAGCTTTGCCATCGGGAAAAACGAAACGAAAGTAGCCGCAGCGTTCGGTTGGAGAGAATTCCACCTTAATAAGAGATCCGTCGAAACGTGTGGAAAGATAGTACGGCGTGGTCTTTTCCTGATCGTACGTCGCCGGGCCACCTTCGCCTGGCATGATACTGAAAAGCTCGCGCATCCTGTGGGAGCTAATCGTTAGCGGAAATGAGTCGATCTGATCGCTCAGTGCATCCGCCCGAATCGGATAGACACGCACCATGCTATTAGGCAAAAACACAGCCGGGCGAGTTGGCACCAGCAGAATGCCGACATTGCCGATCGTGGGATCAACGTACTCCACCTGCGCTGTGACGTATGGCGCGAACATCATCAGAACTACTACGGATCCGGCGACCACAATTTCTACACGTCGAATGCCTTTTGCAATAAGTTTTGCGATCTTCAACTTGATCTCCATGGCCAACGGACCACAATATTCAGCATCCCGGATGTCGACTTTGAAAACCCACTTTTCGGGACCATCAAAATAGTCTAGTCCCTGCTTAGTCAATGGCTTCCAGGTAGATGGGCTCTGTATTCTCAGATTGACGCATAATCGCATTCCGGCCTTGGGTCACTGACTAGGTTCCCACAAGCTGACTCATCGGGAAAAATCTCTACGGACGGTTTCTCGCCACTCTACACGGACGATCGTTGACGATTTTCTAGACGCAGACTTCCTGCAGGCTGCTTTCCAACGTCGCGCCTCGTCCGTCCGTTAGAGTACATTGGCCGTGGGAGGCCATCACTCTCTGCATGAGCATTTTGCTACAAGATGTGCGGCGGGCTCTTCGTGCTCTGGCTGCGGCGCCGGCTTTCACTGTGGCGGCAGTACTCTCCTTGGCAATCGGAATCGGCGCAAATACTGCGATCTTCAGCATCGTAGATGGACTGTTGCTTCGGCCACTTCCGTACAAAGATCCTGGACGGCTCGTCATACTCTGGAACCGTTCTCCCGGCCTGAACATAACAGAAGACTGGTTTTCTACCGCACAATACTTCGACATCAAGAACGGCCATCATGGCTTTGAGCAGGTCGCAATCGCAATCGGCGGCAATTACAATCTCACGGGCTCGGGCGAACCGGAACGCGTTGGGACGATCAGGGTCTCGTCGAGTTTGCTCTCCATGCTGGGACAGCGGGCAGCTCTCGGGCGAGTGTTTGTTCCCGATGAGGACCTGCCAGGCAGAACGGCCACCGCTGTGCTCAGTTACGGAACGTGGGCGCGGCGCTTTGGTTCCGACCCCGCCATTCTTGGCAAGAAGATCCTGCTGAACGGTCTGCCGTACGAAATTGTCGGTGTAATGCCACCCTCGTTTTCGCTTCCTCGCGAAGTGATGCCAACGTTGGACGGCGCAGAGCAGGCTGAGATATTGCTGCCGCTTCCTCTCCCTGCCAACGCTACACAGAATCGCGACCACGAAGACTACAACATACTGGGCAAGCTGAAGCCGGGGGTCTCCTTAGAACAGGCACAGGCTGAGATGGATACCATTACGGCGCGGCTGCGGCATGAATTTCCCGAAGTGTATCCGCCCAACGGTGGCCTGACGTTCGGTATCGTGCCGCTGCTGGAGCAAGTGGTGGGCAACGTTCGGCGCACGTTGTACCTGTTGCTCGGAGCGGTTGGCTTTGTCCTGTTGATTGCCTGCGTGAACCTCGCGAATCTGCAACTATCGCGTGCCGTCGTGCGCCAAAAAGAGATTGCGGTGCGCACCGCGCTGGGTGCTAGTCGAGCCCGGATCGTTCGTCAGTTGCTGACCGAAAGCGTGGTGCTTGCCTTCACGGGTGGCGCGCTTGGGATCGCTGTGGCATTTCTTGCCTTGCATTGGGTGCGGCTGCTTGGTCCGCAGAGCGTACCGCGAGTGAATGATGTCGGCATCGGTTTGGCCGCTCTCGCGTTCACATTCATGATTTGTGTGTTGTCGGCGATTCTGTTTGGACTGGCACCTGCGCTGCGGGCTTCGCGGCTCGACGTGCAAGCTGCCCTGCAGGACACCAGCCGCACATCGTCCGGTGTCAGCGCAATTTGGGGACGAGGAAACAATCTTCGCCGCTCACTGGTGATTTCGGAGATTGCGCTTTGCGCGATGCTGTTGATTGGCGCCGGACTGCTCATTCGTAGCTTCGCTCGTGTGCGCGATGTAAATCCTGGCTTCAATCCTCGTAATGTCCTCACCCTTGAACTGACCATGACTGGCGAGCGATACAAAGACAAAGTGGCAGTTCTCGCTGCTTATCATGAGCTTTGGCAGCGGCTGGAAAACCTGCCGGGTGTCACCTCGGCAGGGGCCGTCACGTCGCTGCCGCTCAGCCAGATGTTCGCCTGGGGGCCCATTACCGTTGAGGGACGGGTGCCGCCGCCTGGCGAGAAGTTCATCAATGCCGATGTCCGCATGGTCAATGGACACTATTTCCAGGCAATGGAGATACCCCTTCGCGAGGGCCGGCTATTCAGCGACGATGATGTCGCCGACAAACCTCGTGTCGCGATTGTTGACGACTACATGGCGCAGCAACTGTGGCCAAACCAGGACCCAATTGGCAAGCGCTTGCACATCGGAGGCATCAACGAGACAAGCATCTCCGTGGATCACTGTCGTTGGGGTGGTTGGACGGGTAAAGCAATATACGTTGGACTCGGATTCGCGGATTGCGTATTACGTTCCTCAAACGCAATACGTGACGCGTGCCATGAACGTCGTTATGCGGACCAACAGCGATCCGGTTGCTTTGGCCGGCGCGGTGAAGCAGCAGATTCACGAACTCGATCCTGATCTTCCGCTCTATAACGTGAGCACGATGCAGGAACGCTTCAACAATTCTCTGGCTCGCCGTCGTTTCACCATGCTGGTGCTCGGGACATTTGCGGCGATTTCGCTGGGGCTCGCGGTGATTGGAATTTACGGGCTCATCGCGTATCTGGTTGGGCAAGGCAGCCGCGAAGTCGGCATCCGGCTGGCGCTTGGCGCAACACCGAAGAACATTATGACGCTGATCGTTCGCGGCGGGATGACGCTGGCCTTTTGGGGCGTCGGTATCGGCCTTGGGGGTGCGCTGGTCGTCAGCCGCTTGATGCGCTCGCTGCTCTTCGGTATCGGAGTCACCGATGTAGTGACGTTTGTCGCTGTTCCCATCGTTCTAGCTTGCATCGCTTTTTTTGCCAGCTATATTCCAGCGCGACGCGCTTCGCGCATTGATCCCAGCATTTCGTTGCGATGCGAATAGGAGAGCGCGGTTAGCAGCGTGGTCTTCACAAGGCAACCGGCGCTATCCTCTTCGGTACGCCAGCCTGCGAACCAGGGTCAATGCCCCGGTGTAGCGCAGGCAAAGCTGGCCGAGTCATTCGGGTCGCCATTCCCGTTATATTTCGCAACCTGGGGATACGGGCATATTGGCCGCGTCATCTCCACTTTTTTGGCAGCGCCGTATTTGGTCGCGATGATCGAGCCCGGCGCAGTGTCCTGCTCTTCCCATTTTTCCAGCGCGTCGAAGATGCCGTACTCCGCTCCCTTCGCTGTGGTCAAACCGAGTTGTCCGAAAGACGACGCCCCTGCTCCGCCGGCGCAATGGCCCATCCCGGGAACCATGTACAGGCGTATGAAATCTGCTGTCTTCGCGTCGCCCATCTTCCCCTGCACCTGCTCGTAGTATTGGACAGTGTTCAGAGGCGAGATCGCCGGATCGTTCCAGCCGTGATACAGGATCAGCTTGCCGCCGTGCGCTGCGAAGCGGCTCAGATCGGGATCGGTCGCGTTCAGTGCCTCCGCGGTCTTCGCGTCGGCTGCATGCACAGCTGCATCCGTGTTGGCGGTCAAAGCGTTCCAGCTCGGATCGTCAAACACCATGTAGCGAAAGTAGTTCTGCAGGTACAGGCTCACGTTGGGTCCGTCGCCTACCAGCCAGCTCTTCCATAGGTGCGTCTCGTCGCCGGGCATCAGGCCAGGAAATATCACGTGCCCATCATTATCGGTCCCGCCCGCGTAAATCTTCTTGAGAGAGGCGGCCTGTGGCGCGGTTAGGCAGCTCAACTCGTCGCCCTGTTTGCACAACAGTGTCGCCGGATCAAAATGGCAGGCGCGCGGATCGTTGATGATGCCGTCTTTCAATCCGTCCTGCGCGTCGCACTGTGCCAGTACTGCCGCGGTAATTGCAGGGAGCTTGATGCTTGGGATATATCCAGCGGGGTTGCCGATGAACACCTTCGTCACATCCACCCCGGACGCGATCATCTTTGTCCAGTTGTTGGCGGGTGCGCCGGCCAGGATTCCGTCGTAGTCGGCAGGGAACCGCTGTGCCTCCATCAACGCTTCACGGCCGCCGTCGGAACAAGCGTCGAAATACGACTTAGTCGAAGGTTCGCCATAGAACATGTTAATGATGGCTTTGGCACGCTCAGCGGTGAGATGGACCGCACGATAGCCGAAGTCCGCAATCTTCTCCGGATGCTGATAGGCCCAGCTCGCGTCTTGCGCGTCCGCCTGATGGCCGCCGTCAGTGCCAGCCGTCGCGAAGCCGCGCTTCAGGCTGTCTCCCATTTGGCCGTAATAGATCGAGCCCGCGAACCCTCCGTTGCCGGTCCCGAGAAAGCGATGGTTCCAGCCCTTCTCCGGCATCCATACCTCAAACCGTATGACGGAATCCGAAGTCGGGTGAAGGATGCCGCTCACACGGCAAAATGCGGGCAGTCCTGTAACGGCTGCGCCATAGGGTGGAGTAACGCTCCCTCCGCTGACCGGCTCCGCTGTCAGGATCGTGGTGTCGGGCAGCGCCCTCTTGGTGAGCGCGTGGCAGTCGGCGGCTTGTGCGGAAGCTGAGAAGCCGGCGAACGATAGAAGAATTGCGGGCAGAAAAAGAAAGTTTCGCACAGTTGCCGAAGAGTACCATCCCGACCGCCGCAAGACCAGACTCCAAAGTCCGCGTGTAGTAGACGGTGAGCGTTGCAGTACCAGGGGCCTGAAACACGCTTTCATCCGGCTCAAACAGCTTCGCCGACATCGTTGACACTAATTAAACCGCGGTGATATACCCCGTCTCGTTCGGCGCAGTTGCTTGTGTAAACGCATAGAAGTTATGCAGTTAGCTTCTGGACGAATGCTACGAAACACCGCATCGACTTCAAGCCCTCTAGTTCAACAAAGCGCGGCAGAGAGAGTTCTGCAGAAGGTCCCCACGTGTTCCGCCACCCTCCGCATCGCCGATGCGTTACCCCTCACGACCGCAAATTACTCCATCGCTTAGCCCTACCGATAACCTCCGCATAACAAAACAGCATCGTATACGTTGCGAGCTCGTGCGTTTACGTTGTGAGCCCGTGCTTTGCCCACCTCCCCTCGCCGAGAAATCCGCATGTTCTTATCTCGCCTTTACGTCGTCAACCCTCATGCGGAGGACATCCCGGACCACTCAAGACCTCCGATTGCGGCGAGAGCGCAATCAATCGTTTCACGCTTTAGAAAGGATCCCCGCATGTTTATCTATGCCAACCTTCAAAGGACCGTCAGGGGGCTTTTGGGGCGCCGGAGTTTGCTCTGCGCCATCCTCTTCGTAGCAACTTTCGCCTCACTTACGCCAGCGTTCGCACAGTTTCGCACTTCAATCCAGGGTGTCGTGACCGACCCGGATGGAGCAGTCGTACCGGGAGCAACCCTCACCCTCAAGAACTTGTCGACCAACGAGACGGTGGTAAGAACAAGCAGTGAAGCCGGCGTCTTCAACTTCAACGCTCTTCCCCCGGACCACTTCTCATTGACGGCTGAGAGGGCTGGTTTCCAGAAGCAGGTCCTCGACAATCTGCAGTTGATCCCCGAGCAGCCAAACGCGATCAATGTGAAGCTTGCCCTCGGCGTGGAGTCGACGAGCGTTACAGTAGACGCGTCTCTTGCGCCCGCCCTGGATACCGAAACCGCAACCTTAGGAACATCAATCACCGAGAATCAAATCCAACATACTCCGGTCTATCAACGCGACGTGACCCAACTCATTCAGTTGGCTCCTGGTGTTTTGGCCACGGGCGCCCAGACCGCCGGAGGCGGTGGATACCAGGCTCCAGGCACGCAGACCGGGGCCTCATCGGGCGGCGGCGGCAATTTAGGACACTCGAGCAGTATCTTTGCGACGGAAAATGGCGCTTCGGCCAACGCCAACGGCGGCCAGTTTGAAACCAACGGCTACAGCATCGACGGCATCAGCACCGTCAGCGCGGTCTGGGGCGGATCTACGGTCGTCACCCCAAGTCAGGATTCGGTCGCAAACGTCAAAATCGTTACCAATGCCTACGACGCTGAAAATGGCCGCTTCTCGGGAGCGCTGACCCAAATTACTTCCAAGAGCGGAACCAACAATCTTCACGGCAGCTTTTTCATCCAGATCGTTCGTCCTGGACTGAATGCTTATCAGCGTTGGAACGGCCCCCAGACTGTGGCGTCAACTGATTCCACCGGAGCCAAGCTGACTCCCACTCAGCGTGGCTTGCTCCGGGATCAGGACCGCTATAACCAACTCGGTGGAAGCATCGGTGGGCCGATCTGGAAGAACAGGGTCTTTGCTTTCTTCGCCTACGAGGGACAAAGCCAGAGCATCCAGGCAACCAGCAACCAATGGTTCCCTACCTCAGCATTTGCCAAATTGGCGCCGGCAAACAGCATCGCCTCTACATTCCTCAACTTCCCGGGAGCGGCAGTCTCCGGCACGCCGATTGCCTCGACAACCTGCGCGTTTGCCGGCCTCACAGAAGGCGTAAACTGCCGTACCATTCCGGGGCAAGGCTTGAACATCGGTTCGCCGCTGACCACCGGTCTGGGCAAGCAGGACCTCACATGGGTGAACGCCAGCAACCCCGGCGTCGGCAGTGGACTCTCAAACACGCCGGATATCACCCAGTACGCCATATCCAACCCGACCACCGACGATTTCAAACAGTACAACGGACGCATCGATGCCAATGTGACCGGCAAGGATCATGTGAGCTTCGCGATTTATTGGGTTCCATCGAGCACTACCAACCTTAGGGGCGGACTCGGTTATCAGCTCTTCAATCACTCCCAGACGAACGACGCATTCTCGGTCATCTGGAACCACACCTTTTCGCCAAGCTTCCTGAACGAAGCCCGCGCCAACGCGGCGGGATGGCGCTACAACGAGATTGAGAGCAACCCTCAGGCCCCCTTCGGCCTCCCTCAGGTCGCCCTGAATGGCTCTCCGCAGATTGGCAGTATCAGCATCGGCAACCTCGGCGCGTCGGGGCCTAATCATCTGGATCAATGGACCTACGGCTACAAGGACGTTGCCACCAAAGTCCTGCACTCGCAAACGATGAAATTTGGATTCGATTTCACCCGGCTCTACTATCTGAATGATCCAATCGGGGTGCCGAACTACACCTTCTACAACCTCTGGGACTTCCTGAATGATGCCCCGGAGGCGGAAGGCGGTCCATTCCAGGCAACTACTGGTTTTCCCGGCGGCTACCGCAACGATAACCGCCAGAACTTATTCGGCGTCTTCTTTCAAGACGACTGGAAGGCACGTCCCAACCTTACTCTGAGCGCCGGTCTCCGTTACTCCTACTTCGGGCCGCTCACGGATAAGGACAACCACATGGGCGTCCTCACCTTTGGCACTGGATCAAGCCTCTTAACCGGCATCACGATCCGTACGGGAATCGGCGCCTGGAACGCGCAAAAGCTCAACTTCGGCCCGCAGATCGGCTTCAACTGGAGTCCGGCTGCGTCCGGCGGCAGGGTGGTCTTCCGCGGCGGTTACGGCCTGAACTATAACCAGGGGCAGATCGCAAACACCAACACGAATGACGGCAACCCGCCGGGAACCAGCTCCGTTCCGGGCAGCAGTCAAAGTCCCACACAGATCAATCCGAATATTCTCTACGCGATCTCGAGCAGTCCAACCAACATCTTTGGCTTTCCACCAAACCCACATACGATTACAACGTTCAACTCCGCCGGCCTGCCGACCGCCGGAGCCGCAAACCTTGGCGCACTGCCCGGTCCCGGAAACTTGCCCACTGAGTACTCGCATCATTACTCACTCGACATGCAGGTGGATTTAGGCTATTCGCTGGTGATGACTGTGGGCTACGTAGGCAGCTCCACTCATCACACCTTGTACGACTATGACGCAACAGCCCTCGGACAGATCACGGGAGCGCCGCAGAACCCCTTGGTAAATAGCGTTAACACCTTTGGCAGCCAGGGCAAATCCAACAACAATATGATGCTCGCCGGACTCAAGCATCAGTTCTCGCACACCTTCTCCGCGGAGGGGCAGTATATGTGGGGCCACAGCATGGATACCAACTCGGGTCCGTATTTTCGCGACGCTTACCTCTACAACCCCAGCTTCTCCTATGGACGCTCGGACTTCGACGTCAACCAGTCTTTCAAGATGTTTGGCATCTGGCAGCCGGTCTTCTTTCATGGCAGCCATAGCTGGGTAGAGAAGATCGTCGGTGGATGGTCGCTTAGCGGCATATTCTCCGTTCACTCAGGCTTTGGGTGGACTCCGGTCTATAACGCGCCACATCAGATCTATTGCAATACCTGCAACTACGGATTCCAGAACCTGCGTCCCCACTACCTTGGAGGAGCTGGCAATTACACAGGCAACACCGCCTTCAAAACAGGAAACAATTTTCCCAACCCCGGAACCGCCAATACCGGTACGAACAATAATCAATTCACCAACAACTACTTCATGGTTCCGAACTATCAGAATGCGATTACCGACCTTCCCGGACAGGCCACAAACAACTACATCCCTCCGCCGGGACTCATTCGCAACTCCTTCGGCGGCCCCTTCTATCGCGATGTCGATCTAAATATCGCCAAAGCATTTGGCTTGCCCAAGATGCGAATGCTGGGCGAAAACGCCCAGATCGAAATCAAGGCCAACATGCTTAACGCCTTCAACGTTTTGAACATCAACCCCAGCAGCCTTTCAACCAACATCGCAAACTCCAACCTCAGTCAGGCCTCAAGCGCACTTGGATCAAGAACCATCGATTTTCAGGCCCGCTTCAGTTTCTAGGAGCGCCTGAACTCAACTCGACAGGAGGACGCTCCCACAAGCGTCCTCCTGTACGGCTTCCGACTTAACCACCCCGCAGTTGACATTTGGACATCGTCAATTGCCCTACCAATGGTGCATCTCCAGACACCAATATTTTTTCCATCCAAAAACGACAAAACCCGCGCCATTGCTAGGCTCGCACCACGTTAAGAACCGTCAATTTACCACGCCTAAACCACCAAGAAACCACATCGTAACCATCGTTTACCATCACGATCTCGACTGAGGTTCCCATGTCTCGACTTCGACCCTTTCAGCTCGCGCTCCTCGCCCTGGTCCTCTCGTTCTCACTCCAGGCCTCCGCCCAGGAGGTCATCCAGATCGACGCCAACGCCCAGACCACCCCCTTCCCCCACTTCTGGGAACAGATGTTCGGCTCAGGGCGCGCCATCCTGACTCTGCGTGAAAGCTACCGCGAAGACCTGCGCGCCGTGAAGAAAATAACGGACTTCCGATACGTTCGCTTCCACGCAATCCTTCACGACGAGGTAGGCGTCTACAACGAAGACGAGCACGGCAACCCCGTCTACAACTTCGCCTATGTCGATCAGATCTATGACGGTCTCCTGAAAAACGGCGTCCGTCCCGTCGTCGAGATCAGCTTCATGCCAAAGAAGTTAGCCTTCAACCCCGACGCACTCCATCCCTTCTGGTACAAGCCGAACGTCTCTCCTCCAAAAAGCATGGAACGCTGGGACGATCTCATGACCCACTTCGCCCAACACCTCGTAGATCGCTATGGAATCAACGAAGTAGCGCAATGGTACTTCGAAGTATGGAACGAACCCAACATCGACTTCTGGAACGGCATCCCCCGCCAGGCCAGCTACTTCGCCCTGTACGACCACACCGCAAGCGCTTTGAAATCAGTGAGTCCGCGTCTTCGCGTCGGCGGCCCTGCAACCTCCGCAGCCCACTGGGTGGACGATTTCCTCAAACATACGGCGGCAGCACACGTCCCCGTCGACTTTGTCTCGACGCACGGCTATGCCGATGATTCTGTGCAAGATATGTTGGGCATCGACGAAAACATCCCGATGGATGATCGCGTCTGCCGCGGGGTTCAGAAGGTCCACAAACAGATTCAGGCATCGGCGACACCAAACCTGCCCCTCTTCTGGACGGAATGGAATGTGCCAGGCCACATGGAGGCTCGCGACACGACTTACGTAGGACCCGCGCTCGCAAACACCATAAGAGAGTGTGACGGAATGGTAGATATGATGTCGTTCTGGACCTTCTCTGATGTATTTGAAGAGGGAGGTCCGGCTCCCCGTCCCTTCGAGGGTGCCTTCGGCCTTCGGGCAAAGGGTGGAATCAACAAGCCAAGCTACTACGCCTTCGCCCTTCTTCACGAGTTAGGAGATCAACGGGTGGCAAATCCTTCCACCAACGTGATTGTGACAAAGCGAACAAACGACACTTTGGTGGTCGCCGCGTGGAATCTCGTCGATCCCGAGGACCGTGGTGGACCGAAAACAATGAAGTTTGAGTTTCTGAACGTGCCCCGAAATGCAGAGGTATCGATACAGAGAGTGGACGACGAACATGGCAATGTCTTGCCAAAGTATGCCGCGATGGGCAAACCGCTTGACCCAACCGAAGCGCAGGTAGAACAGTTGAACCAGGAGACCGCCTTGGGACCGCCCGAGAGAGTGCAGCTCAAAGTCGGGCAGCTTGAATGCAACCTGGAACGTGATGCGCTCGTGCTGGTTACGGTAAAGCTCAAGTAAATTCCTTGAACAAACCTTCTATAGGCGACGCTGAGTCCGCCTCCCAGTGATTCGGCGAGTGCGGCGACGAGACATTTTTAATTAGAAAGCCAAGGGGTAGGATAGCTATTTTCAAAATAGCTATTGTGGTCATATAATTCCGGGAATGGCGAAAAACCCCGAACAACGCGACCTTTTCCCTGGCGCACTGGAGATCATGATCCTCCAATCGCTGCGGCTGAAACCTATGCATGGCTATGCGCTGGTCAAGCACATCAAGCAGGTCTCCGACAACCTGCTCCAGGTGGAAGAGGGTTCGCTCTATCCCGCCCTGCAGCGAATGCTGAAGGAAGGCTGGCTTGAAGCCAAGACTGGGATCTCGGCTAAGGGGAGGCCAACGCGAATTTATCGGCTCACCACTGCAGGCATTCGTCGTCTCGAAAGCGAACGAGTCAGTTTCGAGAGGATGTTCACAGGTTTTAACCGGGTGCTTGCCTCAGCGAAAGCTTAGGAGGTGTTGCGTGTCACTGTTCAGTCGTATCTTCCGCAGAAATCGCCGGTATGACGACATCTCTGCCTCCATTGAGGAACACCTCGACGAGCGGATCGATGAACTGATGGGAGAGGGCATGTCGCGTGTCGAGGCCGAACGAACCGCGCGTCGCGCTTTCGGCAACGTGACACTCCTCCGCGAGCGGAGCCGCGAAGTGTGGCAGTGGCAGAGACTCGAATCGCTGCTGGTAGATCTGAAGCATGTAATTCGCCGACTGGTGCGGGCGCCGGGGTTTGCGATCACGGTGGTGCTTACCCTCGCTATCGGCATCGGTGCGAATACAGCCGTATTCAGTGTGCTCAACAGTGTGCTACTGAGACCGCTATCCTACCCTGAGCCACAGCAACTGGTTGCGATGCGACTGAACGCCCCCGGCGCACCGGGACTGACCGACTTCCGGGATGAACTGCGAATGTCCGCCTCGATGTATCTCACCTTTGCCGCGCACAACAATACCTTCCAATCGATCGGCGTGTGGCTGCCAGGGACTGCGAGCATCACGGGAATCGCACAACCGGAACAGGTCAACACAGCGATGATTACTGACGGCATTCTCCAGACGCTCAATGTGCCTGCCGTCGCTGGAGGATGGCTTACTGCGGCGGATCAAGACCCACGCGGAGCTCGGCGAGTGATGCTGAGTTATGGATACTGGCAGCGGCGCTTCGGCGGCGATCCAGGCGTGGTGGGTCGCACCATCAGTGTTGACTCCCAGTCGCGCGTGATCGCCGGGGTGATGCCGCGCGGATTCAAGGTGGTCAGTTACGACTTCGATCTGCTGGTGCCTCTGGCCTTCGATCCGGTCAAGCAGTCGCTGGCCGGCTTTGCGTACCATGGCATCGGGCGGCTTCGGCCGAGCGTTGCAATCTCTCAGGCCGACGCAGATGTGTCGCGTCTGCTCAATGTCTGGATGGACTCGTGGACGAACGGCCCAGGCACCGATCCGCACTTTTACGAGACCTGGAGGATCACGCCGGCGTTTCAGCCTTTGAAGGAGCAAGTGGTCGGCAGCGTCGCTAATGTGCTGTGGGTGGTGATGGCGACGATCGGCATAGTGATGCTTATCGCGTGCACCAACGTGGCCAACCTGCTGCTGGTACGCGCCGATGGGCGCCAGCAGGAGCTCGCAGTACGCTCGGCGCTCGGCGCCGGACAGATGGCGGATTGCCGGCGAGCTATTGCTGGAGAGCGTAACGCTTGGCCTGCTGGGCGGTGCAGTCGGCGTGGGAGTTGCCTATGCTGGATTGCGCCTGCTGGCAGCGATTGGCCCGGAGAATCTGCCGCGTCTGAGTGAGATCTCGCTCGACGGCCGATCGCTTGCATTTACCCTGATACTCTCCGTGCTCTCCGGGCTGCTCTTCGGCTTGATTCCCGTGTTGCGTTACGCTCCTTCGCGGCAAGCCGTGCCGCTGATCGGTGCCATGCGAACGGCAAGCACCAGCCGCGAGCGCCAGCGTGGACGCAACCTGCTGGTCGTGGCACAGGTAGCGATGGCGCTGGTGCTGCTCATCAGCGCCGTGCTGATGATCCGCACATTCAATGCCATGCGCAACGTCGATCCGGGCTTCTCCGATCCCAAATCGTTGCAGGTGGTGCGCATCTCGATTCCGGAGACGCTGGTTCGCGATCCCCAGACAGTCGTTAGGCTTCAAAACAACATTCAGGATAAGCTGGCCGCAATTCCTGGGGTCTCCTCCGCGGGTTTCGCCGTTTCCGTTCCCATGAGTGGAGCCGAACCGAACTGGGATGGGATCTCCATCGAAGGAAAAAACTATGAAGGCGAAGAACCTCCCTTGCGCCTGTTCAACTATGTCTCGCCGGGTTACTTCCACACCGCCGGTACAAGATTCGTTGCAGGGCAGGATTTTGCTTGGTCGGACATTTACAGCCTGAGACCGGTGGCGATCTTGTCCGAGAGCCTGGCTCGTGAACTTTGGGGATCGCCCAGCGCGGCCATCGGGAAGCGCTTCCGCGAATTTCCCAGCATGCCGTGGCATGAAGTTGTCGGGGTGGTCCAGGATGTACGCGAGAACGGTGTCAATCAGGGCTCGCCCGCGACGGTGTACTGGCCATCGATGATGGCCAATCTTTATGGACCTGGCCCTCTCGATGTGAGGCGCACCGCCTACTTCGCCTTGCGGAGCAGCCGGGCAGGAACGCAGACCTTCATCAACGAGATGCAGCAGGCCGTATGGTCGGTGAATTCGAACTTGCCGCTTGCCTCAATCAACACAATGCAGGATATCTACAGCCAATCGATGGCGCGCACCTCGTTTACGCTCGTCATGCTAGCCATTGCGGGAGCGATGGCGCTCGCTCTCGGCGTCCTCGGCATTTATGGAGTGATCTCGTATGCCATCTCGCAGCGCACGCGCGAGATCGGCATACGGATGGCGCTGGGCGCGAACAAAAGTGAGCTGCTATGGATGTTCGTCCGCTCAGCGTTGGTGCTTACCGGGGTCGGTACCGCCGTTGGCCTTGGCGCGGCAGCCGCTCTCATGCGCCTTATGCGAACGCTATTGTTTGGCATCAGCCCGCTCGATCCGGTCACGTTCACCGCCGTACCGCTTGCTCTGGTTGCTGCAGCGGCACTGGCAAGCTATCTTCCGGCGCGTCGCACCGCTGCTGTCGATCCCGTCGAAGCGCTTCGAGCTGAGTAATCAGGCAGCGGGATTTGCCTATCTCATTACAATTGCCGTCATCCAAGTGCTTGCACCAAAACTTGGCGTAGTTGCAATCGGCTAGACGCGGTGACATTCGCTTCGCGTATCCTTTCTAACGAAAGGTAATCAATCAATAAATGCGTATAGACTTTCACCGCACGTCGCTTTCCGTTGGTCTAGCGGTTGGGTTCCTTTGTGCTTCTCTCTTTGCCCAAGACGCGAGTCCCGCGCGCCCAAAGATCACCGGCATCTCTCATGTTGGATACTTCGTCTCCGATCTTCCTAAGGCCATCGCGTTCTGGCATGACTTCCTCGGCTTTGACGAGGAGTATTCCCTCACCAAGAAGGACAGCACAGACACTCGCATTGCCTTCATCAAGATCAATGACCATCAACACATTGAACTTTTCAATGAACCGCCGACTCATCCACCGAACATGATGAGTCATCTATGTTTTACGGTCGACGATATTGAAGCGATGCGTACCTACCTGCGGTCGAAAGGATTCGACGTCAAGCCCGGCAATGGCGGGAAGACCCGCACCGGGGACTATGCCTTCGAGATTAAGGACCCGGATGGCATGCTGGTCGAGTTCGTACAGAGCCTTCCGGATGGCATGGAGGCAATGGCCGCAGGCAAATTCGAGCCCGAATCGCGAATCGCAACCAGGATCTATCATTTGGGCTTCCTCGTCGGGAACAGCGAGAAGTCGATGGATTTTTACGGAAACGTGCTGGGATTCAAGGAGACGTGGCGTGGAGGCGGCAATCCCAAGGAGTTGAGCTGGATCAACATGAAGGTTCCTGATGGGGATGACTATGTTGAATTCATGCTCTATGGCAAGATGCCTGACAAATTTGGGACCAAGAACCACATCTCGCTGGTAGTTCCTGATGTTGCCAAGTCGGTCGCCATCCTTGAGGCGAGACCAGCGTTCAAAACATACGGCAAAGACCTTACCGTCGCTGTGGGGGTAAACCAGAAGCGCCAGGTGAACATCTACGATCCCGATGGCACCCGCGTGGAGTTGATGGAGCCGAATACGGTTACAGGTAAACCTACTCCGTCATCGACGGCCCCGCCGCCTACGCCGTCCCACAACTAACGACCTTCGTCGCCAGCAGACAACTTTATTACAAGTCAGGGAGCATCCCACTATGAATATTCCTCTTACACGACGAACCTTTCTCGCAGGTCTTGGCGCATCCGCGGCGGTAACGTCGCTGCCCTCCTATGCATTCGACCATGCGCGCAACATCCGTTTTGGTTACGCTGCGATTACCTGGGGCAACGACGAGCGTCAGGCCATCGAAGATGTTGCCGCAGTTGGATTTCCCGGCATTCAATTTCGAGCCAATGCCGTCACAGAATTCAAGCCTGCTGAGTTGAAAGATATCCTGGCCCAACACAAGCTGACCTTCGTCGCTCTTTCGAGCGGCGATGTGTCGCTGGATGAGCCAGCGGCGGAACAGATCGCAAAGCATGTGGCGAATGCACAGTTCGTCAAGGATTCAGGTGGCCTATATCTTCAAGTGCTTGATGTGCTGAAGTCTTATCCGCGATCGGCCACGCCTGACGAGTGCAAGCGCCTTGGCGCGCTCCTGACAGAGTTGGGCAAGCGAACTGCCGACCTGGGCATTCCACTCGGCTACCACAATCACCTCAACACCTTCAGCGAGAGCCCGGCAAATCTGGATCTCATCCTCGAACACTCGGATCCGAAGTTCGTCAAGCTCGAGCTCGATACGGCACACCTCGTCGCGGGCGGGGGCGATCCGGCCAAGGCGATTGAAAAGTATCACGATCGTATGCTCTTCCTTCACCTTAAGGACGTTCGCGATATTCCAGCCGACACTCCCAAAGCGAGGTACCCCTTCGAATTCGTGGAGCTCGGTCGCGGACGTGTCGACCTTCCTTCAGTCTTTGCTGCGTTGGACAAGGTCAAGTTCCGTGGCTGGGCGGTGGTCGAACTCGATCGCGTTCCTGATAAATCGAGAACTCCAAAGGAGTCGGCGATCATTAGCAAGACCTATCTCGAACAGAAGATCGGTGTAGCTGTTTGATTTCCTCGACGTAGAACGAAGTAGGTTGCGTGTCGGCTTCGTGGGTGCTGGAGCAATCTCGCGAGGTTTAAGCTAATTTGCGATAAGTTTTGACATAGAAACGACCAGGCACGTTAGAAGCCCTCCAACCGGAGGGCTTTTTTGCTGAGGAAGTCCTTTTGAGGCTCCGTCAAATCCCATTTTTCATCCCTCTGAGTTTCCCGCCGCCGTGGTCTCCGCTCTTCATCATTTGTGCCGCTGTTCGTTCTGACACAGAAGCGATCCAATGCCGGAGCGCAGGTTTGGGCATATGGCACTCCATTCTTGTTCATTCTTGTTCTTCGTTCGTACACAGCTCCTACAACTTTTTGAGTGCCGCATGCACATGACGGGCCATACCCCCAATTCATATGCCAAGTCATGATGTTTTTGGCTTCGAAGTTTCCCCTAACTGTAAGTTGCTCCACCCAGAAGTTTTGAAACTCGTGCACGACTGGCAGATCGACGGAAGACGTTTGAGTTCTAAAGAGAAAAAAGTCCCCTGAGATTTGGTCAATCCGAGCCCCTTCTTGAGATTTTCTCGGTGTTGGCAGGCCAAAACAGTTCAAAAAAAAATGCTTGTTACGCAACGAAGATCCGGAGCCTTTGAAAAGAGGGCTTGTCGGTCTTGAAAAACAAAGGGCACGTCCCCGGAAGACAAATCCCTGTTCGCAGTGCCTTCTGAAAGGTTTTGAAATGCCGGTATTGATGAGTGTCTTGCGGAGTGCTTTGTCCACACTCCGTCTCTGCCAAACAGCATCGGACCCCTTGTTGGGTGCTGCGTACGATTCGTTCTCGCAACCTCGCTTCCGAACTGCGAGACATCTCGAAGCAATTGAATCGCCACAAATCTCCGGTGGAGTCGACCGACTATTAGACAGCTCTAATAACGCGACATCACGCGACAAAATATCTCTCAGGAAAAGACCTCTCGGCGCTCTTTCGGTCGCCGTCTTCATTGCGATGTCCGCCGCTCTAGCGGGGGCACAGACGACCTCGACCACACTTTCGATCACTCCTTTGACGGCGGCCAACGGATCTGTCTTCACCATGACCGCCGCGGTAACGACAGGTACATCAACACCCCTGACGGCCGGCACGGTAACATTCCGCGACACCTACGGCACCGTCGCGCAAGTGCTTGGCACCGTTCAGGTACAGTCGGCAAACGGCACAAAAGGTAACGCAGTTCTGCGTACGCAACTTGGCGGAATTGGAACACATTCCATCATCGCCACCTTCAACGCCACAAAGACTTTCTCAACCAGTTCGTCTGCGCCCCAGAGCGTAACAACCACGGGCGTCTATCCAACGGTCGCCAGCCTCGTCCAGACGGGTGGCACAACGGGTAACTTTTCATTAACTACAACCATCGTGGGGGTCGGCAGCTACAGTCTGTCACCCACCGGAAATGTATCTCTACTGGATACAAATAACAGCAACCTGTTGCTCGGAGTTGCGGGGCTCGGTACAGGCACCTTCGGACAGCAAACCGTTACTGCGGCAGGCTCACCGATCGGCGTAGGCAATAATCCACAGGATGTCGTCGCCGGGGATTTCGACGGCGATGGAAACATCGATCTCGCGGTGCTAAATAGCAATGACAACACAATAAGCATTCTGATTGGTGACGGTGCGGGTGGATTTACCGCGACACGAACCTATGGGACCGGTAACGGTCCTGTTGCGATTGTGGTCGGCGATTTCGATGGTGATGGCAACCTGGATTTGGCGGTGGCCAATTCCTCTGATCAAACAGTATGGATTCGCCTCGGAAACGGCAACGGAACCTTCGGTGGGCACAGTTCCTACGCCACTACGCCGCTTACCAAAACTTTAACCGCTCTTGCGTTAGGAGACTTTAACGGAGACGGCATCCCTGATCTTATTGTGGCGGGCACCACCACCAATGCCGGCGCAGGTGCAATAGACATTCTCCAAGGCGACGGCAGTGGAGCTTTCACCAATGCGACCCCGGCCGGGATTGCAGTTGGCAACGGGCCCTCCGCAGTGGTGACAGGGTACTTCAACGGAGGCACCAGTCTGGATTTTGCCGTTGCAAACCTGACGGACAACACCATCAGCGTGATGTTGGGCAACGGCAGTGGCAAGACGTTCACTGCTGCCAGTGGATCGCCGTTTAGTACTGGTGCCGGATCAAGTCCGGCGGCTATCGCTGTGGCCGACTTCAACGGAGACAATCAACTTGATCTCGCGGTAGCTGAGAGCGGCAAAAACAGGGTCGATATCTTCAAAGGAAACGGCGACGGAACTTTTACGTTGCTGACAGGCGCTCCCGCCACCGGCACCAAACCCGTGTCCATTGTCGCCGGAGACTTCAATGCAGACGGTAAAGTCGACTTTGCCGTCACAAACCAGTCAGGCAATTCAACGACCATTATGTTGGGCACCGGCACCGGCACTGTGTTCACAGCTGCAAACGGTTCTCCGTTCGCCACAGACCCGCATGCAACATTCAGTCCGGTTGCAATAACGGCAGCAGACTTCAACGGAGACGGCAGCGCAGACCTGGCAGTCGTAAACAGCAGCAGAAATAATGTCGGCATTCTGCTAAACCAGCTTACGGATACTGCGAACGCTTCATTTACGGGCATCTTCGTTCCCGGCAGTGGTAGCTCCCACACAGTGGAAGCATCCTATGTGGGCGACTCCAACTTCGCACCGAGTACAGATACGTTGTCGCTGACGTCATCGAAAGTACCGACATCCACGCTACTCAGTGCGAATACCACCTCCCCGACCTATGGTCAGCAAGTAGTCCTAACGGCGACGCTCCTAACCTCTCCTACAAACGTAGGTAGTCTGACGCCGACGGGTAACGTCACGTTCAAGGACGGCGGAACAACGATTGGGACGGTAGCAGTCTCTGGTGGAGTGGCTACCCTTAACATCACAACTCTTGGCGTAGCTACTCACAGCATTACTGCAGCTTACGCGGGCGACACCAACTTTATTACCAGCACTTCACCCGCTCTGGGTGTCATTGTCAGCAAGGCAACACCCGTCATCACCTGGGCCAATCCAAGCTCCATAACATATGGGACACTGCTCTCGGGCACGCAGCTGAACGCGACGGCCTCGACAGCTGGAACCTTTGCCTATAACCCATCTTCGGGCACCTTGCTTACACTCGGCTCGCACACCCTGAACGTCACCTTCACACCGACTGACTCGACTGATTACACGTTCGCGACTGCAAGTGCCACCATCGTCGTCACTCAGGCAACACCAGTCATCTCTTGGGCCACTCCGGCGGCGATCGTTTATGGTACCCAGCTCAGCGGAGTTCAACTGAACGCAACCGTCACCAGCACCACGCTGGTTCCGCTTTCCAGTTACTACAACGTGTGGGGAATCATTACCGATGGTTCGACAGTCCAGAACGGTGGGTTCGACGGCGGCGGAAATGACTACTCCGGCAATCAACTTGGCACTTCGATTAGCTGGAATGGTGTGACGTACCCCATGGGGCCGGTGAACGCGGCCGACGCGGTTAGAAATATCACTATCAATCTTCCCCAGGGTCAGTTCGCCACTCTCAATATGCTTGGCGCACTCGTCAACAATGCGACGGCGTCGAATACCTTCACGGTCACCTACACCGATGGAACCACAACAAACTTTACCCAAAGCCTGAGCGACTGGGTCTACCCGCTGAACTACTCGGGCGAATCCAATCTGAAGTGCAACATCGCCCGCGATGAATCCGGAGGAGCACAGGACACCCACTCGACCTGCGTCTACGGATACCAGTTCCCCCTCGACACTTCAAAGATTGTTCAAAGCGTTACGCTTCCGAACACGAACAACGTCGTAATGCTGGCGATGGGACTCACCACTCCTCCTATCGCCGGAACGATGGTTTACACTCCGGCTGCCGGTACAACGCCTGACGTGGGCACGGACACACTTTCCGTTACGTTTACGCCGACCGACACTCTCGATTACTCGGGCGCGTCAGCGTCAGTCCAACTCGTCGTCAAACCAGCTTTGGCCTACATCAGCTGGCCGCCTCCCGCCGCCATCACTTACGGAACGCCGCTGAGCGCGACGCAACTGGATGCCGCCGCTCTGACGGCAACCAACATTACACCTGTCCCCATCGCCACCTCCTATCGGACCAGCGCATTTTTTACCGACGGCGTTAGCTATCAGGTCGGCGGCTTTGACAACAATGGAAACTCGTTCTCCGCCAATCAACTCGGAACGACGATCACCTACAACGGAATTAACTTCTATCTTGGACCACCGAGCGTTCCTGACGCGGTCACGAGCACAACCATTCCGCTTCCTCAGGGAAACTTTACGACCTTATCGTTCATCGGAGCGGCCTCTAACGGTGCGCAGTCGAACCAGACTTTTACCGTCAACTACACTGACGGCACCAACACGGTCGTACATCAAAGCCTCAGCGACTGGACGGCATCCAGTGGCTTCACTGGTGAGGCGATCGTCTCGACGACGACCGAGCGAGACACATCCAGCGGATCTCAAGTAGCCGGCACGTATAACCTTTACGGCTACCAGATTTCCCTTAATAACGCGAAGACCGTCAGCAGCATCACGCTCCCCAACAATCTCAACGTAGTCATTCTTGCGATGGCTCTCAGTTCGTCATCCTCGACGACGAGCCCGATTCCAGGCACCTATGTCTACACTCCCGCCAGTGGGACGATTCTCACACCCGGAACCCATACCCTGTCGGTCACGTTTACCCCGACTGACGCAATCCACTACACCGGCGGCAGCAAGTCAGTCTCGATCGTCGTCAACAAGGCACCGCTGGTTGTTACCGCAAATAATCTGACGACAGTCTACGGCTCCGCAAACCCTCCTTATACCTACACGATCACCGGCTTCGTCAACGGCGACACTCAGGCCACAGCCACTACCGGCGCCCCCACACTCACCACCACTCCAGCGACTCCCGTAAATGCGGGAATCTATACGATCACCGCGGCGAATGGAACGCTGGCATCAACCAACTACGGATTTACCTTCGTAAACGGGACCCTAACCATCAGCCAGGCTGCCCCGACGATCAGCTTCACCGTACCGAACCAGACCTATGGCGCGGCTCCCTTCACGGTTGCAGCCACCTCGAACTCGACCGGCGCCTTCACCTACACGGTGGTCTCCGGTCCGGCAACCATCACGGGCTCGACCGTCACCCTGACCGGAGCCGGCACCGTCGTCCTCCAGGCTTCGGAAGCAGCTAGCGGCAACTACACCGCAGCGACCAAGAACGCGACTTTCACGGTGGGCCAAGGCACCCCGACGATTACGTTCACGGTGCCGAACCAGACCTACGGAGCGGCTCCGTTCTCGGTCAGCGCCACCTCGAACTCGACCGGCGCCTTCACCTACTCGGTGGTCTCGGGCCCCGCAACCATCACCGGATCCACCGTCACCCTGACCGGAGCCGGCACCGTCGTCCTCCAGGCCTCTGAAGCAGCCGACAGCAACTACACCGCCGCCACCAAGAACGCCACTTTCACGGTAGGCAAAGGTACTCCGACGATTTCGTTCACGGTACCGAACCAGACCTACGGCGCGGCTCCCTTCTCCGTCGGCGCGACGTCGAACTCGACCGGCGCCTTCACCTACTCGGTGGTCTCTGGCCCGGCAACCATCACCGGATCCACCGTCACCCTGACCGGAGCCGGCACCGTCGTCCTCCAGGCCTCCGAAGCAGCCGACAGCAACTACACTGCAGCGACCAAGAACGCCACTTTCACGGTAGGCAAAGGTACTCCGACGATTTCGTTCACGGTACCGAACCAGACCTACGGCGTTGCTCCCTTCACGGTGAGCGCGACGTCGAACTCGACCGGCGCCTTCACCTACTCGGTGGTCTCGGGCCCGGCAACCATCTCGGGCTCGACCGTCACCCTGACCGGCGTCGGCACCGTCGTCCTCCAGGCCTCCGAAGCAGCTGACAGCAACTACACCGCAGCCACCAAGAACGCCACTTTCACGGTGGGCCAAGGCACCCCAACGATTTCGTTCACCGTACCGAACCAGACCTATGGAGCGGCTCCCTTCACGGTCGAGCGCGACGTCGAACTCGACCGGCGCCTTCACCTACTCGGTGGTCTCGGGCCCGGCAACCATCACCGGATCCACCGTCACCCTGACCGGAGCCGGCACCGTCGTCCTCCAGGCGTCCGAAGCAGCCGACAGCAACTACACTGCAGCGACCAAGAACGCCACCTTCACGGTAGGCAAAGGTACTCCGACCATCTCGTTCACCGTACCGAACCAGACCTACGGCGCGGCTCCCTTCTCGGTTGCAGCGCGACTTCGAACTCGACCGGCGCCTTCACCTACTCGGTGGTCTCGGGCCCGGCAACCATCACCGGATCGACCGTCACCCTGACCGGAGCCGGCACCGTCGTCCTCCAGGCCTCCGAAGCAGCCGACAGCAACTACACTGCAGCCACCAAGAACGCCACCTTCACCGTAGGCAGCGCTGCCCCCACCATCAGCTTCACCGTATCCAACCAGACCTACGGCGCGGCTCCCTTCACGGTTGCAGCGCACCTCGAACTCGACCGGCGCCTTCACCTACTCGGTGGTCTCGGGCCCCGCAACCATCACCGGATCGACCGTCACCCTGACCGGAGCCGGCACCGTCGTCCTCCAGGCCTCCGAAGCAGCCGACTCGAACTACACCGCCGCCAGCAAGAACGCCACCTTCACCGTAGGCCTCGCCGCCCCCACCATCAGCTTCACCGTATCCAACCAGACCTACGGCGCGGCTCCCTTCTCGGTTGCAGCCACCTCGAACTCGACCGGCGCCTTCACCTACTCGGTGGTCTCGGGCCCCGCAACCATCACCGGATCCACCGTCACCCTGACCGGAGCCGGCACCGTCGTCCTCCAGGCCTCCGAAGCAGCCGACCGCAACTACACCGCCGCCAGCAAGAACGCCACCTTCACCGTAGGCCTCGCCGCCCCCACCATCAGCTTCACCGTACCCAACCAGACCTACGGCGCGGCTCCCTTCACGGTTGCAGCCACTTCGAACTCGACCGGCGCCTTCACCTACTCGGTGGTCTCGGGCCCCGCAACCATCACCGGATCGACCGTCACCCTGACCGGAGCCGGCACCGTCGTCCTCCAGGCCTCCGAAGCAGCTGACTCGAACTACACCGCCGCCAGCAAGAACGCCACCTTCACCGTAGGCCTCGCCGCCCCCACCATCAGCTTCACCGTATCCAACCAGACCTACGGCGCGGCTCCCTTCACGGTTGCAGCCACTTCGAACTCGACCGGCGCCTTCACCTACTCGGTGGTCTCGGGCCCCGCAACCATCACCGGATCCACCGTCACCCTGACCGGAGCCGGCACCGTCGTCCTCCAGGCCTCGGAAGCAGCTGACAGCAACTACACCGCCGCCAGCAAGAACGCCACCTTCACCGTCGGCCTCGCCGCCCCCACCATCAGCTTCACCGTACCCAACCAGACCTACGGCGCCGCTCCCTTCTCGGTTGCAGCCACCTCGAACTCGACCGGCGCCTTCACCTACTCGGTGGTCTCGGGCCCCGCAACCATCACCGGATCCACCGTCACCCTGACCGGAGCCGGCACCGTCGTCCTCCAGGCCTCCGAAGCAGCCGACTCGAACTACACCGCCGCCAGCAAGAACGCCACCTTCACCGTAGGCCTCGCCGCCCCCACCATCAGCTTCACCGTATCCAACCAGACCTACGGCGCCGCTCCCTTCACGGTTGCAGCCACCTCGAACTCGACCGGCGCCTTCACCTACTCGGTGGTCTCGGGCCCCGCAACCATCACCGGATCCACCGTCACCCTGACCGGAGCCGGCACCGTCGTCCTCCAGGCCTCCGAAGCAGCTGACAGCGAACTACACCGCCGCCACCAAGAACGCCACCTTCACCGTAGGCCTCGCTGCCCCCACCATCAGCTTCACCGTATCCAACCAGACCTACGGCGCGGCTCCCTTCTCGGTTGCAGCCACCTCGAACTCGACCGGCGCCTTCACCTACTCGGTGGTCTCGGGCCCCGCAACCATCACCGGATCCACCGTCACCCTGACCGGAGCCGGCACCGTCGTCCTCCAGGCCTCCGAAGCAGCTGACACGAACTACACCGCCGCCACCAAGAACGCCACCTTCACCGTAGGCCTCGCCGCCCCCACCATCAGCTTCACCGTATCCAACCAGACCTACGGCGCGGCTCCCTTCTCGGTTGCAGCGCACCTCGAACTCGACCGGCGCCTTCACCTACTCGGTGGTCTCGGGCCCGGCAACCATCACCGGATCGACCGTCACCCTGACCGGAGCCGGCACCGTCGTCCTCCAGGCCTCCGAAGCAGCTGACTCGAACTACACCGCCGCCAGCAAGAACGCCACCTTCACCGTAGGCCTCGCCGCCCCCACCATCAGCTTCACCGTATCCAACCAGACCTACGGCGCGGCTCCCTTCTCGGTTGCAGCCACCTCGAACTCGACCGGCGCCTTCACCTACTCGGTGGTCTCGGGCCCCGCAACCATCACCGGATCCACCGTCACCCTGACCGGAGCCGGCACCGTCGTCCTCCAGGCCTCCGAAGCAGCTGACTCGAACTACACCGCCGCCAGCAAGAACGCCACCTTCACCGTAGGCCTCGCCGCCCCCACCATCAGCTTCACCGTATCCAACCAGACCTACGGCGCGGCTCCCTTCACGGTTGCAGCCACTTCGAACTCGACCGGCGCCTTCACCTACTCGGTGGTCTCGGGCCCCGCAACCATCACCGGATCCACCGTCACCCTGACCGGAGCCGGCACCGTCGTCCTCCAGGCCTCCGAAGCAGCCGACTCGAACTACACCGCAGCCAGCAAGAACGCCACCTTCACCGTAGGCCTCGCCGCCCCCACCATCAGCTTCACCGTATCCAACCAGACCTACGGCGCCGCTCCCTTCTCGGTTGCAGCGCACCTCGAACTCGACCGGCGCCTTCACCTACTCGGTGGTCTCGGGCCCGGCAACCATCACCGGATCGACCGTCACCCTGACCGGAGCCGGCACCGTCGTCCTCCAGGCCTCCGAAGCAGCTGACAGCAACTACACCGCAGCCAGCAAGAACGCCACCTTCACCGTAGGCCTCGCCGCCCCGACCATCAGCTTCACCGTATCCAACCAGACCTACGGCGCGGCTCCCTTCTCGGTCAGCAGCCACTTCGAACTCGACCGGCGCCTTCACCTACTCGGTGGTCTCGGGCCCGGCAACCATCACCGGATCGACCGTCACCCTGACCGGAGCCGGCCGCGCAACCATCCCGGATCGACCGTCACCCTGACCGGAGCCGGCACCGTCGTCCTCCAGGCCTCCGAAGCAGCTGACTCGAACTACACCGCCGCCACCAAGAACGCCACCTTCACCGTAGGCCTCGCCGCCCCCACCATCAGCTTCACCGTATCCAACCAGACCTACGGCGCGGCTCCCTTCTCGGTTGCAGCCACCTCGAACTCGACCGGCGCCTTCACCTACTCGGTGGTCTCGGGCCCCGCAACCATCACCGGATCGACCGTCACCCTGACCGGAGCCGGCACCGTCGTCCTCCAGGCCTCCGAAGCAGCTGACAGCAACTACACCGCCGCCAGCAAGAACGCCACCTTCACCGTAGGCCTCGCCGCCCCCACCATCAGCTTCACCGTATCCAACCAGACCTACGGCGCGGCTCCCTTCTCGGTTGCAGCCACCTCGAACTCGACCGGCGCCTTCACCTACTCGGTGGTCTCCGGCCCCGCAACCATCACCGGATCCACCGTCACCCTGACCGGAGCCGGCACCGTCGTCCTCCAGGCCTCCGAAGCAGCTGACAGCAACTACACCGCAGCCAGCAAGAACGCCACCTTCACCGTAGGCCTCGCCGCCCCCACCATCAGCTTCACCGTACCCAACCAGACCTACGGCGCGGCTCCCTTCTCGGTCGCAGCCACCTCGAACTCGACCGGCGCCTTCACCTACTCGGTGGTCTCGGGCCCGGCAACCATCACCGGATCGACCGTCACCCTGACCGGAGCCGGCACCGTCGTCCTCCAGGCCTCCGAAGCAGCCGACTCGAACTACACCGCCGCCAGCAAGAACGCCACCTTCACCGTAGGCCTCGCCGCCCCCACCATCAGCTTCACCGTGCCCAACCAGACCTACGGCGCCGCTCCCTTCTCGGTTGCAGCCACCTCGAACTCGACCGGCGCCTTCACCTACTCGGTGGTCTCGGGCCCCGCAACCATCACCGGATCCACCGTCACCCTGACCGGAGCCGGCACCGTCGTCCTCCAGGCCTCCGAAGCAGCTGACTCGAACTACACCGCCGCCAGCAAGAACGCCACCTTCACCGTAGGCCTCGCCGCCCCCACCATCAGCTTCACCGTATCCAACCAGACCTACGGCGCCGCTCCCTTCACGGTTGCAGCGCGACCTCGAACTCGACCGGCGCCTTCACCTACTCGGTGGTCTCGGGCCCCGCAACCATCACCGGATCCACCGTCACCCTGACCGGAGCCGGCACCGTCGTCCTCCAGGCCTCCGAAGCAGCTGACCGCAACTACACCGCCGCCACCAAGAACGCCACCTTCACCGTAGGCCTCGCCGCTCCCACCATCAGCTTCACCGTACCCAACCAGACCTACGGCGCGGCTCCCTTCACGGTTGCAGCCACCTCGAACTCGACCGGCGCCTTCACCTACTCGGTGGTCTCGGGCCCCGCAACCATCACCGGATCCACCGTCACCCTGACCGGAGCCGGCACCGTCGTCCTCCAGGCCTCCGAAGCAGCCGACTGCGAACTACACCGCCGCCAGCAAGAACGCCACCTTCACCGTAGGCCTCGCCGCCCCCACCATCAGCTTCACCGTATCCAACCAGACCTACGGCGCGGCTCCCTTCTCGGTCGCAGCCACC
>CAWDJN010000007.1:0-50702 GCA_963802695.1 uncultured Acidobacteriaceae bacterium
ATGTCTATGCATGACTAGATTACGTATTGCTACGCCACCCCGCAAAGCCGCTGGCGAGCACCGGCCGCCAATGCAACCGACGCGGAACTCGAAGCTATCTACGCCCCGCTCGGCCGCCCCATCATCACCTTCGGACACACCCATCACCCTTCGATCCGAAGCATGGGAGGCCCGATCAAACTCCTCATCAACACCGGAAGCGTAGGGCTCCCCTACGACGGCGACCCCCGCGCATCCTATCTGCTACTCGATGGAAGCACACCCTGCATCCGCAGAGTCGAGTACGACCTAGAAAAAGAACTGAAGGCCCTCGCCTCCTGCGGACTCCCCGGCGCACAATGGACCGCCCGGATGCTGCGCACCAGCTCTCCTCAGATGCCATAACCTGCCATCGTCGAACTCAATCTCTATTTAGGAGCAACACTCGGTTTCGGTGCAGTACTCGGTTTCGGTGCGATACAAACCGTGTACGTCGCAAGAAAACGGTCCCGCATCTCTCGATACTCCTCCATCGTCTGAAAACTCCGCACACTCGGCTCCTGATTCAGAAAGTAGATCGTCGTCGCCACGTGCGAGGAATCGTCAAACAGCAGATAGAACCCGACCACTGCACCCTCCAGTTGGTTGCGATCAAGCCCGCGTACATCCAGCCCATGCATCGTCGGCTTCAGATCGTAGTTCCGCCCATTCTCTTTTTCCGTCGCCAGCAGATAGTCGAAGTTATCGATCAACGCCTGCTTCTCATCCGCATAGTTCTTCGCCGCCAGAACCTCCACCCAAACATTCGCAAAGTAATCCTTATCAGGATAAGTAAACAGGACTCGCCGCCCCGTCAGCACCTCGACATCGCGCGAATCCTTGATCGTCGGCACCCTCCGTGTCGTAACCCCCAGCGCCAGGGGCGAGGTCTCCACAACCGCAAGCCCGTCGCTGAACTTGCACGTTGTATAAGGCTGAAAAACTGCATCTGGGTTGGCTTTCTGCGGCGCGCTCGAGGTGCTGGCCTTTTGCGGCACGCTATGGTGCGTTCCTTTTTGCTGTCCGATAACTGGACGAATCCCCAACACCAGCACAATCACCAGAAGAAACCCAACTCCGCTTCGAACAATCCTCATATCCAAACCCTAACGCAGCCAACCTCCCTCACGCCACCGCATCCTATCCACCAGAACGCAGAACGACCGTGAGTACCTCGGCTCGAACGTTCGCCGCTCTCACCCAAACCCAAAAATTCGCACACGGCGTCCCCACGCCGATGGAGCCTTTGTCTCTCAAAAAGGAGAACCATGAAACTCATTTCCGAAAACATCGAAGACCTGCGCACCCTTTACATCACCAACCTCAAGAAAGCTCTCGACATGGAGCAGAAGATCACCAAGGCTCTCCCCACCATGATCGAAAAATCCACCGACAAGCAGCTCGCCACCGCCTTCAGCAACCACCTGGAAGAAACCCGCGGTCACGTAGCCAAAGTCGAATCCCTTCTCCGCGACGCTACCGGACAAGCCGACACCGCCACCTGCAAAGCCATCGGCTCGCTCATCACCGAAGCGGAAGACAATATCAAGGACGCCGGCGACGACAGCATCCGCGACATCACGCTCATTGCCTCCGCCCAGCAGGTCGAGCACCACGAGATGGCAGTCTACGGAACCCTTCGCAACTGGGCCGAGCTCCTGGGCCAAAGCGAAGCCGCCGAGACCCTCGAAGGCATTCTCGAGGAAGAAAAGAAGGCCGACGAACTCCTCACCTCCATCTCCGACACCGTCAACACCTCAGCGACCGACACCGAACCCTCCTACACAGCGGTTCGGTAAGACTCCAACCCAACAACAAAAGCGGGGACGCGACAACTGGCGTCTCCGCTTTTTTGTGACCGATGCCGGTAAACTCTCAGCTCCGCCCCCCGGGTATAAAATGAGACTGGACCTCCCGAAGTGGAGAGCTGGCTGACTTGACAGAGTCGACCGCAGGGGTGCCCGGAACTTTCGGGCGACTCGCCGGAAAACTTCAAAGCCGCCGGACCCAAGTCCAGACTTAAAGTATCTTCTTTGAATACTTTGCACACTTTTTGACGGGGAGGGGGCACCCACCTCGAAGTAACGGAAAGCTGGAACCGGACACATGGCAAACCCGCAGAAGAGCCCGATCAAGATCATCGTCGCCACCGTAGTCATCCTCGCCACCGTCGCCTACCTCGCCTTCACCGGCGTCCGCGACAACAAGAGCTACTACGTCACCATCGGCGAGCTCCAGGGCATGGGCGACAAGGCCTACGTCCGCCACCTCCGCGTCGCCGGCAACGTCGCCCCCGGCAGCATCCATCGCGTCGGCACCAACGCCACCTTCGATCTGCTCGAGCAGGGCCGCAAGCTCGCCGTCGTCTACCAGGGCTCCGAGCCACCGCCCGACACCTTCAAGGACGACGCCCAGGCTCTCGCCGTCGGCACCTACGGCCGCGACGGCGTCTTCCACGCCACCCAGCTCCAGGCCAAGTGCGCCTCGAAGTACGCCCCTGCCCCAGCCACACCAACAACCACGGCCGCCGCAATCCCCGCCACCCGTTAACTTATTTGCCCGTCAGCGCCTTCAGGTACAAGTAGTTAAACTCAACGCCTGTATAAAAAGACTCCACGCCAATCCGCTCGTCCCTCCCGTGCGCGCGCACATCATCCCCATCAATCCCCATCCCTGAGAACCCATAGCTAGGCATCCCCGCCGCCATCGTAATTTTGCTGTCCGAAGCCCCTGTCTCCATCTCCGGCACAATCGGCAGCCCCGGCCACATCTTCCCCACCACTACGCGCAACGCCCCAAAGACCTCTTCATTCAAAGGAGGTGGCGTAACCGACATCTCATTCTCATCTCGATCGCTCAACGCTCCTGCATTATTCACCAGCCTTACCTCCACCTTCGGATCGGCCACCACCTTCGTAAGCTCCGCCCGCACCTCCGCCGGACGTATGGCCCGGCAATATCCTGCAGTTCACGTTCGCCACCGCCCGCTGTGGCAGCGCATTCCGCGCATGTCCCGCCTCCACCATCGTCGCCACGCAAGTCGTCCGCATCGTCGAGTTGTACAGCGGACTCTCCGACAGCCGCGCCACCGCCGCCGCATCAGGAGGGGTCTTCAGCACACCCAACATATCCCCCGCCACCGGTCCCGTCTCAATCTTCGCCATCGCCTCAAAATAAGCGCGCGTCACGGCATTCAACTCAAACGGAAACTGATAAGCCTCGAGCCTTCCCAGCGCATCCGCCAGATGATAGATCGCATTGTCCTTCTTCGGCAGCGAGCTATGCCCACCCGGATTGGTCGCCATCAGCTGAAAGTCCGCATACAGCTTCTCCGTGGCCTCAACACCGATATTCACCGGTTTGCCCTTCTCTGTATTCAACCCACCAGCATCGGCATTCAGCACAAACCCCGCATCGACAAGCTCCCGATGATTCTTCAGCAGCCAGTCCACCCCATTCGACTTGCCCCCTTCTTCATCTGCCGTCAGCGCAAGAATGATGTCGCGATCCGGGACAAAACCCTCTTGTTTCAGCCGAATGAAAGTGGCCACAGAAGCCGCATCAGACTCCTTCATATCCTGAGTTCCGCGTCCGTAGAAGTAGCCATCCTTCTCCGTAAACACAAACGGATCGGTCGTCCAGTCCTCGCGCTTGGCCTCGACAACATCGAGGTGCCCAATGATCAGCACCGGCTTTTTCGTGCTCCCGGCCCGCCGCGATACCGCGCCACCATGTTGCCCTTCCGCTCGTTCGGCCCCAGCACGACGACGTCCTCTGCCGGAAACCCCGCATCCAGCAGCCGCTTCCGCATCGCCTCCGCCGCGACCGTCGTACTCCCCACGGAGTCCGTCGTATTGATCTCGATCAGCTGCTTGAAAATATCGTGCGACAACTGCTGCGAAGCTGCGTCGAGCGTGGGCGCCTGTTGCGCGTAAAGAGTCGTTGCCAGATTCCGGCAGAGAAAAGAACGCCAATCATCTTCAAGGTAGTCTTCTCCAGAATGTCTCGCGCTGCCAATCATGCAGCCGCTAGCCCTATACTCGCATGAGGGAAGAATTTGAAGTGGCGGAACTTTAGACATGTCGACCGCAGCCCCAATTCGCACAGAAACCACTGCCGCAGCAGCGCAACTCGAAGCCGTATCCAAAATTTACGGTGCATTCGCAGCTCTCCGCAACGTCACGACGACCTTCCCCGCCGGAACCTGCACCGTCATCCTTGGTGAAAACGGCGCAGGCAAGTCCACTCTGCTTCGCCTGGTCGCAGGCCTCCTCACGCCTACCCGCGGCACGGTCTCCGTCTTCTCCGAATCGCCCCGTCAACAGCGCCGCCGCATCTCCTACATGAGCCATTCGCCGATGCTGTACGACGAACTCACCGCAATGGAGAACCTCTCCTACTTCGCCGGCCTTCACCGTGAAGGTGGCTGCGCCTGCATCGGCAGTCCGGAGATGGCTCTCCGCGCCGTCGGTCTGGATCCCGCGCTCAAACGCCCCGTAGGCCAGTACTCGCAAGGCATGCGGCAGCGCGCCTCTCTCGCGCGAGTTCTTCAAAACGATCCGGAACTCCTCCTACTCGACGAACCTTTCTCAAACCTCGACGCAGCCTCCGCAAAACACATGATCGAACTCCTCGCCGACTTTCGCACCTGGCCCGTAGCCGGAGGAGGCAAGGGCCGAACCATCCTTATCACAACCCACCAGGCCGCCCTCGCCCAACCCCTCGCCGATAACATCCTGACCATGCGCAACGGCCAGATCCTCGAGGCCGCCGGGTGAAGACCACACCACCAGCCAAGACCAACGCCGCGCGCATGCTCGACTCTCTCAACATCTCTTACGAACTCCGCGCATACGAAGTTGACCCAGAAGATCTCACCGCAATCTCGGTCGCACGCAAGATTGGTCTCCCACCCGAACAAGTCTTCAAGACCCTCCTCGCACATACGAACGCAGGCGAACACCTCTTCGCCGTCATCCCGGGCGACTCCGAACTCGATCTAAAAAAACTCGCCCACGCAGCAGGCGCAAAGAAAGCAGAGTTGGCCTCTCTAAAGGAAGTGGAGCCCCTCACGGGATACATCCGAGGCGGCGTCACCGTCATGGGCGCAAGGAAGCCCTTTCCCGCGTACGCAGACGAGACCATAGAACTCTTCGACATCATCTCTGTCTCCGCCGGACAACGCGGCCTCCAGCTCATCCTCGCCCCCGCTGACTACCTGAGAGCCGCAGATGCAACCCTGGCCGACCTCACCAAAAATCCCGGATGACCTACCTGCGCCATATTCTCGACCACCTTCGCAAAGACCTCCGCCTCGAATGGCGCTCCCGCGAATCCATCAACGGGATGCTCTTCTTCGCGCTCCTCGTCGTCGTTATCTTCGGCTTGGCCTTCGATCCCACCAGCTACCCCACTACAACCCGTCAGATCGCCGGCGGAATCCTTTGGGTGGCGCTCCTCTTCGCCTCCATCACCGCCCTCAATCAAACCTGGACCCGCGAGTTGCGCAACCAGGTCCTGGAAGCCCAGCGGATGGCCCCGTCGCCACCTTCTGCCCTCTTCCTCGGCAAAGTAATCGCCAATATGCTCTTCGTCCTTGTGGTCGAAGCAGTTTTGGCCCCCATCTTCATCGTCTTCTTCAATCTTCACGTGCTCGGCAATGCGTGGTTACTGGCCCTGATTCTTCCGCTCGGCACATGGGCTCTCGTCGTGAATGGGACCTTCTTCGCTGCCCTTGGCCTTCGCGTCCGCAATCGTGAGCTGTTGCTCCCCCTCTTACTCCTGCCTATCTCCCTGCCGGCACTTCTGGCGATGGTTCAGGCAACAACCGGCGTCCTCACCGCAGAACTCGATTCCATCCAGATCAATACCTGGATCAAGCAGTTGGCGGGCTACGACATTATCTTTACCACCATTGGAATCCTGCTCTTTGAAACAGTCCTCAACGCCGAATAGCGTATTCGCGATAAACTAACTCAATGGAGCAGCGCACCCCTACTCTCCGAAGCGTCGGTTGGCTCTGGCTCGGAATTGCCATCGCCGTACTCGTCGTTGGCTTCCGTGAAGCCATCTTCCTGACCCCGGCAGATGCCGCTCAGGGCGATGTCGGCAGGATCTTCTATTACCACGTGCCGATCGCGATGTTGAGTCTCCTCTTTCCGTACATCAACTTCGCAGCCTCACTCGCATACCTATTCTGGCGCAGCCGCGATCCCCTCAAGGCCCTCACCGCTGACGCGTTGGCACTTGCCTCTGCAGAGGTCGCAGTGGTCTATTCGAGCATTTGCCTCGTCACTGGGATGATATGGGGTCGCGTCGCATGGAATATCTGGTGGACCTGGGATGCCCGCCTCACCAGTATGCTGATCCTCTGGCTTCTCTACGTCAGTTACCTCATGCTGCGACGGTTCTCCTCCACCGGCCAGAGCCAAACGCTCGCTGCAGTCCTCGGCATCTTCGCCGCCGTAGATGTTCCGATCGTATATATGTCCATCCGCTGGTGGCGCACCCAGCACCCCGCGCCCGTCTTTGGCGGCGGAGCCAACTCCGGCATGGATAAATCCATGCTCCCGGGTTTCTTCTGGAATCTGGCAGGTTGGGCTATCTGGGGAGTGCTGATTCTTTTATTCCGTTTCGCCCTCGAACGCCGGCGTCAGCTGGCCGAACAGGAAGCCGCGCTACAGGCTATTGAAGCCTCGTTGGAGATTCCTCAATGACCTGGAATTCGTTCTTTGATACGAGCACCATGGCGCACCGCCATCTGCTCGCCGCCTACGCCACAGTTCTGGTCGTTCAGGCCGGATACTTTGGCTGGATTGCCTGGAATTGGTTTCGCACCAAGGATCGGCGGTACTAAAAAAATCAACGAAGCTACAAAGGGTTCGTAGCTTCGTTGTCCGAGAATAAGGTGCAAATGACGCGATAGTTGAGATCAACATTCCGCATCAATTCTCCTGAACCCAGCTAACAGCCAAAAGTTTCGCCGCTCCAAAAACTCTTTTTTTACAGCCACCTTTCTCTTGAAGCTGCCTCACCTCCTCGATAGACTCCGAACAGTGCCGACGCCCCACCTACCTACTTTCAAACGATTCGTTGCTGCTGTGGTCTGTATGCTCCTGCCTGGGCTTGCGGGCTGCAGGCGAAGCAGCTTTCCGGATGTTCCTGATGGATATAGGGAATTCGCTTACGTCAGCAATGGCGGATCGAACACGGTCTCGGTTCTGGACCTTGGTCTATCTGCGGCAGGACCATACTTTGCAGGTTGGCACCAACCCGACGAATCTAGCCGCAAACCCTGCCAGGAATGAGATTTACGTGGTGAATACGCAATCGGGAACTGTGTCCGTCATCGATGCGGATGCCAACCGGGTTGCTGCGACCATTCCTGTCCACCATCTACCTTCGTTTGTTGCAGTTGACCCGACAGGACATAGGGCATACGTCACGAATTCGGGGTCGAATACTGTTAGTGTTCTCGATCTTGACCGGAGGCGGGAGATCGCGGTCGCGGGAACGGGTGAGGTGCCGGTGGTGGCGCGGGTTTCGCCGGACGGGCGAAGTCTGGTGGTGACGAACCGTGGCAGTGGCAGCGTTTCGATCTTTGAGATAACTCCTTATGATGCAGCAGGTTCGAATCCTCCTGCACCAAAGCTGCGGGCAGCGTTTTCAGGGTGTCCTGGGGCTTCGGATGCTGTGATTTTGCCGGACTCTTCGAAGGTTTTTGTGGCTTGCACTGGCGGGCATCAGGTGATGGCAGTGGGGCTTGCTGCGGCGCCGGGATCCTGGGCGGCGAAACAAAATTCCGCATTGATGACAGACCACTTACTGGCGTTCTTGGACGTGGGGAAGACACCGGTTCATCTGGCGATGAAGCCGGATGGGGGCGAGATCTTTGTGTCGAATTCTGATTCGGATAGCATCTCGGAGATTTCCACCTGGACTAATGAGGTGGGCGGGACGTATGTGATTGGAAGCAGGCCGGTTCGAGGAATTGTCGGCGGAGACAATGGGACGCTTTGGGTGGCGAACTATGGGGCGGATTCGATTGGGATCTATAGCATTGATGATGGGCGACTTGTGGGGAATGTGAGGACAGGTTCGGCACCCAATACGCTGGCGTTTTCGGAGGATGAACATTTGCTTTTGGCTGCAGATGCTCATTCCGGGGATGTTGCGGTGATTCGGACGACTGGCCAGGGGCCAGCTCTGTTTACGATCCTGCCGGCGGGGATCTCTCCCAACTCAATTGCGGTTAAGGCTATTCGGAAAAATCCCTGAATCTGGCAAAAAAAGTCTGGCGGGTCCGTCGGGTGGGTTTTCGCCGATTTGCGGGCGTTTTTGAGGGGGGTTCTGGGAAAACGTGTGTTTTCTGGATGGTTTTTTGTGGTGAATTTGTGGTGAGTTGATGGTCGTTTGTGGTGCGCTGGATGGTGACTTTTCGCGCGCTAAAATTTGTCACTTTTTTGAAGTTTATTTTTCCACAGGGCTTCGCTCTTGTTTCACGAACTGAGTATGCTTCTGCCGTCGACAGAAAAACAAGGACGAATGCGGGGATCCGTCACTCAGTTCAGGCACTCCGTTCAGGATGATAACTTCAAAAGGGATGGGGACTCCATCGTGGATTCGCGTTGACTCTTGTCCGGCTACTCGTTTCGGAGCGCCACCATCGGTTCAACTCCGGCTGCGCGACGTGCTGGAATGACGGACGCGAGGACGGCTGCCAACGCGAGCAGCAGTGTGGCTAACAGGAGCATGACAGGATCCCATGGCTTTACGCCGAACAGCTGATCCTTCATCAGCTTCCCTGCCCCGATCGCGGCTGGAATGCCAATCGCCAATCCGATCCCCACCTGTGAGAAGGCGCCTCGCAGCACCATTTTGACCACACGCCAGCGATCTGCCCCCAGCGCCATGCGAATGCCGATCTCTCCCGTCCGCTGCTCCACCATGTAGGCCATGACACCGTACAGTCCGATCGCCGCAAGCAGCAGGCCAAGTGCACCGAAGAGTGTCGTTAGAGTCGCGATCATATTCTCCTGCTGGAAATCCCCGCTTAAGACCTCGGTGTAAGGGTCGACCCCATAGAGCACAAGATTTGAATCGACTTCGGCGAGAGCCTTGCGTACGCGCTGTTCGAGTCCGGGCGGATTTCCCGGCGCCCACAGCACGATGTTGTAGAGGTAATGCGACCAGATATCGCCAGCATCAAAGGCCTTCTCGCCGTACTGTACGGATTGGGCCTCAGGCACCCAGAACATCGGGTGTATCGGATCCTTGTAGTCGTAGGTCAGATAGCGCATGTCCTTCGCGACTCCGATGATCTCGAATGTGCTGGCGTATTGAATCTTGTCGATTCCGAAGTGCTCTCCGATCGGATTCTTGTCTTTGAAGAACCTCCTGGCGAAAGCCTCGTTGATCACGGCTACTTTGCGGGTCGTCGCAGTGTCGTCTTCAGTAACGGGCCGGCCGAGCGCCATCTTCGCGCCAATGGTTTCAAAGAATCCCGGCATCACGCGCGACCATGACGCGCTGGTGTCTTCTTTGGCTCCGGGCTCGGGCCTGCCTGCAACACGAATAGCTTCGTTCCAACTGTCGCCTGTCATAGGCGCATAGAGAGCCGGTGCGACCATTCGCATACCGGGAATCTGGCGCAGGCGGTCGTCAATCTTTTCGAACATCGGCTCGAGTTGTTCGGGCTTATAGTTGCTCAACATCGGATTGATCCAGGCGATGTAACGGCCCTCCGTCTCGAATCCAAAGTTCTGGTGTTGGAGATTACGCAGGCTCCTGCCGAGCAACGCGGCTGCGGACAGCAATACCAGAGACACTGCTACCTGTGCGATCACCAGCGATCTCTGCAGCCACGAGCGATTGCCACCGACGGAACGGTTCGCGCCTCGGAGCGCTTCGATCGGGTCGGCGTGCGAAGTCATCCACGCCGGTACGATGCCAAAGATGACGCCGGTCAACAGAGATATCGCCATCGTGAAGAGCAAGACGGGCCAGGATGGTGTCGCATCGACGGGTACGAAGTTCGTCGCGCCGCCGATCTGAAAGGCGAGATGCAGAATCAGCCTTGTCCCGGCGTAGGCCACGCCTATTCCGAGGACTCCGCCGATTACAGCCAGCAGCAGGGATTCCACCAGGGCCTTACGCACTAGCCTCTGCCGCGAAGCGCCGAGAGCCACGCGAACAGAGGTTTGGCCGCGGTCCTTCAATCCGCGCGCGAGCATAAGGTTCGCAAGATTTCCGCAGGCTACAAGCAGCACACATCCAGCCGCGATCAGTAAGAGCTTCAGCCCGGCCTGGTATTGGTCGCGCATGGAGGCTACACCTGCACCTCCGGGAGTGAGATGGAGCGTCTGCTGCTGCCAGAGCTGTTTTTCGCCGGGCTGCATGTCGGCGACGTGGCTGGCGAGCCAGTCGTGGAACTCTACTCTCAGCTTCGCCTCGAGGGATTTGGGATTGACTCCCGGGCGGACTCTTCCGATCAGATCGAGAAAATTCCCACTCGGTCTTTTGAGGCGCGAGGTATCGCCATCGATCAACAACTCGGTGGTCAATGGCAGCCAGAGGTCCGGCATGCCCCAGCCTGACAACTTGGCCCCGTAGAATCCGGGGGGAGCCACGCCGATTAGCGTAAACGCATGACCGTTGATCTGATAGGTGGCCCCAACTACAGAAGGATCGGAGCCGTACTTCTCCTTCCAGACTCGATAGCTCATGACGGCAACCGAAGGCGCGCCTTCCTTATCGTCGGCGTCGGTCATGAGGCGGCCGACCCAGGGCTGCACACCCATGGTTTTGAAAGAAGTTTCCGGAGACATACTCTCCGTTGCGTGTGTCGACCTGAGCCTGCGATCCCGCTCTGCGGACGCCGAGGGGCGCATTTCCTGCCTGAAGCGCGGCGAGGTCGGTGAACTCCGGGGTGTGGTCGCGAAACATCTTGTACGCTTCCCACGAGAACAAGGAGAAATTTCCATCATTCCCCTGGGTATATCCGCCCCAATTGCAGCAGCGAATCTTGTCACCAATGCGCCAGAGTTCGTCCGGTTTCGGTTACGGGCAGCGACTTTAACATCACCTGGTGTACCAGTGTGAAGATCGCGGTTGTGGCTCCGATGCCTAATGCCAGCGTAACGATTGCCGTGGTTGCGAAGCCCGGTGCCTTCCGCAGTTGTCGAAGCGCGTCGCGCAGATCCGCCAGCATTCGTACCTCCGATCCCGTCCGTGACTCGTGGGCTTCTTCGCGGTATACGAAAGCAGCGGGCCGCTGGTTCCGATTGGCGTTGAAAAAGTCCGAGCGAAATCCCCTTATGGCCGTCGTTAACTAACAGAGGTCCATTCAATTTTTGACCAGGGCTGCGCGGGCGGCGATAGGATCGAGTCGCGCGAAGGGATTTCCACGATGAGAATCAATGTTTTCGCCAATACGGTTCGAATTGCCAGGGTCTGGATGATCCTTTCGATGCCCGCAATCGGTTTGCAGACGTCTGCTACGCAAGTCGCCGGTCCCCAGATGGCTGCATCGGCATACAACAGCCATGACATCGCAGGAGACTGGCAGGGCACTCTCGAGTTCCCGGTGCCGGGCCATCCCAACGCCAAGTATCGTCTTGTGTTGAGAATCGCGAAGGCGGCCGACGGCGGCTGGACGGCCTTGAACTACAGTATCGACCAACGTCCGGAGCCGATGCATACCTCCGATGTCTCGCTTAAGGGGAACACCTTCAAATTCTCAATCCCTGCCCTGCATGGAAGCTATGAGGGAAACGTGAGTGCGGACGGAAGTTCTATTCACGGGGTGTGGATGCAGGGCGGTCCTCTGACGTTGAACTTTGTTCGCCCGACGAACGAGACCGCGTGGGATATTCCTGGGCTGCCAGCTTCGCCGAAGCCAATGGCGGGGGACGCTGACCCTTCGTTCGCGGTGGCTACGATCAAACCGAGCAATCCAAGCACACCCAGCAGCCAGACCAAGATTATCCGGGTGTATGGGCGGCGATACTTAACGCAAAACACCTCGCTGGCAGACCTGATTGAGGTTGCGTATGGGGTTCATCCAAGCCAGATCAAGGGCCCATCCTGGATAGCTCAGGACAAGTTTGATCTTGTCGGAGTTCCAGATGGGGAAGGCCAACCGAGCGGCAATCAATGGCTGACCATGGTACAGAAACTGCTCTTGGAGCGCTTCGAGCTGGCGTTTCATCGAGAGAAGAGGGATATCCCGGTGTATTTCCTTTCGGTGGGAAAGAGCGGTCTAAAGAACATGACTGCGAGCGACAGTACAAGCCCCTTTCCCAGCGGCCTGGAGTTTATACCCTCGGCTGAGGGTCTCTCGCTACCGGCGAGAAATACGGCCATGGCGCAATTCGCGCAAATGCTGCAACAGGTGGTGCTCGATCGACCAGTGATTGACAAGACGGGCTTACCGGGAAGGTTCGACTTCGGGTTTACCTTCACGCCAGATGAGTCGCAGTTCGATGGGCATCCCCCACGGCTGCCTACACCAGCCAATACGACCAACTCTTCCCCGGGTTTATTCGATGCGATTCAACAGCAGCTTGGCCTGAGGCTTAGTCCGGATAGGGCCCCGGCGGATGTTCTCGTCATCGACCATGTCGAAAAGCCTTCGGCAAATTAACGGCGACAGCGTGCATTGTTGACGAAAGTAGCTGGTCGCTGGTTCCGAGATGGCGTTGAAAAAGTGCGTTTGACAAGCTCTCCAGGGTCAGGAGACGCGCCTTCCGGTGATGGTGTATTGCGCGTCGGGAGGATCCTCTGAGACGGTCACCTTCTCCTCCGGAGCTTTCATCGCCTCCGCGGGCCTCTTTGCCTCTGCAGGCTTCTTCTCCTCTGGAGGTTTCACCGGTTCTGCGCGTTTCATCGGTTCCGCAGGTTTCATCGCCTCCGCAACTTTCATCGCCTCTGCAGGTTTCATCTCCTCTGCGGGTTTCATCGGCTCCGCAGCTTTCATCGCCTCCGCAGGTCTCTTCTCCTCTGCAGGTTTCTTCGCTTCGGCAGGCTTCTCCTGGATCATCGCCCACGCGAAGCCGTACGCCAGCCACAAAAAGAAGCTGGCGAAGAGGCATACCAAAACAACGCCAGCGAAGAGGAATCCTACCTGGCCTTTCGTGTTGGCAGCGACATACAACCCGATTGAGAAGAAGGCGACGGTTGCGAATGAAAAGCCGCCCGCGAAGCGCCCAAGTCGACGCGATAAAACAGTCATGCGATTCATTTAGGTCCTCCGTCGCTTGCGAAATAGACCCCGGAGAGCTTGTTGCAAGAGCCGCTTACCTGCTCAGATAGGTTGCGCCCTCCGTCCAGGGGTTCAAGTCTATCTCGATTCTTCGAGGAGGGTTACTGTGCGAATTACCAGTTCGTGGACTTGGGAAGAGGCGGTGGTTCGGGATTGTCGGCAGCAGACTCAAGGCTTCGATTCGGAACGCAGCACAAGTTGAAGGTGGTGTCGGTACGGACCGTGCGGCCAACGTCTCGGATGAGATGTGGGCCCTGTCTCTGAGCGGACAGGTCAAAGCGCTCATTAACGGTGCGGATGACGGGATTCATCAAAGGCGTAAGATTCTGGTTGCACCCTGAGGGCCAGCGGGGTTCAACCAAACGACAGCGGTGGGAAGGAGATATCCGTGATAAGGAAGAGTCTTCTATCGTTCAGCATTGCAGCAATGGTGATTTTGACTGGCCTCTGTTGGAGTCAAAGTTCGGCGCAAACCCCGTCAGGCAACTCGGCCCAGAGCGCTACGGATCAGGATATTGATTTATTCAGGAAGGATGTTCGGTCTCAGAAGAAGCAGCTCATCGCCACGAATCTTCAGCTGACCGATCAAGAGGCGGTGAAATTCTGGCCGCTGTATGACCAGTACACTGCCGATCTGGTGAAGATCAACGATGCGAAGTATGCGGCGATCAAAGAGTTCGCCGCCAGCTACTCAACCATGACGGACGACCAGGCTACTGCGCTTGTACGCAAGATGCTCGGCGTCGATCAATCGGTTGCGGAGTTACGGCTGAGATATACCTCGATCTTCAACAACGTGATACCAGGAAGGAAGGTCGCGGTGTTTTTCCAGTTGGATCGGCGGCTGGTGATGCTGATTGACCTGCAGGCAGCATCGCAGATTCCGATGATCCTGCTGTCGGGCGAAACTTCCAAACAATAGCGCCGAATCAGGTGAGGGGTTGGCGGGCGAGGACCAGGGTGATGTCGTCGGGTTGCTCTTCGGCCCCGATCCATGCCTCGAGGGCCAGCATGACCTGGTTGGAGATGACGTGGAGGGGCTGGTCGCGGTAGCGGGCTACGACTTCCATCAGGCGCTCTTCGCCGAACTCGCCGAAGTCGTTCTCGGGTTCGGTGACTCCGTCGGAGTAGGCGACGAGGATTTCTCCGGCGCTGGAGCTGGAAGCTGTCCTCTTCGTAGTGCATGCCGTCCATGAGACCGACGACGGTGCCGCCCTTGTCGAGGCGGCGGATGTGTCCGTTCTGGCCGAGGACGAGTGGGGGAAGCTGGCCGGCGTTTGAGTAAGTCAGCTTGGCCGAGGCGGCGTCGTAGTGGGCAAGGAAGAGGGTCGCGTATTTTTCGGGCTGGGTGCTGCGATAAAGATGGCGGTTCAGCAGGGCAAGGATGCGGCCGGGCGACTGGAAGAGCACGTCGCGGCCAGCGCCGTTGCCCTCGCGGCTGACGAACAGGCCGTCGACAGGAGACTCGCTGTAGACAAGCTCTTCGCTGGCGAAGCGGTAGGCGCGGACTGCCGAGTGCAGCGTCGCCATCAGGAGCGCGGCACTGATTCCCTTCCCGCTGATGTCGCCGAGGGCGATGCCCACGCCGGTTTCCGTGCGGCTGGCGGCGCCGTTGTGGGAGTTTTCGTGGAAGACCAGGAAGTCGTAGTAGTCGCCAGAGACAGAACGCGCGGGACGGCAGACGCCGTGAAGGTCGAGCTGGGCGATGCCCTTGGCGTGGAGCGGGAAGAGGTTAGCCTGGACCTCCTGGGCGATGGAGAGCTCGTTCTGGAGGCGCTCCTTTTCCTTCTGCTCCTGGAGAAGGCGCTGTAGAGAGCCGGTCATGGTATTGAAGGAGCGGCTGAGTTCGGCGAGTTGATCTTCGCTGGTGACTCCGATGCGGTAGTTGAAGTCGCCGCGGTCGATGTGCTGGGTGGCGCTGTAGAGGTCGGCGACGGATTTGGTGATGGTGCGGCTGAGCCGGAGGGCTGCCCAGAGGGCGAACAGTTCAATGATGGCGAAGAGGAGAAAGAGGATGAGGAGCGAGATGCGCAGGACATCCGTGACGACTCCAGTGATGGACGCGCCGAAGAGCTGGTGGAGGAGAAGCGATGGGCGCGATTTGATGTCGACGAGGATGTTGTCGGGCCTGCCGCTGTCCCACACTGTGACCGGTTCAGTGGAGGGGAAACGCACCGGGATATCGAGGAGGTTGACGGGCTCTGGCTCGATGCCACCGGTAATCCGCGAGCCTTCGGCGACGGTCTCGGGAGTGGAGCTTGCGATTCCCTGCTGGGTGGAGGTGTTTGGCTTTGCGGATGCTGATTCGGCGCCTGTAGAGGCCGGCTGAGATTGCATGCGTATGGGGCGCTGACGCGCACGGTCGTCGTTCGAGGTGCTTTCGGGCAAGAGACGAGTGAGGCCGAGTCCCTCGGCAACAAGACTGAGGACCTGGTTATCGACGGGCGTGCTGGAGATGAAGGTGAAGAGACGACCGTCGTTCCAACGCTGCTGGTGGATGGCGACGAGGTAGAGATCGTTGCCGTCGAGGACGAGCGAGGAGAAATGTCCGCCGGGCAGCTCAGTGGCCCAGGGAGGCAGGCCCCATGGGGTTTTGGCTCGGGGCGCCATGGAGGATTTGAGGCCGGTGGCGACGGGAACACCGTTGAGGAAGGCCTGGGTGTCGCGGCGGAGCTTCTGGCGCGGCATGTCGAGATTGATGGAGCGCTCAGCGTCTACCGATTCGTTTGGTTCGGCAGCGCCGGCGAGCTTGCGTTGGAGAGACTGGGCGGCTAGTTCGGCACGGCGTTCGTTTTCACTGCTCATCTGGCTTAGCTCAGCGGCGAAGCGGGAGTCGACGAGGTGGACGGCGAACTGGCCGGCAGCGACATAAGCCAGGACCGAGGCGAGGATTAACCCGAGCAGAACCGGTGCGAGGCCAATGAGCAGGTAGGTGAGGGTTAGCTTGTTGCGCAGGCTCCAGAGCATGCGCTGGCGCACGAACCGCCAGATGAACGGAATGGCCACGGCAACAAGCGCGATACCGACGAAGACCTGGATGACGCCGAGGAAAGTTCCGAAGCCGCCGGGGATCCAGAGCCGGATGTAGAGGACGCAGAACCAGAGGCCGAGCCAGAAGACGGCTCCAGTGAGGCCTGTCGGCAGCCGCGAGAGGAGGCCTGTGGGCGGCGTGGCCGGACTATTCGGGTTTTGCATCGCGTGCCGCCTCCTCTGCTTCGGCCTCGCGGGCCAGCTTCAGGGTGTAGCGCGTGGCCGAAAAATGAGCTCCAGCCAGCAGGAGAAGCCCGGATAGGAAGGCCCACATCATTAAGCCTACTGAAATATAAAACGGTCCGTAGACCGACTGGAAGTCCAGCCATGGCAAGGCATGGATATAGAGGATTTTAGCCAGTTGCCACAGCAGGCCAATGACAATGGCAGTCGGGAGCACGGCGCGCGCAGGGATCTTGCGATACGGCAACACCCAGTAGATGAGGAAGAAGAGCAGGATGCTGGCGAGGCCGGCGCAGAGGCGCAGAAAGGTGAAGGAGATGAAGTGGAAGACGACGTTGTCAGTGTGGCCGATGAATATCCACGAGAGGATGGTCTGCTGGCTGGCGGTGGAGGCGACCGAGGCCATGGCGAGAATGCCGACGGCAAGCGCGAGCCCGAGCGAGACGGCCTGATTGTGGAGGTAACTGCGGTTCTTCCGGACGCCCCAGACCTGATTGAGCGCGACCTCGAGGGGAAGAAAGACTCCCGTGGAGGTGATGAGGAGCATGACGAGCGAGAAGATCTGGGCGTTCTTGTGCGGATGAGTCAGGAGTTGCATGTTGCGCATGACGAAGTCCTGCCCTACGGGAAGGAGATTTTTCATCATGTCGCTGACGACGTCTTCCATAGCGCGGGAGTGGAAGACGTTGCGGCTGACGGTGAGGAGAAGAACGATGAAGGGAAAGAGCGAGAGGATGGTATTGGCGGCGACCGAGAACGCGTAGGTGTGGACCTCGGTTCGCGCCATGTAGCGGGCGAGGGCGCCAATCTCGGCCAAGAAGCTCTGGTCGGGGAGGACCGACCGAACCTCTTCGATGGGCTTGGGCGGCAGCTCGGGCTGGTTGGTTTCGGTTTGGTCGGGAGCGATGGAAGACATAAGAGGACAGGGCCCAGCGGCTTACTGAGATGCTAGCAGAGGGGCGGCATGAGGGCAGGCAATGGTAAGTCCACCAAGCAGATCCCCCTTCGGGGATGCAAACCAGAGAGGCAAGGACAGCAACTACAACGACAAGACCGATTTTCCGGGAGTTTGAAGGTACGAGGATCGCGACGCGTTATCGCGGTTCGTGAATCTGGTCGATGGCCCAGGTGGCAGCTTCGGCGAGGATGGGATCGTCGGCGGTGGCCCAGGTTTCGAGTTGGGGAGGAAGCACGGGTCACCGGAGTTGCCCATGGCGATGGCTACGTTGCGTTGCATGCGCTTGCGGCGGGTGCGTTCGATGGGAGAACCCTTGAACCAGCGGTTGAACTCGGCGGAGTCCATGCTGGCGAGCCAGTCGAGCGCAGGGTTGATGAGTTGCGGGCGGGGGAGCATGTCGTCTTTTTTATGATTGGCGCCATTGCGCGTTGAAGATTTTCGATTCCAAGGGCAGACGTCCTGGCAGATGTCGCAGCCAAAGACCTGGCGACCTATGGGGGCGCGGAGATCTGCGGGAATGCTTTCCTTCTTTTCGATGGTGAGATAGGCGATGCAACGAGAAGCGTCCATCTGGTGTGGGGCGACGAGTGCGTCGGTGGGGCAGGCGTCGATGCAGCGGGTACACGAGCCGCAGCGATCGGGCGCGATGGAGAGTACTTCGCCCTCCGCGATGGGGATGGATGTGATGACGACGCCGAGCAGAAGCCATGAGCCGAGTTGCTGATTAATGACGCAGGTGTTCTTGCCGATCCAGCCGACGCCGGCGCGGGCCGCGGCGGCGCGCTCGACGAGGGGGCCGGTATCGACGTAGCAACGGGTTTCAATGCTTTCGGAGGAAAAACGCTGCTGGATGGCGGACTCGATGGCGCGAAGGCGAGTAAGGAGCTGGTTGTGGTAGTCGGTGGGTGTTAGGTCGGCCGGATTGCCTGGATTTGCGTGGCCGCTCCAGGCGTAGCGGGCGATCCAGCCTGTGTTGGATGGTGCAGGGTCTATCGAGAGCGGAGCGGCTGCGTTGTAGTTGAGGGCGCAGACGATGACCGACCGGGCCCAGGGGACGGCGACTTGCACGGCGCTTCGAAGGAGGGTGCCGTTGTCGTCGCGGCGCTTGAGGTAGTCCATCTCGCCGGCGCGGCCCTGGTCGATCCAGTCGGCGAAGCGCTGGGCATCAATGTCGCCGGAGGTTGGGTCGACGGAAGCTATGCCTGCGGTGTCGAAGCCGGCGTCGATGGCCTGCTCGCGCAGCCATTGTTCGAGCGCGGGAGTCCATTGGTGGTCCACGACGTTCCTCTTGCTTCAAGGATAAATGCGCGGGATTGCAGGAGACGGCGATGGAGATGCAGCAACTCGCTGAGGTGAGATAAAATAGAGGAGCGCGGAGAGTTGGCAGAGCCCGGTTGAATGCACCTGACTCGAAATCAGACATAGTCGCAAGGCTATCGGGGGTTCGAATCCCTCACTCTCCGCCATAATTTTAGAATCAATAATTTACGAAGCTGGCTACAGTGCTGGCTACATAATCGTAAGGGGCTTTCGTTTACGACGTTCAACCCGCGTTAGCTTACGTGGGCGACGAGAACGTGGGCGACGAATCCGTTCGTTCCAGTCGGACTCCTTGGCCGGAGTCTTTATCACCGAAAAGCTTCTTTTCCCCATCAACCGTTCCGGGCCGTCCGCCCGCTTTGCACTCGGGGATGAAAGTATTTTCCGAGGTAGTGCGCCGTTTTACTGCCCTCAGACTTCATCACTTCACCCGGCGGCCCGGTTGAGACGATGGTGCCGCCCTCGTCGCCCGCTCCCGGACCCATGTCGATCACCCAATCGCTCTCGGCAACGATCTGCATATCGTGCTCAACCACCACAACAGTGTTTCCCGCTGCAACGAGTCCGTCCAACTGCGCCTGCAGGCGTTCCACGTCTGACGGATGAAGGCCGGTAGTCGGTTCATCGAGAATATAAAGGGTATCTCCATGCTGAGCACGCTGAAGCTCAGTGGCCAGCTTGACGCGCTGCGCCTCGCCTCCGGACAGCTCCGTGGCCGGCTGGCCCAGCTTCAGATATCCCAGCCCGACATCGCTCAGGACTTTCAGGGAGCGCTGAACAGTTGGCTCATCGGAGAAAAAGTCGAGAGCCGCTTCGACGGTGAGCGCCAACACCTGGGAGACGTCCTTATCGTGATACTTGATCTCGAGTGTTTTGGGATTGAAACGCGCTCCATGGCACGTGGGACAAGGAGCATAAACGCTGGGCAGAAAAAGAAGCTCTACACATACCGATCCCTCACCCGAGCAGGTAGGGCAGCGGCCCTTCGCCACATTGAATGAAAATCGACCCGCATCATAGTGTCTCGATCGCGCCAGCTTTGTGGCCGCGAAGAGCTTCCGCACATGATCGAACAGCCCCGTATAGGTGGCCATGTTCGAGCGCGGCGTGCGTCCAATGGGCCTCTGGTCAACGCGAACCATGCGCCGCAGGCCCTCTAGACCGCTCACAATTTCACCTGCAGCAGTCATCGGCGCAGCTTGTTCGAGTTCCTCGGCATCGTTATCCTCGTCAGGTTCAATCCTCTGCCCTAGACGATCAGCCACGAGGTCCACAAGCGCCTGGCTGATCAGGCTCGACTTCCCCGATCCCGAAACACCGGTCACCGAAGTAAACACACCCAGCGGAATTGCCGCATCCAGATGTTCGAGGTTATTGAGAGTGACGCCACGGAGGCGAAGCCAGCCGCGCGGCTGCCTGGGTGATCGGCCAGTCGAATGCCCTTCCGCGAAAATGTACCGCCGAGTCTGGGAAGCGGTAACAGTGCGCAGACCATCCGGCGGACCACTGTACAAAATCTGTCCGCCTTTCTCTCCGGCCCCCGGCCCCACGTCCACTAGCCAGTCGGCGCTTCGCATCACTTCAAGTTCATGCTCAACCACAAAGAGCGTATTGCCCGACTCCTTCAGCCGATGAAGCGCCTTCAACAAGGCATCCGTATCCGCAGGGTGCAGACCGGCTGACGGCTCGTCGAGCACATAGACTACTCCGAAAAGATTGGAGTGTACCTGCGTTGCTAAACGCAGACGCTGCAATTCACCCGGCGAAAGGGTTGGCGTGCTTCGCTCCAGCGATAAATATCCGAGACCAAGATCGAGCAGCACCTCAAGCCTCGCCAGAATGTCCTGGGAGATTCGCTGCGCAACGATCGCTTTCTCTGGATGCCGCGCGTCTGCTTTCGTTTTGCCCGGGCCCCGATCTTCCGCACACGGGCGAAATATCGCTTCCAGGCGCTTCATGGGGAGCGCGGAAATCTCGGCGATGTCCATTCCCCCAAACTTCACTCGCAGCGACTCCGGCCGCAGCCGCTTGCCATGGCATACCGGGCATTCCGTACTCAGCATGAATTGCGCGACGCGACGCTTCATCATGGCGCTCTGGCTGTTTGCGAAGGTGCTGAGTACATAGCGCCGCGCCCCTGTGAACGTTCCCTGGTAGCTGGGCTCCAGTTTCCGGCGTAGTGCTTCCCGAGTCTCCGCGGGCGTGAACCCGGCATACACCGGAACGGTCGGCTGTTCGTCGGTGAACAAAATCCAGTCGCGGTCCTTTTTCGAAAGCTCGCGCCACGGTTTGTCGACGTTGTAGCCGAGCGTCACCAGGATGTCTCTGAGGTTCTGGCCCTGCCATGCGGTCGGCCACGCCGCAACAGCGCGTTGGCGGATGGTCAGCGAGTCATCCGGCACCATCGACTTTTCCGTCACCTCGTAGATGCGCCCCAGACCATGACATTTGGGGCAAGCTCCTTCAGCCGTGTTGGTAGAAAACGATTCGGCATAGAGCATCGCCTGACCGGGAGGATAATCTCCTGCACGCGAATACAACATTCGCAAGAGGTTGGAGAGCGTGGTCACGCTACCGACGGACGACCGGGTCGTCGGGGACCCTCGCTGCTGCTGCAGAGCCACCGCGGGAGGCAGTCCGTCGATCGCGTCAACCTCCGGCACTGCCAATTGGTGGAAGAGACGCCGTGCATAGGGCGACACCGATTCAAGATATCGCCTCTGAGCCTCAGCGTAGAGCGTGCCGAACGCGAGCGACGACTTCCCGGATCCCGAGACCCCCGTGAACACTACCAGGGCGTCGCGGGGAATATCGACGTCGAGGTTTTTGAGATTATGTTCTCGCGCGCCCCTGACCCGCACCATCCCCCCCGCCGCGGCGGCGCCCCTGCGGCGCGCTAAATCATTCCCTGGCATACGGCCCTCTCATTTTTATGATGCGTGCCGGGTGCATAGCTATCATCCCCGCGCTTCGGCGCGAAAGTCAATCGAAGTGGTCGCCGCTTCGCCGACCAACGCGTGCGGGCTCGGGTTGCCAATCAGGGTTATGCCAATTCAGGAATAACCTTGTTTCGGCGCAGCTCTTCGAAGAGATCAAGGAACATATCTTCTGTATCGATACAGTCCGGAAATCCGGCCCTTCGAGCTTTGATCGTGCTGCTGATGTTGTCGAAACCGCTATTGAAGATAAAGTCGCCGAAGCTCCAAGAAACAAGCTGCTCGTAGGGTATTTGTTGCAGATTGTGCTTGCGAACGATCTCATCCCACAAGCAGCCTTGTCGGTCATGTAGTTCGTGAGAGGTGTTGGTACTGGATCGGAGAGTTCCATGTGAAATGCCTTAGCGATGCGCGGCCACATATGTTGCCAGCGAAAATAATCCCCATTCGTGATGTTGAAGATCTCGTTCGCTGCTGCCGGTGTGGAACCTGCCCAGTCAGTTGCCCTGGCGAGGATGTCTGCGGAGGTCACCTGGTAGAGTGCTCGATACGCCGCCTCAGTTCCAGGAAAACGAAGCGGAATTCCAAGCTGCTTTGAGATCGTCGCGTATACCGCAATGACCATCAGCAGATTCATCGGATTGCCGACGGCGAAGCCCATTACCGCCTCCGGTCGAAGGGCCGTGAAGTGCCACTTCGCGCCCTTTTGCCGCGAACGCAGAAGGTCCTCCTGATCGTAATAAAAGTTGGGAGGCATCAGTCGCGGATCGTCTTCCCGTGCTGGTGTCTTGAACGGACCGAGGTCGGCGCCGTAGGCCTTTCCACCCTGGTAGAAGGTGACATGTTCAAGCCCTGGAGAGGTCGCTTCCACGACGTCAAGAAGATTGCGCAGAATGGCAACGTTCACCTGACTCTTCTCGCGTGCCGTAGGCTTCTCGATGTACGCGCCAAAGACGATATGTGTCACCTCGTTCAGGGAGCCCAGCTTCGATCGGACATCGTGCGGTTCGAGTAGATCAATCGGGATCAGCCGTACTCCTTCCAGGTGGAGGCCGGTTCTGCGCGAAAGCCCGATGACGGTCGTGTCGGGCTGCGCAGCAAAGTGCAGCGCAGCCCGTCTCCCAATGACTCCATAGGCCCCGGCCACCAACACACACTTCGGTTTCATCTGTAAATTCTCCTCTTGATCCGTCGCCCTGGAAGAGTGGTGATCCTGCGACCACTCCATAGGATGCCAAGGAAGACGTTCGAGGCGGGGAGGACAGACGAATCGCACCCCATCAAGGCCCCGATCTCTCCGACGAGCAAAACGGTCCTCGCGAAGGCCTCGCCTGCCCGGTCATCGCAGGCGGATTATGCGGCATCGCCCTAATACGAAGGTCGTAGGAGCAGACACGACTTACGTTGATGTTTTACATCCGCTGTTCTTCCTAGGCTGGCTTTATGCTCACGAACAGTTGTGGACGCCTCATGTGCGCACTAGGGTAGCAAAGAGGCTGGAGTTCGCCATCGCTCCCAAGCTGCCGCTTTCAGTCAGACTCGTGTTTGCCAACAAAACTACACAACCTACGGAGATATACAAATGGAGAACTTAAAAGGCTTGAAGGTCGCAATTCTGGTAGAGAACGGCTTTGAGCAGGTGGAACTGGTTGAGCCCAGAAAAGCACTCGACCAGGCAGGCGCTGAAACACAAATCGTTTCTCCCCAGAACAAACAGGTTCGCGCCTGGAACTTCACGGAGTGGGGAGAAACGATGTCCGTGGACGTGGCTCTCGACAAGGCCGATCCAGAGAACTTCGATGCCCTGCTTCTCCCCGGTGGGGTGATGAATCCCGACTCTCTGCGCGTGCAGCCCAAAGCGGTTGCTTTCGTGAAAGCCTTCTTCGATTCCAGCAAGCCTGTCGCGTCGATCTGTCACGGGCCGTGGACAATCATCGAAACCGGAGCGGCGCGTGGATCCGTGATCACATCCTGGCCGTCACTCCGAACTGACCTGCGCAATGCGGGGGCAGAGTGGGTCGATGAAGAAGTCGTGGTCGATGGCAACCTAGTCACCAGCCGCAAACCGGATGACATCCCGGCGTTTAACGCAAAGGTGAATGAGCTGTTCAGCACGGCACGAAAAGCACTGCCCGCGGCATAAGAGCCGCCGTATTGTGGTGGGCGAAGCGATCGCCGGAAGGCGTGACCGGTCTTTCGGGTCGCAAAGGTCCCGCCGGAGAATACCTCTCTAAATCTGCGAGCAACTCAACGGGCTGAGATAAAGATTCGAGATGTTGGTCACGATCTCCGCATCGGTATTCCCAGGCTTGTGAGACAGCTCTTTCCACGCTGGATCAGCTGAGAACGCTGCCCACTTTGCAGTCAGCTCCGCCGTGTCGGCAAAGGTCAGCATATAGGTAAGGCTAGGCATTCGCGTGCCGATCAACGTATCTCCAAAGAACACAGGCGTAAGGCCCGTCCGTGTAAAAATCTCAATCTCCGCCTCGTTGAACATCTGCACCTTGCGCGCATGCGCAAGCTGGCTGTGGCTCTCGTAAGTGCGAAGCTGAAAGATCCTTTTCTCCTTTTTCGGAGCCACTACCTTCGGCCAGCCCGCAAACGCCGACAGCAACGATCTCTCGGTCCTGACAAAGGCCGGCGCCGAGGCCGGAGCGTCCCGGAACCCCGACGCAGCCTTCACATAATCCATGTCCTTCCCTAGCCGTGTGTCGAGAGCAAGCAGCGTCTCCACCGATGTCGATGGAATCAGCACATAGTAGGTTGGCATCTCCGGGCCGATGTCCAGTTTGAATGCACCCACTGGCGACATCTCCAATCGGTTAAGCGCAGGAATCAGCGCGCTCTCGAAATAGCCCTGAATCAACGCGAGCTGTGGGCCTGTTCGCAGCGTATACGTCCGCAACTGGTAGAACTCTTGTCGCGCGACCACCTGGGCGTTTCCATCCGGCTCCCCACCAAATGACGCCCCTGATGCAATCCCCGCCGTTACCAATGCCGACTTTACAAACTCTCGCCGCTCCACGGTTTCCTCCACATTGCTTGTTTGAACATCAGCTTACGCTAACCTTAGTTTGACCCCGAGTGTTGGGTTCGAGGTATCCCCGATGCCGGAACAGAATATCCCGCGTCGAAACAAAAACGACATAGCAGCATCGAATAGATCATGAGTTCACCAAAATTGTCCGCAATTGCGTCACCTGCAGCGCTCGGCGCTAATTGCCAGCCAGTTCGTTTCGGCTTCGATAACACGTATGCCCGGCTGCCAGAGCGCTTTTACAGCCGGGTAAATCCGCAACCTGTCGCGGCCCCGCGCCTGGTCAAGTTGAATGTGGAGCTAGCGCAGAGCCTCGGGCTCGATCCAGACGCTCTCTCGAGTCCGGAAGGCGTCGAGATCCTGGCCGGCAATCGTGTGGCAGAAGGGTCGGAGCCGCTGGCGATCGCTTATGCCGGACACCAGTTCGGACAGTTCGTGCCGCAACTCGGCGACGGCCGCGCCAATCTGCTGGGTGAAGTCGTCGGGCGTGACGGTGTGCGCTATGACATCCAGCTCAAGGGCTCTGGACCCACTGCTTTCTCGCGTCGCGGCGATGGCAGAGCCGCGCTCGGTCCTGTCCTGCGCGAGTACATCGTGAGTGAAGCCATGGCGGCGATGGGTGTCCCGACCACCCGAGCTCTCGCGGCCGTGACCACGGGCGAATGAGTGTTCCGCGAAGGAGCCTTGCCTGGCGCCGTGCTGACGCGGATTGCGGCAAGCCATCTTCGCGTGGGAACGTTCGAGTACTTCGCCGCACGGCGCGACACGGACGGGACGCGCACGCTGGCGGACTATGCTATCGCTCGACACTACCCTGAGGCCGCACAGGCGGAGCGGCCGTACCGCGCTTTCCTGGATGGCGTGATCGCCCGGCAGGCACGTCTGGTGGCACAGTGGATGATGCTCGGGTTCATCCACGGCGTGATGAACACTGACAACACTTCCATCTCGGGCGAGACCATTGACTATGGCCCCTGCGCGTTCATGGAGGCATACGATCCGGACACGGTATTCAGCTCTATCGACCGTCAGGGCCGCTACTCCTATGGCAATCAGCCCGGTATTGCATTCTGGAACTTGACGCGGCTCGCCGAAGCATTGTTGCCCATCCTTGAACAGGAGGAAGGAACCGAAGATGCCGCAGTAGCCTCGGCACAGGAAGCACTCTCCGCGTTCGGTTCAAAGTACGAGGCGGCTCATCTTGCGGGTCTTCGCCGCAAACTTGGTCTATTCACGGAGCGCGACGGCGATCTGGTATTAGCTCAGGACCTTTTGCAGCGCATGGTTGCCAACCGCGCGGATTTCACGTTGACGTTTCGCCGGCTGTGCGAAGCTGCAGCGGGATCTCAAGGAGATTCAAGTGTTCGTGCGCTATTTGCCGACCCTGCAGTTTATGACTCGTGGGTTGGTGGATGGCGACGGCGACTGGATGAAGAGCCCATCTCCGCTCAGGAACGCGCTGCATCGATGCGGAGGGTAAATCCCGCTTTTATTCCGCGGAACCACGTGGTAGAGGCGGCGCTCAATGCTGCGGTTGAACGACAGGATTTCCAGCCATTCGAGGAGTTACTGGATGTCGTGTCTCGTCCATTCGAGGAGAGATCGGGACTGGAGCTGTATGCCACGCCAGCACGTCCTGAGGAGAGCGTGCGTTGGACTTTCTGCGGAACATAATCGGCCCAAGTATTTCGCTCCGATAAAGAACGAAGAAAGTCCGCAACTTCGCGAGGGCCCTGGCTTCTTTCGGCCGCATTCGTAGAGCATCAGGCAACGCCAGCAGCTCGATAGAAGATATCTCCCGAAGCAATTCTCTTCCAAAACGATCGCTTCCTGGCCTGATGTTAGACTTCACCAAATACACTTCGCCACCGATATTGCAGCTTGACGCAAATGTCCGATCGGCCCGCTTCAGTTATGGAGACAACAAAAGATACAGCCCGCCTGATTGTCCGTGAGGCGAACCAGACGCGAACCGTAGCCATAGACCTCTTGCCCTTTACGATCGGCCGTCAAGCGGATTCCAACCTTTACCTCACCAACTCGCAGGTCTCCCGCAAGCACGCCATCATTCAGCAGGACAACGAAGGTTTTTTCATTGATGACCTCGGCAGCCACCAAGGGACCTTTGTCAACGAGGTGCGCAAGAACACGTCCCGGCTCCGCTCCGGCGACCGCATTGAACTTGGAAAATCGGGCGTCACCCTCCTCTTCGTCACCACGCAGCCCCATACCACCACACTGGCCCTCTTCAACCAAATGTCATCGGATGTCTCTGGCTCCGAGCTCGAAAAGCTCTCCCTCTTTCTCCAGGCCGCGCAGAGTTTCAACAACGCTCGCGTGCTCAAGGAGATCCTGGGCACTATGGTTGAGTACACCTTGCGTCTCACAGGCGCCGAGCGCGGCTTCGTCTTCCTCGGCGACAGTCCTTCCACTCTCGTACTCGCGTGCGCCCTTGACTGTAAAGGCGGCACGCTCCTCGACGACACGAAAATCTCGCGCTCCATTGTCCGCGACGCGGCCGAGTCAGGACAGGAGTTTATTATTGGCGACGTCAGCGGCGAAGGCCAGCCAATCGGCCGAGAGAGCATCGTCGCCCACGACCTCCGCAGCGTCATCGCCATTCCCCTGCGCCGCCGAGACTCCGATCGCCTCATCGGCCTCCTCTATCTCGATAGTCGTCTTCGCGCCAGCACTCTAAACCGTATTGGCCGAGACATCCTCCACGCTATCGCGACCGAGGCCGCCAACCTCGTCGAAAATGCCCGCCTTGTCCAGGCCGAGCGCGCCGCCGATCTCCTCCGCAACGAGATGGAGATCGCCGCCTCGATTCAACAAAGCATCATCGCCCGCGAACTCCCAGCGTTCCCCTATGCCAGGGTCATGGCCAAAACCGTCCCTTGCACGGAGGTCGGCGGCGACTTCTACGATGTCATCCCTGTGGAAGACGGCTTCATCGCAATCATCGCCGATGTCTCCGGCAAAGGCATGCCCGCTGCTCTGCTCGCCTCCGTCGTCCAGGGCATGATGTACGCCCAGGCGCGCAGCCACGTCTGCCTTGTCGACACTGTCACTACCGTCCACTCTTTCCTCTGCTCCCGCGTCTATGGCCAGAAATACGTCACCCTGGTAGTTCTTCACTATAAGGAAAGCGGCGAGATCGAGTTCGTTAACGGCGGTCACGTATCTCCTTTCCTCGTTCTCGAAGACGGCACCATAACGCCCCTTCTGGACGGTGACACACCCGTGGGCCTCATCTCCGACTCCACATTCCACTCACACTCCCTCACTCTCCCACCAAGGGCACGGTTCGTGCTCCTCAGCGACGGCGTAACCGAAGCTGAGGACGCTGGCGGAATCGCGTTTGATGCTCACGACCGTCAGAGCGAGTTCTCAGCTCCAGACCCCATCCACGCCACCTTCTCTTCCCTCCACCGATTCTGCCAGGGCGTCCCCCTCCGCGACGACTGCACCGTTCTCGTCATCGAGAGAACCGCTTAGTACCAACACTCAGCCAAATTCGTTGGAGATACCATGAAGCTCCTCCTCAAATTCAACCTCATCGTAATTGCACTCGTCGCCATCGGGCTCGCCATCGTCTCGTGGGTAGCCCACTCCTTCCTTATGGATAATGCGCGCGCGCAGGTCATTCAGCAGGCCGAACTCATGATGCAGGGCGCAACCGCCACGCGGGACTACACTACAGAAGAGCTCAAGCCACTCATCGTCACCACTCCGGCCATGGAGCACGACTTCCTCCCTCAGATCGTCCCCGCATACGGGGCCACCGTTACCTTTGACCGTCTTCGGCAGAAGTTTCCCGAGTACATGTACAAGGAAGCCACGCTCAACCCCACCAACCTGAAGGACCGCGCCGTCGACTGGGAGACCGACATCGTCGAGGCCTTTCGCAACAAACCGGACATGAAGGAGTTCGTCGGCCAACGCGACACAGCGACCGGTCGCTCACTCTACCTTGCTCACCCCATCGTCGCCGTGGCGAGCTGTCTCGAGTGCCACTCCGTACCCTCCGCCGCCCCCAAAGTCATGATCGATAAATACGGATCAACCAACGGCTTCGGCTGGAAGCTCAACGAAATCATCGGCGCCCAGATCGTCTCCGTGCCCATGGCTCTTGCCCATCCAGATCGCGACCAAGGCCTTCAATACGCTCATGTGGTCTCTTGTCGCGACCTTCGCGGCAATCCTGATTGCTATCGATCTCGTTCTGTACTTCCTCATCATCCTGCCAATAGGCAAACTGTCGGCAGTCGCCGACCGCGTCAGCCTGGGCCAGCTCGACCAGCCCGAGCTGCCCGTCCGCGGCAAGGACGAGATGGCTGAACTTACCGCTTCGTTCAACCGCCTCGTCGTCACCGTTGTAAAGGCCTTGAAGATGCTCGGCTAGCTACAACGCACTGTTGCGAAAGCGCCTGCCGACCGATGTCAAAAAGCTCTGCCGCGCATCGGTCTGCTCAATCTCCTGGGCTACCTGTTCCACCAGTGCCTGGATATCATTCGCACTGCTCGAAGCCCGCTTCACCAGCACACTGGCAATCGGCCCGACATAGCGGGCGAGCTTCAGAGTAATCTCATTCAACTGCTCCGGCTCGTACTTCGACTTCCCCACAACCACGCCTTCAGCCGCAGCTGTCACTGCCATCGCTGAAGGCCCAGCAGCAAAAACCCTGAGCTGCGACGCATGCCCGAGTTGCGACGCGTTCAATGCCGCAAGAAACTCGCCTGCGGTCTGCCACCTCTCGCGCTTGTCTTTGGCCAGGGCCTTCATGACAACCGCAGAAAATGCAGGCGGTATCTGGGGGTTCACCTCGCTCGGAGATACCGGATTATGCTGCAGAATTCCCCCGATAACCTGGGCGTAATTCGTACCCTCAATCGGCAGCCTGCCCGTAATCATCTCGTACAGGGTCACACCAACTGCATATAGATCCGACCGTGCATCGTGCGCCTCGCCCGATATCTGCTCCGGAGCAATGTAATGCATCGTCCCCACGACCGCTCCGGTCATTGTCAATCGCGCATCAGGAGCGGCCAGCGCCAGCCCGAAATCAAGCACCTTCACCTGCCCCTCAGACGTGACCATAACGTTCGAGGGCTTGATGTCTCGATGAATCACCCCGCGGGAATGCGCATACTCCAGCGCGGCAAGGACTTGACGCGTATACCCCACTGCCTGGTCCAGCGTGATTCCTGCCGCCGAGGCGTGCCGCAGATCAGCACCTTCCACGTACTCCATAATCATCACGAGTTCCCCCTCGTGATGAAACGCGGTATGCAACAACGCGATGTTTGGATGATTCAGTGCCGCCAGCACTCGAATCTCGCGCGTAAACCGCTCCAGCATCTCCTGATTCGCGGATGATGCAGCCAGCAACACCTTCATCGCTTCCATTCGGTCAGAGATCAGGTGCCGCACGCGAAACACCTTACCCATCCCACCGTCGCCGAGCACATCAACTATCTCGTAAGATCCAACGCGAGTTCCTGAAAGCCAAGCCATCTCACTCACTTTATACACTTTCCCCGCCTCGATTGAGTGAGACGAAGTCAGATAAACGCGGCCTTTGGGAGCTTGATCGCCTCCGTAGTTGTGGGGGGAAGGAATTGCGGCGCGATTGCCTTTCTGTTTACGCGTTTTGGCGACAAGCCTGCAAACGCAATAAGCTGAATATGAGTGAAGAGTCAGACGAGTCAGGATCGCACTGGTAGAATCCGTTCCGTCATAAAACGGTTTCAGCCACTTGTTGAGGTCGCGATCTGTATCGCGCTCGGGGGCTTCCTCTTCTGGAAAGGCATCCTTCCGGCCTGGAAGACACTTAATACGGATTTTCCTAACTACTATCTTGTCGCGCGACTGTTACGCGAAGGGTATCGCCTCGATCAGATCTACGATTGGGTTTGGCTTCAACGAATCAAGGACCATTGGGGAGTCAATCAGAGCCTCGTTGGTTTCACCTGGTTGACGCCGATCTCGGCGTTGCCTGTATATCCCCTGACGGCATTTTCGGCTCTTACCGCGAAACGAATTTGGATCGTCGTCAACGTGGCCCTATTGGCCGGCGGCGTTGAGATGCTGCAAAAGGTTACGCAATTAGGTAGACGGCGGCTCTGGCTTCTCACTTTGCTTTCCATCTTTCCACTAAGAACAAGCTTTCTCTATGGGCAGATGCATATCCTTGCGCTCTTCTGCCTGACCCTGGCGTGGTATTTCCATAAGCGGGAGCGGGATTCCGTGTCGGGATTCCTGATTGCCTTCGCGGGCGCGCTCAAAATCTATCCTCTTTTGTTTTGGGTGTACTTCTTCTGGAAACGACAGTGGAAAGCGCTCGCCGCTTCGGTGATTGGGTTCTCCGTTTTGACGGTGGCGGCAGAATCCTTGATGGGCAGAGCTTTATTTCACACATATGCTACCCAGATTCTTCCGGCCAGCCTCAGGGGCGACGTTTCGGACCCCTACGTCTGGCACTACGCATCGGGTTCGGCGCTATTGCATTGGCTTTTTCTTTACGAACCAACGCTGAATCCGAACCCGTTGCATCCTTCACCCGGGCTTTACGCGATTCTCTATCCAATTTGGCAAGCCTTTATCTTCGTGCCTCTGCTCGCATTGATTCGACCATCTTCCGGAGATCGCGAGCAATTGGAATGGGCGGCATTTCTTGTTTCGTTGCTGATTCTGTCGCCGGTGCCGGCCAGTTATCACTTCGTTGTGATGATTCTTCCTGTATCGCTCTTCGTTGACTTTCTTCTGCGACATCGGCGACAAAGAGCGGCTGCCGCCGTTGTTTGTCTCTATGCGGCGATGTCCGTCGCAGATATGTTTCCGTCACCCGCACCTCATGTGTCGCTTCTCTTTTTTGGATTTGCCCGACTTTGGATTGAACTTCTGATCTACGCCCTGTTCCTGTCGGCACTTTGGAAGACCAGAGTCAAAGATGATGGCAGTATGGGAAGGCGGCGTCTTGTCTGGCTTGGATTGGCGGCGACGTGTGCAATTCTCGTCAGCGTGAAGTCGTACCGAAATCATTTTTCCGACAGAGAAACACAGATGCGCGGCCGTCTCCCAGTCGCGCCTGCGACATACATGGAGACCGCTCCGCACCCGATCGGCGGGGATATTTTTTCAGTCGCCATGGTGAGCAAGGGATATCGCGTTGTCGATCGACTCGGTCATCAGGTTTTTCCGGTCGGATCTCCCGATGCAGATCGCGATCAGTTGTCCTTCGCGGTCCGGGGCGGCGATGTTGCAGTTGAAATCGCTGACGCCACTGGATCTCGCATCATCCGTACATCGGATCGAGCAGTCCTGGCAGAAAACGCCGAATCGCCGGCATTTTCCGCGGATGGACACCTTCTCGCCTTCGTCCGCGAAGTGAAAGGAGAAGGCTCGCTTTGGATGGTGCCTTCGGACAGTCCTTCGTTACAAGGAGTTCACCTTGCCACGCCAGTTCGGCTCACGGATGGAGGCTACGACGTACGAAGCGCAGCATTCCTTCACTCCGGCGATCTTCTCTTTGCGGCTGAACATGATGGCCATAGGAGTCTCTTTCTCCTTGCAACCAGTGGCAAAATAACGCAGCTTTCTCCAGCCTCCGAAGAGATCGGCAGTTTCGCCGTATCCCCTGATGAACGCAACCTTGCTTTTTCCATGTTGACAGGGAATGTGTGGCGTCTGGCAATAAAAGACATCTCTTCGAAAGCCGAAAATCTCGTTACGACCGGAGATTGCAACGCCGATCACCCTGCGTGGAGCACAAATTCCCGGATCATATATGCAACCGACTGCGGCCGCGGACTGGGTTTAACTGCTCTGGCAGAAATCGACGTCCCGGAGGCTTCTCAGGGTCGGATAAATTAGGGTGCTCTGCACAGGAGTCAAGAGCGATCGTGAACGCCCGGGAATGGAAATCACAAGGATTAAGGGGCGGGCATCGGTGGATAGTGGCTACTCTGCGCGATGTATTGAGCGGCGAGGACGCCGAAGGCTTTGATCTGCGCGTCGACCCATGACGAATCTTTCTTGAGTTCGGCGGCGAGCAGCGCGGCTACGGCGGGCGCAGCTTCGACGGCTGCTCGTGCGTTGAGCAGAAGCGCACGCGTGCGGCGCGCGAGAGCGTCGTCGAGGGTGCGGGACATCTCATGACGTGCAGCCCAGACGATCTCAGCCTTAATGTAGGGAAGACTCGGGTGCAGGAGTTCGGCGAGCTTTGGATCTGCTTGCGCGAGGGCGAGGATCGATGCGGCGTCAGAGCCATAGACAGCGAGACTGCCGAGTTTGTCAGGCTCCGTGTAGTAGCCGTGGATGTGCGTAGCGGCAGTAACGCAGGGTTTCTCGTCCAGGCCGCCGAGAGTGATGGCATGATCGACGCAGTCCTCGGCCATGTGGCGATAGGTCGTCCACTTCCCTCCTGCAATGGTGAGCAAACCAGTGTGATCGATGTGGATGGTGTAGTCGCGTGAGATCGACGATGTCTTGCCGTCGCCAGAGGCGGCCTTCGCCAAGCGGTCGAATGCCGACGAAGACGCTGAGGATGTCGTCGCGAGTCGGCTTGCGGGCCAGATAGCGGCCGGCAGTTTCGAGGACGAACTCAATCTCTTCTTCGAAGGGGAGAGGTTCGTAGGAGATGGAGCTGATGGGTGTGTCGGTAGTACCGACGAGGGTGCGGTTGTGCCACGGAACAGCGAAGAGAACACGGCCGTCGTCGGTGTGGGGAACGAGAAGAGCTGTGTCCCCTGTGAGAAACGAGCGCTCGAAGACCAGGTGAATACCCTGGCTTGGAACCATCATGGGTTCGGCCGTCGATTCGGCGAGGCGCCGCGTCTCGTCGGTGAAGATCCCGGTGGCATTGACGACGGAGCGCGCGGGAATTGTGAAACGCTCGCCGGTCTCGCTGTCAACGGCGATCACTCCGCGAACGAAGCCGTCTTCGCCTTTCGTCAGTTCGGTGACGCCGCAGTAGTTGAGAAGCGTAGCGCCGTGTTCGGCCGCAGTCACGATGAGATGGATGAGGAGGCGGGTGTCATCAAACTGCCCGTCGTGGTACATCACCCCGCCGCGCAGACCGTCCTGGCGAATATTGGGAAGGAGCGCAAGTGTCTCTTCCAGCGAGAGTGTTTTAGACGAACCGAAGCTGTATTTACCGGCGAGCAGATCGTAGACCTTCATGCCGATGCCGTAGAACGGAGCCTCCCACCAGGAGTAGTTAGGAACGACGAAGCGGAGGTTGCGAACAATGTGCGGGGCATTTCGCAGGAGAAGCCCGCGCTCTTTAAGCGCCTCCATGACGAGCGAGAGATTTCCCTGCTCGAGATAGCGGACGCCGCCGTGGACGAGCTTGGTGGCGCGGCTGGAAGTTCCTTTTCCGAAGTCCTCGCGCTCAAGCAGCAAAACGTCATAGCCACGTGTAGCTGCGTCGACGGCGACTCCAGCTCCAGTGGCTCCGCCGCCGATGACAACGATATCCCAGGGCTCCTTGCGGGCGCGGACACGGGCCAGCATCTCATCGCGATTCATCGGCCCTCCCGATTCCAGTTGTGCGAGCGGGCGATCGCCTCTCTCCAGTTATCCTGCAGGCGTTGCATCTGTTTCGTGTCTCCTTTGGGCGTAAAGACTGCATCGGCGGCGCGATGCTTTTTCAATTCTTCGATGCTGCTCCAGAAGCCAGTAGCAAGACCGGCGAGATAAGCAGCACCGAGCGCAGTGGTTTCAATAACAGCAGGACGATGTACAGGAACGCCGAGGAGGTCTGCCTGAAACTGCATGAGTGCGTCGTTGGCTGCAGCACCGCCGTCCACGCGAAGTTCGGTGAGCGGGCTGGATGAGTTTGCATTCATAACCCTTAAGACGTCCGCAACCTGGAAAGCGATGCTCTCGAGAGCAGCGCGCGCAATGTGGCCGATCTGGGTGCCCCGTTCGAGCCCGATGATGAGGCCGCGCGCCTGGGCGTCCCAATAAGGTGCGCCAAGTCCGGTGAAGGCCGGAACAAACACAACACCGCCGGAGTCGGGGACGGAATCAGCGACTGCTTCGACTTCGCTGGACTGACGGAAGAACTTCATGTTGTCGCGCAGCCATTGCACCACAGCGCCCCCAACAAAGATGCTGCCTTCAAGTGCATAGACAGGCTGTCTTTCTACGCTGCAGGCGAGCGTAGTGAGGAGCCGGTCAGCGGAGACGGTAAAAGTGTTGCCGATGTTTTCGAGCAGGAAACATCCCGTGCCATATGTGTTCTTCGCATCGCCGGGCGAGACGCAGAGCTGGCCGAAGAGCGCGGACTGCTGATCCCCAGCGATTCCGGCAATGTCGATCTCGCCAAGGCCGAGCGTGGTAGTCACCTGCCCGACGATCTCACTTGACCACACCACCTCTGGCAGAAGGCTCTTCGGGATGTTGAAGAGCTTCAGCATTTCGTCGTCCCAGCGGTCTTCAACGATGTTATAGAGCAGGGTGCGCGAGGCGTTGGTGCGGTCGGTAATGTGGCGCTTGCCGCTGGTAAGGTTCCACATGAGCCAGGTGTCGACGGTCCCGAAGGCAAGCTTGCCGGCCTCTGCAAGGGCACGTGCTCCGTTCACGTTATCGAGGATCCAGGCGATCTTACTTGCGGAAAAATAGGGGCTGAGCAGAAGTCCGGTCCTGCGGCGCACATTTTCTTCCGCACCCTCGTCGAAGAGTTTCTTTGTTAGCGGTGCGGTGCGGCTGTCCTGCCAGACGATGGCGTTGTAAACAGGCTTGCCGGTGTCGCGGTCCCAGACAATCGTAGTCTCTCTCTGATTGGTAATGCCGAGCGCAGCAACATCGCGTGGCCGCACGCCGGTTTTGCCAAGCACTTCGATAGCGGAAGTTAGCTGCGAGGTGAGTATCTCGAAGGGATCATGCTCGACCCAGCCGCTGTTCGGATAGATCTGGGTGAACTCATGCGCCGCGCTGCCGGCGATCCGGCCTTCATGATCAAAGAGGATAGCTCGCGAGCTGGTGGTTCCCTGGTCGAGCGAGAGGACGTACTTCATCTGGTCTCCTTATGACTTTTCCAAACCGCAGGCGGGCCTTAGAGCTTCACGACAATATCGACTGTGCCGAGCTTCTCCGCGATAGCACGGTTTCTGGCAGGCAGGAAAGGATGGATAAGTAGTTGATACGCTCCTCCACCCACAACAGCGCCAATCAGCGGAGCAACGATGGGGATCCACCAGTAGCTGTCCGGCGAAGGAAGCGCCGAGGAGCCCCATCCCGCGAAGAAGCAGAAGAGCCTCGGGCCGAAGTCGCGAGCGGGATTCAGAGCCCAGGCCTCAAGATAACCCATCGAAGCTCCGATGAGCGCGACCAGGAGGCCGATGATCAGCGCACCTCCGTTGGCTCCGGGAGCCATCTCGTTGTACTGCTCGGTGACCGCGAATATTCCAAGGATAAGGAAGGCCGTGAGAATGATTTCATCACCAAAAGCGTGCATCGGAGTAATGGCAAGTCCGGGATGCGTGAAGAAGACTCCTGCAGCCCCCCCAGTCGCTCGCGTCAGCTGGTTGACGGTGTTGAAGTGGTCGATCACGGGCGAAAAGAGCGTATACACAATCGCCGCACCAAGAAACGCGCCCACTATCTGAGCGATCCAGTATGGGATGACCTTGCGCCACGAGAATCCGCGATAGACAGCCAGCGCGAGCGTGACCGCGGGGTTGCCATGGCACCCGCTGACAGAGGCCGTCGTGTAGATGGCAATGGTAACGGCCAAACCCCACGCGATGCAGACTCCCCAATACGCTTGTTGATACGGGCTGGGCGTGTAGAGCGTGTACATCGCCGCGACGGAATCTCCAAACGCGATAATGAGGAACATCGCCATTGCTTCAGAGATTAGTTGGCCTGCGAACAACCTGGTCATTAAGCGGGTTCTCCTCACTGCGCTTTTCGCAACATCCAACGATACGACAGCCTTGAGAATTTGTCTCAAAAATGAGTTGGCAGGCTGCCGGCTCCACGTGGGCACTGCATCGCGCATAATGGAAGATTGGGAGCGATCAGGGTTAGCTATGGGTTTATTCCGCAAGAAGATCAAGCAGGAACACAAGGTAATGCTGCAGCATGACCGCGCGGGCGGTGCGCTGCAGCAGGAGACGCATCGCGCCACGCCGGAGTGCCCGGAGCCCCAGCGATGGAGCATGATCGACTCCATGACGGCCGAGCTCGAGGTGCTTGAGTTTCTGGCCACGCTGGTAACAACGGTGAAGCCGCGGTTGGTAGTTGAGACCGGAAGCTTCCTCGGCGTCTCGACAGAATGGATCGCACGCGGAATGGAACGCAACGGCTTCGGCAAGGTCATCAGCTGCGAGTTCGATCCGCTGGTCTACGCACGAGCCAAGGAACGGTTGGCAGGTTCGCCTCTCAGCCGGTTTATCGAGCTACGCAACCAATCGAGCCTCGAGATGACAGTCGAAGGCACCATCGACCTCTTCTTCTCGGACTCCGACATGCCGATCCGCGAGCAGGAGGTAAAGCGCTTTCTGCCGCAGATCAATCCCAATGGCCTCATCTTGATGCACGACGCCAGTTCGCATCATAAAGTCGTCCGCGACGCGGCGCGTTCGATGGAGGCGGAGGGACTGCTCTCCGTCGTCTTTCTGCCTACGCCACGCGGCCTGGTGATCGCCCAACCCCGTGCGGGGCGAAGTTAGTTGCGGAACATCGGGATGCGCCGCTCGCAGTCCTCGGAGGAAAAGAATCTCTTCCGAGCGCCGTCGTCCATGTTCTGGGCGGGCTTTCTCATCCGTGTCCTCTACATCACCGTCGTTCACACGTATCGCATTCGGCCTCAGGAAGATCATCTTCAATTCGGTTGGGAGATGGGGCGCATAGCGCGGGCGCTTGCTACTGGCTTTGGATACGCCGACCCATTCACCGGCCATTCAGGACCAACGGCGTGGTCGCCTCCACTCTATCCTCTGCTGATTGCCGCCGTGTTCAAGATATTCGGCGTGTACACAGCAGCTTCCGCATGGGTGCTGCTAACGATCAACAGCGTCTTTTCCGCCGCGACCTCATCCGTCATTTACGAGATCGCCGCGCGCTGCTTTCACCGCACCGGCCGCGCAAGAAAGATCGCGCTATGGTCCGGATGGCTATGGGCTCTTTACCCAGCTGCGATGCAGTTCGCCGTGCGCTGGATCTGGGACATGTGCCTCACGGCCTTCCTCTTCAGCAAAATCTTTGTGGTCGCCCTGCGGGTTCGCGGAATAGGCGAGGAGTCGCCGATTGGCGAGGACAGCACGACCCGGCGCTGGCTGGCATTCGGTTTGCTGGCCGGAGCCGTCGCGCTGCTGAACTCCACCTTGCTCCTCTTTCTTCCAGTGTGCGGTCTGTGGATGCTCGTTGGCGTGCTCAAGGCAAAGGCTCCCGTGGGACCTACGCTGGCACGCGGTGCGCTTGCCTGCGCCATGACGCTCGCGTGCCTTGCGCCATGGACGATCCGCAACTACAGCGTCTTTCACACCTTCATCCCGATGCGCGGCAATCTAGGTGCGGAGTTGCACCAGTCGATTCTTCCCGAGAACGGCGGCTTCCCGTGGGGAGCGACAATTCCAGTGTGCGACGTCTGCCCTGTCTTCCAGCAATACCGCCAGATGGGAGAGGCTGCGTACGTTCGCCGCGAAGGCGAGTTGGCCAAACAGGAGATCGCGTCGCACAAACTCCGCTTCGTTGAGTACAGCCTCAAGCGTTTCTATTTCTTTTGGGTAAGCGTTCCCAAGCCTCCGGAAAAGGGCGTCTTCATTGAAGCTATGCGCGAGGCAAACTACTTCTTTCTTAACCTGGCGAGCCTTCTCGGTCTTGCACTCGCGTTGAAGAACCGCATTCCCGGCGCGGTCTTGTTCGCGTGGGCGTTTGCGCTGGTGCCCGTCACGTATTACCTCATCACGGTACAGGCGCGCTTTCGACATCCGCTGGAACCTATCATGCTTATCCTTGCCGTCTACCTCTTTCAATCTGCAACGAAGCGGCAAACGACGTAGCATTGAATTGACATGGATCACGTACTCATTACCGGCGGCTCCGGCTTCTTCGGCGGCGTTCTCAAACGCAGACTTCTTGCGGAGGGTTATGCCTGCACGAACATCGACCTCGTCGCCGATCCGGATACCCATCCGAACCTTACCAGCGTTCAGGGAGATATCCGCGACACCGCGCTGCTGCAACAGATCTTCGCAAACGGCAACTTCGTTGCGGTGCAACATTGCGCGGCACAACTGGCGCACGATGCCGTCGACGACAAGCTGCTCTGGACTTCAAACGTCGACGGCACAAGAAATCTTGCTGACGCAGCAAAACACTTCGGCGTGAAGAAGTTCGTCTTCCTCTCGAGCAACTGTCTATGGGCGAGCAATCTCGGCCACGATGTCCGGGAAGACGAGCCGCCGAATCCGGTCGAACTCTACGGCCGCTCCAAACTCGCTGGAGAGCAGGTGCTCGCCGAGTATGCAGACGACCTCGATGTCATCACGATTCGCTGCCCCACCATCATCGACAGCGGGCGGCTGGGTCTGCTCGCGATTCTCTTTGAGTTTATCGACGACGGGAAGAAAGTCTGGGTGGTTGGCGATGGAAGCAACCGCTACCAGTTCATCTACGCGCAGGACCTCGCGACCGCCTGCCTGCAGGCTATGGATTACGCCGGCTCGAATCTCTTCCACATCGGCTCAGAGAACGTCGTCTCTCTCCGGCGTGTCTACGAAGCGGTGATTCAGGCGGCGCGGAAGCAAGTCGCGTGTAGCCTCGCTGCCAAAAGCACCCACGATTGCAGCGATGCAGCTCGCCCACAGACTGAACCTGTCACCGCTTGGTCCTTATCACTACCGCATGATCGCAGAAAGCTTCGTCTTCGACACTACGCGCATCCGCACCGAACTTGGGTGGGCGCCGACGGTGACGAACGAAGAGATGATGATTCGCGCTTACCAGTATTACTCAGAGAACCGCAGAGAGATCCACGCGCGAACCGACGTCTCCGCGCACTCGCGACCGACATCGATGGGAATTATTCGCGCTCTGAAGTGGTTTTCTTGAGGCTCGTCTTTCCAATCTGCCACGCCTTGGCATACTTCCAGCTAATGTAGCCGGAGTGATAAAGGTGAAGCAGTAAACCTTCCCGCCCATCCAAAAAGCCGAGACGAAAGATGTAGTTCCACACGAACGTCAGCACAGGAACAAGCGCGGCATTCCAGAAGAACGTCGGCCACGACCGGCTGGTCCGTCCCTTCTCGGCGAGAAGCCGCGCGCCCAGCGTGCTGTAGCGGTTCATATGTTCGAGATAGAGGTCAAGGTTAGGGTAGCCATGATGCAGAAAGTCATTCTGCATCGTTTCCACCCGGCCTGCGACCTGCACCGACTCGTGCACGGGTCGGACTGTGAAGTGAGCGGGGCCGGAACTGGTCACGCGGCGAAACAACCTCAGCTTCATGTCGGGATAGTAACCGCCGTAGCGCATCCAGCGGCCGAGGAAGACGTGTCGCAGACGCAGCCGATAGCCATCAATCGGCGGCGTGTTTTGCTCATCCATTTCGAGCATCCTGCCAATCTCTGCCTGCAGTTCCTCCGTCAGTTCTTCATCAGCGTCCAGCGACAGTACCCACGTTGAAGTGCATTTGTCGATTGCAGAATTTTTTTGGAGAGCGAATCCCTTCCATGCCTCCGTGAAGACCCTCGCGCCGGCTCGAGTTGCAATCTCTACAGTGGCGTCTGTCGAACCCGAGTCGACAATGACGATCTCGTCAGCGAATCGCACGCTCGCGAGGGTTCGCGGAAGGTTGTCCTCTTCGTTGAGTGTGATGATGGCGACGGAAAGGGTCGATCTTGGCATGCGCTGCCTATTCTATTTGTTTGAAATGGGTTAACACGTTGGTTGTATTGGTGCCGGGACGTAGAAAACCTAGAGTTGCTATGGCGAGGTATCTAACGGATTAACCAATCTGCTACTACCGCAACGCCTTGCTGAGTCGTTTGAGGCAACAATGTCAGAATTGATTGCACGGTATAGAAGTACGGGCCCCGGAATCATAGCGACTTCAGCCACTCTCACATTGGCCGGTTGTTTCGCGCTATTCCTTCAGTCCGGTCTGGGACTGCATCGTCCTGGTCTGGTGCTGACGACAGGCTCGACATTCGAAACCATCGTCTGGGCCGCCTGGCTCGCCCTCTGCGTCTCTATGATCGTTCTCGTCTACGAGTGCTGGAAGGACGTCCTGATCAGGTGGGTCGCCAGCGCCTTCCTGGTGTTTCTCATCGTTGATCTCTTCAATCGTGAACTCGTATCAGATAATCCCACCATCGAACACCCATGGTTGGTGAAACTGTTGGCAGGTGCCGGTAGTTTCGCCGGAACAATCTTCGTCGCCGGTCTCCCGATTATCTTCCGCCGACTGACCCTCATTACCAGAGACGCATCCCGCTCACGGAAAAACGAGATGCGGCTTATCGCAGCAGCAGAGTCGAGCACAGACTCCGTGATCCTCTATGACAGCGTTCGCAACGCGGACGGCGAAATCTGCGACTTCAAGTTCACCTTTCTGAATGGCAACGCCGAACACCTTCTCGGCAAGAACCGGAAGCAACTTATTGGAAAAAATCTGTTCGATATCTTTCCAGAAATCCGAGACACAGATCATTTCGAACGGCATAGGCGCGTGGTTGAAACCGGAGAGCCCGCTGTGCTCGAGGTCACCAGCAATACGTTTCGTTCAGGCGAAGCCGGTCGATTTCAGATTCAGATAGTTAAACTGCAGGATGGCATTGCGACGACAATCAGCGATGTAACGCGGCGCTTTCAACATAAGGAGGATCTCAAGCGCGCGCTGAACTTCAACAAATCCATCATCGCCAGCTCTCCTTTCTGCATCATCGTCACCGACAAGGCCGGTCTGATTACATCGGTCAACCCAGCCGCTGAGAGGATGCTCTCGTACCGCGAAAGCGACCTGCTCGGCCGCAGTTGCGTTGAGCTCCACGACCCCGAAGAACTGAGCATCCGCGCGATGGAACTATCCGCGCAGTTCGCGACGGACGTCTCCGCCGATCATCAGGTATTTCAAATTTCGCCGGAGCATGGCGTTATCGACGAGCGGGAGTGGACCTACGTTCGGAAAGATGGATCTCGAGTTCCGGTGCAGCTTGTCGTCACCGCACTCCGGGACAGTGACGAATGCATCACCGGATTCGTCGGAATCTCCTACGACCTCACCGAGCGAAAGCGCGCCGACGAGTACATCTATCATGTCGCTAATCACGATTCCCTGACTGGACTCCCCACTCGCACACTCCTGCGCGACCGCCTGGAGCTCCTGATCGAACGGGCACAGCGATCCCAGGAAAATCTAGCCGTCATGACAGTCGACCTCGACAACTTCAAGCGTGTAAATGACTCGCTTGGTCATGAGGCTGGAGACACAGTTCTTTGCGAGATATCGCGACGACTCAAGACCTGTATTCGCAAGTCCGACACCGTGGGTCGAATGAGTGGAGACGAGTTCGTCGTTCTGCTGCCCGACCTTCGTTCAGAGAAAGACGCCGACGAGGTGAGCCAAAAGATTCTCGCCGCAATCGCCCAGCCTCTTCGAATCGGCAAGCACGAGATTATCGTCACGGCCAGCATCGGTATCAGTCTGTTTCCCGGCTGTGAAGATGTCGAAAGCCTATTCAAAAACGCCGATCTTGCCATGTATCGCGTCAAAGACAGCGGACGCAACGGTTCCCAGGTCTACGCTCCGGGCATCGGCGCACAGGGCCTGCAGCAATTGCAGATGGAGTCGGCCCTGCGCAATGCTCTGGACGCAGGAGAGTTCGAGGTCTTCTATCAGCCGCAGATCTCCTTTGCCGACGGGCGCATGGTTGGCGTGGAGTCCCTTCTGCGATGGAATAGCGCTGAATTTGGCATTGTTGGGCCAAGTACCTTCATTCCGCTCGCGGAAGAGACCGGCCTCATCGTCCCTATCGGCGAGTGGGTCTTGCTCCAGTCGTGCAAGGACGTTGCGGCGTTGCAGCGACGGCATGGAATCGAGTGCTCCGTGGCCGTCAACATCTCGCCGCGCCAGTTCCAGCAAAAAGACTTCCCTGCTACCGTTGAGCGCGCTTTGCAAACCAGCGGACTGAAACCGGAACAACTGGAACTAGAGATCACCGAACACCTGCTGATGGTCGACTCTGAGGAGTCGCTTGAGATCATGCAGCGCGTCCGCAAACTCGGCGTTCGCTTTGCCATCGATGACTTCGGCACTGGCTTCTCCAACATGGCCTACATCACGCGTTTTGCCGTCGATCGTATCAAGATCGACCGCTCCTTTATCTCTCGCTGCGATATTGACGAGAACAGCCACGCCGTTACCGCCGCGATCATCGCGCTCGCCCATAGTCTTCAGATTGAGGTCATCGCCGAGGGAGTCGAGTCGGAACAGCAGGTCCAGATGCTGCGCCAGATGTCGTGCGACGAGGGGCAAGGCTATTTCTACTCGCGTCCGTTGAAGATGGCGGATATGCACGATTTTCTGCTCCCGCCGAGAAAGACCTGCAGCACCGCAATGCCTCCCGCCGCAAACGCCAATGTGCTGACCTTCTCCAATTTCGGATCACTCGCGGGAGCATAGGCAGTCGCCGACCACTGCTCCTCAATGCAAAAAGTTGAAATCCAAAACCTATGACTACTGTGAATGAACGTCACTGCATCGTGATGCTTCCCCAAAGCCGCAACTTCGAGCGTCTGTTCGACGAAGTGCTGGAACTGGCAGTCATCGAAACCGGCCTTGCGCCGTATCGCGCTCAGCAAGACCCGAAGTATCCAACACCGATCAACGTCTTCGTCGATGAGATCGAACAGGCAGGCGCACTACTCGCCGACATCTCCGAGAACACCACCGAGATCTGGCTGGCCGTCGGTTGTGCCGTCTCGCTTGGCAAGCCTCTCTGCCTGATCTCTTCAAGGCCGGAGGCACGCCAGCCAATTGGGATTCAGTACCTGCCTCTAATTCCCTACCCCGCCACCGCTTTTCCAAGCGACTACATTCAGCTTCAGCAGAACATCACCGCCCAATTGTCGGCGATCATGCCACGCGCCGCAGTAGCACAACCACAGCCGCAGGTACACCTCCAAACCGTCGGACCTCGTCCGCTTCATCAACTGTCCGACGATCTGGTCTCCTACGAGATTGATGCGCTTAAGATCATCGATCTGAGAGCCTCTAAGACTGGCATAAGCCCACGTGAATTGGGGCTGGAGATGAAAGCGCGCGACTCTGCCCATCTCACCAGCCACGCGATGAGCGCCTTGAGGCGCCGCGGATTTATCGAGAGGAAGCCTGTCCAGGTCAGCGATGGGAAGGAGCTTCACACCTCCGACAATCTCTTCCTCACGCGCTTCGGCATCGACTGGCTGATTCGTCACCGCAAACGCAATGCGCCGGCGCACCGTTTCGCCTCGCGTTCGCACGGCATTTATTCCTGAACAGCCGATCGACCCCGCGCTACGTGCCGATACTTCGGCTCGTAGCCAAGCTCGCGCGCGTAATTCAGTATCCGTTCAAAATCGAGACTAATGGTCGCACCGGCCTTCTGAGTCACTTCATCTTCAATCGGCAGATCGAAGTCATCCGCACCGTAATTCAATCCCTCAAGCGCTTGTTCGTTCTGCGTGAGCACAGAGGTTCGGATACGGGGAATATTGTCCAGATAGATGCGGCTAAGCGCGAGATGTCGCAGATACTCAGCAGTCGAAATCTCAATGCCGCCAATCTGCGTAAAGTACGGCTTGAAGGTCCAGCAGAGAAAGCTGGCCAGGCCACCGGTCTGGTTCTTCACAGACAAAAGCTGGTCCTGAAACTGCCGCGTGCGCTCCAAATGCTCCAGCCGCTCTTCCAGTGTCTCGTCGAATCCAATCACCATCGTCGCGGTCGTCTTCAGACCTGACTCGACTATGGCCCGTTGCGCATCGAAGAACTGCGCGACGGTGTACTTGAACTTCGAGTGCCGCGCGCGAAACTCCTCGGTCAAAATCTCCGAGCCGCCACCGGTAATCCATCGCACGCCCGAAGCCTTCAACCGCGCCGCGGCTTCGGCGTAGCTTAGTTTTGCGTGGTCCGCGAGGTACATAAACTCCGCAATCGTCAGCGCATAGAACTCCAACGAATCTCCATAGCGCGCACGGATAGCAGCAAACAGATCGCAGTAATAACTGAGCGGTAGATGAGGATTGAACCCTCCATTGAACGCCGCCAGATCGCCTCCAAGTGCCAGCAGTTCGTCCAGTTTTGCGAAGACCTGCTCGTGACTCAAGACATAACCGCCGTCCTGGCTAGGCAACTTATAGAACGCACAGTAGTCGCACTGCGCCACGCAGACATTGGTGTAGTTGATGATGCGCATCACCATGTAAGTCGCTGATTCAGGCGCATGAAACCGCCGCCGCACAGCCTGGGAAAGCGTGCGCAGCTCGGAGTCCGAGGCATTCACCCAGAGCCAGCGCGCCTCCGGGCGTCCAATGCGCTCGCCGCGGGAGACCATGGCTGTAATTCCGGCAAGCGACACATCCGGCGAGACGGTAGATTGGCTCATCTCCCTAGTGTAGTGCGGGTTAAAGCGCATAGGCCAACTTTGTTATTCCCCATAAGAAACTATTTTCCATTGGCATCGTAGACAGTGTATAAATCTTTCGCACGCCGGACGTGTCTTTTCTCAGTCGCGAACGAGTCACGCCACGACGCGCACCAACCGGGCCCGCGTTGAAGGAGAAATTCGCCATGACCACCTCCGTTCGCTCCACAGTTTCGTCGATTGCATTGCTATCCATTGCGTCTTGCTTCACCCACGCCCAGTTACCGCCTAAAAGCTGGGTCGACAAAGACACTGGTCACCGCGTCTGGCGCCTCTCAGACGAGCCAAACTCCGGCGGCTTTTACTTCAACGTCAACGCCTACACGCCCGACCGCAAGTCGATGATCTACACTGCGCCCGACGGCATCCACGTGCTCGACATGGAGACGCACAAGGCTCGCCTGCTGGTGCCTAATCCGCCTGCAGGAGGCGATGCGGCAGCCGACCCCAGCGCCGTCCGCGGAGCCGGAGCCAGCCGTGATCCGCACGCCCTCGTCGCCGGCAGCAAGACCAACAGCGTCTTTTTCACCCAGCAAGACCCCGCTACCCACGCCGCCGCGGTTTACAAGGCCGACGTCTACACCGGCGCCATTCGCAAACTGACGGACCTTCCGCCGAAGATCAGTATCGTCAGCGTGAATGCGGATGAAACGCTCGCCGCCGGCACCTATATCGAGGGCGACGCGACCGGCAAGGAGTACGGCTCCAACGCTCCGGCCAACGCAGCTCCCCCCGCAGCCGACAACCGAACCGCCAGCGCTGCGCAGGGCCCACACTATCAACCCGAAAACAAGGGACTGATGATGGAGCGCCGCCTCGCTGCCCGCCTGCCCCTCGTCCTCTTCACGATCAGGCTGGAACCCGGGCCTAACGGCGAAAAACCCGGCGACATGAAGACGCTGCTCCACTCCACCGACTGGGTCAACCACCTACTCTTCTCCCCCACCGATCCCACGCTTCTCATGTATTGCCACGAAGGCCCCTGGCAAAAAGTCGACCGCATCTGGATGATCCACACCGACGGCACCCACAACACACTCATCCACAAACGCACCATGGCGATGGAGATCGCCGGCCACGAGTTCTGGGGCCTCGACGGCGAAACCATCTGGTACGACTGGCAGTACCCCAAGGGAGAGGATTTCTTCCTCGCCGGCTACAACCTCAAGACCGGCAAGCGCACAGCCTTCCACATGCAGCGCAACGAGTGGTCGATTCACTTCAACCTCACCAAAGACCTCGACCTCTTCACCGGCGACGGCGGCGATCCCGGCCAGGTAGCGAAAGCTCCCGACGGCGAATGGATCGAACTCTTCCACCCGCACATGATCCCTCTCGGCGAAGGCACGCTCAACGGCCCCGACTTCTGGCAGCCCGGTGTCTTCCAATCCGAGCGCCTCGTCAACATGTCCCATCACTACTATCGCGAGGAACCAAACGTCCGCTTCTCTCCTGACAAATCGCTCGTCCTCTTCACCAGCAATATGTTCGGCCCCAGCTTCGTCTTCGGCGTTGAAGTGAAGAAAGCGGAGAACCCTTCGGCGACCGATGTCGTCTCCACCCCGGACCTGGCGCGCAAGTTCAACCCCACCGAACCGCCGAACAGCAAAGGGCCAGTCGTCCCTAGGAACTAAGCTTCAGCAGATATCAGCAGGAGTCTCACATGTCACGCCGTTACCTTTCGTCACTCGCTGCGTTGTCCATCGTTGGAGCTACGCTTACCATTCAGGCTCAGGATGGCACGCAAACGCAGCTCCCACCCAGGACGTGGGTCGATAAAGACACTGGACATCGAGTGTGGCGCGTCTCCGACGAGCCGAATTCCGGCGCCTTCTATTTCAACGTCAACGCCTACACACCGGATCTGAAGCAGATGGTCTACAACTCGCCCGAGGGCATCCGTGTGCTCGACCTCGCCACCATGAAGACAAGCATGCTCGTGCCCAACGGGGCACCACCAGCCAACGCCGACAACTCGCCCATCGCGCGCTTCGGCCGCGGAGCCCACGCGATCGTCGTCGGCCACAAGACCAACAGCGTCTTCTTCACCCGCATCGATCCCGAAACCCACAAAAATGCGCTCTACAAAGCCAACACAAATACAGGCGAGATACGCAAACTCATCGACCTGCCTCCGCGCTTGGGCGTCTCCAGCGTCAACGCCGACGAAACCCTCGGCGCAGGCACCTACAACGAGTCCGATGCTCCCGGTGGCGATCCCAACGCGCCGAACGCCTTCGTCAACAATCCCCCTCCCGCGCCACCGCCAGCCAACGGAAACGCCGCAGCCAACCTCGGCGGAGCTCACGTCCAGGCCGACGACAAGGGCCAGATGATGGAACGCCGTCTCGCCGCGCGCATTCCACTCGTCCTCTTCACCATCCAGCTCGAACCCGGCGCCAACGGCGAAAAGCCCGGCGCCATCAAGCCGCTCCTCCACTCCACCGACTGGGTCAACCACCTGCTCTTCTCCCCCACCGACTCCACCCTCCTCATGTACTGCCACGAAGGCATGTGGCAAAAGGTCGATCGCATCTGGATGATCCACACCGACGGCACGCATAACACCCTCATCCACAAACGCACCATGGCGATGGAGATCGCAGGCCACGAGTTCTGGGGCCTCGACGGCAAAACCATCTGGTACGACTGGCAATATCCCAAGGGCGAAGATTTCTTCCTCGCCAGCTACGACCTCGAAACCGGCAAGCGAACTGCCTACCACATGCAGCGCAACGAGTGGTCGATTCACTTCAACCTCACCAACGACCTCGACCTCTTCACCGGCGACGGCGGCGACTCAGGCCAGGTCGCGCAGGCCCCCGACGGCGAGTGGATCGATTTCTACCCCCACATGATCCCCCAGGGTGAAGGCGCACTCAACGGCCCAGACTTCTGGCAGCCCGGTGTCTTCAAATCCGAGCACCTCGTCAACATGTCCCACCACAACTACCGCGCCGAACCCAACGTCCGCTTCAGCCCTGATAAAAAACTAATCTTCTTCACCAGCGATATGTTCGGCCCAAGTTACATATTCGGAGTAGAAGTCGCGAAAGCCACCAACCCGCAGGCATCCGATATCCAAACAACTCCCGAGCTAGCCCGCAAGTACAACGCAGTCGAGCCGACTCCCACCACTACCGAAAAGTGAACGTCAACGCAGCACACAAATGCCAACGGGTGCCCCATCCTTTCCGGCTTCATCGGAAAGGGTGGGAAGTAAACTCTCCCCAAGCCACTTTCAAGCGAGGAATCCGATGCGCCGCACGATCCTGCTCATTCACCCTCTTCCTCTTCTGCCTCAGCGTACTCACAATCACGCCAAATCCAGCAACTCGACACCGACTGGCGCTTCCTCCGAGTTCGACGCACCAGCGCAGAATCCCCCACCTTCGACGACTCAGCCTGGAAACCCGTCACCCTGCCACTCGACTGGGCCATCGCCGGCCCGGTCGAAGAGAACGCCCCAAGCCGCGCCGCAGGAGGCTTCTTCCCCACCGGCATAGGCTGGTATCACCGCAACCTTACCCTCACGAAACTCGACCCCACCAAACGCACGTTCATCGCCTTCGACGGCATCATGGCCAACTCCGACGTCTACTGCAATGGCGAACTTCGGCCACCACCAGTACCGGTACGTCGGTTCAAACTACGACCTCACCCCGCACCTCCACACCGGCAGAACCTTCATCGCCGTCCGCGTCGACAACTCACAACAACCCGCCTCCCGCTGGTATCCCGGCGCAGGAATCAACCGCCAGGTTCGTCTCATCACGACAAGCGCCGTCCACATCGCCCCATGGGGAAGCTTTATCACAACGCCCCAAAGTCGCCGCCGAATCCGCCACAATTCATGTGCGCGTTACAGTTACAAATGATTCCCACAAATCAGCCTCGATCTCAATCGCACCCGAACTCACCAGCCCTGCAGGCGCACACCTGACCGCCGAACAAACATTTCATTCCAAACCCACGACAATTCCCCCACACGAGTCAGCCGATCTCGACGTCGAAACAAATCTCTCTCACCCGGACCGATGGGATCTCGAACACGGAGCTCTCTACACCCTGAACGCCAGGCTTCTTGAGAACAACAAGCCCATCGATAATGAACAAGTCTCCTTCGGCATCCGCGAATTCCACTTCGACCCGACCAGGGCTTCTTCCTCAACGGAGAGCACCATAAAATCTACGGCGTAGCCCTCCACACCGATGCCGGAGCGCTCGGCACCGCCGTCCCACTAGCCGCATGGGAACGCCGCCTCACCGCCCTTCGAGCCCTCGGCGTAAACGCCATCCGTACTGCGCACAACCCACCTGCACCCGAATTCCTCGACCTCGCCGACCGCATGGGCTTCCTCATCATGGACGAGTTCTTCGACTGCTGGACCATCGCGAAAAATCCCTACGACTACCACCTCTACTTCCGGGATTGGTCCGAACGCGACGAAGCCGCCACCATCCAGCGCGACCGCAACCACCCCAGCATCATCCTCTACTCCGTCGGCAACGAAATCCACGACACACCCAAACCCGAAATCGCCATCCCCATCCTCAAGCAACTCGTAGCCACCGCCCACGCCAACGACCCCACACGCCCGTCACACAAGCTCTCTTCCGCCCCAACGTCTCGCACGACTACGACAACGGCCGCGGCCGATCTCCTCGACGTAGTAGGCCAGAACTACCGTGAAAACGAAATCCTCAAAGCCCACGCCGACAAACCCACCCGCAAAATCATCGGCACCGAAAACACCCACGACCGCAACCAATGGGTCGCCATGCGCGACCACCCCAGTACTCGGGGCAATTTCTTCTGGTCCGGCATCGACTACCTCGGCGAAGCCGGCCGCTGGCCCTCCATCGGCGCAGGCAGCGGCCTCCTCCTCACAACCTCGCTCCCCACGCGCCCGAGCCTTCGAGCGTCAATCCTGGTGGTCTACCCAACCCATGGTCCGCATCGCCCGCCGCGTGCAAGCCGCCCACCGCTCGCCGACCGACCCCGGCTACGCCTCACCCACGTCCAGCAATCAAGCCGCCACGACACCCAACGCTCCGCTCGATCCCCACCACCTTCGGCCAACCCCTCCTCCTCGACTGGACCCCAAAAGACCAAACCCCACACACCGAAAACATCGAAATCTACACCAACGCCGAAGAGGTCGAACTCTTCCTCAACAACAAATCGCTGGGCACGCAAAAACTCCACGCAGACGCCAGCCCCATAACCTTCACAGTTCCATACGAACCCGGCTCCCTAAAAGCAATCGCGCGCACCAACGGCAAAATCGTCGCGCAAGACGAACTCCGCACCGCCGGCAAAC
>CAWDJN010000008.1:0-88107 GCA_963802695.1 uncultured Acidobacteriaceae bacterium
CCGAGGACTTCTTCCTCGCGCATGATCAGAAACTCTTCGCCTTCCAGCTTGATCTCGGTGCCCGAGTACTTGCCAAACAGAATGGTGTCGCCAGCCTTCACGTCGAGAGGGAATACCTTGCCCTCGTCGTTCGACTTACCTTTGCCAACCGAAATCACCTCGCCCTGCTGCGGCTTCTCCTTCGCCGAGTCGGGGATGATGATCCCGCCAACTTTGCTCTCGCCTTCTTCAATGCGCCGGACCAGAATGCGGTCGTGCAGCGGTGTAAACGATGTCTTTGCCATTGCTTTACATCTCCTTGTTTCGAAGTGCTGTTGCGATTGTGGGCGAACGGAAACTCCGTCCGCGTTGTATTGCGCGACCCAGCCATCAACCTGGCCAATGCCGCAAACTAACGGGGTATTCGACTCGAACGCCACGATCCAGGGCCCGGACCGCCATTAGCACTCAAGCCTCCCGATTGCTAACGATAGTCAGCCAGACCGAAGATGTCAAATCCCCAAGGTTAAATGTGAGTGAATGTCGCGCAGACTTCGACTGTCATTTTGAGAAAAAACGCGTCATCCCGACCGAAGCCCTGAGCGAGCCACCGGCGAGCCGAACGGGCGCAGTGGAGGGACCCCGCATTTTGCCTTTGCCCTTGCCGTTGCTCTTGCTTTTCTTGCTTGTCATCCCCGGAGGGGATCTGCTTTTGCCGTTGCTTTTGCTATTGCGGTTGCTTTTGCCGTTGCTGTTGCCGTTGCTTTCTTGTTTGTCATCCCCGGAGGGGATCTGCTTTTGCCGTTGTTTTTGCTATTGCGGTTGCTTTTGCCGTTGCTGTTGCCGTTGCCTTCTTGTTTGTCATCCCCGGAGGGGATCTGCTTTTGCAGTTGCTTTTGCTGTTGCTTTTCGTTCAACCGTCCCTAAAACGCGTCATCCCGACCGAAGCCGAAGGCGAAGTAGAGGGACCCCCGCATTTGCCCTTGCCGTTGCATTTGCTCTTGTCTTTCGCTTTTTAGGTGTCATCCTTCGCCGCAGGCGGACGATTTGCTTTCGCGATAAGGTGGGCCAGTTTGAACTTCGGGGAAACCAAAGTTGCCCATAACTCCGTTTCCAGCGAATTTCGTTCCTCAAGTCGGTTCGAGAGCCCTCAATGAGCGCATTGCCCTGTTACCTGCAGTTGAGATCTGATCTGCCTGGATTTCCGGATACGGGTATTGAGATCGCACTTAAATTCGTATGGCCGCTCACAAAAGTGACAGACCGTCTAACGACGGTCTGTCGAAGATGAGAAACCTCGCGGCCTAACTAAACTGTCGCACTTTCCTGAATTGCTTTTGCGGCCTTGCGGATAACCTCGATGACTACATCCGGCTTCGAGAGCATCGGCACGTGGCTGCTTTCCACTTCTGTTACGGTGGCTCCCATACGTTTCGAGACCCACCGTTGGAGATCAGGGTGAACGGTATGGTCTTGCAGGCACAGAATGTACCAACTCGGTTTCGACTTCCACGGGGTGCTTTGGATAGGGTGCTGCGTGAAGAGGTCGGCATGAGGCGGGAAGTGTGTCGCCCAGACAAGCTTCTGCTCTTGCTCGGAAAGGTCTCCGCAGAAAAACTCAGTCCCGTTCGGAAGCATCCAGGCGTACCCGTCCTTGACCTCCACGCGAGAAAAGATATCCGACGGATACTTGTCGAGCTGCTGCTGTACGGTTTCGCCGACATCCGGGGCAACTGCTCCAATGTAGACGAGGCCAGCCACGCGATCATCGACTCCCGCGGCCGTAATGGTAGCGCCGCCGTATGAGTGTCCGATGAGGAGCACGGGACTGCCGACGCGGTTGAGAGTGCGCTTAATCGTGGCCACGTCCTCTTCGAATGACTCCAGGCTGTATTGAACCGCAATGACCTCGTGGCCGTCCGCCTGCAATGCGGGGATGACCTTGCTGAAGCACGAGCCATCGGCCCAGATGCCGTGGCAGAACACGATGGTTGGTTTGCGTTGTGATGACATGTTGATACTCCTGAGATTGGATTTCGGACAACTACGAGCGTTATCCGTTGGCTATAGGTTCCTCCCCCTCAGGCCTTTGCACAAATACTTTGACTGCTTGAGGTATGCTTATTGAGCATAGATGGAGGGCCTCATGGAACTTCGTCATCTTCGGTACTTTATTGCGGTCGCCGAGGAAGGCAGCCTTCTGCACGCTGCTGAGCGGCGTCTCCATACTTCACAACCGTCGCTGAGTCGTCAGATTCGCGATCTCGAACTGGAACTCGGCGTGAAGCTGCTGGAGCGAAAAGCGCGAGGCATTGAGCTCACTGCGGCTGGGCGGATATTCCTCGATCACTCACGCCTGGCGCTGATGCAGATAGAGGTCGGGTGCGAAGCGGCACGAAACACGGAGCGCCCCCATAAGCCGGGTTTTGGACTCGGTTTCTTGCCTGGACAGGAAGTGATCTGGTTGTCAGAGGCACTGCGAATCTTGCGCGAAGAGGCGGCTGATGTCAACGTTACGATCACAACGAAATCCTCGCCCGAACTCGCCAAAGCCTTGATGCAGGGAGAGATCGATGTGGCCCTGCTGAGGCGCGAGACGCGGACCGCTGGCCTGGACTTCAAATTCCTCGTCAAGGAGCCTCTGGTCGCGGTCCTGCCTTCCCGCCACCGCCTGGCCCGGCACAAGACAATCCGGCCGGAAGACATCTGTCGCGAGGACTTTATTAGCACAGCACGTGCCGCGCCCGTGCTCAAGACCGTGATCGAAGCGTACACGGCGAAGCTTGGCCTCAAACTGAAGCAGATCTACGACGCCGAGACTCTATCTGGCGGAATGTCGCTCGTGGCATCCACCGGCGGCTTCACATTATTGCCAACCTATGTGCAAAATGCGCTGATCCCTTCGGTAGTCGCCCGGCCTTTGCACGGCGAGGTTCCGACCATCGATCTCGTGATGGGATACAACAAGTCGAATACCTCTCCGTTGCTCAAGAAATTTCTGCTTCGGGCGGATGAGCTGGCCTCCCAAGGACCTCGGATACAAAGAAGCTCCATCCGTACGATGAAGGGTCGCAATCGAAGGCCGCAAGATTGAGAGCGTCACTGAGATTGCGAATGAAGGACCGTAGGATTACCTCAGACAGTCTCGATATGCGCACTTCGCGCAATTGGTGGATCTGGATTGATGCCAAATCGCTGAGTCACTCATCGACAAAGGCAGAGCCGGCAGGCGAGATTCCTGCAAAGTCGGGTGTTTCGATGGCTTATTCATGGCGATAGGCTCTCCCATCCAAGAGACCGGCTCATCCCATTTTTCGGAAACTTCAATCATTCACTCCAGACTACCCAATACCGCTGCTGCCGTTGCCTTTCGCTCGCGTCGGTGCTCTTGCAATCCTACCCAAGCCGAAACCAATCAATCACTTACACGCAACCTCCCCAAAAAACCCCAGCAAACTCGCATGTCAAGCCCCAGACCCCAAAAATCGACACCTAAAGATCCCATAACCAACCTAAAATCAGTAATCTACGAGCAAGAAATAAAGTCAGCCAAAATGGAAATTTAGTTATCCTCAACTTGGTAAAATAGAACTAGAAAGACAAAACAAGGCCTGGCCAAAAGCCGGGCTTTCGCATTTAACGGCCAAGAGAAAGACCTGATCCGGGAAGTCCGGACTCAGGTCTTTTCTTTTGAATACTTTGCACACTTTTACCCAGTGGGGGAGGGAACACCATGACCGAGACAAAGACCGAGACAAAACCAAAACGCTATCAATGCCGCCACATCTTCACCGACGGCCACCGCTGCGGCAGCATCTGCCTCCGCGGAGAAGAATTCTGCTACTACCACCACACCACCCGCAAACCCGCCCAAAACCCACGCGCCCGCCGAGGCCGCCGCTCCACCTTCGACCTCCCCGTCACCGACCCCAACGACCGCACCGGCCTCCAGTCCACCATCGTCGAAGTCCTCCGCCGCATCGCCTCCAACGACATCGACCCCCGCCGCGCCGGACTCCTCCTCTACGGCCTCCAGATCGCCAGCCTCAACCTCCCCAAACCCCAAACCGCGCAACGCGGCCGCAAAATCGAAGAACCCGAAACCGTAGAAGAGATCACCACCCACCCCGAGCTAGGCATCCTGGCCCCCAAAATCGACATCGACGAAATCCCCGGCAACCCCAAGAGCGCCATGGCCCTCCTCCTCGAAGCATTCAGCCGAAACCCCGAAAAACCAACCCCCAAAGAACCCGAACTACCCACACCAACCCCACAACCCACCACCCTCCCCACAGTTCAAGCCACTGCTCAACCTGGCCAAAAAGCGTCATCTCGACTGGGCTCCGCCAAGAAGCGTCCCTCAACCGGAACTCCATCCAAAAGCGTCATCTCGACCGGAGCAGCGGACGGCTCTATCGTCCGCTGCGGAGTGGAGAAGCCTGCCCTGAGCGAAGTCGAATGGGACCCCCGCATTTTGCCTTTGCTGTTGCTTTTGCTTTTCAACCACCGCCGACAACCCTCAAGAGCATCATCTTGGGCGAAGCAGCTGGAAGGGGGTTCCCGTCAGTCGATGGTTTCCCAATCATGACGCGGAAAGAGCCTCCCCATGCGCCTTCCTACGTCGTAAAATAGGGCATGCGTTGTATTCGTCTTATCGGTCTCTGCCTCCTGCTGGCGTTCGGTCTTCCCCTGGCATCTTCCAACTCCGCCCTCGCGCAGGACGCGCCGGCGAAACGTGGTCGGAAATACAAAGCGCCGCCCGCGACCTCGCACATTGAGGTCACCGTGTTGAAGAAGTACAACGGCAAGCCAATCAGCAACGCCGCGGTCATCTTCGATGCGACCATGGACGGGAAAGACCAGGGAAATCTGGAGGTCAAGACCGATCCGGACGGCAAGGCGAAGATTGACGTCATTCCTACCGGCAGCACCGTTCGAGTCCAGGTGATCGCCACGGGCTTTGCGACATACGCGGAAGACTATGTCGTAAGCGAGCCCAGCCGGGAAATCTCCATCGCCATGCTTCGCCCGCAGGAGCAGGTCTCATCCTACGTGGACAACGAAGGGAAGGCTTCGACGCTGAAGCCCGGCGTGCAGGAGCCTATCCGCTCGACGAATCCATCCGCCACCCCAGCCAAGCCCGCTCCGGCACCGCAGCCGCAGACACCCAACGCTTCAGCCACCACGCCAAAACAATAAACCGGAGCACGACGCGTCACATGGATAAGCCGCTCAAGGGAAAGACCGTGCTCGTGACTGGAGCAGCCCAGCGGATAGGCCGCGCCATCGCCCTGGCCTTGGCAGAGCGTGGAGCCAACGTAGCTATTACGTACCTCGCCTCCCAGGCTGAAGCCGTAGAGACGGTGCGCGCGCTTGCGGCACACGACGTCGATGCATCGGCCATCCGCTGCGATCTCCGCGACCCGGAGAGCATCGAGGAGACCGTAGCCTCCGTCATCGACGAATTCGGCCAACTCGACATCCTCGTCAACAACGCCGGCATGTTCGAGTCGGTAGCCCTCGAGAACATCTCCCTCGAGCAGTGGGACGGAATGTTTGCCACGAATACCCGCGCTCCGTTCCTGATGGCCAAAGCCGCTCATCCGCATCTCCGCGCAGCGAGAGGACGCATCCTCAACATCGGCTCCCTCGGAGGCCTCCACCCCTGGGCGACCCACGGCCACTACTGCACCTCAAAAGCCGCCTTGCACATGCTCTCGCAGGTCATGGCCAAGGCCTGGGCGCCGGAGATCAGCGTAAACTGCATCGCCCCCGGCATGATCGTCCAGGGCGAAGTAGTAGAAGAAGGCTACGAGCACTTCGCCCGTAAGACGCCAATGCAGCGCAACGGCACTGCGTACGATGTAGCCTCCGCCGCAGTCTTCTTCGCGACGACGCCGCACTTCATCACGGGCCAGATCCTCGCCGTCGACGGCGGCCTCGGCCTCTGACCCACACCGCTACCTACCCGTCAGCCTCTGCCACCAGCTCTTCTTTTCGAGATTTTCGTACAGATCCACCGGCTCGAACTGTGCTTCCAGCGGCCTGCCCATGAACGCTGCCAGCGGATTCGAAGTGCACAACAAGTGAGCATAGTCGGGCCCATACCTCTCGGCCACAAGATCGTATGCGTCCTTCATCTTTGGCGGTCGCGAGGTGGTATTGTGGGCATCGGTCGCCAGAAAGTGCACCCACCGTTTGCTAAGCAGGTCATGAGACATTCGTTCGGCGCGCTTTCCCATCCGGCCAAGAACCGACCCCGCCGTTACCTGAACCAGCACCCCACCCCGTAGCCAGTCCACAAGCCGCTCCGGATCGGATTGAAGGGTAGGATTGCGCTCCGGATGCGTCAGGATAGGAGTGAGTCCGGCTAGTTGCAACTGATAAAAGATCTCTGTCAAGCCGCGCGAAATTCCGTAGTCGGGAATCTCAACGAGAAGGTAGCCCAGTCCGTTGATGCTGAACCTCGACGGATCAAGCTTCGCATCCTGAATATTCTCGTAAGACATGTGAAAGTCACATCCGCGGCCGAGCTTGACCGCAATACCCTCTCGATCAAGGCGCCGCTGAAGCGTATCGATCTTCTCGGATACCAGGAAAGGCTCGTAAGCGTAGGTCCCATTAGCGTGCGGGGAACAGACGATGTGGGTGATTCCTTCCTCTTCCGCGACCCGCGCCATCGCAATCGAGGTCTCAATACTCGACGCACCATCGTCCAGCCCCCATAGCAGATGATGGTGAATGTCAATCATGAGGAGTCAAGGGTACCACCAGCTTATCGGGCCGCCGCGAGAGACTCAGTCATCGCTCGGAAGAGCATCAGGCCATCGGAAGAACCAAGCAGCGATTCACTCGAGCGATCCGGGTGGGGCATAAGCCCGAGTACATTGCGCCCCTCGTTTAGGATTCCAGCGATGTTCTCGAGCGAACCGTTTGGATTGGCCGCCGCGGTTACCTCGCCAGCCGGAGTAGCGTAGCGAAACGCGATACGCTCCTCTCGTTTCAGGGTCGCTAGCGTGTCTGCGTCGCAGAAATAGTTGCCTTCCATATGGCCAATCGGCATCTGGAGCACCTGACCTTTGGTGAGCCCGTGCGTGAAGGGCGAATCGACTGTCTCGGCCCGCAGGAAGGTCTGTTTGCAGATGTAATGCTGGCTAGCATTACGCATCAGGGCGCCAGGCAACAGGCCGGCTTCACAGAGAATCTGGAAACCATTGCAGATGCCCATGACCAATCCACCGGTCTTCGCGAACTTGGCGACAGATTGCATGACAGGTGCAAACTTCGCGATGGCGCCTGTGCGCAGATAATCGCCATAAGCGAACCCACCGGGCACAAGGATGGCATCACATCCCTGCAAGTCCTCCGAGGCATGCCATAGATAGGTGACCGGCTGACCTACCAACGCGTCGATTACGTTGTAGGTGTCGTGATCGCAGTTAGATCCGGGAAAGACCAGAACGCCGAACTTCATGCCTTAAGGATAGCACTCGAAAATGAGGGGTAAGAGAGCTGGTGAGGCATCGGAACCTAGATGGGCGCGTAGACTGCGTAACCGCGCGGCGGGGCAGGGAATTCGGCGCGGCCCTCCGCATCAGTGGTGCGCTCGTCCGGATGGGCAATGTCATGGCCGTCCCAGGCTACTGGAGCGAACTTCTGGTTCGGCCACCTGGTCTTCACAGTGGTGCCGGACCATTGGTCGCCAAGGTTATTAAGAACGTAGATGCAACCTGGCCGGTTCTCCAAGCCGCTGCGCGAAAGAATGTACAGATCCGGATCTGCATGCAGTATGCAGGCCTCGCCATCAGCGTACTTATGATGCGCGTCTATCAGCGCGTCGATGCCATTGGGCGTGCCGGGTCGTGCCAAACCAAGATTGAAATAGTCGTACCACCAGATGCAGGGATACCCCTCGTTCATCAGAATGAAGGAGTAAGCAAGGTTTTTATCGTTCACAATTTCGTTGCCACCCATGTCGTGGTTGTCGACGAACGTTACGGCGTTGAAAGGTCGCTTCGCCACCACAGAACCGTCCGCCGTCAGGTTTCTGAGGTCATACTTCAGCGTGTCGCAGACATCTTTCAGCTTGTAGCGCAATGGAAAATCGAAGGCTGCGATCTGATTGTCGGTTACTGCCATAACACCGTCGAGCCAACCCTCAATATCCTCGTGACCGGACCAATACTCGCCGACAACGAACGGTGTGAACTCCTGCCCGTCGCGCTCATAACGATACTTCGCAAGCAGCCCGATCATCCAAGCCCCGTAGCCCTTGGCAAAGTCAAAACGGAAGCCATCGAAACGTAACTCCTCAATGATCATGCGCGCATATTCGAACATTGCCTCGTAAACTCTCGGATTGCGATGGCACAGATGCGGAAATCCTGCAAAGTTCTCGCCCTCGATCATGACCCGCTCGTAACGCGAGGGGTGAAAACAATTCCAATCGCGAGGAAATTTGCCTGACTTCGGGTTGAATTTCGTCCAGCGCTTTTGCCCGTCGAGCGGATTAACCTCTTCCTCATCGGCCCCGGAGTTGTGATTGATCACCATGTCGGCGTACGCAGCTATCTTATGCTCGTGCAGGGTGCGGATCAGGTTCTCCAGCTCCTTGCGATTGCCATAGAGTGTCTTCACCCCACCCTTCTGATCGAAGTCTCCGAGGTCAAAGTAGTCGTAGGGGTCATAACCGGGCGAGCGCGCCTCAGCGCCCTTGCAGATTGGTGGCAGCCACAGCGCATTGAAGCCGGCTGCCTCCAACTCCGGTGCTTTTTGAGCGAGAAGGTTCCACCATTCCCCCTCTTTCTGCTCCTTGACCGGAGCATCCCAATAGAAAGCCTGCATCATCACAGCCATCGTGCCGATCTCCATTCATACAGCCAGCCCTATCGTGCCGGCTTGGCATCGAACGGGAAGCTTTACGGTATAGTGCTTCAGCAGGTCTGATGCTGATCAGTGAAGTCAGGTTGGAATGGATATCCGAAACAGTAACGCGACGACACACCTTAAAACTGCGGGCAGTGCGCTTGTCGCATGGTGGCGAGCCGCCACTCTGGACGCGCTCATTGTAGGCGTCCTGTGGCTAATCGGGCTCGAGTTAATCCGCGTTCCATGGGCGCCATTCTGGGCAATTCTTGGCGGCCTGCTCCAAATCATTCCTACCTTTGGAGGCATGGTTGCTCTCATCGGTCCCGTGCTTGCCGTCGCCTTCAGCGGACATGACGAATGGCGCCTGGGTCTCGTCCTCGGTCTTTATGGGTTGATCGTCATCCTAGAAGGTCTTGTCATTGGGCCGTACGTTCTGCATCGCACAACAAAGATTCCCTGGTGGGCGGCCTTCTTTGGCCCTATCGTCCTCGGCATCCTCATCCCATTCTGGGGAGTTTTATTGGCTCCGCCTCTGTTAGCAGTTATCTTTGCTTTCCGAAAACCAGCGGGACCGAAGCCGCAGTAGTTCACCCAAGTTTGTACCGAGTCTCCGCCAGCCGATAAAGCGGCCGCCACACCAACCGATTGATTGTCACCACCATCATCGCCATGACGATTGTCGCCAGCAGCAGAATCTGAAACTGTCCGTGGTCGGTCGCGGCGCTTATCACCGCGCCAAGTCCGGTCGTCTGTAGCGTCTCGTTCTTCAAGTGGTAGTACTCCGCGATAATGCTCGCGTTCCAGGCGCCACCGGACGCGGTCACTAATCCGGTAATCAGGAAAGGAAAGATTCCAGGCAGGATCACTGTCTTCCATTTCTGTACCGTCGTGAAGTGAAACAGCGTTGCGACCTCCTTCAGATCGGATGGAATTGCCATCGCTCCAGCAATTACATTGAACAGGATGTACCACTGCGTTCCCAGCAGCATCAAAGCGATCGACCCAATACCCATCCCGCCGCCAATCCGCACCAGCGCAATCAAAATAACTGGGAACAGGGCTGTCGCCGGAACCGACGCTGCAATCTGTGCGATTGGCTGGGCAATCCGTGCCAGTCGAGGATGAAAGCCTATTGCAACACCCACAGGAATTGTCCACACTGAAGCGAGCACGAGCGACACGTTGACCCTCAAAAACGTCGCCATGGCGCCTTTCATAATCTCAATAAATTCAGACGAATGCACCTGGCGCAACAGCACGAGGGCATTCCAGGCAGCGTAGGTAACAGCCGCCGCTATCGCAACCAGAAGGGCGACTCTCAGGAATGTGACTCCTCGGTCGGTTTTGGCGTTGGCGCTCTTACCTGCCACTGGAACCTGTGAGTCCGCGCCTTGACGCTCTTTGGCCAGCCGCCGGTACACGCCTTCCCCAAGCGGCACGATTGTATGTTGGCGCAATGTGCGAAGTCCACGTGAATGCTGCAGTAGATGCAGCAGCGGGGAACGTACTCGCGTTCCACTCTCCACCTGTTCAAACTTGAACTTGTCGCTCCACGCAATGATTGGCCGCCAGATCAACTGATCGGTCGCTACGATAATCGCAATCATCGTCAGCAATCCCCACGTAATAGCAGCGTAATTTTCAGTCCCGGCGGCAGTTTGCAGGTAAGAGCCCAGTCCCGGGAGGCGAAAATCCCGCGTTCCCAGGACAAACATTTCGCATGCCATCAGAAAGAACCAACCACCCGCCACCGACACCATCGAGTTCCACACCAGCCCGATCGCAGAGTAGGGAAGCTCCAGTTGTATTAGCCGCTGCAGCCGCGAAAAGCGATAAATACTCGCTGCCTCGGATAGCTCTCGCGGAATGCTCTTGATCGATGAATAGAAACTAAAAGCCATGTTCCAAACCTGGCCTGTAAAGATGAGGACAATCGCGCCCATCTCTACGCCTATCTGCCGTGTAGGAAAGAGTGCCACCATGGCCAGCATCACACCAGGCAAAAAGCTGAGAACCGGAATGGACTGCAAAATATCCAGTCCCGCGATCATAAAGGCCTCTATCCGCTTGTTGTGGGCGGCCACATATCCATAGCCAACGGCAAACACCAGGCTCAACAGATAGGCCAGGCCAATACGCACAACCGAATAAAACGCATATAACGGGAGCGCGCGCGGGCTCTGCGAGATTGGAATCTCGGGTTCCGGATGTCCGGACCAGTACCTCGCAATGACGACAACTCCATAAAAGCAGGCCAGCCCGATGCCAGCTACACACAGATCCAGCACAACTGGCCAACTGCGCTGCAGAACCTGCGAACGTGCGAGAGTCTCCCGCCCGGGAATATTGCTGAAGCTCTCCGGAAATTTCATCATGCACCGATCTCCGCGTTCGGTTTCTTTTCCGTGTCATGGTGCAGCTTCTCCGATTGGATAAACCGGCGCCGTGAAGCGTCGAAATCGAAGAGCTCGGCGTACCTGCCCCAGTTGATTGCGGTTTCCAATTGCCGCAACGTCTCCTCTTCACTGAACTGTTCATCCAGTACGTCGTGGAAAAACTCTTCCGGCACGCTGCGGTCGCTCTTGGATTCGATAGCGCGAACGATCTGCCGAAGAAGCAGAACATTCTCCATGGCCGCGGTGCGAAACAACTCCTTTTGCCGGAGAATCTCAGAATTGGCGTATTCCGCGCCGGTCGGGGTAATCTCCGCATCACCCTCCGTTACCTTGAGGAAGCCCAGCAACTGCGCCGCATCAACAATCGGCAACAGGTCGTCGATCTCAAAGGCCAGATCGTCCGCTAACCGGTAAATGTCATCCTTGCCGTTATGGTCGAGCAGCAATTCCAGGAGTCCTGCGATCCCGCCAGGACGCGCGTGAGGCAGCATCTGGTAGTGCATCTGACGCTGGTCGCGCACCGGTTTTCCGGTTGGCGTTTGAGGCAGCGCCGGCGGCTGCGCATCCGGCTGAGTGAGTACCTTGTAGATATAGTCGACCAACTGGGTAAACGCAGTTGCTTTGCGGTCTCTGGGATGCGGGATAGCCACCCTGAAATCGGTGCGGACGTGTCCTGGGTTACGGCCCAGCACAATAATGCGGTCGGCAAGCAGAACTGCCTCTTCAATATTGTGCGTAACGAGAAAGATCGCCTGCGTTGGAATCGTCTTGTTCTGCCACAGCTCCAGAAGTTCGCTGCGGAGGTTCTCGGCTGTTAACACATCGAGCGCAGAGAATGGCTCGTCCATAAACAGCACTTCTGGTTCAACGACCAGCGCTCGCGCAAAGCCAACGCGCTGCCGCATTCCGCCCGACAGTTCCTTTGGATACGCCGCCTGAAACCCGTCCAGGCCCACCGTGTCAAGGATCTTCAAACTGCGTTTTCGCCTCTCCGCGGGATCCATCCCTCGCGCCTTCAAAGGCGCTTCGACGTTCTCGAGAACAGTTAACCAGGGGAACAACGCAAAACTCTGGAACACGATGGAGACATTGACATCTGCGGTTGCAATTGGCTGTTCATGCCAGTACACTTCTCCGGCTGAAGGCATGGACAATCCAGTCAACATTCGGAGAAGTGTGGATTTTCCTGAGCCGGACGGACCCAGCAAGGCAACAATTTCTCCCGCCGTGATGGACAGATCGGTCGGAGAGATGACCTGAATCCGGTTCTCGCTTGGTTGAGCGTAGTATTTCTCGACACGTTCTGCGCGGATGATGGCGGGCTGCATAGGGTTTAGTAGTAAAGCGTGCGCTCTTTGGAGAATTTCAAATGGTTTGTGCCAATCGGCTCTTCGGTCAGCGTATCATTAGCATGTGGGCGATAGGGTAAACCTGATGCTTGCGGACGTGGTATTTAGACTGATTTAATTGATCTTCAAATTTGGGGAAAATCTCGCATGGCAGATACAACAATCGCCACTCCGGCAAAACCACGGGTACTCGTAGCAGACGACGAACAAGTAATCGCAAATACGCTCGCTATCATCCTGAATCAGGCGGGCTTCGATGCGCGCGCCGTGTTTAGCGGAGAAAAGGCCGTTGAGTCGCTCGAGAGCTTCCAGCCGGATATGTTGATCAGCGACGTCATCATGACTGGCATGACAGGCATTGAAGCGGCAATCATTACCCGCAGCAAACTGCCGAAGTGCAAGATTCTTCTTTTTTCCGGCCAGGCCGCAACGGCAGATTTACTGGAAAAGGCGCGGGCACAGGGTCATGAGTTTGAGATTCTCGCTAAGCCAGTTCATCCGACTGACCTGCTCGCAAAGTTGCGCGGTTAGCTCCGGCTGGATTTGCAGACGTCGAATTGTTGCCTATCCTTCACCTTGACTGCGGGTACTCCCGCATAGACAGTCCATGGATCCAGGTTTCGTGTTGCGACCGATCCCAGCCCGAGCACCGCGCCATCGCCTAGATTGACGCCGGGGGCAACGGATGCGCGAGCACACACCCAGGCATAAGCACCGATGGTCATTGCATAGGCGATAAGAGGAAATGCTGGGTCGTCGTAGTCATGCGTGGCCGTGCACACATAAGCATCCTGCGACAAAATCGCGTGGGATCCAAGCCTCACCGGCGCAGGATTGTAGATCTCCGCGCCATCGCCTGCGGTCACTTGATCGGCACAAATTAGATTCCAGGGTGCCCACACTTTTGATCGTGGATAGAAGTGGCAGTTCGCTCCCATCGTCGCTCCAAAGAGGCGCAAAAGGGAGGATCTCCAGGAATGTAACGGCCTCGGTGACATCCTATAAAGTAAGAGCCAAGAGATATTCCAACTAAGCCGTCTTAGGCGGTCGCTTAGCGTAAACGCCGGCCGAAGATAAGGATCGGCAGCTGTATCGGCTTTGATATGTTCCCCCGCGTTGTAATAAATCTGTTTCGGCATTGGAGGGTCAGCGCCTATTCCGAATCGACGGCGGTCGGAGTCAGGACCGTAGCCGTTCCAAAGAGCCTGATAATTGCCTTTGCGTTCTCTCGCATGTCATATCGCCGCTGAAAGCACTGATAGGCAAGCTCTGCCATGCGCTCCCGTTCTGGGATGGTCATGCCAATCCACCTCTGGAGCAGCCGCAACGTTCCCTCTGCAGTATCTAACTCCATCAGCCCCGCGCCATCTTCAGCGATGTCCTCAGCTATGTTTACTTTGTCTGCCAACAGCACCGGTTTTCCGCAAGCCAGAGCCTCGGCTACCGCGATACCGAAGTTTTCCTGGTGAGAAGGCAGAATGAACGCCTCAGATCCGTAAAATGCACCCCACTTCGCGTCGCCAGTCAACATCCCTGGCCAAAAGACGCGATGCTCGATCCCCGCGCTTGCCGCAGTCGCCTTCAACTTCGCGCTCCATTGTTGTTGATCGGGGCCAGCCATCACAAGATAAAGATCCGGATCATCGGCTGCCACCTTTGCGAAAGCATCGATCAGTAGATCGCATCCTTTCTTACGATGGATGCGACCGAGGAAGAGAAGGTATCGTTTGCCAACGGCCTCGGGACATTTCGCGAAGAACGCACGCTTCTGTACTTCGGGATCCCCTGTAGGGCCACTGGCACCATACGGCACGACATAGGGATTCCAACGATGCATCCAAAAACTTTCTTCCGCCAGCCTTTTTTCCGCCTTGGATGTAAAAAGGACACGGTAGGCGCCACGGAGGATCCAGTACTCTGCCGGAATCCAGTAAAGCCACTTCTTCACATGTTTAAGCGGAAACGCGTGCTTAAAATAAGGATCCAGCATGCCGTGCGTAAACACGACATACGGTGTGTTGCCGGCAAGAGTACGCCATGCGGCAAATCCGCAGTATTGCCAAAGCCCATTGACCACAACACCATCAAAGCGATGGCGGTTATCTCTCAACCACGGCAGCAGTTTGGAGTTGAACCCGTACTTGGTGTTCGTCGGTCCAAGGGCGTGTACCGGAAATCCGATATCGCTCAGGTAGGGTGCTGACGGATCATCCAGCGTTACCACCTCGCCTGTGTAACCGATGGGGCCGTAACTGAGCAAAACCCTTACAGACTCAGTGGGTCCACCGGCCTCAGGGTTCAACGTTCCGATGATGTGAAGAATTCGCATCAGTTTCCTGCCATTACTTTCGAGCATAACAGCAGAATTTGTGGTTGTGGCAATCGCCGCGGCTGCCATATATCTCTCACGTCCTCAGCTTTCTAGTAACAAAAGCAATTCCTCGCCGAAGGCCCCGGACATCCTCTTCATAGTCCCATTTGCTGATCCGCTCCAACGCACGTTTTCCCATGGCGTCTGCTGTCGAAGGTTGAGCCAGAACCTTTCGTAATGCGTCGGTGAGAGCGGCTACATTGCCAGCAGGGAACACGCAGCCTTCAACCCCGTCTGAGACCAAATCAGGTTGACACCCAACATCGTCCGAAACAATGACAGCCCTCCCCGCGTTCATGACTTCATTCACAATCAAGCCCCATGGTTCATTCAACGAGGGAAGCACAAAGACGGTCGCAATGTCGAAGAATCCTGGCAACTCCGTCTGGTTGCGGAAGCCGCAGAAGCGAACGCTGCGAAAACCGCTCTCGGCCACACGTTTCTCCAACGCAGCCCGTTCTTCACCATCGCCAACAATAACAAGATAAGGATCCGGTTCAATCCCATCCCCTGGCGATAATTTTAGATAAGCCTCAAGCAAATCGCCGCAACGCTTTCGATTTTGCAACTTCGAGGCGAACAGAATTATGGGCCGAGAACGATCGAGATTCAGCTGTTGCAACAATTCATTTCGCTTAAGAGAGGCTTCCCGGCACTGTCTTTGAAAGTAGTCATTGTCGACGGCATAAGGCATCAGGAACTGCGGAACGCCGTCTCCAAGGTAATGTCGCCAATACGCTGAATTGGAGCTCCCGATCGGCAACACTCCATCGACAAAATACCGTAACAGGCCGAAGAACAATCTCTTCGCATCGCTCTTCAACCCCGTTTCTCCCGTCAAAGCCAGCCGCGATTCTGCCCTAAGCAGGACAGGTATCCCCAGCAACTTCGCCACCAGCATTCCCTGAAGCGTGTTTAGAGTGGAATAGCCATGGACCCAGAGCACATCAAAACCGGCCCGGCTCTCATCGCCCAGCAGACGACGAAAGATCCCGTAGTTGAATTGAGTTGTCCGCCCCGTCCTTCGCTTATCCCAAATAACGGGCAGGAACTCATAATCGTATCCGTCGAGCAGCGGAACATCCCACTTCACATCGACTCCGAAGCCCTTGTCGGCATATTGATGAACAGAAAAGTTCGACGCGAAGAGAGCCGTTAGCTCAATATCCGGTTCCTGCGATATCCGGCGAAGCAGGGGAACCTGATATTGGATCGGATGACTTACCAGGTAGGCGACTCGAACCTTTCTTTTCGATACATTTCCCTCTCTATTCATCCTGGAGTTGGGCATCATCAAGGTGGTTGGCGCTCTCTACGCAACGATCTTGCGGGTTAGTTGGGCAATGGCCTGGCGTAGGGCCAAGACGTCTTCTTCGAAGCTCCACGATTGAATTCGCTTCAGTGCATTTTCACCCATCTTCCCGGCCATTTCTGGTTGGGACAATACGCGACCCAGCGCATTAGCCAGCGCCTGAACATCACCGACCGGGAAAACGCATCCTTCCACGCCGTCAGCAATCAGGTCCGGATGACAGCCAACGTCGTCGGAAACAATGACTGCCCGCCCGGAGTTCATGACTTCATTGACGACCAATCCCCAGGGTTCATGACGAGCTGGCAGAACAAATACGGTCGCAATATCAAAAAACCGCGGTAGTTCCGATTGGTTTCGAAAGCCGCAGAATCGAACGTCCGTTAACCCCTCCGTCCGCGCTTTTTCTTCAAGGGCGACTCGCTCTTCCCCATCTCCCACAATCACAAGATAAGGCCGAGCAGCGCAGACTTCACTCTCGATCAAGATACGATAAGCGTCGAACAAATCGGAGCAGTGTTTACGTCGTTGCAGCTTCGAGGCGAACAAGATGACAGGTCTGCCATCCTCAAGTCCGAGTTCCAGCTGCAACTCATTCCGCGTCGCTGCTGCTTCAAGGCTTCGTTGGCGAAAATATTCGTTATCCACCGCGTAGGGCATCAGGAAAAATGGGACGGCAGTTCCGAAGTAGTGCCTCCAATACTCCTGGTTGAGCGTGCCAACCGGCAAAACCCCCGCCACCAGCTGCTTCAGCCCCTCAAAAAAGAGTTGCTTGAACAAAAGTTTGGGACCACTGCGTGGGCGGTCTCGCAACCACATATCGCCGCGCAACAGCACAGGAATGCCGAGAGCCTTCGCAGCTAACATTCCGTGCAGGGCATTGACCATGGCGTACCCGTGTACCCAAAGCACATCAAACTCCGGTTCAAGCCTGTTCCCGCGAAGAGCACTGAAAATGCCGTAGTTCAGAGGTGTTGTGACGGTCTGTGTGCCATCGTCTCGCAAGACGGGTAGAAACCGATGGCGATATCCATCCAGAAGCGGCACATCCCATTTCACTGAGACGCCGAAACCCTCATCCGAGTAGTTTCGCAGAGAGAAATCAGAACCGAAGAGCACGGTTAGATCGATGTCGGGCTCTTGCGCAATTCGCCGCAATAGCGGCGCCTGATATTGGATAGGATGGCTTACCAAATATGCCAGCCTTACCTTCTTTTTCCGACCGTTGCCCATCTCTGAAGCAGCTAAAACCATATCTCGTCAGGCTTCATGCAAATCTCCCGCCAGTGAACTTCATTCGTTGACAAATCTCGCTTATTGATTAGTAGCCTGCCGCGAGGAGAAGGATGGATGCAACTCCTAACAAGGTACCGATGCCGCCGGATTTAATCGCCGCCTTCATCTGGTTGGTGGGCAGGAAAATAATATCCTCCGCCTGTAATACAGGATCGGGAGCTCGACCTTCGATGACTTTCCCTATGTCGACGTGAACTACCTGCCGATCGACCCCAACCGAGCGAATAATCCGCAGGTCGCTTTTCTGGCCCTCAAAACCTGGTCCACCGGCAAGAGCAGCAACCTTCATCAAGGTCAAAGGTGAGTTTTGTTGAAGCGGAATCGCGCCTTGAACCTTGAAGGCGCCCTAGCAGATAGACCACGCCAACCCGCGGCACTATGATCGTGTCCCGAGGGAATATCGGAATATCGGCGAGCGCGCTCTTGGCTGGATCTGTACCCAGATCCACAACGATGGGCTCTTTCAAACCGTAGCGGTTGATGGTTATAACGTGACTTGCAGTTGAAGGCAATCCACCTACCCCGCTCCGACCACAACAGTCGTAGTGCCGCCTGCCCACCTCCACCTCCTCCGCCAGCCGCCGCTAGAACATCGTACAGTCGCCTCTCTCCGATAACAGGAACAATCCCATGTATTTCCCCGACGAGAGTGGCGATCTGATTTGGCGATTCGGTAATCTGAATCGATACCTGGGGGTCGCGATACATGCCGGCACTCACCAGCTTTTGGGCAATAAGAGCCTGTGCCTGGTGCAGGGTAAGGTCATCCACTTGGACGGTCCCAATCAATGGAAGTTGGACTGTCCCATCCTGGGCTATGCGTACTGTTGGAGCGTAGTCCTGACTCTCGAAGATGTGGACGGTAATGAGATCTCCGCGCCCCAGGTAAGCATCCCGGTTCGGCGGAAAAAGAATCGCCGGATCCGTCGTTATTACTACGGGCGGGTTGACCGGCGTCGAGATTCCGAGCGCCGGTCCGCTGAACTGAGCACTGGCCGCAAGACTGCATAAAAGTCAGCAACAGCCCCGCGGCGGCACTCACGACAAATCGGCTGTTATGAAGAGCATTGCGCAATTGTTTCATCGCTTCGTCCCCTCCACCTCGTGTGTCTCTTCTCCTGAAGTCTTGTGAGACTCCCAGCTATCCGAATCCACGCTCGAGTACGAATAACCCGAGTATCCGTAGTATCCGTAGTACTCTGGCGAATTCAAATCGACAGCGTTCAGGACAATGCCGGTAATACCTGCACCCGATCGCAGGAGGATGTCCCTGGCTCGCCGCACCACGTGTTTGCTGGATTTACCGTGACGCACGACAAGAACAACGGCATCCGCCTGTCTTGCGAGGATGACGCCATCGGTGACGGAAAGGATCGGAGGAGAGTCGATGACGATGTAGTCATAGAGTTCTCCGCATCGTTTCAGGATTGCCTCCATCGCACCGGAACTCAACATCTCTGTCGGGAAAGGAGGAACAGGCCCGCTAGGCAGAATGTCGAGATTTGGAATCTCCGGCACACCCTGCACGGTCTCTTCCAAACTGGTTGCTCCAGTCAACACTGTCGTAAGGCCGACCTTTCCGTTCAACCCAAAACGGTGATGAATATTGGGTCGACGCAGGTCGCCATCTATCAGAAGAACCCTGGTATCTCGCTGAGCCAGGATCGCTGCCAGGTTGCTCGCCGCCGTCGTCTTTCCTTCCGACGGGGTAGCGCTCGTCAGCACGATGATCTTAGGAGGATGTCCGGCAGTCGAAAGAAGCAGGGAAGTGCGAAGAGAACGGAAGGCCTCGGCGAACTGCGACTTCGGTTGCGTCAATATTCCGATGTTCCGCTGTGCCGTTGTCAATGTCCCGGCCTGATCGACAGAGGAGCGACGGGCTCGCGGAATAATGGCCAGCGATGGCAACTCCGTGATGCTTTCGATCTCCGCGATGCTGCGCAATCCAGTGTCTAAGCTCTCCATCAGGAAGGCCACTACAATTCCAGCCAGAATGCTGAAAACAAGTGCTGTAAGGATGATTGTCGACTGCGGCTGCAACAGAGGGTTTGCCGGCGGTAATGCCGGGTCGACTACATCGATCTCCAGAGACTCCAGGCCCGACTGAACACTGGCAGTACGCAGACGCTGCTGCAGACTGTCGTATAGGGTGCGATTAGCTTCAAATTCCCGCTGTCGGAGAGTGTACTCAACGAGTTGGTCGCGCAATTTATAAGCATCTGTCTTTTGAGCTTCCAGAGCGGCAGTGGTCTGGTCTTCATTGGCACGCGCAACAACGTAGTTTTCCTTTGCCTGCAGCAGAAGACGGTTTTGTTCAGCGTCAATCTCTTTTGTAAGCTCGTCCATCTGCGCTTTCAGGGCTTTTGCCTGAGGATGGTTTGGTCCAAGCGAAGATTCCAACTGCGCGTAGCTCGACCTTGCGGTGGCCAACTGTCCCCGAAGCACGTTCAGTTCTCCAGGCGCCGTCCCCGGGGTCAACTCGAGTGCACTTTCGATCGAGTCCGGATCCATTCCGCTGATGACGCGATAGCGCGCCTCCGCAATAATGCGAGCCAATTTCGCCGCCGCCGACGCTCTCGCCAAATCATCGAGCGAGCTGCTGATTTGATTGTGGGTTGGATCGAAGCCCAGGATACCCAACCGGCGCTGCAGATCCATCATCTGCTCCTGCGATGTCTCCACCTGCTGCTTGAGGTCGTCGAGTTTGCCGGAGAGCCACTCAGAGACTCGTTGCGACGAGTCAAAGCGTGTCTGATAGCTGCGCTGGATGTAATCGGAAATTACCTTGTTGACAATGTCGGCTGAGAGCTTCGGATTCAAGCTGCTGTAACTGATGCGAATGATGTCGGTCTTTGGAACGAGAGTAACGTGCAGGTTGCTCGCCAACCGGTGAACCGTCGCTTGCCTGATAACCCCATCATCCAGGCTGGTGTGGGGTACTGGGCCCTTTCGTTCGAGGAAATCAGCATTGTTGGACAGGTCCATCTCGCGGCAAACTTTAAGCATCAGCGAGTCGCTTTTGAGAATCTCAATCTCTGTCAACATCTTCGAACTGGAGTCCCCACCGGAACCCTGTATTGCGCTGACTCTATATTCGTTCGACGCACCCGACCGTACCTGAATCCGTCCGTAAGCGTCGTAAAGCTTTGGCTGAGATTCTGCCTTGTAAACCCCGTACGCCAAGCCCAGCAGTACGGCAATAATCAGGACCCACCGTCGTTTCCGCAGCACAATCAGCGCTTCAGACAGCGTCGTATCTGTAACCGTCGTACTGAACCCGCTCTGGTTAGTCTCCGGTGCACCCGTGACCGGCGGTCGCGTATTTTGGGAACCCATTCCCCCTAGTCTACCCGAGTGTGCCTAGCAGAGGAAGACCGTATCCTCAATGCCAACATAAAGGTATAAAAGGCTGTCCTACTCTGGAATTCCGCCAACATCGGATATCCTCTTTGATAAGGAACAACACCGCAACAATATGAACGAAAACGTCAAAATTGCTGTTGTCGGATCGGGATATGTAGGTCTTGTGGCTGCTGTTTGCTTCGCGGAAATGGGACACGACGTCATTTGCGTTGATAACGATGAGCGGAAAGTTGCGGCTCTTCAGGCAGGAGATTCTCTCATTCACGAAAGCGGCCTCCCCGAGCTCCTGCAAAAATTCGGCAACACGAAAGTCCGATTCACGACAGACCTCGCGCATGCTACAAGCGAAAGCGATGCCATCTTCATCGCCGTAGGAACACCCCAGAATCAGGCTGGGGATGCCGATCTCTCATTTGTCGAGGCTGTGGCATGCGAAATTGCTCGTTCGCTCACCGGCTATAAGGTCATCGTCGAAAAGAGCACCGTTCCCGTCTACACAAACGAGTGGATCACTCGTTCGATGGAGCGTAACGGCGCCGCCCGCCACCTCTTTGATGTGGTCTCCAACCCGGAATTTCTCCGTGAGGGAACTGCCATCTCCGATTTCCTTCACCCCGATCGCATCGTAGTAGGCGCTGATGATGAACGTGCCGCCGAGGTATTAGACCGAATCTATCGACCCCTCACGAGTGGCAGTTACTATCTGCAGCCTGGAGCTCTCGCCGGGGCTTGCAACGCCGGCTCTCCGCCACCCCTTGTGCTGACATCCACCAAGAGCGCCGAGATCATTAAGCATGCCTCCAACGCCTTCCTCGCTATGAAGATCTCGTTCATCAATGCGGTCTCCAATCTTTGCGAAGCTACCAATGCGAACGTCGAACAGGTCGCTCGCGGCATCGGCCTGGACAGTCGTATCGGACCCAAATTTCTCCGTCCGGGCGTCGGTTATGGCGGCTCCTGCTTCCCAAAAGACGTAGCCGCCTTTCGCTCTGTAGCAGAGCAACTGGGCATAGACTTCACCCTCCTCGTTGAAGTTGAGAAGATCAATGATCAACAGAAAAAACGCTTTCTTAGTAAGGTTCGCGCCGCTTTGTGGACCCTCCGCGGAAAACGCATCGGCGTTTTGGGTCTCGCCTTCAAGGGAGGAACAGACGACATTCGGGAATCGCCCGCGATTGAAATCGTCGAAATGCTCCTCGCAGAAGGTTGTTCCATCTCGGCTTATGATCCCGCGGCAATCAAGCGAACTAAGGATGTTCTCCCGGGCCAGCCCAATCTTAGCTACGCAGCCAATGCCTATGCTGCCGCGAAGGACGCCGACGCTCTCCTCATCCTTACGGACTGGGCAGAATTTGCAATGCTCGATCTCGACCGCCTTAACAAAACGCTTCGGTATCCGATCATCGTTGATGGTCGGAATCTGTACGATCCGGATATCATGATCAAATACGGCTTTACATACATTAGTGTTGGTCGGCCTGCAGCTCACCCAGTGCGAGACCTCTCATCGTCCACGGCCAACATCTAACACCCGCGGCTTAGAACACTCGACTTCCGTGCAAACTTCCCGACCCACCTTTGTTCGTGGATTGAAGAGAGTGGCAATGGTTGACGTAGACAGAAGAAAGGCAGTAGATGACGTCTCAAACTTTTCTAGTCACTGGAGCAGCCGGTTTTCTCGGCTCCCATCTATGTGACGCTTTACTCGCTGAAGGGCACTCAGTCCTCGGTACCGATAACTTGAGTACGGGCAATCTGGCTAACCTCGAGCATCTTCGCAGGGAAAGCCGATTCAGTCTCGTTGAGCAGGATATCTGTAAGCCCTTCGACCTGGGCCGGGTCGATTTCATCTTCAACTTCGCATCTCCCGCAAGCCCCGTCGACTACACGCGTCTCGGAGTCGAAACCCTCCTGGTTGGCTCCGCCGGGACCATCAATACCCTGGACCTTGCTCGCAAATACAGTGCCGGCTATCTCCATGCCTCCACGTCCGAGTGTTACGGCGATCCCGAAGTCCATCCTCAGGTTGAATCCTACTGGGGACACGTCAACCCCGTCGGTCCGCGTTCCGTCTATGACGAAGCCAAGCGGTTCTCTGAGGCGGCCGTCACCGCTTATCACCGCTACTACGGCGTAGATACGCGGCTTGTCCGAAGATTTAATACCTACGGCCCCAGGCTCCAGCCCAATGACGGCCGGGTCATCTCGAACTTCATGGTGCAGGCGCTTCAAGGTGAGCCGCTCACCATCTATGGCGAAGGCTCACAGACTCGCAGCTTCTGTTATGTCTCGGATCTCATCGAGGGCATCCTGCTACTCTCGCGTTCGCAGGAGCATCTTCCCGTCAATATCGGCAATCCCGATGAGTGGACCATCCTTGAGTGCGCTCGCGAAGTTCTCGCCGTCACCGGCTCCAAATCCGAAATTTTCTTTCATCCTCTTCCGCAAGACGATCCCGCCCGGCGCCGGCCTGACATCGCACGAGCCAGAACTCTGCTTGGCTGGGAACCGAAGATCAAATTGAGACAGGGACTGGAAAAGTCGCTCGAATACTTCAAGTCATTCGCCCCATGATCTACAAGGCGGCAACTGCACTAGGGCAACTCCGGCTTATTGCGGAGCTTCGGGTACCAGGTCAGCTGGAATGCGATCGAAGTATTCTTCTGCAAACCAGGTTTGTAAACCGGTGCCTTCCAGCCTTCGTATTGCACCCAGGAATTTAATTCAACTTCTTTTCCCAGCCGTTTCACGATGCTCGCCTTGAACTGGTTCTGCGTCGTGCCGCCGGGAATAAAGTTGAAGGGCGTCTTCTTATTGAGATAAGAGAACTGCACCCACTCATCTCCGGAAAGGTGATAGGTTAGCCATGCCTGCCCACCCTTGGCCTCTCGGCCAATCCAATCACCCATGATGAATCCCTTGTTGGTGTATCCCTGTAGCTGGATGACCTCCCAATAAGCAAACTGCCCCGCGTGGGCGGGCGAAACGCCGGGATCGGTTGACACTGCCTCTACCCTGAAATCGAATTTGTTCAACTTGGGAATCTGGGAGACGTACAGGCCCGTTCTGTACGATGCGCGTCGCGGAGCGCTGATCGGCGTCACATCGTCGTGGCTGATCGAGTCCATATAAAACGTAACGTACTTTCTCAAATATGGCAGCCGGTAAGAGGCGCTAAAGTCGCTGAATCGAGCCCCCGGATCGTTACGCGAGTTCTTTTCCTCCCCAGAGGTATCGTTCGTGTCGTAGAAACTATGCCAGAACGTCCCCAGCGTGACGGGGGCGTGTCCCGCACCGCCCCAGATCACTGTCCGCTGAAACGCGAATTCGAAGTTGACTGTCGGCCGAAACGAAAACATCTCCTCATGGAACCAGGGTGCTCGCGGAACCTGGTGCCCTTTCAGGCTGCCTACAGAAAAGTCGTACCGAACGGGCCCGAGCAGTTTCGAAAGGAACTTGATATTCAATGGCTCTACTCGGTTAACGCGGAAGGAATAGACATCTTCCGCGTTATTCGACCACGCCATCGCACTTCCCGCAGCCGGCCCCATCCACGAGTCGGTCTTCCCACCGGATATCTCGTGCCCAAGTACATGAACCGAGGCATACGCCTCAACTAGCCGAAAGGGATTTTCCGCAGAGATTGGGCCTTGCGGTATCGTGTCCTGCGGCCCCGTATACGCGATCTCATCGATGATGGAGAGCTGCCTCGCGAGTTCAGGAGAATATCCGACCGCAGAAGGTGAGTGCTGGTACTCTCCTCTGACGTAGAGCGAAAGAGGTCCCCATTCTTCCAGAGTGGAAGCGCCTGCTATCGCGTTGAATCCCGTTTGGTATGGCCGGCCGTAGTCGTTGCTTATCGTCTGGCCCAGGTGGTAACTGTCTACCAGTATTGGGCCGTCGATCCCAAGGAATCGGGTATAGGAAGTGTCCAGTCCATAGACTAGCCCTCGATCAGCCCGGCCATCCGGCACTTCTGCACGTAGATAGCCCAGTATCTTTACAAAAATATCCTGCGCCTGTTCGTTGTCACTCTCCATGATGGCATCCTTCGATGCCAGCAGCATGTGCAACACGCTTCGACGTGTGTATGGCCGCATGCTCAGGTACATTGTGTTGACAAAGCCCATCCCATACAGGCGCGTCAATTCCGGATAAACCCAGCTATCCATCGGAATGTAGGCGGACCCAAGTCGGTCTGGTGGTGGCTTCTCCGGCACGGGGGCGTAGGGAGCGTAACCCACAACGGGGGATTGCGGATTAGGCGTCTCAGGAGGCACAACCGGAGGTCCTTTCTGCGCCGGAGCAGGTACAGAGGGAGCTTGCTGTGGCGGTTGTGTTCCGTATCCTGGAACAGCCGGGCCTGCATTAGGGGCGGGAGTCGGAACAGGTGCGGATTCAGGGGCAGGATTCGGGGCGGGTGTCTGCGAGAGAGCAGTTGACGTAAAACACAGAACTACAGTCGCAAAAGAAAGAAAGAAGCCCTTGGTCCGCACTCGCACCTCAATACCAGCTGCTGAACTGCAGCCTCCAGTGTAAACGCCTGCTCCCCTAAATCGCGGCCGCAATGAGATGGCTTCTGAATCCAATGCTTTAGTGTCTCGCCGCCGTAATCCGCCGGCGAAGTCTGTCGCCTGCCTTTTGCCGCCAGGCCTTGGTGCAGACATTGCGGCGAACCAGAATATCTCCCAATTGAACCAAAGGATCGACTGCCACTTCCTTGCCTTTAGCCGGATGGCTGAACTCCAGGCATTCAATCAACACCGGCCCATCGCCGCCGCGAATTCGCCCCATAGATTCCTGTGCCACCCGATACACTGCCACCGCATCTCCAGCGTCTACAGGGATTCCAGGAACTCCCCACCGCCGCGCCTTGTCGCTCAAGTTCTCGTGGACGCTGACCTTTCCTCTCTTCGCCGCGGGAAGCACCACAAAAATCATAGGCAACTCCAGCCTCGAAGCCAGTGAAAGCAGCCGTTGCCAAACCCCTTTGGAGACGCTGCCACGGCGTACGTATGCAACAACAACATTCGGCTGTCCCAGTACCTTAAGGACAGCGCCGCTCCCATTGCGATTGTCAACCGCTCGCCGGCATCGTCAATCCATGGCAGCAGACGTCCGGGGACCCCAGCAGTGTTGGGCTTTTTTACCTTCTTCCCAGACCTAAACGCGGCAACCCGCTCAAGAATGGAGCTGACTTTCTGGCCGGTAAGCAGGTCCATCACAAAACCAGGTTGGAAGTCGATAATAAGGTCTCCGGGCCGCAGATCGATCGCCGTGCTGACCCGGCAAGCCTCCTCGCCGCGAACTGAATCGAGCCGCCGTCGTCCCTTGGAAGCTCCTTGCAACCTCAAAATATGGTCGTCCAGCACCCTCGCTTCGGCCATCGCCAAATAGATTTGCCGCAGTTTCTTGTTCGGCACCAGCGGATTCTCATGCAGCTCTGCTTTGCTCAACCATCCCTCCGTCCAAAAAGAGAGGGTTCCGAAGAACCCTCTGCAGTGCAATTCCAATCGTTCTAAGCTTTGACCGGGTCGGATCCTTCCACATTCAACCCCAGCTCTTCCATTGCGGTCTGCGCAGCCTTCCCATCGAACTTGCCCTCCCGGGCCAGCTTCGAGAGCGTAGCGCCAACGATCGATGCGGCGTTTATCTCAAAGTGCTGCCTCAGATGTTCGCGATTGTCGCTCCGTCCAAAACCATCGGTCCCCAAAGTGACAAGGCGAGACGGCAGCCAGGGCGACAACATATCCGGTACCGACTTCATATAATCGCTTGCCGCAATCACTGGTCCCTTTGCGTCCCCAAGGGCCGTCAGCAAATAGGGTGTCCGCTCCTTTTCGGCCGGATGCAGGCGGTTCCAACGTTCCGCCGCCAATGCATCGCGCCTCAACTCGGTATAGCTTGTCACGCTCCAAACGTCCGCATGCACGCCGTACTTCGATGCCAGGAGCTCCTGCGCACGGAGAACTTCATTCAAAATCGGACCGCTGCCGAACAACTGGGCCACTGCCTCGCCGGCAGCGGGTTTCAGCTTATACATCCCGCGCAGAATGCCCTCAGCCGAGCCCTCCGGCATCGCCGGCATGGCATAGTCTTCGTTGTACATCATGAGGTAGTAGAAGCAGTCTTCGCCCTTTTCGTACATTCGGCGGATTCCATCCTGAATGATGACCGCCATCTCATACACATAGGCGGAATCGTACGTGATGCATGTCGGGACAGTGCTCGCCAGCACAATGCTGTGCCCATCCTGATGCTGCAACCCCTCCCCAAGCATCGTGGTACGTCCGGCAGTGCCGCCCATCAGGAAGCCCTTGCCGCGCGAGTCCGCAAACGCCCACACCATGTCTCCGATGCGCTGAAATCCAAACATCGAGTAGTACATGTAGAAGGGAATCGTGGAGACCCCGTAGTTCGCATAGGCCGTCCCCGCCGCCGTAAACGACGCCATCGACCCAGCCTCCGTTATCCCTTCTTCGAGGATCTGACCGTCCTTCTCCTCGCGGTAGCTCAGCAGCATGTCCTTGTCATGAGGCTCATACTTTTGCCCCTCGGGAGCATAGATGCCAACTTGCTTGATCGCCGACTCCAACCCGAAAGTCCTGCCTTCATCTGGAACAATCGGCACAATCAACTTGCCGATAGATGGATCCTTCATCAGGTGTCGCAGGATGCTCACAAACCCCATCGTCGTCGACACAGCGCGGTTGTTCGACCCAGCCGTCCATTCGCGGAACACCTCCAGACCAGGAGCTTTGAACTCCGTCTTCCGCACTTCGCGGACCGGCAGATACCCTCCCAGTTCCTTGCGCCGTGCCTGCATGTACTGAAGCTCCGGCGAATCAGCAGCCGGCCGGTAGAACGACCCATCCTTCGCAGCCTTCTCCGGAATCGGAATATCGAATTGCTTCACAAACGCAGCCAGGCCTTCATCCGTCAGCTTCTTCTCATTGTGCGTCGCATTGCGAGACTGCGACGTTCCCATCCCATAACCTTTCACAGTCTTGGCCAGGATCACCGTCGGCCCGCCCTTATGTTCCATCGCCCACTTGTACGCGTTGTAGATCTTCGCCGGATCATGCCCGCCGCGGTGCAGCCTCAACAACTGCTCGTCGGTGTAGTCCTTCACCAGCTCCAGCAACTCAGGGTACTTCCCAAAGAAGTGACTCCGAAGGAAAGCGCCATCCTTGGCCTTATAGGTCTGAAAGTCGCCATCAACGCACTCTTCCATCCGTCGCAGCAGCAGTCCGGTATGGTCACGTTCAAACAGCGCATCCCAATCCGATCCCCAGATCACTTTGATGACGTTCCATCCCGCCCCGCGGAACACCCCTTCCAATTCATCGATGATCCGCTTGTTTCCGCGCACTGGCCCATCCAGCCGCTGCAGGTTGCAGTTCACCACAAAGATGAGATTGTCCAGCTTCTCCCGCGCCCCAAGCGAAATCGCACCAAGCGAATCAACCTCGTCCGTCTCACCATCTCCAAGGAACGCCCACACCTTGCGCTCTGTCGGCTCAATCAGCTTCCGGTTCTCCAGATACCGCATAAACCGAGCCTGATAGATCGCATTCAGCGGCCCGATCCCCATCGACACCGTCGGAAAGTTCCAGAAATCCGGCATCAGCCACGGGTGCGGATACGACGACAATCCCGGAGTATCTCTCAGCTCATGCCGAAAGTTCTTCAGCCGGGCCTCATCAAACCGGCCCTCTAGATAGGCCCGCGCATACACTCCCGGCGAAGCGTGCCCCTGAAAATAAACAAAATCTCCCGGCTGGTCTCCATACTTCGCGCGGAAGAAGTGATTAAATCCAACCTCCAGCAGCGTAGCCAGCGACGAGTACGTCGAAATGTGCCCGCCAATCCCTGGGTCCTTCTTGTTCTGTCCATGCACCATCGCCATCGCGTTCCAGCGCAGCAGCGATTCCACCCTCTTCTCCAGCTTCCTGTCGCCCGGATACGGAACCTCATCGTGCTTCGGAATCGTATTCCGATACGGCGTCGTCATCTCGCTCGGCGTCGGCACCCCGGCCTCGCGAGCCCGTTGCCGCAACGCGCCCAGCAACTCCGCTCCCTGCTCCCAGTCCTGCGCAACGACGTCGTCAAACGCCTCAATCCACTCCGCAACCTCAGCACGAAAATCCTGTTTTGCGGCTTCTTCCAATTTCGTCGTCATAGTCTTCGGGAACACTCCAGTCAAAGAGATTGCTGCGACATCACCACCGGGGACGCGCAATCGGTCACACTTATAACGATATAAGGCTTACGCGAAAACGTCATCTTGGGCAGCGGAAGCAAGCGCCGAGCATCGCGAGGCCCTACACCGCTGGCCCCACCTCGACCGGTACACACGCCACGAAGTGGCCGCTCTCCGCGTAGGAGGCCCGTCCGGCAGGACACTCGCCTCTACTAGCTCGAATAATCAGCATTAATCCGCACGTACTCTTCAGTAAGGTCGCAGGTCAAAAAGCGGCATTCCGCTCGCCCAATCCCCATATCGAGCCGTATCGTATACTCCCGTTTCATCATCGCAGCATGCGCCGCAGCCTCATTAAACAGCGGCGAACGCACCCCCAACTCGAAGACAGGCTGATCCTCGATCACGATTCTTACCAGCGACGGATCAAACGCCACACCGCTATATCCAGCCGCGGCCAGAAGCCGCCCCCAGTTCGGGTCAGCGCTCGACCAGGCCGTCTTGCACAACGGCGAATGCGCAATTGCCTTGGCGACTTGCTTCGCCTCGGCCTCCGTTCGCGCGCCGGTCACATGCAGCGTGACCACATGCCCAACGCCCTCGCCGTCGTCCACAATCTGGTACGCCAGCGAACCGCATACCTGACGCAGCGCTTCGGAGAAGGCCTCGCCGCTCCGTTCATTCAGCTTTATCCCGCTCGCTCCGCTCGCCAGCAGCAACACCGTATCGTTTGTCGAAGTATCGCCGTCGATAGAGATCGAATTGAAACTCCCCTCCACTGCCGGCTCCAGAAGGTCGCTCAACTCTTCGCTGTCCGCAAGAAGATCCGTAAACAAATACACAAGCATCGTCGCGTGCGGCGGCCCCAACTGCGGGTGAATCATCCCGGCACCCTTCCCAACTCCGAAGATCCGCACCTCCGCTCCATCCGCATCGACTGTCGCTCCTGCCACCTTCATCTTCGTATCGGTCGTCATGATCGCCCGTGCAAACATCTCCGCATGCGCCCGCGTATCCCCCAGCTCCGCCTTCAGATCAGACAGCGCAGCAATCACGTCCTCGCCAGGAAACGGCACGCCAATTATCCCGGTCGAGGAAGGGAAGACCTCATCGAAGATGCAGCCAAAGCACTCCGCCGCCGCCGCACACGTCTTCACACAGGCATCGATCCCCGGCTGCCCGGTCGCGCAGTTTGCATTTCCTGCGTTTACCAGCACTGCCCTCACGCGCCCGCCCGTCGCCGTCAGATGCCTCCGCCCCACCGTCACCGGCGCCGCCACCACCTGGTTCTTCGTAAACATCGCCGCGCCCATCGCGCCCTTCACCGTCACCGCCGCCGCCAGATCCAGGTTGCCGCTCGTCTTGATCCCCGCTCTCACCGCGCCCCACTTGAAGCCTCGCGGAAGCGTGTCCGATCCGATCGTTTGCTCACTCTGCATAGTCCTACTCTATCAAGTGACTTCAGCCGTTGAGCAATGTGAGTCTCCGGCGAACAGCCTCCACTCGGTCCCCGCGTTTTCCCAGCTGGTTCCGATAGACTGAAAAGAACACAGGCAAGATAGACTTACAGGTGTGTCCGCATTCGGCTCCCACTTATTGTCGTTTCGAAAGTCAAAGGATTTTTATCTATGAAGTTGCGGTTCCTCGTTCCATGTCTCGCGTTGGCTCTTTCAACCCTTGCCGCTCATGCCCAGGACAATCCGTCGCCCGTCAACCCATCGAATGCCAGCACCACCGGGGTCGGGCCGGGGGACGTAGGACTCTATGTCAACCCAGTAGGTATCCACATTACGAATTCTCAGCCAGATTTCGGCCCCTTCGCCTTCCTCGGAGACAACACAACCTCACGCATGTTCTGGGGCGCCGACTTCGGAGGTTACGTCAATTTCTTTCATGCCCAGGGTTTCGACGCGGGCATCGACATCCGAGATGCGATCGTCACCGGCAATAACGCTCGCCTCAACAGTTTCCTGGTAGGAGGGCGAGTCGTCGCCAAGCCGTTGGCTGAGTCTTTCAAGCCATATTTGCAACTCTCCATCGGAGCCGGTTCGTCGAAGGCCCCAACCAGCCCCGTCAAGATCACACGCTTTCAGTACGGTCTCTATGGCGGGCTGGACTACACGCTCTCCAAGCACGTCGACTTCCGTGCATTTGAAATTGGCTATGGTTCGGCCTCCACGATCAACAGCGGAAACTTCAACGGTACGGTCTCATTTCCCGCGTCGAGACTGCTCAGCATTAGCTGGGGACTGGTCTTCCGCGTACCGTAACGAAAAATTGATCCAGAGCAGATGTGGAACCGGCGGATGAGGCCGGTCCACATTCCACTGCATCCTAGGGTTTGGTTTCGGTGACGCGGATAATAACGATCTTCGAGCCGTTACCATCGGGGGTGACCGTCACCGTGACGCTGTTCTTATCCTTTTCTCCCGCCGACAGCATGGTCCCGTCGCCCGTCTGAAAGATAGAAGCCTGATCGCCGAGTTTCTCTTTGTAGAAAGCAATGACCTTGTCAGAGGAATCGGAACTGGTGAAGACCGACGTGACCATCGATCCGTTTGGCGTCTTCATGTTCATCGATCCGCTATTTGTGCTCGACGCGCCAGGATAAAGAGCAGTGCCAAGATCCGCAGCGCTCACGTTGGCCGACCGGCCCGTGGTGATCGTGCCTTCGGACGTCGAGATGCTTACGTCGCCGTTACTGTTCTTATGAACAGCCTTGGAAACCCGGTAGACGCCAAAGCCAACGACGCTGGCGGCAATAACCCCAAGCAGCACAAAGACGCCGATCACAATCAGAACGATCTTGAGTACGTTATTACTGGAGCTCGCACGCGGGGGTGGGACGCTCTGATACGCCGGACTGGGCGGAAGGGGAGTGCCAGTGCTCATAGTGACACCTCACAAACGAATTCGTGCCAGAATGCTTTCGTATCGACCATGTAGTTCTCCTTTTTTTGCGCAAATCTGAGTGAAACCAGCAGACAGAAGGGCGACAGGTGCCGCTATCCCTTATTCGCTGGAGGCCACGGGAAGGAAGAAACGAAGTCGATAGAAAAGTTAGAAGTGCTAGCGAGGGACGAGCCGCATCATCATCGGATCGCGGGGACGCAGCGTGATCTTCGCCTGTGGAACGGGTGCAGATGTGCCGAGATAGTCCATACGCCATCCCTGGGCGATGGTGGCGATTGAGAGAACTCCTTCCATCCAGGCGAAACTCTCGCCGATACACTGACGGTTGCCTCCGCCAAAGGGGAAGTAAACGAATTTAGGGCGGACCGCCTTGGCCTCAGGCGAGAAACGTTCCGGATCGAACCGCAGCGGGTCCGGAAAATACTGCGCATCGCGGCCCATAATGTATTGGCTGAAAAAGAAGTGGGCACCCGGCGGAATGCGATAAGGCCCGAGGGTCACCGGCCTGGTCGACATGCGGCCCATCGCCCACGCCGGCGGATACAGACGCATCGATTCGGCGAACACCTGTTCGGTGTAGCGGAGATTGGAATAATCGGCGAGAGTTGGAAGGCGACGCTGGTCGCCCGTCCCCAGAACCGCGTCAAGTTCGGCATGGAGTCGCGCTTCGATCGCCGGATTCTGCGAGAGCAGATACCAGGTCCATGTCAACCCATTCGCGACAGTCTCATATCCCGCGAGAAAGATCGTAAGAACCTCGTCGCGCACCTGCGCGTCAGACATTCGCATCGGAGCGCCAGGATCGCCGTCGTGCTCATACGTGCTCGCAAGGAGCATGGAAAGTAGATCGCCCTTGTCCACACCGGCCTCGCGATGCTCCCTGATAAGTTGGCCGACGATAACGTCAAGGCGCGCCTTCGCTTTGCGAAACTTGATGATGCCCGGGATGGGCAGATGAAGGGCGTCATTCAATCTCGGGAATGCAACGATGAAGTTATAGATCCCCATGATCGTATTGACCTCATCGTTGATACTTCGAATCTCCGGAGTCACCTCCGTATTGAACAGAGTGCGAGCAACGATCTCGAGCGAAACCTGCATGCACGCAGCGGCAATATCGATCTCCTGATCGGGTCGCCAGGTCTCGCGCAGGCCCGCGGCACAGGCAACGATCTGGTCCGCGTAAGCGCTGATGCGTTGTCGATGAAAGGCTGGTGCGACGATCTTGCGCTGTCGCATGTGAATCGGATCGTCGGAGGTGATCAAGCCCTCGCCAAGCAGAATCTTCATCCGCCGGACAGTCCGCTCCTTCACGAAAGCAGAGGCCTGATTGACGAGCACCTCGCGAACATAGGCCGGATCGTTCAGAAAAACGATCGGAGTTCCCATAAACCTGTAGCAGGCGATGTTGCCGTAGGTCTTCAGCAGGTGTTCGAAAAGGAGAATCGGGCGGCCGAGCTTAACCCAGGGCTTGAATGCATAAAAGGGAAGAGAGTGTTTTAGCCCGGGCGGCAAACGCCACTCTTCCTCACCGACGACAGGACACCGTCTCTTCCGGCAAAACTTCGCGGGTTGGATGAGAAGTAGCCATTTTCCCAGTTTGACTCAAGACGTGACAGTGACGCGAGCCCTGTAAAGAAAGCCTTCCTCTCCCGCCGCAAAAACTCCGCCCGTTTTTTAGTGGTCATCCCACTACCCGAATTATTTTCCGCGTTTCAGCCGGGTGCCCATCTTCGCGACGGTCTTATCGTCGCTAAGGTGGGCAATTTTCGCGGCGGCGAAAATCCCGACCGTCTTCAACCCACCCATGCCGCTAGGAGTCCAAAAGGATACCAACAGATTTCGGCCAGGATCGCTGCATTCACTGCTTCCCGCAAAAAGCTGATTTCAAAGTCCTTACTGCCCAGCCAAATTATTTTTCGCGTTTTCAGCCCAGAAATCGCATGTCAAGTCCCAAAACCATCTAACCCCTTACTATCCAACGACATCCAAGTTGAATTTTAGTTAGCCTCAAACAGGTATTCTTAACAATAGGGGGCAGAAAATCTCGGACAAACCGGATTCCAAACCAAAGGCACACCGTAAAGCGTTTATTATCAATATTTTGACACGTAACCCCTTTGGGATGAATATTTTAGGTCCATCCAAAATCACTAAGCGCTTTAGGTTGATAACTTTACGTAGCTACATAGGGGGAGGGGGGTACCCCAATCAAAACGGTCGTGGCTAAGGGATGGAAACAGTCAGGCGAGAGCAGACGATATCCCAAATACGGCCTTGAATCTCATCAAGGTTTGCGTCATCGCGAATAGCGATTACGCGCTGGGGTTCACGAGCCGCAATCTCCTCATACTTTTCGTAGATGCGCCGGTAAAACTCATCGGATTCTCTCTCGAACCGGTTCTCGTCCGTGCCCTGTCTCTGAACCGCACGCCGATTCCTAAGGCGGGCCCTCCGAAGAGAGGTCTCAAGAGGAGGAAGCAGCAGAACCGTCAGATCGGGCTGGAGATTGCCGCAGGCAGCGGCATGCATCGCGAGGATGCGTTCACTACCAAGCTGACGGCCACCCCCTTGGTAAGCCTCAGAGGAGTCGGTATAGCGGTCGCACAAAACGACCGAACCTTCATCCAGCGCCGGAAGAATAATCTCCGCGATGGACTGGGCTCGGTCCGCGAACATGAGTGCCATCTCCGCAGCTGGGGCGATGGGGCCAAGCGTAGCTTCGGATTTGGAGTCCAGCAGAATAGAGCGGATTCGGTCCCCAAGAGCGGTCCCCCCGGGCTGCCGGAGCACAACGACCTTTCGCCCCTCTGTCTCTAATGCCGCCGCAAGACGACGTATCTGGGTGGTCTTGCCGGACCCGTCAAGGCCCTCAAAAGTAATGAAATATCCGCGCGGCATAGCTCCAGTCTACCGCGTAAAACAAGCGGGCATCTAAGAAGAAGACGAAGGAGAATCGCTATGTTGACGATCGGATTTATCACAATTGCTTTTGTCTTGCTGGCGATCGGAGGCGTGTTTGCTCTGATGGCAAAAGACCACAAACGCACAGGCCAGAGTGGCTCGCCGGGCACATCCAGCGACGCCAAACAGGGAAGAGCGCCAGGATTGGACTAACGTTATTTGCTCGCTGCGACTCCAGGCCCAGGCTGCCACTGCACCCCGGCCGGAGTAATTGTAATGCTGAGCAACCCCTCCGCGCCTTCTGCGAGTAAAGGACCGTCCGACTTGTGATCCTGATGAAGTCCATCTGTGTAGAGGATCTTCATTCTGCCCGAGCCGAGCACCTTGAAGCGGTAATGAAAGTCGGAACCCGGAGCGAGATCCTGCGTACCGAAGCTGGCACTCGGGTAGTCCACCTCAAGCAGTTCAATACGCTGACTTGTCTGGTTGCTCACTGTAGCGGAGATATAAGGGGAGTGGCAGCCGGCAGTAGAGAGAAGACAACCGAGCATGGCGAGAGAAAAAGAACAACGCATCTAGTGACTTTATTTTAGCTTTGATTTTATGTCTCGCAACAATTCGGGAAGCCGATTAAACAAAGCGACCGAGCGTAGCCACTGACGATTGTCGATCGCCGGATAACCGCTCACGACCTTTCCCGGGTCAACATCACCCGGAATACCACTCTGTGCCGTCGCAATCACCCCGTCGCCAACGGTGCAGTGGCCGGCAACACCGACCTGACCCGCCAGAATGACACTCTTGCCCACGACGGTGGAACCGGCAAGACCAACCTGTGCGCAAAGGAGAGTATCGGGGCCAACGGTCGATCCGTGACCCACTTGAACCAGATTGTCGATCTTCGCGCCGGCCTGAATGCGAGTTTCGCCAATGGAAGCACGGTCGATACAGGCATTGGCCTGCACCTCGACAGAGCTCTCAAGAATTGCCTGCCCGGATTGGACTATTTTGTGCCAGCGCCCATCGGCCTGACGAGCAAACCCGAAACCGTCCGCCCCTATAACGGCACCGTTCTGCAGAATAACGTTGTCACCGAGTCTGCAGTGTTCGCGAACGACTGCGTGTGCATGCGCAAGTAGATTATTGCCCGCACTGGAGTTCGGGTAGAAGACTACATGAGGAAGAATAACGGCGTTGTCCCCAATCGTTACCTGGTCCCCAATTACAGCATAGGCGCCGATGTGGGCTTTGGCTCCAATCTGGGCTGTTGGTGCAACGGCTGCAGTGGGGTGGATGCCTGGCGGATAGGTAGGAGCTGTGTAAAAGAACTCGATGGCACGAGCGAATGCGAGGTAAGGATTTTCGATGCGTAACGTTGCGGCCGAAATTTCTGGAAAACCTGGCTCGACCACAACTGCTGTGGCTCGTGTGGTTTGGGCTAAAGCAGCATACTTAGGATTTGAGACGAAGGTGAGGTCTCCAGCAACAGCAGTTTCAATGCCGGTGACTCGGGTGATGCGGGAGGTGGGGTCTCCGTTTAGAGTGGCGTTGAGCAGTGTGGCGAGTTCGGCCAGTGTAAAGGATTTGAAACTGGAATCCATGGGGTGGATTGTAAAGGTTCAGTTGGGGCGTGTGTTTGGCGGAATCAAGTTCTCAAAGAGATCCTCCTGAAGGGTGGTTGAGGCTGGCAGGGGTTTTCGTCGAGATGGGGTGGTAATGACAGCCAGGAGTTGGAGTTCGCTGAGGGAGGTGCGGGGCACGTAGATACGTTGGGTATTGGAACGAATGTCGGGTGGGGTTATGTGTAGTCCCTGATCGCAGATGAGATCGTCGGTCAGTGTGATGTCAAGGGGTGCAAGGCCCTCGAGCAGATCACCAGTGCGAAAGGTCATGCGCAGCCATAGACCTTCGGTTCGTGGTTTAGCCAGAAAACTGCGACGTATAAGACGTTCGGGGTTGATGTTGTCGTTCAAGTTGAAATCGCGGACGTAGCAAATATGCTTGATGTCGTTGATAGGGAGGGGAATGACACGCCCCGAGAGATCCAGGAGGTCTACGGCGCGGTTGCGGACGAAATTTGACGGCATCAGGTAGCCTGGGAGTGTTTCTCCGGTGAATCGGCGCACTATAACCTTCTTATGTGTGGAGGGCATAGGTTTTGGGATTGTCGCACGAGTGCGGTCTGAAATGCGAAAAACGTGTGGATTTGATAGTCAACGGGCTAATGTCATGTTAGACTTACGTTTTGTGCCTAGGTGTCATGATCTTGATAAACGCTTGATTCGCCGCAGCTTAGGTTCGGTTTTGAGCGGGTTGGAGTAAACCTTCCGGATGGCAGATTATATCTATTTGCTAGAGAATCGACTATCGCAGGCGCAGCAGTCTGCCTTGTCGGCTGTGCGCCAAATTGCTCGTACTAAAGGGCTTACCGTGTTCCTGGTAGGGGGAGCGGTGCGCGATATGACGAGCGGTTCGCCGGTGCGGGATCTGGATGTAGTGGTTCAGGGAAATGCTCTTAAATTAAAGAAAGATATAGAGAAACTCAAAGGCGAGATCGCTGGAGAAAGCGAAACGTTCCAGGTGGTATTTGTGCGGTTTCCTGGTGGTGTTCGGATGGCAATTGGCAGCACTTTGTCAGTCAGTTTTCCGAAGCCGGGCAAGCCGCTCACCAAGCCAGCGACGATTCTGGATGACCTGCGGCGAAGAGACTTTACGGCCAATGCCATGGCTTTGTCTCTCAACGACGGGTCGTATGGGCTACTGATGGACCCGTTGAACGGGGTAGCGGACATCGAGAACAGGGAGCTTCGGCTGGTTAGCAACTACGGGTTTATCGAAGACCCGGTGCGGATGATCCGGGCGACGAGACTCATGGCGCGGCTGGGTTGGCAGATGGATGCGAAGACTCAGGAACGGTATGAGACCGGCAAGAAGGAAGGTTACATCTCGACGCTGGACGCGTTTCAGCGGGGCTATGAGACGGAAGAGATCTTCCATGAAGAAGATCCTCTGCGGGTTCTGAAGCGGCTGGAGGCGGAGGGTTGGATCAAGTACCTGTTTCCGGCGCTCTCCTCCTCGAAGGCGAACGTGGCTGAGCTCGAGCGGTTGCGGGAGAGCCAGATGCAGTTGGAGTTGCAGGGGATTCGTCCCGAGACCTCCGCGGCAAACTTCCCGTTTTTGACCGCGAAGATGGCTCCGAAGGATGTGGCAGCGCTGAAGAAGAGCTTTGCGCGACAGGGGTTTGTCCATGAGATCGCCGCGCTTGAGGGTGAGGCGAAGGCGTTCGCGGCAGAGTTTTCGGGGAAGGGCGCAGCGAGTCCATCGCAGGCGTGGAAGATGCTGCACTCGGCCAAGCCTGAAGCTGTGCTGTGGGTAGCGCATACGTCGAAGAATGCAGGGATTCAGGCGAAGTTCAAGGGTTTCTTCAGTGAGTGGGCACAGGCGAAGCAGAAGATTCCGTACGTGATGATGCAGGAGATGCGGATTACTCCTGAGCTGCCGGGTTATGACGAACTGCTAGATAAATTGTTCTTCGAACTGATGGATGGAAAGCTGTCGACTCCGGAGGAGATGAAGGCCTATCTCGAGCCTTATTCACCTCCGGCTCCTCCGCCCCCGGTGCATCTGCGCCGTCCGCGCGCGGCGAAGAAGGATGCCAAACCGCCGAAGAGCCGGAAGAAGGCAGTGGCTGCGGTCGCCGGCGAATCGACGGAGGCAGTGGCTTCGGTAGAGGCACAGGTTTCGACTACTGCACCAGAGAAGCCGACCAAGGGCGCTATCCCAACCACGGTAGCCGCGGCCAAGGCAACGCCTTCCAAGGCTGAGGCGAAGAAAGCTGCAGCTCCGGTGAAAGCAGCCGCTCCAGCGAAGGGCATGGTTAAGGCTCCCGCGAAGAAGGCTCCGCCGGCTAAGAATGTCTCGAAGAAAGTTCCGGTGAAGGTTGCGGCGAAAAAGGCTGTAGTCAAGAAGGTTGCGCCAGCTAAGACGGCTGCCAAGAAAGCGGTGGCGTCTAAGAAACCTTCGGTCAAGAAGCCGGCTCCAGCGAAGAAGGTTGTGAAGAAAGCCGTGAAGAAGGCGGCTCCTGCCAAGAAGGCCAAGCCGGCGAAGAGTGCTGGGAAGAAGAAGCGATAGGTCTCGATCCAGGCTTCGTGAAATTTACCAGCTATTCAGAGGTTGCCTATCAGGCCTCGTGTGCAGATGAGAAAGAAAGAGGGAGGCGCGGAATGAGCGCCTCCCTTATTTTTTGCGGCTCAGCGGATTCTAGAATTGCCCACCGTAACCGAGCAACTGACGCAAGCCGTTGCCTGTCTCCCATGTGGAATCGGGCTGGTTCTTGATGAAATCGCGGAAAGTGACGTGAGCGATTTCCGCCTTGATCTGCTGGAAGCGTAGCGAGTTGGGATCGAGGGGATTGCCGGGTAGAGCGGCAGCGAGCTCGTTAGGCAGGTAGTTGTTGATGAGCGCATCGTATCCCTGCTGAGCGCGGGGGTCGTTGGGGTTGCTGAAGAGCTCGAGCTGACCGGCTTTGGTCCCGTAGTCGTAGAACTCCAGTTGCACGGTGGTGGGGTCGATGGTGACAGAGAGCGGCTTCCAGTCGGCATAGACACCCACCTTGGCGTCTTCAGTGCGGAGGGCGAGGATGTTGGTCGGGGATCCGTTGAAGTTGTAGAAGTCCGGAGCGATCTCATCGGTGGCGAAGAGGAGGTGATCCCTGCCCGGGGCCCAGCGGGACTTCAACATGGAGTACATGTCGTGCCGGTTGGTGTAGATCTGGTTGTAAGGGTACTGCGTCAGCCAAGTTGTGTCGCCCTTGTTGCCGAGGGTGACGAACATGTTAAACAGGTCGACGGAGGAGCAGAGGCCTGTGCGGATGGTGTTGGTGTCGCCGGTGAATCGGCCGCTGGGATCCATGACGATGAGCGGGATGTGGGTGCATTCCTCGTAGACGGTGCCGATCTTGCCCTGAACGAAGCCGTGCGCCCCACTGTATTCGCCGTGGTCGGAGGCGAAGATGATGACGGTGTTGTCGATGACGCTCTGCGGCAGCTTGTGGAGTTGATCGAGGACGGCGCCGATCTGTTGATCGACGATCTGGGTGACCTGGGTGTAGCTGTCAAGCCCGCGTTGCCAGTAGTAGAAGGGCGCGTTGCCGACGCCAAAGGTGAGGTTACCGTTGCCATAAGGATTAACCTTGAAGCCGAACTGAAATAGGTCAGGAGCAATGCCTCCCCAAAGGGCGGCTGAAAACTGCTGAATGTAGGTGTGCGTGGTGGGTTTGTTGAATGCCGCGTAGTTAGTGGGATTCTGCCAGTTGGGGGAAGGAATGGGTAGCCCTGAGGAGGAGGCGATTTGAGCTTGTTGATGTTCCAGTTAACGATGGGTGGAGTGGTTGTGTAGTCCGTGAACTGCTTGAGCTGGGCACTTGGGGGCTTGTTCTGGTTGTAGTTCGCGAAGACATTGGTGTAGGTGAGGAATTCGGTGCCAGCGGGATAGAATTCGCGGTCGTGCGGGTTGACGTACCCGACGGTCAGACACCATGGGGCATCTGTGGTCTTGACGTTTTGCAGGTAGGAGATGACCTGGCCGGTGGTGTAGGCGTCGTTGTGGTATGGAGGAGGTTCCGTTGGGTTTGGGGGAGGCGGAGGGGGAATGGGGTCGCCGTAAGTGCCCTGGAGGTTGAATCCGACTACGTCCGGGGGACTGTTCCAGGCGAATCCGTAGGGGGCAGTGTCGCTGGGACCGCTGGGGACGGAGACGTGCCACTTGCCGTAGTACGGCGTGGTATAGCCGGCTGCGCGAAGGAGCTTGCCGAAGGTTGGAAATGCCGGATTGAGAACCGGCAGATTGGGATTGGAGAGGATGGTGCTGATGAGCCAGCTTTGATGGGAGTAGAGGCCGGTGAGGATGGTGCCGCGAGCTGGCGTGCAAGCGCAAGCAGCAGTGTGATAGTTGGAGAATTTTACACCGCCCTTCCAGACGTATTTGTAGAGGTTGGGCATAAAGCGCCTGAAGTATTCTTCGGCGCTATTGACGCCGGCGGGAAAGACGCTGGGCCAACGCAGTTCATCGACGAGGATAAAGAGGATGTTGGGTTTCGCTCCTGGTTCGGTGATGTTTTGAGAGAAACCAAGGCGACTTGCGACAGTGGCGCCCGCGGCGGCGACAGCGGTGGTTTTCAGGAAGTCTCTGCGTTTCATTGTCTATTCTCCAATAATGATGAAATTCGTTGCTGCTGAGAGTGATTTCTCGACAGGCCCGGAGCCAACATAGCAATGCATTTAGGGAGAGAATCGAGGGCACGATGGATGACGTAGTTTTGTTTCAGAGCCCGTTTAACCCGGCTGCGTCGTGCGCCACATAGCTTTTCGCGAGCGAACGAGGCTTTCGATGATGCACCGGTTTAGTTGGAATGGATCAGGTAGCCGGAGGTATTTCCCGGGAGGCCCAGGGGGATAGATTTTCCGGAGAGATCAGGACCTACGAACGTCGCAGGGGGAAGGATCACTGATGCGACGGGAAAATTCTACGCTGGGCACTAAGAGGGGTCAATTCACGCTCTTTTTTGGTCGATTGAGCCGAGCCCTGAATAGACCATTTCATATAACGTGATCCCGCGTCAGGAGGTCGCACTTGCAATATCACTTCCGTTTTCATGATTGGCAAGTTTGATCTAATATATTATGCAACCTAGAGGTTGCGTAAATGAGTGATCGAGTTGAGAAACGAATTGAGTTGAAGGCTCCAGTGTCGCGCGTGTGGCGGGCGATTGCGGATCATCGTGAGTTTGGTGAGTGGTTCAAGGTCAAGCTGCATGAACCGTTTGTCGCGGGGCAGGTTTCTCGGGGGAGTATTACGCATCCCGGGTATGAGCATCTGCAAATGGAGGTCGTAGTGCAGAAGATTGAACCTGAGCGACTGTTCTCGTTTACGTGGCATCCGTATGCTGTCGATCCAAAGGTGGATTACTCGACGGAGACACCTACGTTGGTTGAGTTTCGACTGGAGCCGACGCCGAAGGGAACGCTGCTGACCGTGACCGAGTCTGGTTTTGACAAGATTGCGAGTGGGCGGCGAGCTGAGGCGTTCCGCATGAATGATGGTGGATGGGCGCAGCAGATGAAGAACATTGAAAGCCATGTCGAGCAGGGCTCGTAGGGTCGGACGGCTGGCGCGGGCTCCTGTTTTTGCGGCCCTGGGAGACGAGACGCGGCTGTCGCTGGTTAGAAAGCTGTGTGACGGGGAGGCACGGTCGATCACGGAGCTGACTGCGGGTTCTAAGCTAACGCGGCAGGCGATGACGAAGCATCTTCGTGTTCTGGAGAGGGTGAAGATTGTGCGTTGTGTCCGCTCAGGGCGGGAGAGTTTGTTTGAGCTCGATCCGCGACCTATCGAGGAGATGAAACAGTACCTGGAGTTTGTCTCGCAGCAATGGGACCGGGCGCTGGGGCGGCTTCGAGTGTTTGTTGAGGAGTGAAGGGCGCGCTTCAACTGGGGTGGTGCGGGGACGATATCTGCACCAGACATTTCTAAGGCGATCTAGCGGGGGCGGCGGAAGAGAAAGAGGGTGCCTACGAAGAGACCTCCTGCCGTGACCGTCATCAGGATGATGGCGCGACGGTAGGCCGCCTGCGTTCTGGGAGGCGTGGCGGCGGTGTTGTCCTGACACTGGCTGCAGCCTTGCGCATGGAGGGAAGGGGCGACGCTCAGGGCAGCGAGGAGTGCTGTTGCAGCGAGAATTCTGAATCGTCGCCGTTGATAGGTTCGTTGCATAGTTTGATAAACAGATTTCTCTACCGTCCCTTCGACTCGGTGTGTTTTAGGGTGCGGTCGAAATGAAGACTTCATGGTTGTGAGCTATTGGAAGAAGGCCAGCATCGCGAAGAGGAAGAGCCAGAGGATGCCCATGGCATGCCAGTACCAGGCAACACTGTCGACGAGGATCTGCCGGGATTCGAGTTGGCGGGAGACGTAGAGACCGATGAAGGCAGTTATAAGAGCAGCGATGCCGAGGAAGAGATGGAAGGCGTGGACGCCAGTGATGAGATAGAAGAAGTGACTGCTCTGGTTGGTGCCGAAGAAGATGTGCTGTGCGGCCAGCTTGCGCCATGCCATCCACTGGCCAGTGAGGAAGACGAAGCCTAGGGCGATGGTGGCGGAGAGCCAGGGAAGCGCGCGGCGGGTGATGGGTTTGCCGATGCCGAGCCACTCGTCCATGACGTCGGTTTCGCGGAACATCGTGCGGCGGGCGATCTCCATGGAGACGGTGCTGAGGAGAAGGACGGCGGTGTTAAGCCAGAGGATGCGCGGGATGGCGGTGGGAACCCACTCGTTGACGTAGTGGTTGTATGCATTGATGTGCCCTGAGGACTGGTTGACGAAGAAAGTGCTGACGATCGCAACGAAGAACATGAGGTCGCTGGCGAGAGCGAAGAAGATGCCCAGACGGTAACGATGCAGGCGTTCGTAGGGGCCGCGGCGGCCGTGGGAGCGCTCATTCCAGTTGTCGCCGTCGCCTCCGCCGCCGGTGCGTTTGTCAGTGGGCGGACGTCGGCCTGAACCGTTGTCGTGATCTTCGAGACGGCGTTTACGATCCAGGTCGGACTTATTTGGCGTGATGGTGGCCGGCATAGGGTTCACTCAGGAAGCACGCGCTGTGGACAGCTTACTCCGGTTTTGTGTTTGGCGTGTTATCGACTGATGATTGGACGCTTTCGGGGGCCCATTGGGGCAGAAATTCACCGGAAGAAACAGAGTATTGACACGGGGCGCGGTGGACGGTGATCGGCGTGGGGTCCGATTGTGGTTTGGGGGTAAAGGGATTGAGAGCCGGATGCCATTCGAGGGTGGTTGCCTGCCAGGGGTTCGGCGGGGCCGGTTTGCCTTGGCGCAGGACTCGGATGAGATTGACGAGGAAGATGAGTTGGGCGGAGGCGAGGAAGAAAGCCGCGTAGGTGATATGGAGGTTGAGGGGGATCGTTTGGGAGAGGAGCTGGCCGGCGGGGCTTAGGTGGCCAGCGGGGCCGGGGATGCCGGTGAGCTGGGAGTAGTGGCGGGGTTCTCCGGCGAGGCCGGTGAGGTGCATGGGGAGGAATACAGCGTAGGCGCCGATTAGGGTTAACCAGAAGTGCCAGCGACCGAGTGTTTCGGATAGGAGACGGCCCGGACGAGTATGGGTTGAGGTGATGAGGGGGAACCAGTAGTAGGTGGCGGCGAAGAGACCGAAGATGCCAGCCATCGCCATGATGAGGTGGAAATGCGCGACGACGAAGACGGTGTTGTGGAGGTACTCGTCCAGAATGGGTTGGGCGAGGATCGGGCCGGTGAGGCCTCCGGTGATGAACAGGGAGACAAAGCCCAGGGCGAAGAGCATGGCTGTGGTGTATTGCGGCTTGGAGCGCCAAATGGTCGCTAGCCAGCTCAGGACTTTGGCGGAGGCGGGAAGAGCGATGGCCATGGTGGAGATAGAGAAGGCGGAGCTGGCGAAGGGGTTGAGGCCGGCGACGAACATGTGGTGTCCCCAGAGAAGGATGCCGAGGAAGCCGATGAGGAGGGTGGTCGCGATCATCGTGCGGTAGGCGAAGACTTTGCGGTGGCTGAAGTTCGCCAGCAGCATGGAGGTGAGACCCATGCCAGGCAAGATAGCGATGTAGACCTCGGGGTGTCCGAAAAACCAGAAGAGATGGAGCCAAAGGAGGGGGCTGCCGTCTCCTCCGCGGTGGAGGACTCCGTTGACGAGGTCGCCGGTCGGGAGGAAGAAACTGGTGCCGGCGTGGCGATCGCAGAGCAAGAGCAGGATGGCGGCGAGTAGGACCGAGAAGGCGAGAATGCTAAGGAGGGCCGCGGTGAACCATCCCCAGACGGTGAGGGGGAGGCGCTCCCAGGTCATTCCGGGACAGCGGAGGCGGATGATTGTGGTGAGGGTGTTGATGGAACTGGCGGTGGAGGCGATGGCGAAGAGTGCTATGGAGATGAGCCAGAGGTCCATGCCTGCGGCTTGACCAGGGCCTGAGTTGGCTACTGCGCTCAATGGAGGGTATGCGGTCCAGCCGGAGATAGCAGCGCCTCCGGGGACGAAGGTGGAACCTAAGAGGGTGAGCAGTGCTATGGCTGTCAGCCAGAAGCTGGCGGCGTTGAGAATGGGAAAGGCCATGCGGGTGGCGCCGATTTGGGCAGGGAGGATGAGATTACCGAAGCCGGCCTGCGGGGCGGTGGTGAGGACGAAGAAGAGCATGATGGTGCCGTGAAAGGTGACCAGGGCGAGGTAGTCTTCGGGCAGGATAGGGCCGTGGAGCGGGAGTGGCCAGTTGGGCCAGACGAGGTGGATGCGCATCAGAAGCGATAGGAGGGTGCCGATGACTACGGAGATGAGCGCAAGGATTAGGTACTGGATGCCAATGACGCGGTGGTCAGTGCTGAAGAGAGAGGGCCCAGGACTTAGGGAATAGCGGCTGGCGCGCTTGTCTGACTTTGGCGCTACGTTTCGGTTTGGAGTCATTAGGGTGACTCCTTTTGGTGTGCGGCCAGCCAGGTTGCGAATTCGCTTGGAGGGACAATGCGGAGAGTTGCGTTCATGCGGTAGTGGCCGAGGCCGCAGAGTTGGGTGCAGAGGATGGCGTAGGTGCCCGGGGCGGTGGGGGTGAAGTGGACATGGATAGTTTGGCCGGGGACGGCGTTCTGCTTTAGGCGGAGTTCGGGGATGAAGAGGCCGTGGATGACGTCCTGGGCGTTGAGGCGGAGGTCTACCTCGCGGTCTGCGGGTAGAACCAGTTCGGAGGAGACTATGTCGTCGGGGGAGTGGGGGTCGGCGGGGTCCAGGCCGAGGGGATTGCCTTCGCCGGGGGCTACGAGTTGGGGGCGGGTGATGCCGAAGGTGGCGTCGGGGCCGGGATAGCGGAAGTACCAGGCGAACTGGACACCGGTGACCTCGACCTGGAGGGCGGTGGGCGAGGGGCCGGTGTAGCGGGTGGCGGCCCAAAGGCGTTCGGCCTTCACGGTAAGGGTGGTGAATAGGAGGGCGAGCGCGATGAGGGGGATGTACTCGACGTGGATCAGGTTGGTGGCTTCGGTGCGGCGGCGGAGGATGAGACCGGCGAGGAGGATTAGGTGGGCTAGAGAGGCTAGTGCCAGGGCTATCCAGAGGTTGAGAAGGAGGTGATGGTCGAGCGTGGGGCCGTGAGCGCTGGCGTCGGCGGGTAAGGGCCAGGAGAGAGTTGCCAGCGACGCGGTGAGGTTAGCGGCCATGATTTTGGCGGGCTAGATTCTGATGAACAAGGTCGAGGAAGAGCTGATGGACGCGGGGGTCGTTGCTCAGTTCGGGGTGGAAGGTGGCGGCCAAGAGGTGGCCTTCGCGGACCAGGACTGGGAAGCCGTCGCGGGTGGCCAGGGTCTCGACGTTGGGGCCGGTGTGGGTGATGCGCGGGGCGCGGATGAAGACCATCTCTAGTGGGCCGCCGGGGAGTTTGGTTGGCGTGGAGATGATGGCGGAGTCGATCTGGCGGCCGTAGGCGTTGCGTTCGACGGTGATGTCCATGACGGCGAGGGATTTCTGGCTGGGGTTCTGTACGTCTTTGGCGAGGAGGATCGCCCCGGCGCAGGTGCCGAAGGTGGGGGTGGTCTCGACGAAGGTCTGGAGGGTGTCGAGGAATCCACCGCGCTCGAGGAACTTTAGGAAGGTGGTGGATTCTCCGCCGGGGATGATGAGACCGTCGAGACCTTTGAGTTCGGCGGGAGTGCGGATGAGTTTTGCGGTGACGCCGAGCGCGGTGAGGGCTTTGGCATGGGCCTCGAATGCTCCCTGAAGGGCGAGGACTCCGATGGTCAGGGGTTCGGCCTGGGGGGTACCCCCCTCCCCGTCGATTTTGTGCAAAGTATTCATAATGGAAATGTTAAGTCCGGACTTCGTGTTTTGATTATGGCAGAGTGCGGTTTCCTGATTGATGGGGGATGGTGCGTTCTTCGTTTGCCCCCTGTCTTCCATTATAGGTTTTGTCAACTGAGGACGATGATTCCCGGCAACCGCACACTTGCCGACGAGTACAATCTGTGCGGGAAGGGAGGGCAAAATGAACCACAGCGTTGACCTTTGGACCACGGGACAGATATCTCTCAGCAAAGGGAAGACATCGACGCACTGGATCTCGTGGAAGGACGACGTTGCGCAGGAACAGTGGTGCCGCATAGCGCCTTCTTTTCCGAAGGGCTATCGGTCGCAGGTGGGATGGCGCCTGGAGATCGTCTCGGAAGGGACGTTTGTGGATGAGGACGGGACGAATAAGACCTACATCAAGATCAAGAACACATCGGGCGATGATGTCGCCGATGAAGGAGCGATTGTGTTTGTTTTGACACTTATGGCTTCTCCGAGCCACCACAAAGGAGGCGTATGAGGGCCCGTGTTCTGTTTGATGATGGCGGCCGGATTATTGCTATGATGCATCTTCCCGAGGAGCAATCGCAGGGACGGCATTCCATTGGCTTCGTTGCAGAGGCGGGCGAGCGTGTGGCGACTGTGGAGATTCCTGTTGAGCTTGAGGTTTTGAATGCGCGAGAGCTGCATGTGGTCAGCAGGGTCGATCTTAGTGGGGGCGAGCCGAGATTGATTGCGGCGAACAAATAGCAGCGGGGATGGAGCAGGGATAGCGGTAGGGTTCTGTCCATTGCAAGAGGATAATTTGCTATTTTATGGTAAGCTGTTTTTGTAGCTACAATTTGGTAGTTTATTGGATTCGGTGTGCAGCGGTTCGAATGGGACGAAGCCAAGGCGAATATCAATCGCAAGAAGCATGGCATTGATTTCGAGGAAGCCGTGAAGGTATTTCTGGATGAGTTCGCGCTTACGGAGATTGATCGAATGGTTGATGGTGAAGTTCGATGGCAGACAATCGGGATGTTGGGAGATCGCGCGATACTCGTCGTCGCACATACGGTGAAAGAAGAGGAGACGGTTGAGATGGTGAGAATTATTTCGGCCCGACGAGCGGTGCCGTTAGAAAGGAGGCGCTATGGGCAAAATCGTTCGCAAAACTCTAGATGAGGTAAGAAAAAAGCCAATCAACCAAGCCAGGTTGGCTGAGATTGCTGCGTTGCCGGACGATGAGATTGATCTCTCGGATATTCCGGAGCTTACGGAGAAGTTCTGGCAGAACGCTGTGCGGAATCCTTTCTATAAGCCGGTGAAGAAGCAGGTCACACTGCGGATTGACGCAGATATTCTGGCGTGGCTACGGCAGCAAGGGAAAGACGGGTATCAGTCGCGGTTAAATGCGGTTTTGCGGCGGGTGATGCTGGAGGATTCGCGGGGTAAGCGGAAGCGGGCTTGACGAGCTAGAGGTATTGGCGTTCCTGGCGGCGGATCTCTTTGTAGCGCTGGAAGGCATGGTGCTTGTCTTCGATGCCGAGCATGGTGCGGAGTGTGGAACCGCGATAGGTGTGGGCGGCCATTCCGGCTATGTTGCGGGTGACGAACCAGGGGTCGTGGAGAAATACGGCGGGGATGTGGCGGGTCTTCATGCCGCGCTCGGCGCTCCAGCGCATGTATTCGATTTCGTCGGCTGATAGGTGCTGGTTGTGGACGACGGAGGTGGTGCCGTCGTACTCCTCGAGGTGGTCGTTTTCGATGAGGTTGAGGCGGCGGAACTCGTCGGTCATCGGGGTTCGCGGGTAGGGCGTGGGGTGCTGGATGTAGGGCCAGTCGACGTATTGGCGGGCGAAGGCGAGGTTGGCCTCGATGGACTCGACTGTGTCGTTGGGGCTGCCGACGATGAGGCCTCCGATGACGTACATCTTGTTTTGATGAAGGTATTCGATTGCCTTGAGGGTTGCGTTGCCGGTGTTTTTGCCGTTGGTGCGGGCAGTGTTTTTTGCGGATGCGTTGAGGAAGGTGAGATCGCTGTCGAGGACATTTTCGATGCCGAGGAAGACGTAGCGGAAGCCGGCTCGGCGCATGAGGGGAGCGAGGGTTTCTCCGTGATTCGCTATGGCTGAGGTCATGCCTTGAACGAAGTAATCGAGCGTGTGGAGACCGGCGTTGATGATGGCGTGGCAGAGGGCTTCGAAGCGATGGACGTTGAGGGTGATGTTGTCGTCGACGAGAAAGATGGTGCGGGCGCCGTGGCTCTGCGCGTCGCGGATGTCGGCGATGACGCGGTCGAACCCGTAGGTGTGGAAGTTGCGGCCGCGCATTTCAATGATGGAGCAGAAGCTGCAGTCGTAGGTGCAGCCGCGTGAGGTTTCGACGACATCGGCCTGGCGTCCGAGGATGGTGTAACCCTTGAGGACGCGCGCTCTGCGATTGGGGAGGCGGATCTCGTCGTCTTCGATGCGGTGTGGAGCGCGGGGCTGGTTGTGGATCCACTTGCCTCTGGTGCGGTGCGAGAGTCCGGGGATGAAGTGGAGGTCGCTGCCGTATTCGAGGGCGCGCGTTAGTTCGCGGAAGGTGACTTCACCTTCGCCGCGCACGATGAAGTCGATGGGCATCGAGAGGTAGGCTTCGTGCGCGAGGCTTGGATCGTAGCCGCCGACTACGATTTTTGTGTTGGGTTTGAGGGTGAGGATGAGTTGAATGATGCGCTCGGCGGTCCGGCGCTGGAAGGTCATGATGGAAAGGCCGACGAGGTCTGGCTGCAGGTCGCGAACGAGGCGGGTGACGGTCTCGCGTACGGTGCGCTGGCAGAGGATGAGGTCGGCGATGGCTACTTTGTGGTGGGGGTCAACGTTGCCGGCGAGCGAGGTTAATCCGCCGTTTGGCATGCGGATCGCGATTGGGGGCATGTGCTCGAAGGAGTCGGGCATGGAGAGCAGAAGGATGTTTATGGGAACCTCCTTGGCTTCTCAGACCGCTTGCCGCCTGGTGGTTGTTTCTACGCCGACCGCGGATTTACACCGATGATACGGATTAAAGACAGGCAACAGCAAATACGAAATGCGGGGGTTCCTCCGCTACGCAACGGACGATAAAGCTGTCCGTCGCTTCGGTCGGAATGACGCCTGCTGTGATGCTGAATGCCTGCTGGTGTATGTGGTGCTACCAGCCGCGGGTTTGCATGAGGTTCTGCTCTTCGATGGCTGCGGCGGCTAGGCCTTTCATGGTCCCGGTGATCGACTCGCTGGCTTCGGCTACGATCTTGGGATCGTTGAAGTGAGTGGTTGCGATGACGATGGCGCGGGCTCGAGAGACGGCTTCGGCGCGCTCTTCCGGGTTGCGGTGGGTCCCGATATCCTGCGGGGCGCAGAGGCCTACGGCTGCGTCGTCCTTGGTCCAGAGCTCGACGTCGAGCGGGGTGGCGCGCTCCTTCATGAAGATGCCGGAGCCTACGAAGACGGTTTCGGCGCCTAGCTGCATCATGAGGGCGGCGTCGGCCGGTGTGGCGATGCCGCCAGCGCTGAAGTTCGGGACGGGGAGCTTGCCGGATTTGGCGACCATCTTGACGAGTTCGTATGGTGCGCCGTGGACCTTGGCTGCGTTGTAAAGCTCTTCGTCGCCCAGGACGGTGAGGGCTTTGATCTCGCGGACGATCTGACGCATGTGCTGGACGGCGTGGACGACGTCGCCGGTGCCGGGCTCGCCCTTGGTGCGGATCATGGCTGCGCCTTCGGCGATGCGGCGGAGGGCTTCGCCGAGGTTGCGCGCGCCGCAGACGAACGGGGTGGTGAAGGCGTGCTTGTCGATGTGGTAGGTCTCGTCGGCGGGGGTGAGGACTTCGGACTCGTCGATGAAGTCTACGCCGAGTTCCTGGAGGACTTGCGCTTCGGCGAAGTGACCGATGCGGGCTTTGGCCATGACGGGGATGGTGACGGTGGCCATGATCTGCTTGATGAGCTTGGGGTTGGCCATGCGGGCTACGCCGCCTTCGGCGCGGATCATGGCGGGGACGCGCTCGAGTGCCATGACGGAGATGGCTCCGGCTTCTTCGGCGATGCGGGCCTGCTCGACGTTCATGACGTCCATGATGACGCCGCCTTTGAGCATCTCGGCGAGGCCGAGTTTGAGGCGGAGGGACGGGGTGCCGAAGTTGCCGTTCTGGGTGTGGTCTGCCATGGGGTTCTCCTGAATTCTGTGTGGTGCGCGGCGGTGGACGCACAGTGCTGCTTGAGTTCCGCGAGACTTTTCAGTTTAGCAGTTTTGGGTGAGACGAAACGGCGACCGCGGATTTCAAGGATAAGAACGGATTAAGTACTTTTTGGGATGAAGGCGCTCGGGGTGTTGTTCAGGTTGGGTCGTGGGGGCAGAATTTGTTGGAAATTCAACTTGGGTTGACGTGTTTTGCGCGGTTGGGGGTTCATGCTTCGCGTACAGGGCGGTGTCTCTGCCGCTGAATTGCATAGGGAGGTTTGGATGGGCGCTGAACTGACGATTGTGATTCCGGCGAAGAATGAGGCGAAGATGCTTCCGCTTTTGCTGGAGTCTTTGTGCCGGCAGGATTATGAGGGGATGGCGGAGACCCGGGTGCTGGTGGCGGATGCGGGGTCGACTGATGGAACCCGGGAGATTGCGTTGGGATTTTGTGACCGGCTAAAGGTGGAGGTCGTGCCGGGTGGGCTGCCTTCGGTTGGACGGAATGCAGGGGCTCGGTTGGCGACTACGAAGTACGTGCTCTTTCTGGACGCGGATGTAGAGCTGCCTGGAACCTACTTTGTTGCGACGGGCGATGTGGCGGATGAGACGGCGGAGACTGCATCTGGCTACGACGAATATTGCTTGCCGGGAGGGTAGTTTTTTTGACGACCTGCTGTATGCGGGGAGCAATTTGATGCAGCGGGTGGGATCGGTGACGAAGCCGTTCGCTACGGGGATGTTTATGCTGTTTGACCGCGAGGTCTTTTGGGCTTTGGGTGGGTTCAATGAGCAGGCGCTCTATGCTGAGGACTATCTGCTGTCGAAGGGCGTGGCGCGGATTCGGTTTCGGATCGTGCGTGGGCGGGTGCTGACGACGAACCGGCGATTTCAGAAGCTGGGGCATTGGCGCATGGTCTGGATGTTCTTCAAGACAATGCTGCATACGTGGGATGAGGAGTATTTTCTGGAGGACCAGGGGTATTGGGGTGAGGCTGGGTGAAGTCGGAGGCGGCACAAAATTAGCTTGATACACTACATTGCAATGAACACGATGGGCCAAAGTATTTCGACACCGTGGACGGGCGTGGAGAAGCAGAGATGCGAATAAGAAAGGTCACTGCGCTGCTGTTGCTCAGTACTTTGATTGCGGCTATCTCTTCCAACAGTCTGGTCGCCGAGGATCTCCCCAAAGGGAGCACTGGTGTGCGGCTGATCTCGGACAAAAGTACGGGGACGATTCTTGTGGAGGCGTCGGTGAATGGGCAACCGGTCGTCATGATTCTTGACACGGGCGCCAGTCATTCGATGTTCGACGCGGGAATATTTGGAGTGTCGGCAGTGCAACTCCAAGAGGCACGAATGAATAGCCGAGGCCTGGGGCTCGATGCCGATGTTGTGGTGCGAACCGCCGATTTCGAGATAGGAGAGGAATCGTGGAAGCGGCAACCAATTGAGATTGCCGATCTGCATCCTCTATCGAAGATTTATGGCAGGAGGATCGGAGGAATTATTGGACAGGATGTTCTTCGATCGTTTGTGAGTGTTCAGATTAATTACAAGGGCCAGTGCGTTATGTTTCAGCGGTAACGGCGGGAAAGACAACTGCTCTTATGGTTGGGGAGCGGTGAGGCCGGCGGCGGTTAGGACGCGCTCGTCGAGGGCGATGAAGAGGCCTTTGCTGCGGGCAAGGACGGTGCCGTCGGGGCGTTGGAGTTCGGCCTGGTGAAAGATTTTGCGGTCGGGGGAGCCGTCGGGTCTGATGGCGCGGTTGAGATGGCGGGCTACGAGGACCAGTGGGTGGTAGAGGGGCGCGGGTTTGAAGTAGTCGACCTCCATGTGACGGGTCATGGCGATGACGTTGAGGGGGCGGTTGAGCTTGCTCATGGCTTCGTCTAGGAGTGCGGCGACGATACCGCCGTGTATGTGGCCGGGTGGGCCTTCGTGCATGCGGTCGAGCTGGATGTGCGCGGTGGCGGTGATGAATTCGGGGTTGGAGGTTTCGGTGGTGAAGACGAGATGGAGGCCCTGGGGGTTGGCGGGGCCGCAGCCGAAGCAGTGGTTGGCTCGCTCGTCGATGGTGCGAGGTTCCATGGAGTCTGGGGTGTGGCGGGTGGTGTCGGGTTTATGCATGGCTTCGTGGTTGCACGTTAGCACAATGCGGGTGGAAATGAATAGTGATTCATTTTTCGCGGTGGGGCCCTAGGATGTGCAGATTTCGAGGATGCCAGGGCCGAATTTTTCTATTTTGTCCTGGCCGAGGCCCTCGATGGATTTGAGTTGCGTCAGGTTTTGCGGCCGGGCGAGGACGATGTTGCGGAGGGTTGTCGAGGCGAGGACGAAGAAGAGAGGGAGGTTGAGTCTTTCGGATTCGGCCTGGCGCCAGGCGCGGAGGCGCTGGTCGAGGGCTTGTTGGTCGGGGGTCAGGGTCTCGGTGGGTGGGGCTAAAGAGCGCGGACGGGCATCGGGGACTGCAGAGTTGATGGTGATGTGCCCTGCTGCTCCTTCGCCAGGGCCAGTTCGAAACCGCAGGGGAGGCGTTGCGCGTGGTGCAGATTCTGGCTCGTACTCTTCAATTCTTGTGTGATCTATTCGGGACCTTGTCTTAGGAGTGATCGCAGACGATTTTGGTTTCGAACTGAGAGCAAAAAGCGTCTCGGGCTTAGTTGTGGGTTGAGTGCCGCGGCAGATGGCGATGATGTCGGCGCCGTAGCGGTCGATTTTGTCGGGGCCTATGCCGGAGATGGTCTTGAGATGCGGAATGGATTGGGGGCACAGAAGGACAATGCTGCGAAAAGTCGAGGAGTTCAGAACAAAGAACTGTGGAAGGCCAAGCTTTTCGGATTCGGCTTTGCGCCACTCGCGGAGACGCTGGTCGAGGGCTTGCTGCTCGGGGGTGAGGGATTCGGTGGGTTCGGGAGACCGGGGGCGGGTGTAGGTTTGGGCTGCGGACGTTTTGGTACTGCCGTTGGCAAAATGCGGGGGTCTCTCCACTGCGGCGGCAAAAGACGCCGCTTTCGGTCGAGATGACGCATCTTTGAGTAGATTGCCAGAATTAGTGCGTGGTGAATCGACGCCCCGGGGTTCACCCCGAGGCGCGCGGGCATTAGTGCCAAGGGCACGTGGATTGGTCCCTGATGCCCCAGTTCCAACGCGCTTCCGCGTTCGGGTGGAGTTGGTGGCGGGCTGGATGTCTTTGAGGAGGAGGTCGGGTGGGAGGGGGCCGGTGAGGGTGTGGCCTTCGTGAGTGAGGGAGGCTTTTTTGAAGGTGATCAGGTTGCCTTCAGGGTTGGTCCATTGTTCCAGGTTCAATGTGATGAGGCCGGCGCGGGTGAGGGCGTCGAGGAGGTTGTCGAAGATTTTGCGGTCGGCGGCGGGAGTGTTGCGCAGAGCGGTGTTGGAGAGCTCGGTGTGGAGCTTGCCAGTGGAACGGGATTGACCCGGGGAGTTTTCGAGGGTGCGGAGGATGGCGTGGAGTTGGCGGTCCTCTTCTTCGGAGGGTGGGCGGAAGGTCTGGGCGGTGGTCGTGGTGGGCGAACAGAAGTCGCAGTGGCCGCAGGGTCGGAGGCCGTCGGCGGTGTCTCCAAAGTGCTGGATGAGCGCGGCCATTCGGCATTGCTGGGTTTCGGCGAATTGCACCATGCGGTCGATCTGATTGCGACGGAAGGCGAGTTGATCGTCGTAGCCTTTGCGCCATGCGGCGCGCGTGGGGGCGTCTTCGGTGGCGCGGACGTTGCCTGCCATGTCGATGGTGGCGGCGCCCTGGGCGATGAGTTTTTCCACTGCCTTGTCGAAGGTCTCGGCGTCCATCTTGAGACGTTGACGGAGCAGGTCGGGCATTTGATAGTCACTGGTTAGCAATGCTGCGACCCGCGTGAGCTCGGTGATGGCGGGGTAGTCGCGCTCGAGGAAGAAGTCGTGCATCTTGCGGTCGGCGAAGGAGTGGAGGAGGACGGTGCGAGAGGGTTGGCCATCGCGTCCGGCGCGGCCGATCTCCTGGTAGTACTGTTCGACGGAGCCGGGGAGGGCGGTGTGGACGACGGTGCGGACGTCGGCTTTGTCGATGCCCATGCCGAAGGCTATGGTAGCGACGACTACTTCTAATTTACCCGTGAGGAATTGCCGCTGGACGCGCTCGCGTGTGGCGGGGTCGAGGCCGGCGTGATAGGCCGCGCCGCTGCTGCCTAACGTGGAGGCTAGTTCCTCGGCGGATTTGCGTGACGGGGCGTAGACGATGGCGGGGCGGTTGGATTTTTCTTTGAGGAGTTTGGTGGTGAACTCGTTGCGGCGGGGTTTGGAGAGCTCGACGACTTCGATGGCGAGGTTGTGGCGGCGGAAGCCGTGGATGAAGAGTTTGGGTTGTTCGAGTTGGAGTTGCGTGATGATGTCTTTTTGGACTGTTGGCGTGGCCGTTGCTGTGAGGGCTATGACTGGCGCGGGTCGGAGGGCGGGAAGGAAGTCGCCGAGGGTGCGGTAGTCGGGCCGAAAGTCGTGGCCCCAGGCAGAGATGCAGTGGGCTTCGTCGATGGCGATGAGGGATGGTTTGCGGCGGGCGAGCATGGCGGGGAAGTTGGGGACGCGCATGCGCTCGGGTGCGATGAAGAGGAACTGGAGAGTGCCATCGAGGTAGTCGCGGCAGGCCTGGCGGGCTTCATCGCGCGAGAGGCCGGAGTGGATGCGGGCTACGCGAAGGCCGAGGGCGGTGAGTTTTGTGGCCTGGTCGTCCATGAGGGCGATGAGTGGGGAGATGACGAGCGCGGTGCCTCCGCGGGCGATGGCGGGGAGTTGGTAGCAGAGGGACTTTCCTGCTCCGGTGGGCATGACGAGCAGGACGTCGCGACCGTCGGTTGCGGCTCGGCAGACGGCTTGCTGGTTGGCTCGGAATTCTTTGAAGCCGAAGGTCTGGTGGAGGAGGGAGGTGAGGTCAGCGGAGTTCATGAGTCCTGCGTTCATCTTCGCATATTGTTTGCCTCAGGATGAGGGGGAGGGCTTCGAGGAATAAAAAGAGGTACTTGGGTGGAACTCAGAAAACCTGGAAGTCAACCTCTGCAGTCAGCCAGCACGGCGGACGGCTTACCTTGAAATCTGGCCGGCTCGAAGCGGTACTGTCTGACGGCATCGAGTGCCTTTTCGTCGAGGCTCGCCGCTGCGTCGCGATCTTTAGTGTTGGTAAAGCGATCGGCAGCCGACTTCGTGACTCGGGGATCACGGACGGTGCCGTCGGTTGACGATGAACTTCACTGTCGTAGCTCCGGTAAGCTTCCGTTTTGCTCGACTTCTCGGTGAATTCGGGCTCGACGGAGAATATGAGCTTAGGCGCTGTAACTTCATTGCTGACGTGGTAGATGCCTTGCGAGTCCGGGTTGGGACTCGACCTCTATTTGCGGAGTGGGGGCGGATGGGAGTGTGGGTTGCTGTTGAGCGGCGACGGCGCGGCTGTCCATCCGGTAGGATGAGTATTGCCGTGCGAATCGTGGAGAGAGGGATCATGGCGCTGTTCTAGGCTCGATGCGATCTACGAAGAGAGATTAGCATGTTGGTATGCGGTTTGCGCGTTGGGAGCGAACAGCGGATTTCTTCCATTTCGACTTCTCTTAGGGTGTGAATGACAGACCACAAGGACAAGCAACGACAAAGGCAACCGCAGGTCCTTCGACTCCGTATGTCGCAAAATACGCGCCATACTTCGCTCAGGATGACAAGTGTGTGGTTGGGTTATAGATACCTTTTGTAGTACTCGACGGAATCTTTCTGATGGGGTGGTCAATCAGATAGGTGGAGATTGGAGGGACTATGTATCTGATTGCGATTTTCGTGGTTGCGGCCTGCGTCCTGATATTTGGCCTAGTGAGGATGCGGCAGTTGCGGCGCCATCGGGAACTGGAGCAGCACAGTATTGAGGCGGATGAGCTTCATGCGCTGCTTGAGTTGAGGAAGGATATTGTTGTGGTGGATGTGCGGCAGCCGCTGGATCTGTTGGCGCACTCGGAGATTATTCCGGGAGCGGTGAGAGTTCCGCCGAAGGACGTGATGGAACAGGCGGCATTGATTCCGAAGGATCAGGACTCGGTGCTCTACTGCACTTGTGCCAGTGAGAAGACGAGCCGGATGGTGCTCGAGAATGCGCGGAGGTTGCAGTTCACGCGGATTAAGTTTCTTAAGGGTGGGCTGGCGGCGTGGAAGGCGAAAGGATATCCCGTGGAGCGGTACGATAAGCCCTTTCATCTGGACACGGTGGTTTAGGACGGCTCAGGAGAGCGCGGGGTGTGGTTTTTTCTTCCATGCGCCGACAATGGCTCCGATGAGCATGAGATCGAAGAGCGCGTAGCCGGCGTTGATGGCGTAGATCTGGAGGGTGCGGACCTCGAAGATGTACTCCTTCGCCCAGCCGGTGGCGATGAAGCCGAACCAGATGACGGCGGCGACGATGACACCGCGGCGGGCGGTCTGCTCGCCTGAGGCTTGAATGCAGATGCTCAAGACAGTGGCGACGATGACGGAGCAGAGGATTGCGACGGCGTATTGAATGGCGGGATTGAGGCCTGTCGTCGTCAACCATTCCATAGTGCGGCCGATGCCCTTGAGCCACTCGTTCATGAAGACGCTGAACCAGAGCGCTTCGAAGAGAAACGAGGCGATGGCTGCGACGAGGATCGCTATCCAGTTGAGATGAAACTTGTTCATCCTGCCCTCCGGTATTTTGTCCCGTGTTTGGATGGGAGCATATAGCGAAGGGGAGGGATAAGCAAGTCAGGCGGTCATGATTTTGTCGAGGGTGATGGGAAGGTCGCGGACGCGCTTGCCGGTGGCGTTGTAGATTGCGTTGGCGATGGCGGCGGCGGCCCCGGTGATGCCGATCTCGCCGATGCCGCGCGCTCCGAGTGGGCTGAATCTGTAATCGGGGATGTCGACGGCGGTGACGTCGATCTGGTGGACGTCGGCGTTGACGGGGACGTGGTACTCGGCGAAGTTCTCGTTGACGGTGCGACCGTAGACCGGGTCGATGATGGTCTCTTCGTGGAGGGCCATGCCGATGCCCCAGACGACTCCGCCGATTAGCTGGTTGGTGCCGGTGGTTTTGTTGATGAGGGTGCCGATGTCGTAGGTGCCGACCATCCGGCGGACCTGCACCATGTAGGTGTCGGCGTCGACGGCGACTTCGGCGAAGATGGCTCCCCAGGAGTGCGAGCTGAATGTGTCGCGGTCTTTTGGCATCTCGGATGTTGCGGTGGCTTCGACCGGAGTATTTCCGTTGCGGGCGATGAGAGTGGTGATGGGTTCGGATTTTGTTGGGTCGGATTTGAGGAAGATTTTGCCGTCTTTGGTGGCGAGATCTTCGGCCGTGGCTTTGTGGAGCGGAGATTTGGCGTCGGCTACGGCGAGTTGGGCTAGTTTGAGTTTGGCCTGCGTGGCTGCGTCGTAGACCGCGGGGCAGACGGAGGCTGCGGTTGTGGAGCCTCCGGAGCCGCCTGAGCGGGGAAGTGTGGTGTCGCCGAGTTTGACGTCGATGAGGGAGGGGTCCATCGCGAGTGTGTCGGCGGCGGTCTGGGCGAGGATGGTGTAGGTTCCGGTGCCGAGGTCCTGCGTGCCGATGCCGACGAAGACTCGGCCGTTAGGAAGGATGCGGACGACTGCGGAGGAGGGTGCGCGGCCGGCTCCGTAGTTGGCGGTGGCCATGCCGTAGCCGATGAGCTGATTGCCTTCGCGCACCTGGCCGGGCTTTGGCGTGCGTTTGGACCAGCCGAAGCGGTCGGCGGCCTGGGTGTAGCACTCGCGGAGGTGCTTGCTGGACCAAGGGTGGCCCTGGCGTGGATCTTTTTCAGCGTAGTTGATGAGGCGGAGCTGGATGGGATCGATGTTGAGTTTTTCGGCGAGCTCATCGAGGGCGATCTCGAGGCCGACGCTGCCGGTGGCTTCGCCGGGCGCGCGCATCCAGGTGCCCATTCCGAGGTTGAGCTCAACGACGTTGTGTGTGGTGGAGAGCGATTCGCTGTCGTATAGGAGGGCGGTCTGGCCGGCGGCGCTTTCGATCCAATCGGACATGACCGATACGTAACAGGTGGAGTCGTGTTGTTGAAGGAGGAGCTTGCCGTCGGCGGAGGCGGCGAGCTTGATGCGCTGGTGAGTGTTCGGGCGGGACCCTACCGGGCCAAACATCTGTTCGCGGCCGAGGACAAGTTTGACGGGCCGTTGAGCGACCTTCGCAGCCATGGCGGCGAGGATTGTTTGAGACCAGACGTTGCCTTTCGTTCCAAAACCACCACCGGTGTACGGACACTCTACCTGGATGTTTGTGGGGGGAATGGAAAAGGCGCGTGCGAGAGATCCTTGAACGCCGGAGATACCTTGAGTGGCGTCGTAGACGTGGAGTTTGTCTCCATCCCATGTGGCGATGGTGGCGTGCGGTTCCATGGGATTGTGGTTCTGGATGGGTGTCGAGTAGATCTGGTCGATGACGACTGTGGCTTTTGCGAGTGAGGCGTCGGGATCGCCGCGGCGAGTTGTGCTTGCGCGTTTGGGTGGACGGGCGTTTTTAAGTTCAGCGTCGAAGTTGACTTTGGCTGGCTGCGCTTTGTATTCGATATTGAGGAGTTTCGCAGCCAGTTCGGCTTCTGGGAGTGAGCGAGCTACGACAACAGCGATGGGTTGGCCGTTGTAGAGGACGTTGGTGTCCTGGAGGATGTTGACGTTGCCGGGGACGACTAGTTTTGGCGCGTTGAAGGGCGTGATGACGCAGTGGACGCCCGAGGCATGGCTTGCAGCGTCATCGTCGATAGAGGCGATGGTGCCGGAGGGAATCGTGGCCTGGACCACGTAGGCGTAGGCGACCTTTTCGACAGGGAACTCGGCTGCGTATTTGGCGCGGCCGGTGACTTTGAGGAGACCTTCGTAACGGTGATCGAGCTGACGGTTGCTGGCGAAGGGTTGATGATCCATGGTGTCAATCATGCCTGGACTCCTTGTGCGGCGAGGGTGAGGGCGCGCACGATGCTTTGCCTGGCGAGTTCGATTTTGAAGGCGTTGTCCGAGCGGGGTTCGGCTCCGGCTACGGCAAGGTCGGCGGCTTTTCTGAAGGCGTCGGGACTGGCGATTGTGCCGACGAGGAACTTTTCAGCTTCGAAGGAGCGCCAGGGTTTGTGAGCGACACCGCCGAGCGCGAGGCCCGCGGACTGGATAGTGTTGCCGTTCATCTCGAGGCCGGCGGCGACGGAGACTAGAGCGAAGGCATAGCTCTGGCGGTCGCGTACTTTGAGGTAGTAGGAATGTTTGGCGAACTTCGACGGTGGGAGTTCGACGGCGGTGATGAGTTCGTCGGGCTTGAGGTCGGTGTCGAGTTGCGGAGTGGTGCCGGGAAGACGATGAAAGTCGCCGATGGGGATGCTGCGCTTGCCGTTGGGGCCGGTGACGTGAACGGTGGCGTCGAGCGCGGCGAGGGCGACGCTCATGTCGGAGGGATTGACGGCGATGCACTCGCTGCTTGCGCCGAGGATGGCGTGGATGCGGTTGAAGCCGTGGATGGCAGCACAACCGCTGCCCGGACTGCGCTTGTTGCAGGCGGGGAAGGCGGTGTCCATGAAGTAGTAGCAGCGGGTGCGCTGCATGAGGTTGCCGCCGGTGGTGGCCATGTTGCGAAGTTGTGCGGAGGCTCCGCTGAGAAGAGCGTGCGATAGCAGCGGGTAGTTGGTGCGGATGCCTTCGTGGTTGGCGAGGTCGCTGTTGCGGACTCCAGCGCCGATGACTGCGTTGGTGCCATTGACAGCGATCTGGTCAAACGGGAGGTGGGTTACGTCGATGAGCGTGGTGGGGTGCTCGACGTTGTACTTCATCAGGTCGACTAAGTTAGTGCCTCCCCCGAGGAATTTTGCTCCGCTGGCGGAGACGGCTTTAACAGCTTGGTCGGGAGCGGTGGCGCGCTGGTAGCTGAAGGGATTCATGCCGTGGCTCCTTTCGATGCGGTGCGGACGGCGGCGACGATGTTGGGATAGGCGGCGCAACGACAGATGTTGCCGCTCATGCGCTCGCGGATTTCGTTGTCGGTGAGCTCGGGTTTGGTTGTGTTGCCGGTCTCGAAGGAGACGGCGCTGAGCGCGCCGTGCTTGTGCTCTTTGAGGAGAGCGACGGCGGAGCAGATCTGGCCGGGTGTGCAGTAGCCGCACTGGAAGGCGTCATGCTCGAAGAAGGCGGCCTGGACGGGGTGGAGCGTGTCACCTTTGGCGAGGCCTTCGATGGTGGTGATCTCGGCTCCGTCGGCGGTGACGGCGAGGGTGAGGCAGGAGTTGACGCGGCGGCCGTCGACGAGGACGGTGCAGGCTCCGCACTGGCCGTGATCGCAGCCCTTCTTGCTGCCGGTGAGTGCGAGGTTTTCGCGCAGCGCATCGAGGAGGCTGGTGCGGGTATCGAGTGTGAGGGCGTGCGGGGCGCCGTTGACCTTGAGGGTGATGCTCATGGTCTGCGGGGTGGTCGCGGCTGCGGCGTGCCCGTCTTGTGCGGGGGCGAGTTGCGGAAGCCCGGTGGCTACGGCGGCGCTGAGAATGCCTGCGGTTTTGACGAAGGTGCGCCGAGAGAACTCAGAGTCGGTTAGCGAGTCTGGTTGCTCGGGTTCGTCGGGTTGTTCCGAGGAGGGATCTTCGAGGGAATTTTCGATGTCGATGCAGGTGGGGAAGCTCATGGTCGAACCTCAAAACGGGTTGATGATGCGAGAAAGAAATCGTACCGAGCAAGTATACGTAGACGAACCTACATAGCGAAAAGACGCACGCAAAAAAGTAGAAAATACGGGCGTTTTCGGGGATATGATGGTCGCATCCGCAAACAAGTTTTCCAAAATTTTAACAACGAATTTGAGGAGAGGGAATGGGTCTGTCTATGGTGTTCAAGTATCCGTTGATATCTCGCATATCAAGTGTGGGGTTGGTGGCTGGGTTGACAGTATCGATGGGTTTTGCGCAGGCTCCGGAGGGACGGCAGCAGCGCGGAACCGGGGAGGGAGCGGCGGTAAAAGAAGATCAGGGACTTCCGATTCCTCCAGAGACGAATTCGGTGACGAAGCATGACTGGACCGCAGGTGGACGAGCGGTACACTACACGGCCACCGCTGGAAACCTGGTGATCAAGAACGATGAGAACAAACCTTACGCGAGTATGTTCTACGTGGCTTACACAGAAGATGGGGTTGATCCGAAGACGCGGCCTGTGACGTTCTTTTATAACGGTGGTCCGGGGTCGGCGACGATCTGGCTGCACATGGGGTCGCTGGGACCGGTGCGCGTTGTGACATCAAGTCCGGAGGCAACGGGGCCGGGGCCTTTCACGATTGTGCCGAATGAGTACAGCCTTATCGATCGGAGCGACCTGGTATTTATCGACGCCCCGATGACGGGGTTCTCGCGCGCAGCGGGCAAGGGAACAGCAAAGGATGTCGCCGGGGTCGATCAGGACATTCAGGCGTTCCTGAAGTTCATTGAACGATACATCACGGTGAACCAGCGATGGAATTCACCGAAGTTCCTGTTCGGCGAATCTTATGGAACGACGCGCTCTGCCGGGTTGGTGGCGGCGCTGCAGAATGACGGCATCGAGTTCAACGGCGTGACTCTGCTGTCTTCGATTCTGAACTACAACCGCCAGGTGCCGGGAATTGATATCCAATCGATTGGATATCTGCCTTCCTACGCGGCGATTGCGTACTACCACAAGAAGGTAAAGGCGACGGGGAGCATGGCGGACTGGGTCGAGCAGGCTAGAAAGTTCGCCAGCGGTCCGTACGCAGCGGCCCTGTTTCAGGGAGACAAGCTTCCTCCGGCGGAATTCGATGCAATCGCGACTAAGGTAGCTGCATTCACCGGCCTGAGTGTGCAGTATGTGAAGGACGCGAAGCTGCAGATCTCTGCTACTCGTTTCCGGAAGGAGTTGATGCGCGGCGATGAGCGGATTCTAGGCCGTTACGACGCTCGATTCGAGGGCTGGGATTCGGAAAATGCCGGCGAGAATCCTGGGTATGATCCTTCGGATACGGGGATCAGCGGAGCGTATGTGGGCGCCTTCCACGATTACCTCGTGAAGGAGCTGAAGTATACGAGCCAGGATACGTACGATCTCCACGGTCAGGGGTTGAATTGGGACTTTCACCATCGGCCTTCCGGTGTGCCGAGAAACGTTGGCGGCCGCGGGGGCGAGGAGACTGCTCCGGACGTCGCTCTCGACCTTTCGGATGCGATGCGAAAGAATCCACATCTGAAGGTGTTTTCGGCGAATGGGTATTTTGATCTGGCGACACCGTTTTTCCTGACAGAGTATGACCTGAGCCACATGGACTTGCCGGCGAATCTGGTGGGGAATGTGCAGTTTGGTTACTATCCGGCGGGTCACATGGTCTATCTGAACGTGGAAGCGCTGAAGGAGTTGAAGGCGGATATGGCGAAGTTCTATGCCACAGCCGAGCAGCGCTAGCCGAAGGGAGATGCGAGGAGCGGCCGGGTTACTTTTGACCGGCCGCACACTTGTGTTTCCTGCGTAAATGCCTTAGAATGAGAGTTGCTGTGTTTTCCCAGTGGTCGTGAACAAAAGTAAGAAGTTAATCCAAAAAGAGGTACGGAAAGCCTATGGCAAAGCGTCGTGGAAACCCCAACTGGGGCAAGCCTGAGCCGATAGGACCGGTTGTACCGACGGTCACATCGTTCGAGCAGGTAGTAAAGGAGTTCAAGCTGACACCTGATCAGTACATTCGTTCAACCCGCCTTCGTGAGTGGGCGAGACGAAACAAGAATTCGAAGTACATTCCTGAGGCGCTGCTTGAGGCCTGGGGCTTTGAGATTGAGTCCACACTGTAGAAATTTTTCTGACTGGACCGGAGAGGCCGCCTGTAAAGGCGGCTTTTCTTTTTGTCGGGCGTTTCGGGCTTGGTTTTTGCGACCAGCGTAGGATGGAATGTGTCAAAGAGATGAGGCTGGAAGGCGACTATGTTTGCTGATGTTACTGAAGCAGTGGAAGAGATTAAAGCAGGGCGGATGGTTGTCGTGGTTGACGATGAAGACCGCGAGAATGAAGGGGATCTGACGCTGGCCGCGGAGTTTGTTACGCCGGAGGCGATCAACTTTATGGCGAAGTATGGCCGCGGATTGATCTGTCTGACGCTGACGGAGGAACGGGCGGATTATCTGCGGCTGGGACCGATGACGCAGGAGAATACTTCGCGGTTTGGGACGGCGTTTACGGAGTCGATTGAGGCGCGAGAGGGTGTGACTACGGGGATATCTGCCGCAGATAGAGCACATACGATCAAGGTGGCGATCGATCCGCGTTCTACGGCGCAAGATCTGGCGCGGCCTGGGCATGTGTTTCCGTTGCGTGCGCGGAAGGGTGGTGTGCTGGTGAGGGCGGGGCAGACCGAGGCTTCGGTGGATCTTGCTCGTATGGCAGGACTTATCCCGGCGGGCGTGATCTGCGAGATCATGAATGATGATGGGACAATGGCGCGGGTGCCGGACCTGATCAAGTTCTGTGAAGTGCATGGGTTGAAGATGGTTACAGTGGCGGATCTGATTCGCTATCGCCTGCAGAATGAGCGGTATATCCATCGGGTGGCGGAGTCGGTGATGCCTACGGCGCATGGGGACTTCCGGATGATCGCTTATGAGAGCGAGGTGGAGGGCGGGGAGTCGCATGTTGCTCTTGTGTTAGGCGATGTCACTGGAAATGAACCGGTTACGGTGAGGGTGCATACGCATTGCCTGGCGGGAGATGTGTTTGGAACTACGCTTTGTGATTGCAGGTCCGTGGTGGAGGAGTCGCTGCGGATGATTGCCGCGGCCGGGCGGGGGGCGCTGGTTTATCTGCATAATGGATCGGCTGGATTTGGTGTAGATAAAGGGGTTGCACCGGCGCGAGTGGTGTTTCACCGGGAGCAGCGGGCTAAAGAGGGATGTGAGGAACGGGCTCACCGGACGCTGCAGGCAGGTGGGGTTGGGTGGGCAGATTCTGTCTGATCTCGGGATTCACAAGATCCGGTTGCTGACGAATACTCCTACGCATGTGCCTGCGCTGCAGGGGTTTGGGATTGAGATTGTGGAGCAGGTTCCGGTGTCGACCGGGGTGGTTCGGCGGTAGGTTGCCGAGATTTTTTCTTGCTTGCGGCAGGGCGGGGAATTGGTGGGGATTTCCTGTGTTTTTTGAGGGGGTTTGAGATTTCCACAGAGTTTTTACGTGGTTTTTTGTGGTGAAGTTGTGGTGGTTTTGTGGTGAGGATGTGGTTTTTGGGTGGTGGGTTTTCGGCGACTAATTTTCGCCACTTTTTAGAGATTTATTTTTGTTGGGTTGCATAGAAAGCATGCGTTGGCTGCTCCCCCTGGGTTTAGCTGTTGATGGGTTTTGGGTATCAGGCTTCAGATCCTATTTAGGGGGGTTGGATAGACTTTTGGCGGGGGTTTTGGCGGGCGTCTTTGCATCGTTTTTTGTCGCGGTGGATTTTGAATCAGTTTTCGTATTTGTTTTAGAGGTTGTACTGGCCGGGGCTTTGTCGGTCGTTTTCGTCCCACCGCTGGGTTTGGCCGGGGTGCATGCTCTGCCGGGCGCAGCGCTGCTGGCCGTGACTGATACGGCGAAGGCGAATGTGAGAAGAACGGCGGTTGTCCTGAGAATCTGCATAGTGCTCCCTTGGCTGGATATTTCCTTACTGAGAGGGAATCGGGTGATGGGTGATTTGGGAACAAATGAGAAGAATTTTCTGAATCGTTAGACCGACTGGTCTACTCTACTCAAGTGCGAGGCAAAAGGCCTCGGAGATTCAGGAGGTTTCACACCATGTCAGCACCCGCATCCAAAGGCACCGCTCTTATCACCGGTGCTTCTACCGGCATCGGCGCAGTCTATGCCGATCGCCTCGCCAAACGCGGTTACGATCTCATTCTCGTTGCTCGCAGCGAGGAGAAGCTCTCTGAAGTTGCGGCGCGATTGAGGTCCACCGGCCGCAGAATCGAGACTATCTCTGCCGACCTGACGAAGAACGATGATCTTCAGCGCGTGGCCGAGAGGCTGAAAACCGACGCCACGATCACCGCGCTGGTAAACAACGCCGGCCTGGGCAGCGCTGGAAAGCTTCTCGATTCGAAGATCGAGGATCTCGAGTCGATGATCTATTTGAATGTCACCGCGCTTACGCGACTGGCTCTGGCTGCCGTGCCTGGTTTTGTGGCGCGCAAGAACGGTCTGCTGATCAACATTGCTTCGGTCGTTGCCCTTGCGCCGGATCTTTTGAACGGCACCTATAGCGGCACCAAGGCTTATGTGGTGAACTTCACGCAGGCGCTGAAGAACGAAGTAGAAGGTAAAGGCGTGACGGTGCAGGCTGTATTGCCCGGCGCGACGGCGACGCCATTCTGGGACAAGGCCGGCCGTCCGGTGGAGGACCTGCCGAGCGAGATTGTGATGACGGCGGAGGACATGGTGGATGCATCGCTTGCCGGACTTGATCAGAATGAGGTCATTACCATTCCATCCTTACCTGATGCGACTGACTGGGAGAAGTACGAAACGGCGCGCAAAGCTATGGGTCCGAACCTTTCGCGTCAGAAACCAGCGGCTCGTTATGGGATTCAGAGCTGAGCCTATTCAGGATGCGGTCAACCGTTCCGGCTTTCGCGGCTGCGTCGCGAGGGCCGTTCGGTCCTTCCAATCAATCAATGAAGAACCGCGAGGAGATTGTTATGGCAGCGAAATCGACGCGTGAGCATTTGATCGACGTGGGTGTTGGGCTGATGCACCGGAACGGGTACAACGCTACCGGACTGTCCGACATTTTGAAGGCGGCGGATGTGCCCAAGGGTTCGTTTTATCACCATTTCGGCAGCAAGGAAGATTTTGCCGCTGCGGCATTGGAACGGTACACCACGCGCGAGGCAGAACACTCCGCTGCTGTCCTGATTGGTTCGAAGGCGCACCCGCTCAGGCGTCTGAAGCGTTACTTCGCGGACCTTGTTAAGTTCTATGGCCAGAAGGGAGAGATTCCAGGATGCATGATGGGCCGCTTCAGTTTGGAGGTCGCGGCAGCGAGTCCGCAGTTGAGAAAGCAGATTTCCAGCACTTTCACTCACTGGCAGCACACAATCGCGACGGTCATCCAACAGGCGATCGCGCAGGAGGAACTGCCTGCAGATACAGATCCTGAATCATTGGCAGGTTTCCTGCTCAATAGCTGGGAAGGGGCGCTTTTGCGGTCGCAAGCTGAAAAGAGCGACGCTCCCCTCGAACTGTTCATGGAGTTCGTATTTGATCAATTGCTGAAGAAACAGGACAAAACCTGACTTCACTGCCACGACTCCCCAAGGCTATCTAGCCAGCACTTCAAATTTTGGGCCCGCGTGAGCGGCTGCAAAGCCGGAGGCTAAGTCTCGCGCAAAAAAAACAGAGTGATGGTTAGTGAGGAGAAATGCGGCTGCGTTCACCGCGTGAGCAAAAGAGGTCTGAGCACCTGCGGATTGTGGCCGGTGCAATTTCATTCACTCGAAGGACGATCATTTCGGCCGTCTGAGAAATAGTTTTCGTCAGAAAGTGTTTAACAGAAGGGAGAAGCAAATGTCCACGATTCATCTTCACCAGACAACTACGCTAACGCCCGAGCAGTACATCGCCGGGCTCACCGACTTCGGGCCGGACCGCTCGAAGGTTTTTGGCAACAGCACCGACGAGTACCTAAAGGTGCATCAGCGGGGCCGCACGGAGGCCGACGTCACTGAAGGCTCAGGCGGCATCTGGGAGCGACTGCACTACGACTGGTCCGATCCTCAACACGTCGTTCTCGCGACGACAGACTCCAACTTGTGGGGAGGCGCGTCCGGGCATACCTACACCTTCACGCGACGTCCCGACGGCACGACCGACATTGACGTGGATGTCGTGCGCGAGGGCAAGAATCTCAAAGGACGGTTGCTCGGGTTCGTGCTCGGGACTATCGGCAAGGGCGTTTTGGAAAAGGCGTTTGTAAACAGCGTCAAGGCCATCGAAGCTCTGAATGGTGCGGCGAAAGAGGAACGCGCTGCATAAGGAAGCTGAATTCAGTTGGTGATAGGGCAATGCGCTCATTCAAGATGGCGGCACTGCTTGAAAGGCTCAGAAGGACGGCAGCGAAACTGCGATAGCGATGGAGACAATTAGCGGGATTTCCGGGGCAGCTTGAGTCGCGATCCTCGGGTGAGAGTGGGAATGGCATAAGATTGAGGCGGTTTCGCGAATTTGCATAAAGGGTCAGATGAAAGCTGAAACAGAAGAGTCTATGGCTGCCGCCCACCTCAATCAAATCTTTGGCTCCGGCGAGATGGTGGAACGGACTCGGGCGTTCGATTGGGCGAGCACCTCAGTGGGGCCACTCGAGGAGTGGCCGGAATCGCTGCTGGTTATCGTCAATACGCTGCTCAACTCGCCTCATCCGATGTTTCTATGGTGGGGCGACGATTTAGTCCAGTTCTACAACGACGCTTACCGTCCCAGCATCGGGGATGACAAGCATCCGCGCGCGCTCGGGCAGAAGGGAATCGATTGCTGGCATGAGATCTGGCCGATTATCTACCCGCAGATCGAACAGGTGATGACCGCCGGTGTGGCGACGTGGAACGAAGATCAGCTCGTACCGATTTATCGCAATGGCGTTCTGGAAGATGTTTACTGGACTTACTCCTATAGCCCGGTGCGAGATCGCCACGGCAACATATGCGGCACATTGGTGACGTGCACCGAGACGACAAAACAAAAACTGGCGGAACAGGCCCTTCGCGAGCAACTCAAGACGCTTGGCGATCTGTTCGAGCAGGCTCCGGCATTCTTCTGTCTTCTGCGTGGACCCCAACACGTCTTTGAGCGGATGAACCCGCTCTATCGGCAACTGCTTGGCCCGCGCAACATGCTCGGCAAGTCCGTGCGCGAGGCAGTCCCGGAGATCGAGGAACAGGGCTTCGTCGAACTTCTGGATCGTGTCTACGAGACCGGTGAACCTTACATCGGGCGAAATCTTCCCATCAAGCTTGCGCGTCTCGGCTCAGAGGAGCTTGAAGAGCGCACGCTGGACTTTGTCTATCAACCCCTGCGTGATGCGGGCGGTCAGATCACCGGCATCATTGTCCTGGGAATCGATACTACGGAGGCGAGACGCGGCGAGCTTGCGCTGCTGCAAACTGAAAAACTGGCTGCGGTGGGCCGTCTCGCCAGTTCGATTGCACATGAGATCAACAACCCGCTCGAGTCGGTGACCAACCTGATCTATCTCGCGCAAGGGTCAGCGGGGAATCAAGAGGTGAAGGAATATCTTGCCACTGCCGAGATCGAACTTCGCCGTGTCGCCGCGATCACGAATCAGACGTTGCGGTTTTATCGGCAGACGACCAATCCCAAAGCTACGGCTGCTAAAGAAGTGATCGAGAGTACCCTGGCCATCTATCAAGGACGGCTAACCAATTCTGAAATCAGGGTGTGCCGCCGGGATCGAGCGAACGAGCCTGTGCTTTGTTACGACGGAGAGATTCGGCAGGTCCTGAGCAATCTTGTCGGGAACGCGATCGACGCGATGCAGGCTGAGGGTGGCAGGCTGATGATGCGAAGCCGTGTGGGGACGAACTGGAAGAGCGGGGAAAGAGGACTGTTCTTTACTGTGGCCGACACGGGTCCGGGCATGTCGGCCGAGACTGTGGCTCGTATCTTTGAACCGTTCTTTAGTACTAAGGGTATGAGCGGGACGGGCCTCGGCCTTTGGGTTACAAAGGATATTGTCGTGCGTCATCGCGGGGTTCTGGCGGTCCGTTCAAGGACAGGTGCTAACTCCGGCACGGTCTTTTCTATGTTTTTGCCGTTCGACGCGGTGGTGCGAACGAACATAAATTAACCAACTGTAAACAAATGATATTTGCGTCAACCGCGGCCTGTGGGTCTTCCCGAGGTACGGTTGTATACGTGTACACGCAGTGATCGGCGCTGCTTGTTTTGTGAGAGCACGGTTACAGTTACATTTTCTGGTTTGGGAGCAAAGTTCCGGAAGACTCTATTGACGAGTCAGTATCTGTCACTTCTAACAGTAGCGAATGGTATTCGGTCGGAACGACAATATCCTGGCAGGCAACAGAAGAGCTAAGATCGTCATCAAATTGTTTCGAGCTCTTCCAGCGACAATTGATGAAGTGTGTGTGTACTCCTTACTGGCCCGTACGGCGATGAGCAGCGCGGATGGAAATATTGACTCAAGCAACCGGAAAGTCGTACGACGAGAGCTCCTGCCGCAAACATGTTCCTGCGTCCGAAAGTAATCTGAATTACCTCGACGGGTTTTCTGCGTGTGTGTGGTTTGTCGTTGTTGGCATTCTTTTGTGCGTTCTGATCCGTCCGGCCGCCGCCGGGGAACCGCAGCCGGGGAAGAACGTCCTCGTGCTGCATAACTGGGCTAATCTCCCCCAGTCCTGGGCCGTGATGGAATCCACGGTGCGGGCTCGCGTCCCGGGGCAGATCAACTTCTATACTGCGTCTGTCGAAAACCCTCGGTTCGACGAGAAAGAATATCGTGAAAGCCTGGCAGAGACTCTCCGCCGCGGATACGGTGGGGTAAAGCTGGATCTTCTGGTTGCAGCCAGCTATTCCGTGCTGAAGTTCACAGTGGAATACCGTGACAAGATGTTCCCGGGAGTGCCGATCGTCTTTACGGATGTCCACGAGCAACAAGTGCTGGAGCTACCGCGTGGCGTCACTGGTGTGGTGAGCCCAATGGGGATGCGGGAGACGATCGATCTTGCGCTTCGTCTTCAACCTGATACCACTTCGATTGCCGTCATCACCGGTACGTCGCAGTGGGACAAGTACTGGCTGGCGGTTGCGCACAGAGAACTTCTTCGTCATCAGGATAAGGTGAGAGAGATCGATGTCATTGGACCTGCGAGCGGACTGGTCCTTGAGAAGGTTAGTGAACTGCCTCCTCATACTGTGGTCTTGTTTCAGCTCAGGCCAGATGACCAAATTCAACCAGCGCTCGACCCGATGGATATTCTCGTTGCGGTTGCACAGCGAGTGCCGACCTATTCCGCATGGTCAGGGCTTGCTTTGAATCGCGGCGGCATTGGTGGAGCGTACCGCGACTTGCCGAAAGAGGCTGTGTTGAATGGGCAGGTAGTGGCCCGGGTGCTGTCGGGGGAACGGCCGGAGAACATTCCCATCGTGCACGACTCAGGTTTGCAGGTCCAAGTGGACTGGCGGGCGCTTCGGCACTGGCACATCCCGGAATCAGCGTTGCCTGTAGGGGCTTTTGTCGAGTATCAGGAGCCGACTTTTTGGCAGCGCGAGCGGAGATACATTCTTATTGCCCTGATCCTGATTGCCGCTCAGGCACTGTTGATTGCTGGCTTGCTGTTGCAGCGAGCGCACAAACGGAAGGCTGAGGCGATTCTGCGTGAGAGCGAAGAGCGCTTCCGAGTGATGGCTGATTCGACGCCATCGCTGGTCTGGATGTCTGACGAACGAGGGCGGATTAACTACATCAATGGCCGTCGAGTCGCCTTTACAGGCCGCGATCCGGACGCAGGGTACGGCAACATCTGGGTCACATACATTCATCCTGACGATGTAGAGCGTGTGTTGGCAACCTTCTATGAAGCGCTGAAGACCAAACAGCCGTTCTCGCAGGAATACCGTCTGCGTCGAAGCGATGGAATCTATCGTTGGATGTTCGATGTTGCTTCTCCGCGGGTGAACGGCGATGGATCGTTTGGCGGGTTTATCGGCTCGGCGATTGACACAACTGATAATAAGCTTGCCCAGCAGGCGCTTGAAAAGGTGAGCGGTCAACTGATCGAAGCGCAGGAACAGGAACGCAGTCGGATCGCGAGAGATCTGCATGATGACGTTTGCCAGCGGCTGGCACTTTTGTCGATGGAGATTGAACGGGCAAATCGCAGCTCGGTTGGGGCGCCCGCCTCGCTACCGCACAATCTGGACGAGATCCGGAAACATTGCACGGAGATTGCGAATGATGTTCAATCTCTGTCGCACAAGCTGCACTCTTCAACGCTCGATTACCTGGGCGTTGTGGCGGCTATTAGAGCGTTCTGCAACGAATTCTCGAAACAGCATCAGGTAAGCATAGAATTCACCGACAGGAAAGTGCCTGCACATCTGCCGAAGGATATCTCGCTGTGCTTTTTCCGAATCGCCCAGGAAGCTCTGCATAACGCGGTGAAGTACAGCGGAGCCAAACAATTCTCCGTGGCCTTGTCGGCCACAGGGGAAGAGGTGCAGCTTGTCGTGCAGGACGCAGGCGCGGGTTTTGACGTTGAAGAGGCGAGGAAGAAATCGGGGTTAGGGCTGGTGAGTATGCAGGAACGGATCAACCTGGTTCATGGGCGTTTCTCCGTCGAGTCGAAGCCGGGTAAGGGAACAAAAATCCTTGCAGTCGTGCCTTTCGTTAGTGAAGAGGAGAGGTCTCAAGAGGGTGCGGCACGCCAGAAGGCCGACAGCGGGCAAAAGGTGGCATGAGTCGAGGATCAGGGGCCGGGGTAGAGGGGTAGAGAGAGGGATTCCTTGAAGGTGGGTTTGGGGCGCTTCTCGTAGAGCTCGGTGATCATCTGAGACTGGAACCAGGCGTTGGCTGGAGTGGGTGAGATTTTGTCGAAGTTGGTGTTGAAATACTCTTCGACTTCCTGACCATCGGGGACGGGGGATGTCTGGTATTTGAGGACGTCCTGGTAGTGCTCGACGATGTGGTCGAGGAGCTTGTTGTCGGTCTCGCGCCAGAATGCCATGGCGATGCGGTTGGCTCCGTACTCGTAGTCGTAGGGCATGCGGTCTTCGTCCTGGTGGAGGCAAGCCTGAGCCCAGTGGCTCATCTCGTGGATGAAGACCCAGTGATGGATGCCGGTTTCGAACTCTCGGTGTGCGTCCTCGAGGGTGGGGTTGGCCCCGGCGAGGCGGTAGAAGGCGGATTGGTCTCGTCGGGTTAGCTGCTGCCAGAGGGGAGTGGTGAGGGTGTTGGCCTCGGCGTCGTAGTGTGCCCAGGCGTTGACGTTTTGGAGAAGGAGCTTGGGTGGGGAGATGTGACAGACGGTTCCGGCGTCGACTAGTTTTTTTGCGAAGGAGTCGCGCAGGGTGGTGAGTTCGATGGCGACGGGGTCGGTGGACGGGTCTAGCGCGGGGGCTGGGACTGGGCGCGGCGCGGGGGTGGTTTGGGCGTAGAGGTGTGCGGCGGCCAGGGTGAGGGAGGCGAGGATGGAGAGAAACGGCTTCATGAGTGTGGTTGCCGCTGACTTTGTTCTTCACGATACTACGGGGTTGGCTTAGGACAAGCAGATTCGTTCGATGGGCTTTGATAGGCTAGCGATGTTGCTGAGAGGAGCGGAGTGCCGTGATCGATGTGCATCCCCCTACGGAACCCGTGCATGGATGGCGGGATTTCCTCCTTCACTTGTTGACGATCGTGATCGGGTTGGTGATTGCGCTAAGCCTGGAAGGTTGGGTCGAGTGGCAGCACCATCGGCATCTGGTTCATGAGGCCGAGGCTAGTTTGCAGGGAGAGATCAAGACGAACGCCGGGAATATTGCAGGGGCGCTGGATGATGTGCGGAAAGAGCAGGCGTCGCTTAAGGGGGATATCGAGATATTGCAGCGGATTATCGCGAATCCGAAGGTGGAGAACCGTGAAGAGTTCACGGTGGGGCTGCGGGTGCGAACGTTTGAGGACGTGAGCTGGAAGACGGCGCAGTCGACGGGAGCGCTGGGATATATGGCTTATGAGCAGGCGCATGAGTACGCGAATCTTTACAGCCAGCAGGAGGAGATCTATCAGGCGGAACAGCAGGCGGTGCGAGATACGGTGGTGGCGGTCGCTCCGATTATCAATTTGAAGAAGGGTGCGGTGAATCCGGGGGCGGAGGAGTCGGTGAAGATTAAGGAGCACTTTGAGGTGTTGCAGACGCAGATGATGTATTTGCAGTCGAAGATTGAAGGGCTTGATGGGGCGTTCAAGACGTTTCTTGCGGCGCATCCGGAGTGAGGACGGGACGGTTGCAGACAGTATTGACGATTGCGGGGTTTGATCCTTCCTCAGGGGCAGGGGTGACGGCCGACCTGATGGTGTTTGCTGCACATGGACTGTTTGGGACCTCGTGCATTACGGGGTTGACCGTACAGTCTACGGTTGGGGTGCGTCTGTCGGTACCGGTTGTGACGGAGTTGGTGGAGGAGACGCTGGAGTGTCTGGTGAGCGATCTGCCGCCTGTGGGGGTGAAGATCGGGATGTTGGGAGTGGGGGCTACGGTGGATGTGGTGGCGAAGTTTTTAGAGGGTCTGCGCGGGGGTGGGCGGCGAGTACCGGTGGTTCTGGATCCGGTGGTTCGGTCCAGCTCGGGGAGGGAATTGCTCGATGCGGCGGGGGTGGAGGCGATGCGCGAGAGACTGCTGCCGCTGGTGGACTGGGTCACCCCGAATGTGGAGGAGCTGGGGGTGTTGACGGGGCTCGGGGTGTCGCGAAGGGAAGATGTGGAGGAGGCGGCTCGGGTGCTTGCTGGGGGAGGTTTTGGGACAGGATTGAATGTTGTGGTTACGGGTGGGCATCTGGAACGCCCGGATGACCTGGTGCTCGTGGGAGGTGAGGCGGTCTGGTTGGAGGGAGAGAAGATTGAGAGCCGGTCAACGCATGGGACGGGGTGTGCGTTTTCGAGCGCGCTGCTGAGCCGGCTGGTGCTGGGGGATTCGGGGAAGGATGCGGCGAGGCGGGCGAAGCAGTATGTGACCGAGGCGATTCGGACGGCGGAGGCGGTGGGAGCGGGCTTTGGGCCGGTGAATCATCTTTGGCCGCTGCGGGAGGAGTAGTCCGAATTTGGAATGCGGTGGATGGGTAATGCGACTTTTGGGTGATGAGTGAGATGAGGTAGCCGATAGGGAAGTGGACGGAGGATTTTTTGTCCATGGCTACAGCAGTCTTTCCCGGTGGACCTCAGGCTCCCCGACCGGTTCTGGTTCCCGCACGCAAACGGAAGGCGTTTCCCAGCTTGTCGGCGGGGAGAGCGGTTTCGAGTGTTGGGGATCTCACGATTCATCGGATAACAAGTACACATCATGGGAGGACGCTGTTGAAGCTGGGTCATGCAGCGGAGTACCTGGTGAACTCGCGCCGTTATTCGTCCCGGAAGATGGACAGGGAGGCAGAGGTGGAGGCCATTCACATTTTGATGGGGGCCAGCCGGACGGTGTTTGAGGAGTATGCAGAGCGGCGATCGGTGAGGCGGCGGCTGGAGGATTGGGTTGTAGAGCGAGTGGTTCGCGGGGTGGAGAAGGTGGCGAAGTACGTCTGATAATGGGGTTGACACTGACAGAGGGGGTAGCTGCTAGGCTTAGATTATGGCTTTGACTGTGGTTCTGAATGGGCAGATGCGGGAGTTTAAGGGGTTGGAGACCACGGCTAACCTGGAACAGGTGCTGGGTGAGCTTGGGGTGAAGGGCGACCGGGTGGCGGTGGAGCGGAATGGGGAGATTGTTCCGCGGGCTCTTTGGGCCGGGACGCTGGTGGGTGAGGGGGACCGGCTAGAGGTGGTGCATTTTGTTGGGGGTGGGGTTTAAATTTGCTGTAAGTTGAGGTTTGGGGGGATTCCTTGAAGTTGTTGATGAGGTCTCCGGATCCGGGGTTGATCCCTCCAATTGCGCTCGGTCCCAGGAAAGCAACAGCAGGTCCCCTTCGGGGATGACAACAAGAAAAGCAACAGCAATGGCAATGGCGATCCAGAGCAGGAGCCTACCGCGCTTGGCTTCGTTGAGGGAAGGTAGTTGGGAGGTTGGTGTGCGACTGGCTTGCACTATACATAATATGTGTTATCGGACGTTGCGTTTTCGGCCTGGGATTGTGCGCGGATTATGCTTTCTCTCACTAATATTGGCGGGACTCGTCTTATGCTCTGACAAGTCCGGTTTCTTATCTAACAAGTTGTGTTGAGGTTTGTTCGTGTTGCCAGCTTGGTTAGTTCGCCGCTTCGATGTTCGGGACTGCCGCTTCCCCTCTTTGCCTTTGGGCTTGTTTTTGCCGTGCTGGTTGGGTTTGACGTTTTGGTCGAGGCGCAAGGGATCCAGTCTTCAGCGATGAGCATGGGGGCGGTCGGGTCGCCGGCATCATCCAGTTCTTCGACGGTTGTGCCGAGTACAGTGATGGGTGAGGTTCGGAATGCGATTACGGGGGCTCCGGTTCCCCGGGCGCTGGTTCGGATGGGTGACCGGGCGGTTTTGACGGACCATGATGGGAAGTTCCGCTTCGATCAGAACACGATCGCGGCGGTGAATTTGATGGTGACCAAACCGGGCTATTATGCCGGGCTGGAGATGCAGGACGCGGAGAATGTGTATCTGCAGGGGGCTCAGTTGGGCGTGCCGGTGGTGCTTCGGCTTTATCCTGAGGCGGTGCTGACGGGGACGGTGGTGGGGCCGGATGGAGCGCCGTTGTCGCGGATTGCGGTGAATGCGGAGCGGAGGTATTTTGACGATACGGGCCACCGTTGGCTGCAGGTGGGGCAAGACCAGACGGATTCGCATGGGAACTTCCGGATTCCGGTGCAGGCCGGGGATTTACGGATCACCACCCGGTATGCTCCGCTTGACCGCACGACCGGAGAAGCTGTTTTACCTGTGATGGTTACAAGCGATGGTTCAACTGGAAGTTCAGATGCTATTCGGATCCGGAGTGGCGAGGAACGGCATTTTGAGCTGCGGCCGGCGGTGAGCCCGACGCATTCCGTGACGATCACTACGGGGTTTGGCGGGACCGGGCCTGGGGATTTTGTGAGAATTGGGGCTCGTGCAAGCGATGGGAGCGTGCTGCAGGTGGGTGCGCAGCGAAACGGGGATTCTGGAGAGACGAAGATACAGCTTCCCCAAGGGACATTTCTGCTGACGGCGATGAGGGGCAATCAGGAGACCGCGGAGGAGGCGGAGACTCGAGTTACGGTGCCGGACCATGACATCTCGGGCGTGGTGTTGCAGTTTGCGCCGGTGCCAATGATCCCGGTGGAGCTGGTTGTGGACAGTTCCGTTACGTCTGATAATTCGCAGACCGCTCCCCAGAACCCCACGGTGCAGCAGTTCGGGCTTACGCTGCAGAACGAGCAGGAGGATTCGCAGCGGCCGGATACGACGATACGGCTGATGCCGCGAAAGGATCAGAGCTATGCGTTTCAGGCACCGCCAGGAACTTATCGCCTGCAGGGGCGGGATACGGGAACGTGGTTTATCAAGAGTGTTACCTATGGGGATTCGGACCTGCTGAGAGATGCGCTGGTGGTGGTGCCGGGCGCGGCGGGGACTCCGATACGGGTGACAGTGAGCAATGCTACCGGGAGTCTTCAGGGTACGGTAAATCTGAATGGGAATCCTTCGGCGGGGTGGGTTTATCTGATTCCGACGGGAGCGAGCGCGCAGACGGTGATTTCACTGCGTGCCGGGAGCTCGGGTGCTTTTACTGCTGCGCATTTGCCGCCGGGAAGTTATCAGGTGATTGCTTTTGAGCGGCGGCACTCGGTGAATTATAGAGATGCGGCTAACCTCGCTCCTTACAGCAACTATGTTCATTCGGTGACGGTGAATGCGGGGGATAAACCTACGGTGAGTCTGGATGCGGTGCCTGTGGCGGAGGTGACGCAGTGATGGGGATTCGGTCGACGTGGGTGACTTTGATGTGTTGTGGGGTTGCGTTGGCACAGCCTGCGCAGAAGCGTGAAGCAAAGCCGGGGTCCGGGATGCGGTATCAGATTACGGGTGTGGTGGTGAATAGCGTGGATGGGAATCCTGTGGCTAAGTGCCGTATGACGGCGACGCCTGCGGGGCGGAGTGGGATGGCGGTCGGGGTGGGATCTGGGATCGGAGGTGGGCCGGGAATTGGGAACGGGAATCGCCAGTTCCCTGCCCCCGCTAATGATGGTTTTGATTGCGATGCGCATGGGAGGTTTGTGGTAACTGTGCCTTCGGCGGGGGCATGGAGGTTGACGGCGAATGCGCGTGGCTTTGTGAGCGCGGCTTTCGACCAGCACGAACAGTTTTCGTCGGCGATTGTTTTGACGGCGGATGCTCCGACGAAGGAGATTGAGTTCCGGTTGAGTCCCGAGGCAACGATTACGGGAGTGGTGCTGGATGAGGCGGGCGAAGCGGTGCGGAATGCGCAGATCATTCTGCAGAGCGTGCCTCCACGGACTCCCGGAGGACCTGAACCGGCGCCCGCGATGCGTGGAGGCGGGCACACGGATGACCGCGGGAGGTATGAGTTGGCGAATCTGGCGCCGGGAGACTACCGGCTGAGCGTGACGGCGCAGCCGTGGTATGCGGCGAGGCCGCAGATGACGCGAACGTTCAGTGGTGGAACTAGTAGCGATACTTCCTCGCTTGATCCTTCGCTTGACTTTGCTTATGCGCAGACCTGGTTTCCAGGGGTGGATGATCCGGCGAGGGCGGAGACCATCAAGCTGCGCGCGGGTGATACACGGGAGGCGGATTTTAACCTGATTCCGATTCCGTCGATTCATCTGCGGATTCTGATGCCGCCGCCGCGGGTGCAGACGGTGGCGAATGTTCCTTCGGGTTCGCAGTCGGGGCCGAATGCACCGCCTCCTCCGCCAGCTCCACAGCCAGTGCCTATGATTCAGAAGATGAATTCAGGGTTTGGGGGCGGGTTCGTCCAGACGAGTATGCACTTCGATTCGCAGGGCGAAGTAGATGTGGGCGGGCTGACTCCGGGGGTTTACCAGGTGAGGCTTGTAGGAGCTTATGATAATGGCCCAGCCGTGGGCGGTCGCACGGCCGTGGTACAGGTGGGTGCGAATTCGGCTCGCACGGTGGATTTGAATGTACCGCCGCAGGACATGGCGCGAGTTACTGTGCATGTGGATGGTTCGGCGGCGGACTCGGATGCGGAGGAGAGCCAGGGAGACAGGCCGGGGCGTAATTTCGGGGTGCAGGTTACTCTGATTGACTTGGAGACACATCAGAACTTTTGCGACGATCAATCAGGGGCCGATCATGAATGCGGGTCGGGGGGGGCAGCGGGATCGGAATGCAGATCGCGTGATTGAGGTTCCGCCGGGACGGTATGAGGTGGTACTGCAGGGGCGTGGGAATGTTTTTCTTACCGGGCTGACGGCGAAGGGCGCGGAGACGGCTGGGCGTTATGTGACTGTGGGTGCGGGCGAGTCGACGTTGACGGTGCATACCGCCAGCGGACGCGCGAGTGTGAGCGGCATTGCAGCGCTGGATGGAAAGCCGGTTGTGGGCGCGATGGTGCTACTGGTTCCGGTGACGATCGAGGATCCGAACTCGATTACGATGCTGCGACAGGATCAGACGAATACGGATGGGAGCTTCGAGATTGCGAATGTTATTCCGGGGCAGTACATTCTTGTGGCGATCGATCATGGTTGGGGAGTGAACTGGGGCGATGCGTCGACTTTACGGCAGTATTTGATGCAGGGCGTTCCGCTGGAACTGAAGTCTTCGGCTGTGATGAAACAGAATGTTTCGGCGGAGAGCCCATGAGTCTCGCGGCCTTCGAATGAGGGCTGAATTGTGTTAGATTCAAAAAGGCCCGCAATACCGCGGAGAGATGGCCGAGTGGCTGAAGGCGCACGCTTGGAAAGCGTGTATACCGCAAGGTATCCAGGGTTCGAATCCCTGTCTCTCCGCCATCAACTGGTTTCAGGACATCCAATAGAATCCAAGCCTCTCCGATAAACCTCAGCAAATGCTGAGGTTTTGGTGTTTTTGCGTCCAAAGAGATATTAGGAAAGCCGCTATTGCAAGGGGTATGTTAGTCAGATCACGGGGGTATTTGCTCCAAGAAGGGAATTTTGACAAAACGATGGCGCTGACAGACACAGAGATCGAAGAAAGCTAAGTCCAAGGAAAAACCGTATCGGCTCAGCGACGGTGGAGGGATGTATCTGTGGCTCGACACCGGCGGGTGGTTGCACCTCAGTCAGATTTGCAGCCTTGGACTCGAGGACGTCAACAACTGCGACCCTCTTATCGAGCCCAGAGATCAGGCGAGCACCTTGCTGCGCATCGCCCGTGCTGAGTGCGCCCAAGAGCCATGGGGCCAGCTGCTTCAGGAGTATTGCCACAGATGCCTTCTCTACAGGCCGCTCGTGGGTCTCTGGTATCTAAATCAGTCGTCGCAATGCCGAGCAGACGGCGAGATCGTGATCCACGATATAGACCACTGGATGTAGCTGTTCCATGGCGCACCACTATGCGGCCGACGCCAGCGCAAACTGAAAAGTCGCGCCACCAGTGGGGTTCAGTGTGGCCCACAACTTTCCCCCATGGGCCTCGATGATCGAGCGACTGATGGACAGGCCCATTCCCAACCCGTTCGGCTTCGTGGTGAAAAAACTGTTGAACAGTTTGCCCATGTGATCGGTCGGGAATCCTGGTCCGCAATCGCGGACAGCGACAACCACTTCTCCTGTCGTCGCCAATTGCGAGCGTACCGTCAGCGCGCGTGGTCCGTTCATCGTCGTTGTCATTGCCTCTATGCCATTCATCAGGAGGTTGATTAAGACCTGCTGCAGTTCCACACGGTCGCCGAGGATCACGGGAAGGTTGTGTTCGAGGTGTGTTTCGAGCTTCGCCTCGTGCCGGTCGACTTCGCCTCGTATCAGCGCAATGACCTCCACGATGACCTCGTTGAGATCGAGCTTGTGCCTGCCGAAATCGGACTTCTTTACCTGACTCCGGATGCGCGTGATGATCTCCGAGGCTCTTTTGCCGGAGGCTGCTATATCACCGATGGCCAGGCGAAGCTCCTCCATGTCGAGCGGCTGGGCATCCAGCATCCTGGCGCATGCATTAGCGTTGGCAACGACCGCGGTCAGCGGTTGATTGACCTCGTGTGCGATGGAAGCGCTCAGTTCACCCATGGAAGCAATCCGAGAGACGCGAGCCAGCTCCGCATGAGCTTCACGCAGACCTTCTTCAACGCGCTTGCGCTCCCGGATGTCGTGGCTGATGGTCGCAAGACCGATCTTTCCGCCGCTCTCCACAGGATCGACGACGAAGATGGTTTGGTGCATAGGGATCACAGCGCCCGATCCGAAATGACGAAAGCGTATCTCGCCCTCCCAATTGCCTCTTTCAGTCGCCGCTGCCATGGCTGTGAGAACGAGATCGCGGTCTTCATCAATCACGTAGTCGAGCGGAGATGTTTGCTGGACCTCTTCTTCGCTCAGTCCAACCAGTTCCCTGCCGGCGGGATTGACGAAGATCGTCCGTCCCTCTCGCGAGGTGAAGCCGATGAAATCGCGGCTGTTTTTCACCAGAGCGGAGAATTGGCGCTGCGCTTCCAGGTTCTCCTCAATGAGCCGCTTGCTCACGATCAGCTCGCGCGTCAGAAGAGCCAGGTCCTCACCCTGACTGGCGAGTTCTTGCTGGAGGAGATCTTTCGTTCGTTTGATCGTGACGAGGTTCCGGACCCTCGCCTGCAGTTCGGCCGCGGAGAATGGCTTCACGAGGTAGTCCTGCACTGACTCCGCCAGCAGTCTGAGGCGCAGCATGTCATCCGCCTTGGCGGAAAGCACCAGCACTGGCGGTTGCGGCAGGCTATGATGCGCGCGCAGATGCTTCACAAACTCATCCCCGCCCAGCTTTGGCATCATGAGATCCGTAACCACCAGATCGGGCCTTTCAGCGATAGCCTGGGCCAGACCCTCGACGCCATCCGCGGCTGCGATCACCCGATAGTCGCTCGATAGTGTTTCTGCAATGAAGCGGCGCATCTCCGAATGGTCTTCTACCACCAGCACGGTGGGATTTCCTGCCGCCTGAGCAGGCAGCGGGTTCTGCACCTGGTCGCGCCGCAGTTCTTCCACGGTTGTGCTTGTGATCATCGAGACTGCGGACACCGATTCGGCATCGCTTGCAATTCTGACGACCGAACCACGAGGAGCACGGAGCGGAATCTCGACCTGCACCAGGGTTCCTCCGGCTGGCGCGTCGGAGATGGCGATCGTACCGCCGTGCAGTTCCACGAAGTCTTTGGCGATGGACAGCCCCAAGCCCGTTCCGCTGAATTCGCGAGTAGTTCCGCCCTGTGCCTGGCGGAAGCGTTCGAAGATTTTGTCGCGCATTGCGGGCGGAATCCCCGGTCCGCTGTCCTGCACGGCCAGGACGAAGCCTTCGTTTCTGACTGCAAGCGTGCACCGGATACGTCCGCCGCTGGGTGTGAACTTGAAAGCATTGGAGAGCAGATTGAGAAGTACCCTTTCCAGCTTTTCCGCATCGATCTCCGCACGAACAACGTCGGGCGTGACGATGACATAGGAAATCGTCCGCTGTGGAGCCAGAGCATCGAAGTGCGCCGCCACGGTGCGCACCAGCCTCGAGAGATCTATGTCGACGTAATCCATCGTCATCCTGGCGGCGTCGAGCTTCGAAAGATCGAGCAGGTCGTTGACATGTTTGAGCAGCGTTGCGGCATTGTGCCGGATCACGCCCAGATTGCGCCGCTGCACTTCGGTAAGATTCGCGCCGGCAGCGAGCATTGACTCGGCGGGGCCGAGGATGAGCGCGAGGGGAGTGCGCAATTCATGGCTGACATTCGCGAACAGGTCGCTCTTCAACTGGTCGAGCTGGCGGACCTGGTCGAGAAGTCGCTCGAGTTCCTCGTTCTTCCGCGCCAGTTCTGCTTCGGCTGCTTTTTTTTCGGTAATGTTGCGGCCTTCGGCCAGCAGAAACACAATTCTGCCCAGCTGATCGCGGACCGGCATCAGCGAGAAGTCGATAACAATCGTCTCTTCGCCGGCAGACCGTCCATAGATCTCGATGTCGCAGCGGATAAACTCGCCGCGAGCCGCTCTACCACACAGCTCGCGCTGCTTTTCCCTCGTTTCACTGCAGACCTGCCACCAGCGTGCTTCCCAGAACGGACGGCCCTGGATGTCATTCAGCTGGATTCCCGCACCTTCCAGAGCAGCGCGGTTGATCTCGAGCGTCATGCCGTTGGCGTCGAGCAGGCCTACGAACTGATACATCTCGTCCAGGATGACTCTTGCCAGTTTCTCCCGAAATGTCTGAGGAGCATCGCTTTGCGAAAGGACGACATCTCTCAGGTTCAGGATGGTGTTATCTGCAAAGAGTTGTGCGCTTAGCGGAGCCACGATCCCCTCCCCTCTAAGCCCTCGAACCGAGTGAAAGCTGTTCTGCTTCGGGTGCTGCATTTGCGCGGTGGCCAAAGATCCGCGGTGGAGGGGTCCTCAGAGTAATGAAGATCGCCGTGCGATGGGGGCCGTGAGACGGACTGGCCAGCGCCGCTGCTCGAAGGCGAGATGGCCGGCAGCGGGCGAGGGCGCGGAAGACCGCTTCTGGCGAATGGACAGTACGCTCCGCGGACAACACAGCCAAAGGAAGGCGGTTCCACTCGCGGGTACTCGTTCGCCTTATGAAAGATCGCTGCAATGTAACCCATCGATGTGCTTAAACGATGCGCTCGTACCATTGTCCTGACCCCCATGCCTAATGTCCGGCCAACTGCAGTGCCGTTTGAACAGTTCGCAGCAGAACCTCGTCGCTGAACGGCTTCCCGAAGAAAGCGAGCGCGCCTGCCTGCATGGCCTGCGCTCTTGTGTGGGCATCGTCCTGAGCTGAGACAAAAATGATGGGAAGTCGTCGATGGCTGGCAGCCAGGCGACTCTGCAGTTCCAGCCCACTCATTCCTGGGAGCCCATGATCGAGGATCAGACAATCACAACGGTGGCCGCAAGGTGCGTCCAGAAAATCCTCCGCCGATGCGTAACTCTGTGTCTTCATACCGGCTACTTTGAACAAACGCCGAAGGGCACTGCGGACCTCGCCTTCATCGTCGACGATTATGATCCGGTGTTCCATCGGCTGTTCCTTGTCTGGGAAGGTTACGTAGCTTCAGCGGTGTGTGTCTATTGGACCTTGGTCCTACACCACGTGGACCTTGGTCCTACATCACGCTAATGAAAAAAGACGCTACCCTTATCGAATGGTATTCACGACGGACGTGCCAGGCATCCCATCGTCCAGGGGTCTCGCCAGAATCGATTGAGGTTTGCCCTCGTGAGGAGGAAGAAAGGTTAAGCAAGGTGTTTCAAGCTTCAATCGCACGTGGGCAGCATGTGGCCATACGACCCTTTTCGTATACGCGAGAAGAACCTACGTATGTCGTCGGGTTGGCGACCGACTGGGTCGCGTGAAGCGTGCTATAGTGGTGCCGCTTGACCTTCTGATCATGAATGGAATTGAGGCGATGAGTGCAGTTCTGGACCACCCGCGGGCCCTCGTGATCCGCTCAGGCGCGCGCGAATCGGGCTTGGAGGTGACCGTTCAGGATTCCGGGATCGGGCTCGATCCCCGGAATGTCGATCATATCTTCGATACATTTTTCACCACCAAACCCAATGGAATGGGCATGGGCTTGTCCATCTGCCGGTCGATCATCGAGGCGCATCGAGGCCGCTTGTGGGCCAGCCAAGATCCCGCCGTTCAAGGCGCAACCTTTCGGTTCTCTTTACCGGCAGTGGCATAGTACCGATATGAAAGAATCGTCTCCAATCGTGTATGTCGTGGACGACGAGCCTTCGGTCTGTCTGGCGCTTAATCGACTGCTGCGCTCAGTGGGCCTCGAGGCCCGCACATTCGGATCGGCGCTGGAGTTTCTCCATAGCAAACGCCCTGACGCGCCGGGTTGCCTAGTCCTCGACGTTCGGCTTCCGGGGCTCAGCGGACCCGATCTTCAGGCCGAGCTTGCCGCCCGGAAGATTACTCTTCCCGTCATCTTTGTCACCGGCCATGGCGATATCCCGATGTCGGTTCGCGCCATGAAAGCCGGGGCCGTCGAGTTCCTCACCAAGCCTTACCGGGAGCAGGAACTGCTGGAAGCAATCCAGCGCGCGATCGACCAGGACGGCGTCACCAGGCATCGCAGCGCGGAATTGCGCGCGTTGCAGGAACGCTATGCGTTGTTGACCCCGCGCGAACGAGAAGTCTTTCCTCGCGTAACCAGCGGTTTATTGAACAAGCAAATCGCCGCGGAGCTGGGCGCCAGCGAAAAGACCATCAAGGTTCATCGCGGGCAGGTGATGCACAAGATGGAGGCGGATTCATTGGCCGACCTGATTCACATTGCGGAGAAACTCGGCCTTCCTTCCAATTGATCCCGGCCTTATGGGACCAAGGTCCCATAGACGCGCCGCCGTACCGGGGGTACCTTCAATCGTGTAAGGCAAGTGAAGCAGAATGAGCCAGCACTTTCCGTCGCTCAACAGCCCCACGAGGTCAGCACCGGAACAAAGCTCCAATTGACAGTGATTCGCGGGCCGGAGGTAGAGTCATGACTGAGACTGAGACTGGACTGATCGCAATCGTCGATGATGATCGATTGATACGTCGGTCTCTGGAAAGGCTCCTCAAGTCCGCCGGACTCAAGGCGAAGAGCTTTGACTCGGCTGAGCACTACCTTGACGAGGGCGACCGGATGATGGCATCTGCTGCATCATTCTCGATATTGGTCTGCCGGGCATGAGCGGATTCGAATTGCATCGCCGGCTGGCGGCAGAACCCAGCCGGACGCCGGTGGTATTCATTTCGGCGCGCGACGAACCAGAGGTAGAATACAAAGCCGCACAAGCAGGAGCCATCGCTTTTCTTCGCAAGCCCTTCGAAGATGACGCCCTTCTCCACGCCGTTCACACCGGTATGGAGTTATTGAAAAACAGAAGCCAGTAACATTTTCGTTCTTTGCATGCGCACTGGCGCACATGCAGTGAATCCGAACTTCCACTCTGTTGACCTTGCGGCGACGGCCCCAGCGCCGCCGGCGAGGGAAACCTTGCAACTTGCAGGGAGGGTATTGTGTCGATTTCAAATGGAATTACGGATCATGGCAGCGGACTCGCAGAATCTACCTGCCAGCCCTACGGATACTGGTCGCTGATGAGCATCCGATCGTACGCGAGGGATTGGCCGCGCTGATCAACCGCAGGTCCGACATGATAGTCATCGCCGAGGCGTCTAGCGGGCAGGACACGGTGGATCAATTCATTGCGCAATCTCCTGACCTGGCTATCTTGGAGCTGAAATCGCCCCTGATGGACGGAATTGAGACCGTCAAATCGATTTGTGCCAGGAACCCCGCGGCGCGTCTGGTGGTGTTCACAACCTGCGCGGGCGAGGAAGACATTTACCGGACGCTAAGGGCAGGCGCGTTCGGATATCTGTTGAAAAGTACATCTCTCCCTGAGCTCATCGAATGCATCCTGGCAGTGGCGCAAGGGAAGAGATGGATTCCGCCCTCGGTGGCGGCCCAGCTTGGAAAGCGACGTTCAGGACCGCGGACTGACCCCCCGGGAGACGCAGGTTATGCGCGCGCTGACCACCGGCATGAGCAACAAGGAAATCGGATCGGCCCTCGATATCAGCGAATCGACCGTCAAGGTGCACGTAACACACATTCTCGAAAAGCTCAGTGTTACCGGACGCATGGAGGCGATCAACGTCGCTTTGAAACGGGGACTGGTGCACATGGATCAGCCGTAGACCGCCTGAACGGTCGAGACTGAATCCGATTTTGTTGGAACAGTTTTGCACAAGGGGAACGAAACGAACGGAGGAGAAAGGACAAATACGTATGGCATTTCATTCTGGCTGATCACCATACGCTCAGGGCTGGTTGAGTTTATTGAGAGAGACCTGCACTGGTGCGACTGGCCTCAACAATAGCGCGATTGTCCTTGAAATTTAAGCCGTTAGAGGCAAAGCAGGACAATTAGTAATGATAAGTCTTCCAGCGTTTACCGATTGAGTCCACTAGGACGTAAAACTCGGGTTCCCTTAGAAATGAAGCTGCACAGTTGCCGAGAAGGCGACTACACGGCCAACTGGATAAGTTCCGGCGTGCCGACCATTCGGGAGTTAACTAATTCGGTGGTGGCCTGAGGCAATGTTTTCGTCAACTAAAGCTCAGTTTGCAATCAGGCCGTCATTCGCGCATCTGGGCGTTGGCGATCTTGATAGCCCTTTCGAGGGATACCGGTCATGCGGGTCGGGCGATATACTCTCGAGGGTGATCATGAAGAAGTTCTTATTGTTTTTTGTCGTCTTTCTGATGTCGGCGACGGCAACCTTCGCTGCCGATGATGAGCACGAACAAGATCGTGTCAAAAAAACAGGAACCGTGTTGAAAGAAATTCTGAATATTCCTGATGACATTCCGCGCGACCTGCTCGATAAGGCAGAGTGCGTGATTATTCTCCCTTCGGTGAAAAAGGAGCCTTTGGGATCGGCGGCAGCTATGGCCGCGGCGTGATGGTGTGCCGGAGCGGCGAACATTACAAGGGTAGATGGGGTGCTCCCGCGCTTTACGCCCTTGAAGGTGTCAGCATCGGCTTCCAACTCGGTGGCCAAGCTACCGACTTTGTGCTTCTGGTAATGAATCAAAAAGGGGCGCAATCGTTACTGTCCAGCAAGGTCAAGCTCGGGGCAGACGCCTCGGCGGCAGCTGGCCCCAAGGGTCGTACCGCAGAAGGTGCGACTGACATTGTCATGAACGCGGAAATCTTGTCGTATTCGCGTAACAAGGGGCTGTTTGCGGGTGTTTCTCTGGAAGGGTCGACTTTGCGCTCCGACGGCAGCGCAAACGAAAAGCTCTATGGCAAGAAACTGAGCGCAAAGAGATCATTCGCGATGGCAGAGTCCGGGCGTTTCCGCCTGCTCGCACGAACTGGATTCCCTGCTAAATACCAAGTCACCGATAAACAGGTCTGACCCGAAGTCGCTGGAGTAGAATCGTGCGTTCGTTGTTCCGTAGGTCCGGGCGAATCGTCGCCAATACGGAACCGACGAAAGCCACATGGACGATAAACCGGCTTACGTCCAGGTGGACTGGATTTGTAAACACTGGCCGACTTTTCATTAGAAATACGAAACTACGCCGTCTTCAATGAACAGTGTCCCGGCGGTTTCCCGACAGCTCTTCTGGATTTGTCGTCGAATAGAAAGTCCAAAATGTCCTGTTGCTTTCCAAAAGGAAGCATGCCATTATTCCTGTTGGAAACCTAAAGGTTGATTTGCCATGAAGGAAAAGCCGGACGTCTTGCAAGGA
>CAWDJN010000009.1:0-519575 GCA_963802695.1 uncultured Acidobacteriaceae bacterium
GTCGGCTCGGTTCAAGGTGCTTGGGATTCGGAATGCATTGGTGGCTGGAGCGGAGGGCGGACAGGAGATATCGAACCCGATACGGTCGAGCTATACGATCAACGGCGTCAATACAGTACCTTTCACTTCGCTGGTGAATCCGAACACAGCACAGCCGTTTTCAGGGACCGGGTATATCTCTTCGATTGTGCATACGAAGTCGGACAGCGTTGGAGTGTATTTCGTTGACACGGTGAAGCTGGGAAACCTGTTCGAGTTGAGCGGCGGCGTGCGGTGGGGATCGCTTCGATACGGGGTACAACCTTTGGCAGCCTACGCCGCCTGCAGGTGGAGCGGTGACGGCCCCGGTGGCTCCGATAAGCAGAGTGGATGAGCAGCCTAGTTATCGCGCGGCGTTTGTGTATAAGCCGTCGAGCCATGGGAGTGTGTACTTCGATTATGGGACGAGCTTCAATCCGGCGGCGGAGTCGTTGAGTTTGAGTATTGGGTTGGCGAACAGTTCAGCCGCGCCGGAAGAGAACGAGACGTATGAGGCTGGCGTGAAGTGGAGCTTCCTGAATGAGCGGCTGCTGGCGGAGGGCGCGTGGTTCAGGACCGAGAAGGACAATGCGAGAGAAACTGATCCGACGAACTCGAACAATATTGTGGCGGCGGGCAATCAGTTGGTGAAAGGTGTGCAGTTCAGTGTGGTGGGACGGCTTCCGCAGGGAGTGGATCTGGTTGCAGGATATGCGTACCTGGATAGCGCGGTGATCTATTCGAAGTTCTTCCCTACTTCGGTTGGCTATCCGCTGGCGAACGTGCCAAAGCAGACGTTCAATCTTTTCGTGACGCACCAGTTGCCGTGGCGGTTGAGCGCGGGAGTGGGTGGGAACTACATTGCGAGTCGAACCGCGAGTTCTACAGTGCCGTTTGTTCCGACGGGATATGCTCCGAATCCGAATGGGCCGGGGTTTGTTGTGACGAGCGTGGCGATGAAGCAGGTTCCGGGTTATTGGCTGTTCGATGCGATGTTGAAGCGGCCAATCACGGAGCGGCTGGAGTTGCAGGCTAATGTGAACAACATACTGAACCGGTACTTCATCGACTTGCCGCATCCGAGCCATCTGATTCCTGGAGCAACGGCAAATGCGCAGATTGGGATTAATTTCAAGTTTTGAGTTGTCCGATGAATGAGTGCGTCGGCCGGGGGAGATACCGGCCGACATATTTTTTGTGAGAGAGGGGTAGCGGATGCTGATTACGATTCCGGATGTGTTGAGTGTTGGTGAGGTGGCGCAGGCACGGGCTGCGCTGGATGCGGCGGAGTGGGTCGATGGCAAGGTTACGGCTGGGTATCAAGCGCAGAAGGTGAAGGACAATCTGCAGCTGCCGGAGGGGCATCCAGTGACTGTGAAGCTGGGAGAGATGGTGCTGGCGGCGCTGGCGCGGTCGCCGTTGTTTATGTCGGCGGCGCTGCCGCTACGGGTATTTCCTCCGATGTTCAACCGGTATACCGGCGGCGGGCATTTTGGGACGCATGTGGATACGGCGATTCGGTCGAATGCGACGACGGGACAACGGATCAGGACGGATGTTTCTGCGACTTTGTTTTTGTCGGCCCCGGAAGAGTATGAGGGTGGTGAGCTGTACGTGGAAGACACTTATGGGATGCACTCGGTGAAGCTGCCAGCAGGACATATGGTGCTCTATCCGGCGACGAGTCTGCATCGGGTGTCACCAGTTACAAAAGGTGCGCGGGTAGCTTCGTTTTTTTGGATTCAGAGCATGATTCGGAGCGATGGGGACAGGGCTCTGTTGTATGACCTGGATACGGCCATTCAGCGGCTGGCAGTTGAGGTACCGGGGAGTCCAACGGGCGTTCAGTTGACCGGGGTTTATCACAACCTCCTGCGGCGTTGGGCAGAGATGTAGTCGGGCATTTACGATAACGGCATATGAAGGTTGAGCCGCGACGTCTCTACATCAATGTCTGTGCAGGTCTTTTGCTGCTGTTGTTCGGGTGGCAGTTGGCGTCTACGGTGAGGCAGGAGTCGCTGACCTGGGATGAAGGCGACCACATCTTTGCTGGATACATGTCGTGGAAGACGCACGACTTTGGCTTGAATCCTGAACATCCTCCGCTGATGAAGTTGTTGGCGACGGTGCCTCTGCTGCATCTTCCGCTGAAAGTGCCGACACTGCAGCATCGGTTTTTTAAAGACGAATCATATTATGACGGGCGCGAGCTGCTGTTTGGGAACGCGCCAGAGTTTAGTGCAGAGACGCTGACGTTTCGGGTGCGACTGGCGGCTGGGGTGGTGGCGATCCTGATGGGGCTGCTGGTGTTTATTGCTGCGCGGGAGATGTTTGGCGTTGGTGCGGCATTCGTGGCTCTAGTGTTGTTGACCTTTGAACCTACTGTGCTCGCGCATGGCGCTTTTGTTACGACCGATACTGGAGTTTCCTGCTTCTTCTTTGCTGCTGTGTATGCGTTTTACCGGTACTGCCGGGTGGGATCGGCGGGGCGGCTGGTCGTGGCTGGGATTGCGTCGGGATTGGCATTGGCGACGAAGCACTCGGCAGTTCTTTTGCTGCCAATGCTGGTTGCTTTGGCTGGATGTGAAGTGGTGTTCCGCCTGAATGGCGATGCGCGAAGCAGGCGGGCGATGCGGATGGCGTGGTCGCTGATGGCGATCGGGGTGATTGCGGTTGGGGTGCTCTGGGCTTTCTATGGGTTCCGGTATGCGGCGCGGCCGGTCGGGTTGAACCTTGATCCTTCGCTGGCGGATTATGTGCATCCTTTGAAGCCGGTGGAGGCGAAGGGCATTCTGCTGCTCGCGCGGTTTCATCTTTTGCCTGAGTCGTACCTGTATGGGCTGGCGGATGTGCGGGCGATGGCGAATGGGATGCCTTCGTTTATCTTCGGCAAGGTTTATGAGCATGGGGTTTGGTTCTACTTCCCTGCTGTGCTCGTGATTAAATCGACGCTCGGACTGCTGGCGCTGGTGGCGCTTGCTTTTGCAGCGGTGGCAACCGGACGGTTTCGGCGGTGGCGAGAGATTTTGTTTCTGCTGATTCCTGCGGTTATCTACTTCTGGGTTGCGATGGGCTCGAGTCTGAACATCGGCGCGCGGCATATCTTGCCGGTGTATGTTTTTCTTTGCGTGTTTGCTGCAGGAGGAAGTTGGGCCTGGGTTGAGTCTTCGGGAAAAGAGTGGAACCGAGGGTGGGCTTATGCGGTTGCGGCGTTACTGCTTTGCCAGGTGGTGTCTTCGGCGAGAGCTTATCCGAACTACATGGCGTACTCGAATGAGCTTTGGGGTGGGCCTTCGAAGACTTACAAATATCTGACCGACTCAAATACTGATTGGGCGCAGCAGTTGCTTGCGGTGAAGCGATACACGGACGCGCATGGCATCAAGGAATGCTGGTTTGCGTATTTTGCGGATCCGTTTTTGCGACCGCAGGATTATGGAATTCCCTGCAGGTCGTTGCCTACCCCCGATACTTATTTCACTAAGACTCAACGACCCGTTCCGACTGTGATTGATGGGCCGGTGTTTATCAGCGCGGGAACGCTGACTGGGTTTGAATTTGGTTCGAACGCGTTGAACCCTTATCGCGAGTTCGAGAAGCTTACGCCGGTCGCCTCGATTCAGGATGGTGTTGAGGTTTTTGAGGGGAGATTTCACGTGCCGCTGGCTTCTGCGCTGAGTTATGTCGCTGAGTCGAGCCAGTTGATGAAACAGGGAGATTTTGAGGGTGCGGTTGCTGCGGCACGACAGGCGGTGACGATCGCTCCAAATGAGTATCAACCGCAGGTGACGCTGGGTGATGCGCTGCTGGCTGCGGGGCGAAAGGACGAGGCTCGATTGGCATATGAGCAGGCGATGGGGACGGTGAAAAAGATGGAACCGGACGAGCAGGAGGCTTTGGGTCCGAGGTCCAGAAGAAGATTGCGGCTTTGGGAGTTGGCTTGTACTGATTTATCCGGTCGTATCCTTTGGGATCGGGAGAGGATTAGGAGGATTATGGAGATTAATTTTTCGGGGAAGGTTGTGTTGGTGGCCGGTGGGACGGGTGGACTAGGGAGAGCGGTGAGTCTCGCGTTTCTTGAAGAAGGTGCGAAGGTGGTCGTGACGTATCGCAAGGAAGAGGAGTTTGCAGAGTTGAAGAAGGCTGCCGGCGCAAAGGCGAACGCGTTGGAGGGTGCGATCGTTGATGCGACCGATGAAGGCGCTGTTAAGGGATTGGTTGACGGTGTTGTGTCGCGGCATGGGAGGGTGGATGCGCTGGTCAACACGGTTGGGGGGTATGCGGGCGGCGTGAAGTTTTGGGAGATGGAGACTAAGGTCTTCGACGCCATGCTGGCGCTGAACCTGCGTTCTGGTTATGCGTTGGCTCGGGCGGTTTTGCCTGCGATGTTGAAAGAGCGGCGTGGGTCGATTGTGAATGTGGCGGCGAAGGCGGCGGTAGATCATGGGGCGGGCGCGGCTGCTTATGCGGCGTCGAAGGCGGCTGCGGTGGCGATGATGGATTCGCTGGCTGGAGACTTGAAGGGGTCGGGCGTGAGAGTGAACTCGATTCTTCCGAGCATCATTGATACTGCAGCGAATCGAACGGCGATGCCTACGGCGAATTTCGCGGTTTGGCCGAAGCCTGAAGAGATTGCGCGGGTGATTCTGTTTTTGTGCAGCGATGCGGCCTCGGTGGTGCATGGGGCGGCGGTGCCGGTTTATGGGAATAGCTGATCAGTAGATGGTTTGATTGGAGGCGGCGTGGGCGTCTGGACCGGCGCGGGGGGCGGCACGCCGTGCGTGAGGTGCTTGAGGAGAAACTCCTGGAATAGGGTTCCGATGGCGCCTGTTCCTATGCCGATGAAGATGTTGTCGACGGTGACCTGCGCATCGTGCTTCTCGCTGTTTGGGTAGTAGAGGCTGGAGATTCCGCCGGCGGCGAGGTTGCCGAAGACGTTGGAGTAGTTGGGCTGCCAGTGCCCGTTGTCGCCTTTGCAGATAACCACCGTCGAGATGGCATAGAGGGCGCGGTTGATGATCTTTCCTTTTCCCTTGTAGAAGTAGCGGGGGTCCTGATGGAGGATCGATGGCAGGAGCGCGGCGCCGAAGAAGGTTGAGGTGACGCGGTCGCCGTAAGTGGCCCCGTAGCGCTGGGCGTAGCCGCTGAAGCCTTGTCCGTAGCCCGCGAAGTCTCCCTGCCATTGTTCGATGCCTGCGGTGACACCTGTGGTGAGGAAGGTGACGGGGTCGACGGTGACTTTGAGGGCTAGTTTGAATTTTTGTTTGCGGGTGAGCGGCGCTGCGTTGGGGATGTAGCTGACGTAGAAGTTCGGGAGGACGCCGATGATGCGTTGTTTGACCTCGGCGCTTATTTGTTGCTCGGCGAGATCTTCCTGAGTGATGGCGTCGACTGTGGATTTGATGGATTCGACGCCGAGGACGATGGGAGGCAGAACGAGGTTCTCGCCGAAACGAATGACGATGTCTTCAATCTTCCAGTCGGCGAAGCCGGGAGCGGTGATTCTAATGAGGTATTTTCCGGGGGAGACGGTGGTGAAGGAGAAGGCTCCGTTGGCGTCTGACTGAGTGGTGCGGAGAGTTTTGTCGTCGGTCTTTTCGAGGGCGATGCGGGCGTTGGAGATGGTTGCTTCCTGCGTGTCGGTAACGGTGCCGGAGATGACGGAGGTGTTGGGTGCGTCGGGGAGTTGCGAGACTGGGGTGGGTGCGGGTTGCTGGCCACGAAGAATCGCGCTGAAAAGAAGCAATGCGCAGAGGAGCCCAATTGGGCGGGCTGAGTTGAGTTTCGAATTCGCACACCGCATGACGCTGCCCATCAGGGATAGTTTGTCACCTTTGGAGTGACACGCGGAGTGAGGGCTGTGGGGCCGCCGGTGTCGTTGATGACGTTGCTGATCTCGCCGAGGTGGCCGAGGGCGACGGTGATCATGTCGTGGAAGCGGATGTTCGGGTTGGCCGGGACTTCGATGGCGCGGGTGAGGTTGACGTCTGGTTTACGAAAGACGCTGTAGATGCCGAGGCCCCAGGCTTCGTGGGTGGTGACGGTGTTGGCTACTTTGTAGGAGGCCCAGCCGTTGGTGTTGGCGGCGCTGGTGTAGCTGGGCTGGTCGGGTGGGTCGTAGGGGATCTCGGATTGATAGAAGTAGGTGCGGCCGGCGTTGCCGTTCCAGAGAACCTGGAATTGTTGGTGGTGTTCGACGAAGAGGCCGTAGATGGTGACGTTGTCGGCGTTGACGACGAGACCGTTCTGACTGGTGTTGCTGGTCCAGCCGACTCCGGCGCCGTGGTCGGCTCGCCAGATCCAGGTGTGGTCGACGATGGTGTCGTTGCTGTTGATCTCGAGGTTGCCGATTGTCCGGCCGACGCCTGCTCCGCCGACGCGGAAGAAGATGTCGTGGAGGGAGATGGGATTTTTGGCGTGGCTGCCTTTGCTTTGCTTCGGCCCCACTTGAAGGAGGACTGGGGATTCTGCCGGCCCCCCGTCGAGGAGGAGGCCGGCGATGATGATGCCGTCGGCGTCCGCGGTGGTGATGGCTGCGGTGCCGTTGATGGGGTGAAGTGTGGCGAAGCCGAGGCCGAGGACAACGGTGTTGGGACGAGTGATGCGGATGGGTTCGGTGAGGTCGTAGATGCCAGGAGTGAGAAGGAGGTTTTTGCCCTTTGCGAGTTGGGCGTTGATGGTGGCGGCGTTGTCGCGATTAGGGTGGGCGATGTAGAACTGCGAATCGGGATGGCTTTTCCGGGGTGGTGCCGGAGTGCCAGGTGATGCCTGAGCTGTTGGTGCAGAGCGAAGGGATGAGGACGCTGTAGTTGCCGGAGGAGTCGACTTGAAGGAAGGGTTTTTCGCGGACGATTGGGGTTTGAGCGACTTTTGTGTAGGGAGGGCTGGGCCAGTCGCCTTCGGGTGGGTTGGGAACGCCGACGAAGACCATGTTCCAGTTGGAGCCAGTCCAACTGTGCCACTCGCTGTTGCGGGAGATCCATTGCTGCTGGGTGCCGGAGTCGACGTTGCCGTCGACGAGGGTGTCGGACATCCAGCCGCCGCTGGCCCAGCCCTTGTTTTGATTGAGGACGATGTCGCCCTGGACGTGCATGCGACGGAAGGGCGCGGCCTGAGAGACGGCCCATTGCATGGTGCCGCCGGTGGGGGCGACGGAGAAGTTTTCTGCGGCGCGCCAGAAGGTGGTGGTGGCGTTGTTGTTGCGGGCTGCCGCGTCGGAGTGGACGTTGCCGGTGATGTGGACGGTGTCGGGCGAGACGCCGAGGCCGAGGACTTGGGTGTAGAAGCCGATGGGGACGTCGACGTGGTAGTCGCCGGGTAGGAAGAGGATGGCGTTGCGGTCGGGGCCGAATTCGTTGCGATGCTGCGTGGCGTAGACCTTGTCGATCTGGGTCTGGATGTCGGCTGCGGGTGTTGTGGGGTTGAAGACGAGGACGTTGGGGCCGAAGTCCGGCTTCGCGGGTGTGGCCGCTGTTGCCGGAGCGACTACGAATGCGAGCAGGATATAGAGAAAGGGCTAGTTTCATCATCACTCTATTCGGGTTTGCCTAGTGTTTTGTCTTTGTACGCTTTTTGGAGGATGAAGAATGCCTGTTTTTTTTCTCCCTGGTCGGAGATGAGGCCCTTGCGATTGAAGTTGTCCTGGAGGCCGGGGTTGACGCGGCGGGCGGAGCGGAAGTCCATCAGGAGCCAGGGGCTGGTGCCGCGGAGCTGCGGGATCTTGTTGAGCATCGCGATCTGATGGTGGTAGATCTCGGCTTGATACTCCTCGGTCCAGAGGGCGGGTGTGGTGTCTGCCTTGGGGGCGTGGTTGCCGGCTCGGGCGTCGCCGCCCCACTCGGACATGATGAGGGGCTTCTGGTAGCGGATGTCCCAGGTGGTGGTGTCGGCGCCTTCGGCGTGCTGCTCGTACCAGCCGATGTACTCGTTGGTGCCGATGACGTCGAGGGCGTTGCCGAGGGGGTCGTCGACGATTTTGGTGGTGCCGTGGCCGTCGGGATTTTTCTCGGTGCGGACCAGGAGGGCGGCGGTGACGAGGCGGGTGGGGTCGAGCTGGCGAGTGAGGTCGGCCATGGTGGTGAGGTATTTGGTGCGGGCCTCGGTGTTGGGGGTTTCGTTGGCGACGGACCAGAGGACGATGGAGGCCTTGTTGCGGTCGCGGCGGATCATTTCGCCTAGCTGCTGCTTGGATTTGGCGAGGACGGCGGGGTTGTCGAACTGAAGGGCCCAGTAGTCGGGGATCTCGGACCAGACCATGAGGCCGAGTTTGTCGGCGGTGCGGGTCATGCGCTCGTCGTGGGGGTAGTGGGCGAGGCGGACGTAGTTGCAGCCGAGTTCTTTGGCCCAGCCGAGGAGGGTGTCGACGTCTTTTTGCGAGTAGGCGCGGCCGGTGCGGTAGGGGGCTTCGGCGTGGATGGAGATGCCGCGGAGGAAGACGGGCTGGCCGTTGAGGAGGATCTCGGTGCCGCGGGTTTCGATGGTGCGGAAGCCCATGTCGTCTTCGATTTTGTCGGGGCCGAGGAGAGCTCGACCTTGTAGAGCCTGGGGTTTTCTGGCGACCAGAGGCTGAGGGATTTTACGGGGAGGGTGATGGCGGCGCGGGAGTTGGCGTCGACGGTGGCGTCGCGTGGTGGCGTTGAGTTCGGGGATGGAGACGGTGACTTCGGAGTCTGGCAGGCGCTCCTTCGACGTGGACGTAGCCTTCGATGAGGGAGTGGTCGGTGCGGCTGAGGTGGAGGTCGTAGTCGTCGATGAACTGGGTGGGGACTTCGACGAGGGAGACGTCGCGGGTGAGGCCGCCGTAGTTCCACCAGTCGGTCTGGAGGGTGGGGACGCCGTCGGCGATGCGGGTGTTGTCGACGGAGAGGACGACGAAGTTGTTGCCGTTGTGAAGGACGCTGGTGAGGTCGCAGTCGAAGGGGGTGAAGCCGCCTTCATGCTCGCAGACTTTTTGGGTGTTGACCCAGACGAACGTGCGGTAGTTGGCGGCGCCGATGTGGAGGAAGGTGCGGGTGTTGGGTTTGGCGGTGTGTTGGAAGTCGCGCTCGTACCAGATGGGGCCTTCGTAGTAGAGGAGGTCGGGGCGCTGGGTGTTCCAGTCGCCGGGGACCTTGAGCGTGGAGGCGTTGGCGAAGTTGTAGTCCTGCGGGTGGCCGTTGGGGTCGAAGGGGGCGTTCATGAAGAAGCCGTCTTTGCGGAGATTCTGGTGGAAGTCGTAGAGGCCGGTGGCGTACTGGTCGACGATGACGTGCCAGTCGCCGTTGAGGGAGGTGGCGGGGCGGTGGTCGATGTTGACGAGGAGGGTGGTGTTGGTCTGGGCGACGACCGGCGCGGCGAGGAGGAGTGCGGCGAGGAAGAGGCGGACTTGCAGCATGAAGAGAGGTCTCCGGTGATGGTGGCGCTTCGGTGTCGGACGACGAGTGTGAAAAGCGCTTCGGAGACATAATACTTCGGTCTTTGAACAATTGCTTGGAATGACACTCTCGCCGTGTCCCTGGTGGATACAAGGCACACGTAGAAACCCAAGGCTGAAGCCTGGGGTACTAGAAGCAACAACAAAGGCGAAATGCGGGGGTCTCTCCACTGCGCTGCTCACGATAGAACCGTGAGCAGCTTCGGTCGAGATGACGCTTTTGGGCCAGTTCCGAAACATAACAACGCTGCTATGTCGGATCAGGTGAGGCGATCGGCGAGGAGGTGGTCGGCGACGCGGATGGCGTTGGCGATGATGGTGAGGGACGGGTTGACCGCGCCGCAACTGGGGAAGAAGCTGGCGTCGACGACGTAGAGGTTGTCGAGGTCGTGGGCCTTGCAGTGGATGTCGAGGACGGATGTCTTTGGGTCGGCGCCGAAACGGCAGGTGCCGTTCTGATGGCCGACACCTTCGAGCGGAATGCGTTTTTTGAAGTAGGCGTGGAAGGGGACGGAGGTGTCGGCGTGGCCGGCCTGCTTCAGGACGTCGATCCAGCGCTCTTTGAGGCGGGTGAAGGATTCGACGTTGTTGTCGGTGTAGGAGAGCTTGATTTGTGGGGTACCGTCGGCGCAGGTAGTAAGGGTGACGCGGTTGTTGGGGTCGGGGAGGTCTTCGGTCATGAGCCACCAGGGGACGGCGTGGTCTTTCATGGTTTCGAGGACGAAGCCGGGAGTGAGGGGTGGCGCGTCGTCCTTCATCATCTCGTGGTGGAAGCTGCCGATGGGTTGGACGGAGCCCATGGGGAAATCGTATTCGCCGTTGGGGTCGCGGAAGTAGAAGTCGTTTGTGCCCCAGGTTTTCATGTAACTGTCGTTGTTACGATTAAAGCTGAGGGAGAGGATGGCGTCGGCCTGGTGGTACATGAAGTGGCGGCCGACCATGTCGGAGCTGTTGTTGGCGAGGCCGTGCGGGTGGTGATCGGTGGCGGACTGCAGGAGAAGAGCGGCGGAGTTAATGGCTCCACAGCAGACGGCGATGATGCTTCCGAAGTAGGTTGCGGGCTCTGGCGGTGCATCGGCTGGGCCGTTGTGCTGGACTTCAACCCCAGTGACGGCGGTCCCGGTCGAGTTTGTAACTATTTTGGTTACTTTTGCTTCTGTCATCAACGTGACGTTCGGGAGATGCATGATCTGGCGGATGCAGTTGATGTCGGCGTCGGATTTGGCGTGGACGAGGCAGGGGTAGCCGTCGCAGGTGTCGCAGCGGATGCATTTGGATTCGACGGGGTCGGCGGTGTTGCGCTTGAGGCCGAGAGGAACGGGAAAGGGATGGTAGCCGAGCTTCTTGACGTCGTCGTGGATGGCCTGCATGCGCGGCTCGTTGGGGAGCGCGGGGAATGGGTACGGTTTAGAGTGGAAGGGTTCAGTGGGATCAGGGCTGGTGAGGTCGTCGTTGAGATGGCCGTGGGCGGCGAAGAGCTCTTCGGCACGGCAGTAGTAGGGTTCGAAGTCAGCGTAGGTGAGTGGCCACGCGAGGGAGATGCCGCCTTTGTGGTGAAGGACGCCGAAGTCTTCTGCCCGGAGGCGGAAGAGCGCGGCTCCGTAGACCTTGGTCTGGCCGCCGACGTAGTAGGCCTGCTGGGGGTGGAGAGGCTCGTCATTCTTGTCGAGCCAGACATCTTTGGTGTGGTAACGGTTGTCGAGGAAGACGGCGGAGGTGTCCCAGTTGAGTTTTTCCTGGGGGAGAAAAGGACCGCGCTCGAGGATGAGGATGCTCTTCCCTGCTTGCGCGAGGTGGAGTGCGAGTGTGCCGCCTCCCGCTCCAGTTCCTATGATGATGGCGTCGTAGTGGTTGGGCATGGAGCTCCTTGCGGCTATCCGAGAGTGATTCGTTTGAGGGCAGGCCGTTCGTTCTGAGACGTCAGCTATGGGTTTCGACTATGGGGTCGCGGGTTTCCAACTTAGGAATGAAGAGAGAGAAGACGGTTCCGTGGTGGACGGGGTGCTGGGAGCTGCGTAGGTGAGGCGGCCGTGGTGGCGGTTGACGATGCCGTCGGAGATCCAGAGGCCGAGGCCGGTGCCGTTGAGGTCTTTGGTGGTGTAGAAGGGCTCGAAGATGCGGGCCTGCACGGTGGGTGTCATGCCGTGGCCGGTGTCGGCGATGGTGATGCGGACGCCGTGGCGTGCCTTGGGATGTTGCGGAGTAGCGAGTGGTGTCGTGTGCGCGAACGAGTAGGCGGCCGCCACCTGACGCATGGCGTCGATGGCGTTGGCGATGAGGTTGTTGAGGACCTGGCGGATGTCGTTTTCGAAGCAGAGGATTGAGGTGTCGGGCGAGTAGGTGGCTTCGACCTGGATGCTCGGAGTTGGTGAGCCGTCCCTGATAGAGGTTGAGGACGGCGTCGACGAGGTCGGCAGCGGTGACTTGGGTGGCGTTGACGGCCTGACGATGGAAGCGGAGGGTCTGAGTAGCGATCTGGCAGACGCGGGAGAGCTCGCTCTGGGCGATCTGGACGTAGTTGCGAACGCCCACGGGAAGATCGTCGGATAACCCGACGAGATAGAGAAGATTGGTGATGGCCTCGAGCGGGTTGTTGATCTCGTGCGAGATGGAGCTGGCGAGGCGGCCGACGGCAGCGAGTTTTTCACTCTGAATGAGGGCGGCTTCGGCCTTTTTCTGGGTGGTGATCTCGAGGACGACGGCGGCGATGGCCTCGACGGTGCCGTCGGTGTTGTAGATGGGCGAGTAGCTGACGTTCCAGAAGCGATGCTCGCCGGGTCGGGTTGGGAGTTCGCCTTCGAGGAGATGGTTTCGGACGGGATGGCCCTTGGCGACCTGCTCGAAGATCTCTCCGAGGCCTTTGAGGGGGGCGAGCTCGGTGATGGGACGGCCGAGGATCTTTTCTCTGGGAAGGCCGAGGGTTTCGGCCTGACGGTCGTTGACGCGCAGGTAGCGGAACTCGACGGGATCGAAGAGGGCGAGGCCGATGGGAGCGGTCTGGTAGATGGTTTCGAGTTCGGCGCGCTGTCGCTCGGTCTCCTCCTGGCGCGCTGGAGGGTTTCGGCGAAGGTTTTGCGGTCGTGGATGTCAATGGCGACGCCGAGCCAGTGGAGAATTTTGCCGGAGTCGTCGCGGACGGGCAGGGCGCGAAGCCACCACCAGCGAACGTGGCCGTCGCGGGCGCGGATCATGCGGGCTTCGATATCGTAGTCGACGCCGGTGGTGACGGCGTGTGTCCAAGCCTGGAGGACGCGTTGACGGTCGCCGGGGTAGAAGGCTTCGAGCCAGCCGCAGGCCACCGAGTTCGTCGATGGTGAGGCCGATGTAGTCGAGGAAGTCCTGGTTGGCGTAGGTGATCGCTGCCGTCGGGAGCTCCCATCCAGATGGCCTGTGGGTTGAGGTCGGCGAGGACGCGGTAACGCTCTTCGGAGGTGGCGAGCGCTTCTTCGTTCCGCTTGCGCCCGGTGATGTCGGAGGTCATGCCGCGCAGGTGAGTGGCGACTCCTGCGCTGTTGTAGACGGGGACGCGGCGGCATTCGACCCAGAGGGTGCCGCCCTCGGGAGTGAAGACCTCATAGTCGACGATGCTGATGGTGTTTGTGTCGATCGCTCTCTTGGCATCCTGCTGGACGTGGACGAGGTCGGAAGGCCGGATGATCTTGTCCAGATCGTCAATCGTAGCGATTTCGGAGAAGGGACGTCCGTAGACGGGATAGGAGCCCTCGCCGAATTTGACGGTGCGGTTGACGAGATCCATCTCCCATGTGGCGACGCGGGCGGTCTGCTGGACGAAGGCGAGAGTTGCCTGCTGATCGAGGAGGGCCTGGCGAGAGACGCGTTCGGCGGTGACGTCGCGGAAGAAGAGGACGATTCCGTCCTCGAACGGACGACACTGGACCGAAAGCCAGAGGTTGAGAGGGTCCGGGTAGAAGGTCTCGAATTCGCTGGGAACGCCTTCGTCCATGGCACGGATGAGGTAACGACGGATCTCCTCGTTCTGTGCGGCGACGGGGAATTCCTGCCAGAGGTCTTTGCCTAGAAGTTCACCCTTAGGGCTGAGGAGCTCTTTGGCGCGGCGATTGAGGAAAGAGATCTTCCAGTCGCGGTTGATACTGGCGACGGAGTCGGTGGTGGTCTCAAGCACCTTACGGAGCTGCCGTATGGAGGTATCGCGGAGAAGTTCGGCGCCCTTCCGGTCGGTGACGTCGTGATAGTAGAGGGCAATGCCTTCGTCGGTCGGATAGACCGAGACGTCGAGCCAGGCGTCGATGCGTTCGGAGTAGTACTCAATACTTCCCTTCTCACCGGTCCGCATGACCTTGCGGTAGAACTGCTCGAGCTCGGTACCGATGAGGTGGGGGTAAATCTCCCAGAACGTGCGGGTTCCACCAATATCGGAGGGCAGCATCTTGCTGCGGCGGGTTGCCTCCTCGTTCGCATAGGTGACGCGCCAGTTCTGGTCGACGCAGATAATCCCTTCTGTGACCTGAGTCAGGAGGCGTGCTAGACGCTCATGCCGGATGTCATCCTCACGCCGGCCATGACCGATTCGGGGTGCCGTCTGATGGTCGTGAGTGAGGGATTCTGACATGGGGAGTTATTTTTCTAGTTCAATTGGGCCCGCAACGCAAGAGAAAGAACCATTGGAGCATATGGATCATGCCTTTGACTCCAACCGATCGAGGCGGGCCTGGAGATCCTGGAGAGCGGTCGTGAGTGCGGAGATCTCGGCCTCCATGCGGGCGAGACGCTGGTTCGCCGGGGAGTCTTGACGGCTGGATGGAAGGGCTTCGGTGGCCGGGCCATGCTCGTGTTGGGCAAGGTTCGTTTGATCTCCGAGGAGATGTGCGTAACGAGCCTCGCGAGAACCGGGCTGGCGGGGAAGTATGGTGGTGAGCGGGCCGGTTGGGGTTTCACCTCCTTCGGAGGTGGGCGAGCGATTGGCAAGGCGTTCGAGAGTCGACTGGACCGTTGCCAGGTCGTCGAAGGTGTAGAGGCGGTCGGCGCGGCTGCGGAGTTCGCCGGGAGTTTGGGGGCCGCGGAGCATCAAGAGACAGAGGACGGCGGTTTCGTCGCGGCGGAGATTGAGGACTGTGCGGATGCGGTGCTCGTATTTGGGGACGCGGGCGTCTCGGACGGTGGTGACGAGGGAGAGGTCCTCAAGTGTGTGAAGGGCCTGGCGTACCTCGTCTTCGGTGAGATCGAGGACGGGATCGCGGCTCGAGCGCTGGTTGCAAGCATTGATGAGAGCGTTGAGCGAGAGGGGATAGTTTTCGGGCGTGGTGATCTCTTTTTCGACGAGGGAGCCGAGAACGCGGAGTTGGATGGGATCGAGATGCATGCTACAAGGGTGCCACAGCGATGTGGCGGGGATGATAATGAGGGATATCCATGGCAGCTGACAAGCAGATATTTCTGAATGAGGACCAGGTACGGGCAGTGTTGTCGTATGACGACCTGATTCCGGCGATCCGGCAGGCGCTGGTGGAGTTTTCTGCGGGACGGGTGGTTCAGCCTTTGCGTTCGGTGATGAAGGTCGCCTCGCATGGGGGATGGTTTGCGGTGATGCCGGCAGTCTATGGCGGCGTGATGGGGGCGAAGATGGTTACGTTCTATCCGGGGAACGTTGAGCTGCGGAAGCATACGCATATGGCGATGATTCAGCTCTTTCGCTCGGATACGGGAGAACCGCTGGCCGTAATGGATGGCCGGCTGATTACGGAGATGCGGACGGCGGCGGTTTCGGCGGTGGCGGTGGATTGCCTCGCACGGAAGGATGTGAAGGTGTTGGGGATTCTGGGGAGTGGGGTGCAGGCTCGGTCGCATATGATGGCGCTGGCGCGGGTTAGGAGCTTTGAGGAGATTCGGGTATGGAGTCGGTCGGAGGAGAACGCTCGGCGGTTCGCCGAGGAGGTGGGGGCCCGGGTGGCTTCGGCGGAGGATGCGGTCAGGGGGGCGGATGTGGTGTTGACGCTGACCAGTTCTCCGATGCCCGTACTGCAAGGCCGATGGCTAAAGCAGGATGCAGTGGTTTGTGCGGTGGGAGCGGTGACTCCTGAGCGGCGGGAGCTGGATGATGAGGCTATGCGAGGGGCGGTGGTGGTGGAGTCGCGCGAGGCGGCGATGCGCGAGCCGGGGGATATTCTACTGGCGAAGGCTGAAGTAACGGCCGAGATTGGGGAGCTGCTTGATGGAGCTTCGTTTGATCGGAGGGACATGCCCGTGGTGTTCAAGTCTGTGGGGATAGCGATTGAAGATATTGCGGCCGCGAGGTTGGTATATGAGAAGGTTACCGGTCAGAAGATGCCAGCCTCGGCATGTAACTGATAGCAACACGGTGGTTTATGGGATACTGCTCGGTCGTCCCGAGGCACTCTTGGAAGTATGACGCTAAAGTTACATTCAATTTCTATATGGGTTAGGTAAACTGGTATCAGCGAATGAGATTTGGGAGAATGCATTGGCAATTCACATTCGCGTGAGATTTGAAGGGTCAGGAGTATGGATGCGTTTATTCAGCTTGAAGGGTTTCGCGATGGTTGCGACGGCGACGGTTGTGATGTTTGGGGTGAGTGGGTCGTCGTGGGCCAGGACAGTGAAGACCCGGGTGCATGCGGGACTTTAAGAGTTCGATGCATCTGAAGACGCATCCGGTGATGATGTCGGGTGAAGCGGTCGTACCGGGAGTGATGCCGGTTGAGGCGGCTCCTGATGAGACTTCTACGGATGTGGCGTCAACTGACGGAAAACCGTATCAGCTTAAGCTGACCAATCTGCATACGGGGGAGAGCCTGGATATTGTTTACCGGGTTGGGGATACGTATGTTCCGGAAGCTCTGGATAAGCTGAATTACTTTCTGCGCGACCACAATACGCAGGATGTGAGCAGCTACGATCCTAAGGAATTTGATGTGCTGCATGCGATGCTGGCGCGGTTGGGGAAACTGAATAGCGTGATCAGCGTGGTGTGTGGCTATAGGACGCCGGAGACGAATGCGGCGCTGAGGCACCATTCGCCTCAGACCGGGGTCGCTGAACATAGCCAGCATATGGAAGGGCATGCGATCGACTTGCGGGTGGACGGGGTTTCGACGGCGCAGTTGAGGGATGCGGCTCTTTCGCTGCAGGCCGGTGGGGTTGGGTATTATCCGGTGAGCCAGTTTGTGCATGTGGACGTGGGTCCGGTGCGGCAGTGGGTTTTTGGGACGAAGCAGAAGCGGGCGATTGTGGCACAGGTTCGGCGGGCTCATTCCAGCCGGAGTTCGGGTGCTTCCGGGGAGTAGTTTCAAGTACCCCCTTCCCCGTCACAAAGTACGCAAAGTATTTGAAAGAGAGACTTTAAGTCTGGACTTCTCGGTTTGAGAGTCCGGACTTTTTGCTTTGAGGGCCGTGGGGGCTCTTAATTCGGGTGGGTTTTTGGCTCGCAGGGTTGTCAAGTGCGGCTCCGAGGAGACGGATTGAATATACTTCGCCGCATGGAGTCTTTAGGGCGGCGGCTGCGGAGCGGGGCTTGGGGTTTGGGGCGCGCTCGGGCGATTGCGGAGGAGATTGGTGGGGATAAGGCTGGGGTTCGGGCCTTGGTGCGGGAGCTTTTTGGGGATGATGTCGAGGTGAGGAAGCGGGCGGCGGATGTGGCTCGGCGGATTACGGATCGGGATGGCGGGTTGTTGGAGCGTTACGCTGACGAATTGGCTGGATTGCTGGAGACTTTGCCGGTGCAGGAGTCTCGGACACGGTGGCATCTCGGGCTGGTGGTGCCTCGGGTCGCGCAGACAAGGGCGCAGCGTTTGCGGGCGGCTCGGACGATGTGGCTGCTGACTGATGACGAGAGCAATGTGGTGCGATGTTCCGCGGTAGAGGGGATAGGGCTGCTGGCTTTGGAGGAGGCTTCGTTGCGGGATGAAGCGGAAGAGATGGTTGAGCGGTTTTTGCGGGACGGGACCAAGGCGATGAAGTGTCGGGCACGAGCGGTGATGCGGATGTGGGCGAAGGCTGATCGTAAGAAGAACTGATTATCGTGGTCAGGCACCTAGGGATTCCACCAGTATCAAAGGCCGGCCAAGAAGGAGTATGGTACCCGGCATAGAGTTAAAGGGATTCTCCGATGTAGAAGTGCCAGAAGTAATTTTTTTCCCGGGGCCAGATTCGCGCAAGGACGGTTTCAATGACCGTAAAGGCGATATCCCCAAGGGCCCGTGTCGTCCGTTCGTTGGAACGTATCCTGCTGACGACAGGAGTGATCCTTCTCAGTGCCTACCTTGGTGTCCGCCTGTATGGAGTCATTGTTTCGCGCTCTGTCGTTGCGGCATTTCAGCAAAAGGCTGCTGCCGGGTTTGTTTCATCGCATGCGGATTCCGGCACACCGAGGCCGGCAGGCGTGGATACGAGCCTGTGGAGCGATAAGCGGTTACGGGCTTACAACGAGAGCCTGAGCCACGCGTTTGGAACGCCGCTTGCGGTGCTGTCGATTCCAAAGATTCATCTTGAAGTTCCTGTGTTTGAAGGCACCGATGACGTGACGCTGGACCGGGGGGTAGGGCGGATTACGGGAACGGCGCATCCCGGCCAGCCGGGGAACCTCGGAATTGCGGGCCATCGGGATGGATTTTTTCGCGGGCTCAAGGATGTCACCACGGGGGATGAGATCAAGCTTGCTTTACCTGAAGGAGAAGCAACGTATGTCATCGATCAAATAACGGTAGTGACCCCGCAGGATGTTTCGGTTCTTCAACCCAGGCCTAAGTCCTCGATCACTCTTGTGACTTGTTTCCCCTTCTATTTTGTGGGGAGTGCGCCGGAGCGATTTATCGTCTCTGCGTCTTTGCGAGCAGATGCACAACCAGCCGTAAGCCGAAATGCGCGGCTAAACCAATAGGAGGAAAGAATGGCAATTGCAAATTTGACCAGCAGACGGATGTTCCATTTTCCGCGCGGCGTTGTGCACGTTGGCCTGCGCGCTGATATCAACAGGCGTCTGGGCACAGGACGTCAGTTCGACGACCGTTATGAAGGGGCCGTCGACGTACGAGACAACGGTGAGGAGCGGCACGGTGGTTTATGTGTCGGGCAATGAACTTCTCGTGAGATTACCCGACGGTACGGCGGAAGATTTCGTTGTTTCCCCCAGTCAGACGTTTACGGTCGACGGCAAACAGATGACGATAGGGGATCTGAAGCCGGGGACGCACCTGACGCAGACGATTACGACCAAGACCACTCCGAAGACGATTGTCACGGTACGCACGATTGACGGAAAGGTCTGGCACGTGAATGCGCCGAGCACAGTGATCCTCACACTGCCCGATGGGACGAACAAGCAGTACAACGTTCCTAAGGGGCAGGTATTCAACGTCAACGGCAAGAAAGACACGGTCTTTGAACTGAGGAAGGGGATGAATGTGAGCGCGATGGTGGTGACGGAAGAGCCCGTCATCGAGGCTTCGATGCACAAGTCTGTGACGGGCGTTGCGCCTAAGCCTCAGCCTCAGGCTCACGTTCCGGACACGGTGGACGTGCTGCTGGTAGAGAGCTCACAACAACCGGCTCAACCGACGCAGACCGCAGCGGCTGAGCCTGCTCCAACGGCATTGCCTAAGACTGGAAGCGAGTGGCCGCTGGTTGGGCTGCTCGGGCTTGGCAGTTTGGGGGCGGGGATGGTGACACGGCGGATTCGGTTAGCTTGGAAGTAGAACTGCTTGAGTTGCATGCAGGCCTCGTCCGTCGGACGAGGCCTGTTGTTTTAATCATGGCCTTGACCCGTTGAAAGTGACTAATGTAGTCAATATGACTAGAATGGTCATAATTGAGGTGCGAGATGGCAAATTGGGCAGTAGCTGAGGCGAAGGCAAAGTTCAGCGCAGTCCTGGACAAGGCCGAGAATGAAGGGCCGCAGTTGGTGGAGCGGAGAAAGAAAAGATTTGTGTTGATGACAGAGGAGGAGTTGGCGCGGAGGACGAGAGTCTCCGTTGTGGCGAGTGCGCCGGTTGCGGGAGAGACTTCCGGGAAACGGCTTTGGGATGCGCTTCGGTGTCCGCCGGAGGATGGTGTCGATGTTGAGTTTCCGCGGTTGAAGTGGAAGCCACGAAAGGTTGAGTTTTGACCTATCTATTGGATACGAATGTGGTCTCTCAGACTTCGAAGATGCAGCCGAACGTTGCGGTGATGAATTGGTGGAAGCGGCAGGATGAGTTCTCGTTGATGTTGAGCGCGATTGTGTTTCAGGAATTGCGGTTTGGGATTGAGATGCTTTCGCGAGGTTCTAAACGCGACAGACTCGAAGAGTGGCTTGAGAGCCGTCTACGCAGTGAGTTTGCCAATCGGATATTGCCGGTGACGGTTGAGATCGCTGAGCTAAGTGGGCGGCTGATTGCGGAGAGAAAAAAGGCTGCGCATACATTGGACCCGGCCGATGCGCTAATTGCCGCGACGGCTCGGGTGCATGGGTTGCAGGTGGCTACACTGAACCGGAAGCATTTTGAGAAGCTGGGTGTGGAGTTGGTGGAGTTTTAGGAGCTAGACTTCAAGTACCGATAAGGCATGTTGTAGCGTCTTGAATCGCAGGTAAGATTGCCCAGCAGCGAAGTTTAAATTTGTCACTTTCGACTTCGCTAACAATCTTAGTCCCGATAAGGAAGTCCTTATTGTGGTTGCCTGCGTTCGTTGTGGCTTCATTAAGAATTCTGTTTTGCTCTTCATCTAAATTCTTTTGCACTATCCCTCGCTGCACCTGTTCTCCTAAGCACCTTAAATAAAAGATCGCCGCCATATCTCTTTCGCGACGAATATCAAAAGTTTCACGTGGCTGCCATGAAATATCCTTGGTAGCATTTCGGATGCTTTCTATTTCAATTCGTTGAATTCGATCAAAATCTTCGATGGGCGAGAGCATACGGATTGCACCACTTGCATACTGTAGTGCTTCAAGCTCGGCAACCCTGAAGAGATTCTCTGCGATAGATTCCGTGCTCCATCCTCCATCCGGCAAGAGATGAAGGTCACGTTCTTTCTCTGTAAGTTCGTCTCGTAAATCAAGTGCCTCAAGCTTATCGAGGACCACTCTGCGGGTCAGAATTTCCTTGCCGTTCGGCACGGTTTGTCTTCCAAGGAGATTCTCACTGGATGCTCTCCATACCAGCAACCACAGCCTCATAGTTTCCAATCTCAAAGTCAGAGTAGCCGACTCGGCTGGCGCAGCATTGACAGGCTCATAGTTAGACAGACGAATTAGTGTTTCATCGTCCTTCGCGTGTGATTTTCGGATTCTCCATGTTACTAACAGTCCAAGTCCAAGCATTACGATACTTAGGGGGCTCTTGAACAATAGAAACCCGTAGTACAAGCAATACCCAATCATGCTAAACAAAAGGAGAAGAGCTCCCAGAGAGCGTCTATCCTTGTGGGCCCGGAAAATAATCCTTCTCCAATGATTCCGAAGAAATCGGAGGAAGCCAGCAAATTGATCGTATCGTTCGCGCAGGACGAGAAGCTCCCTAAATGGTTAGGTCCAATCATGAAGGCCGCCATTGCTGGCGGCCTTTATGATTTGGGTTAGAGATGAATTAGTCGCCGGAGACGGTTTCTTCGACCTTGGGTGCTGCAGGCTTGATCTCTCCGAGGGAGATGAAGCCGGCGGGAGCGTCGGGCTCCTGGAGGATTTCCTTGCGGTAGAGCTTGGCCATGCGGGCGTTTTCGGCGTCCTGCTTGATCTTCGCGTCGCGTGCGCGGATCTTTTCTTCGCGAGAGTTCTTCGCGATGCCGGACTTGTCGAAGGTGTCGTTGGCAGCGGCGTTGACGTGCTCGTCGTTGAGGACGAGGTCGTAGGTGGCTTCCTTCTCGAGGCCGACCTTCTTGCCGCCGGCGAAGATCTCGTGACGACCGTGCTCCTCGTACCACTTGGTGAGGGTGGAGGTCATGTGCATCTTCTCGATGATGTTGCGCCAGCCCACGCCGGTGTTGTACGCGCAGAAGCTGATCTCACCCTCTTGTGTGGCGTAGGGGATGATGCACTGCTCGGTGCGGCGGAAGTCGTAGTTGAAGAGGTCCTGGAACCACATGCCGGCGATGAAGAGGAAGTTCCAGCGATCGGCGCGGCGCTTGTCGATGTCGGCCTTGGTGCGGTCGGCTTTGACGGAGCCGTAGTTGCGCTGGTGGCGCCGAAGCACTTGTCGAACTTCAGCAACAGGTCCTTCATCTTCAAGTGGGTCGGAGCTTTGGAGGGGTTGTAGTTGCTCAGCAGCGCGAGCGTCATGCCGATCAGCGAGAGGGTCTTGCCGCGGGCGGCGTCGTTGACCTTGGCGACGTCCTTGGCGAGCTGCGACGGCGTCGAGGAAGGCGGTGACGGGAACGGCTTCCTTGGTCTCCTTGTCGATCATGATGGCGATGCCGATGCCGCAGTTGGGATGGCAGCCGCAGGAGAGCTGGCCCCAGTCGCGGTCGGGTCCGTGGACGAGGTCGGCGAAGTCGGAGAAGGTGCTGCATGAAGGTGATGGGGAACCAGTCGCGGGTGGGCTCGCCGATGCCGGTCTGGTTTTTGACGTCGTGGGCGAGGTGCGAGAGGGTGTAGCGCTGGGCGGCGCGGCGCTCGTCGGAGACGTCTTCGTCGCGGCCGGTGAAGCTGACTGGCTGGAAGCTGAGGAAGTTGATCTTCTTCGGGTTGTCGAGCGCGAACTGGATGATGCGGCCGACCTGCTCGTTGTTGATGCCGTTGACGATGGTGGTGACGGGAACGATGTCGACGCCGGCCTCGTGGAGATTGTGGATGGCCTGGAGCTTCACGTCGAACGCGTTGCCGACCTTGCGGTGCGAGTTGGCGGCGTTGCCGATGCCGTCGAACTGGAGGTAGGCGTAGCGGAGACCGGCTTCAGCGGCGGCCTTGGAGAACTCCTTGGACTTGGCGAACTCGATGCCGTTGGTCGCGGCCTGCACGGACGGTGTAGCCGACCTTGCGGGCGTAGGCGACGGCGTCGAGGAAGTACGGGCGAGAGGGTGGGCTCGCCGCCGGAGAACTGGACGCGACATCTGACGACGCGGCTTGATGGTGATGGCGTTGTCGAGCATGGTCTTGATCTCGTCCCACGTGAGTTCGTGGACGAAGCCGACCTGGTTGGCGTCCATGAAGCAGGGGTCGCACATCATGTTGCAGCGGTTGGTGAGGTCGATGGTGAGGACCGAGCCGCGGCCGTGGGTGACGGTGGAGGTGCCGTGGTTGTGGAGCTTCTCGTCGTTGTGGGCGCGGATGTCGCGGCCGGGGAAGACCTCTTCGAGGTGCTTGAAGAAGGCGGGGTCGATGGACATGACGTCTTCGAAGTGGCCGTGGATGGGGCAGTCCTTGACCATGAGGATCTTGCCGTCGCGCTCGATGATCTGGGCCTTGATCTCGCCGACTTTTTCGTTGAGGAGAATTTCGTGGGGGAGTTTGCCGTCGACGATCTGCTGACGAATCTCAGGAATGCACTTGGGGCAGAGGGAGTCGGTGGTGCGGGGCCATCCGAGGGGCGGCTTCTCTTTCTGGTAGCTCTTGAGCAGGGGCTTGTCGCTCCACTTGGGGGTGAAGCTCTTGTTGGGGCTGATTGAGTTCAATCGGCTGAATACTGCCCAAGCTCCTTTGGCTCCGTAGGTGAGAGATTTCTCGAATAATTTTGCCTTCGGCATTGACTTTTCTCCTGTGTGCTTCTCGTGATTCTTCGTGACAGCGAACCGCGGCCATCTATCGGTTTTATAAAGAGATGCAACGTAGTGGGTTTCCGATTCCCTGTTCAAGGGTACGCACCTTGGAAGCCATATCGAAGCGACTGTTATTGAACGGCGAAAATTTGCATTGAACGGGGATAACGGGGGCTGGACGGAGCAGGGGTTAACCGTCGAATTATGGGAGACCGGCGGCGCCGTTGGTGCTGGCGATGTTGATTGAGGATGCGCTGAACGACGATGACGCGGACGTGAATGCGGCTGGCGATGTCGGGGAGGAATTCGGTGAGGAGGTTGTTGATGGGGTCGAGGGCGTAGCCGGTCAGGATTCGTTTTCCGGTCGAGGCGGCGTTGGATTGAATGCCCGGTACGTAGAGGTTGGAGATCTCGGCAGAGATTGGATAGGTAAGGAGGACGGCGTAGTTGGGCATGGTGTGACCGTCATCGTGCTGCGAGACGACGGAGCGTGAGACGGAGTAGGCGATGCGTCTTGAAATGCTGGCGTGCGGCATGCGGAAGTAGCGAGGGTCCTGGTGGGCGATGACCGGGATGGCAAAGACTCCGAAGAATTGCGCCGGTTGCGTCCTGCAGGAGGCTGACGCCGACGCTTTTGCCGTAGCCTTTCAGGCCGGGGCCGTAGGCAGAGTGTGAGTCGGCGCCGACGGTGATGGCGGAGATGCCGAGGATGGTGCCGATGTTGGAGGGGTCGGTGAGGTTGTGAATGGCCAGATAGCCCTTCTGCTGCCAGGTCATGGGGATGACGACGTTGCTGCCGAGGAATCGTTGATAGGGGTAGATCAGTTCGGTGCAGGGTTTTGGCACTTCATCGTAGCGGGCCGGGTTGTAGTAGACGGTCTTCATGGCGCTGAATGACGTTGCAGGGATGGGCGCCGCCGCCGGTGGCCTTGAAGGCGGCTTCGGCGAGGACGACGACGTTTTCCTGCTGGGCTTTGGAGAGATTGGGCGCGTCGGGAAGTTCAGGAGAGGGAGACGCGGGAAGTGGCTGGGGTGATTCGGGGGTTGATGGCAGCGTTGTCTGGGCGAATGCGGTTATTGCCGACAGCAGCAACCCCGTTGTCAGCAACCGACGCATCCGGAAGGCCCCCCGCTTTATTCCATAGTACGCGGAGGAAACCTATGGCAGGGCTGCTTCTTCTTAATGTGAAGGTCCACCAGCGCATCGATGATGAACTCGTCGACGACGTAGCCGAGTGCGGAACCGCCAATCGAACCGCCGAAGGTGATCATTACCTCTTTGAAGGAAGTGTTTTGCGGTGGATAGTAGGGGATGGTGAGGGCGGAGCCTGCCAGCGTTGCCGGCGATGAGTGAGAAGTTGGGTGTCGTACGGCCGCTGTCGGTGCGGGTGATGATGGTGCGTGTGCCGGCGTAGACCAGGCCCGCTTTAAGAAGGGGTGGCCCGGGCCCATGACGTAGTAACGCGGGTCTTCGTGAAAGAGTGGAGCGAACAGAGAGTTGCTGAAGACACCCTCGGAGATGCCGCGAAGCGGCCGCTGCACCGAGCCGCTGGCCAAAGGCACCGGAATCGGTTCCGTAGTTGGGGCTGCTGTTCCACAGCTGCTCCCATCCTGCGGCAGTGACCCATCCGACCGCGGAGAAGAGCGACACGGAGTTGATCATGCCGCCTACGACCTTGTCTGCAAGGTCATCTTTTCGGCGACTTCACCTGGATTGATCACAAACTGCAGATGGCCAGCGCCCTTGGGATGGGACTGCGCCGCGGTCGTCGTCTGACCGGCACCATCGGGATCTGCGGAGATGGGGTCTGGAGAGTTCGCGTCGGGGGAGTTCGCGTCTGCGGAGCTGCTTGCAACTGGTGAAGAGAGAACCGGGCGAATCGGGCAGATCCAGACGGAGATTCGCAGCGATGACGTCGGAGGCCGGCTCATTGGTAAGAGGAGCCTGGGCGACTGCGGGCGACGCCACTGCGACAAGCAGGGCAAGTGCAGCGCCGAGGGCGCGAAATGTTTGCTGAATGCGAAAATCGCTTAGATTGCTTGTCGTCCCCAAAATGATCACCTCACGGAGCTAGATTTGCGCACCTGTCAGACGACGACAGAGTGCGAATTCCTGACGTTTCCGTCTTGCTTTGTTAAAGCCTTCTATTTGTGAATCCTATGCCTTGCGGAAGCCTGTGGGAGCTGTAAGTTATATCAGGTTTTGATGCAGCGGAGCCAGAATTCGGTCTCCTTTAGATCTCTTTTAAGTTCGTTTTGTGCGAGGTCTTTGGTGGTTACCACATAAGCACGTGGACGGAATCGCCTGTGCTGGCGGTTGACCCTGACTTTTGCACGTCATCTAATCGAGAAAGCAGAGGTGTATTTATGGCAAACGAAGCGCCGAAACGACCATGGGAACAGCAGCTGCGGGATGCTGCGGCGCATCTGGAGACAGATCTGAAGAATGTCGTGAAGTATATCAATGATGAGGTTGTACCGGAGGTGAGGCAGAACGGATCGGAGGCTCTGCGGGCAGCCGCGGCGGAGCTGCACCGTCTGGCGCAGCGGATGGATGATCATGCGCGAAGACAAGGCACGAATCCTCCTCCGCCTAAGGGCGCTTCGAAGCCGTGAGTCGCTGCAGGCTCGCCTCGACCGCTGCACTGTCGGCAATTGCGCTGACCGCGGCCGGGTGCCATCGAGAGACGACGCGAGCGTATCAACCTCCGCCACCGCCGCAGGTGAACAGGGGTGCGAATCAATCTGGCAGAGGCGTGCCGGCGCCGCGTCCTGGGGACACGCAGGCTTCGACGACTGTTCCCTCGCCTGCTCCTGCGCCGAATGGTATGGGGAAACCAGTCTCGACGGAGGTTGGGTTGGCGAGCTGGTATGGGCCTCCGTACGCCGGGCGCAAAGGGGCCGATGGCAGCGTGTACGACCAGAACGCAATGACTGCAGCCCATCTAACGCTGCCCATGGGGACGATGGTGCGGGTGACGAACCTGAGCACGAATCAGTCTGTCGTGGTGAAGATCACGGATCGGGGGCCTTTTGTCCGCGGGCGGATTATTGACCTGTCGCTTGCGGCAGCGAAGGCTTCGGGTGTTTATCGCGCTGGAGTGGCGAGGGTGAAGGTCGAGGCGTTTGCAACGCCGGTTCGGGCGAATGCGGACCCCGGCGGACGGTGGTGCGTGCAGATTGGGGCTTTTGCGCGGGAGTCGGACGCGGTGAAGCTGAAGGAAGACCTGATGCGGCGATATACGACGGCGAAGGTGATCGAGTTTCCGGGACCGACGGGGTATTGGGTGCGGGTGAATCCGAGGGTTCCAGATAAGCGGACGGCGACGGAAGTGGCGGATGGCATTCATCCGAAGGATCCAGCGGCTGAGCCTTATTTGATCCGGACGGATTGAAAGGCCGACCGCGGATTTAACGGATGGGGACGATAGAGACGGATAAAAGCAAAAACGGATAGAGCTTACAGTCGATCCCGTTCAATCCGCGAGCATCCGCGGTCGGTCTTTGTTGGTTACTGGAGAGCGGGTGGTGGGTAGTAGGGGAGCTTCTGCTGTTCTACGGTTGCTCGTTTTACGCCGATCTCGTCGAAGAGGATGCTGGGGGTGATGATCGTTTGTGGGATGGGTCCGAGCAAGTTCGACACGTAGGGGTCGTTGCCGGCGGCGATGATTCCGGAGCGAAGGCTGCGATTGTCGAGTTCATCGAAGGAGGCTCCGCGAACCAGCTGGCGGGTGCCATCGGCTTTTACACGGTAGAGCAGGCGCGGAGTGAGCTCGTTGCCACCCAGAGTTTCGACAGCATAGACGTCTTTGCCCTGTTCCTTTGCCATGGTGAGCAGACGCTTGTTGAGTTCGTCCTTTGTGAGCGGCTGATCGGTTTTAATGAGGAGCACTCCGGTGCGCGAGTGCGGTGCCTGCGCAGGCGCGGCACGGCCATGACCGTTTGAGGTGGAGAAGTCCTTGATGGGTTCGCGGCCGATGAGGAAGTTTTCGAGCTTGCCATGGTCTACGACGTCGACCGATTGCGCAGGGACGCCTTCGTCATCGATCACGTAGGCACCGAGGAGGCTTTTGCCGTTGAACTTTGTGTCGAGCGGGTTGTCGACGACGCTGATGGCGTCCGGAAGGACTCGGGATTTGAGACTGGAAGAGAAGGCTCCTGTGGTGCGGGCGGAGGTTCCCATCTCCGGGCGGTCGGCTTCGATGTTGGGAACGAAGAGACGGGTGAAGACGTCAGCGGCGGCGTCTCCGCTGAAGAGGACGGGACCGTGGTAGTCCTCGGCGGAGATGACGGGCGCTTTGCAAAGTTCGTCGAAGCTCTTGAGGTCGTCGATGACACGCTTGCGAAATACAGATTCGCTTTCGAGGTCCTTCGCTGCGGTGGCAACGGTGCCGTTGTCGCGGCCGAGACGCATGCCGTCCGAAGCCTGGCCGCCGACGCTGATGGCGCCGTTATAGCCGGTGTAGCCCTGGCGGACTATCGTGCCTTCGGTGTTGACGAGGTAGCGGTTGAGGGCGACACCGCGGATGTTTGCCGTGGAGTACTGGACTTTTTCGGCGAATACTTTGACCTCAGGATCGGTGGCGTAGAGCCCGCTCGCATCGACGATGCGGCGCTTCCATTCGTTGCGATCCAGGTCGAGCGAGACGAGCGGGAGTATCTCGACGACGGGTTTGGCCTGTGCGAAATCCTGCTGGTTCTGGGCGGATTGGAATTGCTTCAGCGCGGCTTGTTTGGCGGAAAAGGCGCGAAGAGCATTTTTGTAGGCGGCATCGGTCGCGGTCCAGAGAGCGTACTGCAGGGCCAGGGGGTTGTTATCGGTGGGAGCTAGCTCGATGCTGCCGTCGCCACGGGTGCTGCTGCTATCGGCCGTGTAGTCGCCGATGCGGACTGTGACACGAACGACTCGCTGGTGGTTGGAGGATTCCTGCGTGAGTGCGCCGTAGTTGGCTACGGCTTCGTATGTGCTGATGTCGTCGAGGCGGTACTCGATGAAGTAGGGCCGCTGCATGCCGGGGAGCATGAGGCCCTTCTGGCGGTCGAGTTCCTGTTGCATGGCGAGGAGGAGCGGGTCGTTGACCTTGGTGGGTGATTCTGCGATGGCGTTACTTGTAACTGTGATGGTGCTTAAGAGAAAGGCTGCGCAGAGAGTGGTGGCGGAACGCTTGCGGAATAAGTTCATTTCTGGACCGCCTTTCCGTCGGTAGCTCCGGGCGGAGGCAGGATGGGTGGGCGGGCTGTGCCCTGAGCCTGGCGCTGCGTTTCGATCTCGCTGACGAGCATGGCGGGGGCGACAGCGCTGACGGGGATGCTGCCGGATTCTGCGCCGCAGATGCCGTTAAAGACGTCGGGTTTGTTGTCGGTGGCGAGGATGCGATTGAGAGCGGCCTGCGGAGTGCCGACTATGCTGACGCCGCGGACCAGCTCATCGGGGCGGCCATCGACGTAGACCCGGTAGACGACCAGCGGGATGACCTGAAAGGCTTGTGGCGAGCGGCGCGTGGTGACCGCGAAACCGGAGGAGATGTCTTCGAAGTAGAGGCCATAGGCTTTGCCTTGTTTTTTCGCTTCGGCTTTGAGCATCTCTCGGAGTTCAGCATCGCTTACGGTTTTGGAGGAGGTAACGATGAGGTTGCCCTGGCGGCCCGTGGGCATGTGGCCGACCTCGGCCCGGCCGTGGCCGTTGGAGGTGGAGAAGCTGGCGATGGGGAGGCGTGACATGAGGAATGTGTCGAGGACGCCATCTTTAATAAGGTCTACGCGGCGGGCGGGTTGGCCTTCGTCGTCGTAGCTGTAGTGGCCACTGAGAGAGACGCCGTCGAAGGTGGCCAGGGTGGGATCGTCGGAGACGCTGAGGAAGGTGGGCAGGATTTGCTTGCCGAGTAGCTTGGTGAAGGTTTGGCCTTCGTCGTCGCCCCGTTGACGCTGGCCTTCGAGGCGGTGGCCGAGGACTTCGTGGAAGAAGACGGCTGAGGCGCGGCCGCTGAGGATGGCGGGGCCGTTGAAGGGCTCGGTGACCGGGGCCTCGCGGAGAGCCTCGAGATTTTTGGCCATGGCGGTTGTCTTGTCAATGAGGGTCTTCTGGTCAGGCAGGTGGGAGGCATCTTCGGCTTCGAAGGTTTCGGCGCGAAAGAGATCCATTCCGTCGGCAGCACGAGTGCGGGCGACGATGATTAGGCGGGCGACGTGGTTGGGAGTGGCTACTTTGGCGCCTTCGGAGGAGACGAAGTAGTCGGTTTCGCTGGAGGTCTCGAGTGCAACGTTGTTGAAGAAGACGTCTGGGTACTGCTTGAAGAGGCCGGAGAGCTCGCGCAGGCGATTTTCCCAGGCGGGGCGATCGACTACAAGGGCGGGCGAGGGCGGGAGCAACTCGGTGGCTGGCTTTTCGGTGGAGAAGTCGGCGGAGGCGTCTTCTTCCTTGGCACGGACCTGCTGTTCGGTTTTGACCTTAAGGTAGCCGTCGAGGGCTTTGGCGTAGCCACGGTTGGTGGCGAACCATAGGCTGCGGGCGATGGCGGGGCCATCGTTGGTAAGGGGCAGCGGGACGGTGGTGAGAGCGCTGTTGCGATGGTCGCCGTGGGTGTTGTCTTCTGCGGGAGCGCCTAGACGAACCTGAACGTCGGCTATGCGGCGGTGGCCCTCGTTGGAACTGGTGATCGCTCCGAACTGAGCGGTCATGCCGATGGCGTCGCTGTCGGAGACGGCGTAACTAAGGAAGTAGGGCTTTGGCAGCTGGGTGTGTCGTTGGCTGTGCCGAGGGAGTTCATCGCCCGGTGAAGCTCGGACTCCATGGTGTCGATGAGGACCGTGGTGGCCGGTGACACTGGATTGGGGGTTGCTGCCACTGCACTGTGGCCTATTGAGGTCGTCGCGACGGCTACCAGACCGGCAAGACCGGCGCCGGCGATTGCCACTTTTCTTCTCTTCATGGGAACGGGGACTCGTTTCGCCTGCAAAATACACCTGTTGCCGAGTGTATAGGAAGTGCTGCAATCCTCGAAGCTGCTGTGGTCTTCCGTGCAGGAGGCTGCTGATTGGACGAATCGCAGCCTATAAAGTTGACTATCGCAGGCTATGGCGGCGGACGCTCAGCCATACGGTGAGGCCGATGAAGTCCGTGAGGAGGAACGATTCGACGAGGTTGAAGGTATGGCGGTCGGGAGTGTGGTCGGGGGTGTGGAGTCCGAAGATAAACATGGCGGCCAGGGTGACCAGGATGCCGAGGATCATCGCATAGTCGCCGTAGTGGGTTGGAGTGAGCGAGACCACGGGGCGGGCAGGCACCTGGGAGGCGACTCGCGCGGCGAAGTCCGCAGGGATTTGGACTTTGGGGGCGGCTTCGAGCGCGCGGGTGAGGCGCTGGTCCAGTTCGAGCGCATCGGGCGAGGGGGGCTGATTCATCGGTTGGTAGTCCATGCCACCCTCCTTTCTTCTGTTTGATGTGTTTGCAAGGCTTCGCGGAGCTTTTTGCGGCCGCGGTGGAGATGGGTTCGAACTGTGCCTATGGGCAGGTTGAGCGCGTGGGCGATCTGCTCGTAGGAACGCTCCTCCTGATGATAGAGGACGAGGATGGCACGCTCGATCTGGCTTAGGCGCTGGAGGTGGGCTTCTACTGCATGTTGAAACTCGCGCTCTTCGATCTGTTCCTCGGCGTTGCGGCTGGGGTGCGGGAGGCGGTCCTCCCAGCCGGAGGTGTCGTCTGATATGGAGACGTGGGTGCGGTCGTCGCGGCGGCGGCGCTTCCACTCGTCCTGCGCTACGTTGACGGTGATGCGGTAGAGGTAGGTGGTGAGGAGGGATTCGCCGCGAAAGCTGGGGAGGGCGCGGTAGAGGCGGAGGAAGACCTCCTGGGCCAGGTCGTCGAGGTGTTCCCTGCTGCCGGTGAGGCGCAGGAGGGTGCGGAAGACCATCGCCTGATGGTCGTTTACGACCTGCTCGAAGGTGAGATCGGTCTGCAAGGACGGTTAGACCATAGAGTGCGCCTAAAGTTTCACTCCGGCGATTGAAACTTTGCAAGGGCGACCCGGTCTAACGCGGGCAGAAAGAGGAGGAATCTTATGGAATTCATGAATAGCCCATTTGTTGTGCCGGTGGCCGGTTGTCTGGTCGGTATTGTCGCCATTATTTCGGGTATCTGGCTGGATGCGCAGAAGCGTCGGCTGAAGTCCGAGGAGCGCGTTGCGATGATCTCGCGGGGCGTGCCGATTGCTGAGATCGAACGGCTGATTGGGGTTGGAGAGGAGAAGCCTCCTGTTAAGGATCCGCTGCGGAGTTTGAGCAATGCTCGGAGAACCGCGATCGTTCTGGTATCGGTGGGGATGGGACTGATGCTCTTCTTTTGCGTCCTGAGCTATATTCTGCAGGAACGTGACGTGTTGGCGGGAGCGGCGGCCGGGCTGGTTCCGTTTGCAATTGGCGTGGGCTTCTTTGTGGACTACAACCTGCAGAAGCGGGAGCTGTCCCGCTTCGGGTTGGAGGTCGGAGCGGAGTTGCCTGGTGGCTCCTCGCATCGATAATGCGCATGGTGGTTTTTGGTAAGTGGCGCAGTTCGAATTTCCACCGGATTGCGGTAATTGGTAAGTTTGACACCATGAGGTGAAGTTTCCGGAACGCCGACATTGCGGGCAGTTCGAGGATCACTTCCGAGTTGCCGTTGATCTGCCCGAAACCACTGTTCGGGGTGCTCTTGCGAGCCTGCGGCGCAGTGCGGCGCACGTATTACCAGTCGTACAGGTAATACCACTGCACGCCGAGCGCGCCCATTTTCAGGTTGAGCTGTACCGTCTGGCCGGTTTTAATCTGCTTGTAGGTCCAGCTAGAGACATCGAGTTCGTTGGTACCGGCCTTTGGACCCCATGAACTCAAATTCAATCTGTACGTGGTACTCCTACCGGAGATGACCTGTTTGTTCTGGACGGTCGCGGTGTAGGGGATGCCCGGCGAGCGATCCAACCGCGCATTTGCTTCCACAATGACTCCGTATCCGTACGCGACTCCCACGAGGAAAAACACCGGAAGAGTCCCTCGCCTGATTCGCTGTGTGGGATCAAAAATCAGGATTGCTGTAAAGAGAACGCAGCCGAAGAGGACATATAGAGTGACGGCATACGCGGATTGGAGCACGTTGTAGTCGAGCACGGCGCGCAGGCACAATACGATCCCTGGGAATATCAGAGCGTAGACGATGCTTGGGTGCGCATCATTTTTTAGCTTGTCGGCCCGGAACAACCCGTGCGACCTGCGCATGATCTCAATTCCGATCCATGGAAGAAGCGCGAGCAGCAGCATCGAAACGTCATACGGGCGCGGATACAAGAATCCCCACACGACCGCGACGATCGAGATAGTGGACAAGGTCTTTGCTGTCTTCCTGGCCTTTTGCAAAGTCTCGCTTTTCTCGGAAGTAGTCGCGCCAAAGCGTTCGTCATTTTGAATTTCAGCTTGAACACTTGCCTCGGATACCGCGGTCTCCTTCTCATCTAGAGACGGAATTGAGTCGAACCAGTCCGAGAACTCTTCGTCCACTCGGAACACGAGCCCAGTCTTGAATGAACTCCCTCCCTTCCGCTGGAGAACGAGGGTAGGCGGCGAGGTTGGCAGCACGCGCCACCCACGGAGTTCGTCGCGAGGGAAGGTCTTCGTGGAAAACACACCTTGGAATTCGATCCGGTCTGCGCAGAGAACCGTTTTCGATTGGAGCAACCACATGATCAGGTAGCCGCCAAGGGCTGTGAAGGCGAAGCACACGCAGGCCAACACAATTCGTCCAGTGAGTTCGTAGAATTGGCCAACTGCCGAATATATGACACCCGCCGCACCACCGGCTGCGCTTAGGGCCGAACAAACGTACAGCGCGGCCTTCCAGAAGCCAGAGGCACGATAGGTTTTCTGATAGATCTCTGCGGGGACTCCACTTAATCGGTTAGGCATAGGTTCAGAAGGTCATTTCCGTTCTCGGAACATTTCGTGAGACTTGTGGACTTTGTTTCATTCTAACCAGCTAAAGAAAAACGGGGTTTTCGGAAACTAGAATCCTCAAAATTCAAACATCGCCCACTCATTAGATTTTTTTGCGCTCTTGGATGGAATCATGCACACTGGCTTCACGGTTTGTGGAGCCCTCGTTGATACGTTTTCGTAGTGCCTTGCTTGTGATGGTCGCCTTTTTCGCAGTGGCGATGATGCTGGCGCGGGAGCAGCGGACGACTCCAACTGAGGCTTTGGCGTTGCGGCAGGTGGGGCAGAATCGGCCAGCGTATACGTTGCCTCCTGTGAAGCTCCGGACTGCGCAGGCATTATTTCGGGAGCGCACTACTCTTCATTTTGTGGGTGAAGGCTGGGGGATTTTGCAGTTGGTGTTGCTGCTGGCGCTTGGTGTGCCGTCGCGAATGCGGAATGTTGCGGAGAATTTGACGAAGAACCGGTGGGGGCAATGCTTCGTCTTTGTGTTTCTTTTTCTGCTGGCGATTACTTTGCTCAATGCTCCTCTGCGGGTTTATGGACACCATGTCGCTGTGGCATACGGCTTGTCCGTGCAGGGTTGGGGAAGCTGGGTGTGGGACCAGACGAAGAGCTTTCTGCTGACCTGGGGGGTTGCGGGGCTGCTTGTGATGGTGCTGTTCTGGGTGATACGGCGTTCGCCGAAGCACTGGTGGTTCTGGTTCTGGATACCGACGATGGCGGCGGTGCTGTTCGGTGTCTTTGTTACGCCGGTTCTGGTTGATCCGCTCTTCAATAAATTTGAGCCGCTCGAACAGCATGATCCTGCTCTGGTGGTGCAGCTGGAGAAGGTGGTGGCGCGGAGCGGGGTGAGCTCTGCCGGCGGACCGGATGTTCTTCATGCGTGCGAGCCAGAAAGTTACCGGCATGAACGCATATGTAACTGGGATTGGGCCATCGAAGCGGCTGGTGTTGTGGGATACGACGATTGCTGCGGCTACACCGGATGAGTTGGCGGGGTTTTTGGGCACGAGCTTGGCCATTATGCGCTGCATCACATTGCGCTGGGTCTGCTGTTCACAGCGGTGATGCTGCTGATTGGTTTCTTTGTTGGCCAGCAGGCTACGCAGTGGCTGCTGAAGAGGTTCGGTGCGCGTTGGCGGATTCGCTCGCAGGACGACTGGGCCTGTCTTGCGGTGCTTGTGCTGGTGCTGAATGGCCTGAGCTTTTTGTCGGAGCCAATCGATAATGCGTTCAGCCGATCGATTGAGCACGCTGCGGATGTTTATGGGCAGGAGGCGATTCATGGGATTGTTGCTGATCCTCAGAGTTCGACGCAGCAGGGGTTTCAACTGATGGGCGAGAACTCTCTGGACGATCCTGCGCCGCATCCGCTGGTGGAGTTCTGGACGTTCAGCCATCCCTCAACTGCGAGCCGTGCAGCGTTTGCGGCGGCTTACAACCCCTGGACGGAAGGCCAGCATCCGAAGTATTTTCAACGATGAAGATGACGCGGAACTCACCAAGTTCGGACTGCCTGTTCTGCAAGATCGTCGCGGGCACTATTCCGGCTAATCGTATCTATGAAGACGAACTTTGCATTGGATTCCCTGACATCAATCCCCAGGCACCCACCCACTTGCTCGTGATTCCCAAAGAGCACATCGGCTCGACCGCGAAGGCGCTGGCTGAAGATACTGCGCTGATGGGCCATTTGATGGCTACGGCGGCTGCGATTGCCCGCAAAGAGAAGCTGGACAAGGGTTACAGAATTGTTGTGAATACGGGTGACGATGGCGGTCAGACGGTACACCACCTACATCTGCACCTGCTCGGCGGCAGGCATATGAAATGGCCTCCGGGCTAGTCAACAATCCGTTGGATTGAAGAAGGCCCGTGCAAATTTGCACGGGCCTTCGTTTATAGATCTCCGTTTAAGATGCCCTAATCGCAGACCAGTAACAGTTACTGGTTGAAGTTCATCTCTTCTTCCTGTTCAATCCCGTAGCGGCGAAGGAGGTTGGGAAGATTCTGTGAGAAGGCTGCGCGCGGCATTACCGTGTCACAACCAGCTTCGACAGCCTTGGCCTTCAGGTCTCCCTGGAGGTGCGAGAGGAAGCCGATGATGGAGGTGCTGCGTTTCAGCTTGGCCTTGAGCTTGGGAATCAGCGTGAGAGGCTTGGCGTTTGCGTTGTTGAGGTCGAAGACGATCAGGCCGGGCCGGTCTTCTTCTTCTCCGGCAGTGAGTGCCGAAATTGCATCCTTCTCGTTTTTGACGAAGGCGACCTTCACCCCGAGTTTGCGGGCGGTTTCCTGAATCTTCGCGATGAAGAAGAGATCTTCGATGAAGAAGAAGATTTTCGTTGGTGCATCCGGCGGAATGGGGATGGGGCGGCCCTGCGAGTAGTCGATCGGCTGGGAGTCGCCCTGATATGCGCGGCCGCCGCCGTGGCCGTTGCCGCGACCATAACTGGCATCGATCGTGGAGGGTGGCGTATCGGCGAAGTTGCCGTTGACGGCGCGATAGCTGTGGTCCATTGGGCCAACGAAGCCACGCGAGCCGCGCTGCTGCTGCTGTTTGCCGCCCTTACGCTTGAAGGCGTTGTTGCCGGGCTGATGGGTGTCGCGGTCACGGTATCCGCCGCCATTGTTGCTGTAGCCGCCACCGTTTTGGCCGCTGGCGACGTTGCCGGGGTTCTCGGGCGAGCGCTGGCGGTCGCGATCGCGGAACTTCTTCTTCCAGCGCTTGCCGCCGGAGTTGTTCTGCTGGCCTTCCCGGGACTGGAAGTTCTGAGTGGGTGCCTGGGGAGCGGCTGATCCTTGGGCTGATCCTTGGGCTGATCCTTGGATAGAGGCGACAGGCTGGCTAGCGCTCTGATCGCCACCGGTCTGAGCGCCTGGTTGCGCGTCGAGTCCCTTATTTTTCCGTTTGCGACGGCGGCGGCGGCTGCTCTTGGATTGCCCCATGCCGTGCTGAACGTTTTGAGGTGTGAAGTTCGTCTCCCCGTCCTGCTGGCCGGGTGACATTGTCATACCCTGGTGGGACTCCACGTCGGGTGCATTCTGCTCTGAAGTCATGCTTCCACTTCCTATTGCTTTAGATCGCAATTAGCGGTTCACTCTCCCACGGCGCGACGGTTTCTTTCGCTTCGTGTAAGCCACGAAGTAGGAACCAAACCGGTTTTGCAGCGTCGGAGGAACGGTCTCAAGTTGTACTCGAACGGACGTCTTCTATGCAATTTGGCTGCTCTCGAACCAGTAATCTACCGGTTACGCGCAGCCCGGAGCGCCTGACAGCGGCGAACCCTTGTTTTTCACCCTCTACCTGTTTGCGACAGAGTCCGACTAATTCGGTCCACTGTAATCCTGTGATGAGCCGGCAAAGCCACACAACCGGAAGCTTTAATTATGGCTACACAGTGATCGGCACCCACAGCCGGTTCACAAGGCAACTCCTAGCCTACGCTCAAAGAGGATTATTGGCAAGGGATCTGTTCTACGACTTCCCGGTCACTATTTTGAGCGGCATTGGAGAAATAAAAAAGGGCCGCTACTGAAGCGGCGCTTCCGTACAAATGGCCTGTCACTGGCCTCCCAAAAACTTCCTTTAGGGAAGTTGAATTCTGGCTGGGGCCACGCCATCAGTCGGACGTGACTCTTTTCGAGCCCGATTTCGGCACTACCGGATATGAGTCTGGAGTGCTGCATTGATAATGAGCAATTCAACCGCCAAATCATAATGATGGTTTCCTGAGCCAAATCATCAACCGCGGCCGTTGGGAGTCTGGAAAATAGGAGACTCCAAAGGGCACGCTCCGGATTTTGGGAGGCCTGACCAGAGGGAATGAGCGGATTGACCCTTGGGGGGCAGCGTCCTATAATCGGACTTGTTCCGGCAGCTCTCTCGTTTGCTGCCGATTTGCTGGTACGGGAGTCGGGTGGATCGAGGCAAATGGTGGACGTGCTTTCGGAGAGCGCGCCGATCACAGGATTTGCAGGACAGGCTGAGAAAGCACGCGATGGTGCGCCTAAGGCCGGATGAAATCAGGATAATCCCCCAAGGAGTACCACACACCGCATGAATCGTAACCTTGCACTTGTCACCGCCCTCGCTGCGGGAATGTCGTCCGCTGCTGGAGTGGCGCAGACTGCTGCTCCCACTACTGCCCCTGCTGCTACCACGGCCCCTGCTGGTTCGCCCGCCCCTGCCACGGTGCAGGTAGTCCCCGCGAAGATTGCCGTCATCGAATATGAGCAGGTTACTGCGGCGACGAACGAGGGACAACGCGCACTTCTTGCATTGCAGAAGAAATATGAGCCGCAGAAGACGCAGCTGCAGAATTTGCAGAACGAGATTGAATCGCTAACGAAGCAGTTGCAGAACGCGCCGGCTACGATGACAGACGACGAACGCGCCTCGCGTGCAAGAACGATCGATACCAAGCAGAAGCAATTGCAGCGTGATGGCGATGACGCTACGGCACAATTCAATGCCGAGATGCAGGAGACCCTTGGCGCTATTGCCAAGAAGCTGGGACCGGTGGTGATTAAGTACGTCCAGGACAACGGCTACACGATGCTGCTGGATAACACCGGGGCACAGGGTGGCCTGGCAGTACTTTGGACGGCGCCCGGTACGACCGATATTTCGCAGGCAATTGTGGACGCTTATAACGCTTCGTCGGGAGTTGCGGCACCCGCTGTTCCTTCAGCACCGTCGGCGGCTCGTCCACGGCCAACGACAACGACTCCGAAGCCGACGACGCCGGCAACGACTCCGAAACAGTAAGAGCTGAGTGGATGCCCTCGGCTGCGGCCGAGGGTCCTGAACGCCGAGCTTCCCTGGCTGCAGACCACAGAGACTGATGGGCAGTCAAAATTTCTTAATCGCAACGATTTTAATTTGTTAATTGAAACGATCTTTCGAAGGAGTACCACACACCGCATGAATCGCAATCTTGTTCTTGTCTCCGCACTTTGCGGGGGATTAATGACCGCAGCCGGAATGGCCCAGACACCCGCCGCTCCTGCTGCGACCGCCCCCGCCACCCCACCGGCCGCCGAGGCGCCGGTAACACCGCAGGCAATTCCTGCAAAGATCGCGCTGGTCGCGTTCGAACAGGCGGTCTTCGCTACAAATGAAGGCCAGAAGGCCGTGCAGGATATTCAGCTGAAGTACAAGCCGAAGAAAGACCAGATCGAGACCCTCTCCCAAGAGGTCGATTCGCTGAAGAAGCAGTTGCAGAGCGCACCGGCAACTTTGTCCGACGCGGAACGCGCTACGCGCCTGAAGACGATCGACACGAAGGAGAAGCAGCTGAGCCGACAGGCCGATGATGCTCAGACTGCCTACAACACCGACCTGCAAGAGATTTACGGAAAGATTGCGGCGAAGGTTTCTGCCGTTTTGAAGAAGTATGTGAGCGACAACGGTTACACGTTGCTGCTGGACGTCAGCAGCCAGCAGAGCAACGTGATGTGGGCCAATCAGAGCACCGACGTGACGCAAGCAGTGGTGACGGCTTACAACACCTCGTCGGGCGTCGCTGCGCCGGCTCCGTCCGCTCCTTCTGCGGCTCGTCCACGACCTGCGACTCCGAAACCGGCGGCCCCTGCAACAGCACCAAAGTAAATCGTGTCTTCGCTAGATCATTCTGGTTCGAATTGAAGATGGACTAAGAAGAGGCTTAATCGAGCCTCTTCTTCGTTTAAGTTTTCGAAATTTCGTCTCGAAACCTGACTTCCTGTGGAAAAACCTGTGGATCACGGGCGGATGGATAGACGGAAAAGCCATGAATGGCTCGATTTTGTCAGGAGAGGCGACTGGGCGCTACCGGCCTAACTGTATGGAATTGAGCGATTTGATGTGAAGGCTGGCCCACTTTGGTGGCTATTTTTGTTTATAGACTGCCAACTATAGGCGTTTCAATGGTTTCCACAGATCGGCATTACTACCAAGTTACAGTTTCGCGAATCTAATGTTCTTGCTGTGTGGAACCAGAACGCGAAATGTACCCAAAAGAGTCTGTTTTCGCCTGGTTTTTCGCTCAATAAGTACTGGAGCGCTACCCGGAAGGACTCTTCCGATTGGTTACTCCTCACCCACCTTGAGAACTGCGAGGAAGGCCTCCTGGGGGATGTCGACCTTGCCAATCCGCTTCATCCTCTTCTTGCCTTCCTTCTGTTTTTCGAGAAGCTTGCGTTTCCGGCTGATATCGCCGCCGTAGCATTTCGCGATGACGTTCTTGCGAATGGCGGTGACGGTTTCGCGCGCAATGATCTTACTGCCTATGGCGGCCTGTATGGCGACCTCGAACATCTGGCGCGGGATCAGTTCTCGCATCTTTGCGACGAGGGCCTTGCCTCTGTCGTAGGCGAAGTCGCGATGGACGATGATGGAGAGAGCGTCGACCGGCTCGCCCGAGACGAGGATATCCATTTTGACCATGGGAGAGATCCAGGTTCCGGCGAGGTGGTAGTCGAGTGAGGCATAACCACGGGAGACGGACTTGAGCTTGTCGTAGAAATCGAGGACGATCTCGTTGAGTGGGAGCTCGTACGTGAGGAGGACTCGGGTTTCAGAAACGTATTCGAAGTTCTGTTGGCGGCCGCGTTTGTCTTCGACGAGTTTGAGGATGCCGCCGACGTACTCTTCGTTGGTGAGGATTTTGGCAGTGATTACAGGCTCTTCGATGGATTCGATCTCTGAGGGATCGGGCCAGCGGGAAGGATTGTCGACCTCGACGACAGAGCCGTCGGTCAGGGTGATCTTGTAACGGACGCCTGGGGCGGTCGTGATGAGGTCGAGATCGTACTCGCGCTCCAAGCGCTCCTGGATGATTTCGAGATGGAGCAGGCCAAGGAAGCCGCAGCGAAAACCGAAGCCAAGGGCAACAGACGACTCCGGTTCGAAGGAGAACGAGGCGTCGTTGAGGCGCAGCTTTTCGAGAGCGTCGCGGAGCATCGCGTGCTCGTGCGAATCGACTGTGTAGAGGCCGGCGAAGACCATGCTCTTGATGTCTTCGAAGCCAGGGAGGGCTTCGGCGCAGGGACGCTCGACCGATGTGATGGTGTCGCCTACTTTGGTGTCGGCTACGTTCTTGATCGTCGCAACGAAAAAGCCTACTTCGCCGGCTGTGAGTTCGGCGATTGCGACAGGCTTGGGAGTCATGACGCCCATGCTCTCGACGTCGAACACCTTGCCGTTGGACATGACCTTGATCTTCATGCCCTGACGCAGCTTGCCGTTGATGATTCTGGCAAGGACGATGACGCCTCTGTATGGGTCGAACCAGCTGTCGAAGATTAACGCCTGAAGGGGAGCTTCGGGGTCGCCTTCCGGTGGCGGCAGGAGGGTTACGACGGCCTCGAGGATACTTTCGACGTTGAGGCCGGTTTTGGCAGAGACGGCGATGGCGTCGCTTGCCGGCAGGCCTACGGATTTTTCGATCATCTCTTTGGTGCGCTCGATGTCGGCGCTAGGGAGATCGATCTTATTGATGATAGGAATGATTTCTAGACCATTCGAGATGGCGAGATACGCGTTCGCGAGGGTCTGAGCCTCGACACCCTGAGAAGCGTCGACGACGAGGAGTGCTCCTTCGCAGGAGGCCAGGGACCGTGAGACTTCGTAAGAGAAGTCGACGTGTCCGGGTGTGTCGATCAGGTTGAGCTGATAGGTTTCGCCGTCGTGAGCCTTGTACATCATGCGGACGGTATGGGCTTTGATGGTGATGCCACGCTCGCGTTCAAGATCCATGGCGTCAAGTACTTGGGCATGCATTTCCCGGGCAGTCAGTGAGCCGGTGAGCTCCAGGAGCCTGTCGGAGAGGGTGGACTTGCCATGATCAATGTGCGCGATGATCGCGAAGTTGCGGATGTGACTTGGATCCATTTTGTAGCTGGGTGGCCTCAGTCTTCATGTTAACACTGCGAGGTGTCCAGCGCAGAAGCTGTGTACTGCAAACTCATGCGTAGCAAGATTTGCATCCAACTGCGGACTGGAACTTTTGGCAGTTCCCGGCCCTCCCTGCATGCGCAACTCTAGATAGAGCTGTATTTCGAACGTCAGGATTTTGAGATGGTTCGACTGTCTGCTTGCTCTTCTACTCTTCGTGTCGTTGGCGCACGCGTGGCCACAGGCACTCAGCCCTGAGGAGGTGCGGGAAACTTCAGAACAGAGCGTTGATGAGTGGATTGAACTGCCGGATGCTCCGAGTGCGTTGGTGAGCGAACCGCCTTCTTCGGCGAGTGAGACTGCAAAGTTTTCCTTCGAGAGGCCCGACTCTATCGGGGGATTTCGTGCGGCGAGGGAGGATGTAGCCAAGGCGCTCAGCGTGCCGACATTTGGTAGTCAGTCGCAGACGGGACGACCGGGCGCAGAGATGGGTGAGCCTTATCACTGGAAGGGCTTGCTGCTTCAGTCTTTTGCCTTCAGCGCGCTGGAGAATGGCGTGCGGATCATGACAGCAAATCAGCATGACCGTCATTTCCTGCTGAACAAACCCTATTGGTCGGATTACTGGGCATCACTGCAGCAATTCAACATGCGGCGGTGGAACGACGGTGACAGTGTTCCTGTGAACTATGTCGGCCATCCCATGCAGGGCGCCATTTCTGGATATATCGAGGTTCAGAACGATCCGAGTTCGCGAGGTTTGCATATCTCAAGCAGTCCGCTTTACTGGCGGAGCGTGATGCGGGCGACGTTGTGGTCGGCGGTTTATTCGACGATGTCCGAGATTGGGCCGATGGGCGAGGCTGCGATTTTCAACGAAGGGGGTTTCACCTATCCGCTGAACTGCAAGGGAGACAAACCTGAGTGCACGGCCACTGCAAAATACACCAATAACACCGGCTGGGTGGATTTCATTATCACTCCAACTATTGGCACGCTATGGATGCTAGGGGAAGACTCAGTCGACCGGTTCGTTTCGGACCCTCTGGTTCAGCGGTATCCTCATGCTTTCGGGTACAAGCTACTTCGCGCAGGGCTCAACCCCTCACGCTCGCTTGCCAATATTCTGCGCGGTCACTATCCGTGGTTTCGTGATGAGGAACATCCGGAAGTCTACGAGTCGGTGATGGTCGAACACTTTGCGGACGCGATGGAGGAGGAACCACGTGAGCATGTGGACATGTTTTTTCATTACACGGCGCTCAACCTGAACATCAATGAGGTAAATTGCCCTGGATGCCGCCGCGTGACGACCGGGGCCGGTATGGAGTATGGATTCGCCGTGCGCCGCTATCTTGACCTTGTTGTGGATACGAGCATTCAACCGGGAGCGAGTCCGGGCTCGTCTTTGAACGTCGGAGGGACCTTGTGGACGGGACACGCAGGAGTGCGGTCGGGTTACTCAGGGGAGCACTTCGCGCTGAAGGTTACGCTCGCTCCAGGCTTCGCCAGTTATTCGAGAACGCAGGCTTCTCCGAATGATTCGCTTGGCCGCAACTACAACTTCTCCGCGATTGCTGCGCTCTCTGCGGATCTTCGCGTCTCTCCACACTTCGCGTTTCGTACCACCGTGGAGCAGATGTTAATTCGATACAAGAGTACGGAGCGGGATCCTCCGGGTATCGGCAGCCCTCCGTGGCTCTCGTTTCTTTCACACGACAATTACATCAATTCGACGAACTGGGGCGTGAGCGTAGGGCCCGTTCTTCGGTTTTGAGTTGTTTGTTCAGTGTCGATTTGAAAAATCTCCTCATTGAGCGGTATGTACTTTGCTGACGCCCCGGACTTCGATCCTGAGATCACGAACGTAATCGGGCATCGCGCGTCTTACAATGAGCAGGGACGATGGCTCGATTACTCTTGGAGAAGATGGTGCGGCGGTGGGCACTGGCGGCAGGGTGTGGACCGCTGGTGCTGCTTACAGGCTGCCCTCAGAGCCAGGTTGCTACGCCGGGAAAGGCTCCGGTGCAAGCGACTGCGCCGGCCGTTGCAGCGGGACAACCAACCGGGGGCACGCCTCAGGCTCAGACCGAAGCCGCAGAGCAACAGGCGGCAGCGGCAAAGGCGGCGAAAGATCAGGAACTCATCAACAAGGCAGAGGCGGCGTATCGCAGCGGAGTGGAGAATTACCGCGCTGGGCACCTGGACGCCGCACGATTGGATTTTGACTCCGCAGTCGACGTGATGCTGACTAGCGGCATGGATCTGAAGACAGACCCACAACTTGCGGATGAGTTCGATCGCTTGCTGAATGCAGTGAACTCACTGGAGATGGCGGCGCTGAAACAGGGGAATGGGTTTTCGCCGACGCTGGAGGCCGCTCCGCTCGATGCGGCGAATGAAGTCACCTTCCCGGCGAACGCTGCGTTGACCGCGAAGGTTACCGCAGAGCTGAAAACGACGCAGTCTGACTTTCCACTGGTGGTGAACGACTACGTTGCGGGTTTCATTAGTTATTTTTCGAACTCGGCGGCTGGTCATGCGCATCTGCTGCGGTCGCTGGAACGGGCGGGTAAATACAGGGAGATGATCTCGAAGCACCTAAGCGACCAGGGCGTGCCCCAGGATTTGATTTATCTGGCGGTGGCTGAATCCGGCTTTCAGCCGCAGGCGCTGAACGCGCGGTCGGGCGCCGGAGGGATGTGGCAGTTTATGCCTACAGGGGCGTATGGGCTTGCGCGCAACGGGTGGTTTGACGAACGGTTCGATCCGGAGAAGTCGTCGATTGCGTACGCGAAGTACATGAAGACGCTTTACAACCAGTTCGGCGACTGGTATCTCGCGATGGCAGCCTATGACTGGGGCCCTGGTAACGTGCAACGCGCCGTAATGCGGACGGGGTATGCGGACTTCTGGGAGTTGTACCGGCGCAATGTTCTCCCCGGCGAGACGAAGAACTACGTGCCGGGCATCATCGCGGCGATCATCATGGCAAAGAATCCGGAACAGTATGGTCTGGACAAGGTTGTGCCCGATGCTCCGGTAGTGTCCGACACCGTGACGGTCGATTATCCGATCGATCTTCGCCTGGTGGCCGATGTCACGAATTCCTCGTTGCCTGAGATTGTTGCGTTGAATCCGAGCCTGCTGCGGATGACGACTCCGCGTGATATGTCCTTTGATCTGCATGTTCCTGTGGGCACGCGCGATGTCTTTTCAGAGCGCATTAAGGAGATTCCAGAAGATAAGCGCACGTCCTGGCGCTTTCATGTGGTGAAGAGCGGAGAGACGCTGGATGGAATTGCTGCTTCGCTGCGCGCCCACGCGAGCGATATTGCCAGAGTCAACGGGCTGCCCGCGGATGGCGGGGTCGATGCCGATGACGAGCTTGTGGTTCCCGTCGCGAGTGCAGCCGGCGTCGATCCGCAGCGTTATGCCGTGCGCCGCGGCGATACGCTGATCACAGTGGCCGACCGCTTTGGCGTCTCCGTTGAGGAGTTGCGGCGATGGAATCACCTGTCGTCGAATGTTGTGAAACCCGGGACTTCGCTTGCCGTTACGGAGCCGGTGAAACTCGCACCCGTTACGAGAGTGCGGGGCAAGGCAGCGCGAGGGAAGAAGAGCAAGGGTGCTGCGGCACCCTCTGTTCATGCGGCTTCTGCGCACAGCAGCACGAAGAATGTTCCCGCGAAATCCGGTTCGTCTTCGACTGGCGCAAAGAAAACTTCAGAGAAAAAGATGCAGAATCCAGCTCCCAAATCGAAATGAAAAGCTGTTTTACCGGCTACCCCATGAAAAAGATTACTTGCTATCGGTAGCGGTTGGAGGCATCCTGTTGCTAGAATTTGCTGCCGGGATGTAATGATGGTTTTCAGCGAATCGTATTTGCGGGACAGAAGCAAGAGCGGTGGAAGCACAAAGCAGTGAGAGGAATAAACGATGATGTTTGATGACACGATCAAGCTTTATGCAGCGTCAGCCGACGACAACCACTACGGTGATGAAACAGAAGACGACAACGACCTCAACCGCTTCGAAGACGATGAAGAAGAAGAGGTGATGATGACCTCGGATGACGACGAGGAGCTTGACTCGGACGTCGACGATACAGTGGAGACTCATGTCGAAGAAGCGGTGATCTTCGCACTGCCTCCCTCGCCTGTCGCCAGCTATGTGCCCCCGACAAGGCCTTCGGAGTTGCCGGTGAAGAGCGCAGCAGCGAAGCCAGCGAAGAGGGCTGCTCCTGCGAAGAAAGCTCCTGCTAAGAAAGCGGCGCCTGCCAAGAAGGCGGTCGCAAAGCAAGCTCCTGCGAAGAAGGTGGCCCAGGTGAAGAAGGCGGTCGCGAAGAAGGTGGGTGCGAAGAAGAGTTTAGCTGTAAAGAAATCTGCCGCGAAGAAGTCTAGTGCTCATCGCGGTGGTAAGACCGCTTCGAAAAAAGCGGTTGTAAAAAAAGTCGCTTCTAAGAAGGCGGCTGTAAAAAAGAGCACTAAAAAATCAATAAAGAGAGGTATTACCTTGGCAACTAAGAAAGCAGCAAAGAAAGCTCCAGCAAAGAAGAAGGCCCCAGCTAAGAAGAAGGCTCCGGCCAAGAAGGCTGCAAAAAAGGCCGCAAAAAAGAAGTAACTAACTCCCCTAAGGCAAGCAAATAGGCCCGGGTCTCGAAACTGAGATTCCGGGCCTTTTTGCGTCTGGAGGTGGAGAATTTACTTCTTTTCGGCGGCGATTTCAGCGAGGACGTCTGCGCTGTGGGTGTTGGGGTCAACTTTTTCCCAGACCTTGACGATTTTGCCCTGTGGGGAGATGAGGAAAGTGTCGCGGGAGGCGAACTTCATGTCGCCGCGAGCCATGATTGGCACACCGTAGGCGTCGACGACCTTGTGGTCGGGGTCGGCGAGGAGTTTGAAGCTGAAGGTGTCTTTGGAGCACCAGGTCTTGTGGCTCTCGACGGTGTCGAGCGAGACGCCGAGGACTACGGCGTTGAGGGCGGTGTACTTATCCATGTCGCGCTGGAAGTTGTGGGCCTCGATGGTGCAGCCGGTGGTCTGGTCCTTGGGGTAGAAGTAGAGGACGACCCACTTACCCTTGAAGTCGGTGAGGCTAACGGGCTTGTCTTCCTGTGACGGAAGTGTGAAGTTAGGGGCTGTGGCACCGACCTGGGCGATGTCGGCGGCTGCGGCGGCGTGGGCCTTGTAGCCGAAGCTACAGGCTGCTACGACGGCGATGATGGCTGCGATCCAGACTGCTTTACGCATTGTGTGTTCCCCTTCTGTTGACTCAGTGGTTGGGTAGACGGATGTGGGCGGCGGAAGACGCGAGACCAAAGGTGCCGCCAGAGAATTTTACTCCTCGGTAATGAGTAGTTTGTAGGGCGTTGACAGTATCTTTACATCGCGACGATGGCGATGTTGGCTTGATTCGCAGCGGCGAGGATGGCTGCGGGGTCGAAGAGGAGGGTTTTGCCGGCCTGAAGGGCGAGGCAGGTGGCCCCGGCGGCCTGCATGGTGCGGATGGTGTGTATGCCGATGACAGGGACGTCGAAGCGCATGTCCTGGTTGGGCTTGGCGACCTTGACGACGGTGAGGTGACGGCGGAGGGTCGTCTCGGCGGCGGCTGCGTCATGGGTTTCGAGGGTACGGAAGAGGTCGCCGGCTCGCGTGATGGTGGCGTCAGTTCCCTCCATGGCTTCGACGGCGACGCAGGCCTGGGCGGCTATGACTACGGTCTGGCCTAGATCGTAAGCGGCGATGGCGCGGGCTACTGTCTGGCCGTAGGCGATGTCTTTTTGTTCTTCTTCGTCTGGGGAACGATTGGTGAGGACGCCGGGTTTGGCGAGGAGCGGCTCGAGGTATTGGGTGGAGGAGATGAGCTCGATGCCTTCGTCGCTGAGGACCTTGGCTACGGCTCCGAGGAGCATGTCGGTGTTTCGGGTGCGGAGGTTGAGGAGGAGCTTGGCGAGGCGCCAGTCGGGCCGGATTGAGGAGAAGATTTGTTTGTGTTTGACCTGGCCGGCCATGACGGCTCGGGTGACGCCTTCGGCGTGGAAGGTTTCGATGAGGCGGGACAGTTCGCCGAGAGAGAGCCAGTGGACGTGGATGTCGGGGTCGGCTGCGGCGCGCGTGGTGATGTCGGGGTCAGTCTCTTCTTTGATGGCGGCGACGACGACTGTGAGGCCGTGGGCCCGGGCTGCGTCGAGCAGGAGGAAGGGAAAGCGGCCGTTGCCGGCGATCAGGCCTAGTTTGGGCATCCGCTTTTAGCTTACGTGGGTTGGGTAGCTCTTGCGAAATGCTTAACACCGATGAATACCGATTTGACCGATCAAGGCGGATTTTTTGTGGGACGTTTCTGCGAGGAGGGAAAGTCAATAGCGGTGGTTGGGCCAATTGGCTGTGGAAGAAATGGATGTTCGGGGTTTGTGGTGAGTTGTGGTGGATCTTTGGGTTTTACGGTTTTCTTTCGGAGTTCGGGGTGGTTTTGTTGGATTCGACCACGAAAAGTTGAGTGCAAATTTGCTGGTAGGAATGTGGTTCTTTGGTGGTGGGATGTGGTGACTTGGTGGTTTTTTGAGGGTGCGGTTTTTTAGAAGATGGATTATGGCTCCTCGCGTCACTGCCTGTCGTGCTCTATCAAAATGACTGAGGCCTCGGCGCTGAGTGATGGGATCAGCCATCGGAAGAGCGACGTCGCCGCGAATGCCCCGGCCAACTGGGCGACAACAAATCCGGCGGCGTCGGCGGGCCGAATGCCGGCGAACGTGTTGCTGAGGGATCGTGCGAGGGTGACGGCTGGGTTGGCGAAAGACGTAGATGCTGTGAACCAATAGGCGGCGGTGATGTAGGCGCCAACAGCGAAGGGTACGGCGGAGGGCCGATGCCTGGCGCATCCCCAGATGACGGAGAGGAGACCGAAGGTAGCGATGAACTCACTGAAGAGTTGAGCTGACCCTGAGCGGACGTGCGTCGACGCTGTGAACAGAGTGAGGCCGAACATGAGATGAGCGGTTGCGACCCCAGCAAAGGCTCCGGCGATCTGTGCCGCGATATATGCCGGAGTGTCGCGCCATGCGACACCTCCTTGCCAGGCATCGACGAGGGTGACTGCGGGATTGAAATGCGCTCCCGAAATAGGCCCAAAGGCGAGGATGAGTGCGACCAGAGCGGCGCCCGTAGCGATCGTATTGGCTAATAGAGCTAAGGCGACGTTGCCCGCCGACAAACGCTCGCCCATAATTCCGGAGCCGACAACGGCGGCAAGCAGAAAGAGCGTACCGGCGAACTCCGCCACGACTCGGCGAGGGAGCGAATGCGTCATTGGCGACCGATGCTGTCGAGTTCCTGCTGCATGGCAAGACGCTCAAGCGTTGGGAGAGGCAGGGCGAGGAAGAGCCCGATTCGACGGTCAAGGATGGAGAAGGCGTCATGGAAGGCGCGGGCAATCTCTTCAGGAGCACCCTGCACCGCGGCCGGATCGGAGACTCCCCAATGCGCGGTCATGGGATGTCCGGGCCATATGGGGCATACTTCATTTGCGGCGTTGTCGCATACGGTGAAGATGAAATGGATTGGGGGTGCGCCGGGAGCAGCGAACTCGTCCCATGACTTGCTCCGCAAGCCCTCGGTCGAGATTCCAGAAAGCTGAAGCTGCTTTAGGGCCTCGGGCCTGACCTTGCCGGAGGGATGGCTGCCTGCGCTGTAGGCTGTGAATCGATTCTTCGCCTTATGGTTGAAGATTGCCTCTGCCATGATGGATCGTGCCGAGTTGCCGGTGCACAAGAAGAGGACGTTATAAGGGGTAGGGTTGGGCGTTGTCATCATGCTCTCGTGTCTGCCGGATCGCAGCATCCCGGTTCGCAGCACGGGTTGCTGGGTTTCGTGGCGCGGATGAATGCGCTCATGAACTTGCCCTCTACGTGCGGAGCGATCTCATCCACGGCGATGCCAGCTTCGGTCAGGAACACCCGTGCGTCTTCGATGTCGTAGGTGCGGGTGGGCTCAAGTTCTACGTCTGCAAAACCGGCGGAGATTAGTTTCGCTCGATAGTCGGACTCTTCCAACGCTCCGGCAATGCAACCCACCCAAAGCAGCATGCTCTGGCGGACGGACGCCGGGACTTCGCCACGCACCACAACGTCAGAGACGGCGAAGCGGCCGCCGGGCCGGAGGACACGAAAGGCTTCGCGGAGGACACGGGACTTATCTGCGGAGAGGTTGATGACGCAGTTGGAGATGACCACGTCGACGGAGTTGTCCGGCAGCGGGATGTTCTCTATCTCGCCCTTGAGGAACTCGACATTCGTCGCGCCGGCTTGTCGCTGATTTTCTCGCGCAAGAGCAAGCATGTCGTCGGTCATGTCGAGACCGTAGGCCTTGCCGGTCGGTCCTACTCGCTTCGCAGAGAGCAGCACGTCGATGCCACCGCCAGAGCCGAGGTCCAAGACCGTCTCGCCCTCCTTGAGCTGCGATCAGCGCGGTTGGATTGCCGCATCCCAGTGAGGCGAGGACGGCATTCTCGGGGAGTGTCGCTGTCTCCAGGTTGTTGTATAGGTCCTTGGTGATCGGGTCGCAGCAACGCATGGCGGGATCGCAGCACGCAGTTGCGCCGGAACTGGCGACGCTTCGCGCGATTGAGCCGTACTTCTCGCGAACGGCGGATTGATTGTCCATTGGTTGGCGTCCTCATATACGCTAACGCGAATGTATGATCTTTATTACATATCCGTCAAGGCGTATATTTGTGACATGAGCCGAACTCCAAAGCCGTTCGATCTGGTGCAGCTGTTCGCTGCACTAGCGGACCCGACACGCTTGCGACTGCTTAATCTGATGAACGGGCGCGAGGTCTGTGTCTGTTACTTCGTTGAGATATTGAAGCAAGGACAGCCTAAGATTTCGCGGCATCTCGCCTATCTTCGCCGTGCCGGAATTGTGGAGGCGCGGCGTGAGGGCAAGTGGATGCATTACCGCATCGAGCGACCGGACGACATGAGAGCAGCCTCGATTCTGGACGCGACGCTCAAGTCGTTCGAGACCGACCGGAAGATGCAAGCGGACCTTGCACGGTTGGGGCAGGCTTGTTGTGAACCTCAGAGGTTCGTGACACTACAAGGTGCGCCCGTGCCGATGGATCGGGGTTTGCGGGCTCCGGCTTCGAATAGAATTCAAGTTTCGGGATGATTGCAGACCAAACATCAGAAAAGCGGATCAATACACCTCGCCAAGTTCTCTTCGCCAGCATGGTCGGGACTACGGTTGAGTTCTTCGACTTTTACATCTATGCGACAGCCGCGGTGCTGGTGTTTCCACGGCTGTTCTTTCCGGCATCGGATCCTGCGTCTTCTACACTGGCCTCGCTTGCGACGTTCGGGATTGCTTTTCTTGCCCGGCCGATCGGTTCGGCGTTGTTTGGCCACTTTGGCGATCGCATCGGACGCAAGAGAACACTGGTGCTCGCCTTGTCGACGATGGGATTGTCGACGTTCGCGATTGGCGCGCTGCCGCCCTATGCTGCGATTGGAATTGCGGCACCGTTGCTGCTTGCGCTGTGCCGATTTGGCCAGGGCATCGGATTGGGTGGCGAATGGGGTGGCGCGGTGTTGCTAGCGGTGGAGAATGCTCCGCCGGGGAAACGGGCGATCTATGGCATGTTTCCGCAGCTTGGCGCACCGATTGGGTTCCTGCTTTCTGGAGGAACTTTTCTGCTGTTATCGCGGTGGCTCACGGACAAGCAGTTCTTTTCTTTCGGCTGGCGGCTACCGTTTCTGGCGAGCGCGGTGCTGGTTCTGCTGGGACTTTATGTGCGGCTGACGATTACGGAGACGCCGGTGTTTCAGGCTTCGGTGAAACGCGCCGAACAGGTTGGGGTGCCGATACTAACCGTGTTGCGGCGGTACACGCGGGAGCTGGTGGCGGGGATTCTGGTGTGCCTAGCGACGTTTGTGCTGTTTTATCTGATGACGGTGTTCGCGTTGTCGTGGGCGACTACTGCGTTGCACTACAGCCGGGGGACCTTTCTGCTGATTCAGCTGTTTGGGATTCTTTTCTTCGCGCTGACGATTCCTGTGTCCGCGATTCTTGCGGAACGTGGGCGGCGGCCAGTGATGATTGGGGTTACGGTTCTTATTGCGTTGTTCGGGCTTGTGCTGGCGCCGCTGTTTACGGCGGGTACGACGGGAGCAGTCGTCATGATGGCGCTGGGGCTCGCGCTGATGGGGATGACTTATGGGCCGTTGGGAACGATCGTGTCTGAGCTCTTCCCTACTGCGGTTCGGTACACGGGCAGTTCGGTGGCGTTCAGCATGGCGGGGATTCTTGGCGCTTCGGTTGCGCCGTATATCGCTACGTGGCTTGCGAAGTCTTATGGGCTGCAATATGTGGGGTACTATCTGACGGGTTCCGCGGTTCTGAGTCTTTTGGGCCTGCTTCTGATACGCGAGACGAAGGACGATGACCTTAGTGATTCATCCTAGTCGGATTGCGGGAGTGCGGGATTGCGTTCGCCTGCTCCCATGAGAATGCCAGCTTGAGTTGAAGCGGTAGTTGCGGTTCAAGAGCCGACTGGGCAGGGCCGTTATTTGATTCGCTCCCATATGAGTTTGTATGTCGCGTGGCTTCGGTCGAGCATGCCCCCCTTGCCGTCTTCCGTGGGAGTGAGGATGAGGCGATCGTTGCCTTGGAATTCGAACCAGCGGACGTTGTTTATTTCGGCACTGGTTGGGTAGGAATAGCCCTTGATGTGGTGAGTGATGGTTTGGGCTTTCAGATCGATTGTGTAGGGGCCGTAGTAGGAGAAGTAAGTGTCGAAGGCGTCGGCTTTCTCTTCCTGAGTGCCTGAGCCCAGTCCTTTTGCGAAGGGCTTGCGGTCGCCTTTGACTGCGATCTGGACGCTCATCCAGCCTGAGCGGTCGTACATGATGAGGCCGGTGGGATGGTCGTAAGGGATGTGGCGAACGGGCGAGATGCCTTCCACGGCTACGAGCCGCCAGGCACCTAGAAGTTTGTTGGTGACGTCGTCTTGTTGCGAGTAGGCGGGGATGGAGAGACAGAAGAGAAGCAGGAAGAGGATGCGGAGTGGCTTCATGGAGGGCAAGTATATTCCATGGGTGGTAGTGGCGACGGCAAGAGCAAAGTCAAAATGCTGGGGTCTCTCCGCTGCGCAACGGACGATGAGACTGTCCGTTGCTTCGGTCGAGATGACGTCTCTTAGGGTCGTTGAGAGTAAGTGAGAGCAAGCGCATCGGCAAAAGGAAGGATGGGCCACTCGACGCTACTTGATGACGCCGCGGGGGCTGTTGGCTATGAAGTCGGCGAGGTAGGTGGCGTGTTCGCCGAACTCTCCGGCGGTGATTTTTTCGCGGATGGCGGCGAGGGCTTCAGTGGTGTTGAGCTTGGAGGCTTGCAGGAGTTTGTAGGCGGCGCGGAGCTCTTTGAGTTGGGCGGGTGTGAAGCCCTTGCGCTCGAGGCCTACTTTGTTGAGGCCGTAGGCGTGGTTATTGCGCTCGATGCTGGTGAGGGAGTAAGGGAAGGACGTTTTGGGTGATGGTGGTGCCTCCGCCGATGTAGGAGTACTTGCCGATGCGGCAGAACTGGTGGACGGGGCAGAGAGCTCCTACGGTGGCGTAGTCTTCGACGATGACGTGGCCGGCCAGGGTGGCGGCGTTGGCGAGGATGCAGCCGTCGCCGATGACGGTGTCGTGGCCGATGTGGACGTAGGCCATGATGAGGCAGCCGCTGCCGATTCGGGTGGTGCCGCCTCCGCCGGCTGTTCCGCGGGAGATGGTGACGTATTCGCGGATGGAGTTGTTGTCGCCGATGATGAGGGCGGTGGGTTCGCCCGCGTATTTCAAGTCTTGTGGGGCGATGCCGAGGCATGCAAAGGAGAAGATGCGGTTGTTGCGGCCGATTGTGAGGTGGCCGTCGAGGATGACGTGGGAGACGAGTTCGCAGTTGTCGCCGAGGGTGACGTGGGGGCCGATGGTGCAGTACGGTCCCACGGTGCAGGTGGATGGAATCTGCGCGCCTTCGGCGACGATTGCGGTGGGGTGGATGCTCACTCTGCGGTCTCGACCTTTGCTTCGGCTTTTTTGGGGACGCGGTCGACCATCTGGCACATGACGGTGGCGTCGCAGACGACTTTGCCGTCTACGGTGATGCTGCCACCCATCTTTACGACGCGAGTGCGCCAGTTGAGGACGGTGACTTCGATGCGGAGCTGGTCGCCGGGGGTGACAGGGCGGCGGAAGCGGGCGTTTTCGATGCTGGTGAAGACCATGAGCTTGGATTCGCGGTCGGGGATTTCGGCGAGGAGGAGCGCGCCGCCGGCCTGGGCGATGGCCTCGACCATGAGGACGCCGGGCATGATGGGGTAGTCGGGAAAGTGGCCGGCGAAATGGGGCTCGTTGATGGTGACGTTTTTCAGGGCGACGATGCGCTGGCGCGGCTCCATCTCGATGACCCGATCGATAAGAAGGAAAGGGTAGCGGTGGGGGAGGAGGGACATGATCTCGAGGATGTCCATCGTCTTGGGTGGGCTGGGGGAGCCCTGCGCGGATTCTGGGGAGATGTCGGTTGTCAGGTTGCTCATGGCATGGATGAGTATAAACGTCTGTGGCCTAGGGAGCGCTGTGACCGTGGCACTGCAGGACGCCGAGGTAGACGCTCCATGGGCCTACGGCGTCGCGGTATTGGTAGGCCATGACGCGGGAGATCTGGTGTAGATGGGTGAGGTCGTGGATGGCCCAGGTGGATAGGAGTTGGGAGAGTGTGACTGCGCCGAGGGCTGGATGCTTTCCTGGGCGGGCTAGATCATGGGGCTGCAGATTGAGGGTCTGCAGGGAGGCAAGGCTCTCGCTTCGCAGTGAGGCGAATTCGTCGAGGAGCTGCTCGAGGGATTTGGTTTGAGGCTCCTCCATCTGGGTGAAGCGATTGAAGGGTGGGAATGGCTGCGTGTCGCCGTGTGCCAGGATGTGGCGGACGCGGGGCATCCAGTCGTTACGCTCGGCCTGGGCCAGGTGGCCGATGATGTCGTAGGGGCTCCATGTGTCGTTGCCTTCGTTGCGGCGGGTCCAGGTATCGGGGTAGGCCGCGGAGGAGGGCGTTGAGAGTCGCGGGAGTGCGGGTGAGAAGAGCGATGGTCTCGGTCATGGCATGGATGAGTATAGATTGCGCTATGCGGATGGGAGGCTTTTTAGCTCGACGCTGATGGCTCGGAGCTCTGTGTTGCCGATGTTTTCGAGGGTGTGGGGCGGGAGGGCGGGAGACCAGAGGGCGCTCTGTTCGGGGACCTTGGGAATGGTTCGGCTGTCGATGATGCTCGCGCCTTCGGCGTCGCGGCGGATGAAGTCGCTCCAGCTGAGTATGTAGAGGGTGCTGGGCCAGCGGTGGGTGTGGAGTGGGACGGTTTGTTTGGGTGGGACGCGGGTGTCGAGGACTCGGACGAATTCGTTTTCGAAGAGGAGAGTGTGGTGGTGAGGGGCGGCGATGAGGGCATCGAGTTCGGCGGGCCACGTTGGGTGATTTGGCATGACCAGCATTCTATGTGGTCGTGGATTCCCCGCTGCGCTGTGGAATCACAAGCAAAAGAACAAGCAACGACAAAGGCAAGTGCAACCGCAGGTTCCTTCGACAGGCTCAGGACAGGTTCTTCGACTGCGCAGTTCGCAAAGTGCGCGAACTGGCTGGACGACACGGTTTTGGGTTAGACCAAGAAAGAACAATCAACAGCAAAAGCAAAAAGGCGGGGGTCTCTCCACTGCGCGACGGACGATAAAACTGTCCGTCGCTACGGTCGAGATGACGCGGTTTTTAGAGTGGTCACAAAGGCCTATGCGGCGGGTGGCGGGAGTTGCGCGCTGGGGGTGGATTGGGAGAGGGCTAGCTCTTCGGGGGTCATGTCTACGGGGATGTCGGCGAAGAGCGGTGTGGTGAGGTAGCGCTCGCCGGTGTCGGGGAGCATAGCTAGAATGGTGGAGCCTTTGGGGGCTTCGGCGGCGATTTTGAGGGCTCCGGCGAAGGTGGCTCCGGAGCTGATGCCGACGAAGATGCCTTCTTTTTTGGCGAGGGCCTGGCTGTTGGCCATGGCTTCGGGGTTGGTGATGCGTAGGACCTGGTGGATGCGGTGAGTGTCGATGGCGTCCTGGGCGAGCTTGGGGATGAAGTCGGGGCTCCAGCCTTGCTGGGGGTGCGGGGTCCAGGACGGGGTGGCTGGCGGAGGGGGTGTAGTCGGGGTTGTTGGGTTGCGGGAGGCCGCTCGAGACCATGGGGGCGGCGTCGGGTTCGCAGAGAATGATTTTTGTGTCGGGGCGTTTGTCGGCCAGGACGCGGGAGACGCCTTTGAGGGTTCCTCCGGTGCCGAAGCCGGTGACCCAATAGTCGAGGGGCTGGCCTTCGAAGTCGCGGAGGATCTCCTGCGCGGTGGTGCGGGAGTGGAAGTCGGCGTTGGCCTCGTTGGTGAACTGGCGGGTGAGGAACCAGCCGTTTTTGGCGGCGAGCTCTTCGGCTTTTTTGACCATGCCGGTACCGCGTGCGGGGCCGGGGGTGATGACGACTCTGGCTCCGAGGAAGCGCATGAGCTTGCGGCGCTCGATGGAGAAGGTTTCGGCCATGGTGACGACGAGGGGATAGCCTTTGGCGGCGCAGACCATGGCGAGGCCGATGCCGGTGTTGCCGCTGGTGGCTTCGACTACGGTTTGGCCGGGTTTGAGGGTGCCCTTCTTTTCGGCGTCTTCGATGACTCCGAGGGCGAGGCGGTCTTTGACGGAGCCGAGGGGGTTGAAGGCTTCGATTTTTACGTAGAGGTTGATGCCTTCGGGGGCGAGGTGGTTGATGCGGACGGTGGGGGTGTTGCCGACGGTGCCCAGGATGTTGTCGTATTTCATTTGGGTGGGTCTCCTTCGGGGATAGGTTCTCGGACTTTTGTCTCAACCATACAGTTCGTGGGTGACGCGGGCAAAATGCGGGGATTCTTCGCTCCGCTCAGAATGACGACTTCGTGAAGACCTCTACTTTTCTTTGCCTTTTTTCTCGAGGAGGATGCTGGGGTCGAACATGGCGGGGGTAACGTCCACGTCGTACTCGACTTTGGAGAGGAAGGTTTGGCTGGCCATGTCTCCGTTGTGGTAGCGGGTGATGGTGAGGGCGGTGGGAATGCCCTGGATGGTGTGCCAGTCGTCGTACTCTTCGGCGTCTTCGTCGCGGTCTTTGAAGGTTTCGTTGCGCCACTCGAAGGTGCGGCGGCGGGGCAGGTGGGTCTGGGTGTCGATGTCGAGGGTTACGGCGTCGTTGTTGGCGCTGAGGATGGTGACGCGCTCGGTGAGGTGACGCTCGACCATGGTGCTGCCCTCGTCGATGACCATGACGCCGGGAGATTTGAGCCAGACGCGATAGATGGATTCGATGGAGTGATCCTGACGGCGGTAGTAGTCGTCGATCTGCTCGCGGGGGAGGGTGGTGTTGCCTTTGTACGTGACCTCGTGGCCGGTGTTGTTGGTCCAGATCTGGACGACGTCGATCTTTTTGCCAGGGAGGATCATGCTCTTGTCGGTGAGGAAGCCGATGCGGAAGGCGTCAGGATGGTCCGCGGTGGCGAACTGATGGATGGCGTGGAAGTCGATGACGATGCCGGTGGGCGCTCCGCGGAAGAAGCGGGCGATGCGACCGTCTTCGCGCATGTTCTTGCGATTGAGCCAGACGTCGCCGCCGAGGTCTTCGAGCATCTCGTCGAGGAGCTTGCGGCCGCGCTGCTCTGGAGTAGAACCGGCAGGCGGAGTGGGTTGCGCGCTGGGGATATCGCGGGCCTGGGCGTGTGCACTCGGGGTTGCTATCGCGCATAGGATAAGCAGGCAGAGGAGGAGGCGTTTCATTCCGGGTTGATGATTGCCTGCTCTAAACGATACGGCTTCACAAGCAAAACGCAGGTCCTTCGACTCCGTTTGGCGCGAATAACGCGCCAAACTTCGCTCAGGATGACACACAATTTTCGGTAATTGGTTACATCTAAACATTCGCGTTCCTGGTTAGCCCGGTTTGTTGGTTATCCGGCGAGGACTGCGCCGCCGTTGACGTTGAGGATTTCGCCGGAGATGAAGCCGGCGAGTGGGGTGCAGAGAAATAATATCGGGCCGGCGATCTCGTCGACGTGTCCGGGGCGGCCGAGAGGGATGGTGGAGAGGATGGTTTTGGAGCGGTCGGGGTGTTTTAGGACTTCGGAGGACATCTCGGTGGCGACCCATCCGGGGGCTACGCAGTTGCAGGAGATTCCCTGGGCGATGAGTTCGGAGGAGAGGGATTTGGTGAGGCTGATGAGGGCTCCCTTGCTGGCGGCGTAGTCGGCGTGAAAGGCTTCGCCGCGCTGGCCGGCGGTGGAGCTGATGAGGACGATTTGGCCTCGGGTTGGGCCTGTTTGGGGTTGCTTCAGCATCTGGGCTGTTGCGGCCTGGATGAGGCCGAAGGAGGCGTCGAGGTTGATGGCGAGGGTTTTGCGCCACTGCTCGATGGGCATGGTGTTGATGGGCTGGTCGTGGGAGGGCCAGATGCCGTGATTGACGATGAGGCAGTCGATGCGGCCGAAGGCCTGGACGGTGGCGGCGATGAGCGACTGGCCGTCTTCCGGGGTGTTGAGATGGTGCTGGATGGGTAGGGTTTGGGTTGGGCCTCCGCAGGCTGCGGCGAGCTCGTTGGCTCGGGCGGCGGTGTACTGGTAGCTGAAGGCTACTTTGGCTCCTGCCTGATGGAAGAGGCGGACGGTTGCGGCACCGATGCCGCGGGAACCTCCTGTGATGAGGGCTACTTTGTTGTGGAGGGAGAGAGGGACGCCTGCGTCAAGCTTCGGAGTGTGCTCCAGCATATACTCGACGCTATCGAATCGTTCTTTCGGACGCAAGCTTCGCCGGTTTCTAATTTCTTTTATAGGGAGTTGACTGGATATGAAGATCGCCGTTTTGATTGCTCGTGTTTTGCTTGGACTTGTGTTTTTGGTCTTCGGTCTGAATGACTTCTTCCACTTCATCCCGATGAAGCCCATGCCGGGAGATGCGGGGGTGTTGGCGACGCTTTTGTATGCGCATGGATGGTTCCTCTTCCACGGCGTTTTGTACGTGATCGCCGCAGCTCTGTTATTGGTGGGACGGTACGTTCCAGTGGCGCTGGTGATTCTTGGGCCGTTTCTCGTGAATATCCTCGTGTTTCACCTGACGCTGGCGCCCGGAGAAATTGGGATGGGGCTGCTTTGCTCTCTATTGGAGTTGTTTTTGATCTGGGCATACTGGCCGGCGTTTCGGGGGATATTTACGGACAAGATGGATGTTAGGTAGGACGCAGCAAAAATAAACAACTGAGAACCGCGGCAAGACATGCCAGCGCTGCGAAGCGGATGTCGTGTCGTGTGCTTGATGACGAGGAGAGAAGGATGGTTGGGGACGCGGATCAGTATCGGGACTTGATGGCGCTATATGGGAGTTATGGCGATGAAGAACTGGTTGAGCTTAGCCGGACGATGGGCGATCTGACGGAGATGGCGCAGGAGGTTTTGAAGGGGGAGATGGGGCGGCGGGGATTGAAGGTTGCTGCTGCTGCGCAACCAGCGGAGACGCGGGTGTTGACCGACGAAGACCTGGCGGATATGCGGACCTACGCGGAGCTGGCTCCGGAGGAGTGCATCTTCGTTTTTGAGAGCGAACAAGCGGCGGCGGGCGCCTACTACGCGCTGATGGATGCGGGAATCGAGGCGATTGTGGTTTCGGCGAGCCGATCGAAGTTCGATAATCGCGGGCCGCGCGTGGTGGTGAAGCCTGAAAATGCGAAGCGGGCCGCGGAGATTTTGGCGGCGCCGTCGACGGAAACACTGGAATCGGAAAACGCGAGTGTGGCGGAGACGTTTGACCTGCCACGCTGTCCCAGGTGCGGCGGAGAAGAGATTTTGCTGGAGTCAGTGGATCCCGTGAATGAGTGGAAGTGTGATGGCTGCGGACATCAGTGGATGGAGGAGACTGTGTCGCCTTCGACTTTAAAAACAAAGACCCGCGTTGGGCGGGTCTTTTGTCTGTTGCAGGTGAATTGTTGTTGAAGGTTGAGGGTCAGTGAGGTTTTTGATCACCGCTCTGGGGGTGTTGTTGCTGGGGTTGAGGTGCGGGACGTGACTGGGGCTGGGGAGCGGGGCGCGATTGTGGCGGTTCGGGTCTAGGTTGGGGCTGGGGGGCCGGACGGTACTGAGGTTGTGGCTCAGGTCTCGGTTGGGGTTGCGGCGCTGGCCTGTACTGGGGTTGGGGCTCGGGTCTCGGTTGGGGTTGTGGGGTCGGGCGGTATTGCGGTTGCTCCGGGCGCGGCTGCGGAGTTGGTTGGGGTTGAGGACGATATTGCTGCGGTTGGGGCTGGGGGGCCGGGCGCGATGTCGGTCTTGGTTGAGGTTGTGGTTGGGGTTGTGGCGCGGGTCTTGATTGCGGCTGCTCGGGTCGAGGCTGCGGAGTTGGTTGCGGTGCGGGACGAGCTTGAGGTTGCTCGGGACGCGGTTGTGGTGTGGGGCGGGTTTCGGGCTGAGCCGGACGGGTTGGTTGAACTTGCGGGCGGTTGTTGGGTTCGGCCGGACGGACAGCAGGCTGGCCTGGGCGCGTGATCTCGGCGGGGCGTGTGCCGGGCTGACCGGGTTGAACTGCCGGCTGTCCGGGGCGCGCGATCTCACCGGGACGTGTGTTGGGTTCTGCGGGACGCACTCCCGGGTTAGGACGGGCTATGCCGGGTTGGGCGGCGATGGGACGCGGGGCGGCGACCATGGCGGGACGGCCCTTGTTGACGTTGTAGAACTGAGCGCGGTTTTGTGCGGCTTCGCGCTGGACCTGGACCTGCGTGGACATTGGCGGAGTCCGGGGTCCGCGATAGGCTGCTATCTCGGTGGGTTGCGGGCGGACGTTGATGCCGCCGCGACCTCCGTTATAAGCGACGCGGGTGTTGTTGTTGACCACGACGGTGCGGTTGTAGACGTGAGTGATGTTGACATTGACGCGGTTGACGGCGCGGTTGTAGTAGAAGTTGTTTCCGCTCCAGTAGCCGCCGTGATAGCCGTAGCCGGTGTAGCCGAAGCCGTAGTTGATGCCTCCGTAGAAGCCGATGTGGAGACCCCAGTAGCCGCGGCGCCATCCCCAGCGGTTGTGATACCAGCCCCAGTAGCCGGGGGTCCAGAGGGCTCCGTAGTAGGGAGGGGCGCACCATGCGCCTGGGATCCAGTAGTAACCGACGGGACCCCAGTACCAGTAGCCGGGGGTCCAGATGTAGTTGGGTGCGGGGGCGATGGGCTGCTCGTAGACAGGGAGTGGGGGTGGGGGTTGGTCGGCGTATTCAACGGGCGGGGCTTCGCCGTCCTGATCGAGCTGGTCGTAGGCTTGAGCGTCCTGATAGGACTGGTCCTGATCGGGCGGTGGCGGCGGGGGTGTGTATTGGTCTGGCGGGGGCGGAGGAGGGGGAGCCTGCTGGGCTATCTGTTGGGGTTGAGGCTGAGAGCGGAAGGCGACGGCCTGGGTTGGGGCGGGAGTTGGGGCCGGCTGGGTATTGTCGACTGGGGCCATGTTGGCGTCTGCGGGGTCGGCCCCGGAGTTGTCTGGAGCGGCGGTGGTGGCGGCGGCGTTCTCGTGGCAGCCGGTGGCTCCGGCGAATAGCGTGATGATTCCGAGTGAAAGACCTAGGAAGATTTTGGGGCCGAAATTTCGCATTGCGTTCGTGTCTCCTCGTGCCTGCTGGTTGTATTAACCCACAGTTATCGAGTGAGATGCGGTTTTTCGGTTTTGGGGCGGGAGGGTTGGGGTAAATGAGTGATTTGGTGGGTGATTCGCCTAAGAAAGATTTCTCATCTTCGCATCGAAACGGGCAACGGCAAAAGCAAAATGCGGGGGTCTCTCCACTCCGCGACGGACGATGAAACTGTCCGTCGCTTCGGTCGAGATGACGCTCTTTGGAAGGAGGGAAAGGGCCCTCTTTTGGCAGAGCAAAAACTGACGCGTTCTTGCTGGAGCAAATGCGACGACTTATGGTGGAGCAAAAAATATGGGGTTGTGCAATGGGGAAGGGGTGGCGGTAAAATTGGAGCGATGGCAGGCCTTCCTCCTAACACGAAGCGCTTCCGCCACGGCCGTCCGGATCGCGGGCGCCGCTAATTCCCTTCTCTCCATTTGGATCTTTTTGACCCTGGCCGTTTTTTTTGCGGCTGGAGTTTTGACGACGGCCCCATTACCTCGCGCTTATGAAAAAGCGCAGTTCGGAGAAGACACATCATGGCGACCCAATCGAATCCTGATTCGTTCAAGAGCAAGTCCACACTTACCTCGGGCAAGACGACGTATGAGATTTTTCGCTTGAAGGCGCTGGAGAAGCAGGGCGTCGATCTGACGCGGCTTCCCTTCTCTCTGCGGATTCTGCTGGAGAATTTGCTGCGGCATGAAGATGGGCGGACGGTGACTGCAGATGATATTCAGTTTCTGGCTTGCTGGGATCCGAATGCGGAGCCTTCGCGCGAGATTGCTTATATGCCGGCGCGGGTGCTGATGCAGGATTTCACTGGCGTGCCGGCGATTGTGGATCTGGCGGCGATGCGCGATGCGATGAAGATGCTGGGGGGCGATCCGGAGAAGATCAATCCGCTGCAGCCGGCGGAGCTGGTGATCGACCACTCGGTGCAGGTGGATGAGTTTGGTATGAAGCGCGCGTATGACCTGAATGCGGCGCTGGAGTTTCAGAGGAATCGCGAGCGGTATGCGTTTTTGAAGTGGGGGCAGACGGCGTTTGATAATTTTTCCGCCGTGCCGCCGGGGATGGGGATCTGTCACCAGGTGAATCTGGAGTATCTGGCGCGGGTGGTGTTTACGACGAAGCCGGATGCAGATGGAAAAGCGATGGCTTATCCCGATACGTTGGTGGGCACGGATTCGCACACGACGATGGTGAATGGGTTGGGTGTGCTGGGATGGGGCGTGGGTGGGATTGAAGCCGAGGCCGCGATGCTGGGGCAGCCGGTGAGCATGCTGGTGCCGCAGGTGGTTGGGTTCAAGCTGACGGGGAAGCTGAAGGAAGGGACGACGGCTACCGATCTTGTGCTGACGGTGACGGAGATGTTGCGGAAGCTTGGCGTGGTGGGCAAGTTTGTTGAGTTCTATGGGCCGGGGATTGCCGAGTTGCCGCTGGCGGATCGAGCGACGATTGCGAATATGGCTCCGGAGTATGGGGCGACCTGCGGGATCTTCCCGGTGGATGCGGAGACGCTGAAGTATCTCGCGCTGACGGGGCGGAGCGAGGAGCAGATCGCTCTGGTGGAGACTTACTACCGCGAGCAGGGGCTGTTCCATACGGCGGAGGCGAAGGAGGCAGTGTACTCGGCTACGATTGCGCTCGATCTCGCGACAGTCGAACCGAGCGTGGCTGGGCCGAAGCGGCCGCAGGATCGCGTGAAGCTATCGCGCGCGGGCGCGAGCTTCAAGGAGCAGCTGCCTTCGCTGTTGGGGCCGGATGGCAACAAGAACAGTGTGCGGCAACTGGTTCGGTGGGAGGGTGAGGGCGGAACGGCTTCGGCTTCGGGTGATTTGAGCAGCAGCGTGGGCGCGGCCGCTCCGGTGGTTGAGGCTCCGGTGGTGCCGGTGGTGACGCTGGAGGATGGCACGCTAGAGGCTCCGCATGTTTCGATTCGGACGCGGTTTGGAGTTGATCCGGATAAATACCTGGATCATGGGTCGATTGTGATTGCGGCGATTACTTCATGTACGAATACGTCGAATCCTTACGTGATGATGGCGGCGGGATTGTTGGCGAAGAAGGCAGTGGAGAAGGGATTGAAGACGCCGCCGTGGGTGAAGACTTCGCTGGCGCCGGGGTCGCGCGTGGTGACGGATTACTACGAGAAGGCGGGGCTGATGCCATATCTGGATGCGCTGCGGTTCCAGGTGGTTGGGTATGGATGCACGACGTGTATTGGGAACTCGGGGCCGCTGCCGACGGATGTCTCGAAGGCGATTGAGGACCATGGGTTGGTGGCGGTATCGGTGCTTTCAGGGAACAGAAATTTTGAGGGCAGAATTTCGCCGGAGGTGCGGGCGAATTATCTGATGAGTCCTCCGCTGGTGGTGGCGTATGCGCTGGCGGGGCATATTGCGCATAATTTCGAAACGGAACCGCTGGGCAACGGGAATAACGGGAGTCCGGTGTTTCTGAAAGATATCTGGCCTTCGCAGGCAGAGGTCGCGGCAGCGGTGAATTCGTCGATTGATTCGGAGATGTTCCGCAAACAGTACAGGACGGTGACGGATGGCGACAACAATTGGCAGAGTCTGAAGTTCCCGAGCGGGGATACGTATGGGTGGGAGAAGGATTCGACTTATATCCGGAAGGCTCCTTACTTTGACGGGATGAGCGCTGCGCCTTCGCCGGTGGAAGACATTCATGGGGCTCGGGTGCTGGCGGTGCTTGGGGATTCGGTGACTACGGATCATATTTCGCCGGCGGGTTCGATCAAGCTGAATGGGCCTGCAGGGAAATATCTGACGGAGCATGGAGTGAAGCCTTCGGAGTTCAACAGCTATGGTTCGCGGCGCGGCAACCATGAGGTGATGGTGCGCGGAACGTTCGCGAATGTTCGGCTGAAGAACAAGCTTGGCTCCCGGGACTGAGGGCGGGGTGACTCGGTTGTTGCCGGAGGATAGGCCGATGTCGATCTATGACGCGAGCGTGGAGTATGCGAAACGTGGGACTCCGCTGGCGATTCTGGCGGGCAAGGAGTATGGGTCGGGGTCGAGCCGCGACTGGGCGGCGAAGGGACCGCGGCTGCTCGGCATCCGGTTTGTGATTGCGGAGAGCTATGAGCGGATTCATCGGTCGAACCTGGTTGGGATGGGGATTCTGCCGCTGCAGTTTTTGCCGGGGCAGAATGTCGAGTCGCTGCACTTGTCGGGCGAGGAGGTGTTTGCGGTCGGAGAGCGCGGGGAGTTGAAGGCGATGCTCGACAGCAAGTTTGCCGATGGGAAGACGATTACTGTGTTTGCAGAGTCGGACTTGGGGAGGACGACGGAGTTTTGTGCGACGGTGCGGATCGATACGCCGCAGGAGATTCTGTACTACCAGCATGGTGGGATTCTGCAGTATGTCCTGCGGCAGTTGGCAGGGAAGGCTTAACGGCCGACCGCGGATTGCGCGGATAAGAGCGGATTTAAGGCACGTAAGACGGATGAAAGGCGATTGGGCGGATTGGAATTAATCCGAGCTGCTTTGATGGTCTTTTATTCGTCTTCTTTCTTTTGGTCGGTGGTTTTTATCTGTCGGTATCCGTTTGATCCGCGGTCGATTAGCGAAGTTTGTTTGATGCCGCTATTGCGTGGTCGGCCTATAATGGGCTATGGCAATCGCTCATCCGGCCTCTTCGCAGGCTGGCCCGCAGCCTGAGCCGAACAAAAAGCCGAAGAATAGAGCGGAGAATGAGTTGGAGTCAGGGATGGAGCTGGAAGCCGCTCTTCCTGTCTCGACTCCGGCGCTGACTTCGGACGCGGAGACTCGTGCGGCGGATGGAGATTCGCGGACGGAGCTGGTGATTGCCGGAGTGGATGAGGCGGCGGTGGCGACGGAGTCTTCGGCGAGCCATCTTCTGGGGATCTCGGCGGAAGACATTCATACGGTGGATGCGAAGTTCAAAAAGCTGCTGGCTACGGTGCATGAGAACCGGCCGGCGGATGATCTGGAGATTATTCGCAAGGCCTGGGCGTTCTGTCTGCAGCAGCATGAGGGACAGAAACGGGCGAGCGGGGAGCCTTACATTATTCACCCGCTGGAGGTGGGGCAGGTGCTGGCCGAGTTGAAGATGGACTCGACGGCGATTGCGGCGGGGTTGCTGCATGATGCGGTCGAAGACACGGATGTCACGTCCGCAGGAGATTGCGAAGCGGTTTGGGGACCAGGTGGCGCACATCGTCGAGGGTGTCACGAAGCTCGAAAAGATCAAGTTTGCGAATCGCGAGGATCATCAGGCGGAGAACATTCGCAAGATGCTGCTGGCGATGGTGACGGACGTTCGTGTGGTGATCATCAAGCTGGCGGACCGGCTGCACAATATGCGGACGCTGGAACATTTGAAGCCGGAGAAGCAACAGAAGATTGCGCGGGAGACGCTGGATATTTACGCGCCGCTGGCGCACCGGCTGGGCATGGGTAAGCTGCGTGGCGAGTTGGAGGACCTGGCGTTTCGGTATACCGATCCTTACGCGTATGAGCAGGTGTCGAATGAGGTGGATGCTCTGCGTGGGAAGGGCGAGGAGTTTCTGCAGAAGATTGTGAAGCAGCTTGAGGCGAAGCTGAAGGAGTTCAAGATTCCGGGGCGGGTGGAGTCGCGGATCAAGCGGCTGTATTCGATTCAGCAGAAGTTGAAGGACCAGAAGATTCCGGTGGACCAGGTGTATGACCTGCTGGCGATTCGGGTGATCTGCAAGACGGTGCAGGATTGCTATGCGTTGCTGGGGCTGCTGCATTCGATCTGGCGGCCGGTGCCGGGAAGGATCAAGGACTTTATTGCGATGCCGCGGCCGAATCTTTATCAGTCGCTGCATACGACGCTGATTGCTGAGGGTGGGCATCAGTTCGAGGTGCAGATTCGCACGGAGGATATGCATCGCGTCGCGGAGGAAGGTATCGCGGCGCACTGGAAGTACAAGGCCTCGGACAATGTGAGCGCGAAGGACGAGCAGAGGCTGGCGTGGGTACGGCAGTTGATGGAATGGCAGCGGGAGATGACGGATCCCAATGAGTTCATGTCGACGCTGAAGATCGATTTGTATCCGGAGGAGGTTTACACGTTTACTCCGAAGGGCAAGGTTGTCGTGTTGCCGAAGGATGCGAGCCCGATCGATTTTGCCTATGCGATCCATACTGAGGTGGGAAATACGACGGTTGGGGCGAAGGTGAACGGGCGGATTGTTCCGTTGCGAACGAAGCTGCGCAATGGGGACATTGTGGAGATTTCGACGCAGACGGGGCATGCTCCGAGTCGCGACTGGTTGAGTTTCACAAAGAGCTCGCGGGCGCGAAACAAGATCAAGCACTGGCTGAATGAACATCAGCGCGAGCGGGCGATTGAGATTGGCAGGAAGCTGCTGGATCGTGAGGCGCGGAAGTACAAGCTGTCGCTGGGCAAGTTTGAAGAGAAGGATTACGACAGGGTCGCCAGTGAGTATGGGCTCGGGACTCAGGCGGAGTTGCTGGCGGGCGTGGGGTTTGGGAAGTTTTCTGCTCGGCAGGTGCTGAATAAGCTGGAGCCGGGGTCGACGATGACGGCCGGAGCCGGCGGCAGCCGGAGGCTGGAGTCGGCAATACGGTTGGGCAGATGTCGGAAGCGGTGAAACGGGTCTTCTTCGGGAGGGGGTCGGATTCGCTGCAGGTGGAGGGGCAGGACGATCTGCTGGTGTACCGGGCGCGTTGTTGTAATCCGATTCGTGGGGAAGAGATTGTGGGGTATGTGACGCGGGGCAAGGGCGTGGCGGTGCATGCGCGGAGTTGTCCGAATGTGCAGAATTTGTTGTATGAGTCGGATAGAAGGATTCAGGTGGAGTGGGCTCCGCTGCCGGATGAACCGGGGAATGTGAAGCAGCAGACTTATCCGGTGAGGCTGACGGTGATTTGTGATGACCGGCCGGGATTGCTGAAGGAGTTTACGGCGATCATCGCGGATGATGGGACGAATATTCGTAGTGTGGAGACGAAGCCTTCGGCGGATGGAACGATGGTGGTGGACTTTGTGGTGGAGACGGTGGATGTGCGGCACTTGAACAAGCTGGTGCAGAATCTGCGGAAGGTTCCGGGGGTGCGGGACGTGCAGCGGGTGCAGAAGATTTAGTCTGGTTGCGGTGCTGAAGTGGCGGATTGTCCGGGTTCGGGTTTGATCAGTCGACGGCGAGTTCTTCAGATAGCAGGAGTGGCGGCGGGTGCGGCGGTGCTGCCACGGGGCGCTTCCTCGCTGGCAGAGGCGGATCACACGATTGAGATTGCGCCTTACTCGCTGGAGGTGGGAGCGGGAAAATTTATTAAGACTGTTGCGTATAACCAGCAGGTGCCCGGCCCGCTGTTGCGGCTGAAGGAGGGCGTGCCGGTTACGGTGGATGTCGTAAATCGCAGCGAGAATGATGAGATGGTTCATTGGCATGGGCTGTTTCTGCCGCCGGATGTGGATGGGTCGATGGAGGAAGGCACGCCTCACGTTGTGCGAAACGGAAAGGCACGCTACACGTTTACGCCAGAGCCGGCGGGGTTTCGGTGGTATCACACGCATACGTTTGCGGGACATGATCTGAAGAAGGCTACCTATACGGGGCAGCATGGATTTCTGTTGGTGGAACCGAGAGAGAATCCTGCGCGGTATGACCGCGAGATCTTTCTTGGCGCTGCATGACTGGGATGGAGCGCTGGCGGGGAGTGCTGACGGGTCGATGAGTCCGTCGTATGAGGTTTCGACGATCAATGGGCGGAAGTTGGGGTTTGGCGAGCCGGTGCGGGTGAAGCAGGGCGAGCGGGTGCTGATGCATGTTTTGAACTCGAGCGCGACCGAGCCGCACTGGATTGCGATGGCGGGACATGAGTTTGAGGTGATTGCTCTGGATGGGAATGCTGTGGCAACGCCGAAGACGGTGAAGATGCTGCGGCTATCGCCGGCGGAGAGAGTTTCAGCGATTGTGGAGATGAAGGCTCCGGGAGTGTGGGTGCTGGGTGAGGTGCGCAAGCATGTGATGGCGGCAGGCATGGGGATTGTGGTGGAGTATGCGGGAAGCAGCGGCAAGCCGCAGTGGGTTCAGCCGGAGGAATCTGGTGTGGGATTACCTGCAGTTTGGGACGGCGAGTGCAGGTGCGCGGGGTGAGGTGACGGAGATTCCTCTGGTGTTTGAGTCGAAGTTTGCAGGACATGGCGCGATGGATCGATGGATGATCAACGGCAAGTCGTTTCCGGATACTAAGACGGAAGTGCTGACCGAGGGGCAGCGGTACCGGTTGGCGTTCAAGAACAAGAGCCAGGATGATCATCCGGTTCATCTGCACCGTCACACGTTTGAGCTGCGGCGGATTGAGGGCAAGGAGACGAGTGGAATTTTGAAGGACACGGTTCTGGTGGCGGCGGGCACGGAGGTGGATGTGGAGTTTGTGGCGAATCATCCGGGACTGACGCTGTTTCATTGTCATCAGCAGGATCATATGGACAATGGATTCATGATGCTTTTTCGGTATGCGTGATTTTTTGGGGATTTTGAGGGATATGAGGGCTCTTCGATTGAGGTGGGTTCTTTTGGGTTGCGCCGTGATTGTTTCGTCGGCTGCGTCGGCACTGGCCCAGGGGAACTACGAGATTCAGGTGTATGGATCGGATACGATTCCGCCGAAGAGCACTGATGGTGGAGTTGCACTCGAACTTCACGGCGCAGGGACAGCGCGCGACGATCGATGGAGTGTATCCGACGAACCATCAGCAGCACGAGACGCTGGAGATCACGCAGGGGCTGACGGATTGGTCGGAGGTGGGCTTTTATGTCTTCACGAGCTATCAGAACGGGTTTGGAGCGCAGTGGGTGGGCGACCATATACGGCCGCGGGTGCGAGTGCCGGATTCGTGGCATTGGCCGGTTGGGCGTGAGTCTTTCGACGGAGGTTGGATATCAGCGGGCGGTTTATTCGCCGGATACCTGGACGTGGGAGATACGGCCGATTTTTGATAAGTCGGTTGCGCGATGGTATTTCGCGGTGAACCCTGCGTTCGAGCGGACGTGGCATGGGCCGGATGTGAAGCAGGGAGTGGGATTCTCGCCGGCGGCGAAGGTGAGCTATGACTTTACGAAGGTTGTCAGCGGCGGCTTCGAGTACTACGGGGATTATGGGCGGATTGGAGGCTTTGAACCACTGCGTAACCAGCAACAGCAGCTTTTTGCTGTGACTGATTTGAATGTGTCGCCAAAGTGGGAGATTAATTTTGGCGTGGGTGTGGGGGCGACGTCGGCGACCGACCATATCATCGTGAAAGGGATTTTAGGGCGGCACTTCAGTTGGGGGAAGCAGTCGCCGGTGGATTAGTTCGGTGACGACTGCTATGAGAAGGTGAGGCGGTAGGTGCGGCCGGCTTCGAGTTGGGTGCGGTAGGTTCCGTCCTTTTGGTTTGTGGTGGGGATAGATTTTGCTCCCGATTTGATGGCGGTGATGGTTTGGTTTTTGGGGGCCCGGAGGGTTTGCTCGCCCGTGATGCTGGAGCGGATAGTGCACGTAGTGAGTTTGTTGTGCGACCAGGTTAGGTCGAGTTCGAGGCCGCCTCTTGCGCGGAGGCCTTTGACTGAGCCTTCGGGCCATGCGGTGGGGAGTGCGGGCAGGAGGTCGATGGTTCCTTCGTGGCTTTGGAGGAGGAGTTCGGCGATGGCGGCGGTGGTTCCGAAGTTTCCGTCGATCTGGAAGATGGAGGTTTTGCCAGAGGGGTGGGTGTCGAAGAGATTGATGTTGGTGCTGTGCTGCATGAGCATGGAGAGGGATTCCCAGGCTTTGTCGCCGTCGAGGAGGCGAGTCCAGAAGGCGATGGCCCAGGCGCGGCTCCAGCCGGTGTAGGCTCCTCCGTTGGCGAGACGGCGTTCGAGGGAGACGCGTGCTGCCTTGGCTAGCTCGGGAGTTTTGCGCGGAGTGATTTGATTGCCGGGATAGAGCGGGTACATGTGGGACATGTGACGCTGGCCGGGGGTGGCTTCTTCGAAGTCGATGGACCATTCCTGGAGCTGGCCGTAGCGGCCGATCTGGTAGGGGATGAGGCGGGGGATGGCGGCGTTGAGTTTGGCTGCGAAGTCGGCGTCGACGTTGAGTTCTTTCGCGGCGGCGATGCAGTTGGCGAAGAGCTCGCGGATGAGGGCCATGTCCATGGTGCAGCCGGCGCTGGTGAACGCGGGTTTGCCGTCGGGGGCGAGGAAGTTGTTTTCGGTGGACTCGGATGGGCAGGTGGTGAGGCGACCTTTGCGGTCTTCGATGAGCCAGGCGAGACAAAATTCGGCTGAGCCTTTCATCAGCGGGTAGGCGCGGGTGCGGAGGAATTCGCGGTCGCGGGTGAAGAGATAGTGCTCGTAGAGATGAGCGCAGAGCCACGGGCCGCTCATGCACCAGTTGGCCCAGGTGGGCGAGCCGACGCCTTCGCCTACGGGGTTGGAGGCTCGCCAGATGTCGATGTTGTGATGGGAGCACCAGCCGGGGAGACCGTAGTTTTCCTGCGCGGTGACTGCGCCGGTTTGGCTGAGGTCGTCGATGAGATCGAAGAGGGGCCCGGTGCATTCGGTGAGGTTGCAGGTTTCGGCCGGCCAGTAGTTCATCTGGATGTTGATGTTGGCGGTCCAGTTGCAACTCCACGGCGGCGTGACCTGGTAGTTCCAGATGCCCTGCAGGTTGGCTGGTTGCGAGCCGGGACGGGAGCTGCTGATGAGAAGGTAGCGGCCGTATTGGAAGTAGAGGGCGAGGAGAGATGGGTCGGGGGTGGCGGCGAAGTCTTTGAGGCGCTGGTCGGTTGGCTTTGCGGAGTTGGGTGTGCCGAGATTGAGGGAGACGCGGCGGAAGAGGCGTTGGTGGTCGGCGATGTGTTCGGCGCGGTGGGTGGTGAAGGATTTGGTGGAGGCGGTGTCGAGTTGGTTTTTCGCGGTGACGATGACTTGTTCGATGGGGGTGTCGGGTTTGGATTGGAAGCCGCGATAGCCGGTTGCAGCGGTGATGAGGATGGTGAGGGAGGTGGCGTTGGCGATAGTGATGCTGGTGGAGTTTGCGGTGGCGGTGCCGTCTTCGAGTTGGAGTTGGAGTATGGAGGCGAAGTACATGCCTTCGCCGGGCGCGTCGGAGAGAGTGACGGGTTGTTCGCTGTGGGGATGGCCTGCTCCGGCGATGTGGGCGGCGGCTTTGCCGGTGAGCTGAAGCCGATTGTTGGGAAGGGTGGTGACGGATTTCTGGAGGGGGCTGTCGAGGGTGAGGGTGGCGTTGAGTTGGTGGGGTTTGCTGGCGGTGATGCGCAGGATGATGGCCTGGCCGGCGGCGGAGACGAAGGCTTCGCGTTGAAAGTGGACGCCGGCAACTTCATACGTGGTGGTGGCGATGGCGGTGTCGAGGTCGAGCTGGCGGCGATAGTTCTGGGTTGGGGCAGAGTGGGTGAGTTCGAGGCGGAGGTTGCCGAGGGGTTGGTAGGATTCGGCAAAGAGGCCTTGCATCTTGTGGCAGATCTGGTCGGCGAGGTGGTAGTCCTGCTTTTCGAGGACGGCTGCTCGGACTGCCGCCAGGTGATTTTTGGCGTCGGGGTTGTTGCCGTCGCGGGGTTGCCCGGACCAGAGGGTGTCTTCGTTGTATTGGAGGAGTTCTTTGTGGGGAGCGCCGTCTTCGCCACCGCCGAAAACCATGGCGCCGAGGCGGCCATTACCGATGGGGAGGGCGTCAATCCATTGGGCCGCGGGCTTTTCGTACCAGAGGGTTAGGTCGCTGGATGACGCCGGTGGATCGAGGGCTTTGGCGAGGCGAGTTGGGAGGGAGAGAGTGCCGAGAGCGGCGGAGGTGGTTCCCAGGAAGCGGCGGCGGGTGAATCGGCTCATTTTGCGCGAAACCTTTCGGAAAAGCGAGTGTCAACAAAGAACATGGGACAACGTCTAATTTAGATGACTCTGGCTGTCGTCGGTGTGTGCCAGCGGATTCTCCGCAGGGCGAATGTGCAGAAAGCTTTAGAAGGCAAGTCGATCTTAAAGAGATTAAATGGGGAAGTTTGACATTTCAGATACTATTGCTCAGTTTTGCAAGCGGAGATTGGATTTCTTGAACGGTGCTGGTGCGGGTGACTTCCGCAAATTCTGGAGTCGATATCGGGTTTTTTTGATGGTGCTGGCTGCATTTCTTGTGCGGCTGGCCGTTGTCGTCTGTGGGTTTCGCGATCAGATCGATCCAGCGGACCACCATGCAGCGTTCGGCTGGGAGATGGGTTGGGTGGCGCGGTCCATTTTTGTGGGGCGTGGCTTTAGTGCACCGTTCTTTCCCGCTACGGGGGCGACGGCCATGGTTCCCCCGATGTTTCCTTATCTGCTGGCCGGAATCTTTCACCTCTTCGGGCTGTATACGGCGAAGTCAGCGTTTGCGATTCTGTCGATCAACAGCCTGTTTTCTGCGCTGACAGCGATTCCGCTCTACTTCAGCGCACGCTATGCGTTGGGGGAGAAGACCGCTGCGATTGCGGGGTGGGGATGGGCAGTCTATCCCTATGCTATCTATTTCTCTGGCGCACGGGTATGGGATTATGCCCTGACGGGTCTGCTGTTTACGACGTGTTTTTTGGTGGCGCAACGCCTGCACCGGCAGGAGAAGATGCTTGCTTGGCTGGGGTTTGGTTTGCTGTATGGAGTTGCGGCGCTGGCGAATCCTTCGGTGCTGACTATGTTTCCACTGTTTCTGATGCTGGCAGTTATCCAGATGCGGCGGGATGAGATGCGATGGGGGCTACGTTGCGGGGTTGCTGCCGTTGGGTTGATTACGGTGCTGACACCTTGGGCGATTCATAACTATCGTGCTCTGCATTTCGTCGGACCGGTGCGGGACAACTTCTGGCTGGAGTGCTGGGCGGGCAATAACGGGGATACGTTTGAATCGAATGCGGTGTGGGCGCACCCTGCGAGCAATCCGGTGGAGATGGAAGAGTATGAGCGGCTTGGAGAGATCGCTTACGTCGCCGAAAAGAAGGTGCTGGCGACGAACTTCATCGAACATCATCCTTTGTTTTTCGCGGGTCTCTCGGTGCGGCGAGCGGTCAGCTTCTGGACGGGCTTCTGGAGTTTCAGCCCGGCGTATCTGAACCGTGAACCGCTGGAGATTCCAGATGTATTTTTCTGTACAGGCATGACGGTACTGATGCTGGTGGGAGCGCGCTGGTTTTGGCGCCGCGATGCGAGGGGGGCTCTGCCTTACTTCGTTCTGCTCGCGATCTTCCCGGTTACGTACTATGTGACGCATGCGACTCCGGACTACCGCGAACCGATTGAACCGGAGATTGTGGTACTGGTGGCTGCGGGCGCACTTTCGCTGAAGAGAACGATGATGCCGGCCGTGCTGATCGAGGAGACGATGGAGGAAGAAGAGAACGAGCTGGTGATGTCGATGTCCTCGGCTGGTTCGTTGCCGATTGGTTGAGTGCGGACTGGACTGGTTGTGGTATCTTTGTTTCAAGATGACTCTCTTCTCCAGCCGAATTACTTTTATTTACCGCTACTGGCGCACGGTAGCGGCATCGGCGGAGTAGGTTCATCTGAGAGATAGCTGAAGAGTTCAGTTGAAATCGACATCCACACGAGCCGCGACCTGATCAGGTTGCGGTTTTTGTTTTTGCTGTGAGGAGAATGCTATGACGACGGCGGGAATGGTTAGTCCGGCGGGACCGGTGAAGTCGGCGGTGGGGCGGTTTGGAGTTTACGGCGGACGGTATGTTCCGGAGACGCTGATGGCGGCGTTGGAGGAGTTGGAGCATGCTTATGGCGAGGCGAAGGAAGATGTGGCGTTCCAGGCGGAGCTAAGTGATCTGCTGAAGAACTATTGTGGGCGGCCTACTCCGCTTTACTTTGCGAAGCGGCTGACGGAGCAATGTGGTGGGGCGAAGATTTATCTGAAGCGCGAGGACCTGCTGCATACAGGGGCGCACAAGATTAACAATGCTCTGGGGCAGGGGCTGCTGGCTCGGCGGATGGGGAAGCACAGGATTATTGCGGAGACGGGTGCGGGACAGCATGGCGTGGCTACGGCTACGGTTTGTGCGCTGCTGGGGATGGAGTGCGTTGTGTATATGGGTGAGGAAGACATGCGGCGGCAGGAGTTGAATGTGTATCGCATGCGCTTGCTGGGGGCGGAAGTGCGGGGGGTTTCGGGTGGGTCGGCTACTTTGAAGGATGCGATCAATGAGGCAATGCGGGATTGGGTGACAAATGTGAGGACGACATATTATGTGCTGGGGAGTGCGCTGGGGGCGCATCCTTATCCGACGATGGTGCGGGATTTTCATCGCGTGATCAGCCGCGAGGCGAAGGTGCAGATGATGGAGCGGAAGGGCGTCTGCCGACGGCGGTGATTGCTTGTGTTGGCGGTGGATCTAATGCGATTGGGGCTTTCTATGAGTTTCTTGAGGATAAGAATGTCGATTTGATTGGTGTTGAGGCGGGTGGGCGCGGGACTGCGCTGGGGGAACATGCTGCTCGGTTTCAGAAGAGACGGCGGCGGCGTTCCGGGAGTGTTGCAGGGGACTTATTCGTATGTGCTGCAGGATGAGGCGGGGCAGGTGAGTTTGACCCACTCGGTAAGCGCGGGCCTGGACTACGCGAGTGTGGGGCCGGAGCATGCGATGCTGCATGACTCGGGACGGGCTACTTATGTTTCGTGCTCGGATGATGCGGCGCTGAAGGCTACGGTGACGCTCTCGCGGACGGAGGGGATTGTGCCGGCGCTCGAAAGTGCGCATGCGGTGGCGGAGGCGATTCGGTTGGCTCCGACGATGACGAAGGAGGCAGTGTTGATGGTGAATCTTTCGGGGCGCGGAGATAAGGATATGGGGATTCTGGCGAAGGAGTTGGATTTGAAGGGCGCTTGACGACGGCGACCGCGGATCTTCGCGGGGACACGCGGATAACTGAAAAAGCGATTGACTTGATTTGGAGGATTTGTGGCGATTGAGTTTCGGAAGAGGCCTGGGATTGTTGCTTATTTGACGGCGGGTGATCCAGATTTGGCGACTACGCGTGAGATTGCGCTGGCGGCGATTGATAATGGTGCGGATGTTATTGAGTTGGGGGTGCCGTTCAGTGATCCGCTGGCAGATGGGCCGGTGATTGAACGGGCTAGTCAGCGGGCGGTGGCTCGGGGGACTACGCTGACGCAGGTGCTGGGGTTGGCGGCGGAGTTGCGAAAGGCTCGGCCGAGTGCGGGGCTGGTGATTTTTTCTTACTTGAACCCTGTGGTGCGGATGGGGATGAAGACGTTTTGCGCGAAGGCAGCCGAGGCTGGTGTGGATGGTGTGCTGCTGACGGACATGATTGTTGAGGAGGCGGGGGAGTATCTGGAGGCGATGCGGGAGTGTGGGCTCGCTCCGGTGTTTCTTGCGGCGCCGACGAGTCCGGATGCGCGCTTGAAGGCGATTGCGGAGGTGTCACAGGGGTTTGTTTATGCGATCTCACGGGTGGGGATTACGGGAACGCAGCAGACGGTTGCGGGGGATGCTTCGGAGTTGGTGGGACGGTTGCGGAAGTTTACGAAATTGCCGATAGCGGTGGGGTTTGGGATTTCGAATGCCGAGCATGTTAAGGCGGTTGGAGAGTTTGCGGATGCGGCGGTGATTGGGAGTGCGCTGGTTGGTTTGATTGAGAAAACTCCCAAGGGAAGATGCAGCGAATGCTGTGGGTCGGTTTGTTGCAAGACTGCGGGTGTGAGATGCGAACCGAGAAAGAGACAGACGTTTATCATTTGGGAATCAACAATTTTCCGCAGCGAGTTGCACTGAATGGCTCGTGGCGGCGTGGTGAGGGAAATGGATGGATATCTCCGACTGGAGAAAGAAGATCGATGAGCTGGATGTTGAGATCGTTCGCCTTATCAATCTGCGGGCCGAGGCTGCGCGCGCGATTGGTGAGATTAAGCGGACGAGCGATCTTCCGGTGTATGAACCGAAGCGGGAGCAAGAAGTCTTCAAACGGGTTTGCGCTGCAAACCGTGGACCGCTGCCGGATGCGGAGCTGCTGCATGTATATGAGCGGATTATCGACGTAATGCGGACGCTGCAGCGGCGGGATATTTAGACTGACTTTGTTTTTGTAACGGTTTTAGTTGCTTATAAAAAGATGGGACACGACACGATGATAGTTGCAATGCATGGCCAGGCGACGGAAGAGCACATTCAACAGGTGATCGAGCGGATGGTGGAGCTCGGCTTCAACGTTCATCGCACGACGGGCACGGCGCAGACGATTCTGGCGGGCGTCGGGACGCCGGAGCACTTCGAGGTCGCGGAGTTCAAGGTGCTGCCGGGCGTGTATGACGCGTACCGGATTACTTCGCCATATAAGCTGGCGGGACGGAGCTTTCGACCGGAGGGAACGGTCGTTAAGTTTCCTAATGGCGTAGTGGTGGGTGGGAACGAGATTGTTGTGATGGCGGGGCCATGCTCGGTCGAATCGCGGGAACAGATCTTGACGAGCGCCAAGCAGGTTGCTGCGGCGGGCGGGAAGTTTCTGCGGGGTGGGGCGTTCAAGCCGCGGAGTTCGCCTTACAGCTTTCAGGGAATGGGACTGGATGGGTTGAAGCTGCTGCGTGAGGTGTCGGATGAGACGGGGCTGCTGGTGATCACGGAGGTGATGGAGATCTCGCAGATTGAGCTGATGCTGCCTTATATCGACTGCTTCCAGGTGGGCGCGCGGAATATGCAGAACTTCAACCTGCTGCGGGAACTGGGGCATGTGCGAACGCCGGTGCTGATGAAGCGGGGGATTGCGGCGACGATTGAAGAGGTGCTGCTGAGCGCAGAGTATATTCTTTCGGGTGGCAATTACAGCCTGATGCTCTGCGAGCGTGGAGTGAGGACGTTTGAAACGTATACGCGGAACACGATGGATATTTCGGCGATTCCGGTATTGAAGAAGCTGACGCATCTTCCGGTGCTGGGCGATCCTTCGCATGGTGTAGGGATACGTGATCTGGTGCCGGCAATGGCGCTGGCGAGTGTGGCGGCGGGTGCAGATGGATTGTTGATGGAGATGCATCCGAATCCCGATAAAGCGATGAGCGACGGGGCACAGAGTTTGTATCCGGATCAGTTACAGAAGCTGATGGCGCAGTTGCGGCTGTTGGCGCCTGTTGTAGGTAGGACGGTTGCCTGATGGAACGGGTATTCATTATCGGGACTGGGTTGATCGGCGCCTCGACTGGTCTTGCTTTGCGCGCGGCGGGTTTTGCGGGACGCATCGACGGGTGGGACTCGAGCTTGCTGGAGATGGCGGCGGCCATGCAGATGGGGGCGATCGACGGGAAGGCCTCGAACCGCGAGAACGCTCTGGAGCTGGCGCGGTGGGCGAATGTGATTGTGCTGGCGGTTCCAGTGCTTGCGATAAAGGATTGGATGCGTGTGTTGGCTCCGTTACTGAAGGAAGGGCAGCTGGTGACGGATGTGGGGAGCACGAAGCTGGAGATCGTGGAGTTGGCGGAGCAGTTGTATTCAGGGAAAGGGACGGCGACCTTTCTGCCCGGGCACCCTATGGCGGGCAAGGAGTTGGGCGGCGCGCTGCTTGCCGAGGCGAAGCTGTTCGATGGAGCGATGTGGCTGTTTACGCCGACGAAGCCGGAGATGACGGCGATGGAGAAGCAGTGGCGAGGCTGGGTGGGATGTTTTGGTTCGCGCACGCTGGATATGGATGCGGCACGGCACGATGAGATGTGCGCATGGGTAAGCCATCTGCCGCAGATGTTATCGACAGCACTGGCGGCTCTGCTGGAGGAGCGGTTCGGCGATGCGCCGGAGATCGCGGCTATCGGAGGACGGGCGTTGCGTGAGACGACTCGGCTGGGAGCCAGTCCGTACAGCATGTGGCGTGATGTGGCGATGACGAACACGGAACCTATTGCGGATACTCTGCTGGCGCTGGAACAGAGGCTGCAGCATGTGCGGGAGAATCTGCGGACTCCGGAGTTGCGCGAGGAGTTTTCGTTGGCGAATAAGTTTCGGCAGCGGCGGTGAAGGATTTGGGAAGGAATAGCGGCTGTGAGTGATGCGACGAATCGTCTTGCGATTGGCCTTGCGGATGTGTTGGCTGCGCGCGAACGAGTGAATGGAGCGATCTATTATTCGCCTTGCCCGCACTCGCAGATGCTGAGCGGGCTGACGGGGCAGCAGGTATACCTGAAGCTCGAAAACCTGCAGATGACGGGGCGCTTCAAGGAGCGCGGCGCGCTGAACCGGATTGCGATGTTGACTCCGGAGCAGGCGGCGCGGGGTGTGGTGGCAGCGAGCGCGGGAAATCATGCGCAGGGTGTGGCGTATCACGCGACCAAGCGCGGGATACGGTCGCTGATTGTGATGCCGCTGACGACTCCGCTGGTGAAGGTGACGGCGACGCGCGGGTTTGGCGCTGAGGTGGTGCTGTTTGGCGCGAATTACGACGAGGCTTGCGAGGAGGCGTATGCGGCTTGTGCGCGGCGGGGGGGATGACGTTTATCCATCCGTTCGACGATGCCGCGGTGATGGCGGGGCAAGGAACGATTGGGCTGGAGCTGCTGGAGCAGGTTCCGCGGCTGGAGGCAGTGGTGGTGCCGATTGGCGGCGGCGGGTTGATTGGGGGATTGCCTGTGCGATCAAGGAGTCTCGACCTGAGAGTGCGGGTGGTTGGAGTGCAGACGGCGCGGCTGCCTTCGATGCTGGCGGCGGTGGAGGCGCATCGTCCGGTGACGGTGGATCCGGCGACGACGATTGCGGATGGTATTGCGGTGCGGCGCGCGGGCGATGTGACGTCTGCCGATGGTGGAGCGGTATGTCGACGAGATTGTGACTGGTCGATGAGGACGAGATTGCTTCGGCGATTCTGATGCTGCTGGAGCGCGAGAAGACGCTGGCGGAGGGTGCGGGTGCGGCGGCGCTGGCGGCGTTGCTGCAGAAGAGGACTTGCTTGAACGGCGCACATACGGCGGTGATGGTGTGCGGCGGCAATATCGACGTGACGCTGCTGTCGCGGATTATCGAGCGCGGCACTGGTGCAGGATGGGCGGCTGATCCGGCTGCGGATTCATCTGCTGGACAAGCCGGGCGCGCTGGCGGAGTTGACGCGGCTGATTGCGAATCATCGCGCGAACATTGTCGATACGCTGCACAATCGGGCTTACTACGGCGTGAATCTTGGCGACACGGTGATCGACATTACGATGGAGACGCGCGGGCGGGAGCAGGTAGAGGAGTTGCTGGCAGCGCTGACGGCTGAGGGGTACAAGCATAGCCGGGTGATTTAGAGCGCGCCTAGTCAGGATTTTTCGTAGTGGAAGCGGAGTTCCTGTTCGCTGGCTACGGGCTGACCGTCGCGGGTGGCGGGGTGGAAGGTCCATTGTTGGACGGTGGCGATGACGGTTTCGTCGATGCCGTGACCCAGGCCGCTCGCCATTTTGATGTCGGCGACTTTTCCTGTGGTGTCGATGACGACGTCGAGGATGACGTCGCCTTTGGTGCCGCGAGGGAGGGTGGAGAGGTCAGGCTTGGGTGAGGGAAAGTAGCTGACGAGAGCAATGTTGATGTTTCCGGAGCCTAGGGAGTCCGCTCCTGTCGTGGAGTTGGGATCTGGTGTGGAGGGAGAGTTGGTGTTGGGTGAGGCGGTGGAGGTCTTTTGTTTTTGTGTTGGCGGGGTTGGGACGGGGGTATCGGATTGGGCTTGTTGGGGGAGGGTTTTTGGATTAGGTGTTGCGGCTTGAACGGGGGCGCGGCCAGGGAGATAGACGACGCTTAGGTTGGTGCCGTGCTCGTTGCCGGGGAGACGGATGGGGGCGATCCAGGAGGCTCGCTGATGGATGAGGAGGCCGAGGAGGATCAAGTGCAGCGCAATAGAGGCGGCAGCGTGGTGGGGGCCGCTCTTGGGCGTTGCGACGGGTTTGCCTATGGTTTCGATGTCGGCGTTTCCCTCTACTTTGAACAGGATAGCAAGTTGCTGTGGGACTTGATGATGATTAGACGCGGGTGAAGGTGGTCTGTTGTTTTTCGCGGTGGCGTTCGAGGGCCAGGGTGATGAGGCGGTCTATTAGTTGTTTGTAGGGGATGCCGGTGGCCTGCCAGAGTTTTGGGTACATGCTGATGCTGGTGAAGCCGGGCATGGTATTGATTTCATTGAGGTAGATGCGGGCGGGTTTGCGCTTGCCTTTTTTGGATTGGGCGGCGGGCTCCATGAGGAAGTCGACTCGGGCGAGGCCGGCGCAGTCGCAGGCACGGAAGGCGGCGATGGCCATCTTGCGGATTTGATTGGATTCGGCTTCGGTTAAGTCCGCTGGAATGATGGGGATGCTGGCGGCGGAGTGGTATTTGGCGTTGTAGTCGTAGAACTCTGCGCCGGGAACGATTTCGCCTACTACGGAGGCTTGCGGGGTGTCGTTGCCGAGGACAGAGACTTCAAGTTCGCGGGGTTTTGCTCCGGGGCCGCCTACCCCCTGCTCGATGATGAGCTTGCGGTCGAAGCTGGCGGCGAGATCCATGGCAGAGGCTAACTCGTTGCGATCGTGGACTTTGCTGATGCCCACGGAAGAGCCTAGATTCGCGGGTTTTACGAAGATGGGGTAGGTTAGGTTTTTTTCGATGAGTTTGGTGCAGCGCTTGGGATCGGTGCGCCATTCGCTGCGGAGGAGATTGACGTGTGGGGTTTGGGGGAGGCCGGCGGCGGCGAAGAGTTGTTTCATCGCGGACTTGTCCATTCCGGTGGCAGAGCCCAGGACGCCGGAGCCAACGTATGCAATATCAGCTAGTTCGAGGAGACCCTGGATGGTTCCGTCTTCGCCAAAGGTGCCGTGGAGGACGGGGAAGATGACGTCGAGGGATTGGGTGAGGGGGCTGGTTTGCTGGATGATTTCGGCGCTGGCGTTGAGTTGGAGCGATTTGTGCTGGATTGGCGCGGGTTTGGTGTTGCCTTCGAGGAGTTGCTGGGCTTCGGTGGGGGGAAGCCAGTGGCCTTGCTTGTTGATTCCAATGGGGATGACTTCGTATTTGTTGCGGTCGATGGATTTGAGGATGGAGGCGGCGGAGAGGAGGGAGACTTCGTGCTCGCCAGAGCGGCCGCCGAAGAGGATGCCTACGCGGAGTTTCTTTTTGGGGTGTTTCTTCGTCATGTGTCTTTCAAGTTTGGACTAGTTTTTGGGGGTTGGTTTGGGAAAAAAAGTTTGGGGTGGCTAGATGGTATTTTTTCAGGGGGTTTTGGGGATTTCGTGTGTTTTCGTGATGGTTATTCGTGGTGAGTTTGTGGTGGATTCGATGGTGAGTTGTGGTGTTTTGGATGGTGGTTTTTAGGGGCTGTGGATTTTTCAGTTTTTGGAGATATTTTTTTGGGGTGATTTCCGCCGATCGGTCCAGTTGGCCAGAAGAGACCCTGAAGGCTGTTGCGGCATGGGATGAAGTCTGGTCTACTTTGCAAGTCTCCCCACTTTGAGAGTTATCTGCTGAGCTTCATCTACGGGTCCCTATGATTTCTGCCGTTCGTTTTCTGCTGGTATTTTTCTGTCTTGGGCTTTCCACCGCTTTCTCCTCAACTCAACCTGCCACTAACGTTCAAGCCAATCGTGTTGCTGCGAGTCCTGACCTTCGCGCCACTGCCCTGCTTCGGGGTCATGTTCCGGCGTGGGCGGTTGCGGCGAATGATCGCGGTGCGGTGCCTGCGAATACGAGCGTGCAGTTGACGTTTGTTCTTTCGCGGTCGCCGGAGTTGCAGGCTGCATTTACGCAACTGCTTGACGACCAGCAGAATCCGTCCTCGCCGAGTTATCACCAGTGGCTGACACCGCAACAGGTGGGAGAGCGATTTGGTCCGACGCAGCATGATATCGATGCGCTAACAGAGTGGATGGGTTCGCAGGGACTGACGGTGTTGGAGACGACTCCTAGCCGCGTCTTTGTCAGGGTAGCGGGGCCGGCATCGAGTGTTGGCAGTGCGCTTGGGACGAGCTTTCATTCGTTTGCGTTGAACGGCACGACTCGCATGGCGGCTACGGTGGACCCTTCGATTCCCGCGGCTTTCTCGGGGATTGTGAACTCGATCAGTGGTATGGCTGAGGTGATACCGGCGCCGATGGCACATGGCCGGGCGATGGCATTGGAGGCGAGTACGCCGGGGGTTGTTGCGAAGCCGCAGTACACGGTTGGCTCGAGTCACTTCATCACTCCGGGTGACTTTGCGGCGATCTTTGACATGAAGCCGGTCTATAGCGCGGGATTTACCGGGACGGGCCAAAAGATTGCGGTTATAGGGCGCTCTCGTGTAGCTGCTTCCGACATCACGGAGTTTGAGAGCAATACGGGGCTTGCGAGCAACGTGCCAAACGTTATCGTTCCGCCAACGGGAACTGATCCTGGCGCGACGAACGATGGCGATCAGCTTGAAGCGACGTTGGATGTGGAGCGGGTGCTGGGAACCGCGCCGGGGGTGCAGGCGGATCTGGTGATCAGCAGCGCTTCGAATGGAGGCATCTCGCTGGCTGCGCAGTATGAGGTGCAGACGCTGCTTGATCCTGTGATGACGATCAGCTTCGGCTCGTGCGAGGCGTATGCGGGAGCTTACACTGTTGCGTTCTGGGACAACCTGTTTACGCAGGCTGCGAGCGAAGGTATTTCGGTGTTTGTATCCGCCGGAGATTCCGGAGCGGCTGGATGCGACACTTTCGGGGAGAATCCGCCTGCCTACCAGTTCCTTAATATCAGCGAAATTTGTTCGAGCTCGTATGCGACGTGTGTCGGTGGAACAGAGTTGGTTGAGGGCGCAGGCTCTTACTGGGCAAGCACGAATGGGCCTGGCTTGGTATCGGCGTCGGGCTATATACCAGAGGGGGCCTGGAACGAGCCTCAGCTCTTGAGTCCCGACGGATTCACCTATGCCGTTCTGGCAGGCGGTGGCGGCGCCAGCACATACATTCCGAAACCTGCGTGGCAGAGCGGCGTCGGGGTACCCGCAGATGGAATGCGCGATGTGCCGGACGTGAGTTTTCCGAGTGCCGGTCACGATGGATATTACGGTTGCTATGCGGCGGCCGGGGGCGACTGCTCGACAGGAAACTATTTTTACTTTTATGGGACCTCGGGCGCGGCTCCGAGCATGGCGGGTGTGGCGGTACTTTTGAATCAGAAGTTGGGTGGTTCGCAGGGAAATCTGAATCCCCTGTTATACCGGATTGCTGCGAGCAGCCCGAATGCGTTCCATGATGCGACGCCTGCGACGATCAGCGGCACATTCTGCGCAATCGGCACCGCGAGCGTATGTAATAACAGTACTCCGAGCACACACCTCCTTAGTGGTGGACTAGCGGGCTTCGCGCTGACGACGGGATATGACCAAGCAACTGGACTCGGATCATTGGATGTGGCCAACTTCTTGAATGCAGCGGCGTCGGTAACACACTCGACTCTTGCTGCTACCACGCTGAGAGTAATCGATAGCGCCGTGACGATTACGAATACGCAGACAGTGTCATTTACGGCGACGGTTAGCTCGAAGGTTGCGGGCACGCCCACTGGGAGCGTTCAGGTTTACGCGAATGGAAGTGCACTTGGCTCACCGATGCCGGTGGTTTCCGGCACGGCAACAACTTCTGCGTTTCCCTTCCCTGCTGCCGGAACGTACGTGATTACGGCAATGTACTCCGGGGACAACGTCTTCGCTCCGTCGACGTCAGAAGGGAGTGCGATAACGGTTTCGGGGCTTACACCAACAGTAACCGTCACCTCTTCTACGACAGCGAATGTCCCTGTCGGAACGACAGCTACATTTACGGCGACGGTGACGCCTCCCTCGGGAACGGTGACACCTACTGGTCTCATTCTGTTCTATTCGCCAGGCAGTACGAATGATGAATATGCTGCTGTAGTTCCCCTTTCGGGCGGTAAAGCGGTTTCACCTCCGATTCTTTATTCGAGGGTTGCGAACTATTCCATGACAGCGGAGTATGTAGGCGATTCGGTGTATTCCCCGGCGGATTCCGCGCGTTTGTATTTCACTGTGCAGAAACTTGCGACCGCTCTGCAGATTTCGACAACGGGACAGAGCATCGGCGTCAATGGAGCGATCGATTTTGGGCTCTCTGTCGGGTCAGCGGCTGTGAGTACGACGGCGGTTCCGACGGGCACGGTGCAGATGTATGCGAATGGTGTTGCTGTCGGCTCGCCGGTTTCCATCAGCAGTACGGCCGGCAGTGGACTACGGATAAGTCAAGGCGATGCGATCGTCAGCTTTCCAAGCGCTGGAACTTTCGCCATCACGGCCACTTATTCGGGCGATGCTAACTATTTGCCAATGACGGCAACGGGGAACCCCGTGACGGTTCTTTCTACTCCAGCGAGCTATTCGATGAGCGCAGCAAGTTCCACTATGACATTCACGGCTGGGAACACGTTTTACAACACCGACCCGATTATCGTGAACGCAGCACTGGGCTTTACTGGAACGATCAACACGACCTGCTCCATTGTTTCGAACGGCGCTGCCGCCATAAACCCACCGACCTGCACGATGTCGACGAGCGCGTTGACGGTTGTGCCTAACCAAGCTTCCCAGCTGGCGGTTGTTATTAACTCGGTTGCCCGAGGCGCCAGCAGGTCGGCGGAGATCTTCCCAAGAGGGAGATTGAGTGCCGCTACGGAGGCTGCGGTTTGCGGCATGTTGTTGTGGATGCTGCCGATACGCCGCCGGTCGTGGCGAGGGTTGGTGGGCCTGATTGTGTTCGCGGCCGGGTTTGCGGTTCTCTCGGGGTGCGGGAATTCGAAGGATACGAGCTCGACTCCTCCTCCACCAGCGGGCACGAGTGCCGGGAGCTATACGGTGACGGTGACGGCCACGAGCAATACGAGCGCGCCTGCTCCTGCGCCGGTGACGATCGCTCTTACGATCAATTAGGCGCCCCTTCTAAGATCTTCCTGGAGGTCGGCGATACCGTGGACTCTGGATTCCCAGCCGGCCGGAAGACAGAAAAATGACATCCGCGTGGACGATGGGTGTTGTTTTGGAGGCGTATACTTTGGGCGACCGGAGTATGTCGCGAGTGCAGGTCTTTGGAGGCATTTATGAAGCCTGGAAACGGGATGCTTGTGGCGTTGGCGCTGTCGATATGTGGAGTGACGGCGGGTGTTGCGCAGAGTGGGACGGTTGGGGGTTCCGGGAGCGCCCGGGATGGGTCACAAGAGGCGGTGACGACTGTTGCGATTGACAACGGAGCGCAGGCGGGCGACTCGCATGTGCGGATTGTGCGGTTGAGCGAGGTGCAGGGGAAGCTCTCGCTGGACAGGAAGACGGGGCTGGGATTTGAGCAGACGATGCCGAACATGCCGATTGTTGAGGGCGAGAAGCTCAAGACAGAAGATGGCTATGCCGAGGTGGAGTTTGAGGACAACAGCACGCTGCGATTGGCTCCGCAGTCGCAGGTGGATTTTGAACTGCTGGCGCTGAGGAACTCGGGAGCGAAGGCTTCGTTGATGGATGTGAAGCATGGGACCGTGTATGTGACGACGGAGAGCACGAAGGGGAATGAGTTCCTGCTGCGTGCGGGAGAGATGAAGATTACGGTGACGCCTTCGACGCATCTGCGAATGCAGGTGGGCGATAACAAGACGGTGCTTTCGGTGATGAACGGCAGCGTCGAGGTGCTTCGCGACGGCGAGACGAAGACTGTCGGCAAGAAAGAGACGATGACCATTGAAGCTGACCAGGCGACGATGACGAATAAGGTTGCAGGCGAGCCGTTTGATGCGTGGGACAAGGAGTCGAATGACTACCATGCTCGCTACGCGATGGCGAATGCGGTTGCTGGCGGCGGGAATGCGTATGGGCTGAGCGATCTGAATTATTACGGGAACTTTATCAATGCGGGCGCCTACGGACAGATCTGGCAGCCTTATCTTACGGGCGCGGGTTGGAGCCCGTACGGGAATGGGTTGTGGGCGTTTTATCCGGGGGCGGGGTACTCGTGGGTGTCGCCTTACCCGTGGGGATGGTTGCCGTATCACTCGGGTGCGTGGAGCTTCTATCCGGGATATGGATGGGGATGGCAGCCGGGTGGAACCTGGATGGGGTTGAACAATATTGCCGGGAGTGGTTTTGCTCCTGCGGGGAGCAGCTTCGCTTCCGGGTCGGCGATTGGCGTGGTGCATGCTCCGACACGGCCAGCGGGTCCGGCTATCGTTGCAGGGCAGGCCCAGCCGTCGATGGTGCTGTCGAACCAGACGCCGGTGGTCTACTCGAAACAGGATCGGCCTGGGAACTTTGTGTTCGCGAAGGACTCGGCGGGGCTGGGAGTTCCGCGAGGGTCGCTTGGGGATCTGAAGGGCGTTTCAAGCGCGGCGGCGAAGCATGGGTCTGCAAGCATGCCGGTGTACGCTGCGGCGCCGGGAGGGATGGAGGGTTCGGCGCGTGGAGCGAGCCGGGGGCCGGTGACGCTAAGGCAGGGCTCGGTGAACCAGGGTTCGATGGGAGATGGGTCTGGGTTTGCGGCGGCGATGCGGCAGGGGAACGCTTCGGGGAATACAGGGCTGTCGTCTTCGCCTTCGGCGGCTTCGGCTAGTCGTGGGGGCGGTGGGATGTCTTCGGGGAGCGGAGCGTCGGCTGGATCTGGCGGGGGTTCTGGCGCCAGTTCCGGACGTGGTGGTGGAGGAGTTTCGGGTAGTCCGAAGTAATCGTGCAGTCGAGAGTGCCCTCTTCCTGACGGGAGAGGGCATTTTCTTTTTTGTGACTGGTTTGGTTACCGGATCGAGCGCGTAGGCGGCGCGGGTGAACACGCGGCGGGTTACAACGAGCTACTCTTTGCTCTTGAGCTGGGCTTCGTTTTCGTTGATGAAGGATTCGATCTCAGAGGCCATGCCGAGGATTTTGCGCCACTGCTCTTTGTAGAGAGTGACCGGGAAACGTCCTACTCCGTAGAGCGATACGCCGCCCTTTTCGCTGACTTTTAGGCTGATGCCGCGTGTGCCTTTGTTCTTCAGCTTGTCGTTTTCTGCTCGCAACCGCTCGATTTCAGCTTTCAGATCTTCGTCCGACATGGTGATTCTCTCCTTGAATTTCAGACTACGACAAATGATGGTGGCAATGTTGCGCGTTTGCGTGGGCTAGACGTTGAATTTGAAGAAGAGAATGTCGCCGTCTTTGACGACGTAGTCTTTGCCTTCGGAGCGGAGGAGGCCTTTTTCTTTTACGGCTTGCTCGCTGCCGTATTTGAAGAGGTCGTCGGAGGCGTAGCAGTCGGCTTTGATGAAGCCGCGCTCGAAGTCGGAGTGGATGACGCCTGCGGCTCCGGGGGCCTTGGTGCCGCGTTTGATGGTCCAGGCGCGGACCTCCTGCACGCCTGCGGTGAAGTAGGTGATGAGGTCGAGGAGGCGGTAGGCGGAGTGGATGAGGCGGTCGAGGCCGGGCTCGTGGAGGCCGAGGGACTCGAGGAATTCGGTGCGCTCGGCGGGTTCGAGCTGGGCGATTTCGGCTTCGAGGGCTCCGCAGATGCGGACTACCTGGGAGCCTTCTTCGGCGGCTCGCTTTTCTACGGCTTCGGTGTAGGCGTTGCCGGTGGTCAGGCCGGCTTCGTCTACGTTGGCTACGTAGAGCTGGGGCTTTGGCGGTGATGAGGAAGAGCTCGCGGGAGAGGATGCGCTCTTCGTCGGTGAGGTCGGCGGTGCGGGCGGGTTTGCCTGCGTTGAGAACGGCTAGTAGCTTTTGCAGCATGGCTAGCTCGGCCTTGACTTTGGGGTCGTCGGATTTGGCGGAGCGCTCGGCCTTGGTGTTGCGCTTTTCTACGGTGTCGAGGTCGGCGAGCAGGAGCTCGGTGTTGATGATGTCGATGTCGTGGAGAGGGTTGACGCCGCCGGCGACGTGGACGACTTCGGGGTCGTCGAAGCAGCGGACGACGTGGGCGATGGCGTCGGTGGCGCGGATGTGGCCGAGGAACTGGTTGCCGAGACCCTCGCCCTTGGAGGCGCCTTCGACGAGGCCGGCGATGTCGATGAACTCCATGGTGGTGGGGACGAGGGATTTGGGCTGGATGAGCTCGGCGATTTTGGCGAGACGGGGGTCGGGGACAGTGACGACGCCGGTGTTGGGGTCGATGGTGCAGAAGGGATAGTTTGCCGCCTGAGCTTTGGCTGAGGTGAGGGCGTTGAAGATGGTGGATTTTCCGACGTTGGGGAGGCCAACGATTCCGCAGTTCAATGGCATTGTGTGCTGGTTCCTTGTTACGAGGCGTGCTTTGGCTTCGTGGGTTTGTCTTTAACAGGATAGTTCATTTGGTGGGGCCGGGTGGGAAGGCGTAACAGTGATAAGAGGGATAAAAGACTGATAAAAAATGATTGGGCGTTTCTGCTTCGTCTGACCCTACCTTGCACCGGTTGGTGGCCAGTGTCGACTGGTTGGGTGAGCGACTTTTGTGTCAGGGAGTTGCCGGTCCAACCTTGCAGGCGCCGTAGGCTTTCGATAGTTTTTCTACGAGAAAATATCGCTTGCCGGAGGTGTCTTTCTTCTTTTTGCCGGATACTTTGACGCGCTGGCCGACCTTGACCGGAGCCGTGTCTCCGACGAGGTCATAGGTTTGCCGATCGCCTTCATTGAGGAGAAGGAGTGAATTTGGGGCGGAGGAGACGCAGCCCTGGAGGCTATCGGCTTGAGCGAGTTTTGGAAGCAGGAAAAGCCCGACGCAAAGGAGAAGGCCGGTGAGCTTATGCGGCGAAGATGACTTCAACGGAGCCTCCTTTCCTGACCATCGCGAAGAGAGTGGATTCATTGTGAGTTTCTGCATGAGTGTCGGCGAGGTCAAGGTAATTTTTGATGGGTGTGTTCCCTTCGCCAAGAGGCAGCGGAACTCGTCTGACCAAAGGCGTAACAGTGATAAGAGGGTTAAAGGCTGATAAAAAACGATTGGGCGGTTTTGCTTCGTCTAACCTGAACGACGATGAGACTTGCTGTATCGAGATTCGGGGTTGTGGTTGGGCTGCTTGCGGGTGTGGGCCTCTCCCAGACTACGCTGCGGACGACAACTACGCTGGTGGTTGTGCCGACGTTGGTGCAGACTTCAGAAAAACAAGCTGTGTTTTCTCTGAAGGCGGAGGATTTTGTGCTGACGGACGATGGGGTTCCGCAGAAGGTGACGCTGGAGGAGGAGTCCAAACGGCCTTTGTCTCTGGTGGTTCTGATGCAGACGGGTGGAGTCGCGCGAGGGCAGTTTGCGAGTTATGCGGGTCTTGAGACGATGTTGGCTTCCCTGTTGGGTGGGGCGCCGAATGTGGTGTCGATTGTTAATTTTGATAGCCGACCGGAGGCGGCGTCGCCCTTTACCTCGGATGTTGCGCAGTGGAAAGAGGCGATCGATAAGCCGGACCAGGGAGATAGCGGGGCGGCGATCTTTGATGGAGTGGCGTTCGCTCTTGAGCTGTTGAAGAAGCGGCCAGTTAGCGATCGTCGGGCAATTTTGCTGATCAGTCAGGAGCATGATGATGGCAGCAGGACGACGATGAAGGATATTGTCCGCGATTTAGGGGAGACGAACACGGCGATCTACAGTGTTACGTTTTCGGGTGAGAAGACGAAGGCGAAACTGGCATTGAACGAGCGCGCATGTGAATCCCCCCATTCGATGTTGGTCGGTCGGGCCGACAACGCAGGGGTATGCGAAGCTGGATGAGCCGCTTCGACTGATCTTTGGCGGGATGCTTAAGAATGTGTCGGCTGAGATGGCTTCGCTTTCAGGAGGCGAAGCGATGAGCTTCGATGGTCAGGGAGAGTTGGAACAGGATCTGAATGTACTCAACAACCATATTCGGAACAGTTACATCCTGAGCTTTAGTCCAACTTCGACAGAACCAGGACTACATACGATCAAGGTTTCGCTGCCACGTCATCCGGAGACGGTGGTGTCGGCCAGAACGAGCTATTGGGCTGCCACTGAAAAATAGAAGCGAAACCGTGACGAAGTGGCTTGTGATGAGCGGCGGGGGCGGTTAGGCTGGTGGGGATGTTCGGAGGAGAGTGTGATGCGGCGAGTTGGCTTGGCGTGTGTTTTGACGATGGCGGCTGGTGTTGCGATGGCGCAGGCTCCTGCGAGCGGGGCACCGGTGGCGACTGGACCTGCGGCGGAGGTTCAACGGGCCTATGCTGCGGCGAAGGGAAATATTTTGAAGTCGGCGGATAAGATGCCGGCGGCGGACTACAGCTATAAGCCAGAACCGGATATCCGGACATTTGCGCGGGTGCTGAACCATGTGACCGAGGCGCAGGCTCGGAGCTGCGGGGCGATGAACAAGACGGCTCCGGATGCGATGGTGAAAGTGCCGGAAGACACTGCGGATAAAGCGACGATTGATGCGGCGTTGAATGCTTCGTTTGCGGAGTGCGATAAGGCGTTTGCTGCGCTGACGGATGCGAATCTGCTGGACATGCTGGATCTGGGGAAGACGAAGCGGTCGCGGATTGGGTTGGCTTGGGGGACGTCGCAGCATGATACGGAGCAGTATGCAACGCTGGCGCTGTATCTGCGGCTGAAGGGGATTGCTCCGCCCAGCAGCGAGAAGTAGGGCCGGGATTTTTTAGAACGAAAATCTGGAGGCGTGTCTTATGACGTGCTTGTTGAGGCGAGTGCTTGCTTGTTTGGTGATGGCTGCGTCTGCGGTAGCGTGTGCGCAACAGAGCAAACCGATGACGCTGAAGGAAGTTTTGCTGGAGCAACTGCGCTCGACGCATAACAAGGCGGAGTGGTTTGTGCCGGCGAATACCGCGGTGGCGGGGTTGACTCCGGCGCAGGCGAACTGGACGGACAAGAGTGGAAATCATTCGGTGGGGCAGCTTGCTTACCACCTTTGGTTTTGGGATAAGCAGAGCCTAATCAGCTTCCAGGGCGGGAAACCGGAGAAGTTCGATGGAAACAATGATGAAACCTTCGACAAATTTGATGAGAAGAGCTGGGCGAAGACGGTTGCGGATCTGGATGCGGTGATGACGGAGTGGGAGAAGGCGGTGGAAGCAGCGGATGATGCGAAGATTTCGCTGTGGGCCTCGCGGATTGCGCATGTGGGGACGCATAACGCTTATCACATTGGGCAGATGGTTTATGTGAGGAAGCTTCAGGGGGTTTGGGATCCGGCGAAGGGCGTGAAGTAAGCAGCACTGGAAAAATTGCATGCGACCGACTGAGGCTCTGGTGCGTCTGAGATGGGGCGGCGGCTTCCCTGCTGCTCGCATGAGAGAAGGATTCGATGACGAGGACGGGATTTCGGGCGTTGGGGTGGGTGGTTGTGGTGCTGGCGGTGGGGTTTATGGGGATGCAGTTTGTGCGTCCGGAGATAGGGAATCCTCCGGTGACGGCGGAGATTCATGCGCCTGCAGAGGTTAGGCAGGTGTTGCGGAACTCCTGCTACAACTGCCACTCGAATGAGACCAAGCTGGCGTGGTTCGATCAGATTGTTCCGGCTTATTGGGCAGTGGCGAGCGATGTGAAGACCGCGCGGGCGCATTTGAATTTTTCAGAGATTGGGAAGCTGCCGGAGGCGCAGCAGAAGGCGTTTTTGTTTGAAGCAGTGAACATGATTCAGTTGGGGGCGATGCCTCTACCGGCTTATGTGAAATTGCATCCGGATGCGAAGGTTTCGGCGGAGGACCTAGCGGTGCTGCGGAACTATCTGACCGCTCCGCCAAGCGCTGCTAACGTAGCGGATGCCGCTGCTAAGGCTGCTGCGGATGCCAGTGCGGCAGATTCGGAGTATGCGTCGTGGGTGCAAGCGGGTGGGACGAAACTTGCTGCGCAGGTGCAGCCTGAGTTTAACGGAGTGGAGTTTCTGCCGGACTACAAGAACTGGAAGGCGATCAGCAGTACGGACCGGTTCGACAACCATACGATGCGGGAGATTTTAGGGAATGATGTTGCAGTGAAGGCTATCGCGGAGAAGCGGATCAATCCGTGGCCGGATGGGACGGCGTTTGCGAAGGTGACCTGGCAGCAGGCGGCGCCGGATGCGCAGGGCGTGGTGAAGACGGGAAAGTTTGTGCAGGTGGAGTTGATGATCAAGGATGCGAACGAAGTATGCGGCAACAGAGGGGTGGGGTTGGGGTCGTTGGCGGGGAACGGATTTGAAGCCGTATGGGAAGGATGCTGGTTTTCAGAATGAGTGCACTACGTGTCATGCGCCAGTGGGCAAGAACGACTATGTATATACGGAGCCGATTGGAGGCCAGCAATGAGAGTGATCTGCGTACTGAGTTGTTTGCTGGCTGTTGGGTTAGTTGGATGTGAGGAGCAGGTGAATCCGCGTGTAGTTACGCGGTTGAATACGGATGCGCAGTTGGTGGGGGACCTGCCTTCTAAGCCGCTGGCGGGCGGTGTGATTACTTCGTGGATTAATAAGCAGGACCAAACGATGTCGACCATGTTTGGGAATGATGTGGCAGTGAGGTATGCGCGGGGGAATGCGGATTCGAATTATCCCGCAGGTGCGGCGTTGCAGGTAGTGACGTGGGCGCAGCAGGAGGATCCGCGGTGGTTTGGCGGGAATATTCCGCAGGGAGTGCGATCAGTGGAGTTTGTTACGGTGACGGGGCCGGGGGTTGTGGAGTATCAGCGGTTTGAAGGGTCTCCGCTGAAGAAGGTTGCGAGCGTGGAGGGGACGGATCCGAAGGATCGGGCATCTTATCTGACGGGGATGCGAGCGGCAGTGATGCCTTAGCAGCTGCTCGACGGTTCTCTGGAGGGGTGATGGAGGATCAGTTCGATCTGGATCGGTTTGTTGAGGCGCAGACTGGGGTGATTGGACAGGTGTGCTCGGAGCTGCGGGCGGGACAGAAACGGAGCCACTGGATGTGGTTTGTGTTTCCGCAGATTCGTGGGTTGGGGTCGAGTGAGATGGCAATGCGGTATGCGATCTCGAGGCGGGAGGAGGCTCGGGCTTATCTGGATCATCCGGTGCTTGGGGCCGAGACTGAAGGAGTGTGCGGGGATTGTGTTGGGGATAGAGGGGAAATCGGTCGAGGATATCTTCGGGTATCCGGATCATTTGAAGTTTCATTCGAGCATGACGTCTGTTTGCGGAGGTGGCGGGACCTTCGGAGCGGGTGTTTCATAAGGCGCTGCAGAAGTATTTTGGTGGGCAGGCGGATAAGGCGACTTTGGAGCGGCTTGCTGCTACCAGGTGAAGCCTCCTGAGGCTGGAGGCCAGGCTTGCAGGAGTTGGCGCAGGACGACGATGCGGCCGAGATGGTAGGCGTTGTGGGCGGCGAGAGAGATGAGCTGGTCGCGGATGGACATGATGCGTACTGGTACTCCCGGGCGGGATGGGCAGCGGACGGGTTCGTCGAGTCGAGTGGTGTCTTGCGCGGCTGCGGCGGCTTGTTCGGCTCCGCGGAGAAAGCGCTGGCGGAGTTGTTGCCATGGTTCGGTGTGAGGTTTTGTGGCGAAGCCGTCGGAGGGTTTGGCGGGGTAGGGGGTTTCGATGCCGGCGATCCAGTCGAGTGTGATCTGCTGCCAGAAGGTCAGGTGCCATAGCTCGGCGTAGATGGTGTGGGGGACGTTGGGGAGTTCGCGGTGAACGAGATCGTCGGTGAGGCCTTCGAGGATGTGAGACGGTGGGGCGGCGTAGCTTTCGGCTATAAGGGCCTGGGCTAGTTCGTTCATGAGAGTGGCTCCGATTAGCTAATTTGCGGATGGCTTTTCGACGTGATCGATGACGAGGACGTCGGCGGGGGCTTTTGTGGCTTCGAATTTCAGGCCTAGCTGCTCCTGCATTGCCGTGGAGAGGGCTGGAGGTGCGTTGGGGTCGTCGGCTCGAGGGCGGTTTGAAGCCGCCCATGGCTTCGAATTGCGATTCGTCGGGTGTCCAGTTGAGGTTGAAGTCGTAGCGGGCGGTGAGGCCGGTGTGATCGACGACGGGCTTGTCCATGACTGCGCCCTGCATGTTGTTGCAGAAGTCCTGCATGGTGGAGTTGGTGACAATGAGGGCTCCGAGTTTTCGGAAGAGGAAGTTTCGGGGGTCCGCCGGCTGGTGGATGGTTTCGGTTAGCTTGGGGCCGCCTTTGCCGATTTCGAGAGCGTAGACGGAGAGCTCCTTTTTGTCGTGGTGGAAGGTGAGTTTGAAGCGGTCGGTGAGGGCGGATTGGACCAGCAGGCGCATTTGCTGGGCGCTGGGGCGGCCTTCGATATCGGGAACGCCGTCGAGGTCGAAGTTATCGGTGGCGAACCATGCCGGAGCGTTGATGATCTGTTTGGGGTGGAGGCTGTAGGCGAAGGTGACGAGATCGTTCATGTTGGTGTTGAACGTCATGACGTGGCGGCCACGGATGGTGAAGCCTTTGCCCTGGCGGCTGGGGTCGCTGGGCTTGATGGTGACGACGTCGAATTTCGGAATGGCGTCGGCAGGCATGGATTTGGGCGGTTCGGGAATGGGCCAGGTGTTTTCGGCGGTGACGTGTTCGAAGTTGAGTACATTCGTTTGACCGCCCTGAGTTTGGTTACCCGAGATCGTATTGCCGTCAGGGTTCAACGTTCCGGCGTAGGTGACGTCGAGCGATTTAATTTCGAAGTTGACGGAGGTTCCCTGCACCGTGATCGAAGTGATGGGAATAGGTTGTCCGCCCTGGTCGACGCTATAAGAAACTGCCTTCAATCGACCATCGTCCCTCGTTATCTTCATGACGATTCGCAGGCCCTTGCCAGCCTGGAGGGTTCCCTGCCAGTTTCCGGTGATGTCTTTTTCTTCTTTGGCTTGGGCGTGGAGTGCGGTTGCGAACGCTCCAGTGATGAGAATGAGCGCGGCCATCCACAGTAGCGTTCGTTTCATTTGCGATCTCCCTGGTTGAGTCATGGATTATGTTGAGAAGCGAGGTTGCGCAATTCTATCGGGTTAGACCTGTAGAGAAGATTACGGTTAGGTCTGGATGGAAGTTCTGCGACGGGAATGAATCTGCAGGTTTTTATTTGGTGTAGACGAAGGTGCCGCAGAGGTCGGAGGAGTTGGCGAGGGCTTCGAGGGTGAAGACCGGGGGCTTCTGTCCGGAGAAGAAGGCGAGTTTGAGGGAGCGGCCCTGGGCGAAGGTTGCCATCCAAAAGACCTGTTCGGTGCCGCAGAGGGTGTTGTGATTGAGGAACTGTTTTCCTCCGGGGATGTTGACGCTATAGAGACTGCCGGCGCCGGGGATGCGGGGGTCGGGATCGAAGGCAGCGCTGAGTTCGGCGGCCTCGAGGGCGCGGACTCGGGAGACGGGAAAGCGGACCAGGTTGATCGAAAGCTTTGCGTCGGTGATGTCGACGTCGCCGGTGATGGAACGTGCGGCGGAGCTGGAGGCGCGCCATACTCCCTGCTCCTGCGCGTGAATGGTGAGGGTGAGGAGGAGGGAGATTGCGAGAAGTTTCAGGGAGGATGTGTGGTTCATGGGATAAGGATTACATTTGTGGGCTGGTTTGCGGAAGGGGAGGCGGCCCGTGGGATGGGTGATATCATGGATGTATATCATGGTTTTATATGGAGGGTGGACCATGCGGACGCTGGTGGATATTCCGGAGGCTGAGTTGGAGGAGTTGAGGGCCCTAAGCCGGGCGCGGAAGGTGTCGCGGGCGGAGTTGATTCGGCAGGCGGTGGCTGGATTTCTGGCTGAGAATCAGGGTTGGGCTTGAGGACTCGTTCGGGATCTGGAAGAAACGTGGAGTGGATGGGATGAAGTATCAGGAGAAGCTGCGGGGTGAGTGGGAGCGGTGAGCGAACTCTTCGATACGAACATTCTGATCGACCATTTAAATGGAGTTGCCAAGGCGACGCGGGAGATTACGCGGAGCAGCGACGCGGCGATCAGTGCGATTACCTGGATTGAGGTGATGACCGGGGCGCATCTTCCAGTGAAGAGGCCATCTTGCGGGCGTTTCTGTCGAATTTTCAGTATCTGGAGATGACGCGTGAGGTGGCGGAACGCGCTGCGGTGATCCGGCGGCAGAAGAGGCTCAAGATGCCGGATGCGATTATTCTGGCGACGGCTGAGGCGGTGGGCGGCAGCTTGTTACGCGGAATGTTAAGGATTTTCCGAGTGGGACTCGTGGGGTCAAGGTGCCTTACAAGATTTGAGGTGGATTGTGAGGAAAACTGTTCGCGCATAGCGCGAATGCCCACCTTAGCGACGATGAGACCAGTCGCGAAGATGGGGCGCCCGGATTTTTGGCTGAACGTTTCAGGTAGGGCGTCTAACGTCCTATCTGTGGTAATCTTGTGCTGTGCCGCCGAAGAGAAGGTTGCGGAAGGTTGTCGATGAGGAGGCACTGATTTCCTGCGCGAGTGGCTCGGGGTTGGTGCGTGAAGAGGTTTGGGAAGATGAGGCGGGGAAGGTCGTTCGTTACAATCTCGCTTTCATTAATCACTTTATGACGGCGGCGGACAATGGCCGAGTGCTCGGATACGACAATGCCCATGGAAAGCATCATCGCCATTTTTACGGCACCGTGGAGGAGATATCGGTCTCGACGTACGAGGAGATTGCCACGCTGTTCCTGGACGAGGTAAGGATTCTAAGGAAGGAAAAGTCATGAAAGTTAAGATTCATTCCGATGGCTTTGAGGGTTTTGCGCAGCGTGCGATTGAACGCGCGAAAAAGATGGACCGCGGAGAGCGGATAACTCCCTCGCGCGGGTTGACGTTTGAGTCGCCGACGCAGATGTTCGAGGTGCTGACGGCGCAGCGGCTGCGGGTGGTGGAGGTCGCGCGGGCGAAGCCTTACTCGGTGACGGCGCTGGCGAAGAAGCTGCGGCGCGATCCGAGATCCGTGCGGCGGGACGTGGCGAAGCTGGAGCAGTATGGCGTGGTGAGGACTCGGGAGGAGATCAACCCGGGGCATGGACGGGTGAAGATTGTCGAGCCGGTCGCGAAGAGGTTTGAGTTGCGGGTTAGTTTTTAGGGTTCGCGCGTGGCGCGAATGCCCACCTTAGTGACGATGAGACCGTCGCGAAGATGGGGCACCCGGAGATTTGATGTGTGGGCCACCCGTCGGAACGCGCTGGAGTGATCCGGCGGCGGAAGAGGCTCAAGATGCCGGATGCGATTATTCTGGCGACGGCAGAGGCGGGTGGTCGGCAGCCAGTTATCGCCGGAATGTTAAGGATTTTCGAGTGGGACTCGTGGGGTTAGGGTGCCTTAAAGCCATCAAGTGCGGATATGGAGGAAAACGGTTCGCGCGTGCGCGAATGCCCACTCATGCGATGAACACTCGCGATGAATGGGCGCACCCATTTGCGTCTGGGCCACCCGCGAGAGTTTGATAGTATGGGCCACCTCGTCGGCTGCAGTCAATCCACATTGGGGTAGCTGTTGAAGGCCACCGTTGCAGTCACAAAATCCTGTCTGGCCGAGACTCGAATAAGCAATTGTGTGCACTGTGCGCATCCGAGACACAGGCCAGAGCTCGTGCGGTGATCACTGCATTTGCAACGTTCGCGATCTTCACCTTCAAGTAAAACCATGGGCCGTCAAGCACGCGAGTTCCACCATGAGTAAGCATCTGCGGAGCACCGTTGGTATTGTCCATCTCAGGCCTAGTCGACCCGACTTGCTAGCGACTGAAGACACTCGCTCAAGCGGTCCCCGAGAAGCGGTACCTTACGTCCCTTTAGAACGCCGCTTATTTGCTTTTCTCTTGCCACCATCCGCGAACCAGACGGTGCGAAGTGCAGCTTCGAAGAGCGGCCGTGCCAACGCATTAGCGCTCGCGCGTTTGTTGTGACGAAACACCCAAGTGGATAGAGCGTATGGTGCTCGGCAAGCGCTAGCCGAAAACGAGGCTACGCCAATCGCGGTAACGGTACCATTTGGTTCCCAATACCCATATAGAGGAATCGCCGCTGCAGATTGTCTCCCCTATGCGCAACTGACGGTTTCAGCTTTATTCCAGTAGTCATCCAATCACTGCCGCTAAACATCAGTCCTCCACTCCGCCTTCATCGCCAGCCTCCCAGCTTGATGCCTTCCTACGGGTAAATGCGGTTGAGGGTTCGGGCGAAGGGGATGGTTTCGCGGACGTGGTCGAGGCCGCAGAGCCAGGCTACTACTCGCTCGATGCCCATGCCGAAGCCGGAGTGGGGGACGCTGCCGTATTTGCGCAGGTCGAGGTACCACTGGAAGGCTTCGAGCGGGAGGTTGTGTTCTTCGATGCGGGATTTGAGGAGGTCGTAGCTGTCTACGCGCTGGCTGCCGCCGATGATTTCGCCGTAGCCCTCGGGGGCGAGGACGTCTACGCATAGGGCTTTCGTTGGGTCGACGGGGTCGGGCTGCATGTAGAAGGCCTTGATGGCGGCGGGGTAGCGGTGGATCATGACGGGCTTGTCGAATTGGCTGGAGATGTAGGTCTCGTCGGGGGAGCCGAAGTCGTCGCCGTATTTGTGGGGGGCTTCGATTTTGCCGGCTTTGTAGGCTTCGTCCAGCATGGCGTGGGCTTCGTCGTAGGTGAGGCGGGGGAAGCGGTTGGTTGAGGGTTGTGGCGCTTCTGACGAAATGCGGGGGTCCCTCCACTCCGCCTTCGGCTCCGGTCGGGATGACGCATCAGAAGGGGTGGCGCCGACACCAACCGCAGGTTCCTTCGGCAAGCTCAGGACAGGCTCTTCGACTGCGCCCTTCGATTCGCTGCGCTCACTCAGGGCTTCGCTCAGGATGACACTGTTTTTTGCTGAGGCTTCAGAGTTGGGAGCCAGGACAGCTTCTAGTTTGGTGACGTCTTTGCCTATGACTTTCAGGTCGGCTCGGTGGTGGGTCAGGACGGCGGTGACGATGTGGGTGATGAAGGCTTCGGCGAGGTCCATTAGGCCGTTGAGTTCGAGGTGGGCTACTTCGGGTTCGACCATCCAGAACTCGGTGAGGTGACGGCGGGTTTTGGATTTTTCGGCGCGGAAGGTGGGGCCGAAGCTGTAGACCTTGCCTAGCGCCAATGCTGTCGCTTCGACGTAGAGCTGGCCGGATTGGGTGAGGTAGGCCTTGTCGTCGTCGAAGTAGTCCATCTCGAAGAGCTCGGAGGTGCCTTCGCAGGCGTTGGGGGTGAGGATGGGTGGGTCGGTGCGGATGAAGCCGTTGGTGTCGAAGTACTCGGCTGCGGCGCGCATGATGGTGGCGCGGACGCGGAGGATGGCGGATTGGCGCGGGGTGCGGAGCCAGAGGTGGCGGTGCTCCATGAGGAAGTCGACGCCGTGCTCTTTGAGGGAGATGGGGAAGGGGGTTTCTTCGGGGATGCGCTGGAGGACTTCGACGTTCTCTACGTCTAGTTCGAAGCCGCTGGGGGCGCGGGAGTCGGCGCGGACTTTGCCGGTGACGATCACGGAGGACTCGAGGGTGAGGGATTTGATCGTGTTGAAGACTTCTTCGGAGACGGCGGCTTTGGGGACGATGCCCTGGATGGTGCCGGTGCCGTCGCGGAAGGTGGGGAAGAGGAGTTTGCCCGAGGAGCGGATGTTGTAGAGCCAGCCTCGGAGGGTTACGGTCTGGCCTTCGTGCTGGAGAGGGAGGCGATTGTGGCGATGGGGGCGGTGGGAGTTGCTTCGTTCGACATGACACTACCAGTCTACTAGTTGGTTGCGTGGGGTTGGGTGGCGCGTGGTCAAGCTGTGTACATCCCACCCTTCGCAAAATACGCGAAGGATGGGGCACCCGCGAATTAAACCAGACAACGGCAACAGCAACAACAACCGCAGGTCCTTCGACTACGGCTGCGCCTTCGCTCAGGATGACACTCCATGGAGATTACTTGATGCCGATGACCATGGATTCGGGGCCGACGAGGTGCTCGACGCGGGTGGAGTGGAAGCCGGCTTCTTTCATCCAGCCTATGCAGTCGGCGCCGGTGTAGTCGAAGCCGCCAGGGGTTTCGATGAGCATGTTGAGGCTCATGAGGAGGCCGAAGGCGTTTTTGGAGCGGTCGTCGTCGATGATGCTTTCGTAGACTACGAGGGCGCCGCCTTTGGGGATCGCATCGTAGGCCTTGCCGATAAGCATCTTCTTTTGCTCGAGGTCCCAGTCGTGGAGGATGTGGCCCATCATGACGACGTCGGCGTTGGGGATGGGCGCGTCGAAGAAGCTGCCCGGGTGGAATTGGACGCGGCCGGACAGGCCGTTGCCGGCGATGTAGTCCTCGAAGATGGGACCGACTTCGGGCAAGTCGAAGCCGGTGCCGGCGATGTGCGGGTTCGCGAGGGCGACCTGGGTGATGAGGTCTCCCTGGGCGGTGCCTACGTCGACTGCGGATTTGTAGTTTGCCCAGGGGAATTTTCTGGCGATGGCCATGTTTGCTCCGCGGCTGATGCCGGTCATGGCTTTGAGGAAGCCGCGGAGACGCTGGGGGTCTGCGTAGAGAGCTACGAACGGATTGTCGCCGCCGTTACGGGTCTCGTTTTGCTGCTCGCCGGTGCGGAGCGCGGTGGTGAGGTTGCTCCAATGGGTGTAGAGGCGGTTGTTGGCCATCTCGAGCATGCCGCCGATGTAAGAGGGCTTGCGCTTGTCGAGAAAGAGATCGGTGGCGGGAGTGTTGTAGTAGGTGCCGTCGCGGCGCTCGAGGAAGTCGAGGGCGACGAGGGCATCGAGGAAGTCGTGCGCGGACCGTGGATGGAGTGCGATGCGGGCGCTTAGGTCGGCGAGGGTTTCCGGGTGCTTGGCGAGTTCGGTGAAGAGCTCGAGTTCGACGGCGCTCAGAAGGACTTTTGAGGCCCAGAATCCTGTGCCTACCTGCAGAATATGATCCGGACGGGGTTCGTTCAGGTGGGGTTCGTTCATTCGAGACAGTTTTCTCCTCGGAGATTTGAATTGCCTTTTGTATGGGAGCCGGAAGCACTCCGATCATACGGGGAAGCGATTCAAATTGAAGGAGAAAATGTGAGGTAATTAATTTGATTGCTGGAGACTGTCGGCCTGGCGGAGTAGATCGGAGAAGGCCTGGGCGCCCTTCTTAGTGACGGAGTCAGGGGTTTCTTCGAGGTCGTAGGCGATTTCGAGGACGCCTGGGATGGCGGAGAGGGTGGCGATGTGCCGGGCCGCGTTGGTCCAGTCGATGGTGCCGGAGCCGGGCCAGAGGTGGTCGTCCTTTTGGCCGTGGTTGTCGTGGAGGTGAAGCTGGGCGATGCGGGGTTTGAGGAGCTCGAAGGCTTGATCGATGCCAATGTTGTTTTCTGGATTGGCCAGGTGAGCGTGGCCGATGTCGAGGCAGACGCCAACGCGGTCGAAGTGGCCGACGTTGAGGATTTCGAGGATGTGCTCGGGGGTGGTGATGTCGTTCTGGAGGTTTTCGATGAGGATGCGAACGCCGAGGGGGTGGGCGAAGGCTTTGAGGTGCTCAATCGCGGTGAGGGAGTTCTCGAGGGCGCGGGTGTTCCAAGGGTCGTCCTTGTAGCCGAGGTGGAGGACGCAGGCGGAGATGGGGACCTGCTCGGCAGACTCGAGGGCTCGTTTGACCTCATCCATGGCGGCGATGCGGTGGGACTTGTCGGCGTCGATGATGTTGAGGTTGGGGGCGACGTGGCGGGACCACTGGGCGTTGCCGTCGGCGAAGATTTCGGCGCGGTCGCCGAGGAAGAGGGGCTGGTGGAGGGTAGCGGCGACGCCGTTGTCGCGGAACCAGAGCGCGATGTCGCGGACGGCGGCGCGGTCGGTGTAGTCGAAGTGATGGCGGGCGGCGAAGAGTTCGATGGTGGTCGCGCCGGCGTTGCGGAGGGCGTCGAGCAGGCCGGGGTGGAGGCGCTGCTGGAGGAAGACGTGAGTGGACAAGGCAGGTTGCATCAACTCTTAAGGTACAGCAGAGAGTGGTTTCGGGGCGCGTCGGCTAGAATCGGAACGCGAAAGTGAGGGGAAGGCATGAGATTTCTGATGCGAATGGTCTGGTTGGGTTGTGTTGTGGTTGGAAGTGGGTTGGGTTTGGGGCAGACGGCTCCGGTTGCTGCGCCTCCGCCTGCCGCGGCGGCGACTGCTCCGGTTGATCCGGCGAAGCAGATTGCGACGATGGAGAAGAAGCTGGCGGATTGGCCGCAGTTGGAGCGGTACAGGGTTGATAATGCGGCGCTGGGGCCTGTGGGTGCGGGTGAGCAGCGGGTGGTGTTTTATGGGGATTCGATTACGGATGGGTGGGGGCGGCGGCCGGGGACAGGGGAGTTTTTTCCGGGGAAGCCTTATGTGAATCGCGGGATCAGCGGGCAGACGACTCCGCAGATGGTGGTGCGGTTTCGGCAGGATGTGATCAACCTGCATCCGGCGGCGGTGGTGATTCTGGCGGGGACGAATGATGTGGCCGGGAATACGGGGCCGATGACTCCGGAGATGACGGAGGATAACTTCAAATCGATGGTGGATCTGGCGAAGGCAAATGGGATTCGGGTGATTGTGGCTTCGATTACTCCGGCGGCGGATTATCCGTGGCGACCGGGGTTGGCTCCGGCTGGGAAGATCAGGGCGCTGAATAACTGGCTGCAGGGATATTGTGTAACCCATTCGGTCACTTATCTGGATTACTACTCAGCGCTGGTGGGTGAGGATGGCGGGATGAAAGCGGGGTTGAGTTTCGATGGTGTGCATCCGAATGCGGCTGGGTACGCGATTATGGGGCCGCTGGCGCAGGGGGCTATCGATAAAACGCTGGGTGGGAAGTAAGCGGAATTGATTCGCGGAGCACCCTACGATCTATTTTTGCCGGATTGCGAGCAAACCGCAGGTCCTTCGACTGCGCTACGCTTCGCTCAGGATGACACTTCAAAAAATTGCATTGACACTCAGCTGTTGGTCGATACTTTACAGCTACCAGTGGACTTTCGGAGTGAAGATGTAGTGGGTTTCGAGGAAGCGGGCGAGGACGAAGAGGGTGAGCATGATGCTGGTGGCCCAAGAGAAGATCCGAAGCGGGAGGGTGGCGGCGAGCGAGGCGTGGGGTTTGGGTTCGGATTCGCGAAAGATGATGCCGCCGAGGAGAGAGATAGCAGCAGAGATGGTGATAAGGAGAAGCGCGTCGAGGAGACGGTTGGTGAGGACGTGTGGGGGCTGGAGGATGATGTTTGGGTCTTCGATGTTAAGGAAGAGGGTGCGGAAGACGGCGTAGACAGAGAGCATGCAGAGGAGAAGAGCTGCGAGTTTGGAGAATTCGAGGAGCGTGCTGGCTATGACCTCTGTGGGTGGGAGCCTTTCGGGTTGAGGCATGGTCGCGTTGTTTGTCCATGCGGCCTGCAGGCGGTTCCAGACACCGCTGGTCATGGTGCCTTTCGATATCGCCGACGAGCAGGATTGCGAAGGAGGGATCGGCGTGGGCTTGCTGCTCGATCTGGGGGATGATGGTTTCGCCGTGGTAGCAGAGGAGCTCTTCGATGAGACCGGCGGAGAGGCTTTGCCCAACGGGAAGAGATTGATCGAGCGACCAGATGGTGAGGATAAGGTTCCAGGCTTCAACTGGGTCTTCGCGTATGAGGTTGTAGATTTGGCGGAAGGACCAGAAGAGGGCGTTGTATTCGGGAGCGTGTTGCGGCGTGGTCTGGAGGGCGATCCAGGATTTTGCCAGTCGTGTGCGATCGTCGCTGGTCACGGCGTGACCTCTCCCGTGGAGATAGCAGCGAAGATATCTTAGCTGAATTTGGTTTGTGTTTTGTCGGAATGCAGCGATTCTATTGAGTGCGAAGGAGATCGTGTGATTTGCGGTGCATTTGGAGCCGCGTTCCCCGCTATGGTTTCAAGGCCAGTGGTGGCCCGCTGACGCGTTTCCCGTGGAGATCGATGGTGACCTCGACGCGGTCGGCGATTTTGATGAAGGGGATGCCGCTGTTCATTCCGTAGTCTTTGCGGTCGAAGGCCATTGTTCCTTTGATGTCACCTGTGCCTGTTCCTACGCCGGAGACTGTGAGGGAAAGGGTCTCGGGTTTGGAGACTCCGCGAATGGTGAAGGTGCCGGGTATGTCGAAGGTGTTTGGGCCGGTCTGAACGACCTTGGTGGAATGGAAGGTGATCAATGGATTCTCCTTGACGTCGAAGAAGTCCTTGCTTTTTAGTTTGTCGTCCTTCATGCCGCTTCCGGTATTCACGGAGTCCGCCTGAATCTTGATGTCAAGGACGCCTGTTGTAACGTCGGTCGAGGTGAACACCAGGGTGGCATCCCACTTGTCGAAGTTGCCGGTGAGAGCGACTGAGGCTTTCACAAAGAACTTGATCGAGCTTGTTGGGGGAGGCGAGATTGTGAAAACTGGAACCTGCGCCTGGGTTAGTGGTTCCATGAGCGCAGCCGCAAGAATTGGCAGAAGTGCCAGATATCTCGTTTTCATGATCACGCCTTTCCTGACGCGAAGCCTTACGGGCGGGCCGCTTGATTGCATCGGCAGGAGGCCATTCCAACTTCCTCACGCTTAGAAAATACTAGGCGTCTATAGCCGGGAAAGAAACTAGCAAAAATGCCTGTCGGCGGACCTAAAATGTGGCCGTGCTCGCGCTTTGCGTAGTGATCGTCATGAGCACTGTGGTCAGTAACCTGCTGCTTTGCCGAAGTTGCGGCGGTTGTCGTGGCCGCCGAGGAGTTCGTGGGTTTTCGGGTCGATGGCGATGAGTTCGCTGTCGCCCCAGACGCCAGGGCTTCTGTCGTCGGCGGCCTGGTCGCGGTTGGTGTCGTAGCCCATGGCTTTGAGTTGGTTGACGACATCGTCCGGGAACTTCTTTTCGAAGTCGAGGCGGTCTGGAAGGTATTGGTGGTGGAAGCGCGGGGCATCGGCGACGGCCTGGATGTTGAGGTGGTTGTCGATGGCACTGATGACGTCGTTGGCTACGGTAGTGATGATGGTGGAGCCGCCGGGCGTGCCCATGACGTAGGCGAGTTGGCCATGTTTGTACCAGTGTCCGTGGGTGGTGATGATGGTGGGGGTCATGGCGGAGAGCGGGCGCTTGCCGGGGGCGATGGAGTTAGCGGAGCTCTGGATGAGGCCGAACATGTTGGGGACGCCGAGCTTGGAGGTGAAGTCGTCCATCTCGTTGTTCATGAGGAAGCCAAGGCCTTCGATGGTAACTCCGGAGCCGAAACCGCCGTTGAGTGTGTAGGTGCTGGAGACGGCGTTGCCTTCGGCGTCCACGATGGAGAAGTGGGTGGTCTGGGTGGATTCTTTGACCGGCGTGGATTGGGGAGGCGGGGGCATGAAGCCGGCGGGGCGGACGAGGTCTTTGCTTGGGGTGGGCTTGGTTGGGTCGATGGAGGCTCGCCAGGCGGCGGCGTATTTGGGGTCTGCCATTTGTTTTAGCGGAAGAGTGTTGAAGTCGGGGTCTCCCAGGTATTCGTTGCGGTCCATGTAGGCGCGGCGGAAGGCTTCGGTGATGATGTGGACCTGGGGGGCGCTGCGGTCTGGGGTTTCTGCGCCTCCGGGGCCTAGTTTGGGCAGGTTGTAGCTGGAGAGGATGTTGAGGATCTCGACGAGGACGATGCCGCCGGAGGATGGGGGCGGGGCGGTGATGATGTCGTAGCCGTGGTATTTGCCGCGGATGGGAACGCGCTCCTTGACCTGGTAGGCGGCGAGGTCTTCGGCGGTTATGAGGCCGCCGCCGGCCTTTTCGAAGTCGGCGATCTGGTGGGCCATCGCGCCTTTATAGAAGTCGTCGGGGTTAGCGGCGATGCGGGTGAGAGTGGCGGCGAGTTCGGGTTGTTTGAAGGTATCGCCTTCTTTGTAGAAGTCGCCGTTGCGCTGGAAGATTTTGGTGGAGGCGGGGAAGCGGGTCAGGTTTCTGCTTTGGAGGGATCGGGCCTCGGCGTCGGAGAGGACGTAGCCTTCGGTGGCGAGTTTGATGGCTGGGGCCATGTCCTGCGCAAGGGTGAGTTTGCCGAAGTGTTTTTGCGCGTAGGTGAGGCCGGCGACGGAGCCGGGGACTCCGCTGGCTTTGTAGCCGATGAGGGACATGCCGGGAACGACGTTGCCCTGGGCGTCGAGGTACATGTCACGCGAGGCGGCGGCGGGGGCTTTCTCGCGGTAGTCGAGGAAGTGGGCTTTGCCGTTGTGGTCGCGGATGAGCATGAAGCCGCCTCCACCGAGGTTTCCGGCGAAGGGATAGACGACGGCGAGGGCGAAGCCGACGGCTACGGCTGCGTCAACGGCGTTGCCGCCGGCTTTGAGAATTTCGACGCCGGCGTCGGTGGCGTTGTGCTGGATAGTGACGACCATCGCATGCTGAGTGCGCGTTGGCTCTTCGGAGGAGGGTGTCTGGGATGCCGTTTGGGCTGGGAGAGCGGTAGTGATGAGAGCGACGGAGAGAGCGGTCGCAACGAGACGAGTTCCGAGATGCATCAAGCGGGCTCCGGAGAAGTGTGAATGGTGGGCTGGGGACAGGATAGCTGGTTGAGAGTGATGGAGCGAAAGATAAATGTTGAGATGACATTCACGATTCTCCGAAAGGTTTCTCGTTCAGCAAGCGCGTAGATAGAATCGAGGTTCATGGCTACGTGTGTTCGTTCGTATTCGAAGATCAATTTGGGATTAGCTATTGGGCCGGTTCGGCCTGATGGGTTTCATGGGTTGACTACGCTTTACCAGACGCTGGGGCTGCATGATCTGGTGACGGTTTCGGCCAAGAGGGCGGCGGAGACGCGGATTGCTTTGACGACGAATCATCCGTTTGTGCCTCGGGATGGGCGGAATACGGCTTGGCGAATGGTGGATCGGTGTTTGGAACGGCTGGGGGTGACGGCTGAGGTGGGGATTCATATTGAGAAGCGGCTGCCGGTGCAGGGGGGGATGGGGGCCGGGTCGGCGAATGCAGCGGCGGCTCTGTTGGGGTTGGAACGGGAGCTTGGGGTGGCGTTGTCGGGAGTGGAGCGGTTGAGACTGGCGGCTGAGGTTGGGTCGGATGTGCCTTTGTTTCTGTTGGGTGGGGCGGTTTTGGGGTTGGGGCGAGGGGAGTTGGTGACGCCTATGCCGGACTTTCCGAAAACTTGGTGTGTGGTTGCGGTGCCACAGGTGGGGGTTTCGACTCCGGCGGCCTTTAAGGCTTGGGATGAGCGGGTGGCGGGGAAAAGTGTTGATGATAAAGGAGAACTGAAATCGCAGAGCCCGGGCTCCGAGAAGCAGGAAAAAACAAATGCGGGGATCCTTCGCTCTGCTCAGGATGACGACGTGGTGGGGATGGAGTCGACTTCCCTGCCCCCGGCTGGATTGACTTCCCTGCCTCAACCCGATAGACTAAGTGAGTTGAGTCTTGCTTACTCATCCCTCTCTGCGAAGACTGGCGATGGGAAGCCCGGCACCTCCGGTATCGTTCGCGATCCTAATCCTGAGAAAAAACAGGGTTTATCTGGTGAAAGCCAGAGCTATGCGCTGAATGATCTGGCCGAGAATACCCTTCTCGCGCTTGTCCGCACCGGGATTGGAACCGACGGTCTTCATAATGATTTTGAAGACGTTGTGTTTCCTCAGTATCCCTCCTTGCGAATAACCAAGCGTCAATTGATGGGTAGTGATTCGGATGGTCCCGCGATTTACGCGGCGCTTTCAGGTTCCGGCTCTGCTCTGTTTGGACTTTACCGGTCCGAGGCAGATGCAAAGGCGGCTCAGCTGCGCGTCCAGTCCTCTGGCGTGGAGGCTCTTCTGACGGAGACCCTGCCACGGGCCGAGTACTGGGAACGGATGTTCGCAGAGTGACCTCGCCGGTCGATAGGTAAGCTCGATAGTAAGATCGAGTTATTACCGGCGATTTACTGGGCGATCGACTAACGGTAGGTCAAGAGACTTTGAATCTCTTTGTCTAGGTTCGAATCCTAGTCGCCCAACCACTAAGTCGACGCCAGATGCGGACGGAGAAATTAGGGTTATTTCGCGGCAACAATTTGCCGCAGAGGTATGACGTTTTGGACTCCGCGAGAAACAGTGCGGAGAAAGAAGTGAGAAGTTTGAAAGACCGAAGTCTTTGGCTTTTTTAGGATTCGCAACAAAGGATTCATAAGAAGATCGGCGCCGCAACAAGGCTCCGCAAGACAGTGCAGCAGGAACAATTCAAGGTCAACCAACCTGGAGGGTTTCACGTGGAAAACAACAACACGACTGCGGTTCTTTCCCCTATTTCAGAGCAGGCTGAAGAGACAAAAGCGAGCTCTCAGCCTGCGAACGCGTTGTCCAACCACGACGGACAGCAAAAGGCGGCGGAAAAAAAGCGCTCCGTACGGCCTAGTGAGAATAAGCGCATGAAGATTTTTTGCGGATCGTCCAACAAGCCTCTGGCGGAGGAGATCTGCAAGTTCGTCGGTGTGCCGCTGGGCGAGACCCGGTTGCAGAGATTCTCCGACGGCGAGGTTCATTTTCAGCTGCTCGAGAACGTTCGCGGTGCGGATGTATTTCTCGTGCAGCCTACGTGTTTCCCGGTAGATCAGCACCTTGTTGAGTTGCTGATCATGATGGATGCGCTGAAGCGCGCCTCGGCCGGACGGATCACGGTTGTGATTCCCTACTATGGCTATGCGCGGCAGGATAGAAAAGACCGTCCGCGGGTCGCTATTACGTCGAAGCTGGTTGCAGATTTGCTGACGACTGCCGGTGCAAACCGTGCGCTTCTCGTCGATCTACATGCGGCGCAGATTCAGGGATTTTTCAATATTCCGGTGGACCACTTGTTTGCCAGCCCGGTGCTGGTGGATTACTTCCGGAAGTTGAATTTGCCGAACCTGACGGTGGTTTCGCCGGATGCAGGAGGCGTGGAGAGGGCGAGATTCTTCGCCAAGAAGCTCGAAGTACCGTTGGCCATCGTGGATAAGCGGCGGACCGACATTAATGTGACCGAGGTGATGAACGTGATCGGCGATGTGAAGGGCCGGACGTGCCTGATCCTCGACGACATTATCGATACCGCCGGAACGCTGGTAAAGACGGCGGATGCGCTGCTGGAACAGGGCGCAGAAAAAGTTTATGCGTGCGCGACGCATGCCGTGCTCTCGGGCCCGGCAGTTGAGCGCATTGCGAGTTCGCGACTGGAGCAGGTGGTCGTGACGAATACCATTCCGCTGCTTGACGATGCGCTGCGGGTGGAGAAGATCAAGGTGCTGTCAATTGCGGGGCTTCTGGGCCGAGCGATTGAAAGCATCCATATGGAGACCAGCGTTAGCACGCTGTTCAATTGAGGCTCAGTTGTTGGGAGCGCGCAGAATATAACCGCGGCTAAACCGCAAAGGGAGCAGAGCTCAACTCTGTGCCCGAAAGGAAGATGAAGTCATGGCAGCATTGAAGAACACTGAAGCAGTCGTCGCAACTCCCCGCGAGGGGAAGTTCAATAAGAATGCAGCGCGGCGCGTTCGCGTGGCGGGCAAGATTCCGGCTGTGGTTTATGGGGCGGGACAGGAGTCGGTTGCGGTTGCGGTTGACCCCAAGGTGATTACGCGCATTCTGCACTCGGATTCGGGCCACAACACGATCTTCGACCTGAACGTTGAAGGTTCGGCTGTAGTGAAGGCGATGATCGTGGATTGGCAGCATGAGCCGATCAAGGGCAAGCTGTTGCACATCGACCTGAAGCGGATTGCGATGGACAAGGCGATGCGCGTGTCGGTGCCGATTCAGCTGGTTGGCACTCCAGTTGGCGTGAAGTCGCAGGGCGGGATTCTGGAGCACGTGATGCGCGAGGTTGAGATCGAGTGTCTGCCGGGCGATATTCCAGGCCACCTGGACGTCGATGTTTCGAACCTTGAACTGCATGGCATCATTCACGTCTCGGACCTGCCGCACTCGGGCAGCATCAAGTTCCTGGCTGACGAGAACGCCACGGTTGCTCACGTAACGATCATCAAGGAAGAGGTTGCTCCGGTTGAGGATCTCGGTGCTGCGGCTCCGGCTGAGCCTGAGGTTGCCAAGAAGGGCAAGACAGATGCCGCTGCTCCGGCTGGCGCTGCTGCTCCAGCTGCCGATGCGAAGGACGCGAAGAAGAAGTAGTTTTGCGCGGCCTATGGGTCTTATCGATCCATGGGCCGCATGAGTTTGCTGGAGAGGGAACGCTGGCGTGAAGCTGATTGTCGGGCTGGGAAATCCAGGAATCGAGTATCAGTTTACGCCGCACAATGCGGGGTTTCTGGCGATAGATCGCATCGCGGAAGAGTGCGGTGTGGTGGTTGCGAATCGCAGAGGCCGGGCATTGACTGCAAAGGCGAGGTTGGCAGGACAGGATGTGCTGCTGGCTAAGCCGGAGACGTATATGAATCTGAGCGGGCTTTCGGTGGCCGCTTTGATTCAGGAGTTGGAGATTTCGCCGGAGGACGTGATTGTTCTCTACGACGAGCTGGCGTTTCCGCTGGGCAGGCTTCGCATCACTGAGCGCGGCTCGGCGAATGGGCACAACGGAGTGAAGTCGATCTCCGGTGCGCTGGGAACGGAAGAGTGGTTGAGAATCCGGATTGGCGTTGGGAAACCGGCGCTGGCGGATGGACGAGAGATTAAGGCGGGTGGCAGGGACTATCTGCTGACGCCGATGCGCAAGCAGGAGCTTGCGATGCTGGATGAGGTTCTCGACCGAGTGAAGGATGCGGTTGAGGTGGTGCTGACCGAAGGTGTCAGCGCTGCGATGAACAGATTCAACCGGAGGCCGGACGATCCTGGAAACGGGACGGATGAGCCGAAGGGGAAGTAAACGCAGAGTGTAGAAGCAGGTTTAACGCAGTGATTTTCCAAACCGGGTTGGCAGAACAGACGCCGGCACGGTGCGAAGCAGAACTTCGCAGAAAGAAGTAATCGAATGAATCGTACTTATGAAGTGATGTTCATCGTCCGGCCGGACGTTGAAGAAGCAGACCTCGACAAGCTGATTGAAGGCTTTCAGAAGAACGTTACCGATGGTGGCGGCGAGGTCAAGAGCGTCGAGAAGATGGGCCGCCGCCGGCTGGCCTACACAGTGCGGAAGTTCAACGACGGATTCTACGTTCTGCTGGTCGTTGTCGCGCAGGGCTCGCTGATTACGGAGATTGAGCGCCGGTTGCGCGTGTCCGAGCAGGTGATCAAGTTCATCACCGTGCGCATCGACGAAGAAGAGAAGCGCCTGGCGAAGATCAAGGCGATCCGCGACACCAAGGTGAAGCGCAGCGCACAGCCCCATGCTGCTCCGGCTGCTAGCGAAGCACCGGTAGTTGAGGCTGAGGACGAAAAGAAGCCTGCTGCGGCTGCTCCGGTTGAGCCTGTGGCTGCCGAGACGGTCGCACCAGCGGTTTAGTTTTGGTCCGAAGAGATTTGCGATGAGGGTTTCGACCACTTCGCATGACGTAGCACAATCGCCGCACTTCGCTTCCATCTGATCGCAAGCGATCGGATGTTCAGAGACTCCAATGCGGGTCTGGAGCGTGGCAAGGCATAACGCAATTGAGAGGAAATATCATGGCTGACGAAATTAACAGCACACAATCGACTGAGCAACATGCACCCGCATCTCGCCCGGCTCACGCCGGCCCGCGCACACCACGTCCCGCAGGCGCTCCTGGCGCAGGTGGTCCTGGTGGCCGCAAGTTTTTCCGGCGCAAGAAGGTTTGCAAGTTCTGCACCGAGAAGATCGACGCTATCTCCTACCGCGATGTTCGCCTGCTGCAGGGTTTTGTCGCCGAGCGCGGCAAGATTGTTCCGCGCCGCTTGACCGGTGTATGCACCCGTCATCAGCGCAAGCTCAGCCTGGCGATCAAGCAGTCGCGCAACATCGCCCTGCTGGCCTTTGCGGCACGCTTCTAACTTTTTCGCCGCGCACACGATGTGACGTTGCGGGCGGATTTACAAGATCAGACGACTGGTCGAGGCAAATGGCCAGACAGGAAATCGGAGAACTGCAATGGAAGTTATTTTGAAGGAAGACGTAAACAAACTCGGCCATCGCGGCGATGTGGTTAAGGTCGCCGATGGCTACGGGCGCAACTATCTGCTCCCGGAGAAGCTCGCGATCGAGGCGACCGCGGCGAACAAGGCCGTGATCGAGCAGATGAAGGCTTCTGCCGTTCGCAAGTCCGCCAAGGAGAAGGCCGGCGCCGAGCAGTTGGCGACGCAGCTCTCTGCGGTTGAACTAGTGTTCGAGCGCAAGGTTGGCGAGAACGAACATCTGTTCGGCTCGGTGACGTCGGGAGATATCGCGCACGAGCTGGAGGCGAAGGGCTATACCATCGACCGGCGCAAGATCTCGCTCGATGAGCCGCTGAAGAGCCTCGGCGAATACCATGTGCCGGTGAAGCTGCACCGCGAAGTCACCAGCCACGTGAAGGTGACCGTGAAGGGCGAGCAGGTCGAAGCCGAGACTGCTGCTACCGCTTAGTTCCCTTCTTTAGGAAAAACGTGAAACGCATCAACCCGCGGGTCTTCCGCTAAGGTTGATGCGTTTTGTCTTGCGCGATTGAGGGAAACTGGTCCGTCTACTCGTACTTGAGTGTCTGCACCGGATCAAGCCGGGCTGCGCGGTTGGCTGGAAGTGTTCCGAAGAGTACGCCGACGAGTACTGAACTGCTCAACGCGAATACGGGAGCCCATGGGTTGATCGGTATTTTGAACGGCGTCAGCAAGCCCAAGGTAAAGGGGATGGCGAGTCCAAGAATTGTCCCGATGATTCCGCCACTCAACGAGAGAAAGACCGCTTCAGTGAGGAACTGCAATCGGATTTCGCGGCTGGTTGCACCGAGGGCCTTGCGAATCCCGATCTCCTTGATGCGCGACTGCACATTGGCGAGCATACTGTTCATGATGCCGACGCCACTGACGATCAGCGTGATGCCGGCGCCTAACGTGAGAACGATCGTGAGCATGTCTGCAATCTGCGCCATCTTGGTCAGAAGATCGGTGAGCGTCATCGCGTTGTAGACAGAACTCGCATAGTGACGTGATCGGATGATTGCAAGAATGCGATCTTTGGCGGGCTCCACCATGGAAGGTGCTCGCATGGTGAAGAATATCTCCTTCAGCGTGTTGGTGCCGGTGAAGTAGCGTGCGACCGGATAAGGAACTAGCAAAGTATGATCGCTGATCTCCGACTCTCCCTCGGTGTCGAGGCTTTCCTTGAAGACGCCTATGATCACAAAAGGTATGCCCTTAACGCTGATGGTTCTGCCAACAGCCGAGCTTGGGCTGCCATAGAGCTGTATTGCGAACGCTTCTACGATGACGGCCACCTTTTCATGGGCGAGCGCGTCCTGATCGTCGAAGAAGCGACCGGCGACAACTATAAGATTGCGCACGATGCGATATTGCGGCGAGACACCAAGCAACATAGTTGATTTGGTTATGCCGCCGCCGAGACTGACGTTATCGTGGAACTCCAGCATGGGAGACGAGGCGACAATGCCGGGGACCTGGTCAAGGACCGCATGCATGTCGTCGAGGGTCATATAGTCTGGTGTGCTTGTGTTGTCAGGGCCCATCACCGTGCCGCCGCTGTACTGCAGCTCAATTTTGTTGGGGCCAAGGCTGGTGAGTTCATCCAGAGCATATTGTTTGCCGGTCGATCCCAGCGTAGCAACGAGGATGACGGATGCCGAGCCGATAATCATGCCCAGCATGGTCAGCAAGAAGCGCGTTTTGCTCGCACGGAAGCTGTCGACCGCCAGCCGGACCACCTCGCTGAACATCATCGTCGACCGCGCACTCGCCAAAGTGCGGTCAAAGGAGGTCGGCTTGGACGGGGTCACGGTGGCCATTGGGGGTTAGTTACCAATTAGACGTCTACCAGTATCGCAGCGGTGCAGGGTTTCCTGCTAACCTTTAACCAGATCCACTCGCGCGGAGGGATGTGTGAGCGGTTGAAACAGGCGGTCTTGAAAACCGCTTAGCCTGAAAGGGCTACGGGGGTTCGAATCCCTCTCCCTCCGCCATTTAGTCTTCTGAGTTGGATTCTCTCTCGAAATTATGGGGAATTGATGAAGATGGGCCGGAAAAGCGGCCTTTTTTGTGAAACAAGGGACTCGGAGAATCGGACTGGGTGGCGTTCGTCAGTAACCTACCCTGATTCTCCGGCTCATCTGAGGAGGGGACTTTATGATATGAATAGGCCCCCGGCCTCGTGGGCTAAAAAACTGCCCTTCCTACCCGTTCTCCAGGTGTGCGACCCAATTCAACCGTGAAGTGTATCTCAATAAGTGAACAACTGCCGAGGATTCTGCTCAGGACGTGAAGCTCACCAGGCAGTCCGAGCTGGACGCGGCTCCATACCAGGCACCCCTGAACCGATGACGGCCCGAACGAGCCGATCAAAGGAAGAGAGTCCAACTCGGCTGGGATCTCATCTCCGCAGGCCGAAGCCCGGCGGATTTTGAGCCGGGCGTGTCCTTCCTGTACCGTCAAGTGCCTAGGTATATAGCGCTATTCAGCGGGAATTCAGTGGTGTTTCCAACGGCCTGTGGCTTGGGTTGTGCCGAGCTATACGAGGCTATCTCCAGCGCTATGGCGGAAACAGCCCCCGTATAAGGTTTCGGCAAATCGATGCCGGGCAAGACGGTACCTACACGATCCGCCAAGCGCAAGAGGCGGAAGCGGCGAATACGAGTAAGCAAATACGTCGGGCCAATTACTCACTTGCGCCGCGAAGGTTCCACGCCGCCTGGTTGTGCCGGAGTCGGTCACTATGTCGATGGGCGGTTGGAAAACGCCTTCGATTTCCTGCCAGCCTCATTCGCCGTTTCGGACTCGAAAACCGACATTTTCGGACGGGAATACAAACAAGAACGTCCTCGAAGAAATCTGTAGTTTCACCACTCTCCCACAGAACCATCAGTCTGAAAGACCCGGGCCATTGGGCGTGAGCCGCCGAAGGGATATTTCGCCAGCGCTGCTTCTGTCAGTTCAAAACCGAGACCTGGCTTCTGAGGAAGCGGAAATTTGCCGTCCACCATGCGCATGGGAGCAAAACCGAACCAGTCAGCCCAAACCTTCTCCTTATCGCCCGGCTCGACAAAACTGCATATTTCCTGGATGAGGAAGTTTGGCATAGAGGAATCGACGTGCAAGGTGGCAAGACCGCCAATTGGACCTTCGCAGGCGTGCGGCGCCATCGAGATATTGGAGAAGTTTGCCATGGCAGCCACCTTCCAAAGACCTGTAATACCTCCAGTGTGGTTGATGTCCGGCTGCAGAATGTCGACGATGCCCTTCTCGATGAGCTCTCGACAACCGAACGCAGCTACAAGTCGCTCTCCTGTAGCGATCGGCGTCGTCGAACGGCGTGCGACTCTTTGCATCGCGGGCACATTTTCCGGAGGGCACGGTTCCTCAATAAAAAGGAGATGGAGTGGCTCAACCTCCTTGACCAGAATGGCGGCAACGGTTGGACTCGTCTTGGCGTGGAAGTCAACCGCGATGTCGATTTCGTCACCGAGCTTCTCGCGATAGCGAGCCATGTGCTTGATGGCGCGATCGATCTTCGCGTTCGTCTCGATCCACTCGTAGGCCTGATCGGGAAGACCTACTTTGAAGCAAGACACCCCGGTCGAAAGAGCTGTCTGCCGCAGCTTGGCAAGGTCTTCATCTGTTCTTGCATTCTCGGCATGGTAATAGCCGCGGACACCACGCTCATCGTACGGCCCACCAAGGAGCTGGTAGACGGGTACGCCCAGCGCTTTCCCACGAATATCCCACAGAGCCTGGTCGATGCCGGATATGGCCGAACCGATGACAGGACCAGCGCGATAGAAGCTGTGGACATACATCGATTCCCAGTGATGTTCCACCTGCAACGGGTCTTTGCCGACGATAAAATCCCGAAAGTCCTGCACGCACGACATGGCGGCGCCGGCCTTACCTTCGAGCGTGGCTTCGCCCCAGCCGACCAGGCCCTGATTGGTTTCAATCTTGACGAAGACATAAGGACGGTCGGAGTCGGGAGTCAACGAGACGCCGAATACCTTCATGTCTGTGACGCGCAGATTTGTATTTACGTCTTTGAAGAGGTCGACGTTGCTCTGACTGCGCATACTTTGCGCGAAGAGAGGATTACATCCACAGTAGTCGGGATCAGTCGCCGTGGACTCTGAAGCCGCCCCGGCAGGGCGGGTGCCCGCAGCTGCAAACGCTGCAGCAGCACCGCTGAGAAAGTGTCGTCTATTCATGCGATTCGATTCCCCTCCCACTGTTTCGTGTCTACTGTAATGCCCAGGCCAGCGCCTTTAGGCAGCTCAAAAAAACCATCGCGGATGACAGCGGTGCCCGCGCCTGAATCCGGAATCTGCAGGACGAAAAAGTTTGGCATACTCGCCGCTGCCTGCAGCGCTGCGGCAGTGGCGATGGGTCCGGCACTATGGCGCGGCGCGACCGCGGTGTAGTATGTCTCGGCCATCGCCGCGATGCGGCAGACGCCGGAGATGCCATACGTAAGGAGATCTGGCCGTACGAGATCGATGAGACCTTCGCGAAGAAGGTCCTGGAAGGTGCTCGCATTTTGTATATCGCGACCGAAGCCGAGGGGCGTTACCGTTTCCTCGGCGATCTTTCGAAGGGTGGTGAGATTGGTGACAGGGCACGGCTCATCGAACCAGAGCGGATGTAATGGTTCGAGCGCCGCGGCCAACATACCCGCATCGCTGGGCGTGAGTTGATCGAGGGATTCTATAGCGAAATCTGCTTCTGGCGCTGCAGTGCGGAGAGCTTTGAATCGTTCCACGTGGTCTTTGATAAAGAGGCTTCCCTGATTGCGGTCCTTCGGCACCATGATCGGAATTAAGAAAGAGCGGACCCCGGAAGCCATTTGACGTTGCATGTCCGCGACGAGCTCACTGTTTGACGATCCTGCAAGCCTTGCGATGGCTCGAGCCTTGAAACGCGTAGGCCCACCGAGCACACGGTAGACGGGTGCGTTCGTAATCTTCCCGACGATGTCGAGCAGTGCCATATTGAGGCCACCCTGAGCCGACTCAGGAGCCATGGGAGTAAGAGCTTCATAGGCATATGCCGGCTTGCCGACGAGGCGACTCAAGGCCTGCATGTCAGCATGGGAAAGCGGCCGGCATTCGCCGTATCCCGTGACACCGGAGTGAGTCTCTACCTGCAACACACTGTAAGCCGGCTGTTTGGGGGAGCCAGCTACGGCAAATCCATGAATCTGAGAGATTGCATGCGGTCCCGCCCCCGTGTTTGGCGCGGACTGAAGACCGATGAAGTTCTCCAATGTCTTTCTTCTTGTTGCTGAGGAAATCATCCCGTCACCTTTCTCTTTGGCATCTCATCCCCGATCCGTTTTTTTCTGCAATACCCTTTGCCGAATGTTCTGTCCCGAGCCGATAACCCTCGAAAAAGCAACCCCACGATACATCAATCCATGGAATCGTTGTCAATCATTAATTCACTATATGGTGTTTACATTTTGATATTTGAAATTCGTCGAGTGCCTCATGCGAGAAGAACCCTGCGTACCTGTCCCTCCGGATCATTGGTCATGCGGCACTCGTTATCGAAAATCATTGTCTGGCAGTGGGTGGGATCGCTTGGGGTCCAAACAAGGCCTGGCTGACTCGGATTGCCGGTACGTGCGAAGTTCGCCCATGCTGTCGCCATCTTTGTGGCGAGCGCCTGTGCCTCGGGAGTATTGCCTGTGCCCTGTTCGCAGCGCTTGGTGTTGTCGAAGCAGAACGCGAGCTCCGCTGTGTGCCATGCGCCAGGTACGCCATCCAGCATTGGCGACTGCCATGTGAAGTAGTACTGGTAGACCGACGCGCCCTGCTGCTCGTGCTTCAGCTTCACCATGCGCTGGACGTTATTGCGCGCAGTAAGCCCTTGAACGCCATAGGAAAGGGTGCGGATCGCCTTTTCAGGATGTGACTCCTTCATTGCGTTAATGAGTTCTGTGGCCTTGGCGTCGCCGAGCGCGGTGGCCAGGGTAGCGTGCCATTCTGCTTCCGTTGGATTGGACGCGTAACGCATGCCCTCTTCACTCACATTGCCGATCAGCATGGGAATATTCTTCGATATCTCCGGGGCGACATCGTAAAAAGAGCGCTCGTTGATGATGCGGCCGTCGACCGTCGGCGACCATCCGACTCGCGGCACTGCCGTGGGAGACGACCCAGGACCGCCAAGCCCGCGCAACGGAGGATTTATCTTCGCAATTACCGCGTTGCCAACAGCGTTCAGGCGCGCCCAATCTATCTTCTGGAGCGCAGCGATGTCACCACGGGAGACCCCCAGCTCCTTTATCACCTGTTGCGCAAACTCTCTTGACTGCTCTATGCCGGGGATGTTGCCCCCGCCTCCTGACTGTACGGAGGCCCTGTGAAAGAGGCCCGCGGCGGAGGGCATACCCATCAGGGTGGTGACCTTAGATCCGCCGCCCGACTGCCCGTAAATCATGATGGTGGAGGGGTCGCCGCCGAAGTTCGCGATGTTTTCCTGAATCCAGCGCAGGGATGCCACGAGGTCTGTCATACCGACGTTGACGGAGTCTTCATAAGCTGCACCACCCACCGTGGAGACGTCAAAGAAGCCCAGTATATTTAGCCGGTGATTGACCGAGACCTGAACGACATCATGATGGCGAGCCATCTGCGCCCCTTCGTGCGAAGGGAGCTCATAGGATGAGCCAAAGCTGAAACCGCCGCCGTGAAAATACACCATCACTGGCCGCTTACCGGTGAGGCTCGGCGTCCAGATGTTGAGCTTGAGCATATCTTCGCTCATATAGCCATCATCCCAATCCTGGAGAAACGATTGCTCGATGGCGGTGAAGTTATGGAGGCTCTGAGGACAGTTTGCCCCGTAGATCAGCGCAGGATATTCGTCAGTCCAGGGCTTGGGAGGTTTGGCCGGAAGCCAGCGGTTCTCTCCGGCTGTGTCCTGGCCGTAAGGAATGCCTTTGAAGGTATAGACGCCGCCATCCACGAATCCACGCACCTTGCCGTACTGCGTTTTCGCAATAGCAGACCGAGGAGTAGTGCAGTTACCGGGTTCCTGATGGGCGGCCGTCTTGATGCTGTCAGAGGCGCGCGCCTCCTTGCCCAGAGCCAAACCGACACCCGCCGTAGCGGAAAGAAACAAAGCTTCGCGGCGGTTCAAGATAACGCGATCTCGTGACTTCTGTTTCATCGTCTCTCCCTAGATCATTTCTGCGCGGATAAGATAACTCGCTTGAATTGCAACGAGGAGCCATTCAGCCCTCACGGTTGACACAAATTTCTACTGCTTGATTACGGTTCCATCCAGCCGCCGTATTTCACCCCATCCGCCGTTGAGATTCAGTCGTCCGGGAGTGAAAGGAGCTTTGGCCGCTGCATTCTCGTCGATCTCGATACCCCAGCCGGGAGCTTCATTCACCCACAGGTAGCCGTCTTTCATGCGCGGACAACCATGAAAGATTTGCTGTGTGCGCTCACCGAAGGGTGAGTATTCCTGGATGCCAAAGTTCGGACTGACAATATCGAGCGTGATCTGCGCCATGTGGCCGATCGGCGAGACGTCCCCCGGGCCGTGCCATGCCGTCTTCACACCGAAGTTCTCGGCCAGGATTGCGATCTTTCGCGCCGGCGTGAGGCCACCGACCTGCGACAGATGGCAACGGATGTAATCAATCAGACGCCCTTCAATCAACGGCCGCCATTCATGCGGATTGTTGAACAGCTCTCCCATTGCGATTGGCGTCGTGCAGTTGTCGCGTATCTGCTTGAAGTACTCGTTATCCTCCGGTGACAAAGGATCTTCGATAAAGAAAGGATCGTATTTCTCCACTTCTTTACAGAAGCGAACCGCCTCATTAGGCGTAAGGCGTTCATGCACATCGTGAAGCAGGCCGACCTGTGCTCCCAACTCCTGACGACATACCTCAAACATCTTCAGGGAGCGCCGATACTGCTGCTCAGGTTCAAAGAACGGCTTATCATGCAGCGGCTTGTATTGAGTATTGCTTCCAGTCCCAGAGGCATACCCTGCCATGCCTGGTATGCCCACCTGAATGCGTACATTGCGAAAGCCCTGATCGATGTACTTCTTCGCCGAGGCGACAACATCGGGATAATCGGCGCCTCCGGCATGACCATAGGTGTCGACGGCCTCGCGACATTTGCCGCCCAACAGTTGATATACCGGCATTCCCGCCTGCCGCCCCTTGATATCCCATAGCGCCTCGTCGATGCCGCTGATGGCGTTATTCAGCACCGGCCCGTTCTTCCAATACGAGCTGTCATAGCAGGACTGCCAGATGTCTTCGATACGGTCGGTAGTCTTGCCCAAGAGAAACGGCTTGAGATACTTTTCGACTGCGGGGCGCACCAGATCCGCTCTTTGCGTGAAAGTAGCGCAGCCATAACCGTAAAGACCATCTTGATCCGTTGTGATTTTGACAACCGTAAGGCGAACGCTTTCGGGTTCGCATTCAATTACGCTGATGTCCTTAATCTTTGGTGTGGCCATGCCGCGTGTCGCTTGTGCGACCTGCGCTTCCGCCTTGATCAAGGGACTAGCGAGCCCGACGAGACCTGCACTTGTAAGAGACTTTCAACAACTCGCGACGTTTCACTGCTCCCGCCTTTCTGATGAATGACAAAGTTTCCGGCTATGCAAAGGAAATCGAGGAGGGCTTATTTACCGGGTATTTGCTGCCTGTCGGTGTCAACGCCCCGGAAGAACGATCGCGTTTGAAGACGCTTGCGAAGTTGGTAGCCTGTTCCGCTACAACAACACAACCGCCGTCAGGAGAGATTGCGTAGTGACGTGCTTCTTTGCCTCCGAGAGGAGCCCGGCTGGCCAGCGTGAGCTTCCCATCGCCTCCAACCTTGTAAACCAAAAGTTCTTCGGCGGCACCGCGATTGCACGCATACAGGAACTTGCCTGTGCTGTCGAAGATCACTTCGCCGGCGCGGTTCTTTGAGATATCGACTCCAGGCTCCGTCGTCGAAGTATTGTCGATGGTGGTCAGCACTCCCGTTTTCGCATCCCATGACATCGTCGTGATGCTGGAGTCGAGTTCGTTTATGGAATATGCCCAGCGCCCGCTCGGATGGAACGCTGTATGCCTTGGACCAGAACCCGGCTTCGCCTGATAGAACGGGGTCCCATTCGGAGTTAGTTTTGCGCTCGCTGGATCGAGCTTGTAGACCATGATTTTGTCGGAGCCAAGATCGTTGACCAGAGCGAATTTGTTGTCCGGGGAGATGACCGCACCGTGCGCATGGGCCGTGGTCTGACGCCGCTGGTTTGGTCCAGAGCCCGTCAGGGTGAACTCCGAGACAGCCCCCGACAAGTGGCCATCAGGGCCGACTTGGAACGATCGCACCTTGCTCGTGCGGTAACTCGCGGAGACCAGTGCTCGGTGAGTCTTATCGAGGACGATCTGAATAAAGCTCTCCGGTTGATCCTCAAGATCCACAGTGTTGATCAGCTTCAGATCGCCGTTGGGCATCACGCTAAACGAACTCAGAGCCGCCTTATCCGACTGCGGCTGATGGCCGGAAAATAGGAAACTCCCCCGAGGCGTCTGTGCCGTTATCTGAAAGCTAGGTTGGATGCACGCATAAGCAAGCCGGAGATTACCTATGGTTCCGTCCACTGCGTTCCAGTCTCCAACATGAATTCCTTCACCGTCGCCCACTGCAGTCGATCCCACATAGATCCATTTGCCACCTGACGGCGTGGCTCCTTTCATCATGGCTGTTACCGAAAGTCTGCTGAGAACTATCGTGGCTGCGGAGGCGGAGAGAAAGGTGCGTCGAGTCCATTGGGTCATCGTGATTTCCTTCCATGTCAAAAATTCAACGCGAATAAAGTGGCATTTCACCTGGAGTTGCGACCTTCAATCGATAAATACTGCTTGTTGCGGTGATGTAGAGCGTATGGCCGCCATCGGCCCATGCGAGGTTTGCCGCTACTTCGGGCAGCTTGATCTGTCCAAGCACCTTGCCTTGCGGCGTAATGATGCGAATACCGCCGGGCCCCGTCGTCCAGATGTTGCCTGCCGAGTCGACCTTCAGGCCGTCGGGCACCTCATTGTTCGGTTGATCCGGATAGGAGATGAGGACGGCAGGCTTACCCAGGCTGCCGTCGGCCTTCACGTCATATTGGTTGACAAACATCTTTGGACCCGAATTCGAGACGTAGAGCAACTTACCGTCTGGGGAGAAGCCGATGCCATTCGGGTTCGCGAGATCTTTGAGCGCGACGTTCAGCTTGCCATTCGTATAGCGATACACTCCGCTGAAGGGCGTCTCCTTTGCCGGGTCCCGATCCTGCTTATCCAGGCCGAAGGGCGGATCAGTGATCCAGAGCGATCCATCGGGGGCGAAGACCAGATCGTTGGGACTGTTGAGACGCTTGCCTTGCCACCGATCAAGGAACATGGTCTGATGCAGGTCCTTGTCAAGCCGCACAATTCGACGCAACCCATGCTGGCACATGAGCACCGATCCGTCCTTGTCGGTCACCATGGCGTTCGAACCCTTGAAGGACTTCGGTGCGACGTTGTCGAGGCCGCCGGAGTGATCGATCAGCAGCTCAACTTTGCCATCGGGCGAGACAGCATACATCTTGTTGCCCACGAGGTCGGAGAACCAAAGGCGGCCTTCGCGCCACATCGGCCCTTCGGTGAACTGAAATCCACTTGCGACTTTTTCAACGATGGTGCCGGGCGCGATAACGCTGTCGAGAGCTGGTTCGTTGCGGAGAATGCTTGCCCCCTGGGCCATGGCCGGAGATGCCGGTTTGGTTTCGGTCGTTGCAGGCGCTGCGGGTTGTTTGCATCCAGTTGGGAGCAAGAGAATCGCTGCCAGACAAAACCATACGCCGCTTCGTCGCATAAACCTCCACGTTGTGGCGAGAGACGCTCTTATCTCGCCGTAGACTCTACATGCTGTCCGTCAGGAGCACCAGATAGTCCTTATTGACGACGGTGTTTTCAATCAATGGCCATACCCTCTGGTGCGTATCAGACGCAATCCATTTCTGTCGCTTCTCTTCGCTCTCGTACGTAAGTTGAAAGCGATAGTTGACGCCTTTAGCCGGCGGTGGACCGCCCTGGATGATCTTTCGAATCTTCAGCATCTTCAGATCGATGAAGCCGTCGAACTTCTGCGCGGCTGGTTTGAAGTCCTTGTGAAAGTGATTGAGCATCTCCTGCTCGCGCGCGGGGTCGACCGCAAGGTCACAGTACAAAACAATGGGGCCTTGGCCTGCGGCTGGCGCTGGGGGCGCGGCGAGCGCGCTCCCCACTGCAGTTGCCAACTGATTTACTCCAAATATCGTTGCAAACTTTAGCAGCGATCGTCTGTTCATATAAGGGCCTCTTCTGTTTCGTGTTGTTGAATGGCGATGGGACTATGGCTTCGGCGGATGCGCCATCAGCGCGTCTTTCGTTGCCATGTCTTTCGCCACACCGACGATGAGGAACTCCATCGGCGTGCTTCCTGTGTTCTGGATGGAACGCGCTTCATTCAGCCTCACCGGGATCACATCGTCCTTGCCGATTTTCGCCTTCTCGGAGCCTAGGGTCACTGTGCCCTCGCCACTGATCACGTAATAAACTTCGGCGAACTCCGGCAGCGCGCGTGATCCGACGGAAGCACCCGGAGGAATCGAAAGATGATCGATATAGGACCACGTAGTAAAGAAGACCGTGGGCTGCAGTGCACGACGATATTGCACCGTTCCCGAGCCGCCGTTCATTGCATTGACCGGCTTCAGCAGGCTCTTGTCCAGGCGGAAGCTTACAAACTGCGGAACAGGGTCCAGGGTCTGGTGTTCCAGTGAGTCGCCCAGGTTGAATGTGTCGTAGACCTTATTGAAACCGACATTGATGTTGAGCCACTGCAAGGGGTTGGTCGGTGGGGTTATAGATGCCATGCGAACTCCCGATGCGATCCGGAACTCCGGCTGGTCCCTTGATAAGTGATGTGCGCCCGTTAATGGTGAACTGTGCCTCACCATCGAGAATGACGAACATCTCTTCGCATTTGTTATGAAAGTGCTGGCCGATGCCGCTGTGAGGCATGATGACGCCGCGATGGAAGAAGATCAGGTTAGGCTCGACCGCGTCGGTACCCAACATGACTCTAAAGTCCATGGAGCCTGCCCCGTCATGTACCGCTTTCAGATGGTTGTATTTCGTGGCATCGCCACGCGCGATGCGGTGCTCGATGTCACCCGGTGTAGAGGCTGCCTGTTGTTGCGCCATCAATGAGGCAAAGGCAAGCAGTGGGATTGTCAGAATCACTTTGGAATAACCGCGATAACTACGTTCGTGCATTTGTATTCCTCCTGGTCCACTCATAGAACGAATTCGATAGATCGATCTGCCGGCAGCTGAAACTTCTATGGAACATCGCCCTGTCTCCAGGCGCCATCTACCGAACGCCATATGCTGTCGTTCGGCGCGCGATCCCTCAGCGCGGGAGGAAGTCTTACCTCACGCACGTTGTCGTAACAATGCAGAGCGGTGAAACGCAGCATGGAAGCAGGAATTCCAACCGCGGTGAAGCCGGGATGTCCTGTCGACGGATAAGGGCCGCCGTGATTCATCGCCGGGCTGAGCGCTACGCCAGTCGGCATCTTGTCGTTGAGCAGACGGCCGGTTTTGAAACGAAGTGTCTCCGCGATGTCGGCATAAAGCGCGTCGTCGTCTCCGGTGGTGCTCGAGTAGATGCAGCCGGTCAGGTTGCCTTCGAGCGACGCGAGTATTTTGCGGAGCTCTTCTTTGTCGTACGCGGCAATCAACAGACTTGAGTTCCCGAATGCCTCCACCTGCATCGAAGATCCAGCATTGAGAAACTCTTCGCCTCTTGCCTGCAGCAGCGTGTTCTCGAAACGGTTGCCGGTAACGCAGCGTTTTGCCCCCACTCGAACATGTGCTCCGGCGCTCACCAGGGCCTGCACGTTCCGCTCGAGCGACTCAAGCCCATCGCGCGACAGCAACACGGCGGGCATTCGCGATTGGTAGATCCTGGCGACTTCATCAGCGAATTTGTTCGCCTCAGCCTGTCCGATGATTAGCACAAGGTTGGGACTGGTGCAGAACTGTCCGCCGGCCGCAAGCGCGCTGTCTGCAAACTCTTCGGCAATCTGCAGCGCACGCTCCTGTAACGCTCCCGGCAGGATCACCACAGGATTCAGGCTCGACATCTCCAGGTAGATTGGCCGCCCGGATCGCTCCGCAGCCTCTTTTAGCCTCATTCCGCCCGTGCGACTGCCTGTGAAGGAGACGGCGCCAACACGGGGATCGCTAACCAACCGCAGACCGTCTTCATTGCCGACGTGATAGAGCAATTGCACGGTTGCCTTCGGTAGCTTCGTCGCTGAAAGAGCTTCCCTGGCACATTGCGCCAGCATTTCTGTGGTGGCGGGATGAAGAGGATGTCCTTTCGCAATCACGGGGCACCCTGCAGCGACTGCGGCAGTCAGATCGCCTCCGGCAATGGGGTTGAAGGCGAAAGGAAAGTTGTTCGGTCCGAAGATGACGACCGGCCCAATCGGCGCAAAATGAGAACGAATCTTATTCGCTGTGTCGATCACAGCGCGTTGCCAGGAGCCATCCCTCGCAGCCGCGGCTCCTTGACGAAGCTGCGTCATCGTGCGGACCAGCTCGATGTCTCGCAGTCTCGGGGCAACTGGCAATCCTGTCTCTGCGTGCGCTACCTCCACCAATTCACCGGCCCTGCGCTCGATTACTGCTGCATATCCATCGAGAAACTTTGCCAGCTCATCTCCAGAGACACGCCGCAGTTCGTGTGCGGCTTCCACTGCCGCGTTAAGAGCCGCGTCGCAGTCGGCCCACGTACTTATCGGATAAATCTCTTCGGAGGCCTCACCGGAATTTGGATTGGTTGCGTGAAAGGTCGCCGCCTCAGAAGAGGGGCTCCAGTCACCGGCGATCCAGATCGGTTGCGTTGTCATAATCGTTCCGTTAGGCCGGTTCCACTTGGGTCGGCACTATTTCGCCAACGTGCGAGCGTCCGTTGGAGTACACCAACAGCCATGCAGCCCCGCCAGCCAGAGCGAGTGCCGCCGCAAAAAGAAAGGAAGTCGTCCATCCGAAGCGTTGCGCAATCCATGGGGTCAGGGACGAGCTGATAGCTCCTCCGAGCTGACAGCCCATGTTCATGACGCCCGAAACGGACCCCGCCGAAGCGCCACCGATATCCGCGCTGACAGACCAGAACGAGCTCTGCGAGATATAGAGAGCGCCCGCTCCGCCAGCCAGCACGACAACCGCAAGGGCCACGCTGCTGACTTCAGCCCCTGCAGCAAGGAAGATGCCGCAGAACGCCATCGCGACGGCAGCCAGACCACAGCGGCCGGCACGTTTGCCCTTGACCCGAGTGATGCGGTCGCTAAGCCATCCGCCCATGGGCGACGCAACCGCCATCGCAATAAAAGGGAGCATCGTGTATAGCGAGCTTTGTTTCATATCCAGCCCACGCACGCTATTGAGGTAAATAAAAAACCAACTGAAGAAGATGTAGACCGCGTAGCCGTAAGTGAAATAGCTGAAGGACAACGCCTGGACGTTGCGGTCTCTGACGATCTCACCCCACCCGAGCTGCGGCGCGCCTGTGGTGTGTTTGCCCCTTGGCAAGCCTGCGGCAATGTAGTGCTGCTCTTCTTGCGAAGTCCATGGATGTTGCGCCGGCGTATTACGTGCAATCAGGAACCATACGACCCCCGCGATAAGGCCCATGGCAGCACTAACCAAGAACGAAGCGCGCCAGCCGTAGTGCAGGAGAGTATAGGTAATAACAGGTGGCGCCAGCCCCGCGCCGAAGCCGACTCCGGCGAAGATAATGCCGTTAGCGATTCCGCGTTCGCTGGTTGGAATCCATGCGGCCACGATGCAATTTGAGGCGGGGTAGACAACGGCCTCGCCCATACCTAAAACGAAACGGATTCCGATCAGCGTGATTACCAAAGCACCGATCGCTGGCGACACAAACGTTATCGCGCTCGTAAAGACTGCCCACCACAACACTGCCAGGCCAAGCACGGTCCGCGCGCCGACTTTGTCGGCAATACGTCCCGCGGGAGCCTGAAACAACGCATACCCGAGCACAAAGGCGCTAAACACCCAGCCCAGTTGAATATTGTTAAGGTGAAACTCCTTTGCGATCGCCTGCCCGGCAATTGAGATATTCACGCGATCCAGGTACGCAACTGCGCTGAGAACAAAGAGCCAGAAAACGAGCAGCCAGCGAAGTCCGCGGTATACGGTAGGAGTCCCCTGCTGTGCGGATTTCGCCAATTCTGCTCCTGTGTTATTGCGCGCCGTTAGGGCGAGGTGTTCCGCCCGATTGAGTTGAACATCCATTGCTCCTGCACTTCGTATGCTAGAAAGTGAACCTCACTGATCCTTGGAGCTGCCGCGCCGAATTCGACGTTGCCGTAATCGCTCCAGCTCCGCTTGCGTTGATGACAGACGCCGGAATTACAAACTGCGGATGATTGAAGATATTGAAAGCCTCCACGCGGAAGAGCAAAGCCATTTCGCGCGGCAAAGGGGTTTCCTTTTCGATCGACATGTCAAAGTTCGTTTCACTGGGACCGCGTAATGAATTGCGCGGCTCTGCGCCGTATTGATAGGCCGGCGGCGCGACGAAGGCCGTCGGGTTGAACCACAAAGGTACGGTGCGTGTGGCAGGATAGACAGCCGCTCCAACTACCCGGTTGACGCGGCTCGTTGAAGCACCCGTGTTCGTCGAGGTGCCGTTCATTGTTACCGTGAAGGGCAGACCCGACTGCGCTACGACGATAGCGTTGAAACGCCACCCTGATACAAGTTCATTCGTGAAAGTCGAAGCATTGTTCAGGAATGCTTGTCCTTTACCAAACGGGAGCTCGTAGGATCCATAGAGGTTCAGGCGGTTGCGGATATCGTTGTCCGAGTCCGCATAGTCGGCTGCACGGTTAAGTGGGTCTTGCGGAATGGGTCCGTTAGCGCCACCATCGTAGGGTGCGTCATTTTTCGCGTGCGCCCACACAAAATTGGCTGTAAAAAATAAGCCGTGCTTCAGGTGTTGCTGAAAGGTAGTTTGCAGGGAGTTATAAAGTCCCACGCCCACAGACTGGTAATAGGCAATCGCTGTTACGTTGGGATACTGCGTGTTGAAGGGCCGACGAGTCTGGATTGTGCCTGGACCGGGTGTCGGCTGATCGATGGGCTGATTCCATGAAAGGCGATCGGTTAATGCTCCGACGTACCCTATGGTGAAGGAAGCGGTACTGCTAAGCTGCCGCTGCATGCTAAAGTTGAACTGCTGCGTCATGGCATTCTTGAAATTGTGGTCGATCCCCTTAAGAGTGCCAAACGGCGTCGCGAAGATCGGCGCCAGGTCGGCGGGCGTGAGGAAGCCTTGCGAGACGCGGTTTGCCGGGAAGAACGTTCCGGGCGATGTCGTATAGATCAAATCGAAGGGCCACTGGCGCCCCTGACGGATCGTCGTTCCCTGGTTGCCCTGTGGGTCGTAGAAAATGCCGTACCCGAGCCGGAAGACCGTCAGCGGGTCAGCCGTGAAGGCAGCACCGATGCGCGGCCCGAAAGAGGAATAATCCGTATTCCAGTTTGCCGTGTGAGAGACGCCATTCTGACCGGCCAACTCTACCGTGGCGGTCGCTGGATTGAAATTTCCCCAGTAGCCATGGCTATCGGAAAATGGCGAATTGATCTCGTAGTGTAATCCGGCATTAAGCGTAAGCTTCGGCGTGACGCGCCAGTTATCCGCGACAAACATGTTGTACTCATTTGTGTTTACGTGAGCAGTACCGGGGAGGAAGAAGTCACGTGCCGTGGTTGTCGGATAACCCGCCAGCATGGATGCGATTGCATTTCCGGTGCCAGCCGTCGAGAGCGGGTTGTTAGTGAAGTTGCCGTCGAAATTAAACCGGCCGAACGGACTCTGGCCCGGGGGAGTATCCGTCTCAGATATGCGGTAGTTCAGAATATCCATGCCAAACTTGAGACTGTGTTTCCCGCGCTGCCAGGTAATAGCAGCGATGTTTTCCCACAAGTGCTCGCGACGAATCTGTGGTTCTCCGCGCGAATTGCCCTCGCCGAAATAGCCTGAGGGAGCGATGATGGGTGCAACAGGGCCCAATATTCGACCCCAATGGCTGATAGCCCGGAAGGGGAAGGTCTCCCCGGAATTGTCTTCCAAATGGGTGAAGTGAGAACAAACGGAAGGAGATAGCTGGAGAAGCGCGTAAAGCCAAAACGATAGTCAGCTACCAGGGAAGTATTGATCACTTTGTTGTACCCGACGGCCCCGTGCTGTCCACGGTCAGACTGCGGTCCGGAGAAGGAATTCTCGTTGCCGCCTATCACGTCATTGAGCGTGTTCGGCATTTGAATCTGCGTATCGTCGATCGAATAACGAGCAAAGAGCGTTTGCGTGGGCGAAAGCAGCCAATCAACACGCGAGTCGCCGCGATTGTCATCGCTCCTCTTGAGTGGATATACCGTAAGGTTGTTGGAAAGTCCGGTGCCCGGGTCCGGAAGAGGATAAGCGTTGACCAGCGCAAAGGAAATTGGATCCATTTTGGCTGGATCAATGACATCCAGGTTGCCGTTGTAGGAATATTCCTGGCGCGCGTGTGTCACCGGGTCTGTAGTCGTTGGATCATAAACGTGCGCGACTCCGCGGAAGTCGCCACTGCGCATCGCCAACGTGGGAACTGTACTCAATAAAGTGCTTGCGGCCCGCTCATAGTATCCCTCGTAGTTCACAAAGAAGAACGACTTGTTCTTGATGACGGGTCCGCCGAGACGACCGCCGAAATCATTCAGTTGATAGCGAGGATTCGGCGCTCCAGGGCGCACGAAATAGTTCTTAGCATCTACGGCGGAGTTGCGAATGTATTCATACAGAGAACCATGAAAGGCATTCGAGCCTTGCTTGGTGCTGGTGACCACGATGGCGCCGCCGCCGCGGTTGTATTCCGCGCCTGCGTTGCTGGTAATCACGTTGAACTCCTGCAGCGCCTCGATGCTCGGCCGGACGATCTGAGTCTGCGCGATCATCTCCGTATTGTCGACACCATCCAGAAGTAGCTTGTTCGCACTATCCCTGGCACCGTTGGCCTCGATTGTGGTGCCGCCAGGACGAAGTTCATCGGGACGCACTCCGGAGCCGATCGTGTTCGTTGGCGCATAGTTCAGGCCGGTCACGCCTGGCGCAATCACAGCCAGCTGGGCAAGGTTGCGCCCGTTCAAAGGTAGCTGGGCAACAGCCGTTGGAGAGATGACTTGGTTGACCGCCGCGTCATCACTCTGGAGGATCGGACCGGTGCTGTTGACCTCTACAGACTCGGTCACCGCGCCCACCTCGAGTGTCGCGTCCAGACGTGCGATCTGGCCCACCTGCACCGTGTAATGGTGGATCACATGCTGCGCGAAACCCGGCTTGGAGACAGTAACGGTGTAGCTGCCAGGCGTCAGGTTACTCGCGGTGAATGCCCCGGCACTATCCGTCTGCACTATCGTCGCCTGGTTAGTCTCTTCATCAACAACCTTCACGGTGGCTTGATCAATATTCGCGTTGGCCTTGTCGGTAACCACTCCCGTGATCTTGGCGCGCTCCACCTGGCAGAACGCCACACCCACTGAAGCCAGGAAGATGGCACATACCAGACACGATCTCAATATCCAACCGCTTCTTCTCGTCATAGAGATTGCACCTTCTATTGGTTCCATCAATGCGTCCTCCGCATACTTTTGAACTGGTAGGCATCCTAGGTTCGCCGCCCGCGTTGATACGGCCTCGAAAACGTCACACACAATAATCAGGGCGTAATAAACATGTCAATAAAAAAAATTGGAAATTTGTATTTCGTGACGCAAATTTTGAAATGTGAAATTCTTAGATTACTTCAAAAACTTCCCTTGAACTTCTTCGCGCTTTGTCGTTATGATGCTCTCCGGCTCATTGGTAGTAGGAAAAGCAGGATTCGCGGAGCGGGCATGAAAATTGCTTTTCTGAGGACAATGAAGTTTAGGTTTTACTATTTGAAATCTTTACTCGTTTAGGATTCAGTTGCTCTTCGCCGGAATTCTAAAGATGCCACCATTGAAGTCCAACATCAGAGGGCCCCGCTTGCAGGACTATTGCAGAAAGGAAATCGTATGAGACTGCACCGCACCACACAGGGTGTCTTTGTTGAGCAGCACGGGCAATTCTTCTCGGTGCAGGCGCGCGACTGGGACGAACTTCTATGCGACGGAGCGTTAGCCGAAAGGCTGCAAAGCGCGATCTCGGGCAGCGGCCAACCCTCGCTGAACGGCGCCGCCCTGCTTCCGCCTGTCCAAAGCCAGGACGTATGGGCAGCAGGCGTTACTTACTATCGGAGCCGCAATGCACGCATAGAAGAGTCAAAGGATGCGGGTGGCGGCGACTTCTATGACCGCATTTACACGGCTACGCGCCCGGAACTCTTTTTCAAATCCGCTGGACACAAAGTAGTAGGCGACGGAGCGCCGGTTCGTATCCGCTCAGATGCTTCCTGGTCCGTGCCGGAACCTGAACTTACGCTGGTCGTTAACCGCGAAGGGCGAATCATCGGCTATACCATCGGCAATGATATGAGTTCGCGCGATATCGAAGGCCTGAATCCGCTCTATTTGCCTCAGGCAAAGGTATACGACGGGAGCTGCGCCATTGGTCCGAGCGTTCTTCTTTCATTTGATCCGATGCCAACCAGCACCGAGATTAAGCTTGAGATTTTCCGCGATGGCAAGCTTGCATTCTCCGACCGAACTTCGCTTGCCGCACTCAAACGCGACCCTCAAGAGCTGGTCGAATACCTCTACAGGGAGATCTCATTCCCACACGGTGCCTTCCTGATGACCGGAACCGGAATCGTTCCTCCAGACGATTTCTCTCTTGCCCATGGAGATATTGTCCGTATCTCAATCGATAACATTGGAACGCTTGAAAATCCGGTGGCATGATCTACATAAATTAGTTAACAGCCAAAAGAATCTGCAACGGATTCCAGGAAGCAATGGTTTAGAATTTTTTGGATCGGAAGATTATGCGAAAGAAAAAGATGAAATCCCCTCCGGTGGGTGTCATCAGGAAAGTTCTATCGATCTTTGAATTGCTCGATAGCGTCCCGGGCGGCCTTCAGCTTAACCAGATCGCTGAAGCCACCGGCATCAACAAGAGCACCGCCCATCGATTTCTCAGCCATCTTGAATTCGAGGGTTATCTATTTCGCGACGGGTTTGGCAACTATATGGTCGGAGCCAAGCTCTCTCGCTTAGGCAGCGGCGCCAGCTTTCAGTCGACGTTGTCGAAACTTGCCCGTCCGGTCATGGAGAATCTTCGCAAGATATCGGGAGAGACGATCAACCTGGCCGTACTCGATGGCACCGATGTTCTCTATATTGACGTACTCGAAACCATTCATACATTTCGTCTTGTTACGCAGATTGGATCGCATCTGCCGTTCTATTCGACATCACTCGGAAAGGCAATGGTTGCTGCAATCGAAGACTCGGCCCGACTTGAGGAGCTTTTGAGCAGAGTCGAATTTGAACCGACCACCCCACGCTCCATCAACAATATCGCCAAACTGAAGAAGCAGCTTGCCGTCATTCATCGGCGGGGCTATGCGTTAGACGATGAAGAGGCGGTTGCCGGTGTACGATGTGTAGGCGCAGCAATCCTCGACGCGAACGGAGAGGTTGTAGCAGCGATTAGCATATCCGGTCCAGTGGTGCGGTTTACGAGCGACCGTGTACCGATGCTTTCTCGAGAGCTTTGCAAAGCCGCTCGAGAGATTTCATGGCTTCTGGGCAATCGTTCTGCCGATACACCTCCGATCGTACAGCCGTCGAAGACGGTAAAACGACTTCGAAGCTAAGCATTCGTTCTCTTCAAAGTGAACCCAGAGATCAATATGTTAGGCAAAAAATCGTTTGCCCGCGTTCTCGAATAATGCATCCCGCCCTGCAGTTCGTGAAGGAACGCCAAACGGCCCCTATTCGACCCCCGCCGCGCATAAACTTCAGTACTGGCGCGGACATTAGGCGCACGGCGGGCGGAAAAACCGGGCGTTTGGCAAGATTGCCAGCCCATCGACGAGGGCGCAATCTAACCATCCAAAAATGTTCGGGTTTTGGGCCCGAGGGGACTTGACCCCGCTGATGAGCGGTCTGCGGATTTTAAAGTCCCCTCCGGCACCTTCCTTTTTCTCCAAAATCCCAATGTTTTCAGGGACTCCGGATATCCGCACGCTCGATCTGTGAGGTTCGGTGAGGGTCGATTAGGGGCGATTGGTCACGGAATTAGTCACGTTTGGCAGTCTCATGCACGCAACAAACCTCTCATTGAGTAAATCCACGATTCAACTTAAGTTTCATGGTTCCCCCGCAGAGCGACGGTTTATGATGTGGATTCACTGCGCATAGAAAACCCTCAATGAGAAAGCTCACGGCCCCTTTTGTTCTTGCTCTGTTTGCCTTCATCGCCATGCTACGCTTTGCGTCGGCGCAAACGACGGCACCAAATCAATGGACCTGGATGGGCGGCCTCAGCACCGGTGCCACTCCCGCGGTGTATGGCGCGGTGGGAGCCCCAGCCCCGGGAAACATCCCCGGAGCCCGAGACGGCGCGTCTAGCTGGACCGACAGCAGCGGTAATTTCTGGCTTTTCGGGGGTAATAACAGCAGCGGTGTCCCTGAGCTTGCAGGCAGTAATGGCAGATATGAGCTTAACGATCTTTGGAAGTGCAACCCTTCCTCGAAGGAATGGACCTGGATGGGTGGGAGCGGCTTTGTCGCCACAGGGGCCGGGGCTTGCTATATCCAGGGTTGCGGTCAGCCCGGAGTCTACAGCACGCTAGGGAAAGCTGCCGCGGGAAACTTCCCCGGAGGCCGACATAGCGCATCGAGCTGGACCGACAGTAGCGGTAATCTCTGGCTGTTCGGAGGGGAAGGCATGGATGCCAGCGGAACGTTTGGCATCCTCAATGATCTGTGGGAGTTCAATCCCTCCACAAATCAATGGACCTGGGTAAGTGGAAGCAGCACGTTCGGGAGTAGCTGCTTCACCTATGACATTGATCCCGGCGAGACGAATTGTGCCCTGATGGGGGTCTACGGCACGTTAGGCACGTCCGCGACTGGAAAGACCCCTGGCAGTCGTCTCGGCGCATCAACCTGGACCGACAGCAAAGGCAATCTTTGGCTCTTCGGCGGCTGGGGCTACGACATGAACTTCGACCTCCAGTTCTTCTTCAACGATCTGTGGGAATTCGACACGACCAAAAATCAATGGATATGGATGGGTGGGAGCAGCACCGGCGCCGGAAGCGCTTGTTTTTTGAACGTGAACCTATGGTACAACCCTGCGGTGAGCCGGGAGTTTATGGCACGCTAGGCGCTCCTGCCACCGGAAATAACCCAGGAGCCCGCAATGGCGCAAACAGCTGGACGGACAGCAGTGGCAACCTGTGGTTCTTCGGAGGTCAGGGTTTTGACAGCAACGGTCAGTTCAGCGACCTAAACGATCTTTGGGAGTTCAATCCCTCCACAAACCAATGGACGTGGGTGAACGGAACCAATGTCGTCTACGGCTACTACACACAGCCAACCGGAGTCTTTGGAACGCTAGGGACATTCGCAACCGCAAACACTCCCCCGACCCGCTGGGGTTCGGTCAACTGGACGGACAAACTAGGAAACGTCTGGATCTACGGCGGCCTGCAAACGGGATGGTACGGCGACGCCGGTTTTTCCAAGCTCGACGATCTTTGGGAATACACACCCTCGACGAATCAATGGGCCTGGATGGGTGGAAGTAATTCGATTTTTCCGCCGCTCGACGGCGTCTACGGTACGTTGCGAACTCCGGCTCCCGGAAACAACCCGGGAGACAGATTTCGAGCCTCAGCCTGGACTGATAACAGCGGCAACTTCTGGTTGTTCGGAGGTCAACTTCCGCTCGGCTATGTTCCAATCCAAAGCCTGTACGACAACGATCTCTGGGAGTATCAACCTGCGAACGGCCCCCTTCCGACCGCGGCTACACCAACCATCAGTCTGGCTTCAGGCTCCTATACCTCAACGCAAACCGTAACGATCAGCGATTCGACGAACGGTGCGTCCATCTACTACACCACCGACGGCTCGACCCCGACCATAAACTCCACATTGTTCAGTCCTAGTTATCCGATCAGCGTCTCCAGCACTGAAACCCTCGAGGCAATTGCCGTCGCCCCCGACTGCTATAACAGCGCCGTAGCCACCGCAACTTACACCTTAACTCCGCAAGTCGCTGCGCCAACCTTCAACCCACCTCCAGGCGTGTACGCCTCACCACAAACCGTGATCATCACCGATGCCACGCTCGGCGCAACCATTTACTACACAACCGACGGAACGACACCCACGACAAGTTCACCTACCTATAGTGGTCCTATTGCCGTCCCGATCTCCGAAAAGATCCAGGCGTACGCGGTCGCCTCAGCCCATCCGGACAGTCCTGCTGTTCAGGCCCTGTATGTCATCAATCTCCCGCCTGCCGCTTCGCCAACTTTCAGCGTGCTTACAGGAACTTATGCCACACCTCAAACCGTCACAATCTCTGACACCACCCCAGGCGCGACCATCTACTACACGACCGACGGCACTCGCCCAACGACAAATTCGCCCGTTTATTCCGGTCCGATAACCGTCTCATCAACAGAAACCATCTGGGCCATGGCGATCGCAAGTGCCTATTATCAAAGCCTTCCTTTCGGTGAGATCTACACCATCAATCCAAAGAGTCCGACAACACCAACCCCAACCCTCAGCCTCGCCACAGGGACCTATTCGGGCACTCAGACAGTCACGATTCACGATTCCCTATTTCCAGTCGTGATCCTCTACACAACCGACGGAACCACGCCAACTGCATTTTCAGCCTCTTACAGTAACCCAATTACCATCTCATCCTCTCAGACCCTCAAAGCGATCGCGCGCGCCACCAGTTATCTGGACAGCGCGGTTGCCAGTGCAAGCTATACGATCAACGCACAAACTCCTGCCGCCGCTGCACCTGTCTTCAGCCTGCCGGCAGGAACCTATACCTCGGCACAATCCGTAACGATCAACGACGCTACGCCAGACGCGACCATCTACTACACAACCGACGGATCCACGCCGACAATTAACTCCCATCAATATGCGGGCGCAATCACGATTTCTTCAACCCTGAGGCTTCAAGCGATTGCCGTAGCCAGCGGCTACGCGAACAGCGCAGTTGCGTCCGCGGCGTATACCATCTCTGTTACACCTACACCGGACTTTGCTGTAACAGCCACTCCAAACTCACTCAGCATCACCGCCGGACAAAGTGCAGCAATCTCTCTCGTTATCACTCCGTTGAACGGATTCCAATCAAACGTCTCCTTCGGCTGCTCGGGCCTGCCCTCCGGGTCATCGTGCAGCTTCTCTCCGGGCCCAACGGCCGAATCTCCATACCACGCAATATCCCTTACCATAACCGTCCCACAGACCACGGCAAAGTTCGATCGCAACTTCAATCCCCTGCTTCCAGAATCAGTATTGGCCGCAACGCTGTGCTTCTTTGGATTCAGTAAGAGAAGACGCCTCTCTACCTTGTTCCTGATTCCACTGGTGACCGGCGTCCTGATTCGATTAAGCGGATGTACAACTAAGACAGCTCAGGTCAACTCGCCCGGTACTTCGATCGTCACAGTGACCGCCTCCGCCGGAACAATTCAACATATTACGACCGTCTCGCTCTCCGTGAACTGACGTGGTCTCAACGCCGAAGCCCGGCGGATTTTGAGTCAGTATTTTGCCGTTTTGCACGGAGTTGCAATCCGGCGCAAAAACTCGCATAAGCCTATTTAGTTCATGGACTTATAGGGGGGCGTCCCATTTGCAGTGCATCGCAGCGAAAAGCAGAAAAGTCGACAACGAACAGCCACCAAAATGGCCACCGAAAATTGCACCATTCGCGTTGCAAAACTGACCAAAACACGGCGGATTACAAATCCGATTCCATACAGCCACTGATCGGACGGAGTCTCCAGGGGTCACCTAGAAACGTTCGGACATAAATCCGCCGGTGGGTTCAATGGTGTCAGATTTGGCATAAAGGGCAAATCGCCCAAGCTGCCGGTTGCAGTCACCATTTCGGTGATCGGCGGCCCACGGCAGGAGTCATCGCTGCGATGCTGGCGTATGCCTGCGTCGAATCTGATTCACATGATCGGGTGAGCTACGCCGCTTGTATAGTTGCAGCTGATAGTCACTCTCCGGTAGCGCTTCGCCTGTCGGAACGAAGGTGACAGCGCCTGCGCACTCCCCTCCGATCCGCTCCAGCATGGCGTAATCATTGCGGGCGCTGATGCCGAGATTCCGAGCTATGATCTCGCGCTTGCTCTCTTCCGGCAGAATCCCGCCGAAGTATCCTCGACACTCGTTTCGTGAGAAGCGCTCTTTGCGGAGCGGCAACGACTGGGACAGTGGGGACGCACCCGGCCTTTGCAACCAACTCTCCGCATACTGGAAGATCATCTGACCGCCATCGTCTTGAATCAGATGGCCAACGAACTCGCTGTGCAGGTAAACATCCAGAGTCTTCGCCATGCGCTATTCTCCTTTCCCTGCCGCTGTAGGTGGCACAAGCGTCAACTTGATTCCCAACGTCTGGAGGATGGTTAGTGCCTTCCCGATCTCGCACGTTTCCTTACCTCGTTCGAGGTCTATGACGAAACGCAACCCCGTGCCCGAGGTCAGCGCCAGCTCCCTCTGAGTAACTCCGAGACCCTTCCGGGTAGCTCGAATCAGCGTCCCAATTTGCTCCACCGTCATTCGCATAGCGACCTCTGCAACTTACCGTACGGGAATTTTAGCACGAGAAGAACGGACTTATGAGCAAAAACATCCCGAACGGGAATATTTCAAGAAACTAAGCGGAAATCAATCAATTGATTCCCGTTCGGGAACATACTAGTGCACTCGGAAGCACGGAAAAGCACCCGCTGGCCCCTACTGAGAGTCAGTCTTAGGAGTGAAGCTTGAACCCAAAGATCGTTAGATCATGCAGCCGGTAGTTGCTCATCACATGCCAAGAATGCGCTTCGAAGGCGTTCGATCTCAGACGTGGTGAATCGGTTTTCGCGGCACAGTTGCTCCCACCGTCCCTTGATCCTCGTCTGCATATTGCGGGCTATAGAGATGCACTCTTCGCGCTTCAGACCAAAGCTGGCCACCCGTGTCAGAGCATTGCTAATCGTGGCGGTTCGTCCATCAGCGCCGACGCCAATCGCTAGGTCTCTGTTTGTCCCCACTTGTGAACTTGCCACAATGTCGTACGCCGGCGACAACCGCCACCCTCGTCCGTCCCAGAGAAATCCGTGATTTCGGAGATGGTCATCATTGTTGTTGCAGAGGATATTGAAAAGCATCCTAGTCCAAAGACGACGCGCGTCTTCCGCTGGCGACGTGCCATATAGTCTGAGTTGCTCGGCGAGGCGCTGATAGCTCTGGGTTGAAGATTCGCTCTCGTGAGCCCCGGTTATCGTGAGACCGGAAATGAAAGGAAGCCGCAGCGGCTGATTGCCGGTTTGGACTCGATCAAACCGCTCGATTAGGTAGATGTCTTTCCCGAAAACCGATTCAAGGCGAATGGGGGGCACATCAATCCCAACCTCTGACGCGAGCGTCATCGTGATGAATTCGATCTTGCATATTGGACTTCTGTCGCTGGCGCGCCCGAATTTTGCGATCCACTGAGCTCCACCATAGTCGGTGGTTGCCTTGGGCCGTGCTCCACCCAGAGAAGACCCACGGACAAGAAAACGCTGGTGCTCCGGCGGTAATTCTTCTTCGGATTCGATCTCTTCTACGGTTTCGAGTAGTGCTCCTAGGTCGAGTCGCTCCCCCTCAATCGGATGTTCCGGCCAGGGCGTCATACGTTTTGGGCCATTGAGGTCAGGTCCAAAAGCTAACGCGCCAACACGATCCTCTCCCGTAGCAATCAAATAATCGAATTCAGAAAGGGTACCGCCGGCGGCTCGATCCATGAGGTGCCTCCCCCATCCATCAGGGGAGGCATCGCGGATGCCGTTGAAGAGTTGAAACCCTTCTTCCGTTGCGAACTCACGTGCAAGACCAGGGTCAGGAAGAGGAAGTTGAACCGGATCGATTGCGATTCGGTCTTTTCTTTCTAGATAACGCAGACCGTACTCAAAGCGCGCGCCAACCGTCCGTCCGGTCCCAACTGTTTCTAGGCGACCAACAGGGACCGGACCGTCTTCTAGATAGAGATAAACGAAGGCTAAGGGCATCTTTTCCTAAAAATCGAGTTCTTTGAGTCGTTTTGAAGTCTTCCGAAAATCTCTAGGCAGCTTTCGGATGTCGTCTTGAAGAGCGACTTCGTCGCGTTCCGGTGATATCACTTCTCCAAGTCTCTTCTGTAGGCCTAAAACCCAAAAGGCCGTGGCCATAATACCAATGGATACTGAGGGATCGCCTTCTTCCAAGCGGTCAACGGTCTTTCGATTGACCATCATTCGTGCTGCAAACTCAGACTTCGACATTCTCCTTCGTTTGCGCGCAAGTTCGAGATCGTGTCCCAGCTTTGTCAACTGAGTGGTCACAACTTCTGGCAGTGCGTCGACCGAACGAGTAGGCATGCTCATATTTAGAGATTATGCCCCATAAAGAGGACAATTACAAGCTAAACGTCCCCTCTATAGGGAAAAACGGTGAACAAAATCCAAGCGCGGATTGCTTAGCGGTCAAGTTCGCAGGTATATATATCTGCGAACTTAGCCAACGATGTACATTGTGTCTAGTTGGAAGGTATATATACCTTCCAACTAGATCCCATGAGAACATCTGTCCAAATCGATATTCTTCATTATTTTCAATAACTTGCGCCTCGACCGGTCACAAGGAAAGCCATCGGCGAAGCTCTCTCAGCGAATCGAGGACACTGGAAAGCCCCAAATCCTTAGATGTGGACGGCCTGATCTCACTTCTTCTCGAAAACGACGTGCTCAAGACAGTGGAGCTCATCTCCCAAGAATACGGGATCAAACAGCGTTACACCCTCGGAACACCTTCAGTCCTACAGGTGGCAACCTCGTTTTACAAAGACTCGTTTCTATCGCACGCGACAGCTCTCTACATACACAAACTGTCAGATTCACTTCAAACCATCTACGTCAATCATGAGCAGTCCAAAAAAAACACGACTTCAAGGTTGAATCAAGTCGCCATCGATCGTGCATTCTCGAATCAGCAGAGACAGTCTGCATATCTCTTCCATCAAGGCAACCAACGGATCGTGTTTTTGAACGGCAAGAACACTGGACAGGCCGGTGTCATCGAGGCACAAACCAATGAAGGCGCCACCGTCCGAGTAACAGACCTTGAAAGAACCCTTCTTGATGCGGTTGTGCGACCCCGCTATGTCGGAACAATCCGTGAAGTCGCGGACGCATTTCAAAGAGCAGCATCACGGGTTTCGGCCGAGCATCTGGCTGACATCGTTATGTCGGCCCAATATGTCTATCCCTACCAGCAATCTCTAGGTTTTTTACTTGAGAGAGCCGGCGTCCCGAGCGCCGAACTCGAACCTCTTCGCCGTTTAAGATCAACGTTCGACTTTTATCTCGACTACAAAATCGAAGATGCAGCATACGATCCTAGTTGGAAGATTCACTTCCCTAAAGATCTGTAATCGACGCAGAGTCCGTCTATAACGTAACACTAGGTGGCGGCATATAAGTGATTGGATGGCGGAATCGAACACGCCAGCAGCTGTTCTGAAAAGCGCCGAGCTCGCCAAAGGCGGGCTCGGCGGCCCCTGAATCAACCAGCCTCCGCCAATGCAGACTCAGAGGAGGGCGCTGCCGTGTTCGATTCCAGCGCTAACAGGATGACTGCCGATGTCTTCTGGATGATCTCAAGACTCTCGGTGAGAAGTGCCGCGTTGCCGTGGTAGAGGTGAATGTAGTCAGCGGACGCCCTCCCAGTACTAAGTCCGATGGTCGTGCCAACCACAAACGCGACGGCCTCGGCCTCTGTCTCCCGTACTGTTTTCGTGGTGGCGGTGCGACGCTCGGATTTGTGTAGCATCTCGTGCGCGAGTTCATGAACAAGCGTGCTGAACTCCTCGGCTGCACACTGTCCGGGCAGGATGGCGATTCTGCCGCCGGTAGCTCATCCCCAACGCTGGCGCGATGCTCTCTTTGAACTCAAGCTGGATGCCCTGGGCCGCAATAAAGTCGAGCAACCGTTCCCGGTACTCCCCAACATTTCCGGTTACGCGCTCGGAAAGCTCGGGAAGGTCTTTGCCCTCGGTCTGGGAGACATCGAACACATAGGCGGAACGGAAACGACGTCCTCGACAGCTTTCACATCTGCGAGGGTTTTCCTGAAGTCCTGGCGTTAAGGGTTGCTGAACGGAGAAATGCGAGATGCCGCTATAAGCGTGGGAGAATCCACGAGCTTTGTTCCGGGCTTGCAGCCAAAAGGTACATTGAACTCATTCTTCCTGTTAACCCTGTATAGGCCATTGAACGCAGTTCGGTTTAGATAGATAGTCTGATAGCTCGAGATCATCGGTGTCCGTTTGCGGGCGGGAGGAGCGCATCGAATCGAAACTCTGTTTGTTGATCTGCAGCGGTCTCAATCCGCTCAAGACACCATTTGGGTCATCGCGCACTCCGCGAAACGCGGCGATCAAGTTCAGAATTGCTATCGGCCAGCAGCGCCTTAGAAGGGGTTAGGCAAAAAATGCAGATCCGCTCCCAAGAAACGGCTCGACGAACCGCGAAGTCACAGATCCGCCGATGATCGCGCCTAATCGTGGCGCGAGCCCACCTTTTACCGCCCGCCCATTTTAGGAATGGCAAATTGCTCATTTGGTATGTGCTTGCAGCGTAAGGATAAGCGTATCAGCAGTGAGCAAACGCTTCGCGTTAGGAATTCCAAGGCGGCTCCGACTTCGTCAGCAAGCTCCTTCTGTTTCGAGCCAAGCGGCGATCAGACCCAAACCAGAAGGTGTTTCGCCAAAAGTTTCGGGACAGGCATCTTGGAACACAGACATCTGAGCTCAAATCGAGATTTCTAAAACCAACAGCCACCGAAACAGCCACGAACGAAAATGGCCTCTCGCTCTGGAGAAGCCATTTTGCATCATAAACCCTTTAGAATCTGTGGTGCCGGGAGGGGGGGTCGAACCCCCACGAGGTTGCCCTCGGCGGATTTTGAGTCCGCTGCGTCTGCCAGTTCCGCCATCCCGGCTTCTCAATCAACTCATGCAACCGAGGTTGCTTCTTGCCATCGTATCAACACCAGCGACGGTCCTGAGTTTGAACTCGCCCTGAGAACTTGCCGCTGATTAAGCAGCCTCGTCCCTCATCTAGTATCGCATAGCCGCCGACGTTGATGTCTCTCCAAGTCATCTGTTCGGCCACAGCCACGCCGCGCCGCGAACGCCGCTTGAATCTCCATATCTGGCTTGCAAGATGGGCGTCGACACCTCCCCACCAAATACATAAGCGGGAAGTTTCTTCGGAACCGCCTCATAGATGTACTTCACACTCGACACGCCACCACCCATCACAATCGCATCCGGATCAAGGATGTTGATCACGTGCGCCAATCCGCGCGCCAGGCGATCCACAAACCGCTCTACCGCCGCCACGGACTGCGGTTCACCAGATTCAAAGTCCCGAACAATCGCCGGCGTCGACCATTTCCTTCCCGTAGCATTTTCGTAGTCCAGCGCAATCCCCGTGCCCGACACCCACATCTCCATGCAGCCTCGTTTACCGCAGTAACACGCTGGTCCCGGATTCTCTTCCGGCTGCGGCCACGGCAAAGCATTGTGACCCCATTCACCAGCCACTCCGTTCGGCCCGGCGTGAACACGCCCGCCAATCGCAACTCCTCCGCCGCATCCCGTTCCCAGAATCACTCCAAACACAACCTGGGCACCTGCAGCCGCACCATCCGTTGCCTCCGAAACCGCAAAACAGTTTGCATCGTTGGCCACGCGCACCTCACGACCGAGCGCAACAGCCAGATCTCGATCCAGCGCGCGTCCATTCAGCCACGTGGAGTTCGCATTCTTCACCAGCCCATTGATACGTGAGATCGTACCGGGAATTCCCGCACCCACCGTACCTCGTCTTCCAGTCTCACTCTCCAGTCGACGAACAAGTTCCACCATCGCCATGATTGTCCCTTCATAATCATCGCGTGGAGTGTCGACACGATGCCGCGCCAACTCTACTCCTTTGTCGTCGATGGCAAGTGCTTCAATCTTCGTTCCACCAAGATCAATCCCAATTCGCATCCTCGAATCCGTCATCGAACCCTTCTCGTCTCTTTCAAGCTTCCAAAACCACAAAACCGATGCACTACTGCACCTTCCCCGAAGGACGCAGCCGCCGCAACTCCGTCGCACACGCAATGGAGTTCAGTGCGGCAAGCTTCAAATTATCCGCAGCCATCCATATCCAGAACCGCGCCCCATCTCTCCCGTCGGGCGAGTCCTCGCGCACCCGCACCAGAATCTCTTCCTGCCCCGCCGCACTCAGATTGCTCGGCGGATCCGACTCTCCAGTCACAACATCAATGTGGTCCCCCACCAACGCCGCCTCCACCTCGCTCACCGTCGAGACCTTATCAACCTCCACCAGCAGCGACACAACGTATCCATGAAACACCGGAGCCTGCACAATCTGCAACGCCAGCGCAGGCAGAAGCCCATCTGTAAGCTCCGCATAATGCCTGCGAATCCGCTGCTCTGTAGCCCTCAGCCCAACCTTCGCCGCTTCACCAAGCTCCGGCAGCACGTTGAACGCAACCTGCGTGTCATATTGTTCTCGCGGCAGCGTCTGAAACGACAACAGGTTCACCGTCTGCTGATGCAGTTCATCCATTGCCGCCCGGCCGTACTCCGAAGCTGGCTCCATCACAGTCGCAGCAATGCTCCGCAGTGGCATCCTGGCCTGCAGCTTTCCGGCAATAAGTCCAACCATCACAGCAGCAGGATGCGCCGGCACGATTGCCGGTGTGCTCAGGTTCGGCGTCTGGCCCGCAGCCTTTCCAGCGAATACCTCCGCAACCCATGGCGCCTGAACCAGAACGTCCTTTTCACCCTCCAGCGCATAAGTAAGGTCGACAATGCTTGCGCCCGCGCGGCGCGCATCCTGCCAATACCTTTTCGTCGTCACGGGCTCGCCTGCAAAAAACACAAAGTCCATCTTCTCGAACGAAGTCGCCTCCAGACGCTGGATGAACGAAACCTCATCGGCCGCCGCGGTCACCTGGCCGACAGCTTCATCCACATCCAGCAACACAAAATCCGACGCCGCCAGCGACGAGGTCGCCAGCTCTTCGCTCAGCTCCTTCCCCACCAGCGACGACGCCCCGACAACTCCGATTCGATACATATCGTTCGTCATGACTTCCTGAAATTCACTGGGCCCACATCCCAGCGTCGCACCTTGTTAGAGATGGCCCATTACTGCTGGCTTACCGCCGTTGAGTGACGACGGCCTCTGCTCCAGGAGTAGGCCAGCCGCGCCACCACACCCGACACAAGGTACGCCATCGCAAGGATGAAGAGCATGTACTGGTGATACAAAACAATCAACGCACCGATAACCGCAATCACGGCAAACAACTGAAAAGGATGCCGCCCGCCCGACGTGATCTCCTTGGCGCTCCAGAAACGCCAGTTGCTCACCATCAGAAAGCTCGTTCCTAACAGCAGGCACAACCACACCAGTGCCATCCAAGGATTGTCAATCGGCGAGCCCCTCTGAAGATGAATCACTGAGCTGATCACGCCCGCGCCCGCAGGAATTGGCATCCCTACAAAGTATTTCTTTCCCGGCCTTCCCGGGTTGCGCGGCTGCGGATTGATGCTGATGTTAAATCGCGCCAGCCGGCTCGCTCCGCAGATCAAAAAGATAAAGCATACGAACACTCCCGTATGCATCAGCTGCCCGCGAAGGTCCGGATGTTCCATCGCTGGCAACATGCGGAACCCCCACAGATACGCCAATAGGCTCGGCGCCACTCCAAACGTAATCACGTCAGCAAGCGAGTCCAGCTCTTTGCCGAAGTCGCTCGCCGTATTTGTCATCCGGGCAATAATGCCATCTAGCCCATCAAACAAAACGGCAATCCCAATCGCCAGCGCCGCCCTGTCGAAGTAGCCCTGGTCCGCCATCGATCCCTGGATCGTCTGCGTGATCGCGTAGTATCCCGCCGCCATATTGCCTGCGGTAAACAGTGACGGCAGAAGGTACATGCCGCGGCTTGGCTGACGCCTCACCTTTCCTATGGTCTGCGTCTCTTCCGCCATTAAGCTACCTTTGCCGGAGCAGTTTTCTCAACCTGTACGGGAATCACAGCAAGTACCGTAGAGCCGCCCTTCACCCGCGAGCCTGTCTTCACCTTCAGGTTGGCCTCCGCCGGTATCAGCACATCAACGCGCGATCCAAACTTAATCAGGCCAATCCGCTGTCCGCGCTCCACCCTGTCACCCACCTTCAAATTGCAAACAATGCGACGCGCCAGCAGCCCTGCGATCTGTTTGAAGCTCACTTCATATTCCCCGGTGTCGATCGTAATCAACGTCTGTTCATTATTCAGCACAGACTCCGGCTTCATAGCATTCATAAACATGCCCTTGCGAAACTCGCACACCTTCACCACTCCACCCACTGGCGAACGGTTCACATGCACATCAAAAACATTCAGAAAAATACTCAAACGCAACCGGCTGCCGCTGACCGTCTCAATCCACTCCGCCTCGGTAACTACGCCATCGCCCGGCGAGACAACCTGCCCCGGCCCCTGACGGAATTGTCCGGTTCGGATCGCGAAAAAACCACAAAAAAAATGCCGCCAGCACAATCGGCAACGCCACCAGCCACCCCGGCATACTCAGATACCAAAGCGCAGCCGCAACCGCTCCGAGCCCGAAGGCATAGAAAAAACCATCTCGCACCATAATTGAGTCGATTATACGGCCAAGCACACTCCCGCTATCTGACCAACGGCCGCCACCATCGGCGCACCGCCAGACCCGATGCCTGGTCAAAGAACCCTTTGACTAACCCGCTCCCATCCGCCGAAGCCGCTCCATCTCATCCTTCAGGCTGAGTTTCAGCTTCTTCAGCCGAACCTCTTCCAGTTGTTCCGAATCCGTCAGGAAGAGTTTCGAGCGCAGCGTGTCCAGCCTGCGGTCATACAAGCTGTGTTCCTGCATAAGTTGTTGGATTGTGGGAAGCGAAGCGGTATGTGGAAGCTCCGTAAATTTTGCGGTTTGCACGAGGGCAGTACCTCCAGCAAAAAAGACATCTCACCGGCTGGCGAAAACGCTATCACACCCCCGGCAAAACCGGCAATGTGGAATTCTCGCACTTTATTGCCCAATTACTTGCCCGGGCCCAACTCCATCCGCATCAGAACCGCATCCTCCACCGGATCACTGTAGTACGCCCGCCGCCGTCCCACCACCCCAAATCCCACGCCGCGATACAGTGCAATCGCTCCCTTATTCCCTTCTCGAACCTCAAGCTCCAGCCCCCCGGCCCCCAATTCCCTGCTCCACTCCGCAACCCCTGCGCACAAAGCCCGAGCCACCCCCCCTCGCCGCGCCTCAGGCCGAACCGCCACGCTCTCCAATTCAGCAACACTCTCGGCATCCGCCCCAATCACCTTCCCCACAGCAAAACCCAACAACCCACCCTCCGACTCCGCTACCAGCAAACATCTCCTCACCGTCCCGCCATCGCCTCGCAGAATCGCCACATACTCACCCTCACTCCAGTGCGGAGCCCCCGCAATCCCACGCTCCATCTCCACCACACCAACCAGATCCCCCACAACAGCCGCCCGAACCCAAAACCCAGCGGCCATCATCTGTTCTCCGTAGCTTTCGCCCCGGTCTTGGCCTCACTTTTAGCAAAGATCTCAGCATCTGTCCGCCTAAGATAATTCGCATCCAGCAAAGCCGCATCATCAAAATCCCCCGCTGCAATCCTCTCCACCGCAATCGGCAGAGCATCCTCCGCCCCCGGCTCCCTCACCATCCGAAGATCTAACCCCGCAAAAACCTCCGCCACCTTAGACTCACAAACCACCACCAACCCGCGCCCCACCGCCTCTCGCACTCCCTCCTCACTCATCAGCGCCTCACGCACACGCCGCCGCCCCACATACTCCCCAAAATAAAACTCCCCCCGCCCCGCATCCAACACCCCATACACCGGCCCCTCCGCAGCGGCCGCCAACAAAGCCAGCCGGGACACCGCAATCAACCCCACTCCTCCAGCCTCGCTCAACCCCTTCGCCGCACTCACTCCCACCCTCACTCCCGTAAACGACCCCGGCCCATGCACCACCACCACCGCCGCCAAATCCCTCAACCTCCACCCCCGCTCTTCCAACAACCGCCGTACCGCCGGCACCAGCCGCTCCGACGAAGTCCTTCCCGGCAGCACCTCACGCGCAACCACCTCTGGCGAAACCTCCGTATCCGCCAAAGCCACACTCCCCTCCGCACCCGCAGTATCGATCAACAAGATCCGCATCAATCCCCACCCTCACGCACCCAGCAATCGGGGCCCCCAGACAATCTCCAGCAACACCCCTCCCGTACTGGCCGGATGCACAAAAAAATACCGATGCCCTCCAGCCCCCACCTTCACCGAATCGCTGGCCAGCCTCACTCCATCTCGCATCAACCGCGCAAACATCGCATCTACTCCATCCACATGCACCGCCACATGGTGCAACCCCTCCCCGCGCTTCGCCACAAACTTCCCGATCACCGAATCCTCTTCGGTCGCCTCCAGCAACTCAATCCGGCTCTCCCCCAGCGGCAACATGGCCGTTTTCACCCTCTCATGCTCCACCGTCTCCTCATGACTCACCACCAACCCCAACGCCTCATAGAACCCCTTTGCCGCCGCAATACTCTTCACCGCCACACCCAGATGATCCAGCCGCAACCCACTCTTCTTAGTCAAGCGTCGGATCTGTAAAGATGTGTCATCCTGAGCGGAGCTTCGCGCAGTCTCATCGCGCGAGGCGAAGTCGAAGAGCCTGTCCTGAGCTTGTCGAAGGAACCTGCGGTTTCGCCTCTCCGCAGCACACCGTCCAATCGCCTCCATCAACTCCCCAACTCCCTCACCCGTCGTAGCCACCGTTCGCACCACAGGAGCAACCCACGCACCATGCTCCGCCGCCAACCCCTGCATGGCCAAAATCTCCTGCTCCACCAGCTCCGCGCCCCCGCGATCGCTCTTATTCACCACAAAAATATCCGCAACCTCCATCACTCCCGCCTTCAAACTCTGAACCTCATCCCCCATCCCCGGAACCAGCACCAGCACCGTCACATCCGCCACCCCAATCACATCCACCTCATCCTGCCCCACTCCCACCGTCTCAATAATGATCCTCTCCCGCCCGGCAGCTTCCATCACAGCGCAGACATCCGCCGCAGCCCTCGCCACACCACCCAACGCCCCCCGCGAAGCCATGCTGCGAATAAACACCCCATCATCCCCGGCAAATCCCTGCATCCGAATCCGGTCCCCCAACAAAGCCCCACCTGTATAAGGACTCGAAGGATCCACTGCCACCACCCCCACCGTCCGTCCGTCCGCACGCAACCTGCGAACCATCTGATCCACCAGCGTGCTCTTCCCTGCTCCCGGAGGCCCAGTCACTCCCACCCGAAACGCGCTACCCGCAAACACGCGACAAGCCGCAACCAGCTCCCCAGCCGCAGCCCCTCCATCCTCGACCACAGTCAACGCCCGAGCCAGCGCCCGCACATCGCCAGACCGCAGCCGTTCCACCATCCGCACAATCTCCAACCGGTCTGCCTTCAATTCATTACCCACGTCAGCGATGATACCGCGCGCACCGTGGCAGCATGGATCCGCAGCCTTTCTTACAACTCATATAAAGTCGTCATTCTGACCCTGAGCTTGCCGAAGGGGAAGAATCCCCGCATTTTGTTCGGATCGAATCGGGGCATCTATGGCATCCGTTTTTTCTTGCACCCATGAACGGAACTTTTCACCTATAATTCCCGTGCCGTCATTTCAACCCAAGGAATCTCCGTGAACTTCACCCCTCGCAGCATCGCCACGACGCTCCTGCTGGCCTCCAGCACGTTTGCCATCCCGCAAACACCCGCCGCCCCACCCACTCCGCATCCCATCCCCTCCATCCAGGACACCGAAACTCCCGCCCAGCGCGACGCCCGCATGGAGTGGTGGCGAGAAGCCCGCTTCGGCATGTTCATCCACTGGGGCCTCTACTCCATCCCCGCCGGCGAGTGGCACGGCCAGCGCACCACCCACATCGGCGAGTGGATCATGAACGATCTCTCCATCCCCGTAGCCGACTACAAAGCCTTCGCCACCCAGTTCAATCCCACCGGCTTCTCCGCGCACGACATCGTCGCCCTCGCGAAATCCGCCGGCATGAAGTACATCGTCATCACCGCCAAGCACCACGACGGCTTCGCCATGTTCGACTCCAAGGTTGACCCCTTCAACATCGTCGCCGCCACCCCCTTCAAGCGCGACCCCCTCAAGGAGCTAGCCGAAGAGTGCCGCAAGCAAGGCGTCAAACTAGGCTTCTACTACTCGCAGTCGCAGGATTGGACCGCCCCCGGCGGAGCCGCAGCCGTACGCGGCGATCACAATAAGGAAACCGGCCACTGGGATCCCGCACAGGACGGCTCCTTCGACGACTACCTCCACAAAAAATCCATCCCCCAAATCAAAGAACTCCTCGAAAACTATAAGGAGTACCCCGTAGTCGTCTGGTTCGACACGCCCGGAAAAACCATGACCCCCGAGCGCGCCGCCGAGGTCGTCAAGCTTCTCAACAAATATCCCAACCTCATCTGGAACAACCGTCTCGGCGGAGGCTACAAAGGCGACACCGAAACCCCCGAGCAGTTCATCCCGCCCCAGGGCTTCCCCGGCGAAGACTGGGAGTCCTGCATGACAATAAACGACACCTGGGGTTACAAATCCTACGACACCAACTTCAAATCCACCGAGACCCTCCTCCACAACCTCATCGACATCGCCAGCAAAGGCGGCAACTACCTCCTCAACATCGGCCCCGACTCGCACGGCATCGTCCCTGCACCCGAAGTCGAACGCCTCCAGCAAATGGGCCAGTGGCTCAAAGTCAATGGCGAAGCCATCTACAACACCAAGGCCACTCTCTTCGACGTCTCCACCGGCACCTTCACCGGAGAAAAAGACAGCCACAATCGTCCCAAATTCATCCCCAACTGGAACTGGCGCTCCACCACAGCCCCCAACAAAATCTATTTGGAAATCTTTCAGTGGCCCACCACCGGCACCTTCCACCTGGACAATATAGCCAAACTTCAACGCAACGTAACCGGCGCCTATCTCCTCGCCGACAAGGCCCACAAGCCTCTTAAGATCACCAAAGTCGGCGAGGGCATCGACATAGCCGTACCCACCCAACCCCTGGACCCCATCGCCACCGTAGTCGTTCTCAACACAACCAACTAACCTTTCGCTCTCGACCAAGACCGAACCATCGCGATCCCATCCTTCGAGCCTTTTACGAAGGGTGGGATCGCACACTCTCAAGACCATCCACCCCGCCGTCACAAGAAAGCCGCTGATGCAGGTATTTAGGGCTATACTGGCCACCTGCAGGTCCAAACAGTATGGCTACGAGACGACAGGAAGACCCACCGAGGCTGCCGTCCTCGCCGTTGGTGCCGGAAGCCGATCACGACCTTGCCACGAGCCTGTACCGCGAGTTACATCGCCTGGCAGTAGGCAAAATGCGCTTCGAGCGCAAGGACCATACTCTTCAACCCACCGCACTGGTAAACGAAGCTTACCTGCGTCTCGTTGATCGCTCTGACTCGATGTGGCAGGATCGCAGCCGCGTGCTGGGCCTTGCTGCTAATGTCATGCGTCACATACTGGTCGACCATGCACGCGCCCATAACGCCGGAAAACGCGGAGATGGGCAGATTCAAGTAACGCTCGTCGAAGACATGGCCGGTGGCGAAGGCAGTTCCACCGCCGATGTATTAGCTGTCGATGAAGCCCTTACCCGTCTCAACACCTTCGATCCAAGGCAGGCAAAGATTCTCGAGATGCACTTCTTCGGAGGTTTGACCTTCGAAGAGATCGCTGTGCAACTCGATGTATCGGCACGCACGGTAAAACGCGACTGGACCATGGCCCGTGCGTGGCTGCGCAATGAACTCTCCCCCTTGAATCGAACATGACTCCTGAGCTCTGGCAACGCCTGAAGCCGTTGTTCCATGCTGCCCTCGAACAGGACACGCAGAACCGCGCAGCCTTCATAGACTCTGCCTGTGGTGATGACTCTGAACTGAAGACCCACCTCAAACGGCTTCTCGATGCCGAACAACAAAAGAGCGATTCGCTGGACGCTCCACTCGCCCAACTCAACGATCTCCTCCACGACAACGGCGCTCGCCCGACGATCCCGGTGATCCCAACAACCCCGATGATCGGCCAAACCATCTCGCGCTATCGAATCATCGAAAAGTTAGGCGGCGGCGGAATGGGCGTCGTCTACAAGGCCGAGGACCCATCCCTCGGCCGCTTCGTCGCGCTCAAATTTCTCTCCGAAGACCTCGCACAAAATCCCCAGGCCCTCGAACGTTTTCGAAGAGAGGCGCGGGCAGCATCCGCGTTGAATCATCCCCACATCTGCACCATCTACGAGATCGGCGAGCATGACGGCCATGCGTTTATCGCCATGGAATTCATGGACGGAGCTACGCTCAAGCACCGCATCGCCGGCAAACCCGTTCCACTCGACGATGTCCTTGAATGGGGCATTGAAATCGCGGATGCTCTAAGCGCCGCCCACACCAAGGGAATAATTCACCGTGACATCAAACCGGCAAACATCTTCATAACCGAACGCGGCCACATCAAGATCCTGGACTTTGGCCTTGCGAAACTGATTCCGCCTCAAGGAGCCGCCAACCCTTCCGCAATGACGACAGCCGGCGAACCGGAGCGCCTCACGCAACCCGGCGCCGCAATGGGCACCATCGTCTATATGTCGCCCGAACAGGTACGCTGCGAAGAACTGGATCCCCGCACCGACCTGTTTTCTTTCGGAGTCGTCCTCTACGAGATGGTCACAGGTTTCGTGCCCTTCCGCGGCGACAGCATAGGCCTCGTCGCAGAGGCAATCTTGAATCGCACGCCCGTCGCGCCAGTGCGCCTCAATCCCGACTACACCCCCAAAGCTCGAAGAGGTCATCAATAAAGCCCTTGAGAAAGACCGGAGGCTGCGATACCAGACAGCCGCGGACATGCGCACCGACCTGCAGCGCCTCAAGCGCGATTCCATTACGGGTAGCTCGCCCTCAGCGATAGCACAAGATTCAAAGCCAGCCGCGAAGGCCACTCGATGGTGGATAGTCACGGCCGCAGCAATACTGCTGATCGGACTCGCCGCAGGCGCTCGGCTGATCTTCCCCCGCAAAGCCCATGCGCTCACAGACAAGGACACCATCGTCCTCGCCGACTTCACGAACACAACCGGAGACCCAGTCTTCGACGGCTCCCTACGGCAGGGGCTCTCAGTGCAACTGGAACAGTCACCCTTCCTCAGCATCATCTCCGACCAGCAAATCCAGCAAACCCTCGCCCAGATGGGCCAAGCTGCCGATGCAAAACTCACACCGCCGATTGCGCGCGAGCTCTGTCAGCGTGCTGGAAGCACCGCCGTCCTCGACGGTTCGATCGCGCAAGTTGGCACCCAGTATCTCCTCACCCTCAAGGCGATCAACTGCGGCACCGGAAAATCCCTTGCCAGTACCGAAGCCCAGGCGAACGACCAGAACCACGTGCTCGAAGCCCTCGGAAAGATGTCCGCCGACCTTCGCAACAAACTTGGCGAATCTCTCAGCACAGTCCAGAAATTTGACACCCCTCTCGAACAGGCCACAACCCCGTCGCTCGAGGCCCTGAAAGCCTATAGCTCAGGCATTAGGGCGATAACAACAGGTTCGGATGCGGCGCCCTTCTTCAAACGTGCCATCGAACTCGATCCGAACTTTGCGGTCGCCTACGCCTATTTAAGCGTTGTCGAAAACGACATTCTTGAATCCGGCCTCGCTGCGGAATACAGCCGAAAGGCATATGAACTGCGCGATCGGAGCAGTGAAGCCGAAAAGTATTGGATCACCGCCTCGTATCATAAGGCGGTTACAGGAAACATCGAAAAAGCCATAGAAACCTGCCGGCTTTGGATACAAGCCTATCCTCGCTCAGAGTCGCCACACGTCTTCCTTGCAGGAGCAGTCTTATCCGTCATCGGAGAAATTCAGAAAGCATTCGATGAAGCCACCGAAGCAATCCGGCTGAATCCAAAGTTTCCCGTTCCCTATTTTCAACGCCTGGTCGCTGCTCTGGCCCTCAATCGCCTCGACGAAGCGAAGGCCACCTATGCGCAAGCTGAGGAACGCAAACTATATTACCCACTCCTCTCTCTTGGCATGTATGAACTTGCATTTTTGGAAAACGATGCGCCGGAGATGGCAAAGCAAGCTGCCAAGGTGACAGGCATGCAGGGATGGGAAGACCAGATGCTGGCACTGCAAGCCGACACGGCAGCCTACTCCGGGCGCCTCAACGATGCTCGCGACCTCTCGCGTCGCGCAATGGACTCAGCCCAACGCGCAGGAGAGAAGGACCCGCCCGTAATGTACCTCACCACATCCGGACTGCGAGAGGCATGGTTCGGCAACACGAACGAAGCGCGGTCCAACGTCACTTCGGCATTGAAGCGCTCGTCAAATCGCGACGTAGTGTATTTCGCTGCGCTCGCACTTGCGTATTCAAAGGAGGACACACGCGCGAAAGAGTTGGCGGCCGATTTGAACAAGCGATTCCCCGAAGACACCATCGTGCAGTTCAACTACCTCCCGACGCTCCGCGCAAGGCTTGCTCTCAACAAAGGAAACGCTACCGGGGCCGTTGAGAATCTCAGGATCGCCGAGCCCTACGAGCTTGGAGTCTCGACCGACTGTCCATTCAACTGGAGCGCTATGTATCCAGTCTTTGTCCGTGGCGAAGCCCACTTGGCCGCCCGTCAGGGTAACGAAGCCGCCACCGAGTTCCAGAAAATCCTCAACCATCGCGGCGTCGTCGTAAACCAACCAATCGCCGCACTCGCCCATCTCGGCCTCGCCCGCGCCTACGTGTTGCAGCACGACACCGCCAAAGCCAAATCGGCCTATCAGGATTTCCTCACGCTCTGGAAGAACGCCGACCCTGACATTCCCGTACTGAAGCAGGCACAAGCCGAGTACACGAAGTTGAACTAACGCCAACGACTCGTTCCCCGACCATCCTGAACCATCGAAAATAGCCAGTCATCCGGGCCTCGTTAGATCACTTCTCGCCTCAGCCATTCTCCGGCAACAGTGGTGGAGTCCGTACAACTTCCGATGCAGTTCAGAGAATCCAATGGTCCGTATACTCGAGCCAGATGCCCACTAAATGGGCCAATGGCATGCGTTGCCCAAGGGGAGATTTGAGTGCACAGGCTTAGCGTAGGGATGTTTCTGATCGTAGTTGCGGCGACGACTTGTGCCAGTGCCGATACCCTTATCTCCGGTTCTGTCTACGACCGCAACCTCAGCGGCAATGTCTGCACGCAGAGTGGTTCTTCTGCAGGCAGTCTTTCCATGTCATGCGGTTCAGCCATCAATTCGAACTATGCGTCGCTGACCGCAATCGTCGGAGACACGAGCGGCGCGGTAGGTGTCTTCGCAGACTCCTTCGAGAACATAAACTCTCCTGCCTTCACGACAGTTGGAAAGGTTAACTTTGACCTCTCGGTCGACGGCACCTATACGCTCACAGGAGGGTCTGGCTATGGGTACGCCTACGTACTCATCGATGACTTCACGCATGGTGAAGGCGGAGGAGGCACTTTCTCTGAGTGTGCGATCACCCTTGATGGGCAAACTAAATCTTGTGATCCCGGTCTGAACCTGTTCTCTTTTTATGTTCCCTATAACACCGCCTTGGCTCTGAGCCTGGACGCCAGTTTCGCTGGGACTGCAGCTTATGCTGACGGCATCGGCAGTGGGATAAGTTACGACTTCGAAAATCTCACCACTACCGCTGACCCTACCCCGGAACCATCCTCCCTCTGGCTCTTAGGTACAGGCATGATCGCTCTCCTTGGCGCGATGCGTTGGCGGCTCCGTCCCTCGCGCTGATCCGGAGACGGCCCACATCACGCTCGCGATTACCGGTCAGCCTCACGATCAGAGCACCACTCTTGCTCCCTGCCGGATGCAGCGATGAAGATTGTGCGAGCCAAAGGCGTAGGCAGGGTGTGCCGCAGTTCACCGGCCAGGCCGCTGTTCACAATTCGGTAGCCAGCGGTAAAATCTTCTTTACGCGGCTGGGTTCAGTCGCTATCAAGGACACTTCACACCTACCAGACGTCCTCCCGACTGGACCTTGTGACTATGCCTTCCGCTCAAAAACTCGACACTCACCACAAAGCGCTCACAATTAATCTTGATACATCCAGCTTCGGTTCCTTCGCCGAAATCGGCGCCGGACAGGAAGTCGCGCGTTGGTTCCTTCTCGTGGGAGCGGCCTCCGGCACCGTGGCTAAGACCATCTCCGCTTACGACAAGGAAGTCAGCGATGATCTCTACGGCTCCGGGTCACGCTACGTATCCAAAGAGCGGCTCGACGCGATGCTGGACAACGAATGGACCCAACTTCTAGCGCAATTGGGAAAAATCCGCGGAGCGCAGACCAGGTTCTTCTGCTTTGTCGATACCATCTCCGCACGCAACTTCGCCGGAACCAACGACGCAAACGGATGGATCGGTCTCCGGTTCCAGTTGCAGCCCGGTGGTCCCCCCAACGACATCCTGCTGCACATCAATTTGCGCGATCCTTCGAATGTCCTCCAGCAGCAAGCCATCGGTATCCTGGGAGTCAACCTCATCTACGCCGCTTTTTATGAAGCGCAAACGAAGGAATCATTTCTGGAAAGCCTGGCACAAGACGTCGTCGCGGAGCGAATCGAGATAGACTACGTCGATCTTCGCGGCCCGGCATTCGAGAGTTGGGATCGCCGTGCTCTGCTGGCGCACCTGGTTCGTGCGGGACTCGCTGAGGCGGTATTTTTCCCAGGCAAGGGCTCCACTGTTCCCCCAAACGAGGTGCTCCACAAGAAAGCCATCGTCCTTGCACCGGGACACTTCGGCCACACCGATCCCGCTCACTCAAGCGTTCATTTCCGATTATTGGCTTCGGCAATTCAAGAACTTCAGCGGGACCTTGGCGAAACAAAATCGCCGCCCGCTGGTTTTTTTTGCCTGACCGTCGCTCCGTCCAGACCAGACGAACCAGTACAGGAAATTTCCGACTTGCTTCGTCGCATCGATGCGCTTCTCGTCGGCGGCGACGTGCTGCTCTTTCGTAAACCCGAGCTCTACCACGTGACAGCTCTCGTAAACCGCCACACGCAAGAACCAGTACGCTTCGTCGGTGGTCTCTCCATGATGATTCGAGCGTTTGAAGACATCTACGCCAATCTCGAAGGCAAACTTCTGGAGGCTCTCGGACGTCTCTTCGCCGAGAATGTTCGTATCTACATTTACCCGATGACCGTCGCGGATCTGCGAGAGTTTCTGAAGGATGCATCCGTCAATGGTTGGGAGTGGAGCGAGACGAACGGATGGGTTTCGGCAAACCAGCTGCGGCGCGCGCCACCTCTCGGACATCTATTCGCTTATCTTCTAGCCAGCAACTTTCTTGTCCCGATGCCACTCCCTGTCGACGCATGAGAGCGTGAGGTCGGTCGCCGCATGCAGGCGCGCGCTCCAGCAACCGTGAGTTTTGGATCGACTCTGCTTGTCTATATGTGGGTGATTGAAAAATGCCTTGGCAGTCCGCCAAGGATCCTGAGGCGAATAGCAGAGCTTCACCGCTGAAACACTAGGTGAACCTCTGGAAGAATCCAGCTTAAGAAACCAGCGAATTCACCACAAGAACCATCTTCCCACCACAACTTGTCCACGTTTTCCGGACCAAAAACCGCCCCAAAGGCCTTCAGAATTCTCCGGGAATCCAGGCAGCAAACCGAAACTAACCCGGAAAACCCCGAAAAACACCACAACTCACCATAAATCCTGGTAAAACCCGAAGATCCCATTTCCCCACAGCTAAGTGGTCCATCCACCGCTATTGACTTTTGCTCCCAGTGAAAAGTGGCCACCCTACTTCACCGCTGTAGGATCCCACCCATCCGCTCCCGCCAGATAAGCCTTCGTCTCATACTTCTTCGCCTCTTCCACCGTCAACTGCTTCGAATAAGGCTCCCGCGCCTTCGGATTCGCCCCGGGTCCCGTCGACTTGAACTCCGCATAAGTTGCCATCGGAAGCCTCGGTTGCGGCGCGCCCTTCCAATCCGACCACCCCGCCGCCATGATCGGAGCCTCAATATCCGTATTCATAAAAATCACCGTCGAATAATCCCGCCAGGGCCGCCCGAGATACACATCCCCAGCGCCTTTATCCGCCGTAATCCTGCAGTGATTGAACACATACCCCGCATCCTGACCCTGCCGCGTATTGCTCTGCGCCGTCAGATACCCTCCCGGCCCATGCGCAATGCTGTGAATCTCGCAATTCTCAAAGACCGCCTTTGCATCCCCGAAGATAAAATCCACATGCCCTTCGATATAGCAATCCGAGTAGTACTGCCGCCCCGTTACGCAGTTGTCTCCCGGCAACGCCCCCTTCATACACCCCATACTCGAGGCATACAACGTGTCCTGCGCCCCCAGCAGCCGTACATGCCGCAGCACAGCGCGATCGGCCCTCACCGACAACGCCACCGCCTGCGAAGGAACATCGCTCGTCTTGCTGTAGTCGTTCGCAATCGTCATGTTCCCCGCAAAGAAATCGCTGCCAGTAACAAAGAGCGTCGGCGAACACCCCGTCCCGCAGGTCGAAGCAGCGCTGTTCCCGTACACCAGCACCACCTTCGTCCAGTCGGTCCCCTCCCCGCGAAACTGAATCTTCGGTTTGTCCACATGCACCACCTCGCGGTACACCCCCGGCTGAATCTTAATCACCGCCCCAGCCTCAGGAGCAGCAGTCACCGCCTCCTGAATCGTCGTAAAGTCCGCGCCGACAGGCCCGACCGTAATCGTCTTCGGCCCCTGCGCCACCAAAGTCCCGCACCCAATCACCGAAACCACAATCCATCGAGATATCTGCTTCATAAACCCCCTGTCCACAATTCCAATCCATCTTTATGAGACAAAAGCTCCAACAAAGACTATCCTCATCCTCGGACACAACTGCTACTGCACCAGCGGTCAGACCAATATTCTAGCGGGAGTCTTTACCTTAATGTCGACCCAAGCTACCGGCCTATCCGGCTCGGGCTTCACCACCACAGCCCCGGAAAAATCCAACGTCCGATGGTTTGTCTGCTTCCTGCTCTTCCTCGCAACCACCATCAATTACATGGATCGCTCGGTCTTCTCCCTCATCGAGCCGCTCCTTCATCTGCCCTTCATGGGTTGGATCCCCGGCCTCGACCACACCCACCAGGCCGCCTACGACATAAACTATGGCCGCGTCCTCATTGCCTTCCAGATCGCCTATGGTGTCGGCTTCCTCTTCGCCGGACGCATCATCGACAAGCTCGGCACCAAGAAGGGATACGCCCTCGCCATCCTCCTCTGGGGATGCGCCTCCATCAGCACTTCGTTAGTCGGCAGCGTCGTCGGCTTTATGATCTGCCGCGCTCTGCTCGGTCTCGGCGAGTCAGGCAACTTCCCCGCCGCCATCAAGGCCACCACCGAATGGTTCCCCGCCGACGAGCGCGCCAAAGCCATCGGCATCTTCAACTCCGGCTCCAACGCCTCCGCCTTCGTCGCGCCTCTGCTCATCGCCGCCGTCACCCTCCGCTGGGGCTGGCACGCGGCCTTCATCTGCACCGGATCGATGGGCCTCGTGTGGCTCGTCATCTGGCTCCTCTTCCCCTACAACAAACTCCGCCGCGGAGCCACCCAGACCCAAATCGACCTGGCCCCCGTCACCCAGGGCGGCTCAATCTACTCCATCCTCCTCCGCCACCGCGGCTTCTGGGCTTTTTTTCTGGCAAAAGGACTCACCGATCCCATCTGGTGGTTCTACCTCTTCTATCTCCCCAAATTCTTAAACGACAACTACAACCTAGACCTAAGCCACGTCAAATACCCGCTAATCGTGATCTACACCGCAGCCAGCTTCGGCTCCATCGCCGGCGGATGGCTCTCCGGCTTCCGGATGAAGCACGGTCACAGCGTCAACTCCGGCCGCAAGTTTGCGCTTCTGGTATGCGCCATCTGCGTCATGCCCATCATGTTCGTGCCCCATATGCACACGCTCTTTCCGAACAATGCATGGCCGGCGATTGGGCTCTTCTGCCTCGCCACTGCGGCGCATCAGGGTTGGTCCGCGAACCTCTTTTCGACTCCCACCGACATGTTCCCGTCGACCAGCGTCAGCACGGTCGTCGGCCTCGGCGGAGCAGCAGGCGCGGCTGGCGGCGCGATGTTCACCTGGATCGTTTCGCACTACTTCTCGCTGCATCCTATGCTGATCTTCACAATGGCCGGATTCGCCTATGTCATTTCACTAGCGATCTTCCAGCTTCTAGTGCCAAGACTCGGCGCACCTCAGACCACTTAATCGCCACCGTCCTGCATCTCATCAAGTAAGCAGATATTTATTTGGACTCGCAGGCGCGACGCGAAAGCGCGAAACCTGTTTCGCTTAACCATTGGTTCAAGCCGTGTTACCCTTCTTCCACTTGAGCGCAAGGAGCCTCATTGAGCGTGAAAAAAGAGCCTAAAGAGCTACAGGACGAGGTCACAAGCCATAGCCAGCTCACCATGCAGGTCGTCGAGCACGTCCGCTCTCTCATCAGCAGCGGCGAGGTCCATCCGGGCGATCGTCTCCCACCCGAACGCGAGCTGGCGCGCAAGCTGAAGATCAGCCGATCGAGCCTTCGCGCTGGCATCGGTTTCCTCTCAGCGATGGGGGTTTTGAAGAGTCGCCATGGTGCGGGGACGTTCGTTTCTTCAGGGCCTCCGGCGCTGGATTCGAGCTCGCTTTCGGTTCTCGGGGCGCTCCATGGTTTCTTACCGTGGCAGATGTTTGAGGCGCGGCTGGTGCTCGAGTCGAATGTTGCGGCGCTGGCAGCGGAACGCGCGACGGATGAGCATATTGCTGAGTTGGCGGAGGAGGTTGCGGAGATGTATGCCGCGCTGACCGATCCGCAGGAGTATCTCATTCATGATGTGCGGTTTCATCGGACGATCGCACGGGCTTCGGGGAATCCGATTCTTGGGGCGCTGATGGAGACGATTACTGCGAACCTCTACGAGTATCGGAGCAAGACTGTCGCTAACGCACAGGATCTAAAGGAGTCGGCGGAGATGCATCGGGAGATTTACCGGGCGATTCGCTCGCATAATCCTACGCAGGCGCGGATTGCGATGGAGCAGCACCTGAATCTCGCACGGACGGCGCAGGCTGCTGAGGCAGATCTCGTCCTGCCTGCTGTTGGGGCCGAGCCGGCACCGGCAGAGGCTGAATCCGTGGAGCAGTCGAGCTAGAAATTCCCGGGATTCTGGATTTGATTTTGTAGTTTTTTTGTCTGTGGTGGAAGTGCGTTTTTGCAGGGGGTTTTTGCGAAAAACGTGCTTTCCATGCTGGTTTTTGCTGGTAACTTTGTGGTGATTTGCTGGTAAAACGTGGTGAGTTGACGGTCACTTTTTGACCTCCTAAAATCTGCCACTTTTTTGAGATTTATTTTTCAACAGAGTCCGATTCGGGCTGGCGGCTGTCTGTGAGTGCGGGCGGCCGGACCTGATGCTCCTGCTAAACTTAGCCTTAGCCCCATGTCCAAGCAGAAGTTCTATCTAACTACCCCGATCTATTACGTCAACGCGCGCCCCCACATTGGCCACGCCTACACGACCATCGTGGGCGACGTGATTGCGCGGCGCCATCGGCTGCTTGGGCGACGACACGTTTTTCCTGACAGGGACCGACGAGCATGGGCAGAAGGTACAGCGTTCGGCTGCCAACGCCGGTATGCCCCCGCAGCAGTTTACCGACGAGGTCTCGGCCAGCTTCCGCAACCTTTGGAAGCGGATGGGCATTACGAATGACGACTACATCCGGACGACAGAGGAGCGTCACAAGCAGGGAGTCCAGCGTCTGTGGAAGCTGCTGGAGGAGCGCGGGTTCAATCTACCTGAGCACGTACACCGGCCAGTACTCGATTGGCGAGGAGATGTTCGTTGATGGCCCTCCGGGCACCATCGGGCCGGACGGCAAGCCGACCGAGACGGTCACTGAGGAGAACTACTTCTTCAGGCTTTCCGAGTACCAAAGGCATTGATGGACTTTTACGAGGCCAACCCCGACTTCATCTCACGGCCGGAGTCCGGAACGAGGTTTTGGTTCTGTCGTGGCAACATCTCCGATCGGTTCACAGCGGCGGAAACGGAGTACGTACGTCCGGGCGCGCTCAAAGACCTCTCCATCTCCCGCACCACATTCGACTGGGGCATTCCGGTACCCGGAAACGAAAAGCATGTCGTCTATGTGTGGCTCGACGCCCTGGTCAATTACATCACCGCGATTGGCTTCGGACTCTGACGACCTGCCGAGCAGCGAAAAAGTTCAAGAAGTATCTGGCCTGCCGATCTTCATCTCGTCGGCAAAGAGATCATCCGCTTTCACTGTGTCTACTGGCCTGCGTTTCTGCTGGCTGCGGGTCTTCCTCTACCTAAGGCGATTACTGCGCATGGCTGGCTGCTGTTTGAAGAGTCGAAGATGTCGAAGTCGCGCGGGAATATCGTCCGGACGGAGACGATTCTGGATGCGTTTGGCACATTGAAGCCTAAGCCGCTCGATGCTCCGGGACCGGAGTTGAGCGATGAGTATTGGAAGCATGAGCAGGACCTGTTTGCTTCGGATGTAATTCGTTATTTTCTGCTGCGCGAGATTCCGTTCGGACAGGATGGGAGCTTCAGCTTCGATGCTCTGGTGCAGCGGTATAACAGCGATCTGGCGAATGGTTATGGGAACCTTGTCAGCCGTACTTTGGCGATGCTCCAGAAGTATTTCAAGGGTCGAAATACCAACTCGCGATGAAGAATGCTCTGCGGCAGCCTACTCCAGATCATGCCCACGAATAGCTTCGCAGATTCATTAGTGGTCCTGGGTCAATAGCATACGCTATGAAACTGGCAATGAAACACTATCACTTAGGATTTCATGGCGGCTCTTTCGAGCGGGAGTGGACAAGCATTGGAATCTTCGACGTAACACGCCAGTCGAAGACCTCGTGAGGCGATCGAGTGAAGTGTTTCAAGTAACAAGCGCTCCTTGGAAAATGGCTGTTGGAGTCGAAAGGGACGATGTTCTTTATACCGCAGCCGAATCCATTCGCATCATCACTGCTCTTCTTTATCCGGTCCTCCCGTACGCCACCGCCAAAGTCTGGGCGCAGCTGGGACTAGGCGACATTGAAGTTGCCGCTAAGAACGGTGAACTGAAAAATCTCGAGTGGGGCGGGCTGAAGCCCGGCACAAAGCTCGGCGACCTCGGTCCCATCTTTCCCCGCGCACCAAAGGAGTTGATACAAGTTATGGCTGATATGGAGACATCCTCTGCACCTGCGCCTAAGATTGTCGGCGAGTCGACGACGAATGCAAGACCTGATCCAACCGATAGCACAGCGCCGGATGCTGCGCCGCGCACTTCCGATCTCTCTGAGACGAATCCGAGCGCGCAGGTAGGGGCATCGTCCGCGGTCACGCCTGAACTGGCCAAACCGCCTGCACCACACACCGAGGCTCCGGCTTCTGAGGGTTTCGCTGCTTCGGCTGCAGGGTCTGCTATTCCGGATACTCCCCAGATTGCGATTGATGACTTTGTGAAGATTGATCTGCGTGTCGCTCAGATCGTTGTTGCTGAGCGGATTCCCAAGGCCGATAAGCTGCTTCGTCTCGAAGTAGACCTTGGGTATGAGAAGCGGCAGATTCTTTCCGGCATCGCGGAGTGGTACACGCCGGAGGAGTTGATTGGGCGAAGGATTGTGGTGATTGCGAATCTGGCTCCGCGGAAGATGCGCGGGCTGGAGTCACACGGAATGTTGCTGGCGGCTTCGCATGGAGAGAATGGGAAGCCGGTGCTGGCTACGTTTGGAGAAGAGATCGCTTTGGGGTCGCGGTTGAAGTAGAGAGCGGTCGCCCTTCGACTTCGCTCAGCTTCGATAACCCATCCTTTTCGATGTAGTCGAAACGGATGCGCCACCCGGCTTGGCGGAACGGCAAGAGTAAGACAACAACAGAAGCAGATTCCTCCGCTGCGCTGCGGAATGACAAACTAAAAAATCAGGCAACAGCAAACGCAAAAGCCTGAAAGCGCTCTATGCGTGCGGAAGCTGGCGGCCTACTGAGACAACGATGTAGGTAGCCGGAGTGGTCCCGACGTTTTTCAAGCCGTGCATGACGTTTGACGCTGTGAAGATGATGCCGCCCGGACCGACGGGTTCGGGTTTGCCGTCGTTGAGGTACTCGAGGTTGCCAGTCTGGATGAAGAGAACCTCGGTGTTGGGGTGCTTGTGCGGTGGGTGCGGCATCTGGCCGGCGGGCAGCATGGTCTCGTGGATTTCAAGATATTCGCCGGTCTTCACGACTCCGGACATGACCTGACGGGACTCGCCTCCGTTGGCGTTTTTGTGTACGGGAAGCTCGGCGTAGGCGATGACGTGGGAGCCTCCGAGATCGGTATCGCCAGGGTCGGCCATGCCTTCGGCGTTTGCGTTGGAGAGTTCACCGCTCATCGCCGCGAGGGCCGATAGCGCTACACAGAGTTCACGACGGTTGAGATTTTTCATGACGAAATATTACGCGGTAGTGGTGTCGTCTGGCCACGCGTCTCTGAACGACAGCTTATTTTCTGGTGTCTCCGCCGATCTGGACGACGCAGTACTTCGCAGTATCCTGTCCGGCGTTGCGGACTGCGTGCTCGGTGCCTTTGGCGACGAAGAGGACATCGCCTGGACCAGCCTTCTCTGATTTGCCGTCGTGCTCGAGGATGATCGTTCCCTGGATGACGACGATGACCTCGGTGTGCTGAATGGTATGCAGGGGGTTCGGCGTGGTCCCGGCGGGTTGTTCGGACTCGTGCACGTTGATCACCTCGCCCGTGGGCAGAGTGCCGCGGAGGATGTCGCGGCTTTGGCCCCCGTTGGCCATCTTGCGCGGCGGAATCTGGTCGAGCGTGTAGACACGCGCCTGTGTGAGAACGTTTGGTGCTGCTGGGGTCTGGTCCTGCGCTACCATGGTTATCGCCGCCAAAGCCGGCAGGCCTGCACAGATCTCACGCCGCGTTATCTTCTTCATGCTGCTCTCCTGTGGGTTTGCGGGCAGATGCACCTATCGCCCCGACTGCGCCCTCATGGCATGGGCGATCGATTCCAGCACGCGTTCCGGCGCTGCATCCGGAGGCAACGGTACCTGCATCTTTGCGCTCATGCGCTGGGCGATTCTGCCGGCGATCTCGGCGCGCTTGTCGAGGTCGAGATCGAGCGCCCGGCTGAAGAATGTTTCGATGACGTTGAGGTCTCCGGCGTCGAGTCGCGCGATGCCGTCAGCGGGGATAAGCGAAGGCGCGGGCTCGCGCGGCGTTTCGACCGGCTGGGGATAGAGCGACGCTGTAAATGTGCGACTGTTGTGGTTCAGCAGAGGCTGCGCTTCGCTGCGTTCGTGGACGACGATGGTGCCGGCGACGAGATCGCCGAGGCGCTTCTGCTCGCGGTTGCAGAGCATGGTGATGACGCCGACGAGATAGAACGAGGGCAGCGCGTCGATGATGCGAATCAGATTTCGGGCGAGCGCTTCGAAGAGCGTGATTTGTCGGCCGGAGTCTTTGATGACGCGGATTTTCAGCAGGCGCTTGCCGGGTGTCTGGCCGTTCCAGAAGGCTTCGAAGAGCGAAAAGTAGCCCCAGTAGAGGAGGAAGTAGAAGAGGACTACGGCGGCGACGAACCACTTCGCGCCGGTGTTAATCATCGTCGAAGTGCCGGGGACATGTGGGGCTGCGCTGACGATCAACGCGAAGCCGAAGAACAGGACGAACAACGCAATGGCTTGAAGAACGGTGTCGGCGAGGATCGCAAGAAAACGGCTGCCGATTCCGGCGATGGGAAAGCGCAGATCGACCTGCTCCGGCGTTTCGATGTTAAGCTGGTCTGCGTAGCCCCTGGATTGGTTGTCGTACATATTTCCCTATGATCTCAAACCACTGGATTGCACTTCGTAAAGAGAGCTGGAGCAGGCTGGAGACGCTGGTCCAGCAGGTTGAGGCAGGCGGCCTGAAGATGCTGTCGCCGGCGGAGTTGCGAGAGTTCGGACTGCTATACCGGCAGAGTGCAGCGGACCTCTCGGCAGTGCGGACGGATGAGGGCTCGCGCACGCTTGAAGCATACCTCAACGGCCTGGTGAGCCGCGCGCATAATCACATCTACTCGGGCGACAGAATGAATCTGACGAGCGTGTGGCGGTTTCTGGCGCATGGGTATCCGAGAATCTTTCGCCGACTGCTGCCGTATACGACGACGGCGTTTGCGATATTTCTTGCCGGGGCGCTGCTGGGAACGCTGCTGACTGTCGCGAGGCCGCAGTTTATGCACGCGATGCTGGGGCCGCAGATGGTCGACAAGATTGAGCATCACCAGATGTGGACGGAGTCGATTCTGACGGCGAAACCGCAGGAGTCGAGCCGCATTATGACGAACAATATTGCGGTGTGCTTCTACACGTATGCGGGTGGGATTCTGGCTGGGCTGGGGACGATTCTGCTGATGTTCACGAATGGGATGAGCATTGGAGTAATTACGACAGCCTGCGCGCAGAACCACATGGCTCTGAATATCTGGAGCTTTGTCGCGGCACATGGTGCGCTGGAGCTGCCGAGTATCTTCATCGCGGGCGGGGCGGGGTTGCGGCTGGCATCGGGGTTGCTGTTTCCGGGGATGTTGCGGCGGAAGGATGCGCTGGCGCTGGCTGGCGCGGAGTCGATACGGCTGCTGGCCGGGACGGTTCCGATGCTGGTGGTGGCTGGAACGCTTGAGGCGTTTTTGTCGCCGACGCATGTGCCCGTGGCGGTGAAGTTTTCAGTGGGGGCGGTACTTCTGACTGGGCTTTGTCTGTGGCTGAGTGAGGGTGGTCGCGAGAAAGCGGGGGCGCTGGTTGCGGCAGAAGAGCCTGCGCTGGCGGGGAGCTAGATCAGAGCTACAGGAGGCCCTGGGCTTTGACTTCGAGGTATTTGGTGATGGCGGTTACGCCAACGTTGGCGGGAGTCGTTTCGACGACGAGGACACCCTGCTGGCGGAGTTTCGCGATAGTCTGCCGGCGGCGTTCGAGCATCTCCTGCGCGGCGGTGGAGGCAAACATCTCTTCGGCGTTTTTCGGCTCGCGCGCGGCGAGAGCGTCCAGTTCGGGATGCTCCAGCAGGACGAGGACGACGAGGTGGCGACGGACGAGCTCGGCTGCGGCGATGACGACTTCGGGGCGGCCGGCGCTCTCGGCCAACTCGGTAACCCAGATGACGAGGCCGCGGCGGCGCTGCAGGTTTTTCAGACGTGACGCTGCGTGGAGGTGATTGGCCTCGGCGGACTCGCTGCGGACTTGCGATAGCAGGTTGATGAGCAAACGCAGATGGACGGGACCGTTGCCGGGGAGGAGTTGTTGCTGGATGCGGCGGCCATAAGTCAGGAGGGCAAACTTGTCTCCGGAACCGCCGATGACCTGGGCTAACATGACAGCGGCGCTGGTGGCCTGGTCGAGTTGCGTGACGCTGAGTTGAAGTTTTTCGGCGGACTCCAGCTCACTCTCGCCCGGTGCTGTGGGGCGGGACTTCCGCAGTTCGAAGGTTGTCCGCGAGAGGCGGCCGGCGTCGAGGACGACCCAGACCTGCTGGCTTCGCTCGGTAGTGAACTGGCGTGTGATGAGCTTGGCGCGACGCGCGGTGGCCGTCCAGGAGATGTTGCGGATCTCGTCGCCACGCTGGTAGTCGCGAAGGCTTTCAAACTCGCGGCCGATTCCGCGGAGACGAAGACGGCGCTTCTGCAGCTCGATCTGCCGGGCACGCATCAGGTAGAAGGCGGCGTTGTCTCCGCTTTGTTCGGATGCCGGGAAGACACGAATCTCCTGCTCTGCATCGCAGACTGCCCAACGTTCAACCAGCCGTAACGCGGTCCGATACCGGAGATAGATCTTTCCGAGCCGGAAGTCTCCGCGCCGCCCGGGATAGCAGTCGAGCACAGCGCGGACGGCATCGCGTGGATAAGCGATTACGTTAACGGGCCGCGGCGTGGGGAGAAGTGTGGCGTGCAAATCATCCGTAACCAGTACAGTTACAATCAGGTTGGACTGGTGGACGACCTCATACTCTATCGTCGTGCGCTCACCGAGCGATGGGGAGTTCAGAAATCGTCGCGTCACACCAATCTCGACTGGGGCAGGCAGGCTCACAGCATCGACGACTACAAGTAATGCAATCAGAGCGTCCCAAACGAGCATCATCCAGATGCGGTGCGGGTGAAAGAAGGCCGGAATAGACCACAGAACGCCCGCACTGAGCAGCAGCAGAGTACGCGCCGTCAGTCCAAAGCCCAACACATGGCCAACGCGCCCGAGATAATGTGCGCGTGCCGTGACCGGTTCTGGAATCAGTGTCTGCATTACTTGGGAAGCGCCGTTGCGGCGAGAACATCGGCGATGACGCGGTCGGTGTCGAATCCTTCGAGTTCTGCCTCTGGCCGAAGCACGAGCCGATGGCGCAGCGCCGGGCGCGCGGCCTGCTTCACGTCGTCGGGAATGAGGAAGTCGCGGCCATCGCGGGCGGCATACGCCTTCGCCACAACCAGAAGACTCGCCGCAGCGCGAGGAGATGCACCAAGCGAAACGGTGGGCCATTCCCGGGTTCTGCGCACGATCGCCAGCAGATAGTCGAAGATGGCGGGCTCTACCTTGACGGCACGAATCTCGCGACGGGCGGCGGCCAGCAGCGAGAACTCAACTGGCTCAATCGACCTCTGTTCAAGGTCCTTGCCTCAACACTGGCATGGTGCCGCTCCAGAATGGTGCGCTCGTCGGCAAGCGCCGGATAACCGACTTTGATCTTGATGAGAAAGCGATCGAGTTGCGCTTCGGGCAGCGGGTAGGTTCCTTCAAACTCCAGCGGATTCTGCGTAGCAAAGACAGTAAAGTACTCATCGAGCACGTGCGCTTCGCCGTCCATTGTGACCTGCCGCTCTTCCATGCTTTCGAGCAGCGCGGCCTGCGTTCGCGGAGGCATGCGGTTGATCTCGTCAGCAAGCAAAAACTGCGTAAACACCGGCCCTTTGTGCAGCGAGAACTCGTTCGTCTTCGGCGAAAAGACTGTTGTGCCGAGAATGTCGGCGGGCATCATGTCCGGCGTCCCTTGAACCCTGCGAAACGTCAACGAAAGAAACCGCGCCAGCGTTTTGACGGCCAGCGTCTTCGCCACCCCGGGCACGCCTTCGACCAGCGCATGGCCGCCGCAAAGCATCGTCAGCAGCGCCTGCTCGATCAGTTCCTGTTGACCTGCGATGACGCGCCCGATCTGATCCCGCCCCTGCTCAAACAACTGCAGCGCCGCCTGCACCTGCTGGACATCGCCGCTTACACTCCCCGATTCACTCACTCACTCGCTCCCTTTGAAACTTCCTGCAACGAAACTCCGCTACGAATCCGCGCCGCCAGATCCTGCTGGTCCCGGTCCAGCGCCTTCACCAACTCCAATGTACTCGCCAGCGTCACGGAACGATGCTCCGACTCCGACGCCTGCGTCAAATGTTCACCAAGCGTCGTCCATCTTCCGCCAAGCCTCTCCTCAACTGCCCGCGCAATAGCCTCCGGGCTCGAGCGCAGCACATCACGCGGGATGCCGCACTGTTCTTCGAGAAACTTCAACAGACGGCGCCGCGAGCCATCGACCGCAGCCTGGGTTGCACCGGCTTTCTGGTAGAGCCGCCCCATGGATTCGGCAAACTCGAGCGGCGAACTCCGCGGCAATCGCACCGGCATGCGCAGCGGCCCGTTTCGGCGCCCAAAACTCAATACCAGGAGCAACGCTACAGCGAGGCACTGCCACGCAAGCTGTCGAAGGGGCAGGCCCTTTGCGGTATCCCACAACAACGCGCGCTCTCCGTGGAAGTACTCATCAAAGAGCACCGTCCTGTCCGCATCGCCCACACTGGCAAGCACAAGCTTCAAACTCGCGTCTTCTTTCAGACCGAGATTGGACATCGGCATCGGCGAACTCCACCAGATTGCCTCGCCCGCGCCGTGTCGATAACTGACGACGACCGCGTCGTTTCCGCAAAGTTGCGACACGCGAAACCCCGGCCCAAGCGCCGTCCAGCGAACATTGTCCGAGAGCGAGACCTTGCCCGATCGAGCGAGTGCATCCTGTCCCTCGGGGGTAGAAAAGCACAGCTTTCCGTAGAGACGCGTCGGGGCATCGGTCTTCGCGCCAGGCAGAAAGTACGCCCCTTCCTTTCCCGTCGCCAATACACGGCCGCCGCGCGAAAGAAAGTCTGCGATGTCGGCCTGCACTTCTTTGGAACCTTTGGTGGGAAAGTTTGGCTCAGCCAAAATCAGGGTGGTCTTCGCGGCATCGACATTCTTCAGATCCACCGACGGAGCCTCCCAGCGGCGAACCCCATAACCAAGCTCACCAAGAAGCAGATAGGCTGCCTTCGTCCCCGCCGAACCATTGTTATAAGTCGTTGGGAAGGGATTCGAGTCGTCATTTGCAGGCGAAAAGATGCTGAAGGCAACGATTAGCGCGATCATTCCTCCGAGAATCCAGAACACCACCCGCCGATCGCGCGACTGAGCCATCAGGCGCTCCTCAACTCATCGAAGAGCCGCAGCGCGCTGGCATAGTCGCTCTCTGCCGCGGGCCGCAACCCGTACCAGATGCGCTCGAATATCTGGGTCAATCTTCGCAGCGATTGTTGCATACCGGAGCCTGGCTCGAGCAGCAGCACATACTCACGCGGCGTGCGCGCGCGGTTCTGTCGCCAAAGCCTGCGGCCCTCCAGCATCACAATCGTGGCCCAGTAGAGACAATGCACCGCGGCGCGCCAGTTCTGCTTTGCCGCCTCGGCCCGGGCGAGCTCCGCCCAGTTGTCCGACTCCTTCTGCCATACCTGTGCACTTGCGCTCGATTCAATTCGCACAGCCAGGCGCTGCCGTTGCATCGTGCGTAAGAACCACGTCAGCAGGCCTGCCGCAGCTAGCGTCATCGCGCCCCACTCCATCAGCGGAACCAACCACGGCGAGCGCTTACCGAACCGCGAGACTCCGCTGAAGACGTTGTCCATCCACTGCCAGAACCTTGCAATCTGGCGTTCGAGATACGACTGCTCCTCCACGGTGCGAAACTCCGGCCGAGACAACACATCGTCGGCCTGCCTTCTGGCACGCTGGAAGGCATCGGTCGATTGCGCATTCGATGCGTTGGCCAGAGTGTCGTCTTCGTCAAGCCGTGCAGCCGCCTGCTGCAAGAGCTTCGTTCTGTCGGGAGACGCAGGATCATGCGCGCTCGAGAGCGCATCGCGGAGCCACGACCAGCGCGCCTGAAAACCGCCTCCTTCGACACGCTCGTCATCGCCGACTTTTTTCGCGTCGCATTCGGCAGGATTTTTTCCGCACGCAGCAACAAGCGCCTTCAGGCTCTCGACATGCCCCTTGTACTCTGCGGCCGTGACGGAGCGAAGGTTTGCCGTCTCTTCCGCCGCATCACCCTGCACCTGCGCCCCCGCTGCCATCGGGAGAAGCAGGACGCCTGCGAGAATCAATCTAAGCTGCAGCCGCATTGCCCTAGGCCAGCTCCGCAGTCGCTTCACCTGTTGCAGTCTTCGGTTCCGGCAGCGTCTTTTCCATGAGGAACTCGATGTCAAAGGCCTCTTTGCGTACTCGCTGATCAAAATAAAACAAGCACAGTCCAATCGAAGCTACGGGCCCAATCAGCGAGCTGGCTATGAATGCAACGAAGAGCGAGGTCGCCTGCGCCGCAATGTGTTCGGTCGAAGGCGCACGCAGCAACAACATCGCAAACGGAAACTGCAGTGCACCGGCGACGCAGTAGAGCGCGAACAACAGGAGCAGGAGAAGAAAGATTCGTCCCTTGGTGCCCTCCGTCAGTTGCTTGCTGCGCCTCATCGCGCGTCGAACCGGCAGATCCTCCATGACCGCAGCGGGGACCGCAAGCGAATTGCGAATGTAAGCGATGAATCCATAAACAAGGCTGCCGAACGCTAGAGTCATCAGCAAAATCACGAGCCCGTTCAGATTCCCGTTCCTGATACCCAGCGCGCTCATCACAAATACAGGCACGATCAACAGAACGAAGATCCACCCGGCGCTCCAGCTCTGCCAGAAAGCAATCAGGCAGTATCGCAGCCAGTGTCCCTTCACCGCCTCAAGGGCCGTACCGATCGACGTCTCTTGCCCCAGGTAGATAGACGCTACCGCCGACACCGTCGCGGCGTGGGTCACGCTGTAGACGGCAAAGTAGAGAATCGATCCGACGATCGTAAAAGCAGCTCCCACAAGAGCTGTAACGGGCGACGCAACCGGCATGCGCTCGAAATGCACAAAGGCCAGCCTGGCGATCGACGCCAGCACATTCACGCCCGCCGCAATCGAAGCAAGCCCGACGTATAACCAGAAGTTCGACCTGAACAAAAAGAAGGTGCGGTCGAGGATTTCGCCCGTAGTCAATGGCCGAAGCTCATGGCGAACAGCGGGCTGCTGCCTGCTGTATGCCTCTCCGGAGTTCGGTTGCGCGCCCGGGCTGCTTCCGCGAAGCCAATCTTGCTCTGCCATCCGTCGTTCTCCAGGCTGCATTTAGTAGTTTGACCGAGATGGTAGCACACGGCTCTTCGCTCCAGATAGGAGCAAAACGACCTCAGATATCTGCGGAGGAAAGCCGAAATAACACTGTCGGCAATGCACTTAGCGCAATGCGGGAACGGTATCCGACGGCAGACGACGCTCATTGCGCGGGTAGTGCGTGGAGCGATGATAGCTGGCGTGTCGCTGCAGCAGGACAGCAGCAGCCCCACGGAGACGCGCCGACTCACCGTCTCCGGCTGTCTCCAACCGAGGCGGAGTGCCGGCCAGAACCGCAAGCTCCAATTCACGTTGAATGATGGGCCCGAACCGCGGCCATCCCGATGTGATTTCGCCAGTGATCAAAATGAGCTCCGGTGAAAGAGCCGCAGTGATCAGCCGGAGTCCGCGGCCGATGGCGTGGGCCTGCCGCGTAACGGCTTCAACCGCAAGCGGGTCATTCTCTTCGGCGAGCCGCAGAAGACCGTAGATATCCGTCGGAGGGTTTTCAGGCGCGAGTTCGTGATACCACTGCAATGCTGCGCGCGATGATCCGGCCATCTCCCAGCAGCCGCGCTGGCCGCAGCCACAGATCGGACCTGCCGAGTCGACGGAGATGTGACCGAACTCTCCGGCAAGACCGTTATACCCCGAATGCAGCTGGCCGCCGCAGAGAATCGCAGTGCCGATCCCTTCGGAGACCGCAACCAGAACCGCATTGCGCACACCCGCCAGTCGGCCCGACCAGGACTCAGACAACAGGCACGCATTGGCGTCGTTATCGATCTCCACCTGGAGATTCAACCCTTCTTCCAGGGCTGTCTTGATATCGAAGTCGTGCCAATGAAGATTGGGAGCCAGAAGAAGCCGCTGGGTCTCCGGATGAACGCGCCCGGGCACACTGACGCCGATTCCCTCAAAGTTTTTGTCGACATGGTGCTCCTGCAATAGCCGCATTCTCTCGATGATGTGTTTGAGAGCGAGTTCCGGATCGGACACCGTCATGACCGTCTCGCGTGACAAAAAGCGGCCAGTAAGGTCAATGACGGCAAGGATCGCGCGATCGGGCCGGATATCCAGAGCAAACGTCACCAGCAGGTCATTGACTTCAAGCATGGTCGAAGGCCGGCCACGCGGACGGCGGACCACAGCGCCTTCGCGCACCCATCGTTCATTGATGAGCTGTTCAACGATGATCGAGATCGTGCTTGGCTGCAAGCCTGAGAAGCGCGCCAGCTCCACGCGCGAAACCGGTTGCTTGAAGCGAACCAGTTCCAGAACAATGTCCCGGTTGATGTCCCGTGCATTCTCGCTGGAAGCGAGTTGCGCCGAAGACAGGTCAATCCGTCTGACTCCCTGCACCCTTTGCGCGGCGTGCATACCGTTTTGTTCAGGAGGCAACGCCTTTGTTCTCATTGAGATTCATGTTACGCCATCGAACTTCTCTGACTCGCTCGTATCTTTCCCCGGCCATGCAAAGACCAGCTGGGCCAGCTAAAAATATCGGCTGACCAGATTTTCCAACCGCTCCTGGCGGCCGGAACGCGGCGTGATCGTGAGATCTTCGGCCTCTGCCCGGGCGGCAATCTCATCCAGCGAAAGCTCTCCGTTGAGCATCGCCCGTCCCTGCGGAGTATCCCAGCCTGCATACCGGGCCGCCACCTCTCTCGCAAGATGCCCTTCCTCAAAGAGGCGCGCTGCCGTGAGGAACGCGCGAGCACATAAATCGATCCCGCCAATGTGAGCATGGATGAGATCCTCCGGATCGATCGACTGACGGCGAATCTTCGCATCGAAGTTCATGCCGCCCTTGCCGAGACCTCCGGCCTTGATCACGTAGTACATCGCCAGAGTCATCGACTGCAGATCGTTCGGGAACTGGTCCGTATCCCAGCCCAGCAACGGGTCGCCGCGATTAATGTCGAGAGAACCAAGAATTCCAAGATTCGCCGCCGTCGCGATCTCATGTTCAAAGCTATGGCCCGCGAGCAGCGCATGATTCGCTTCGAGGTTAACCTTCACCTCATCTTCAAGACCGAACTTCTTCAGAAAACCGAAAACAGTAGCCGTATCGAAGTCGTACTGATGAACCGTGGGCTCCTTGGGCTTTGGTTCAATCAGTATCTGCCCCACAAAACCAATCTTGTGTTTGTACTCAACCACCAACGTCAGGAATCGGCCCAACTGCTGCAACTCCTGCTTCATATCGGTATTCAACAGCGTTTCGTAGCCTTCACGGCCGCCCCAAAGCACATAGTTCTCGCCGCCAAGCGACTTCGTGATATCCATGCAATGCTTGACGATCGTTGCGCTATAGGCAAAGACCTCAGGATCGGGATTCGTCGCCGCTCCAGACATGAATCGCGGATGACTGAACAGATTTGCCGTTCCCCACAGAAGGCGCGTCTTGGAATCCTTCATCTTGGCCCCGAGATAGTCTGCCATCTCGTGAACATTTCTTAGAGATTGGCGCAGCGAGTCGCCCTCTGGCGCCACATCCCTGTCATGAAATGTGAAGAACGGAACATCGAGAACGCGAAAAAGATCGAACGCGGCATCCGCCTTGGCGCGCGCGGCAGCCAGCGGATCGTTTCCGTTCATCCAGGGGCGAAGAATGGTGGGCGCCCCAAACGGATCGCTTCCGTTCATCGCGAGGCTGTGCCAATAGGCCACCGCAAATCGAAGATGCTCCCGCAAAGGCTTGCCGAGAACGACGCGGTCGCCGTCATACCAGCGATAGGCAAACTCGTCGCTGCTCTCAGCTCCCGCAAACCGGACAGTAGGAAACTCGGCAAAAATCGACTTCTTCAAAGCAGCCTCTTTGATTTCCATGTCGTCCACAGTATAGACAAATTACTTCTTGACGCGAAATAAATTACAAACCCTTGGCAAATAATTGACCGATTTCCGACCACCTGAATTTGGAGTCAGATTCCGCAGGAGATGATGGGCGTCATGACACTCGACGACAATAGATGACTAAACCGGCGCGACCGCAACTCCCAATGAAGCCAACGGTTACGAGAAATTAACAACCCCGCTGGGAACTCAGATTGAATCGACCTCACAAAAAACTTGCACCGCATGTTTCCGGAAAAACTGGCCTCGATAATGCGAGATTTGCGGGAAAACCTACACAGAGAGCATACCTTGGCCTACTACATTCTCGACTCGAACCAAATAATACTCCGGGCCTGTTCCAAAGAAATTCAAGAGACACTGCGGGGATGGCGCCGGCGACATCCCCGCATGCTGTAGGGATGAAGAGAGCTGTTTAGCAGACCCTCATCGGGCCCATGCAGGCTCTCTAACCCTTCACCGCGGGCCGGATTCTACGGTCAAGTGATCGTTTCTTTGGTGGAGCTGAGCGGGATCGAAGCGCTGACCTCCTCGTTGCGAATTCAGGAAATCGACTCAGACGACGCAATACCGACGAAGCCCGAGTGATACGAAGCGACCAGCATTTATGCGGGTTATGAGCGATCTACTCGTGTGTAGCTCACACCGAGCGATACCGCGCAAGATGAGGTGAGATGGGCAAGGATGGCAGGGTTATGGCACAAATTCTCATCCTCCTTGCCTGCTCACGACCTTTGACGCGAGGTCCTCGAGTTGGATATCGAGGGCCTCCGCCGGGTGACGAATCGAGAGATCTGCAGCTTTGGTTTGATTCTTTTGGTTCTCAGGGATGACGAGGAGTCGGATGCCGCGGGGGATCTGATCCAAATCAGATGCTTACTAGAACGATTACGTCCATCTATCTCTTTTGCTCTTTCAATAAATTCCCGTAGATCGTCAGGCGTTCCTTGGCGATCTCCACCTCGCGGTCCGTGAAGCTGTACTCGCTACCCTGTGGGAAGGCCTCTTTGAACCGCGGGCACAGTCCACGACCTTCTGCTCCATCGTCACGTCTGGGTGCTCGAATACGCTCGCATCGGGAGGTTCTCTCTGCAGCAGATACTTCGCCGCCGGGATTGCGCCCATGCTGTCCACTAGGTTGTGAAAGATCGTAGAGCGGTAGGCTCGACCGTTGTATTGGTACTGCTTCTCGTCCTCGCGGATCTGGAACATGGCATCGTTGAACGCCTTGATCAGAGCTGTTTGCTTCGCAAGATTCGGCACCCATGCTCATACTGTTTCTCCTTTTGCTTGTTGATGATTTCGGGAACGGCACTCCATCCAAGCGATGGGTGATTAACGTTTGGCCCTCTGATTAGGTATGCAAACCTGCGTCTCTATAGGCAGATTGCCGGTGACCAATTCACATTTGGCTTCACAGCGATCGCCAGATTTCCGCCATCCTCAGGCGACATCCTGTAAAGCCCCTCGTTCGGGTAATAAGCGAAGGGCCAGTGCCATGTCAGGCCCTCCCAATGGGGCGCAATCTCCGTCTTCACTTTTTTCGTAAACCAACCCAGCTGCGCGTTCATCCCCTGTATCGATAACCCCAACTCCTCGCGGACCTGCGCCGGGGACAATACCTCTCCCTGGCTAGTTTTGTCCGCAATCAACGCAGTCACCGGCCGCTCCGACGCCACGGTCTTGGCCTTCTGAAGACGCTCCGGCGTCCAGTCGGCCCACGTCCACGCTACAGGCCGGACGGGCGACGGTACTGATTCTACTGGCTCATCTACTAGCGATTTGATGAAGCTAACTACGTAAGGAACCAAATGAATTGGCACCTCAACAAGCACTTTCGGCTGATTTGTCATAATGTCCTCCCTTGGGCAACTGCCGATACTGAAAATATACAGCCGTATACTGCCGTACGTCAAGCAGCATCTTCCTGTGATTTCGGAGTGGATGCCGAGGTATGGCTCACTCTTCAGGCAGTTGCTTTTTAAACTACGCGTGACCTACGGGCGCACTAGCTAAAACGACGTGTCACGGAAGATGCTCGAGCACTACAGCCACATACGCCAGGATGCGAAGCAGGAAGCCGTTAACGTCTTGTCGAGGAAGGCGCCACCAAGGCACAGTTCGGCTAGTTATGGCACAAACGATGGCACAAAACCGATTTCAAAAGATTCAGCCTTCGTGTGTCGTTGATCCTTTGGTGGAGCTGAGCGGGATCGAACCGCTGACCTCCTCGTTGCGAACGAGGCGCTCTCCCAGCTGAGCTACAGCCCCCCACCAGACGCACATCGCGCACCGCTTTCGCAGGCACAACGCCGTCGGAACAACCTCTTCGAGTGTACCAGCAAGCACCCTCCGGCTCAAATTCTTCGTGGGGCCGTCGCGCATCACCTCGCAGGCTCGCTGACACGCCCGCTCACCGCAGTCCCCGCAGCCAGAGGCTTCTCCACCACATGCCAAACCTCACCCGCACCATCTACCACCACGCCGAGCACCGGCACCACTAGCTTCACGCCACTCCGCGCCACTGCCTCCATCACACCCACATCGCCCGCAAGAAACTCTGTCCGGTCCAGCGCCATCTGCCAGCGCTGCTTCCCTGCCACACGCGACTCCTCGCGAATGTCCGTCACCACGCCAGAAAACTCCCTCATCCCCAAACCACCTTCACCTCGCACGAACAATTAGCTCCATCGCTGTTCGCAACACCGATCAGCATTGCCTCCACCAAGTATCGCCTCCGAAACCGCCACCCGTCACGCAAACCCACAAGTTACAATCCGCACATGCCCTCACGTCGACGCTTCCTCCTGGCCGCCACCGCAGCAGCCGCGGCCCCGTCCCTCACACTCGAAGCCCAGCGCCCAGCATCCACCCCGCCCTCGGACACCAAACTCCCACCCTCCATCGCCGCCCTCACCAACCGCCGCAACGAAGCCGTCCCCATCACACTCGCCGAGCGCGAGCAGCGCCTCGACCGCGCCCGCGTCCTCATGCACCAGCACAAAATCGACGCCATCGTCATCACCACCGGAACCTCGCTCAACTACTTCACCGGCCTGCGCTGGGGCCAGTCCGAGCGCTTCTTCTGCTGGGCTCTCCCCGCCACTGGAGCCCCCTTCATCGTCTGCCCCGTCTTTGAAGAAGGCCGCGTGCGCGAGCGCATGGAAGCCCAACCCGCAACGCTCCCCTCAGCCTCCACCACCCGCGTCTACACCTGGAACGAAGACGAAGACCCCTACAAGCTCCTCGCCAAAGCCCTCAAAGAAGCCGGCATCGCCACCGGAAAGATCGGCATCGAGGAACGCACGCAGTTCGTCTTCGCCGACGGCATCGCCCACGCCAGCCCCGGCCCTCACCGCCACGAGTGCCACTCCCAATCACCTACGGCTGCCGCAGCATCAAATCCCCCGCCGAACTAGCCCTCATGCAGCTAGCCAACAACATCACCTGGTCGGTCTACAAAGCCTGCTACGAATCCACCCAGCCCGGCATGACCAACCGCGAATTCTCGCAACTCATCGAAGTCGCCTACGCCCGCTGCGGAGTCTCAGGCGACGCCAGCTGCCAGGTCGGCGAATACTCCGCGCTCCCTCACGGCTCCCTCCAACCGCAAGTCATCCGCGAAGGAGAAATCATCCTCATCGACGACGGCTGCACCGTCGAAGGCTACCAATCCGACATCTCCCGCACATTCGTCCTCGGCGATGCCACCAGCCCCAAACTCGACAAGGCCCGTAAGGTCTTCGACATCGTCCACCAGGCCCAATCCGCCGCACTCGCCGCGGCCCATCCCGGCGTGCAGTGCCAGGCCATCGACACGGCCGCGCGCAACCTCATCACCGCCGCCGGCTTCGGCCCCGACTACAAACACTTCACCCACCGTCTCGGCCACGGCATCGGCATGGATGGCCACGAATGGCCCTATCTCGTCCGCGGCAACACCACCCCACTCGCCGTCGGCATGTGCTTCTCCGACGAACCCGGCATCTACATCACCGGCGAGTTCGGCGTGCGCCTCGAAGACGACTGGCACCTCACCGAAGAAGGCGGCAAAATGTTCACCCCGCAAAGCCCCTCGCTCGAACACCCGTTCGCCAAAGCCTAAATGGCAAGACCCCGAGCAAAGCGAGGTCCCAAACATTCCGCCGGACCCAGACCGGTATATACACCACGAAGTGGTCGCCCCACGCGAAGTGGGCCCGTCCGGCAGGACACGCACCTTAGTGCTGCGGCACCACCAAAACCTCCACCCCGCTGGCTGCATCCGAACTCCGGTACACGCTCTCCGTAGCCTTCACGAACTGCTCCGGCTTCGCGAAAGGTATATCCACAAACGTCTGCGGATTCCTATCCACCAGCGGAAACCACGAGCTCTGCACCTGCACCATGATTCTGTGTCCCGCGCGGAAAGTATGGTTGATGTCCGGCATCTCGCTGTTCACCTCCACCATCTTCCCCACCGGCAACGGAGTCGGCTTCTCCCAGCTATCGCGAAACTTCGCCCGCATCGGCTCCCCGCGAACCAGTTGCTCATAACCACCCATCAACACCGGAGCCGCACCCAAAATCCGCTTCCCCACCGCATCCGAAGGCGGATTCGGATAATCATCCGGATAAACATCGATCAGCTTCACTACAAAATCCGAGTCCGTCCCTGTCGAAGCCACCTTCAACTTCGGCCGCACCGGTCCCGCCAGCGTCACATCCTCCGTCAGCGGCTCCGTCTCATACACCAGCACATCCGGCCGCCGCTCCGCAAACCGCTGATCGTCATCCATATATCGCTGCGGAACCGTATCCGTCGTGAAGTTCACAAACGGCACCGGATGCGCCGGATCGCTCACATACTCATCCACGCCCTTGTCCGCAGGCGCATCGAAACTCAACTTCCCGCCCGCACGAAAATAAAGCGTCTTCTTCTCCGCCGACTTCGGAGGCCACGCATCATACCGTTTCCAAACGTTGCTTCCCGTCTCAAACACATAAGCCTTCGGCAGCGGCGACCCATTCCGTCCCTTCAGGTAATACTCAAAAAACGGAAACTGAATCTGCGATAGAAAGAACACTCCCGTCTTTGAGCCGAAACTAACATCCCCCAGCCTGTCTCCATCCGATCTCGACCAGCCACCATGCGTCCACGGCCCCACCACCAGCGAATTCACCGCCCCGGGATTGAACTCATCGATCGCGTGAAACGTCTTGAACGGTCCCGACAGGTCCTCCGCATCGAACCACCCGCCCACCACCATCACCGCGGCTTTCACATTCTTCATGTGGCGCGAAAGATCGCGCTTCTTCCAGTAGTCGTCGTAAGTCGTGTGCACCAGCTGGTCGTGAAACAGAAAGTTTGATCCGTCGAACTTCTTATCCAGATTCTCCGTCGGCCCCGCATCCAGATAAAACTTGTAGCTGTCCGGTTTTCCCAAATCATACGAAGTCCTCGGGTCGGGCAGCGTCGGATTTTTCTGAGGCTTAAACCCCACATAGAACCCATAGTTCGCCGACAACATAAACGCCCCACCGTGATACCCGTCATCATTGAAGAAAAGATCGGTCATAGGAGCCTGCGGGCTCGCCGCTTTGATCGCAGGATGCGAATCAATAATGCTCGCCGACGTATAGAACCCCGGATAGCTGATCCCCGTAATCCCCACGCGCCCGTTGTTGTTCTCCACATGCTTCAGCAGAAACTCAACCGTGTCGTACATATCCGATGACTCATCCACATCCTTATTCGACTTCTTGTCATCGATATGCGGACTCATCTCCTGAAACACGCCCTCGCTCTCATAACGCCCGCGCGCATCCCCACAAACAAAGATGTAGCCCGACTCCAGCAACTCCTGGCTAGGCCCCAGCCGCGCCGGCATCTTGTCCTCGCCATACGGCGCACAGCTATAAGGAGTCCGCGTCATCAAAAACGGATAAGGCCCCGCGTCCTTGAACGCCCCCGCCAGCGGTACATACACAGACACAAACAACTTCACCCCGTCCCGCATCGGAATCCGATACTCATACTTTCCATAGTGCGTCTTGATGAACTCTTCTTCACTCGGCCCCGGAGCCTGCGCCACCCCGCGCAATCCGCTCACAAACAACAAACAAACCGCCACCAGCCCAAACCGAATCTTCATCGAGTCCTCAAAGAAAAAAAGTAAAAAGAAAAAGGGGAATGCTCGCAGTCTAACCGACACGCGCTCATCCCCAAAGATTTTTAATCCGCCCGCCAAATCCGCGGTCGCCAGCTTCCTGTCTCTTACGTCAGATCATCCGTATCGAAAGGCGTCTTCTTCCGTCCCAGTGCCGACACATCCCGCGTCTCACCCACCAGCGTCTTCACCACGTCGTCGATCTCATCGTCCACATCCGCCGTAGCCGTCATCGCGCCAACCGACTCCGGAATTCCCAAACTCTCCAGCAGCACCGTCACATGCGCCACCGCCACGCCATCCTGATTCAACCCCTCAGGCGTCTTCGCCTTGATCCCCACCTCACCCGGCTTCACTCCCAACAGCTTCGCCACACTCTCCCGCAACTCACCCGCAATCGGCACAATCTTCGGCTTCGCCATCACCAGCACCGAATCCACATTCACGATCTTGTACCCAGCCGTAGCCACCTCCTCCAGCGCCGTCTTCAAAAACACACTCGAAGCCGCGCCTTTCCACCGAGGATCGCTAGGCGGAAAGAAAGTCCCGATATCCCCAGCACTCACCGCACCCAGCAGAGCATCCGTAAGCGCATGCAACAAAACATCCCCATCCGAGTGCCCCGCCAGCCCCTCCGGATGCTCAATCGCAAGCCCGCCAATGACCAGCGGAACGCCGGCCTTGAACGCATGCGAATCAAACCCATAACCAATTCTCATCATGAAATCATCTCAAAAGCTCAGAAGGCCTAACAGCCGATTGTCACCGATTCCACCGATTTGTGTTTCGGCCTCTTCACACATTATTGTCCATCACGAATCGTTGAAACTGCGGCGAAGGCCCAAAGTTCATCAGCAAACCAACTTCAATCGGCGTTGCGCGCAAATAGTGCATCATCTGTGACTCATGTTGTCGAATCAGTTGCTCCGCGGCCTTCAGTTCAACCAGCAAGCAATCATTGACAATCAAATCCGCCCGAAATATTCCAACCACCACCCCACGAAAGCTAACTGGAAGAGGGACTTCGGTCTCGACCCGCAAACCTACCTGAGTCAGAGCAAGTCGCATAGCCTCCCGATAAACCGACTCCAGAAACCCATATCCCAACTCGTTATAAACCTCATAGAAAATCCCTATCACGCGCTGAGTGAGGTCATCATGCTTACCACGCACTCGTACTTGATCGGTGTTATCGGTGTTCATCGGTGTTAAGCCTTACCCAAATAAAATTCCGCCAGCTCAATATCCCCCGGCTGCGTAATCTTAAAATTCCTCGCCGACCCCGCCACCACCGCCACTTCAATCCCCGCCCGCTCCAGCAGACTAGCCTCGTCCGTCCCCTCGAACCCATCCGTCTCCGCCTCAATAAAAGCCCGGCGCAGCAACCCAAACAGCGCCCCCTGCGGAGTCTGAGCCTGCACAATCCTCTCCCGCGGAATCGTAGCCGTCACAATCGCTCCATCCGCCGTCCGCTCCACCTGCTTGATCGTGTCCACCGCCGGCAGACCCACAATCGCCGCGCCATGCTTCGCCACCGCATCGATCGTCCGCTCGATCGTCGCCACATCGATCAGCGGCCGCACCGCATCATGCGACCAGCACCACATCGTCGTCATCGCACTCCAGCGCCGCCAGCGCATTCCCCACCGATTGCTGCCGATGATCGCCACCCTCCACCATATGCACCCGAGGCCCAAGCTTATGTTCCGCCATCTGAGCCTCCACCCGTTCCCGCTCCTGCGCCCTTACCGCCACGCAAACCGCATTCACGCGCGGCACCGCCAGAAACGCCTTCACCGACCGCACCAGCACCGGCACGCCGCCAATCTCCAAAAACTGTTTCGGCGCCCCAGTCGACGCCATCCGTGTCCCAATCCCAGCCGCCGGAAGAATCACAAAAACTCGCATAACCTGCGAAGTATACAAGATATCTTTTCTTCTCACTCGGCCCGCACGGTCAAGAATGCCCGGACACCGACCGCCCCCCAAGGCGCGAGAAAGTCAGGTACGATCAAAAAAACCGAGAACTTTTTGGCACCGGGTACATCATAAGAGTCATTGTGAGTCATCGCGCCGAGGGAGCACGCTCTTGGACCGAGGGAATTCGCATGTCGGCTCGTCTGTATACAAAACTCGCACGCCTTTTTTTGCTCCTGATCGCATCACTTATTGCAGCGCAGAGCAGCGCCAACGGCCAGCAACCATCTCTTCACGAAACCCCTCTGTCCGCGACGGCGCCCGTCCGAAACGCCATCATCATAGGCTTTGTTGGAGGCTTCGTTAGCCCCGGCGACACGAAGCACCCCGAAGTCGAGTTCGCCGCATACCTCCGCGACCGTTACCCCACCATCCATGCCGAAGTCTTCGGCAATCACCACGGTCGAAAGGCCCTCCATCGGCTCGTAGACTTCCTCGACACCAACCACGACGGCGTCCTCTCCTCCCTCGAAAAAGAGCAGTCCACCGTCATCCTCTACGGCCACAGTTGGGGAGCCACCGAGACCGCCGAATTTGCCCGCGAGTTAAACCGCCGCGGCATTCCCGTCGCTCTCACCATCCAGGTCGACACCATCGGCAAACCCGGCCACAAGCACTCAGCAATCTCCCCCAACGTCGCAACCGCAATCAACTTCTATCAGTCACGTGGCCCTCTTCACGGACAGCCCGAAATCGTCGCGACCGATCCCCAGCGAACAAAGATCCTCGGCAACTTCCACATGACCTACGAAGACCGTCCCATCAACTGCGACAACTACAGCTGGTACTCCCGAACCATCAACAAGCCACATCACGAGATCGAAAACGACTTCCGAGTATGGGATCAGATTGCATCCCTCATCGATTCGACCCTCCCCGGCGCGCCCTCAATCGCCCAACCCCCTGCTCCCTCCGAGTCGCCCTTCTTCCAATACCTTCGGCGCGGCGTCCAGGCACACGGAACTGAAACCACTCTCGTCGCCGCCGCAAGCGAAGAAGAGCAAGATAACTAAACCTTCCCGCTGATCGTCACAAAACTCGCATAGCCTCCCTGACAAAAAGAATCCACGAGTAGGCGAAACTCATCCCCTCCACAGGGGTGCTCTATGACGTCTGCTCAGTTATCACCCAATCAAACCTCCGCCCCACAGAGATCGCCGGACCTGGTCGAAGATTTGCTCCGGGTGCAACAAGCCTCACACCAGATCAACTCCCTTCTCGACCTCGATCAACTCATCGACCGCATCGTGAATGACGTAGCGCTTTCCTTCGGCCTCGTCGAAGCCAACATCTACCTCTACGAGCCTGATCGCGAAGAGCTCGTCCTCGCTGGCGTTCACGGCTGCACCCTGTATGAAAAGGGTCATTGCCTGAAGTTAGGTAAAGAAGGGTTGGTCGGTTACGCCGCCGCCACCGGCCTCATGCGATATGCGCCGGACGTCGACGACGATCCCTACTACATCGCCTGCGAACCATCCACTCGCTCCGAAGTCGCCATCCCCTTGCTGGTTGACAACCGTCTGGTCGGCGTCTTCACCGCATCGCATCCCGAACTCGACGCCTTCTCCCCACAGCAGTTGCATGTCCTTCAGTCTCTTTCCAACCACATCGCCTCCGCGGTGCGCAACGCACGCCTCTACCAGCAGGTGCGAAGCGAGCACGACCTGATGACCCGCGACGCCCTCGAAGCCCGCTCCATCCAGCAGGCTCTCTTTCCCAAAGCCTCCCCATATATTCCGGGCTTTGCCATCTGCGGCCTCTGCATTCCCGCCGGAGCCATCGGCGGCGACTGGTACGACTTCATCCCCATGTGCGACGGCCGCTGGGGATTGGTCCTCGCCGATGTCTCAGGCAAAGGCACAGCCGCAGCTCTCGTCATGGCAGCCACCAGGGGAGTCCTTCGCTCTCTTGCCGAAGAGAGCTGCACGCCCAGCGAAGTTCTCCGCAGACTCAATCAGTTGCTCATCGCCGACCTGCCGCCCGAGCGCTTCGTCACCATGGTCTACGCGATACTCGATCCCGCAGAACGCACCTTGACGTTAGCGAGCGCAGGTCATCTGCAACCCCTCCTGATAAACGGCGACGAAGCCCGGTTCCTCGACACCGATGAGGGCATGCCGCTCGGCGTGGGCCCCGGAGAATACTCCGAAACCGAGATAAAGTTAACGCCCGGTTCCCGCCTGGTCTTCTACAGCGACGGCATCACAGAAGCCGTGGGCCCGGACGAGCAGGAGTACGGCCAGCAACGCCTCAAAGAACACCTCCTGCAACCCGGAACCTCCGCAGAGAGCCTTCTCGACGATGTGCGAACCTTCGCCGACGGTCGCGGACTGCACGACGACGCAACCGTCATCGCCCTCAAGATGCTCCGATAATTCGGCATTTCGATAATTCGGTACGATGAATTACTGATGCCGAGCCTCCCTTTCTCTCGCGAACAAATCAAACCCGGCGACCGCCTAGCCGTCGCCATCTCCGGCGGAGCCGACTCCGTCGCCCTCCTCCTCACCCTCCATGCCGCCAACTCAGCAAAACACGACTCCCTCGGCGTAGGCCTCAGCGCAGTCCACATCAACCACCACCTCCGAGGCGAAGAATCCAACGCCGACCAGCAGTTCGTCGAAGACCTCTGCATCGGACTCGACATCCCCCTCCATCTCTACCAAGCCGACATTCCCGAACGCGTAGCCACCACAAGCGAGGGCATCGAAGAAGCCGCCCGCAACACCCGCTACGAATTCTTCTCCACCCTCCTCAACTCCGGCCACGCCGACATCGTCCTCACCGCCCACACCCTCGACGACCAGGCCGAAACCGTCCTCATGAAGCTCCTCCGCGGAGCATGGACCGAAGGCCTCTCCGCCATCCACCCAATCCTCACCCGGCCAAAAGGCAAGTTCCTCCGCCCCTTCCTCCAAACCCGCCGCGCCGAAATCGAGTCCTTCCTGAAATCCATCTACCAACCCTGGCGCGAAGACTCCACCAACACCGACACCGCCTTCACCCGTAACCGCATCCGCCACGAACTCCTCCCCCAGCTCCGCACCTTCAACCCCTCCATCGATCAAACCCTCGCCAACCTCGCCGAACTCGCCCGCGAAGAAGAATCCCGCTGGCAAACCGAACTAACCCGAATCCTCCCCCAACTCCTGCTCCCCGGCAAGCCCGTCCGAGGAGGGGGCCGCGCGGTCTCCACAACCCCCGGCGAAGCCTCCATCTCCATCGAACTAGACCGCCTACGCGCCCTCGACCCCGCCCTCCGCCGCCGGGTCCTCCGAGCCGCCGCCCGCCGCCTCGAAGCCCGCCTCAGCTTCGACGAAACCGCCCGCCTCCTCGCCCTCGCCGGCCTGCAACCCTACCCCCTCGTCGGCCCACCCACCGTAGCCGCCCGAACCGGCGCCACCCTCCATCTTTCCAACAACCTCCGAGCCGACCGCACCCCCCGCGAACTCCGCCTCTACCGCTCTGAGTAAGGAAACTATCTGCGGCAACCAGCCCGGACAACTCGAAAAATAAGAAAAGGTGTCATCCTGAGCGAGCGCAGCGAGTCGAAGGACCTGCGGTTGCTCTTGCCCTTAGCTCAAGAGCCCCGAACCCCTTCCCCCACCATCACCCTAAAGTCACATCACAATCCTTTTTTTGCCCCTCCGAATCCACACGCCAAAGGGTAGAATCTAAGTACCTGTATGACACAGTCCCGTCGCCTGCGCTCCAGGCATGGAACCGTTTGCCATTAGTTTTCGTCTAACTGTTGTAGGCTTTCGTGCGTTTCAACGCCCGCAGCCGGGTCTAGCAGAAGCAGTGGGGCTCTTGAGCAACTGCAGACCGGAAAATGAGGAAATTCGCTTTGAACTCGACCGTCAAACAAATTCTGATCTGGGTCTTCATGATCACCTGCCTGATCTTCCTCTGGCAGGTCGTCGTCAAAACAACCGGTGGCAATCAGGAAAAGACTATTAGCCTCACCCAGCTGCTCAACGACGCTGATCAGGGCAAGATTGCTGACCTCACCGTCAATGGCCTCGATGGCACGGGCCACTATCGCGACGACGCGAAAAACATCTTCAAGACCACCCTCCCGGGCAACTACCCTGACATGTACAAGACGCTGCGTGACCACGGCGTCAACATCACCATCAAGGATCAGAGCCCGAACCAGTGGCTCAATCTCCTGATCTCCATCGCGCCTTTCGCCCTGCTCCTCGGCCTCTGGTTCTTCCTCCTCCGCCAGATGCAGTCCGGCGGCAACAAGGCCATGAGCTTCGGCAAATCGCGCGCCCGCCTGCTCTCCATGCAGCAGAAGAAGATCACCTTCAAGGACGTCGCCGGCGTCGATGAGGCCAAGGAAGAGCTCAAAGAGATCATCGAGTTCCTCCGCGAAGCGCAGAAGTTCCAGCGCCTCGGCGGCCGCATCCCCAAGGGCGTCCTTCTCGTCGGACCTCCGGGAACCGGCAAGACCCTCCTCGCCCGCGCAGTCGCCGGCGAAGCCAACGTGCCGTTCTTCAGCATCTCCGGTTCTGACTTCGTCGAAATGTTCGTAGGCGTCGGCGCTTCCCGCGTCCGCGACCTCTTCGAGCAGGGCAAGAAGAACGCCCCCTGCATCATCTTCATCGACGAAATCGACGCAGTCGGTCGTCACCGTGGCGCAGGCCTCGGCGGCGGACACGACGAGCGCGAGCAGACCCTCAACCAACTCCTCGTCGAAATGGACGGCTTCGAGTCCAACGACGGTGTCATCCTCGTCGCCGCGACCAACCGCCCCGACGTTCTCGACCCCGCGCTTCTCCGCCCCGGCCGCTTCGATCGCCGAGTCATCGTCGATCGTCCCGACATCCGTGGCCGCGAAGAAGTCCTCAAGGTCCACTCCAAGAAGGTCCCCATGGCCGAAGACGTGAACCTCAACGTCCTCGCTCGTGGAACCCCGGGCTTCAGCGGAGCCGACTTGGCCAACATGGTCAACGAGGCCGCTCTCACCGCCGCCCGCTACAACCGCAAGTCGGTCCACATGTTCGACTTCGAAGTAGCCAAGGACAAGGTCATGATGGGCGCCGAGCGCAAGTCGATGCTCCTCACCGACGAAGAGAAGAAGGTCACCGCCTATCACGAAGCCGGTCACACCCTCGTCTCCGCGCTGAGCAAGCACTCCGACCCGCTCCACAAGGTCACCATCATCCCCCGCGGCATGGCGCTCGGTGTAACCGTCTACCTCCCCGAGGAAGACCAGCACACCGTCACCAAGGAGTACCTCGAAACCCGTCTCGCCACCCTCATGGGCGGCCGCTGCGCCGAGGAGATCTTCCTCAAGCAGATGACCACTGGAGCCGGCAACGACATCGAGCGCATCACCGACCTCGCCCGCAAGATGGTCTGCGAGTTCGGCATGAGCCCTCTCGGCCCCATGACCTTCGGCAAGAAGGAAGAGCAGATCTTCCTCGGACGCGAGATCGCACAACACCGCGACTTCTCCGACGACACCGCCAAGCAGATCGACCTTGAGGTTCGCCACTTCGTCGACGCCGCCTACAAGGTGGCCTACGAACTCCTCGAGTCCAACCAGGAAATCATGCACCGCATGGCAGCCGCCCTGCTTGAGCGTGAGACCCTCGACGCCGCCGAGATCAAACTGATCATCGAAGGCAAGGATCTCCCGCCCATGAAGTCCGCCCTGGCCGCAGTAGACCCAGGCAACGGTGGAGAAGGCCAGAAGATCCTCAAACCCGAGGGAGGCCGCAAACCCGGCTTCAACGAAGGCCAACCTTCCCCCGCATAACATCTAACCCAGCATCGAAGCAGAGGCAGCCCCCGTGGCTGCCTTTGCTTTTGCCAAAGTCCTTTGTCTGAAGTCGTCATTCTGAGCGGAGCGAAGAATCCCTGCATTCGCCTTTGCCGTTGCTTTGCCGTTGCTCTCTCCCACACAACCCAAACAGTGTCATCCTGAGCGAAGCAGTTCGCGTTCTTTGCGAACTGCGCAGTCGAAGGACCTGCGGTTGCGGCTGCGGTTGCAGATTGCAGTTGCAGTTGCAGTTGCGGCAGAGCGTCGCAGTTGCAGTTGCAGTTGCTCTCTCCACGCACCCCAAACAGTGTCATCCTGAGCGAAGCAGTTCGCGTTCTTTGCGAACTGCGCAGTCGAAGGACCCGCGGCTGCGGCTGCGGTTGCAGTTGCGGTTGCAGTTGCAGTTGCAGTTGCAGCTGCAGTTGTAGTTGCCGTTGCAGTTGCTCTCTCCACGCACCCCAAACAGTGTCATCCTGAGCGAAGCAGTTCGCGTTCTTTGCGAACTGCGCAGTCGAAGGACCCGCGGTTGCAGTTGCAGTTGCAGTTGCAGTTGCAGCTGCAGCTGCAGCTGCAGTTGTAGTTGCCGTTGCAGTTGCTCTCTCCACGCACCCCAAACAGTGTCATCCTGAGCGAAGCGGTTCGCGCTCTTTGCGAACCGCGCAGTCGAAGGACCTGCGGTTGTAGTTGCAGTTGCGATTGCAGTTGCCGTTGCCGTTCTAGTTGTCATCCCCGAAGGGGACCTGCTGTTGTCTCTGCAGTTGCTTTTGCACTCGTCATTTCGCCCGTCCCAAAACGAAAAGGGCGGCCACATCGCCGCCCTCGTTCGGTCAAAACGATCAACGAGCCTGCCGTCGCACAGCAGCCTTCCCATTCACGCCCTTGGCAGCCTTCTTCCCAATCGCCTCATCCGCCGCCGAAGTCGTAGCCTTCTGCGCCTCATCCTGCTTCCCTCGCTCTTCGCCATCGATCTTGCCATCGATGTCGCGAACCGACAACCCGCCACCAGGCGCATCCATCTTCGCCTCGACCACATGAAGCCCATACGACGACTCCCACGGCCCATGCATATCCGTATCGCCCTCATCCCCATCGCCCGTCGACCCGTTGAAGTACTCATCCACAATCCCCGGTGTCGGCTGCAACATCCCAATCGAGAACATCGGCTTTTCAAGACTCTCCAGCGCCGCCTGAAACGCCTTCATATGCGTAATCTCTCGCGTCATCAGGAACTGCAGCGTATCGATCGTTCCGGGATCATCCGTATGGTCGATCAGCCGCTCATACACGATCTTCGCCCGCGCCTCTGCAGCAATGTTGCTGCGCAAGTCCACATCCAGCTCGCCCGTAATCTTCAAATAAGTCGAAGTCCACGGATTCCCCATCGAATCGAACAGAGCCACGCCTCCACCGCCGGCTATCGTCACCAGCGGATCAGCCTCCGCCGCCTCACGGTTAGTCTTCAGCGGCTTCAAGTGCATCCGAATCAGCGCCCCCACAATCTCAAGATGGCTCAACTCCTCCGTCCCGATATCCAGCAGCATGTCTCTCCGCCCCAGATCGTCAACACAATTCCATCCCTGGATCGTGTACTGCATTGCAGCCGCAAGTTCGCCGTTGGCGCCACCGAATTGCTCCAGCAACATATTCCCGAAGCGAACATCCGGCTCTCCGATATTCACGGTGTACATCATCTTCTTCACATGGTGGTACATAGGAAATCCTCAAATTCAAAATTTCGTTCTTGCGTTCTGCTTACCTTCTGTTTGATGCAAAGGCGCCCCACTCGCGAGACTCATAGACCCCGATAAGCTTCACCATCTGAAATTCCCACCCATCTCGCATTGATTCGGTACACCCCCTGAACCAGCGCATCAACAATCCCGTATAAACAATCCATGTTCACCCGCCCTGCCCTGCTCCTCCGCATCGAAGAAGCCACACTCCTCATCACCACCCTCTTCGCCTACCAACACCTCCACGCGAGCTGGCTCCTCTTCGCCATCCTCTTCCTCACCCCCGACCTCTTCATGCTCGGCTACCTCCTCAACCCCCGCACAGGCGCAGCCCTCTACAACCTGGCCCACACCCTGACCCTCCCCATCACCCTCCTGCTCATGAGCTACGCGACCCATCATCCGCTGGCCCTGGAAATCAGCCTCATCTGGACAGCCCACATAGCCGCCGACCGCCTCCTCGGCTACGGCCTCAAGTACCCCACCTTCTTCAAAGACACCCACCTCCAGCACATCGCTTAGCCCATCGGGCAAGAAATCCACAAAAATATTTTCAAAAACTGGCATTTTTTTAAACCCAAAAACCCACCACCCAAATCACCACAAAAAACCACGCACTCACCACAAATTCACCACGAAAAACCATCACGAAATCACGCGAAACTCCCAAAACCCCCCGTAAAATCCACGATTCTCCTCACAAAATAAATCCCGAACAAAAACCCCCGGTGCGACAATAGAATCAGCCGAATGCGCGTCCGACCCCTCATGTTGTTCGTCACCCTCACCCTCACCGGATGCGGCTACCACCAGGCCGGCTCTGCCACACACATCCCCGCCAACGTCCAGACCCTCGCCGTCCCCATCTTCACCACCAACGCCCAGGCGTACCACACCGAAATGGCCTTCACCCAGGCCACCATCAAAGAGCTCAACACCCGCACGAAATACAGCATCCTCAACAACAACAGCCCCAGCGCCGACGCCACTCTCCACGGCACCATCCTCAGCCAGACCGTCGCCCCCCTCACCTACGACTCCACCACAGGTGAAACCTCCAGCTACCTCGTCTCCATCCGGGCCAAAGTCCTCCTCACCGCCCACGATGGCCACATCCTCTACCGCAACGACTCCATCCTCTTCCGCGAGCAGTACCAGTCCACCGAAGACCTCAGCGGCTTCATCCAGGAGGACGGTTACGCCGTCCAGCGCATCGCCCGCGACTTCGCCCACACCATCGTCAGCGATATGCTGGAGTCCTTCTAATGTCCTCACTCAAATCCTTCGCCTCCACCGACCGCTTCATCGCCGAGATCGCCACCCCCGCGATCAAGCCCGGCTACGTCCTCATCGGCGACGAGGTCTACCTCTACGACCGCTGCCGCAAAGCCGTCCTCGCCACCCTCACCCCACCCGAAACCCGCGACTTCTCCCTCCACGATCTAGACCTCGCCGAAACCAGCATCTTCGAAGTCCTAGACCGCGCCCAGACCCCGTCGCTCATGGCGCCCTTCCAGGTCCTCTTCGTCCGCAACCTCAAAACCCTCTACGGCCGCGGCTCAAAAAAAGAAGAATTCGCCGCAATTGACGCCTACTTCCGCTCACCCAACCCGCAAGCACTCATCCTCTTCGTAGCCGACCATCTCCGCATCCCCACCGACCTCCGCAGGATGGACTACCAGGACAAAGAGCGTTTCGAAAAGATCCGCGAGACCCTAGGCGACTGGTGCGGCACCGTAGAACTAGCCCGCGTCGACGAAAACGACGCCATCAAGTGGGTCCTCACCACCGCCGAATCCCGCAACGTAAAGTTCGACCCCGACGCCGCCCGCGAACTAGTCGATGCCCTGGGCGCCGACATGATGCTCATCGCCAGCGAATTCGAAAAACTTCTCCTCTACGTCTCCGCCCCAACAAAACTTTCAATTAATGAAAGTGTCATCCCGACCGAAGCGCGCAGCGCGCAGTGGAGGGACCCCCGCATTTCGTCAGGAGCCCCAACACCTTCAAGAGAATTCCAAAAAACTGAAAGTGTCATCCTGAGCGAAGGCGCAGCCGAGTCGAAGGACCTGCGGTTGCCTTCCGTACCAACCACCCTCACCAAAAATCGAGTCACCCTCGGCGACGTAGAAACCATGGTCCTGGCCGCGAAACAGCGCAGCCTCTACGAGCTCACCGACGCCATCAGCGCCAAAGACCGCCCCCGAGCCCTCGCGCTCCTCCACGGCCTCCTCAACGCCAGCGACGGCGCCGAAGACTCCGCCATCGGCCATCTCTACATGCTCGCCCGCACCTTCCGCCAGATGCTTATCATCTCCGAGAAAAACGTCCGCGACCCCCGAGCCATCTGGCAAGTGCTCTGGCAAGGCTTCCGCATGCCTCCCTTCGCCGCCGAAGACCTCATCAAGCAAGCCCGCCGCTACAAATCCCGCCGCGAACTCACCCGCGCCATCCGCCTCGTGGCCCGCGCCGACCTCGAACTCCGCAGCAGCCCCGCTAACAAACTCCTTGTCCTCGAACGCCTCATCCTCGACCTCTCCACCGAACCCAAACCCACCCCCTACGAACCCTCCCACCAATTCGCGATGGAACTGTAACAACTCGCTCCCTCTGATCCGAACCAGACCGCACGTATTAGAATGTGCCCGTGGAAGGTGCAACATGATGGTTCGAAGAATCGCGGCTCTGGCTCTCCTCTCGGCTTCTGGAATCTTCGCGCAGTCACCGGTCACCAGCCCTGCAATTCCCCGCCCCAAATTCGAGACATTCGAAGTAGCAACCATCAAGCCGATGGATCCTGCTTGGAAGTCAGGGCGATACATCACCATGCAGGGCAACAATCGCTTCGTCGAGAAGGCGTACACCCTGAAGCTGCTCATCGCAGCCGCATACGATCTCAATCCGCGAACCATCTCTGGCGGACCCTCCTGGATCGAGTCCGACCACTACGATATCGTCGCCGTAACTCCCGGCGACGTCCGGCCCACCCGTCAGGAGCAGATGACGATGCTTCGCAGCCTCTTGACCGACAGATTCCAACTCACATTCCATCGTGAACCCAGGGAGTTTTCGATCTATCAGCTGGAGATCACCAAAGGCGGACCAAAACTCAAGGAAAGCGCGACGCCGAATGATCCTCCTACCGTCGGCCCGGGAGTGGTCTACCCGCAACGCATCGTATTGCCGGCCCGCAACGCGACCATGGCGGACTTCGCCTCTCTCTTGCAGCGCGCGATTTTAGACCGTCCAGTAGTGGACAAGACTGGCCTTTCGGCACGATATGACTTCGATCTGGAGTGGGCTCCCGATGAAACTCAATTCGGCGGAGACGTGCCCTCGGCCTCCACCGACGCCCCGAGTCCCCCGCTCTTTTCAGCCGTCCAGCAGCAACTAGGCTTAAGACTCGTCCCAACCAGGGGACTAGTCGACGCACTGATCGTCGATAAAGCAGAACGCCCCTCAGCCAACTGAGCGACCAAATTCAAATGCCGCCGGGTGCCATATCTCGATTCTGAGATGTGGGCATCGTCCGAAGGACGACCGCACTCCAACTCTAGCCACCTACTCCGTAATTACCCGATCGGCCCACTCAACCAGCCCCACAAATATCGTCGGATTACCAAACTTCGCCCCATAATTATTCAAATCCGCCTCTGTCACACCCCTCGCACGCGAACACGCACCACAAGCGTAGATCTGAATATGCTTCGCCGCGACCTTATCCAGCGTCTCCCCGACAGGCGGCCATCCAACCGGAGTAACCGCGTTGGCGAGCGTCTTTCGCATCAGCCCAACCGCCTCCCCCAGCAGAAAAATCTGCACCTCGTGTCCAGCTTCCGCGAGCGCCAGCCCATGCAGAAACGGAAACGCCGCTTTGGTCGGATCGTCCGACCCCCACGCGCTCTTCATCATGATCTTGAGCGATTTGTGCGACGCTTGTCCGCCAAACGAACTACCCGCCGAAGCAAAAGGCAACGCCGCCAATTGCGCAAACCGAGACAGGAATAACCGACGCACCATAAGCTCTCCTTGATGGAGAATCCTACATCTCGATGCCCTCTCGATTCCGATAATGCGTCGAGCCCACTTGACAAACTGCGCCCTAAACCTGGGGGTAGAGCAGAAAAGTCCCCACGCTCCGCTGATCTCCCCCAAACCCGCTCATACCGAAGTCCAGACCTAAGCCATTTCCTTCGAATACTTTAGGACTTTAAGTATGGGGGAGGGGGTGGGCACAGCAAGACCCCCGCCACCAGACGGTTACCCAACACATCGCTCGCTATAAGTGGTGAGCAAACCACTCCTCCATTCCGGCATCGGTTATGATTCCCGCAAACTGCTCTCAATGCCAGAACTCCCCGACATCTCCGCCTACCTCTCCGCCCTCGAGCCACGCATCGTAGGCCAGCCCCTCACGCAAATCCGCATAACCAGCCCATTCCTTCTCCGTACAGTCCAGCCTCGAATCGAAGACGTCGAAGGCCACACCGTCCGCTCGCTCCATCGCATCGGCAAACGCATCGCCATCGAATTCGACAACGGCCTCTGGCTCGTCCTGCACCTCATGATCGCCGGCCGCCTCCACTGGCGTCCGCTCGGAGCGAAACTCGGAGGCCGCAACAATCTCGCCGCCTTCGACTTCCCCAACGGCTCCCTCGTCCTCACCGAAGCCGGCTCCAAACGCCGTGCCTCCCTCCACCTCTTCGCCAACGAAGCCGCCGCCAAAGAAATCGATCCCGGCGGCATCGACGTCTTCACCGCATCACCTCGCAGACTTCCGCACCGCACTCACCGCCGAAAACCGCACCCTCAAGCGAGCCCTCACCGACCCACGCATCCTCTCCGGCATCGGCAACGCCTACTCCGACGAGATCCTCCACGCCGCCCAACTCTCGCCTATCCTCCAAACCCACAAACTCACCGAAGACCAGTGGCAGCGCCTCTACACCGCCACCCGCGACACGCTTACTCTCTGGATAGACTCGCCTCAACGCCGAAGCCGCACACGCCTTTCCCGAAAAAGTCACCGCCTTCCGCAAAGACATGGCCGTCCACGGCCGCTTCAACCAGCCCTGCCCCACCTGCGGCACCCCCATCCAGCGAATCCGCTACGCCGACAACGAGACCAACTACTGCCCCCAATGCCAGACCGACGGAAAAATCCTCGCCGACCGCAGCCTCTCCCGCCTCCTCGGCAAAGACTGGCCCCGCACCCTCGACGAGCTCGAAGCCCTCAAGAAACGCTAAGGAAAATGTGCATCAAAGAATCTTGGCCCTGGCATCTTTCGCTCGATGCAGCAGAGTCATGGACAGGTAAGCGCCAATCCAGGAACCCGCCGCCGCGAAGCACACGTAAACCCAGTTCTTCGTATAGCTGATCACCGCAAATGCCGACAGCAGATACCACACGCTGCTCCACGTAGCCGCCGGCACCCGCCGCTTCGACGACACCGCCGCATTGAACATCACGTACACCGCATCCGTCGCAGCGGTAGACACCACTACGCCAAGCGCAAGCCAAAGATCAAAATTCGTCATCCTCGATCTCCCTCAAACGATCTTGTAACCATTCCTTAGCCCCTCTTCGCTCGCACCTGGTTTTTCCGGGTTCTGAATGAAAGCAGTCTACGACGCGTACCCCAAGGGAAAGAGTCGCTGTAAAGTGAGAAGGGAGCAATATCCCTCGGCCAAAGCTTCCATCACCAAACAACGGAGCGATCGTCTGATGCCCGACAGCCGCACGGAAACAAACTGGAAGCAGATCACCCTCTTCCTCCTCACTCTCGGCGTCCTCGTCCTCTGCGCTCTCGTCCTCTACCCCTTCTTCGTCGCCATCATCGGAGCCGTAGTCCTCGCCGTCATCACCCAACGCCCCTACAACTGGCTCGGCACTAAAATCAAAAACCCGTCCCTCTGCGCCACCATCACGCTCATCGTCGTCATCCTCGCCATCATCATTCCCACATTCTTCCTCACGCGGAAACTGGGCGAACAGGCGCTCGCCACCATCAACGCCTTCCGCAACGGAGCCCATCAGGACAAAATCAGCAACTTTATCGCTAATCGTCCCGCACTCGCCGCCCGCATCGAGGACTTCACCAGCTCCATCGACCTCAATAACGCCGCCCGCAGCGCTGCAGCCTATGTTGGAGGCAACCTTGCCGGCTTCGTCGGCAGATCCGTCCGCCTCATCACCCAGCTCGTCGTCATGCTCTTCCTGCTCTTCTTCCTCCTCCGCGACCGCGCGCTCGCCCTCACCTCCCTGCGCGCGCTGCTCCCACTCCGCGACGACGAGACCGACGAGCTCCTTCACCGCCTCGGCGACACCATCTTCGCCACCGCCCTCGGACGCCTCACCATGGCCGCAGTTCAAGGCGTTCTCGGTGGCCTCGCCTTCTGGGTCCTCGGCGTCCCCAACGTCATCCTCTGGTCTTTCACCCTCACCGCCTGCGCCATGATCCCCGCATTCGGCTCCTTCCTCGTCTGGGGACCCGTCGCCGTCTACCTCGGCCTCACTGGCCACTGGGGCAAAGCCGCCCTCCTTGTCATCTGGGGAAGCCTCATCGTCAGCACCATCGACAACATCCTCTACCCCATCCTCGTCGGCTCGCACCTCCGAGCCCACACGGCCACCATCCTGCTCTCCATCCTCGGAGGCATCGCCCTCTTCGGCCCCCTCGGCATCGTCCTCGGCCCCGTTCTCTTCACCCTGGCCGACACCCTCCTCGACATCTGGCACACCCGCACCACCGCCACTTGACCAATCTCATGGACGACCCACCGGCCCCGGCGGCCCAAGAATATGGATCGTATGCAGCCAGGTCTCCGCCAGCGCAGGCCAATGAGAGACAGGTAACTCTGTAGGACGCATCCCAAACCCATGGCCGCCCTGGGTAAACACATGCAGCTCCGCCGGAATCTTCACATCTTTGAGCGCCTGAAAATAAACAAGCGAGCTTTCGACGTGCGCCGCGTAGTCATTCTCCGCCTGCAGTAGAAAGGTCGGCGGGATCTCTGGCGTTGGCGCGACCGCAGGATTCACCTTGCCATCAGGGCCACTCGTCCATCCTGGATAAATGATCATCTGAAAGTCAGGCCGGGCATCGATCGTCGAAGCCGGAACGCTCTTTCCCTGAAAGTCAGGATGCGTACTGAGAACCGCAGCCAGATGCGCGCCCGCCGAGAAACCAATCACTCCAACACGCTTCGGATCAATATGCCATTCCGCCGCATGAATCCGCGTCAAACGCATCGCCTGCTGCGCATCCTCCAGGTCCTCAACGTTCTCGGGATAACGTCCCTCCTCCGGAACACGGTACTTCACCAGAACGCAAGTCATCCCAAGCGAGTTGAGCCAATCGCACACCTCAGTTCCCTCGATATTGTAGGCAAGGCGAATGTACGCACCCCCGGGAAAAACCAGCGCCGCAGCGCCGGTATTCTTCGCCGGATCAGGCGAATAAACCGCAAGGCTCGGCTTGCTGACATTTGTAACCCGGACCGTAACCTTGCCCGAGACAATGCGGTTGGCATCAGTAGTAGGGTCGATCTCGGGCCCAGTGACCTTCGAAGGCTCAGGGTTACCATTCGGCCAAAGCAGAAGAGTCTGCTGTTGGGCCGATGCAGACGAGACAAGCAGAACAACGAGCAGAATTGCCGAAATTCGCATGAATCATGGTAGAGCAAAGTCCGACGAAGAAAAATTCCGTCACTTGATGTCGCGCCAATTTTTCCCAAGTCCAGCCTCAGCGACGATAGGAATCGAAAACTCTGCGACGTGTTCCATCTCATGCTTCACCAGCTTCTGTAGTTCCTCCGCCTCCTCAGGAACAACATCGAAGAGCAATTCATCGTGAACCTGCAGCGTCATCTGCGACTTGAGTTTGCGGTCACGGATAAGCTGATCGATCCTCAGCATCGCCAGTTTGATCAGGTCTGCCGCGGTTCCCTGCAGCGGAGTGTTAATCGCTGTCCGCTCCGCGAAACCACGCATGTTGGGATTCCTAGACTGAATATCGGGTATTGGTCGAATCCTCCCAAAGTATGTTTTGACGGACTGCTCGCGGCGCACAGTTTCGAGCGTCTCCTCAATGAATCGCTGCACGCCCTTGTACCTTTCGAAGTACCGTTCAATATATTCGCGCGCCGTCTTCTGATCGATGTTGAGCTGCGCAGCCAGCCCAAACGGACTGATGCCATAAACAATCCCGAAGTTCACCGCCTTCGCACGATTACGCGTCTCCTTATCCATCGTGGCCGCATCCACTCCAAAGACCTCACTAGCGGTCAAAGTATGAATGTCCTTGCCCGTCCGGTAAGCATCGAGCAGCAACGGATCCTGCGAGAAGTGCGCCATCAATCGCAGCTCAATCTGCGAATAGTCCGCAGACATCAGCACATTCCCCGGCGCCGCAATGAAGGCCGCACGAATCTCCCGTCCCACAGCCGTCCGCACCGGAATATTCTGCAGATTTGGATTCGTGCTTGAAAGCCGTCCCGTCGCGGTACCCACTTGGTTGAACGTCGTATGCACCCGCCCCTGCGCGTCCGCCAGCGCCGGCAACTGATCGAGGTAAGTGGACTTCAGCTTTTGCAACTGCCGATGCTCGATGACCAGCGCCGCAATCGAATGATTCTCAGCCAGTTCCTCCAACACATCCTGCGCAGTCGAAACCACCTTCCCCTTGCCATACTTCATCGGCTTAGGCAGCAACATCTTGTTGAACAACACGTCCCCAAGCTGCTTCGGCGAATTAATGTTGAAGCGATGCCCGGAGTCCTTGTAAATCCTCTCGGCCAGATCGTCGATCTCGACCGCCAGCCGCGATGACATTCCACGCAAAAACTCCGGATCAATCCGCACTCCAACTTGCTCCATGCGCAACAGCACAGGAACCAGCGGCTTATCGATCGTCTCGTAAACATTAAGCAGCGCAGATTCTCCCGTAGTAGAAGCACCAGCACTCGCAGGAGCAGCAAACAACATCTCCGGCGTTACGGCTCCGCCCAGCGACGGATCATCAGCAGGAACGTGGTGTTCAATCGTCCCGCACTCAGCGATCTGCTTCCCAATCGCACTCGCAAGCCGAACGATTGCCGCCGCCGCTTCCGGCAATCGCTTCGGATCGGCAGGATTATCCTTCGTAAGCTGATGCACCAGCGCACGGCTTGTCGTGCGCGCAGCAATATCTGGCAGGGTGTGCGAACCATGCGTCGGATTGACCAGATAGCTCAGCAGCATCACATCATCCCGAACACCCTCCAATGCAGCCTTATGTGGCTCCAGAGCCCGTAGGATCGCCTTCAAATCGTGCACATCCTTGGGAAGCTTCGGGTCTGCCAGCGCATCTCTCACCCCGTGCGAATCCAACGACACCTCAATCGCAAAGCTGTCGTTGACAGCAAGCCCAAGCCGCCTCGCCGGATCTTCCGTCACCTTCGACACAATGACGGCAGAACTCGGCACCGCAGACTCGGCACTTCCAAAAAGAGACATGTTCTCCGCCGGAGCCGGCTCAGGCTCGCCATTCTCATCCGAAGGCTCCGCCGCGGTCTCCTCCGCAATCGCCCTTGCATCCTCAAAGATCGCAATAGCCAGGCCGCGCGGGCGATTCGTCTTCGGATCAACGGCACGCGCCTCACTCAGAAGCTGGCCGATCTCGACGGCCGTAGGCTTGAGGTTGTAATCGATGACTGTGTTATCCACCGCAGGAGCAAGCTCCTTCAGCAAAGTCGTAAATTCAAGCTCCGCGAAGAGCTGTCTGCAGGCCGCATTGTCCACCGGCTGCGTCCGCATGGCCTCGAGTGAATACTCAATCGGCACGCTCGTGTGAATCGTCACCAACTCTTTCGAGAGCAAAATGTTCTCGCGATTGTTCTGCAACGACTCCCGATAGGTCTTGCGTTTCACCTGCTCCGGATGACTCGTTGCCGCATCCAGTGCCCCCTCCACACTGCCGAACTGCTGAATCAGTTCAACAGATCCCTTGTCTCCAATCCCAGGAGCACCGGGAATGTTATCAACCGAGTCCCCACGCAGCGCCATCACATCCACCACGCGCTCAGGCGGCACGCCCAGCACCGCCTCCACACCAGCCGGATCGAGAATCAAGTTGTCCTTCGTCGGATTCAGGATCGAAACATTCTTATTGACCAGCTGCATCATGTCCTTGTCCGACGACACGACATAAACATGGTGCCCAAGCGCCGCCAGCTTGCACGACAGCGTCCCAATTACGTCATCCGCCTCAAAGCCCTCGTAGTAGAGAATCGGAATCCGAAACGCCTCCAGCGCCCGCCGGATGTAGGGTTGCTGCTGAATCAAATCCGGAGGAGTCTCTGTCCGGTTCGCTTTATATCCGCCATACTCCACCGTCTCAAACTGCTGCGTTTTGATATTGAACTTCTGCACATCCTTCAACTGCGTAGCCAGCTCATTGCGATGCACGGGCGCGCCCACGTCATACACCGCCGCCAGGTACTGCGGAGCAAAGTCCTTGCGCAGCTTGTTAATCATGTTCACAAACACATACGTCGCAGCCGTAGGAATCCCTGTCCGCGTAGACATTGGCCGCTGCCGCTGCATTGCGTGATAAGCCCGAAAGATAAAGGCCATGCTGTCGAGCAGATAGATCGGCGGTTTTGTTTCGGACCCAGTAGGTTGAGCAGTTACTTTAGCCATCACCTTTTGATGGTAGCGCGTTGTCCCCGGATGGGAGCTATAAGAGCAGCATGCAGTCGCCGTAGCTGAAAAAGCGATAGCGTTCGCGTACTGCATGGGCATAGGCGGCAAGCACCGCTTCCCTGCCGGCAAAGGCGCTGACAAGCATCAGAAGCGTAGATTTTGGGAGATGAAAGTTGGTCAGAAGACCGCTCACGATCTGAAATCTATATCCGGGGCTTATAAAAATACTGGTCTGGCCGGAGTGCGCGTGGAGAGGCTTTCCCTGAGCGATCGCCGCGCAGTGCTCGAGCGTGCGTGTCGTGGTTGTGCCTGCGGCGATGATGCGATTCCCCGCTTCCAGCGCGGAGTTTATTGCCTCGGCAGTGGTGGCGGGCAAAGTGTAGTGTTCGGCGTGGAGATGAATGTCTTCTACGTTTTCTGCGCGAACGGGCTGGAAGGTGCCTAGACCGACGTGAAGGGTGATTGTTTCAATTCGGACTCCTATGTCTCTGATTTCCTTCAGAATCTCCGGGGTAAAGTGGAGTCCCGCAGTGGGTGCGGCCGCGCTGCCGGGTTGGTGAGAGAAGACGGTTTGATAGCGGTCGCGATCTTCGATCGTGTCGTCGCGGTGGATGTAGGGCGGGAGCGGCATGTGGCCTATTTTGTTGAGGATGGCGTGAAAGTCCGCGACAGGTTGAAAGCGCAAGGTGCGTTCGCCGAATTCTCCTGCGGCAATTATCTCTGCTTCCAGCAATGGTTTAGGAGCATCTTCAGTCCGGAAATGGAGGTGTTCGCCGGGCTGGACTTTTTTGCTCGGTCGCACCAATGCGGTCCAATCGTTTTCGTTAATCTGTTGCGTTAGAAGGACTTCGATGCGGCCTGATGGCTCAGGAGAGTTCTGCTGGGTGTGGAGACCGGCGCGGGTGGCGTAGAGGCGGGCGGGAATCACGCGGCTGTCGTTGAGTATGAGCAGGTCGCCAGGTCGCAGAAAATGGGGGAGATTGCGAAAAAAATTGTCCTGATAAGCGCCGGTGGCGCGGTCGACGACGAGCATGCGGCTGGAGCCGCGAATCGCCGGTGGGGACTGGGCGATCAGCTCTTCGGGCAGGTCGAAATTGAAGTCGGATACGCGCAAATCAGGTCAAAAATGCGTGGTAATTCGTGGTGTTTTGGCTGGTAAATCGTGGTGACTTTGTGGTGTTTTGCGTGGTGGTTTTCGCCGTCTGAAAATCTTTCACTTTTCTCAACTATTTTTTCACCGATTGAGCGAGTTCGACAGAGCGATCGAGGGCAGCCTGGACCGAGGGCAGGTTGGCAGGCGCAGGAAGTGTCCAGGCGATCGTGACTCGGGAAAAAGGTTTGGGGATAAGGAAGCGGTCCCACGAGCGAAGCTGCCATGCCCTGTGGGGATGGATGTAGCAGGTGCGGACCGTGGTGTTAACGAGCTGTGCGAGCTGCGCCGCACCGGGCTTCGCGACCATGGCCGGACCACGGGGCCCATCAGCAGTGAAGGCGCAGTAGTGACCGTCGAGGTAAGCACGCTGCATATTGCGCAGGCCGGGGGCCCCATCGCGTGAGCTCGAGCCGCGGATGGCAATATAACCCAGGCGCTCGACCGTCCGCGCGATGAGTTCCCCGTCGAAGCTTCGGCTGATCAAGATGGTGAGACCATACTTTCGGAATCGCCACGCTCCGGAAAGCAGGCAGCGGTGCCAGAACGCGTAGACGGCCGGGGGTGGCGAGTTATAGCCGGGAGTTGCACCCGGCTCGCACACGTCTTCGTAACGAAGCGTCATGCCTAGAATGCGGATAATCAGGCTCGCAAGACGCGGCACAATGGCGAGAGTAATGCGCTGCTTCAGGTTGTAGGCGGAAGCCACTGTTTGAGTTTACCCTTGCGGTTCAGTTGTAGAGGGAGTCTATTCTCGAAGCTGATGCAGACCTTCCCGATTCATCCTTCGGTCGTCGTTGCGGCGCTGCTGACGCTCTTTCCCTTCCTGGTAACGGCGTTCTGGCCGCGCCTCGTCCAGGCGGAACCACGCTCTCACGATGCGGTTCGCATCATTCGGCCTGCGGTGCTGTGTGTTCCCTATGTGCTCGTTGCGACATCGTACGGTATGTTCCGGTGGAGCTGGTTTGCGCTCTACCTCCTGTTGCCCGTGGCAATCACCTGGCTACTTTATGCGGCGAGCGTTGCGGACCCGGAGCAGCACGGAGACTGGCGCGACTTTGTGGTGCTTCTGACGCTCGGCCTTGCGGTGGACCTTCGGTGGTTCGAGCCGGCATGGCCGCCTCGCCTTGCCGTCTTCAACAAGATGCTGCTGTTGGATGCCGGTCTCTATGGCTTTCTTGCGATTCGACGGCTCCAGGGAGTGGGGTTCGACCTGCGGCTTCGCGTTTCCGATCTTCGGATCGGGCTGCGTGAGTTAGCCATGTATGCTCCTGTCGCGATCGTGCTTGGACTCGCGATGGGGTTTCTGCATTTTCATGCGCAGCTTCCCTCGCTGTCACACGCGGTGCTCGCATGGGTGTTTACATTTTTCTTTATCGCTGTGCCGGAGGAGGTCTTCTTTCGCGGGTGGATGCAGAACCTGCTGGAGCGTCGAGTGGGACCACGCTGGGCATTGATAACGACGGCGATTCTGTTTGGCCTCTCGCACTTCAACAAACGCGCTGCGCACTTCAACTGGCAATATGTCGTGCTGGCGGCGCTGGCGGGGATCTTTTACGGGCGCGCGTGGCGTCAGGAGCGCCGCGTGGGAGCCTCGGCAGTAACCCATGCGTCGGTCGATACGCTCTGGTCGCTCTGGCTGCGTTGAGGTAGATGGCCGGCGGGGCGGTCCGGCCGATGGTTCCGGTAGTACCGCAGGTAGCCCATCCCCACTCGCATGTGACGATGCAGCGCATTGGGCACAGTTATCGCGACGCAAAGCCCCATGATGCCGTGAGCCAGCCCGAGAGCATAGATGTTGCGATAGCGCAGGAAGAGCACGCACGAAATCGCTCCCCAGACGAGCGTAAGGGGCGTGAGAACTGGGTTGGGCAGGTGCGCAACGGAGAAGATGATCGTTGCAATCGCGACCGGAAGCGCAATGCCGGGCAGCAGGCGCAGCAGCCGTTGCAGAAAATAACACTGCAGGATGAACTGCTGCATAAGAGCCCACACGATGTAACCCCCGCCGTGCACCGGCATCGGAGTGGCGCCATGGAGAGGATGCAACGTGCCATTCCGCCATGCGAGGAAAACGGCAGCGCCGGAGAGCAGTAGCGCAACGGCGACGATCCAAAGCGAAGCCCACAGACCTTTGCGCCCCAGGCCAAGCGCCGTCCAACTTTCGCGCCGCGACCATGTGGTTCCTCCGATCCATGCGAAGGCCAGCCAGTACAGAACTCTTTGTGCAGGATTCGCGGTCCAGATAGTCGCCATGATGAGGCCGTAGCCTATGGCGAGTTCGAGCAGATCGCGCCGCCTGGTGTTGTTCTGGTTCAAACTTGTGGTTCCAGTTGCTGTTGTTCCCGCTGCCAATGGTAGCCCTCGAATTCCTGGTCTGTAGGTATATATACGGGCGAACGGCTGCGGGGTATGCAAACTGGGCACTCTGCGGCCCACATTTACGATTTCTTGATGCCGTATGTGGTCTGCTTAATGGCGCTCCCGCGAGGTCTCTCCATGCGATTCTTCTTTCGACTACAGGTCTTTCTCGTTGTCTTAATAGCCCTGACCGCCAGCCATCCTGCGATTGCGCAGAGCGCTCCTTCGTCCGCCTCCCGCGATGAAGTGGAGGAGCTTCGACAGACAGTTCGCGAACTGGCCGGACGGGTGAGCGCACTGGAAGCCGAGTTGAACAGGCAGAAAGCCGGCGAAGTGGTGGAGACCGCTTCGTTGAAACCGGCAGTGCTGGCGTTGCCCGCTGCGAATATTCGAAGCAGCGTGGAGAGCGTATCGAGCAGCGGAGTTGCGCCCGCACAGCAGACCATCGCGACGCAGAGTTTGCCTGCGATTCCGGCACTCCCGACGACGCTGCCTGGTGGCGCGACATTGAACTACACGCTCGATGGCTACTACGAGTATGACTTCAATCACCCCATTGGAAGGGTGCAGTATCTGCGCCCGTTCGATGTGTTGAGCAACGTCTTCAGCATCAACCAGGCCGATCTTATCTTCGACTGGCAACCGGACGTGCCGAGTGGCAGGCGCTATGGGATGCGGCTGGACCTCCAGTTTGGACAGGCGACGGAGACGTTGCAGGGCAATCCCGCGAATGAGCCGAGGCCGGAGGTCTACAGAAATATCTTCCAGGCTTATGGGACGTATGTGGCTCCGTTGGGCAAGGGGTTGACCGTGGATGTCGGAAAGTGGGCGAGCTCACTGGGGATTGAGGGCAACTACACCAAGGACCAGATGAATTATTCGCGCTCGTTCTGGTTCGACTACCTGCCGTTCTACCACGAGGGAGTTCGCGTCAACTATAAGTGGAACGACAAGCTGACATTGAACTACTGGCTGGTGAATGGAACGAACCAGTCGGAACCGACGAACAGCTACAAAGACGAGCTCTTCGGATTTACCGCGCAGCCAAGGAGCAACGTTTCGTGGAACTTCAACTACTACATCGGGCAGGACCATCCGGATGTGATGCCTGCGACCAACTGCACCGCTCCGGTGCAGCCAGGGCTGTGTCTCGCTCCGATTAATCCGGCGCCCGATGGCAAGGCGAATATCTTCGATAGCTACGTGACGTGGAATGCCACTCCGAAGCTGACGTTCGCGCTCGAGGGAGATTATGTTATCCAACGGGAATGGGCGGAGGCAGGACCGGGAAGGTCTTCCGCTCCTTCGGAGGTCTATGGCGGCGCAGGATATGCGCGCTACCAATTCAAGCCGCGATATGGCGCTGGCAGGACGTGGAGAGTACCTGAGCGACAAGGGAGGCCTGTACACCGGGACGAGCCAGGTGCTGAACGAATTCACCGGGACATATGAGTACAAGTTCGGTGATGGATTTCTGGCGCGCTTGGAATTCCGGCGCGATCACAGCAATGTGCCGTTCTTCCTGACGAACAAACCTGGCGTGTTGGCGACGAGTCAGCCTACGTTTGGGATAGGGATGGTGTGGTGGTACGGAGGCAAACAGGGCGCCTGGTGATCGTGCCGGCTCAGCGGCTCTTCCATGGAGCGAGTGTCTTGTAGGTGGGGATCGCAGTCGCGTTTTTCTTCTTCGCAGCAAGAAGGCGGCGTTTGATGAGCCAGCGAACGGCATCCTGTGCGGCACTCTTGCTGAGACCGACGTTTTCAGCCAGCTCCTGATAGCTGATCTGCACGTCGGCGCCGCGCTGCTCGGCCTCGGCTGCCAGCCAGAGATAGACGAGAAAGCTCGCGGGACGGCGGTCGTGTCCGGTGAGGTCGCGCATGAGAGTGTGGGTTACGTAGGGATCGAGCTTAAGCATCTTTGCAGGCACGCTATATTGCTTATCACTATAGCAATGAAGAGGCAATTGCGTCTGGGCACTCGCGGGTTCTAGTCTGCTCAGCAGAGGAGGAGAGACCATGATTCGAGGCGTGAAGTTTGTAGGTATCCCGGTGAAGAACCAGGATGCGGCGTTGAAGTTCTGGACTGAAAAGGTGGGTTTGAAGATCGCAACGGACCAGGAGATGGGGCCGGGGCAGCGGTGGATTGAGCTATCGATTCCCGGTGCAGAGACCGGGATGGCGTTGTTCACCCCGGAGGGTCACGAAGACCGCATCGGCACGTTTCAGTCGATCAGCTTCTGGTGCGATGACGTCGTGGCAACCGCGAAGGCGATGGAGTCACGTGGAGTGAAATTCGTGAAGCCGCCGAAAAAAGAAAGCTGGGGGACGTCGGCCATCTTCGCGGATGCAGATGAGAATACGTTTGTGCTCTCGAGCCGGTGAGTGGCCGAGAGCACTGCGCTAGGTGTATCTGAGCCAGCGGAGGATCTCCGGCAGGTTCGGTTTTTTGCCGTACATCAGCACGCCGACGCGGTAGATGCGGCTGGCGATCCAGAGTATGACGTAGATAGTTGCGATGAGCAGCACGATGCTGAGCGCGATCTGCCAGATGGGCGGTTGATGCACGATAATCCTCGTGTACATGATCAGCGGCGTGCAGAAGGGCACGAACGACATGAACACCGAGATGGGGCCGTCGGGGTCGGTGACGACGCGAAAGATAACGACGGAGCAGGCGATGAGGGGAAGCATCAGGAACATGTTCATCTGCTGGAGTTCCTGCTCGGAGTTGGTCATCGCTCCCAGGGCCGCGGCGATGCTCGAGTAAAGCACGTAGCCAAGAGTGAAGAAGATGACGAAGCAGACGAGTTGGCCGGGCGTAGGTAGCGCGTTGTCGAAATCGTTGCCGAGTCCCTGGATCTTGAAGGCAGCAAGGGCAACGATGATCCAGATGCCGACCTGCGTAAGGCCGACGGAGCCGACGCCGATGACCTTGCCGGCCATCATCTCCGCTGGGACGCACTTTGGAGAGCATCACCTCGAAGACGCGCGAGGTTTTCTCTTCGATGATCGAGCGCGCGACATTCATTCCGTAGAAGAGGATAACGAAGTACATGAGGAAAAAGAGGCCGTAGGCGCTGGCGAATGCGGCGTCTGAGTTTTTGCGGTCTTTGGGCGGCGGCTTGAGTTCGACAGGCTTTAGGAGGTCGTTGACCTCGGCCGCGCTCATGCCCTTCTGGGCGAGGGTTTCGCGGGCAAGGACACCGCGAACGGCGTCGGCTACGCGGGATTTGGTGACGATGTCGGCTTTCGCTTTAGGGTCCCACTCGTAGGTGCCGCGCGATTCGCCCGCGGCGGGAGGCGTGACCCAGAGATAACCGCCGAGGCCGATGCTGCGCTTCTGCATGCGCTGGTCGAGGAGGTCGCGAACGTTGGCATCGGCAGGCGAGTAGACGTCGACGATGGCTTTCCGGTTCTTGCCGGAGAGCTCAGTCTTGAGGTCTTCTGCGAACTGCGGGTTATCAGTCACGACGGCAATGTGGTTGGAGCCGATGCGGCTGTTGATGATGGCGCCGCCGTAGAGAAGGCCTCCCATGATGATCGGAATGAGAATCGTCATGATGAGGAAACTCTTTGCGTGGATGCGCTCGAGGTACTCGCGCTTTGCGATGAGCCAGACATTACGCATCGGCTTTGCCTCCTACGGCTTCGATAAAGATCTCTTCGAGGGTGGGTTCCATGACCTCGAAGTGGTTGATGTGAGTGCCGTTGCCGACGGCGGCAGCGAGGAGTTGTTGCGGGGAGACGCCGTCTTTCAGCTTGATCTCGGCGTGGCCGGAGTAATTTTTGGCGGATTCGATGGTCGGGTGGTCGAGAAAGCCTGCATCGCCGTCGAAGATGACCTGGACGCGGTTGCGCGGGTACCGACTCTTGATCTCGCGCATGCCGCCCGAGAGGATCAGATTGCCGCGGCTGATGAGGGCGATAGCGTCGCAGAGTTTTTCCACCTGGTCCATGCGATGCGTGGAGAAGAGGATGGATCGGCCCTGGTTGCGGAGGTCGACAAGCGTGTCCTGCAGAAGCGTCGCGTTGACAGGGTCGAGGCCGCTGAAGGGCTCGTCCATGATGATGAGGTCGGGGTCGTGGAGCAGCGCCGCGATGAACTGAATCTTCTGCTGCATGCCCTTGGAGAGCTCTTCGGTCTTCTTCTCGATGGCCTCACTGATCTCCATGCGCTCGCACCACGCATAGGCGCGCTTGCCCGCAGTGGCGGCGTCAAGCCCGTGCAGCTCGCCGAGGAAGATGAGCTGATCGATGACCTTCATCTTCTTGTAGAGACCGCGTTCTTCGGGCAGGTAGCCGACGCGCGCCAGAAGGTCGCGCTTGAACGGCTGGTCGAAGAGGTTGACGGTCCCGGAGTCGGGAACCGTCATGCCGATCATCATGCGAATGGTGGAGGTCTTGCCGGAGCCGTTGGGGCCGAGAAGGCCGAACATACTCCCGGGTTCAATCTGGAAGCTGAGGTCTGCGACAGCGATCTTCGTGTCGTAGGCCTTGCGGACATGTTGCAGTTCTACGATGGGCATGGATTCTCGTAATTTGGAGGGTCATTATCAGTTTAGCAGGGCGTGGACGTTGGATTCGGTTGATAGCATCGGTGTGTGCTGGAACTTTCTACACCGGTCAAATTTGTAAAGCGAGTGGGCGAGCGCGTTGCCGCCGAGTTGACGAAACGCGGCGTCGAAACGGTCGAGGACCTGCTCTACCATCTGCCGTTTCGCTATGAAGACCGGTTGAATCCCGTGCCGATCCGCGCGCTGCAAGCCGGTGCAATGGCTTCGGTAATTGGCGAGGTGCGGGGCACGGTGCTTCTGCGTACGCGACACATGCCTCTATTTGAGATGACTGTGGGGCAGGGCCTCGATACCGTCAAGGCGATGTGGTTTCACGGGAGCTACCTCCGGGACAAGTTTCAGGTGGGCCGGATGGTCGCGCTGTACGGCAAGCTGGAGCCTTCGCGATCGAGCGCCGGCAAGTTCAAGATGATTCAGCCGCAGTTCGAGATTCTGCCTGCTCATGGCGACGCTGATGCTGAATTTGCAATGCTCGAAGTGGGAAGAATCGTTCCCGTCTACGAGACTCTCGGTGGCACAACGGCCTGGGGCGCAAAGCTGGGTTCGAAATGGCTACGAAGGGTGATCTGGAGCCTGTTTGAAGAGTTGGAGAAGCAGGGAGCCAGCGAGGCCGCTGCTCAGCGAACAGATTTCGCGGTTGAGGAGACACTTCCCACATCCCTGCGGCAGAGCCTGAAGTTTCCAACCCGACTGGCTGCTCTGAAGGCAGTCCATTTTCCAGAGGCTGGAACGCCGATGACGGAGTTGATGTCTGCATCGACTCCGGCCCACCGGCGGCTGATCTTTGAGGAGCTGTTTTACCTCGAGCTTGGGCTTGAGTTGAAACGGCGGCGCATGCGCGAGCGCGAAGGAACCGCGTTCGCGACGGACGCGACCGTGCGCGAGGCGATCAAGCAGATACTTCCCTTCCACCCGACGACGGCGCAGAAGCGCGTGCTCGGCGAGATTGCCGATGACATGCGCAAACCGCGTCCGATGCGGCGGCTGCTTCAAGGGGACGTGGGCTCCGGCAAGACGATCGTCGCCATGCAGGCCGCGTTGGTCGCGATTGAGAACGGCTATCAGACCGCACTGATGGCGCCGACGGAGATTCTCGCAACACAGCACTATCTTTCGGCGCGGAAGCTGCTGGGCGATGTGCTCTCGCCGCGCACAGGCAAGCCCTACCGCGTGACTTTGCTGACCGGATCACTCGATGAGGCCGCAAAACGCGAGGCGAGAGGCAGAATCTTTCGCGGCGAGACCGACCTGGCAATTGGCACTCACGCTTTGATAGAAGACAAGGTGGACTTCAACAATCTCGGCCTTGTGATCGTCGATGAGCAGCACAGGTTCGGCGTGCAGCAGCGTTTTCGTCTGATGAAGAAGCCGGGCTCGCTGGACCCGGATGTTCTGGTGATGACGGCCACACCGATCCCGCGAACGCTCGCCCTGACGTTGTACGGCGATCTCGACGCCAGCGTGATCGATGAGCTGCCTCCGGGACGCACTCCTGTCGTTACGAGGCGAACGACGGAGGAGCGCGCCGAAGACGTGTGGGGATTTATACGAAAGCAGGTGGAGACTGGACGTCAGGCTTACATCGTTTATCCGGTGATTGAAGGCGCGAAGGACGATCAGCCCGAGCTGGATTTTCCGCAGGATGAAGAGGAAGCGTTCGATCCTTCAAACGCCATGGCTGGTAAAAAAACCACAGGTCCCTCCACTCCGCTTCGCTCCGGTCGGGATGACACTTCCATGAAAGGCTCAAAAAAAGGCAACGCACCTACAAGCCCGAAGGCGAAGGGAAAGGCCGCGAAGACCGAGAAGCTGTTCGGGGCGAAGAAAGCACTCCGCGCCGCGGCCGATATGTATGAGGAGCTGCGAAAGGGCCCGCTCTCCGGGCTGCGAGTGGGCTTGCTCCATGGCAGGCTGAGCGCGGACGATAAAGAAGTCACGATGCGGCGGTTCCAGCGCGGAGAGATTGATGTACTCATCGCCACGACCGTTATTGAAGTAGGCGTAGACGTGCCCAACGCGACCGTTATGGTGATTGAACACGCAGAGCGGTTTGGATTGGCGCAGATGCACCAGCTGCGAGGACGTGTGGGCCGTGGCGCAGCGAAGAGCTACTGCATTCTGATGACCGGCGGCAGAGTTACCGAGCAGGCCGAAGCGCGCCTGGAAGCAATGGTTCGCACACAGAACGGCTTTGAACTGGCTGAGTTGGATCTGCAGCAGCGGGGACCGGGAGAGTTCTTCGGCACACGACAGGCCGGCCTGCCGGAGTTTCGCGTCGCGAACCTGATCCGCGACCGCGCTGTGCTTGAGCTGGCAAAGATAGAAGCTGCGAAGTTCGCCGAGTCCCCCGACCCGGCAATTTCCCGCGAAGAGCGAGATGCGGTGTGGGCGCGGCTGAAGCTCCAATGGCAGCGGAGGTATGGGTTAGTCGAGGCGTGATGCTCGCTGCGCCATGCGCTCCGCTTGTTGGGAGAGCTTGTTAGCTGGCCGTTGCGTGCGCGAACGTGCCCATATCTGCAGACTGCGCGGAAGCGGCTGGAATTGCCTTCTTAGGGCCGCGTTTGCGAGCGACGAGGACGCGGATGCGTTCGATCATCTCGGCAGGCGAGCTGCCGCCCTTCGGCAAAAAGACGTCGGCATGAAGAGCACGGTCGAACGCGTTGACCGTGCCGGAGACGATCATCGCAGGAAGGCCCGGGTGCAGTTGTTTCGCGCGCCGGACGAGCTCGTTGCCGTCCATCTGGGGCATGAGGAGATCGCAGAGAACCAGGTCCAGGGATCCGGGAAGAGAACGCTCGAGAACTTCGAGAGCCTCCTGCGGCGTTTGAGCCGTGATGACGCGATAACCGCGAGTTTCAAGCAGGAAACAACGGACAGAGAGAACTTGTTCATTGTCATCAACGCAGAGAATCGTCTTCTTGGGGCGCATGCAGTCTCGCTTCTGCCGGATGCCGTCTTCTGACGGATCGCGGCCGATGGACCAGCCCGGCGCATCTGTTGGTTTGCAGACGTGCCGGCCTGGAGTGCCAAAGAATGCCCCGTGGCCCAGCCGAATCGGCTCGTCGGTGCGTGATGGGTCGTTTGCTCCCCGGGGTCCGCAAACAAAAGAGCAAGGCTCTCCGGTCTGCTCCACCTGGGATCAGTGCCATCTGTCCAGCAAGCAAAAGCTGCCGAACCGCGGGGTGCGAGAGAGGCCGGTGCCGCGCAGGTTGCCACGTAACTCCGGGAGACAGGAACCTCCTGCTGCGAGTACAGGGAGAACGACGCCTGAAGATAAGGCATCGGCCTCGCTGCGTGTGCAGTCAGAGAGGTTGAGACTCTGGGAGAACGACTGCAGGGCAGTCAAGCATCTCTCAACTCAAATTGTCAGAAAAACAGGCGAAAGCTATTTTCATCTCGAACGACGCTTCACATTGCGTGTCGTGCCGTCGTCAACGCTTTCCAACAGTACGAATGGTTGGCTAGCTTGGCAACGGCGAAGTTAGGGCGAAGATGAACAATCTTTGCCCTTGCGCATCCACCGCCAAGTGAAAAGGGTGCGAATTCATTGGGGATTCACGAAGCGTGCCTGTTGAAATCGGGTGCATCACGGCAGGAAAAACCGTCCGCATGCAACAGGAATTGTGCGTCCGCCGACGAACACTTTTTTTACCAGGCCGTCTTCGATCGCCGCGCTGACATGAATTCGGCTGGGGCGACGGATCTCAACTCCCTGTTCAATGACCACCTCTTGCCCGCTCGCGACCGCTCCGTGACGAACGAGGTAGGCAATGGCACATCCCGAGGCCGAGCCGGTCGCAGGATCTTCGCCGCCATCGAACTGCATGCGCGCATGCCAGTCTGCCTTTGAGTCCGCAGCGGCACGAGTGATGCAATGGAAGTAGCGCGCCTTGATGCGGTCGAGATAAGGCCGCGAGAACTGCGGCGAGATGCGCAGACGTGAGGCGACTTCAAGCGAACGGAGCGCGACGACGCAGAAGGGCATGCCCGTCGATACGACCTGCGCGGGCAGCTCGGGATCGAGGTCGTTCGGCGAAAGACTCATCGCTGCCGCCAGCGCCTCGCGCTCTTCCCTGCTGTGAATGAGTTCGCCAAAGGTTGGGTCCTTCTGTTTCATCGTGCCGAAGACGCCGCACTCGTTGGGTTGAGGAGGCTTGAAGCGCACTGGGATGAGGCCGATGCCGAGGTCGAGCACGATCTCTTCAGCACCCCGCAAGGCGGGATGATTCCAGTAAAGCCAGCTCGCGGTACCCAGCGTTGGATGCCCAGCGAAAGGCACCTCCGCCGTCGTGAGAAAGATACGAACCTGCACGCCGCGCTCGCGTTCAACTTCGGGAGCGCGCGGAAGGATGAAGGTTGTTTCGCTGAGATTGGTCTCGCGAGCCAGCGCCTGCATCTCCTCGGTGGAGAGGCCGCGGCCATCCGCGAAGACCGCCAGGGCATTGCCTTCGAGCGGATTCTCGGCGAAGACATCAACCTGGGAATAGTCGTAGGCGCAGTGAGCCGTAGACGGAGCTGCGGCTAAAGTTGCAGGTGGAATGCAGCGGGGATCAGTTGACATGGTGTCTCCCGGAGACGTATGGTTTGGACAGACCGCAGTGAGGCCAACCTTCCTCATGCTAGCTCAGCTGGCAGGCGGTACAAAAGATTAGACATGACGATGATGCCCAATTCGGCCTCCACCCCCTGCTGCTGTTGCTGTAGCCCGGCACGGGTGTGTGGATGAGCGAATCGAAGTAAGCATCTTCGAGCAGCACAGACCCACCCGAAGCGAATGCGCCGGGTGGGTTTTTTACGTTCTGTAGAATTCTCCAGGACTGCGGGTTTCAAAAAACAAAGTGGGCATAGCCCACAGAAGGCGAATTGAATATGTCACTTCGAATTAACGATGTTGCACCTGACTTCACTGCCGAGACGACGCATGGAACGATCCATTTCCACGAATGGATTGGCGATAACTGGGCTGTTCTCTTCTCTCATCCAAAGGACTTCACGCCCATCTGCACGACCGAACTCGGCGCCGTCGCAGGGCTCGAAGGAGAGTTCGCAAAACGTGGAGCCAAGGTGATCGGGCTGAGCGTCGACCCGGTCGAAAACCACAGCAAGTGGGCCAAAGACATCCAGGATGTGACCGGACAGACCATCAACTATCCCGTCATCGGCGACACGGAGCTGAAGGTGGCGAAGCTCTATGACATGTTGCCAGGTGATGCCGGCGATAGCTGCGAGGGACGCACTCCCGCCGACAACGCGACCGTACGTATGGTCTTCGTCATCGGCCCCGACAAGAAGATCAAGCTGACACTGGCTTATCCAATGACCACCGGCCGCAACTTCGACGAGATTATTCGCGTGCTGGACTCGATGCAGTTAACAGCGAAGCACAAGGTTGCAACCCCTGCGAACTGGAAACAGGGCGAAGATGTGATCATTACGGGTGCTGTCTCGAATGACGACGCCGAAAAAATCTTCCCCGGCTACAAGACGGTGAAGCCGTATCTGCGAACGACGGCGCAGCCGAAGTAACGAATTCAACCGCCGCGCAACGATTCAGATTGCGTGGCGGACATGAGCACCGGTGGCGAAGTGGCTAACGCGCTGGTCTGCAAAACCAGTATTCATGGGTTCAACTCCCATCCGGTGCTCCATTAGAATCAAAAGCTTATCGAAAGACCTAGACTAGCCAAAGCGATGGTAAGTGTAGGGAATTATGTAGGCCCCATTCACTTCAGCACCCATCCTGTGGATGTGATCGCTTACGTCTGAAGCATGAGCTTCAATACCAGCTAGAAAATGGGACTCCGTCAAAATGCCCTTTATTTGAGCGCTGCTCCGCCCTCAAGTTCGCTCACCAGTCCGCAACAGCAGCGAATTGATGGCGTCATCGATGCGGTTCAGAATGGTCAGATTGTATTGAAACTATCGAACCGCATGGCGACTCTAATTGTTTGTACGGAGGAACCAAGATGAAAACCGACATGAACGGCGACCTGGAAGACATCCCGATGGCGTACTTTTGGTATCCATTTATCGCGATCGTGATGATGGTCATCGCAGCAGTGGCTGTGGTCATAAAAATGGTATAGCTTCTCTCTCGCAAATTCTTCACCTTAAGACCTCAATGCTCCGTTTTTCACCGTCCATACGAACGATCTGTCCCGCGCCAACTGATAAAAATCTTCTTCACTCCGGCATGTGAGAACCTCGGTTTGTGAATGACCGCTTTGGTTCTGGGAGACGACCGCCTCTCGTACGTTATAGTTTGGTGAGTCGATTTTTCGATCCAGGGTGCAGGGATGTCGAAGATGAGCCCGTCCGAGCTGGCGAAGAAAATAGGCGAAGGCCTGCTTTCGTTTCCGGTCACACACTTCACAAAAGATTTTCAATTCGACGAAGCACCGTATCGCAAACACATCTCCTGGCTGCTCGAATATGCACCAGCGGGATTGTTTGCAGCAGGCGGCACCGGCGAGTTCTTCTCGCTGACGTTGAGCGAGTTCTCTGCCGTAGTCGCTGCCGCGGTACGCGAGACCGCTGGCCGAGTGCCTGTGCTGGCCGGGTGCGGCTACGGAACAGCGATGGCGAAGGAGTTCGCGAAAGCCGCCGAGGACGCGGGCGCAGATGGCATCCTACTTCTCCCGCCCTATCTGGTGAACGCGGAGAACTCAGGTCTGGCAGCGCATGCTGAGGCGGTGTGCGCGGCAACGAAACTCGGCGTCATCTTCTACAACCGCGACAACGCCATCATCGACGACACAACCCTCGCGCGGCTATGCGAGCGCTGCCCAAACCTCATCGGTTTCAAAGACGGCGTCGGCGACATCGAGCTGATGACTCGAATCTACGCACGCCTCGGAGACCGCCTCACCTATATCGGCGGCCTCCCAACTGCAGAAACCTTCGCGCTTCCCTACCTCGAAATGGGCGTGACGACCTACTCGTCCGCGATCTTCAACTTCCTGCCCCAATTTGCCCAGGGCTTCTATACCGCAGTGAGGGCGCGCGACCGCGAGAAGGTCTACGCCGATCTGCGAGACTTTGTCCTGCCGTATATCGCCATTCGAAATCGCCGCAAGGGATATGCCGTCTCCATCGTCAAAGCAGGCATGGTCGCGGTCGGCCGCTCCGCAGGCCCCGTCCGCTCGCCGCTCGTTGACCTCTCCGAAGCCGAGCTCGCCGACCTAAAGAAACTCATCGGAGACCGCGGCTGATGCCCGCTGGCCAACCCGCGCAGAGCACCCAATCCGGTCCAAAGACCACACACGTCCGCTACCTTATTATTGCGATGCTCTTCATCGCCAGCTGTTTCAGCTATGGAGACCGCGTCGCTCTCTCAGTCGCCGGAACCGCCATGCAGAAGCAGCTCGCACTCACTCCTGTGCGCTTCGGCTTTCTGCTCTCCGGCTTCAGTTGGGCCTACGTCCTCGGCCAACTCCCCTCCGGAGGCCTGCTCGACCGCTTCGGTTCCAAGCGCGTCTACGGCATCAGCATCTTCCTCTGGACCATCTGCGCCTTCCTCATCGGGTTCGCCGGCTATCTCCCAGCCGCGTACATCTTCAGTACCATCTTCGCGCTCCGCCTTCTCTCCGGCCTTGCGCAATCACCCGTCTTTCCCGGCAATGGACGCATCGTGGCCGCGTGGTTCCCCACCGCCGAGCGCGGCACCGCCTCCGCCATCTTTAACTCCTCGCAGTATTTCGCTCTCGTAGCCTTCGCGCCCATCTTCGGCTGGCTCACTGGCAGCTACGGCTGGCAATGGACCTTCTGGTTCATGGGCGTCTTTGGCTTAGTGCTCGTCTTCGCGTGGTACAAAACCGTCTACAGCGTTCCCGAACACCCGCTCATCTCGCCGACCGAGATCGAGCACATCGAGCGCGGCGGCGGCCTCGTCAACATCGATCGCACCGCAGGAACCAAACCCACCAGCCGAGGACTCACCTGGTCCGGCGTCTCGCAACTCCTTCAGCAGCGCATGCTCGTCGGCATCTACATCGGCCAGTTCTGCATCACCACGCTGACCTACTTCTTCATCACCTGGTTCCCCGTCTACCTCGTCCAGGCGCGCCACATGTCTGTTCTCAAAGGAGGCTTCGCCGTAGCGCTCCCCGCCCTTTGCGGCTCGGTCGGCGGGGTCCTCGGCGGCATCTGCTCCGACGCGCTCCTCCGACGCGGCCACTCCCTCACCTTCGCCCGCAAGCTGCCCATCATCGCCGGAATGCTCCTCTCCGTCACGATGATCGCCTGCAACTACACGAACGTGCAGTCCGTCGTCCTCTTCCTCATGTCGCTCGCCTTCTTCGGCAAAGGCTTCGGCGCACTTGGCTGGACCGTCATCGCCGACACCTCGCCCAAAGAACTCATCGGACTCAACGGCGGCCTCTTCAATCTCTTCGGAAACACCGCCGGTATCACGACGCCAATCATCATCGGCTTCATCGTTCAAAAGACCGGCTCCTTCAACGGCGCACTGGTCTTCGTAGGCATCGCCGCGCTGATGGCCATCTTCAGCTACGTCGTCATCGTCGGCGAGATCAAACGTCTCGAACTAAAACCAACGGCATAATCCAGCAATAAATCAAAAGACGTGTCATCCTGAGCGAAGCCCGAAGGGCGGAGTCGAAGGACCTGCGGTTTACCTTTAGCTCCGCAAATCTTCAGAGAACAGGAACTCAAACTCTTGGATATCCCTCACCAAACTCCTTCCGTAATCGCGATGCGAGTCGTCCCCGTCGCAGGCCACGACTCCATGCTCCTCAATCTCAGCGGAGCGCACGCACCCTTCTTCACGAGAAACCTCGTCATCATCACAGACAACGCCGGCCACACTGGTGTCGGCGAAGTTCCAGGCGGAGAGAAGATTCGCCAGGTGCTCGAAGAGAGCCGCCCACTTGTCGAAGGCCAGAGAATCGCAGCCTGCCAGCAAATTCTCAACCAGATCAAAGCCCGGTTCGCCGACCGCGACACCGAAGGGCGCGGTCTCCAGACCTTCGATCTGCGCACCACCGTGCATGCAGTCACGGCAATCGAATCCGCACTGCTCGACCTTCTAGGCCAATTTCTAGAGTTGCCCGTCGCAGCGCTGCTCGGAGAAGGTCAGCAGCGGGATCAAGTAGAAGCCCTCGCCTATCTCTTCTATATCGGAGACAGAAAGAAAACCGACCTGCCCTACGCGAGCGCAGAAAACCCCGAAGACCCATGGCTCCGTCTCCGCCATGAAGAGGCCCTGACCACCGAATCCATCCTCAAATTAGCCGAGGCCGCCGAAGCACGTTACGGCTTTCGCGACTTCAAGCTCAAAGGCGGAGTCCTCTCTGGCGCACAAGAGATCGAAACCGTCACCGCGCTCGCCGAGCGCTTCCCCGAGGCACGCATCACGCTCGACCCCAACGGAGCCTGGTCGCTAGAAGAAGCCATACGCCTCTGCACCAACAAGCAAAACATCCTCGCCTACGCCGAAGATCCCTGCGGAGCCGAGCATGGCTTCTCCGGCCGAGAGATCATGGCCGAGTTCCGCCGCGCCACAGGCCTGCCCACCGCAACAAACATGATCGCAACCGACTGGCGCCAACTCCGCTTCGCCGCCGAACTCCACGCTATCGACATTCCCCTCGCAGATCCGCATTTCTGGACTATGCAGGGCTCCGTCCGCGTCGCCCAGTTCTGCCGCGAATGGGGGCTCACGTGGGGCTCGCATTCAAATAACCACTTCGACGTATCGCTCGCCATGTTCACCCACGTCGCCGCGGCGGCACCAGGAAGAGTGACCGCAATCGACACACACTGGATATGGCAGGATGGCCAGCGCCTCACGAAAGAACCGCTCAAGATCGTCGCAGGAAACTTAACCGTGCCCCAACGTCCGGGCCTTGGCATCGAGCTTGATATGGATCAGGTAGACGCCGCGCACCGTGTATATCTTCAGCATGGACTCGGGGCTCGCGACGATGCGATGGCAATGCAGTATCTCGAGACCGAACTGGCGCTTCGATCCCAAGCGACCTTGCCTTTGCTGAACGATCCTAGGTAATCGGCGCGGGATTGAACAAAGCAAACTCATTGTGAAGCCCCCAATGATCCGCACAGGTCTGCTTTCGCCCGCTCGCGACCTCAAGGATGAGCCGAAAGAGTGCCTCACCAACCTGCTGGATGCTTGCCTCTCCAGTAGCGATCGTTCCAGCATCAAGATCAATCAGATCCGACCAGCGCTCCGCCAGGCTCGTCCGCGACGAAACCTTAATCACAGGCGCCATCGCCAAACCATACGGAGTCCCCCGCCCGGTCGTAAAGACATGCATGTTCATCGCAGCCGCGAGTTGCAGCGTCCCACACACAAAATCGCTCGCAGGAGTAGCAGCAAACACCAACCCCTTACTAGTCACGCGCTCTCCCGGCCCATAGACACCGCTGATGGGACTCGTGCCAGCCTTGGCGATCGACCCCATCGCCTTCTCCACAATGTTCGTCAACCCGCCGGTCTTGTTGCCGGGCGTAGGATTCGCGCTCCGATCCACCGAGCCACGTTGCAGATAGTTGTCATACCAGGACATCTCGCGAATCAAGCCCTGCGCAACCTTCGGTGAAGCGGCACGCGCCGTAAGCAGATGAATCGCATCCCGAACCTCTGTCACCTCCGAGAACATCACCGTCGCCCCCGCTCGCACCAGCAAGTCCGAAGCATAACCAACCGCAGGGTTCGCCGTAACTCCGGAAAAAGCATCGCTGCCACCGCACTGCAAACCGACCACCAGGTCCGAAGCAGGCCGCGTCTGCCGCCGCCGCGCGTTCAACAGCACCAGACGCTCCTCCGCCATCGTCATAATCGCCTGCACCATATCGCCGAAGCTGTGATGTTCCTCATCCTGCAGACGCACAACATAGGGACGCGCCGACAAAATCGGCAGCGTCGTATCCGGCAGCATCCTTGCCGGCTGCAACTTCTCGCACCCAAGGCTTACAACCAGCGGAGCCCCACCAAGATTCGGATTCAGGCTCAAGTTGCGCAGCGTGCGAATCGGAATCTCCGACCCGGGAGCATCAATCGCCACACCACAGCCATACAGATGCGTGATGCCGATAACATCATCGACATTGGGATACTTCGGCAGCACCTCTGCCTTGATCTTCTTTACCGCATACTCAACGGTCGCGGCGACGCACTGCACCGTCGTGCTGATGCCAAGAATGTTCTTGGTTCCCACCGTGCCGTCGTCGTTGACATACCCCTCAAACGTAAAACCCTCAAGCGGTTCAAGCGAACTCTCGACACCGTCTGCCGCAGGAATGCGATCCAGCGCCGGCGCTTCGGGAAGATCGAGCACGCCTTCATGCACCCAGCTCCCGGCTGCGATCTCACGCCGGGCATACCCAATCGTCACCCCATAGCGGATAATCGGCGCGCCTTTCGTAACCGTCTCCAGCGCAACTTTATGCGCCTCCGGCACCGCCTCCAGCAGAACCAGGCCGGAGTCAAACCTCGCTCCCGCCGGTAAACCGCCTTCGTTCACAACAATCGCGACATTATCGGTCGGATGGACCTGGATATAGCGCGGCGTGGGACTGCTTTGCATGCAACTTAACCTCGGTTGTCACCTTAACTCTACAAGCTAAAGCTCTCGCTCTCGCCGGCGATCTGTTGCCGCACTGCATTCGGTCCACCTGTGTATCGGATCGCCAGCAAAGTGCAGTCGTCCTGAGCCAGATTCGGCGCCTGAAACCTCACAACCCGATCGAGAATCGCACCGACACTTTCGTGATTTCCAACTGCGTGCAATTCTGCATCAATAAACTGATTGCCGGCCGTGTCCTCTGCCTCTGTCACACCGTCGGTCAACAGAAGCAGCTGCTCGTCGGGCTGCAACACGAAGCTGGAAGAGGTAAAGGTCGCTTCGGCAAAGAGTCCGACGACCGTGCTTCCCTCCTCCAGGCGTCGTACTTGATCACCTCGGATCGCAACTGGCTGGACATGCCCGCAGTTCATGTACTCAACGCGACCGTCCGGGAAGAGCTTCAGCAGAATCATCGTCGCGTATTTGCCGACATTGCGAGTGCACAGAAACTGATTGACGACCGCAGCAATCTCCGAGAGACTCTGCCCTACGAGAAACTGCGAGTGGATGATTCCCTGCAGCGTAGCCGCGACGATAGCAGCCGAGACGCCTTTGCCGGAGACGTCCGCAATCGTGACGAAGACACAGTCCTCCAGCGCCACCACGTCATAGAAATCCCCGCCAATCGCCAGGCAAGGAACACTCTTGGCTTGAATCTCCGCATACGGAAGCACAGGCATCGCGATCGACATCAGGTTGCTGTGAATCTTCGCCGCAACCGCGAGTTCTTCACGCTCCTTGCGGGCCTTGAATTCGGCCTCCGTGAGCAGCGTGTTATGCAGCACCGAGGTAGCCTCCGCGGCTATCGTATCGAGTAGTTGATGATCCACATTGGCCAGATTCCCCGTCCAATCTGGCTGTCGAGATAGAGCAACCCAAGCAGTTTGTCAGAATCCGTGGCCCCCGCGCGTTTCCGCAGCGGAATGCAGCAGATGCTGCGGATACTGTTCGCCATTACGCTCGACCACTCAGCGGCATTTTGGTCCGCAAGCGTATTGCTGATTGAAAACTCTGACTCGCTTTCAATCGCCCTCTGCATTGCCCGGCGCGAGATCGTCGAATCCTCCTGCAGAATCTGGCCATCAGAACTGACTCCCTGCGCAAGTCGCATCTCGCCGTCTTTTTGCAGAAAGACGAACCCTCGTTCCAGGCCGGTAAGCTGCAACGCCAGATGAAGAAATACGCTGAGAATATCTTCGATCTCCCCGCCCTCGTTGATTTGGCGCGCCGCACGCAGGAGCCAGTTCAATTTCTCCATCTCCCGCGCCGCCGGACGAAGTTCGCCGGCAGAAATTCGCAGTTGACTCAGCGACGACAGCAGTTCACTCGCCGCGGACTGCAGGGAACCCCCGTCCGTTGAATCCTTCGACCGGAGATGAAACCGCAATCGCGTCCCCTGCAGCGAACCCAGTTGCAACACATCCTCAAACCGCAGCACCGACCGGCTCACCCGCACCGAGTTCAGAAAAGTGCCGTGTGTGCTCTTCTGATCGATGACCGTATAGGTGTCCCCCTCGCGCACGATCACAGCGTGCTGGCGCGAGACACACGCATCGCCAAGCACAATATCCTGATCCTTCGAACGGCCGATCGAGGTTGAGTCGCGGTCGAGATCGACACTGTGCTGCCCCATCGCATCGGCGTAACTTAACGTGACGATACCCATCGGAGAATCCTGTCCGGTCACCATCACCCGAGAACTCGACTATCCGCGTCCACGATGACTCAGTGAACGGATTCAGAATAGACGAATTGCCAGGCGCAACGCAGCTTGGATTCTAACCTGTATCTTTGCCACTCGAATCCGCCGCCCCCGCAACTGGGCTTAACCCTCGGCGCACTCCTTAAATAGAGAAGCAGCCGGCCGCGGTGTTTCGCGGCCGACTGCCTGGAGCTTAACGTTGAGGTGCAACCTCAAAAGCAAGCTCAACTGTGCTTGGAGCGCTCTGATTCTGTGCATTCAAGCTCTCTCGCTGAGTCTCCTTTTCAGCGCGGCTCTTCGGGCATTCAAAACCGTGAGTGCTCCCTGCCGTCCAGATCTCCCGCAGGAAGTACTTGTCTCCGTAGCGACGAAAGACGAGCTTGCCCTTTGTGGGCGCCGTAGTGCTAGCCGTATCGTTCACCAGGACAAAGTCGGCTGTATGTGAAGGTCCTTGAAGCAGGATCAAGTGGTCGGACGTGCGCATGACTCGATATTCCCCAGCAGGCATATGCGCGCTCCCGCTCTGAAAAGTAAAAGGAATGTTGGCTTGAGCCACGCCGTCCCCGTTTTGAGCTGACGCGGTCTGTGTCGAAGCAAGCGTGCCGATCGTTAGGGCACACGCAATAAGACTGGAACGGAGAATGGTAGTAAACCGTGTGGTTTTCATGACTCGATCTCCTTTGGAGGGCGATGTCTATAATCGCCTTCACTGGTTAAAGCGGAGATCGCGAGCCATTAGGGACATGAATTCGAAAATTATTTTTGAGAGCCCGGGAACATGAGAATGCCCAACGAGCCATATCGCTTCCAAAAGGCGTATTCTGGCCTTGTCAGGAAAGCCTTATGTCCGTTCAAGATGGTGAGGTAACCAGCCTCTTAATCGCAATGAAGAGCGGCGATCAGTCTGCCGCCGACAAGCTGCTGCCTCTGGTCTACAACGAACTCCACAGGTTAGCTGCGGGGTACATGCACCGCGAACGCAAAGACCATACCTTGCAGCCCACCGCACTGATTAATGAGGCCTACCTCCGCCTCGCAGGAGAGCAGATCGACTGGCAGAACCGGGAGCATTTCATCGGCGTAGCCGCAAAGGTCATGCGCCGCGTACTCGTCGATCACGCGAGAGCCCACAATGCAGCAATACGAGGCGGCGACCTTACTAAAGTTGAGCTTGAAGACAATCTCGCAATCTCGCCCGAGCGTTCGAGCGAAGTCCTCGCTCTCGACATTGCCCTCACAAAGCTGGAACATCTGAATCCCCGGCAGGCAAAGGTCGTCGAGCTCCGCTACTTCGGCGGATTGTCCGTCGAACAGGTTGCCGTTATCCTCGGTCTCGCTCCGCGATCGATCAAACGAGACTGGGCCGTAGCCAGAATCTGGTTATTCAAAGAGATCCAGGGAACCCAATAGATGTGCCTCGCCCCGCAGAAAAAACTAAGCTTGCAATAGCTCCATGAGGAAACGCGCATGAACCTTGCGGCGTTCACTGCGCTGCTCTTCGGAACCTCTCTCCTCGCCGGCCTGCTCGGCGCGCTCACCGGCCTCGGAGGCGGCGTCGTCATCGTGCCCGCGCTCGTCCTCCTCTTCAAAGTGGACCTCCGTTATGCCATCGGAGCCTCGCTCATCTCCGTCATCGCAACCTCCTCCGGATCTGCAGTTGCCTACATCCGCGAGGGCCTTTCCAACATCCGCATCGGAATGTTTCTCGAAGTCGCCACCACGCTCGGCGCTCTCCTGGGAGCCTGGCTCACCGCCCGATTCTCCAATCACACCATCGCCGTCGTCTTCGGAGTAGTCCTTCTCTACTCCGCCTACTCCTCCTACCAAAGCAGGTCGGAGCAATTCATCACGTCCAAACCCGACCCTCTCGCCGCAAAACTCCAACTCAACGGAACCAACCCAACAGCAACCGGCGACCTCCCCTACAACGTCCAACACGTCCCTCTCGGATTCACCATCATGTTCGGAGCCGGCACGCTCTCAGGCCTGCTCGGCATCGGCTCCGGAGCCGTCAAGGTCCTCGCCATGGATCAGATCATGGCACTCCCCTTCAAGGTCTCCACGACCACCAGCAACTTCATGATCGGAGTCACCGCCGCAGCCAGCGCCGGCATCTATCTCGCTCGCGGGTACATCGATCCCAGGCTATCGCCATGCCTGTCATGCTCGGCGTCCTCGCCGGATCCCTCATCGGCGCACGCATCCTCTTGCAGGCCCGCGTTCACACTCTCAAAATCCTCTTCAGCATCGTCATCGTCGCACTCGGCTTCGAGATGATCTACAGCGGCCTCACCGGAAAAATCTAATGAAGCCCCTCACCGACAAACAGCTCGACTCCACCATCGCCAACATGCTCCGTTGGGGAGTCACCGTCGCCGCGTCGGTCGTCTTCCTCGGCGGCATCCTCTCTTTGAGAAACCCCACCGCCGCAGTCCCTGACTACTCCCACTTTCACCCAACGCCAATCCGCAGCCTCTCCGAAGTTCTCCATGGCGCCCTGAACCTGGACCCCTCCAGCATCATCCAGCTCGGAATCCTCCTCCTCATCGCCACTCCCGTGCTCCGCGTCATCTTCTGCATCGCCGGCTTCGCCCGCCAGCGCGACAGGCTCTACGTCGCTATCAGCAGCACAGTTCTGCTCATCCTCATTTACAGCCTCTTTAGCGGAGGCAGATAATGCCCCCGCATCTCTGTAAGTAGCTGAAAATACCCGCCCAATCCGCCACCCGCCCATCACCGCTGACGAACTCCCTGAAAATCAGCGCGCCCAAGCCGTTACCGCCATCCGAAGCCTGTTGCATTTCTGCAACAAATGGCGCAAATTCGTGTCTAATCAACTGAGCACCTTGACCCGAGCGTCTTGTCAGGCTGGGAAGCTCATCCTTGCTCTCCGCGAACGCCGGTGCAAGTTCCTACCGGATAAACGAAGGCGAGCAGGAAGGCATATCATGACGTCCTCTCGCATCAAAAATTCGTTCGCATCTCTGCTTCTCACCGGTGTCGTTGCGGCAGTTCCTATCGCTGCCTTGGCACAGGACGGCCCCCCGCCTCAATATTCTGTTTCATACTCGGATCAACAGGCTCCTCCGACTGGCATGCAGCAGGACGCCACCATGCAATACGGCGCACCTCAGGGTCAATACGGCGCCCCGCAGGGCATTGATCAGGCTCCTCCCGCAATTCCCGACTATCAGCAACCTGAAGCCCCCGGCGTCGGCTACATCTGGACACCCGGTTACTGGGCCTGGACCGGCGATGGCTACGAGTGGGTTCAGGGCGCGTGGGTTCTCCCGCCCTACACCGGAGCCCTTTGGACTCCCGGTTACTGGGGCTATGCTCCCTATGGCTACTTCTGGAACGCGGGCTACTGGGGCCCATACGTCGGCTACTACGGCGGCATCAACTATGGCTTCGGCTACTTCGGCATAGGCTTTTACGGCGGATACTGGGGCGGCGGCCACTTCTGGTACAACCGTGCCTACTGCAACATCGGCTTCCACAACGGATACGTCTATAACCGCCCGTACAACGGTTACTCCGGACATGCCGGCGGAACAAGCTACGTTCACAGCACCGCAATCGCCGCCAATCGCGGTTACGGCTCCACAGCCTTCCGCGGGTCGACGGTCAACGGACGCACCTCGAGCGTTGCTCAAAGCGCAAGTCGCTCAGGCTACACAGCATCGGCGTACAACGGGGCCCGCTCCTACACCGGCACTCCTAACTCCAACGCCAACTACGCTCGCAGCGCCGGAGCCAACAACTACAGCGGATATAGCGGAGCAGCCCGCGGCTACTCAGGTTCCACCTACAGCGCTCCGGCTCGCAGCTACGCAGGTTCAACTTACAGCGCTCCAGCTCGCAGCTACGCAGGTTCAACTTACAGCGCTCCAGCTCGCAGCTTCTCTGCTCCCTCCGGTGGCGGCTTCAGCGGCGGCGGCTTCCACGGCGGTGGTGGTGGCTTCAGCGGTGGTGGAGGCGGCGGTTTCCACGGCGGCGGTGGCCATCGGTAAGTAATTCCGCAGCAAAACCAAAGGGCTGAGAGAAAACCTCTCAGCCCTTCTTCTTTGTCGTTGCTTTTAGTTGTCATTCTTCCGCAACGCGGGAGGATTTGCTTTTGCAGTTGCTCTTGCCTGTCCTCTTGCGTTTCACAATCGGATCAGCGCAACCCCACCACCATCTCCCCAATCACCCGCACCGCATCCTCATGCGCCAACCCCCGCACCCGCCGTCCCATCTCCTGCCGCCGTCCCGAATCCCGCAAAAGCCCCGACAAATCGCTCGCAAGAAAGCTCTCCATCGAAGCGTCACTACTCTGCACCCGTAACTCCGCCGCCCCAGCCTCCCGCAGCACCTCGGCGTTCTTCAACTGATGATTGTCTGCCGCTGTAGGCAGAGGAACCAGCAGCGCAGCCTTCCCCGCCGCGGCAAGCTCCGCCACCGTACTAGCCCCACTCCGGCACAGAATCAGATCGGCATCGGCAAATCGCCTCGGCATGTCATCCAGAAACGCCGCCACCTCCCATCGGGTAGCATCCGCCCCGCTCGCTCCATACGCCGCTTCCACCGCCTCTGCGAACTTCGCCCCCGCCTGATGCAGGATCCGCAACCCCGGAATCTCCTCCATCAGCTCCTTCGCAATCTTCGGCATCACTTCATTAAAAATCCGCGCTCCCTGGCTCCCGCCAAACACCAGCAGCCTCTGCGTCCTCTCAGCAGGCTTCTCGCCAATCTCAAAAAACGCCCGCCGCACCGGAATCCCAGTCACCCGCGCATTGCGAAAATATCTCCGCGTCTCCTCAAAGTTCACCGCCGCCCCGCTCACCCATCGCCCAACCAGCCTATTAGCCAACCCAGGCACCGCATTCGGCTCAAACGCCAGCGTCGGCACGCGCAGCAGAATCGCCGCCATCATCGCCGGCCCCGAAGCATACCCGCCCACCCCAACCACAACATCTGGCTGAAACCCCGCACCAGCCCGACACACCGCATCACACCAAGCGGAAGGTCAGCCACAGTCCGCAGCCGAGTAGCGAGGCTGACGTTCTTCAACTGTCCCACCCGAATCAACTCCAGCGGAAACCCAGCCTCCGGCACCAGCTTCGTCTCAAGCCCCCGAGCCGTCCCCACAAACCGCACCTCGGCCCCATGAGCATCGCGCAGCTCCCGCGCAATCGCCAGCGCCGGAATCACATGCCCTCCGGTCCCCCCACCCGCAATCAAAACCCGCAAACTCGGCGGCGAGCCCTTCGTTCCCTGTTCCCTGTTCCCTGTTCCCTGCACTTCAATCAATCTCGCGAGTAATATTCAGCAGCACACCCATGCTGGCCAGCGTAATAAAAATCGACGTCCCACCCGAAGAAATAAACGGCAGCGGAATCCCCTTCGTCGGCAGCAGCGCCAGCACCACGCTCATGTTGAAGAAGGCCTGAATCAGAATCGCCGTCGTCAACCCGAACGCAAGAAACCGCGCAAACGGATCGGTCGACAAAAACGCTGCCCGCAACCCGCGATACCCCAGCGCCACAAATAACCCGACCACCAGCAGCGCGCCAATCAACCCCAGTTCCTCGCAGATATTCGCGAAGATGAAATCCGTCTGCACCTCCGGCAGATAAAACAGCTTTTGCCGCCCCTCCATCAATCCCAGCCCGCGAATCCCGCCCGTCCCCACCGCAATCAGCGACTGCAGAATATGAAACCCAGTCCCCCGCGGATCGGCCTCAGGATTGATAAACGCCAGCATCCGGTCCCGGCGGAACTTCACATAAAACAGCATGTAATAAAGCACCGGAGAAGCCAGCACAACCGCAATCGCGAAGTACCGCACCCGCGCACCCGCGAGATACAGCATCAGCATCGTCACAAACATGCAAACCAGCCCGGTCCCCAGGTCTGGCTCCTTCAAAATCAGCGCCGTAAACACCAGCGGCACCGCAAACGCCCGCAAAATCGTGCCCTTCACATCATCCATCTGGTGAATCCGCGTCTGCAGAAAATAAGCCAGAAACAGCACCAGCACAGGCTTCGCCAGTTCCGAAGGCTGCAGCGTCACGCCCGCTGCGCGTATCCAGCGATGGGCGCCATTCGTCCCACCCATCGCAAACACACCAATCAACATCAGCGTCGTCACCGCAACCGCGGGAAACACCACCCTGGGATTGTTATAAATTCGATAGTCCACCCGCATCAGCCCAACCATCGCGAGCAAACCAAGCAGCGCCCACACCGCCTGTCTCCCCACAAACGAATAAGGAGACCCCAGGCTAGCCTGCGCCATCACCGCCGAAGCCGAAAACACCGTCACCAGCCCAAAAAGCACCAGCAGCAGCACCACTCCGAAGAGCCATTTGTCCACCCCTACTCTCTTCGCCATGCCATCACTTCCCTGCCAAATGCTTACTCAAGTTCCATCACCGACTGCCGAAACACGCGGCCCCGGTGCTCATAATTTTCAAACTGGTCGAAGCTCGAACAGGCCGGCGACAACAGCACCACATCGCCCGGCGCCGCAGCCTTCGCAGCCGCAGCCACAGCCCTCTCGATCGTCTGCGCTGAAACCATCTTCACGACTCCATGAAGCTGGTGCTCAATCTTTTCTGCGGCCGAACCAACCGTGTAAACAATCTTCACCCGCTCCTTCAAAAGCCCCGTCATCACTCCGTAATCCGAGTCCTTGTCCTTCCCCCCCAGAATCAGGTGAATCGCCCCCGGAAACGAAGCCACAGCCTTCATCGAAGCATCCACATTCGTCGCCTTCGAGTCGTTGTAGTACTCCACCTCATTCCACTTCCTCACAAACTCAAGCCGGTGCTCCACCGCGCTGAACGAAGCCACCGAAGCCCGAACCTTCTCCGCCGGAATCCCCGCCAGACGAGCCGCACAAACCGCCGCCAGCACGTTCTCCACGTTATGCGCGCCCTTCAAATGAATCTCCGCGACCGGCATCACCGGCTGCGTCACCCCACCCTCCTTCGCCACCCACACAACAACGCCATCTCTCACAAACGCCCCGCGCCGAACCGCCTTCGTCCCGCTGAACCAGTACACCTCGCTCTTCGCCCGCGACGCGCACACCTGTGTCACCCGATCATCCCCATTCAGCACCAGAAAGTCGTCCGCCGTCTGCCGCTCAAATATCCGCTCCTTCGCCGCCACATAAGCCTCAAAGCTCCCATGCCGATCCAGATGGTCCGGCGTAATGTTCAGAATCACCGCAATCCACGGATGAAACTCCTCCATCGTCTCCAACTGAAAGCTCGACACCTCCAGCACATTCACCGTCTCCGCCGTACTGTTCTCCACCAGGTCGATCACCGGCAACCCGATATTCCCACCCACCTGCGTCGGCCCGCCCGCATCCTCAAAAATCTTCCCCACCAGAGTCGTAGTCGTCGTCTTCCCATTCGACCCCGTAATCGCCACCACCCGCCCCTGCAGATACCGGCTGGCCAGCTCCAACTCCCCAATCACCGGCAGCCCAAACGCCACCACCTGCTTCACCTCCGGCGTATCCATCGGCACGCCCGGCGAAACCACAATCAAATCCTGCCGCCGAAACGTCAGCAGCCCATGCCCACCCGACTCCACCATAATCCCGGCCTCCAGCAACGCCGGAATCTCCTTAGCCAGCGCCACCGCACTCCGCGTATCGCTCACCGTCACCCGAGCCCCCTGCGCACGCAAAAACATAGCCGCAGACAACCCCGACTTCCCCAACCCCACCACCAACACCCGCTTATTCTTCAGATCCATCATGCGTCTCTCGGATTTATCTGCTCTCAAATCGCCATACCGTTCGACGAACGAAAACCATGGCAGTTCAATACTCGCATTGCGCGATCACAATGACACGCACTGATTAAAACCAGTCCGAGGCAGCCGGCAGCAGTCAACTCAAACAGCCAACCTGAATACGTTCCCAATGTATGGGACTCGCGGAGGCCATCGGCCAATGACTTGCAAAGGCTAACAACGCGATGATTGGCCCACCTGTGCGAATCATCGACCCAAAGTACTGCCAGTTGAGGACATAATCCGCGCTCGAGGTCGCGCCGACGAAAGCGACCCGGTGACTCACTATATCCGAGTGCTTCTCTCATCGGAAGTCGCCACTCGATTCTTGATCGGCCACGTCTTCACCGCAGCTTCAACGTAGTCAACGCAAACAGCGCAAACACCAGCGCCATAATCCAGAACCGCGTAATCACCTTCGACTCCGACCACCCCATCAACTCAAAGTGATGATGGAGCGGAGCCATCTTGAAATATGCGCTTCCCATTCCGCAGCTTATAGCTCCCCACCTGCAACATCACGCTCACCGCCTCAAGAATGAACACGCCGCCAATAAACGGCAGCAGCAACTCCTCCTTGATCACCACCGCCACCGTCCCAATCGCTCCACCCAGCGCCAGACTCCCCACATCCCCCATAAAAATCTCAGCGGGATGAGCGTTATACCAAAGAAACCCAATGCTCGCCCCCACCATCGATCCGCAAAAAACAGTCAGCTCGCTCACCATCGGATTCCGTTGCAGTTCCAGGTAATCCGAAAACACAACATGTCCGCTGACATAGGTGAGCACCGTCAACGCGCCGGCCGCAATAATCGTGCACCCAATCGCCAGCCCATCCAATCCATCGGTCAGATTCACCGCATTACTCGCACCCGAAATCACAATCATCACGAAGACCACAAACGGCACAAACACCAGCCAATGCAGATGCGGTATATGCCCCATCCACTCCCACACCAGGTCTGGTCGAAACCGCTTCGCGAACGGCACCATCAACCGCGTGGAATATGTCCCACGCGACTCCATCACAACCAACGCGGTAGCCACCGCCGCACTCGCCACAAACTGCAACGCGAGCTTAGCCCGCGCCGTCAGTCCCTGATTCCTCCGATGCACCACCTTGATGTAGTCGTCCGCAAACCCAATCGCCCCAAACGCCAGCGTCGACAGCATCACCAGCCAGACATAAGGATTCGACAGATCCGACCAAAGCAGCGTCGGTATCAAAATCGAAATACAGATCAGCACCCCGCCCATCGTCGGAGTTCCGCTCTTCTTCTGATGCGATTCCGGCCCCTCTTCGCGAATGTATTGCCCAATCTGAAACTCGCGCAGCTTCTCAATCACATACGGACCGATCAGCAGACCGATCAGCAGCGCCGTCAGACTCGCAAACACCGTGCGAAACGTGAGATAGCGAAAGATTCGAAACAGTCGAAAATAGGGAAACAGCTTCTGATACAGCAGCCAATAAAGCAAAACGTCTCCGCCTTTATATGTAAACCAGCCCTGGTAAACCAGCCCTGCAGCGCGATTCTACGCCGCAGATTAGAGGCTATCTTAACAGCCCAACCAGCGGAAACCGCTCAGTAATCAACAGCATGAACCAACCCGAATCCCCGCCCGGCCAGCGCCCCGCACCCTCAGAGCCCCTTCTCCAGCGCGAAGCAAAGCGCATCTGCAGCCATGGCAAGCTCGAACGCCAAATGAGCGTCGATCTCCGGGTCCTTCGCCTGCCGCAGCAACTCCACAGTAACCGGAAAAAGATCGTCCCCTTTGCCGCGCTCCCGAGCCTCAAGCTCTCCCAACCGGTTGTCTGTCTCGGTCATCACCTTTCCCAGCCACTCCGGCGTAGGCGACTTCACCCGCTGTCGATGCTTCCTTCTTGCCACGTAAAGGCCCGCAATCGCCAGATGCTCCGCCGCCCTCAGCACCCCAATCGCGCACAGGACAAATCTATCTTTAGCCTCATCCTCGATCGCCTTCTGATAGAGTTTCACTCCCCGCTCCAGGAGCTCATGCAGATCCTTACCTGAGCCCTTCGCCATCAACGACATCACGATCGAAGCCCGCTGCATATGATGAAACGCCGTCATCAGGCCGCGATCCGTGGCAAACATCGCCGTCGGAGTAATCGATGCAGGTGCTTTCGTCGCCACTTTCCTGCCCGCGCTACGTACCTTTGTCTTAGCTGCAGTTTTTTTCGAGGCGGATGCCCTTCCCCTCACCACCGTTTTGCTCCCACCAGAACTCTTCTTCGAACGCGCTCTCTTATTTGCCATAAGGAACCAGGACACTCCGTAGATGAAATAGTGTTACTGAGCCCGTCCTGCTATGACCGCCAAAGCCTTCTCCAGCCGCACTCCGCGAGAAGCCTTTAATAACACTACGTCTCCCTCCCTTACATTCGCAACCAGCCACTCCCCGGCCTCCTCAGGACTGGCGACGAACAATCCCTCAATTCCCCCTTCTCGCGCTGCAACGATGATGGCCTCTGCCATCCCGCGCACACCCACAACAAAATCAACCCCATGCTCCGCCATCCGCCGGCCACACGCAGCATGCAACTCCCTCGCCTCCGGCCCAAGCTCGAGCATCTCCCCGGCCACCACAACGTGCCGCTCTGCCGGAATCGCCATCAGCGCATCCACCATCGCGTTCAGCGCCGCAGGGTTTGAATTGTAACAATCGTTGATCAGCAGCGCTCCATTCCACTCCAGCAACTCGCCGCGTTTGTCGCCGGCACGCATCTCGCCAACCGCCGCCGCGCACTCCTCAAGCCTCATCCCGCTTCGCAACCCCACTGCAATCGCAGCCAACGCATTCGGAACATTGTGCCTTCCCAGCATCTTCAGCTGCACGCTCGCGCGTTCGCCATTCGCCTCCACGGTAAACACCACACCTTCAGCGCCAACCTCCGCCACATGCACCGCTCGCACGTCGGCGCCTGCGCCCATCCCATAAAAAACCGCCCGCGTTCCAAGCCCTTCGCCGAATTTGGCAACATACGCATCATCGAAGTTCAAAACCGCTACCCCATCCTCCGGCAGAGCCTCAATCAACTCATACTTCGCCCGAGCAATTCCCGCGATTCCATCCGGAAAAAACTCCAGATGCACTGGCCCGACATTAGAAACCACACCCCAGTCCGGCTCCGCAATCTTCGCCAGCGCAGCAATCTCTCCCGCATGATTCATCCCCATCTCAATCACAGCAACATCATGCTCCCGCTCCAGCTTCAACAACTGCAACGGCAAACCAAACGCATTATTCAAATTCCCCGCCGACTTCAGCACCCTAAAGCGAGCCCCCAAAACCTGCGCAACCGCCTCCTTGGTCGTCGTCTTCCCGGCCGACCCGGTCACGCCAATCACACGCCCACCCCACTCCCTCCGCACCGCATTCGCCAGCCGCTGCAGCGCCCCCAACACGCAATCGTCACAATCCGCAACCTGCAGCAAACGCCGCGCATCCACCTCCGCCGGCACCACCCAGCGATTACTCACCACCGCCGCAACCGCACCATTCGCAAGCGCCGCCTGCACATAGTCATGCCCATCCAACCGCTCGCCGCGAACCGCAAAAAACAACTCCCCCGCCCCGATCGTCCGCGAATCGATCCCGTACCCAACCGCCTCCGCGGACGTATCGAACTCCCCGTCCGCATGGATCCAATCCGCCACCTGCCCCAACGTCAGCTTCATCCAAAATCCTCGCGCCTTAGTTGCCACAAATCTGGGTGCCCCATATCTCGATTCTGAGATGTGGGCATCGTGCGCAGCACGACCGCTCCCGCCAATATCGACCCTAAACCAATTCCTTCAGAACCGCCGCCGCAACCGCCACATCATCAAACGGCACCGTCTCATCTCTGAATATCTGCACCTTCTCATGTCCCTTCCCCGCAATCAAAACAATATCCCCCACGCGCGCCGCACGAATCGCATCGCCAATCGCCTCCGCGCGATCCTCCCTCACAATGCACTCAGTCCCCGTCTCCATCACTCCCATCAAAGCCTCCGTAATAATCTCCATCGGCTCCTCGCTCCGGGGATTATCACTCGTCAACACCACCAGATCGCTCCCTTCGCCCGCAGCCCTGCCCATCCGCGGACGCTTCGTTCTGTCGCGATCCCCGCCACACCCAAACAAAGTAATCACCCGCCCACCGCTCTCTTTCACCAGCTCCCGCGCCAACGAAATCAGATTCCGCAAAGCATCATCCGTATGCGCATAATCCACAACCACCGTCACTCCATTCGACGAAGGCACCACCTCAAATCGCCCAGGCACCTGAACTCCAGCAGCCGCGCCAGCCGCAACCTGCTCCAACGTCAAACCCCGGGCCAGCGCCGCGCAAGAAGCAGCAAGCAGGTTGTAAACATTCACCCTTCCGGTCAAAGACGAACGAATCGCCGCATCACCCTTCGGTGTCTTGAAGACAAACCGCGTCTCACCCGCGCGAAGCACCACATCCTCCGCGCGATACTCACCCCGCTCCATCCCATACCGCATCACCTCCGACCGGGATGACATTCCCACAAGCCGTTCACCCCAACCATCATCCTCATTAATCACCGCAACCCGCGGAGGAGGCGCGCCAACTCCCTCAAACAATCTCGCCTTTGCAGCAAAATACCTCTCCATCGTCACATGAAAATCCAGATGGTCCTGCGTCAAATTCGTAAACATCGCCACATCCACCGGCAATCCCCACACCCGCTCCTGCTCCAGCGCATGCGACGACATCTCCATCACCGCCTCTGTCGCTCCCACCTTCACGCCATCCGCAAAAACCCGCAGTGTATCCGATGCCTCCGGCGTAGTATGCGGCGACTCCCGCACCTCCTCGCCTACATGCGTCTCAATCGTCCCAATCAACACACAAGTACGCCCCACACTCCGCAGCATCGACTCCAGCAGAAACGCCGTAGTCGTCTTCCCATTCGTTCCAGTCACCGCACTCAGCGCAAGCCGGCGCTCCGGATGCCCCATCACCGCCGCGCCAATCTCCGCCAGCGCCCGTCGCCCATGCTCGACCACCGCCGCCGCAACCGAAGGATGCTCCCGCCGCAACCGCGCAAAAACCTCGCGCGAATCCGTCACTACCGCAGCCGCACCCTGCTTCAACGCCGCGTCAACAAACCGATTCCCATCCGTCGCCTCGCCCCGCATCGCGACAAACACATCCCCGCGCCCCACGCGCCGCGAGTCATACGCAACACCCGTAACCTCAACCGACGAGCCGCCGCACTCAATCGCACTCAGCTCCGCACAAACCTCGATCCCAATTCATAACTTAAGGATGCTAGCCGAAACAGCACCTCGGCGGCTGCAAGAGCCGTTATCGAGCAAAGCGCACCACCACCTCAGTTCCCGTCGGAACCATCGTTCCCGCCGCAGGCACCTGCTCACGCGCCAATCCGCTCCCAACAGCCTGCACACGCAGCCCGATCGCCCCCGCCCGCTCCACGACACTCCGGAGCGCCGCACCCTCAAACGACGGCACCGGAACCCGCAGCCCGGCGTTCACGACAACAGCACCCTTACTCTTCACCACCGGCGGATCAACCTTCGCCACAGCGACCGGCGCGGCCGGCACGTCACTGGAGCTAGCCTGAAAGGCAGCCACAGTCTTGGCCGGCAGCAAACTCATCGCGCCCTGACTCGCCCCCGGAGCCTTCGATTCAGCAACCGCAGGCTTCTCACTCCCCTGAGCCACAATATTCGCCTGTGCCCGCAACGGATCATCCGCCGGCAGACTATTCACATCGTCAAACATCTCATTCAGATCGGCCGTAGTCTCGGATGGACCGTCCGCCGAAGTCTCCTTCTGCGCCACCATCATCTCTTTCTTCGTCTTCAGAGGCTGATCGTGCGGCACTCCCAGGTACTCCAGCACCTCCTGCGCCACCTCTGCAAATACAGGAGCGCTACGTCTCCGCGCCGTATCTTGTGCCCACGGTCGGCGTATCGATCACCACCGCAACCGAGATCGCCGGATTGCTCACCGGCGCAAACCCCGCAAAACTCGCCACCAGCTTCGTGTGCGAATAGGTATGCGTCGCTGGATCGATCTTCTGCGCCGTTCCCGTCTTCCCACCGGCGCTGAAGCCATTCAGCTGCTGCCCGGCTGCCGGTGCCCTCCACCACAATCCCCTGCATCATCATCCGCATCTTCGCAGAGGTCATCTCCGAAATCACTCGGTGCGCTCCATCCGGCAACGTAGAAGGCAACTGATTTGAAGGCCGGAACGCCACAGGCTTCAACCTCGCGTCACCCTTCATCTCATCGGTCGACTCCAGCAGAACGTGCGGCGGCATATAAACTCCGCCATTCGCAATTGTGCTTACCATGGTTACAAGTTGCACCGGAGTAACACCAACCTCCTGCCCAATCGCAATCGAAAGGATGCTCGTTGCGCCCCATCTCTTCGGATTGCGTAACAGCCCGCGCGTCTCACTCGGCAGTTCGATCCCCGACCGGTCGCCAAACCCGAAGCCGCGCACATAGTCATAAAATTTCTGGTTCCCCAGCTTCAACGCCATCTTCGCCGCGCCCACGTCGCTCGAGTGCTCCAGCGCATACTGCACCGTCACCACCCCAAAGCGGTCGCTCCTATCATCGTGCAGCGTCCGCCCATACATCGTCATCGCGCCGCCCTGGCAGTCCACCATGTCCGTCGGCTGCACGCCCGCGCCATCCAGCGCCGCAGAGTACGTCACCAGCTTGAACGTCGACCCCGGCTCATACACATCGCTCACCGCCAGGTTCTGCAACACACTCGCGTCCATATGCTTCTGATCGTTTGGATTGAACCGCGGCGAGATCGCCAGCGCCAGGATCTGCCCCGTGTGCGGATCCTGAACCACAACCGTCCCGTGCGCCGCCTTCATCTTCTCCATCTGCGCATCCAGCGCCCGCTCCGCCATGTACTGAATATTCGCGTCGATCGATAGCACCAGATTCTCGCCCGGCATCGGCTGGCTCTCTTCGCTGCCAAGCACATGCCGCTTCGCATCTACCGCAGTCAACATGTGCCCGGACACGCCATGCATGTCGTCATCAAACTTCTGCTCCAGCCCGCCCAGCCCCGTATCATCCGTGCCGACATACCCAAGCACCTGCGCAGCCAGATCATTATTCGGATAAAACCGTTTGAACTCTTTCTGAAAATAAACTCCCTTCAGATTCAGCTCCCTCACGCGCTGTGCCGTCTCCGGATTAATCCTGCCGCGCCACCCACGCAAACCCCCGCGAAGCATTGAATCGAGCCAGCATCTGCTGCTTCGAAGTAAAGTTGTCCTGCGGATCAGAGTGCACAATCTCCGCCAGAATCTCCGCCGCGCTCGCGCGATTATCCCCCAGTTCCGAAGGCACTGCAAACACGCTATCCACCTGCACCGTCACAGCCAGCTCGCGCAGATTGCGGTCGTACATCACCCCGCGTCGCGGAGCCACCTCAAACGTCCTCTGCTGCTGCATCGCCGCGCGGTGAACAAAATCAGAGTGCCGCACCACCTGCAGCCACGCCAGCCGACCCGCAATCAGCACCGTCCAGAAACAGAAAAAAAGCGCCACATACGCAAACCGGATCCTCCGTATCGGAGCGGTCAATGTCTGCCGTGGCGCCTTATTCGTTCTCTTTGCCTGCTTCTCAGTTAACTTCGGTATCGCGCTACTGAACCATCGGCACCGCAGCAGTATTCGCCTGCGCCAGCACCGCAGCATTCGGATCTCCACCCTCCGGCCGCACAACCTGCCCCGGCATCGGCTCATCCAGACCAAGCTGCCGCGCAATCCTGTCAATCCGGCCCGGATCCGTCAGCTGCGCCTCCGACAGCCGAAGCTGCCGGTTCTCCTCGCGAAGCTGTTCCACCTGCTGCTTCTGCACCTCAACGTGATACCCAATCTCAATCGCCGAAAAGTGCTGCCACACATACACCATCACCATCACAAACAGCACGCTCATCACTGCGCTGAACGTCCGCATCTCGCGCCGCCGCACTGGATCGTCAGCCTTCACAATCCGGCTGTTGTCGATGTGCTTCGCAAAGAAAACCTCAGGAGTCGGTCCACGCCGCGCGCGCCGCTGCGTCTCAAACAGTTCGCGATTGCGCGCCGTCAGCGATCCTGTACGACTCGTCGCATGCGTCCGCGAACCCATCAATTCAATCTGCTGTCCTGCCATCGCCGAAGCTGCCATCGCGCACCTCACTTCCTGTTGCCTGCCCGGAACTCCCGGACGAATCCTTTTTGCCGCTCTCTCCAAAACGTACGAACCGGGCCGGGATCGCTATTGGAGGAGGGGACTTGTGTTACAGAGTTGTCTTTCGCCTGAAAGAAGGTGGGACAACCCCGGCCCGATTTCCTGTCTTCTTCACAACCGTGAAGAAATCTCTTACTCAAATTCTCTCCGCCGCTCGCATCTTTGCGCTGCGCGATCGCGGATTCCGTCTCTCTTCTTCTTCACCGGCCACAACCGGCTTCTTCGTCAAAACCTCAAACTTCTTCTCCCGGCCCCACTCACGGAACGCATCCTTCACCAACCGGTCCTCCAAAGAATGGAAGCTGATTAACACCAGCCTTCCACCCGGCTTCAACAGAGACCCCGCGCTCTTCAGCAGCGATTGAATCTCTCCCAACTCGTTATTCACTCGAATCCGAAGCGCCTGAAAGGTTCGTGTCGCCGGATGAATCTTGTCGCCTTTCATTGATGGGGCCGCAGCCGATACGACTCTTGCCAATTCTGCAGTTGTCGTAATCGGCCGGGCCCTAACAATGGCTCTGGCGATTCTCCGCGACCTCCTTTCCTCTCCGAATTCGTAAATCAGGTCGGCGAGTTCGTTTTCGTCTTCCTGATTTACCACTTGCTCGGCCGTCTCCCCGCTGCGCGTATCCATCCGCATATCAAGGGGTCCTTCCGACCGAAAACTAAATCCTCTGTGCGCCTCATCCAGCTGCAGGCTGCTCACGCCGAAATCAGCAAGCAGACCATCCAGGCTTCCCGGCTCAATCAAACTCGAGGCCTCCGAGAACGCCTTCGGCGACATACGCCACCTCCGGCATCTCGTCTCCAAGTTCGGCCTTCACTTCCTCCAGCCGAACCTTCGCCGCCTCCATAGCCTCCGGGTCGCGGTCAAATGCAATCAGCTTGCCTTTGCCGCCCAGCCTCTTCGCTATCTCCGAAGAGTGCCCCGCCAGCCCTAGCGTCGCATCACAAATCACGCCGCCCGGACGCACATTCAAATACTCCAGAACTTCTTCTAAAAGAACCGGCACATGTCGCGGACTATTCATCCCTTCCCGCTTTCAGTGCTACCCCTGAGGGTCAAAATCGTTTACCGCTTCCCTGTTCCCTGGTTCCCTATTCCCTGCTCTTCGTCTTCTCTGCGAACGCCATCAGATCCGTGTTCGTCAGCTCAACCACGCCTTCCGCGTTCTTCACCTGCGCGTCCAGCATCTCTTCCTTCACCACTTCCAACATCGTCTGGAAGCCCATCACATTCACATCGCCCATCACCTTCGCCGTATCCCGCAGCTTCTGAGGAATCAGCAACCGGCCCTGTGCATCCATCTCTGCCATCTGGCCGTAGTAGTTCGTCACGTCCAGAAATTTCTTGCGGGTCGGATCGAACGGCGACATCGTCGCCAGTGAAGCCTCGATCTTTTCCCATTCCTTCAGCGGGTAAACCTGCGCCCGCTTTCCATCCGTGCTCGTGATGTAGAACTGGGGCCCATACAACTCATCCACCCGGCGCTTGAATTCGGCAGGCAGCTTGAGCCGGCCTTTTTCATCAACGCGAGTTGGGTGATTTCCCCGAAACATTGCAACCTCGATACCCGTCCGAACCAAACTTGATTCAACTTCGGCTCATCGTCATAAAATTCTTGCATCCGAAGCTCACTTTGGTCCACTAAACTCCAAAATTTTCTACTTCGCTCCACCAGCATCGCCGAGACACCCCGCCCTGTAAAGGGTTTTTTAGTGCCAGACCGGTGGAATTCCCATATCGGATCGTGGAAAACTCAGGGGCTTGCGGAATCTAGAGAGATACCCACTACCTGTAGTGTTTGCAAACGCGGTTCATCGCCGCCTCACCCCTTGCGGCATCGCAATTCATCTGCTAAAGCGAAGCAAAAGCGAAAATGGCGGGACTATCGATGAATCCGCGGCCCATGCCTCTAGGTGTGGTGAGTCAAGAGGTTGTTGTCATCGAGACCTGCTCTGCTGATGGGCGGTTGTTGGTTGAGGCTGGCGTGGGGTCTGTGCCAGTTGTACTGGTGAGTCCAGACGGGAAGCGAAGCCGTCCGGTCTTCTGAGTTCTGGAAGGTGTAGGCGTAAGCCCACTCGTTGATGGCGGTCTTGATGAAGCGCTCGGCCTTGCCGTTGGTTCGCGGAGTGTAGGGCCGGGTGCGGCGATGTTTCAAGCCGAGTTGACCGCAGCTGCGGGCGAAGGTGTTGGCTTTGTAGCAAGGTCCGTTATCGGTGAGCACGCGCTGGATAGCGATGCCGAGTTGTTGGTACCAAGCCACGGCCGCGGCCAGGAAGTGGGTCGAACTGCGTTCGGTCTGGTCCGGGTACATGGCGGTGAAGGCCAGCCGCGAGTGATCGTCGATGGCGACGTGCAGGAACTCGGCGCCGATGCCCTTGACCCCATCGCGGCGGTCGCCGGTGACCCGGTGCGAAGGCCGCTGGATGCGCACCAGGCGCTTGATATCCAGATGCAGCAGGTCGCCCGGAGCCGCGTGCTCATAGCGGTTAGGCGGCAGCTGCGGCTCGATATGGCGGATTCGGTTCAGCTTCAACCGCCGCAGCACGCGGCTGACCGTGGCCCGGCTCAGCCCGAGCTGTTGCGCGATGCGCACCCCGGTCCAGCGCTGCCGCCTCAACTGCTCGATCTCCATGATCCTCTCCTTCGACGTGCCGCGTGGCGAACGATGCGGACGCGAACTCCGGTCTTTCAACCCAGCAACGCCATGCTCCCGATACCGCCGCACCCACTTGGCTGCGCTCTGCCGGCTGAGCTTGAACTCGGCCTCGGCCTCCTTCAAGCTCAGCCGGCCTTCCAAAACCCTCTTCGCCAGTTCCTCTCGACGAACCATCGTCAGTCGAGCATGATGGTGATAGTCCATTCGGTCTCCTGAGTCGCTTTTGCTTCGCAACATCAGCTTCCCAGTTCTCGATCGAATGGACAACAACCTATTGAAACTTCACATCTAGGTAGCCCAAGGCTTTAGCCTTGGCTCTCTCTTGTCCTGCTACAGTCCCTCGTGCCCGTAATTCGATCCGTCAGATGGTCCCTGGCCAGCACCCAGCAGCCTCTTCCGTCGAAGCAGCCAAATCAGGTACCAAAGCACCGCCAAATTAATCAGAAGAAGGCTCAGCCGAAACCAATCAGGCTTCCGCGCAAGCTCATATAGCTCCCAAGGCAAAAACGAAACCGTCAGAATCAGCGTCAGATACTCCGCCCACACTTTCTCCAGAAGCAACCCCACCCCTTCTGTCAAAGCCAGCGCCGAATACCCAAACGTCGCCACGCTAATCTCTCGCAGCCTGTGCGCATCGATCAGATCCACCTTGCCTAGCACCAGCGCAACGAATCGGCTCTCCGGATCGAACTTGAACCGCGCCGCCAGTCGCAACACCTCATCTTCAAGATCCTTATGCAGCAAATGAATTGCGCCCACCCCGACGCAGAAGAAGAAGATCGCCTTCGCCAGCTTGAACAACCCAATCGCCAGCAGGCCGCGGTCGTGCGCGCCGTGAGGATGTGCCCCCGCCTCTTCCACCTGAGTCAATTCGTGACCGCCGCTCGATTCCTTTTGCATTAACGTCCAGCTTTCAGTTGACGGTGGCCGCTAGAAATTGTCAACGCCCCACCCGTGTCACCTTCCATTCACACCATCAACAACCACCCGGCACCATTGCATCCTCACCACAACCCCTCCGAAATCGCTATCGCACTCTTATTCTGCGCAGCGTAAAAATCAAACCCAATCCAGTCTTTCGGAGCACGCGTAGATACCTATGAGCGCCCCGGAAGAGAGGGACGCAAGATTAGAAATTTAGATCGACAAAGGACAATCACAATGAAGACCTTGCTCGCCAGCTTAGCAACGGCCGCTCTGGCCATCACCTCTCTCGCCGCCCAGGCCCAAAAGGATCCCACCGTAGGCGGCGCAGAAATGTATCCCACCAAGACCATCGTCGAGAACGCAGTCAACTCGCCGATTCACAAAACCCTCGTCGCAGCCGTCAAAGCAGGCGGCCTCGTAGACACGCTCAACAGTCCCGGCCCCTTCACCGTCTTCGCGCCCACTGACGACGCCTTCGCCAAACTTCCCGCCGGCACAGTCGACACCCTCGTCAAGCCGGAGAACAAAGAAACCCTCGACAAGATCCTCACCTATCACGTCGTCCCCGGCCGAATCAGTTCGAAGCAGCTCGAAGCCATGATCAAAAAGGGCGGCGGCAAAGCCATGCTCAAAACCGTGCAGGGCGAAGATCTCACCTTCACAATGTCCGGCAACAAGATCATGTTGACCGATGCCAAGGGCGGCATGGCCATCATCACCACAGCCGACGTCTACCAGTCGAACGGCGTCATCGACGTCATCGACACCGTCCTCATGCCCAGCTAATTGCTGTACTACCTGAACCAAGGCGCCTCTCTCTTGGGGCGCCTCTTTTTCTTGGTTGTCATCCCCGAAGGGGATCTGCTGTTGCCGTTGCTGTTCCTGTTGTCATCCCCGAAGGGGATCTGCTGTTGCCGTTCTCTTCCGAAGCATCATCCCATCCCCTAATGCTTCGCCAGCACATGATCCATCATCTTCGCTAAATAAGGCCGCGTCCGCTCAAGCGCAGCCTCCGCGGTCAACCCATACTTCTGCCGCAGCGATTCAACCTTTCCATGCTCAATAAACTCATCCGGCCATCCCACACGAACCACCGGCACCTGCACCTCAAGCTCATTCAGCGTCTCCATCACTGCCGAACCAAACCCACCCGCCAGCACATGATCCTCCAGCGTCACCACCAACCCACACTGTCTGCCAAACTTACCCGACGCACTCCCGATCCACCGGCTTCGCAAACCGCGGATTGATCACCGCCGCCGAGAATCCTTCCTTCTCGAGCATCGCCGCCAGCCGTTCAGCCTCCGGCAACATCGCGCCCAGCCCGAAGATCGCAATCTCCGCACGGCCCGAGTCGCGAATCACCTCAGCCTTCCCGATCTCGAGCGCCACCGGCTTCTCCTTCACCGCAACTCCCGGGCCTGTTCCCCTCGGATACCGAATCGCGCTAGGCCCTTCATGCAGCATCGCCGTATACATCATGTCCTGCAACTCATCTTCGTTCTTCGGAACCATATGGATCAGGTTCGGCACGCTCCGCAGATAGCTGATGTCGAACAACCCATGATGCGTCGGCCCATCATCTCCGCTCAAACCGCCGCGGTCCATGCAAAACACCACCGGCAGATTCTGCAGACACACATCATGCACAATCGGGTCGAAAGCCCGCTGCAAAAACGTCGAATAGATTGCACAAAATGGCTTATACCCCTTCGTCGCCATCCCTGCGGCAAAGATCACCGCATGCTCCTCCGCGATCCCCACATCGAAATATCGCTTCGGATGACGCGGCCGGAAAAGATCCAGTGCTGTCCCATTCGGCATCGCCGCCGTAATAGCCACAACTTTCTCATTCTTGTCGGCAAGCTTCGTCAGCGACTCAGCAAAAATCTCCGAATAAGTCTTCTGCCCCGCCGACTTCGTCTCACCCGTCTCCGCATCGTACGGCCCCAGCCCATGAAACTTCTTCTGCTTCTCAAGCGCCGGCTGAAACCCTCTGCCCTTCTGCGTAATCGCATGCAGCACCACAGGCCGGTTCTGTTGCTTCAAAAATTTAAACGTCTCAATCAACAGCGGCAGATTATGCCCATCGATCGGTCCAAAGTAGTTCAGCCCGAACTCCTCAAACAGCATGCCCGGCCCGATCAAACCCTTCGCCGCTTCCTCCGCTTTACGCGCTATATGCGCCACCGTCTTGCCGCCAAACCGCTCAACCAACTCCGCAGCCTTGCCGTGCAAACTCGAAATCGTCGGGTTCGTCACAATCTTGTGGAAGTACTCCGCAATCGCCCCCACATTCTTATCGATCGACCACGCATTATCGTTCAGCACGATAATCATCCGCCGGGTCTGTGCCGCAATATTATTCAGCGCCTCAAACGAGATCCCATTCGTAAACGCCGCATCCCCCGCCAGCGCAACAATATGTTCCTTCCCACCCGACATATCCCTGGCAACAGCCATCCCCAGCGCCGCACTCAGAGCAGTTCCGGCATGTCCCGCGCCATAGCAGTCGTGCACGCTCTCCGTCCGCAGCATAAAGCCATTCAACCCACCCGGCTGTCGGATCGTATCGAACTGTTTTTCACGCCCCGTCAGCAGCTTGTGCACGTAAGCCTGGTGGCTCACATCGAAAACAAAGCTATCCTTCGGCGTATCGAAGACATAGTGCATCGCAATCGTCAGCTCGACTACACCCAGGTTCGGCCCGATATGCCCGCCCGTCTTGGAAACCCCTACAATCAGCCGCTCGCGAATCTCTTCCGCAAGCTGGGTCAGCTCAGGAATCGACAGCTTCTTCACATCTGCGGGGGAATGAATCGTCTCAAGAATGTTGCTCATTCAGAACCTGTTCTACCGTCTCGCTCACCGAGCGAAGAGTCCAGTCTCGGACCCCATTCAGCGCACATGGCTCGGTGGAATACGCCAGTCATTAAGTATACCAACCCGAAAAGTCGCCGCGTGTTGCTCTCTGCAGCCTCTCCTTGTTAGACGCTCCCTTTTCTCCTTCGCGCACCCGTCCCAACTTTTCTCCGTCCCTCTTCGTCCTAAGGTATTCTTCCCTCAAATGATCCCTGCCATCATCACCACGGGCCTCACTCGCCGCTTCGGCGACTTCACCGCCGTCGACGACGTCAATCTCACCGTCGCCTCCGGCCAGTTCTTCGGATTCCTCGGCCCCAACGGCGCCGGCAAATCCACCACCATCAAGATGCTCACCGGCCTGCTCGCACCCACCTCCGGCTCCATCCAGCTTCTTGGCCTGGACGCCGCCACCAACCCACTCGAAGTCAAGCGCCAGATCGGAGTCGTCCCCGAAGGCCTCGCTCTCTTCGGCCGTCTCACCGCAGCCGAGTACCTCCACTTCGTCGGACGCATGTACGGCCTCGACGCTGCCACCACCGCCGCCCGCACCGAAGAGCTCCTCGACTTCATGAGCCTCGCCAACGAAACAAAAAAACTCATCACCGACTTCTCTCACGGCATGCAGAAAAAACTTGCCCTCGCCGCCGCAGTCATCCACGGCCCCAAAATCCTCTTCCTCGACGAGCCCTTCGAAGGCGTCGATGCCATCGCCTCCGGCACTCTGAAAACAATGCTTCAAGGAATGATCGCCCGCGGTGCCACCATCTTCCTCACCTCGCACGTCCTCGAAATCGTCGAGCGCCTCTGCTCCCACATCGCGATCATCGATCGCGGCCACCTCATCGCCAACGGCTCCCTCGAAGAACTCCGCGCCGGCGTCAACGCTCGCAATCCCGACAACACAGGCACCCAGACCCTCACGCTCGAACAGATCTTCCTCAGCATCGTCGGCAACGAAGCCGGCGCTCAGCAGCCCGAACAGGAACTCTCATGGCTCGGCTAATCGGCCTCGACCCAATAAATGAAGAGAGCGTCATACTGAGCGAAGGCGGCGCACTTGCCGCCGGAGTCGAAGAGCCTGTCCTGAGCCTGTCCGAAGGAACCTGCGGTTGCTTTTGTCGTTGCCTGTTCTTTTGTTTCTTACCTATCTTCTCGTCAACATTTTTAGGACAACATGGACCAAATCCAAAAGTTCGAATCACCTACAAACCAGCCCTGGACTACCGCCCAGAGCCGAGCCCAGTTCGCCGCTCTCGCCCGCCTCCGCTGGTGCATCTTCCGCAACGCCTTCCGCCGCAAAGGAGGCGCAGGCGAACTCGTCGCCCGCATCATCATCTTCCCCATCTTTGCCGGCCTCGCCATCGGCCCCATCGTCGGTTCAGGCGCCACTGCCTTCTATCTTGCCTCCACCGGCCGCATCGCGATGCTGCCCCTCCTCACCTGGGGCATCTTCGCCCTCTGGATGGTCGTCGTCCTCAACGTCTCCGCACCTGGCCTCAGCTTCGACATCAACACCATCATCCGCTTCCCTCTCAGCTTCCCCCGTTACCTCACCGCCCGCATCTTCTTCGGCTTGCTCAGCGCATCCGCAGTCATCGGCACACTGTCCCTCATCGCCGCCGACATCGGCATCGGCTTCGCAAACCCATCCCTCGCCCTCTGGTCCACACTTGTCCTCGCCACCTTCGCACTAACCAACATCTTCTTCGTCCGCATGATCCTCGTCTGGGTCGAACGCTGGCTTCAAACCCGCCGCGCCCGCGAAATCCTCACTGCCTTCATCCTCTTCGTCTCACTCGGCTTCCAATACATCAACCTCAACTTCAACCCCGGCCTGCAAGGCCACCGTCATCGACACCCCTCCCCCTATCTCCCTCTCCTCCTCAGCATCTACCACCACCTCAAACCCATAGCCGCCTTCTTTCCCCCAGGCCTCACCGGCGGCTCCATCGTCAACTACAGCCATGGCAACGTCCTCACAGCGATCGCCTCGCTCCTCGGACTCATCGCCTTCGGTGCGCTCTTCTTCGCCGTCTACGCCTCGCGCATGCACCGCGAGTTCCGCGGAGAAAACCTCAGCGAAGTCAAACAACCCAATCAACCCGCCGCACGCCGAACTCCGCGCACCGTCGCCATCCCCACCACCACCACGCGCACTCCAACAAGCACCTTCGGCCTCAACCCCGCCGTCATCGCCTGCCTGCAAAAAGAATTCATCTACATCCGCCGCAACCTCAACCAGCTTTACGGATTCCTCGCTCCGCTCTTCATGGTCTTCCTCCTCGCCAGCCGTCTCAGCGCCAGTGGACGCTACGGTGAATACCTCTTCCCAGTCGCAGTCGCCTACTCCGTCCTCGGCGTCTCCATCCTCGCCTACAACGCCCTGGGAGTAGACGGCGCCGGCATTCAGTTCTACTTCCTCAGCCCCGCCCGCCTGCGCGACATCTTCCTCGCCAAAAACATCACCGGCTTCCTCCTCACCCTCGCCGAACTCATCCTCATCTACGCTGTCATCGCCACCGTAGCCCATCGCCCCTCACTGGTCATCGCGCTCTCCACCATCGGCTGGCTCCTCTTCACCACCTTCGTCAACGGAGCCGTCGGCAATCTCCGTTCCCTCACGGCCCCCAAAAAAGTCGACCTCATGAAACCCAACCGGGGTCAGGCCTCGCAACTCAGCGTCCTCATCGCCCTCGGCATCCTCGTCGCAAACGTCCTCATCGCGCTCGCGATCAAGGGCATCACCAGCTACCTTGGCCGCCCCTGGCTTATGGTCCCCATCTTCTTCGCCCTGGCCCTCATCGCCTTCATTCTCTACGTCAACGTCCTCAACCGCCTCGACACCATAGCCCTCGACCACCGCGAAGCCCTCGCCGAAGAACTCTGCAAAGCCTAGGCCAAAACCTATGCAAATCCCTAGTCGTTTCGTCCGCTGATTAAAACTAAAATTCGTTGGACAGTTCACCTGCCTGGGAACGAACTGCCACCCTCAGGTGCGCCAGTCTTTACGTGCATATCCCCGTACTCTCCGAATCACTACCCAGAGAGGTGCCGTCATGAAGATCCGTACCGCAATCCTTTGCGCTCATCTCCTGTTCGCTCTACCCCTGTTCGCGCGAGAAAGCACCGATGTCATCGTCATGAGAAATGGCGACCACATCACAGGCACGATCAAAGCCCTCTATGGGGGCGTGCTCTACTTCGGAATCCCTTACATCATCCAGACCGTCTCCATCGATTGGACGAAGGTCGCCCGCCTCGAGAGCAGCCAGCTCTTTATCGTGAAGACGGAGGACGGCTCGGTCTACAACGGTACCCTCAGCAGCGTTGAAAGTGCCGCCGGCCGCCCCATCGAAATTCGGGTAACCGAACCCATGGACGCAACCATCGAGACGCTCGCCGAGCCAAACACCCCGACAACTGGGAAAACCGCCGAAGCGAACCGCGGGACAACTGGGAAAACCGCCGAGCCAAATCGCGGGGCAACCTCCGGGAGAACCGTCTCACTCGACAGCGAACGAATCACCGGCGTCACTCAAACCTCAGAAAAGTTCTTCCAGCGATTCACCGGAGGCATCGGCGGCGGATCCATTTACTCAAAGGGAAACGAATCGTTCCAGTACAGCCTCAGCGGATTGATCTCATATCCGCGAGAACGTTGGGGAGCGCAGTTAGGGATAAGCTCCAACTTGTCGGCCAACAGCGGTACGTCGACATCCACTCGCAATCAACTTACTTTCCAGGGATTCCATCTCTTGCCCAAAGTAAACTACTTCGCTGGAGGCTTTGACGGCTTCCTCCAAAGCGCCGAACAGGGCATCGCACGTCAGAACACGCTCGGCGGCGGCATCGGTTATTACCTGGTGAACAACAACCACGCCGCCGTCTCCGTTCTGGGTGGCGTTGCATGGCAGAGCACGGACTACACCCCAACTGTCGCCGCCATCGCCTCGCAAAACCTTACGACGGCCTTGATCGACGCAAATGCGAAGCTCTTCAAGTTCAACAAAACCAATCTCGATTTCAATGTCATTCTGCTTCCGGCTCTCTCCGACCCCGGTCGCATCTATACCGCCGTAACCACGTCCTACTACATCAAGATCACCGGCAACCTCTCCTGGAATCTCACGTTCTACGGGAACTGGGATAACAAACCTCCATCCAACCTCCCCGGCAGCGACTACGGCACAACCTCCGGACTAAGCTGGACCTTCGGCAGCAGCCTTAGAACCGCACCCAACAGCATGCAATAGGCAAGGAGGCACTGGGCCTCCCTGCCCAAGCCTTCGTTCTCCTTAGATCGCCTGCGCGTGTGTCTGCACGGCCTGAAGATGCGGAGCCAGAAACGCATCGCGGTCCTGCCCGTAGTTGAGCGCCGCAGTTCCGCCTGTCGTCAGGAAAGTCACATCCGTCACGCCGAGGAAGCCAAAGACCGACCGCAGATACGGCTCGACAAAGTTGAAAGAGGCCATCTGCGTCTGCGCATCATAGACCCCGCCGGTCGCAATGATGAACGTCGCCTTTTTACCCGTGAGCAGTCCTTTCGGCGTTCCATCCGCATAAGAAAAGGTCCTGCCCACCCGCGCGATCTGGTCAATCCAGAGCTTCAGCACCGAGGGCACACTGAAGTTATGCATCGGCACGCCAAACACATACTCATCCGCCTTCTCCAGTTCGGCGATCAGCGAGTCCGAAAGCGCCAGCAGCTCCTTCTGTTGCGGAGCGCGCGCCTCTTCCGGCGTGTAGACAGCACCCACCCATTCGCCGGTGATGGGCGAGATCGACGTTGCGTTAAGGTCGCGCTCGACGACCCTTCCAGTCGGGTGCGAGGACTTCCATTGAGTAACGAATGCATCGGTAAGCTGACGCGAAACGGATCGCCCATACAGCGGGCTCGAGTCGATGTGAAGAAGTGTGGGCATGGCAATAAATCTCCTATACGACAATTGATGTGTAATAGACATTTGTCGATTCAAATAAATCGACAGGTGTCGCTTACACATCTAATGCTGTAGAAGGGATATGCTTAGAGGTCCAATGGTAGACGCAACCCAACCCGGCACGGCAGCGGAAAACACAGACCCCCGCGTCCTCCGCAGCCGGCAGATGCTGATGGAGGCGCTACTTAGATTATTGAACCGCAAGGAGTTCGCCGACATCTCCATCCAGGAGATCGCCGATGAAGCGACCCTGAACCGGGCCACCTTCTATCTCCATTACCCGGACAAGAACGCACTCCTGCAGGCCCTCACCGCCGCCCGCTTCCGCAATCTGATCGCGCGCCGTGGCCTTTCCTTCACAGACTGCGATGGGGCCCTCCGAGCCATTGCGCTGGGCGTCTGCGATTATCTCGCCGAGACCACGGGCTGCCCTACCCAGTTGGCTACCATGCCCGTCGAAGGCTCCATCATCCCCGCCGTGGAGGGCATGTTTCAGGAAGGCGCCGCGAACCACGCGATCGTTCCTGGAACCGATCCCCAACTGCTCGCAACCACCGCGGCATGGGCAATCTTCGGCGCCGCGCGACGGTGGTACCAGACTCCCAACCGCATTCCCGCCGAAGAAATGGCCGCCAAAATTGAAGCGATGGTGAAACCGATCTTCCTCACCGCTTCCATGTAGGTTCACTTTCGATACGCCTTGCTTCAATGACTCGATCCTCAGCCCCTCCAAAAGCTTCATCCTGGGCACTACTGTGTCTCTTCAAATCGGAACCAACAACGGCGTCGTCGCTTTCCTTGGGACCATAGACCCGCTCTCGGAGTACATGACTGGGGTCTACACAGTCACAAGCGGCACTTGCGACCAGACTGGCACAGCAACCGTGGCCTTGACTGGCCAATGGGATTATTGAGACCAGGGACGCTCGACAAGTCTTCTCGCTGTATCAGAATTGCGTCTCGTTAATCGCGGTTTGAGGGGCCCTCATCCTAAGGCCAAGTTACGGATTAGGATGGTGGAGTTTTCGTGAGACGGACTGTACATTGGCCAAATGCCAATCGTTCATTTCATAGGCAGAATCTTGCCAGCGGCCGTCCAGATTTCATTCACTGACATTCCGCAAGGAAAGTGGGAGTGGCCCGAAGCCGGTCTTTCTCTCGATTTCACCATCCGCATAACAAACTCGCAAATCAACGTCGAGTGCAAGCTGGATCATTACAAAGATGACTACATAGTGGAATTGCACAGACGAGCATTTGACTTAGCCCGCGCTTGCGTCAATGTGGCAGCTTTCGGGACTGGATTTGGAATCTTTGTATTCTTTGACAAGTTCGTTGGACCGAGTGGAATTCCTAGTGATCTCTTATTTACAAACCCGCGACTCGTAGGCGAGTGTACGGCTTTCAAGATGAATCCGGTAACGATGGATGAAAAAAGAGACTTAGAAAAGGTATTGGCCATCGTAATGATGGAACCCGGTTTATTCATGGCCTTGAATGATCTGATCCAAGGAGTTTCTGTTCCCCATATGACACCAGCCAATTGCGGCCGCGTAGTGGATGCCCTTAGAAAGCTGGTTACACCGGGCATTGAACCAAAACAGGGATGGCCAATATTTCAGCAAGTTGTCCAAGCAGACGAGCCGTACTTGACCTTCATATCCGAACATTCAAAGAAGCCCCGACACGGGGAACATGTTCGAATCGACGGTCCAACTACGACAGAGATTGCAAGGAGGACATGGATAATAATGAATAGATTTCTTGAGTTTCGAAAAAGGGGAAATCAGCCGTTACCCCCGGCCGAGTTCCCCATGCTTATGGGATGATTCCCACTCCTCATTCATGGCTTCCAACTCCCCACCGGTTGGCGAGTTGCCACGCTTGGGTTGCCAATAGTGCCATAAATTTCCAATTCCACGATAGCGTGAGTGCACCATCCTTCGCGCTTATCCGAAGGGTGGGAATGTAAATCTGCTCGCCAGTGTGCTTTGTTGTTGTCGTTGTCTGTTTTACCCGTCCCAAGCGGAAAGGCCGGCGTGCGCAACTCAATAAACCGATCTGAAAACTCCGGTCACAAACTTAACGTCTTCGATAAGCAGTCGGAGAAGAGTGGAATAGTTGCTTCTTCTCTCAAAGGGGGCAGTCGCGAAAAGATTTTGATTCACCCATGACTCTTTTGGGCCATGGCTATCATTCTCCGAGTGTCGATCTTCAATAGCTGAGCACCAATCGGAGTGAGGTCGCTAATCCAGCAGCTTCCGTGACTCCACGACTTGATCTGCTTTTCGAATTCCGCCATCTCCACATCATTCGCCCCGGCGCATCGCAGGAGTCTCCTAAGCACCGCTAGAGACTCTACAGGGATGAAAGGGGAGAGGGACGTCTTGAGGTCTTCAGCCATACAAGTGACGCTCCAGCCGTTCCGATCAAGGCAATGAACTATGATCTTCATAGTCACATTTTAGGCGAAAATAAAGCGAAAGTCTTGCACTACCTGTCCAAGCAGATAAGCCACAACAAATCAATCACCTAACCCCGCATAACCCTCAAAAACATCAGCAAACTCGCTTGTCAACCCCCTAAATCTCAAATCAAAACTCACAACCACCTAAAACCAAACCACTTAACCCCAAAAAATAAATCCGTCCAGACACGAAATTTAGTTAACCCAAATTCGATAAAATATAAGTAGAAAGAAAAAACAAAGCCCGGCCAAAAGCCGGGCTTTCGCATTTAACCGGGAAAAGAGAAAGTCTGGACCTCAAGTCCAGACCTAACCCTTTTTCTTCGAATACTTTGACCAAAAAGTACCCCAGGGGGCTACATCATGCAAGACGAACCGAAACGCTATCAATGCCGCCACATCTTCACCGACGGCCGCCGCTGCGGCAGCCCATGTCTGCGCGGAGAACAGCTCTGCTACTACCACCACACCACCCGCCGCCCAATCCAGAACCCGCACGAACGCCAAAGCCGCCGCGCCGCCTTCGATCTCCCCCTCCCCGAGGACCGCTCCGCCATCCAGACCTCAATCGGCCAGGTCCTCCAGCGCATAGCCGCCAATGAAATCGACCCGCGCCGCGCCGGCCTGCTCCTCTACGGCCTCCAGATCGCCAGCCTCAACCTCCCAAAACCCCAAACCAGCAAACGCACCAAACCCGAAGAGCCCGAGATCATCGAAGAGATCACCCTCCACCCCGACCTCGGCCCGCTGGCCCCCATCACCGACCTCGACGACCGGGCTCGCCCCGCCAACGCCATGCAGCTCCTCTTCGACGCCATGAGCCGCTACAAAGAACAGAATCAAACCATCCAACCAAAAGAACAAAACGCCACCACCCTCCCCACGGTCCAGGCCACCGAAGAAACCAGCCCAATCCAATCTGAGCTAAACTGTGTCCCTCCACCACGCAACTCAAGGGGACAGTCTCAGAATGCAACTTCGCACCGCGGTTCTCGCCGCCTTCGCCCTCGCAGCCAGCCTTCACGCACAAAACACCCCCTCAAAAAATACCGTGGAGCAGCCCGACAAGTATCAGTGGCTCGAAGACGTCTCAGGCGACCGTGCCATGGCCTGGGTCAACGCAGAAAACGCACGCTCCGCCAAGGTCCTCCAGGCCGACCCGCACTATGCCGAACTCGAACAGACCGCCCTCAAGGTCCTCGAGTCCCCCACCCGCCTGCCCGCCCCGCACTTCCGCGTCGGCGAGATCTACAACACCTGGCAGGATGCCCAGCAGGTCCGCGGCATCCTCCGCAAAACCACCCTCACCAGCTACCTCACCGACCAGCCCGACTGGCACACCGTCATCGACTACGACGCCCTCGCCAGGCAGGACAACGAAAAATGGGTCCAGAAGGGTCTCGACTGCCTCTACCCAGGCGATAGCCTCTGCCTCGTCCAGCTCTCCGCCGGCGGCGAAGACGCCGAGACACTCCGCGAGTTCGACCTCCGCACCGGCAACTTCGTCGAGAACGGCTTCGTCCTCTCGAAATCCAAGCAGGACGCCGAGTGGGTCGACAAAGACACTCTCATCGTAGGCCGCGACTGGGGTCCCGGAACCATGACGCAATCCGGCTACCCCTTCGTAGCCAAGCTCTGGAAGCGAGGCCAGCCGCTCGACCAGGCCAAAGAGATCTATCGAGGCAAAGAAACCGACGTCAGCGCCGGCGCCCGAGTCGTCCACGACCCCCAGGGCCACCAACTCATCCTCCTCAGCCGCGGCATCAACTTCTTCGAACACGAATTCTCCCTCTACACCCCCGAAGGCCCCAGGAAAATCGCCCTTCCCGCAAAATCCGAAATCGACGGAATGCTCGAAGGCCAGATCATCGTCGAACTCAACGAAGACTGGAAGCCTGAAGGCCTCACCAAATCCTTTCCGCAAGGCTCCATCGTCTCCATCGACCTCGAGGCCCTGAAGAAAGACCCCACCCATCTCAAACCCACCACAATCTTCACCCCCACAGCACAAGAGTTCGCCCAGGAAGTCGACATCACCAAGAACCATCTCCTGATCACAACACTCGACCACGTACAAGGCCGCGCCTACGTCTACACCCGCAGCCCCAGGAACGCCTGGACCGCGAAGAAGCTGGATATCCCCGACAACATCGCCGTCTCCATCGAGTCCACCAATACCTCCGACGACCAGTTCTTCCTCGGCCTCACCGGCTTCCTCACACCGTCATCTCTAGTCCTCGGCGACGCCGCCACAGGCACCCTCAAGCCGGCCAAGACACTCCCCCCACAGTTCGACGCCACCAACCTCACCGTCGAGCAGCTACAGGCAACCTCTACCGACGGCACCAAAGTCCCCTACTTCGTAGTCCACCGCAAGGACCTCAAGTACGACGGCTCCAACCCCACCCTCATGACCGCCTACGGTGGCTTCCAGGTCTCCGAGACCCCCCGCTACTCCGGCATAGTAGGCAAGCTCTGGCTGGAACGCGGCGGAGTCTACGTCCTCGCCAACATCCGCGGCGGCGGAGAGTTCGGCCCCGCATGGCACGAGGCCGGCCTCAAGACCCACCGCCAGCGCATCTACGACGACTTCGCCTCCGTCGCCCGTGACATGTTCACCCGCAAGATCACCTCCCCCCGCCGCCTCGGCATCGTAGGCGGCTCCAACGGCGGCCTCCTGATGGGCGTAGAGTTCACCCAGCACCCCGACATGTGGAACGCCGTCGTCATCCAGGTCCCCCTCCTGGACATGCTCCGCTTCGAGCACATCGCCGCCGGCGCCTCCTGGGTCGGGGAGTACGGCACCGTCACCATCCCCGAGGAGCGCACCTTCCTGGCCTCCATCTCCCCCTACAACCAGCTCAACCCCAACACCACCTACCCCGAACCCCTCATCTTCACCACCACCAAAGACGACCGGGTGGGCCCCGTCCACGCGCGCAAATTCGCCGCCAAACTCGAAGAGTTCCACAAGCCTTTCTACTACGATGAAATCGTCGAAGGCGGCCACGCCGCCGGAGCCAACCTCAAGGAACAAGCAAAAACGTGGGCCGAACAATACACCTACCTGACCCGCAAGCTGATGGATTGATCCACAAATGACCGAGCAGGCCCAATCGCGCGACCTCCACATCGTGCGGATACCCGAGTGGAAGAAGTACGAATGGCTACGCCACGGCTTCAGCACCCGCGCGAACGGCGTATCACGCGTCTACGGAGGTGCCACCCTCAACCTCGGCTGGACCAAAGAAGACGATCCGGCCGCAGTCGCAGAGAACCGGCGACGATTCGTCCATGCGATTGACGGGGGGCACGCTCGCTCCGCACTGGTGACCCTACGGCAAGTCCACTCCGCAACCGTACGCTCAGTGAAGGAGGAGCACGGAGCGCTGGGAGGAAAGCTGGAGACCCAAGAGGGCAAGGCAGTGCTCGAAGGAGACGGCCTAATGACGAACCAGCCGGGAGTTCTGCTGGCCGTGGGGACAGCCGACTGCGTGCCCGTGCTGGTTGTCGATGTGGCGAAGCGAGTCGTGGCAGCGTTTCACGCCGGATGGAGAGGCACAGCGGCGCAGATCGTAGAGCGAGGTATAGCAACCATGCAGCAGGAGTACGGATCGCGCACCGAAGATCTCGTGGCCGCCATCGGACCCAGCATCGGCGGCTGCTGTTACACCGTTGGGGAAGAGGTCATGCAATCGTTCGAAGAGCGCTTCCGTTACGCGAAAGATCTCTTCAAAGGGCAAAGTCCGAGCCCCATTCTCCTCAATCTATGGGAGGCCAACCGGCGGCAGTTATTGGATTCTGGAGTCAAGGATTCGCAGATTTCAGTCGTCGGAGAGTGCACCGCGTGCATGCGGGATGAAGGAGGCCAGTTGCGCTATTTTTCGCATCGCGGGGAGCATGGAGTCGCTGGACGTATGCTGAACGTTGTCGGAATAATCGCTTAAGTGAAGGCCGCTTCTAGGCTGCCTTTACCCAAGCCGCAACATTCGGCAATCTTTAGCGTCTATTCCGTGATGCTTAAGTCTGCACTCAGCATCGAATGAACGTGAAAGAGATACCCGTGCTCGGGTTTTGTACTAACTCCCTTTGGTTTCAACAAAAATTTGCATCCTTGCTCGTGGGTCTGTAAGATACCGCGATTGTAGACATGAGAGTGAATGTGCCTAGCGTAGCCCCGCAATTTCTTCGTTCCCGTATCGGTAAAATCTGTGTTGCCATCATAGGCTCCACGGCTGCCGAGATGCTTGAAAAAGCCAACGCCGTCATCAAAGAGACGCCTTTCCTTGAGTTCCGCCTCGATTACCTCGAGAAGCCGCTTCTTGCGCTGCCGAAACTGAAGCAGTTCCTCACCGAGAACAACGCCGTTACCGCCATTGCAACCTGTCGTCGCACCGCTAATGGAGGCAAGTTCTCCGGCAATGTCGCTGCCGAAATCGAGGTTCTCTCAAAGGCCGCAGCAGCCGGCTTTCACATCGTCGATGTGGAGCTAGAGTCCGCCACTGCGATGAAGAAGGGCGAGTTGCAGAAGCTCCGCGAGACTGGCGTGGCTCTGATCATCAGCCATCATGACTTCGAGGCCACCAGGGACCTCGATGGAATCTACAAGCGAATCGTGCCGTTTGCGCCTGACTTCATCAAAATCGTGCCCACGGCCAAGACGCTCTACGACAATGTCACGTTGATGCGCTTTATTGAGCGCATGGAAGACCACACGAATATCATCGGCGTTTGCATGGGCGATGCCGGCATCATCTCGCGGGTGCTCAGTCTGCGGGCTGGAAGCGCGTTTACTTTTGCAGCTGCCACCACGGGCGAGGAGACTGGTCCGGGTCAGATCGCCGCGCGCACGTTGATCGAAACGTATCGCATTGATCAGGTTGATGCTGCGACCAAGGTTTATGGCGTTGCAGGAAATCCTATTCGCAGTTCGCTTTCGCCGATCATGATGAATACCGCGTTTCGGCGGGAGACGGTGAATGCGGTTTATCTTGCGCTGCAGGCCAATAAACTCAACGATCTACTGAAGCTGGTGAATGAGATTCCTATTCAGGGACTTAGCGTCACGATGCCTTTGAAGCAGGAGATCATGGCTCATCTGGAGAAGACGGACCCGCTGTCGGCAAAGATTGGTGCATGCAATACGGTGCTGCGGGCGCAGGACGGTAAGCTCTATGGCTTCAACACCGACGTAGCGGGCATCACAGGGCCACTGGAGAAGCGGATGTCGCTGCGAGATGCCAAGGTGCTGGTGCTGGGCGCTGGCGGGGCTGCCAGGGCTGCTGTGTTCGGTTTGAGGGATAAGGGTGCGGAGGTTTTTATTCTCAACCGTACGGCAGAGACGGCGCAGAAGCTGGCTCGTCAGGCTGGCGCTAAGACTATGAAAAAGGATGCGTTAGCGAAGAGTTCGTTCGATGCGATCATTAACGCTACGCCGATAGGGATGGCTGGGATTAAGGCTCCCCAGATACTTGAGGCGAAAGATTTGAACACGAAGCTGGTGTTCGATCTCGTGTATAACCCGTTGGAAACGCCGCTCTTACGTCTTGCGCGGCAGAAGGGGATTCCGATTATTACTGGGATTGAGATGTTTGTGCAGCAGGGGGCTCGGCAGTTTGAGATCTTCACGGGCAAGCCTGCTCCGGAGGAGGAGATGCTGCGCGTTGTAATTCATGCACTTAAGCAGCAGGCAGAGGCTGCTGCGGAGGCTCCTGCGGCTGAGGACAAGGCGAAGAAGGCAGTGCCGGCTAAGGCCAAGAAAGCTTCTTAGCGCGGTTATTTTTGGAAAAAAATGGAGCCCCGGTTTGAACCGGGGTTTCGTTGTTTTTGCCGGTGTTTTTGAGGGGGGTTGCGGGAAAGGATGACTTTTTTGCGTGGTTTTTTGTGGTGAATTTGTGGTGAGTTTATGGTTCGATCGTGGTTTTTGGGTGGTGGGTTTTTGGCGGCTAATTTCACGCCACTTTTTGAACTTTATTTTTCCACAGGGTGATGAGCGGGCGCCGCAGAGCTGTCAAGAACAAGCAACTGCAAAAGCGAAATGCGGGGATCCCTCCACTCCGCCTTCGGCTCCGGTCGGGATGACGCAGTTTGGGGGCGGGCGGACGATTTTGAAGCGGAGCAACAGGGCAGGCGAAGGCTAGGTGCTCTTGCCCTGGGCTGAGGCGATCTTCTCTTCGGCCTGGCGGGTGATGGCGTTGGCTTCGTCGTACTTCTGGCCGTCGTCGCCGGCTTCGTTCCAGAGCTTTTCGCCTTCGGCGAGTTCCTTCTGGGCCTCGGCTACGTCGATCTCGTTGGGGTGCATGGCGGTCTCGGCGAGGATGGTGACGCGCTCGGGGAGGACTTCGACGAATCCCCAGGCTACGAAGAACTTCTGGTCGCCGGAGTTGCCGCCGTGGAGGCGGACTTCGCCTGCGCCGAGTTCGGCGAGGAGAGGGGCGGCTCCGTAGAGGGCCTCGAGGTAGCCGGACATGGACGGGCAGTTCGACGGCCTCGGCGGTGGCGTCGAGGAGCACGCGATCCGGAGTGACGAGGCGGACGGTGAGGAGGCCGGAATTTTGTGTTTCTGCCATGGTGTCTCTAGTTCGTACTGCGTAATGCTTTGTGCGTTGCGGAGGAAGCTCCGGTTCAAACCTGAACAGCAGATTCCTCCGCTTCGCTGCGGAATGACAAGAAGTAAATCCTATACGGTTTGCTTCATCTTCTCGGCGGCTGCGAGGACGTCTTCGATTCCGCCTTTGAGGTAGAAGGCCTGTTCGGGGATGTCATCGTGCTTGCCTTCGATGATCTCCTTGAAGCTGCGGATAGTGTCTGCGACCTTGACGTAGGCGCCGGGGATGCCGGTGAAGATTTCGGCTACGTGGAAGGGCTGCGACAGGAAGCGCTGGACCTTACGTGCGCGAGCGACGGTGATCTTGTCCTCTTCGGAGAGTTCGTCGATGCCGAGGATGGCGATGATGTCCTGAAGGTCCTTGTAGCGCTGGAGGATCTTCTTGACGCCCTGGGCGACGTCGTAGTGCTCCTGGCCGACGATGCGCGGAGAGAGAATGCGCGAGGTGGAGGCCAGCGGGTCGACGGCGGGGTAGATGCCGAGTTCGGAGAGCGGACGCGAGAGCACGGTGGTGGCGTCGAGGTGAGCGAACGTCGTGGCCGGCGCGGGGTCGGTGAGGTCGTCGGCGGGCACGTAGACGGCCTGCACGGAGGTGATGGAGCCCTTCTTGGTGGAGGTGATGCGCTCCTGCAGCTCGCCCATTTCGGTGGCGAGGTTCGGCTGGTAGCCGACGGCCGACGGCATACGGCCGAGCAGCGTGGAGACCTCAGAACCGGCCTGGGTGAAGCGGAAGATGTTGTCGATGAAGAGCAGCGTGTCCGCACCTTCTTCGTCGCGGAAGTATTCGGCGACGGTGAGGCCGGTGAGGGCGACGCGGAGACGTGCCCCCGGCGGCTCGGTCATCTGGCCGTAGATCAGTGCGGCTTTGGACTTCGAGAAGTCCTTGAGGTCGATGACGCCGGACTCCTGGAACTCGTGCCAGAGGTCGTTGCCCTCGCGGGTGCGCTCGCCTACGCCGGCGAAGACGGAGAAGCCGCCGTGCTGGCTGGCGACGTTGTTGATGAGTTCCTGAATGACGACGGTTTTGCCGACGCCGGCGCCGCCGAAGAGGCCGATCTTACCGCCCTTCAAGAAGGGCTGGATGAGGTCGATGACCTTGATGCCGGTCTCGAACATCTCTTCCTGCGTGGACTGCTCGTCGAACGCGGGAGCCTGCCGATGGATGGGCATGTGGACCTTGGCGTTGACGGGACCGAGCTCGTCTACGGGCTGACCGAGCACGTTGAGCACGCGGCCGAGGGTCTCGCGGCCTACGGGAACGGTAATGCCCGCACCGGTGTCGATCGCTTTCATGCCGCGGACGAGGCCTTCAGTGGCGACCATGGCGATGCAGCGCACGCGGCCTTCGCCGAGGTGCTGCTGGACCTCGACGACGACGTCGAGCGGGGTGGGGACGTCGAAGCCTTCGCTGACGATGCGGACGGCCTGGTAGATGGCCGGCATCTTCGACTCTTCGAACTGGATGTCAACGGCCGGGCCGCTGACTGAGATTACTTTTCCGATGTTTTCTGCCATAGGTCTCTCTGTATTTCCTGAAACATTGGGCAGCCTCTCGGAAGGCATACCCCAGGGGCTAAAGCCCCTTTGTTCCGTGTGTTCTTCGGCACGGCTAAAGCCGTGCCCTTAACAAAACTTACAAAGCGGCTGCTCCGCTCACGATCTCGATAATTTCCTTGGTGATGGCGGCCTGGCGCACACGGTTCATGGTGAGCGAGAGGGCGTCGATCATGTCGCCGGCGTTGTTGGTGGCGGCGTCCATTGCGGTCATGCGCGCGGCGTGCTCGCTGGCTACGCTTTCGAGCAGCGCGTGGAAGAGCTGCGTGGTGATGTAGCGCGGCATGAGGTGGCGGAAGAGGCGCGCCGGATCCTGGTCGAAGATGTAGTCGACTTCGGCGGTGCCGAACTTCTTGGCCTCGGACTCGACGACGGATTCTTCGGGTTCGAGGAGACTGACACCGGCGGTCACGGCAGCATGGGCCGCTGCTTCCTTCTGCTCTTCGGTCATCTCTTCGGCGACGGTGATCTCGTGCGAGCCGAGCTTGCGAATGGGCAGCAGCTTTTCTACGACGACGCGCTGGGCGATGACGGATTTGAACTCGTTGTAGACGACGTAGACGGAGTCGATCTCGGCGCGCGTGTAGCGCTCGATGATGGAGTAGGCGATGTCGCTTACCTCATCGATGTTGACCTTGAGGAGGAGCGTCGGGTGGTCGCCGGTGACTTCGATGGGTGCAGCGCGGTGACGGATGACCTCGTAGTGGGTGGCGAGATCGTTGTCGTAGTGCTCTTCGGTCTTCTCGTAGACAGCTTTGGGATACTTCTTGGCGACGAGGTCGCGGGCTTTGCGGCCGATGGGTTCGATGTCGATGTTCTGGCCCTTGGCGCGGCGCTCGTCGATGAACTTGTGGGCGGCCTTGGTGATGTTGGAGTTGAAGGCTCCGGCGAAGCCCTTGTCGCCTGCGATGACGATGACGAGAACGTTCTTCTCTTCGCGCTCGACGAGCAGCGGGTGCATAAGATCGCCGGACTCATCGTTATACATGTCGCTGCGGCGGACGAGCGATTCGAGCACGTTGGCCAGCATCTGCGCATAGGGGCGGGCCTGCATCGCGCGCTCCTGCGCACGGCGCAGACGGGCGGCCGAGACCATCTTCATGGCCTTGGTGATCTGCCGCGTGTTCTTCACACTGCGGATGCGACGCCGTAAGTCGAGTACGTTTGCCATGGTCTATTTAGCGGCTACTGCTTCTTTCTTGTCCTGACGGGTGGCGAGGAAGTCTGCCTTGTAGTCCTTGATGGATTGCGTGAGGCGACCCTTGATGTCGTCGTCGATGGCCTTCTTAGTGACGATGTCCTTGAGGATGGAGCCGGTCGACTCGAGGTAGGGGTAGAGGCCGTCCTCGAAGGCGCGGAGGTTCTTCACTTCGACGTCGTCGAGAAGGCCGTTGACGCCGGCGAAGAGGATGGCGACCTGCTTTTCGAACGGGAGCGGCTGGAACTGCGGCTGCTTCAGGAGCTCGGTGAGGCGCTGGCCGCGGTTGAGCTGACGCTGCGTAACGGGATCGAGGTCGGAGCCGAACTGCGAGAAGGCAGCGAGCTCGCGGTATTGAGCGAGGTCGAGTTTGAGGGTGGAACCGACCTGCTTTGTCGCCTTGACGGCAGCAGAGAAGCCTACGCGCGAGACGGAGAGGCCGACGTTGACGGCGGGACGGACGCCCGAGTTGAAGAGGTCGGTCTCGAGGAAGATCTGGCCGTCGGTGATGGAGATGACGTTGGTCGGGATGTATGCCGAGACGTCGCCGGCCTGGGTCTCGATGATCGGGAGCGCGGTGAGGGAGCCGCCGCCGAGTTTGTCGGAGAGCTTCGAGCTGCGCTCGAGGAGGCGCGAGTGGAGATAGAAGACGTCGCCGGGGTAGGCTTCGCGTCCTGGGGGACGGCGCAGGAGGAGCGAGATCTCGCGGTAGGACGCGGCGTGCTTCGAGAGGTCGTCGTAGATGACCAGGGCGTGCTTGCCGTTGTCGCGGAAGTACTCGCCGATAGCAGTGGCGGCGAAGGGCGCGAGAAATTGCATCGGCGCGGGTTCGGACGCAGTGGCGGCGACGACGACGGTGTAGGCCATGGCGCCGTACTGTTCGAGGGTCTGGACGACCTGAGCGACCGAGCTGCGCTTCTGGCCGACGGCGCAGTAGATGCAGATGAGGTCGTTCTTTGCGGAGTTGATGATGGTGTCGAGCGCGATGGCGGTCTTGCCGGTCTGGCGGTCGCCGATGATGAGTTCGCGCTGGCCGCGGCCGATGGGGATCATCGTGTCGATGGCCTTGATGCCGGTGGCCATGGGCTCGCGGACGCCCTGGCGGTCGATGACGCCGGGGGCGAGACGCTCGATGGGCAGGGTTTCGGTGGTGTTGATGGGGCCCTTGTCGTCGATGGGCTGGCCGAGGGCGTTGACGACGCGGCCGATCATGGCGTTGCCGACGGGCACGGACATGATGCGCCCGGTGCGCTTGACGGTATCGCCTTCCTTGAGCTCGGTGTAGTCGCCGAGGAGCACGGCGCCGACCTGGTCCTCGTCGAGGTTCATGGCAAGGCCGGCTACGTTGTGGGGGAACTCGATGAGCTCGCCGGCCATGACCTTGTCGAGGCCGTGGACGCGGGCGATACCGTCGCCGAGGGAGATGATGGTGCCGACCTCGTCGACCTGGATGCGCTGCTCGAAGTTTTCAATCTGCTGGCGAAGCAGTTCGGTTATCTCATCCGCCTTGATCTGTGCCATGTCTTCCTTCTACTCGCTTCGTTCGAATCTTGAAATTTGCTTGCGCCGTTGCCGGCGAAATTTGTGGGCTCGTTGTTATGCGTTGACGAGCTTTTGCTTCAACTGCTGCAACTGCGCGCGGATGGAGCCGTCGTAGACGGTCGATCCGATGCGGACGACGGCGCCGCCGAGCAGAGTTGCGTCCTGATGGTAGGTGGCGCGGATACGGCCTCCGGCGAGCTTCGCTATGTGGGCTTCGAGGTCGGCGCGGTCCTGGTCGTTGAGAGGATGGGCGCTGGTGATCTCGGCTTCGGCCATGTGGGATTGCTCGTCGGCGACAGCGTGGTATTCGGTGATGATTTCGTTGAGTTCGTGGAGGCGCTGGTGCTCCATGATGACGGCGATGAAGTTCCGCACCTGGGGGTACATGCCGATGCGCTGAGCGATGGCGTCGATGACTTTGAGCTTCTGCGTATTCGGGATGGATGGATTCATCAGGACTTCGCGAAGGTCCTGGCTTCCGGCGAGAGTGCCGGCGAAGTCATTCAACTGCTGCTGCGCGGCGTTGACGTCGAGATGCTGCGCGGCTGCGACTGCGGCAAAGGCGTGGGCGTAACGAAGGGAGACGACCGACATTAGTTGTTGCCCTTCCTTGGAATCATCGCCGGTGAGACGGCGGGCGAAGCTCTGGATGAGGAGACGGTCGGTCTCGGCGCTGACGACGAGCTTGCGGGCGGCCTGGTCGATGGCGAGCTCGGCGGCGTACTGCTGGATCTGACGCTGGGCAAGCGCGGTGGCGGAGGCAATCTCCTGCTCGGCTGCGGCGATGATCTTCTGCTTGTCCTCTTCGACGCTGGCCAGGATGCGCTCCTGATCGTGAGCGGAGTCCTTTTCGGCCTGGGCGCGGAGGGCGGCGATCTGGCTATCGAGTTTGCTGAGACGCTCTTCGACGCTCGATAGGCGGGCGCTGGCTTCCTCGGTGGCGGCGCGGGCGTCGACCAGGCCTTTCTGGATGGCCGAGGTGCGGTTGCGAAAGGTTTTCGGCAGGGTTTTGAGGAGGAACCAGCCTACGAACACCGCGAGGACGAGGAAGTTGGCGACGGTGAAGGCTGTAGCGGCCTGCTCGGGGTTCATGCCGAGCATCGCACCGAACTTGCGGACCGAGGGCGAGTGGAGGTACTGGTCGTTCTCGTCGACTTCCTGCTTGTTCTTCTCGGGGGATTGGGCTTCGGGAGTGCTGAGACGGCCTCCGCCTGCGTTGGTCGGGGCAGGCTCCTGCGCAACCGCGCGGTGGACGGGCGCGAAGAGAGTCGCGGCGATCACGAGGCTGGGGAAGAGCTTCTTGAGAGAGGTGAGCTTCACTGGGCGACCTCCTCGGTGGTGCGAATGCCGGCCGGAAGGACTGCCTTGAGGACGCGAGCGCTGAGGTCTTCGCTGGCGGCGACGATGTGGAGGCGGGCGTCGTGGGCGCTCTGCTCGATATCCTGGCGGGCTGCATTGACGCGCTCACGGGTATGCTGGCGAACCTGTTCGAGCGCTGCTTCGCGCTCTGCGTTCCACTGCTTCAGCTTCCGGTCGCGAGCCTGGAATATCTCGGCTTTTGCGGCGCGCAGCCTTTCTTCGTAGGCTGTGGTCTCGGACTCGGCTTTGGCGATGGAGCCTTTGGCTTGCTCGATGGCTCCGAGGGTGCGGGCGCGGCGCTCAGCAAGGACGCGATCGAGCGGGCGGCGAACGAGGAGGCCGTAGGCAACGACCAGGAGGATGAAAAGAACCATCGTCGGCACAGCGCCGAGCACAAGTTCACCGAGTTGATTCAGTATCTGGTCCATGGAATGGGGTCGGCGGATAGGTCGGCCGGGGCCGTCTGGAAGTCCTTCTTTAAGGCTATTTCACGCAGCTAACTTGTGTTGTACGAGCGCTCGTGAAGGCTGTGCCTGGAGTGCGAGGTACATCTAGTTTTAGCAAAGCGATTAGAGGGGTGTCAACAAAACGTTCTCCGATAATCGCGAAGAGTGATCGATAATCGGTCAGATTTCAAGCAGTGTCAGATCAGGTCTTCTCGCGGCATTTTGGCTTTGACTTCCCCGCCGAAAGGAATAGACTGATAAATACCACCTAGACCCTAACCTCTGGGTCACATAGGTCGCGTGAATGGGGACACCACCTCCGCTCCCCTTCAGGCGGCCTATGCTGATTAACGGCACTTTTTTGCAGTCAAATGTCTGCAGATCTGCAGCTAAAGTCTGCGGGTGAATTGCATGTTGCGATTCGACATTCGGCCTGTTTGGTTCTCGCTCAGGAGACGTCCGACACTTTAATGCGCTTACTGCGGGCGGCCTTCTGAAGCTCCTCGTAGTCGCGTTCGTTCTGTTCGCTGTAGGCGAAGGCGAACTTCGTCAAAGCCTCGTCAATCTCATCTGTTTTCCCCAAATACCCTGCGATCGTTGCTGCATCTCCCGATTTTGCGTGCGCCAGCGCCAATGCCCAGCCGCACAGGCCGCAGTAGATCTCCATCCCTTTACGAGAGGTGGTTTTGGGATCGAACTCATAGCTGCCTTTCATGTCGCGCAGCTGTCGAACGTAGAAATTTGTTTTGTTGGCAAGTCCACAACCGAGGAGAATGTCCGGCGAGCCCTGAATCAGGCGTTGCCCGTTGACCACGCGAAACCCTTGATTTTTGTATTTGGGAGCATTCGGCAGATAGGGCGCGAGTACAGACTCCTGGGCTTCTTTGTATTGCAGGAAGAGCGGATCCTGATCATTTATTCCTCGCATGAAAGCGACCCAGCAGCGTGTCCCGACGCTGCCCACACCCACCACTTTTCGAGCTACGTCCAGTAGCTGGTAGCGCGAGATTAACTCTCTTCGATCCTCGGATAAAGAGGCCAGATATTGTTCCAAGAATATCCCTACTGCTTCTCGAATGGGGGTCCCATCATCGGTCTTGGTCTCGCGCACGACAAAAGGAGCGTTCTCAACGATGCGCTGCTTGTTGTCGATCAGGTCCGTCATTTGTTCCAACACCTGAAGGTGAGATCCCTTCCTCGCTTTGGCGAGGCCTTTTTTCCAGACGCCCAAGAGGTTTGAAGGGACGGCTGCTAATACGTCGTCCTCGCGGATTACCGAATACCACGTAGCCAGATATCCCATTTCGGCGTATTCGCGCATGTGCTGGCGGTAGGAGCTCACCACAGCGCGGCTGAACTGCTCGCAGCATTGACGGTCCTTCCCGACGAACTGACCGGCGACCACGGCGCTGGTCGCCAACCGCTTCAGGTCCCATTCCCATGGCCCGGGAAGAGTCTCGTCGAAATCGTTGATGCCGAAGACCATGTTGCGTTCGGCGGAGGCAAAGACGCCGAAGTTCGAGACGTGCATGTCGCCGCAAAGCTGGACATGAAGGCCGGTGACTTGCGAAGGGCCGAGATCCTGTGCCATGACGGCCGCAGTGCCGCGCAAAAATGCGAAGGGTGACATCAACATTCGCGCGTACCGCACGGGGATTAAATCCTGGAGTCTTGTTTTGTTTTGAGCTTCAAGAATTGCGACGGGATCCTTACGGTTTGCCTGTGGCTTGAATTCTGCCAGGCTTTCCCTGGGTACAGCGGTTCGAAGGCGCTTCCCGGCTTCGATGCGGTCGGCGATGGATGGGCGTGGGGCAGTGAACCGGTCTGCCAATTTATTGCTGACTTTTAGATCTTTGGCAGTTGATGTCTTCTTCGACTTGCTCATGGATGTCTCCAAATTCTCGCGAAGTTTCCTGATTGTCACCGACGAACTTATGCCGAAGTTTGTGGCCCTGGCTCCGAGTCGTCAACGTAGGACGATTTACAGTGCCGCCAAATATACACTTCAGGTCCACCGATGTTCCCGGTGAAGAACGACGACTGGTTGGAAATTGCATTCACTATTGCCGGGGGAGATCCAGCAATACGACGTTCGAACGCTCCTGCACGCGTTCGATGACAACGTCACTGACCGTCCGGCGAGATGTCGAAGTCGCGAATCTCGAATTCGGGAGCGAGGTTGGTCAACTGCCGCTCGACACCTGTCTCCAGATCAACGAGCCAGAGATTCTTATGTTCCATGTCACCTCGCAGAAAGACGAGTGCGCGGCCTCCAGGCAGGAAGGCAAGGTGTCGAGCGCCGCGCGTGAGGGTCAGGGATGGCAGGGGATGCGACGTGGCGTCGGCCGTGACGGCTTTCACAGAAAATGTGGTGCCGATGTCAGGGCCTGAGTAGACAATCAATCGGCCGTCGGGCGACCATGCGGGATCGACTGAGTAGTCCCGCACAAAAGCGGTGGGAGAGCCTCCGTCGATTGGCACGCGGAAGAGGTGTGGGATGCCGTGATCGTCGGCCGCGGTGGTAATGGATTGGCCGTCGGGTGACCACGCGGGAGCGCCCTGCAGATCGAGCGAGTCAGCCACGACGCGCGCCTTCGAGCCGTCCGTCTGCATCACGTATAGGAGCGATTTCCCGTGTTGCCGGACCGAGAACGCGATGTGCTGACGATCGGGGGAGATTGCCGCGCCGTCAAGGACTTGCGCTCCATCTCCACTCCACAACTCCGTGCTGGTCCCGTTGGCTAGCTTCCAGATGCTCTCGCCAGTGCCGGTCGCAGAGACATACAGCAGATAGTCTCGGCCGAGCCGCGGGGAAAATCCGGTGTTGGTTGTCAGAGGAATTTGAGACGCTTGCGATGCCTCCTTGGGGGCGTTGTCGATCCGCATAGCGCCAGATGGTTCTCTTCGGACTTGCGAGAGTGGCGACCAGACGGCGGCCATCGGCGCTTGCCGCGAGCGAGGTGTAGCGGTCAAGACCAGAGGTCAGACGGTGAGGGATGCGGCGCTCGACGTCCATGCTATAAAGCCACGGTCCCGAGCCATCGGGATCGGTGGCGAGGTACATCAGGGTTCTCCGATCCAAGAGGACCGGATAACTGACTCGCCCAACGTGCGACGTGATCCGTTCGGGTGTTCCACCGGTTGGATGAATGCGCCAGATATCCAATTTGTCTGGGAGCTCGCCCTGGACGAAGTAGAGGAATGCCGAGTCGGGTGACCATAACGGAAAGTGACTGTGGAGGCCGGCGGGCGCTGTAAAGATGGGACCATTCTCCGATCGATGGAGGCCGTTCGACACGAACAGCGGATCTCCGGGGCCAGGTGTGTGGTATGCAAGCCGGGAGCTGTCGCGCGACCAGTCATACTCGGCCACTCCTTCAAGGTATGGTCTCGGCTCGCCGCCGAGCGTCGGCACCGCCCAAACACCGATGTCGCCGCCAGTCTCGCCGCTGTTCGGGCCGTCTGGCCTGCGAACCCAGAATGTGACGAGAGATGCGTCGGGCGAAAACCCCAGGGTTCGGATGGATGGATTCGCCAACTCCTGAACACTCCCGTGGGTGAGGTTGTGGAACTCACCAGAACCAACCTGTGTGACCCATACGTCCATTGCTCCGTCCCGGTCCGACAAAAACGCCATGAGATGGCCGTCGCGGGAGACCGCCGCCGCGTGCTCCAGGCCATCGAAGTCGGTGACCGTCTGGAATCGTGCGTCGGCGATGGGGTTGCGCCAGAAGTGCTCTGTCCTTTGCAGCCAAAGAACTACGCCAATCGCCAGGGCTGCCACGACTGCTGTCAGCACCAGGAAGAATCTCCATCTGGCAGGAGATGTCGACGACGCTTGCTGTGTCGATTGTGCAGGAGGGTCTGGCAATGCGGCGTTATTTCCATTCTCCTGCCCTGCTTGAAGATTCCTGCTGCGTATCCACGCATCCAATTCCGCCTTGGACGCATAAACCGAGCCCATCCTGTCATGCAGGTGCCGGTGGACGGGCATCCCCTCCCGCTTCTCCCAGCGCTGGACCGTCGTCACATCCCGTTTGAGGTAGGAGGCGATCTCTTTCCACGAATCCAACCGGTCTTCCAGTGGTCTCTCCGATAGCGGGGTTCCAACGGATGGTTCGCCCATCGTGCTCTCCTGGGGGGTCTGCGGTCGTGATGAACCCGGGAGCCAAATTGTACCTCTGCCCTGCAACGGCACGGCAAAAGACTGCATTCGACGGCAAGTCGAGGAAGCCACTGACCTTCTGCACCTTACCGCTTGAAGACAGCGCCGGGATAGTCGATGGTGTCGGTGTCACTCACGTGAATCTCAAATCGGAGGTCTTCATGAAAAGCAAAACCCTGACTTCGGCGGTATGCGTTTGCTCGCTATTTTTGTTGGTTTCAGCCACCTGTGCTTTGGCCCAGGAGCGCAAGCCAGTGCACTTCAGCGGCCTGTTCAACGATTACGTACCCCTGAGTCCGACTATCAGTGGCAGCCCATACGAGATGCATGGTCAATGGTCGATGGACCTCCACCCGGAATTCGGCACCGCCGACTTTGCAGCCGATATGACGATGTCCGGTTTTGGGAGAACTGGGACGGGTGCTGTCGATCCGAACCAGCCCATGGTGAAGCCTCACACGCACCACATCAAACTGACGAATATGAGAATCACCTGGAACATGATTGGCTGCCCGACATACCAAACCCCAGTCCCCACAATGGGCTTTCAGATAAGCGGCACGGTCAGCCTGTTGACGGGAAATGGAAAGATTGCTCCCTTCGAGACGAACCCGCCTTCATCGACGCTGCAGGTCTGCGTCAGCGGAGGGAATGAGGGTCAGTACTCGCTCCCGAATTCGAACATGACGCTGGTGTTCGGGGGACCTGCCGAATAAACATTTCGGACCACAGGCCATCCATGGCGTCGTGCGCATAGCGCCAACCGAGCCGTTCGGAATATTTCGATAAGTCCAGGATGAACGACCAGTCGCGATGATCGCAAGTTGTGACGACGATGATGAAGGGAGGTCGCGATGCGGAGAGGGCTTACGTGGCGGATGTTGCTCACCGCTATCATCGCGGTCACGTCTCTCTATGATTCTCGAAAGGCTTTCGCGACAACGGCTGAAGGGTACAAAAGCACCTTACTTGCTGTGGGCCGGTTTCGCGAAATTGAAGGTCAGTTACCTTCCGCGCGGCGAACGCGGGGGGAGCGAGCAACTCTGGCAGTCATTGCAACAGACGAAGGGATCGTCAGACGTCTATGTGCAGAGCAATGTCTGGGAGCCCGGCGGAAGCACTGGCTGGCACTCGCATCCTGGGCGATAGCCTGATCATCGTTACCGCCGGGACGGTGACGGATTATGAAGGGCACGATCCCGAGTGCAAGCCCCACGTGTACACAGAGGGGATGGGATTTGTTGATCCCGGTGGGGATCACGTACACATTCTGCGCAATGAAGGTGATGTCGAGGCAAAGACCGTCGCTGTTCAGCTCATTCCGGCAGATGCGGAACGCCGGATTGACGTTGCAGATCCGGGGAACTGCCACTTCTGACCGGTAAACCCATTCGACCGCTGGTCCGAGATGGCCCGCTGCTGGTTCTTAGACCTTTTCACGGAATCTTCTGTAGCGATTGAGCAGCGAGGCGGGTCCGCGCGCGGTGACGAAGGCGAGGTTGCCTTCGAACCTCTTGGCGTCGACGATGGCACCGGCCTCGAGCGCTGCAAGAACGGCTCCCTCTGACTGCGGCAGGCGCAGCTTCATCTCAATGACCGGGTCTACGACGAGTGCGGCGTCGATGGCGGCGAGGAGGTTGTCGAGGCCGAGCTTCTTCAGACCGGAGACGGCGACGCTGCCGGGCGCACCAGTGGGCACCGCGTCGGTCCGGGAGACGAGGTCGATCTTATTGAGTACTTCGATGACGGGTTTTTGGGAGACGTCGAGTTCGGCGAGGACCTTCTCGACCTGCGCTTTCTGCTCGTCGGCGAGGGGGCTGGAGGCGTCGCGCACGTGGAGGAGCAGTTCGGCGCGCTCAACCTCTTCGAGCGTGGCGCGGAAGCTGGTTACGAGCGTGTGCGGCAGGTTGCGGATGAAGCCTACGGTGTCCGACAAGAGGATCTTGCGGCGCGGACGGGAGCTGCAACTGGCGTAATTTGGGATCGAGCGTGGCGAACATGCGCGAGGACTCGAGTACGCCGGCCTCGGTGAGTGCATTGAAGAGGGTGCTCTTGCCCGCGTTGGTGTACCCGACGAGCGCGACGACAGGGACAGGAACTGCTTCGCGGCGTTGGCGCTGCTGGCGGCGGATGCGGCGGACGGATTCGAGCTGCTCTTTGACGTGATCGATGCGCAGGTTGATCTTGCGACGGTCAGTTTCGAGCTGGGTTTCGCCCGGGCCTCGGGTGCCGATGCCGCCGCCGAGCTGGGACATCGCCTTGCCGCGTCCTGCCAGGCGCGGGAGCTGGTATTCGAGTTGAGCGAGTTCGACCTGGAGCTGGCCTTCGCGGGTGCGGGCATGGCGGGCGAAGATGTCGAGGATGAGCTGTGTGCGGTCGATGACGCGGCAGGGCAGCTTTGCTTCCAGGTTGCGGAGTTGCGAGGGGGAGAGATCGTGGTCGAAGAGGACGAGGTCGGCGTTGGTGGAAGCGATGACGCCTTCGATCTCTTCGAGCTTACCGCCTCCGACGAGGGTTGCCGGATCGGGCCGTGGACGGCGCTGCATTAAGGTCGCGGCGATCTCGGCACCGGCCGAGCGGGCAAGTTCTTCGAACTCGGCGAGCGAGGCGTCAAAATCCAGATCGGCTGTTTGCTTTGTTTCTGCCGCAGTGTTCGCGCCATCGAGCACACTTCCAGCCGAGACTGCGGCTGCGGTCTTTGCAAGGCGTGCCGCTGCGGTGAGTTTGCGGCGCTCGCCGGTAAACTCGACCGCAACCAGCACCGCGCGTTCCGCAGGGGATCGCGTAAGGGAGTTGCGTGCCGCTGCAGCCGCCTGGGCTTCGACCAAACTTCTTCTGGCCGGCTTTTTACTGGCGGGGTTGCTCTCTTGTTCGGTCAAAATACTTAGTGGCCTGCTGATCCGATCGCCTCTTGCCCGGGCTCGCCGATCGAGACGGGGCGAGGACCTACCGGCTTCATCTCCGGATGCACTCCCGCCCGCCCGCTGACGACCGTCGAGATGGCATGTTTGAAGATCAGCTGTTCCTGGCTGTTGTTCTCCAAGAGGACGGAGTATTTATCGAACGACCGAATCTTTCCCGTCAGCTTGACGCCGCTGACCAGGTAGATCGTGATCGGACTCTTATCTTTTCGCACTGTATTGAGAAAAGTATCCTGAATGTTCTGCGCCGGCTTTGATTCCATGGTGCCGATCTCCTTAGTTAAATTCGTTTACCGTGCCGTAAGGTTTTGCCGTAAACCATCTACTTCAGAAGAAACCTCGGCGAGCTGAGCCAGCAAGCCGAAGCCAAGTCTGTCAACGATACGAGTATCGACGACAATAATCAACCCGGAAGCCGCCTGCAAGTCTTGGTAGGCGGTTTGAAGCGATTCCAGAATGATTAGACGATACCCAGCGGAGATGGGGAGTCTGCAATTTGCCTGCCCGGCGTATACCATGACAGATGTGCCGATGAGTAACCCGCAACCCGTTCAGATGCTTGATTTTTCCCGCCAATTCGCGGGACTCCGCGAGGAGTTGCTCGCGACCATCGAGGAGGTTTGCACGTCGCAGCGGTTCATCCTGGGGCCGCAGGTTGCGAGCTTCGAAAAGGCCGCCGCGAAGGCCTGCAAAGCGCCTCATGCGATTGGGTGCGCCAGCGGAACGGATGCGATCTGGCTGGCTCTTGCCGCGGCCAATGTCGGACCGGGTGATGCAGTGGTGACAACTCCGTTTAGTTTCTTTGCCAGCGTGAGTGCGATCCTTCGCTGCGGGGCACAGGCCCTGCTGGCGGACATCGACCCAGCGACGTTCAATCTCTCTGCCGGGGCGGTTGAGGAGGTTTTGCGGTCGGCGGCGGGCAAGAAGGTGAAGGCCGTCCTGCCGGTGCATCTCTACGGGCAGTGCGCCGACTGGGATGCGTTCACTGTGCTGAAGCAGAAGTACGGTTTGTTGATGGTTGAAGATGCCGCGCAGGCCTTTGGGGCGACGTGGGATGGGACTCCCGCGGGTGCGCTGGGTGATGCTGCGGCGTTCAGTTTCTATCCGACAAAGAATCTCAGCGCGATGGGCGACGCGGGGCTGGTAACGACCTCGTCGGCGGAGATTGACGATCACGCTCGCGTTCTGCGCGCGCATGGGATGCGGCGCCGCTACTATCACGATGAAATCGGGTGGAACTCTCGCCTCGATAGCCTGCAGGCTGCGATTCTCGAAGTGAAGTTGCGCTATCTGCCGAAGTGGAACCAGAGACGCCGCGAGCTTGCTGCGCGTTATGACGGACTTTTTCGTGCGGCGGGGCTTTCCGCTTCGAGCGTGAAGGAGGGCGTTGTGCTTCCCTTCACCGATCCTCGCGCCGGCCATGTCTTCCATCAGTATGTGATTCGCGCGCCACGCCGTGATGATTTGCGGCAGTTCCTGACGGACCGGCAGATTGGCAGCGAGATCTACTATCCCCTGCCGCTGCATCTGCAGACGAGTCTCGCGGGGCTTGGATACAAGCGCGGTGATTTTCCTGTGAGTGAGGCAGCGGCGAACGAAGTGCTCGCGCTGCCCATGTATCCGGAGCTACGCGAGGATGAGCAGGATACGGTGGTTGAGACGATCCGCAGCTTCTACGCGTGAAGAGTATGCAACGGGGCTAGTGCTTTTTGCGCTTGGCCGCGGCCTTCGCGTCTTTCTTCTTCTCGCTCACAGGCTCAGGATGAGCTTCGCCTCCGGTTGGCGTGCCCGGCGCGAGGATGCGGTGGACATAATTGCCTTCCAGCCGGTAGGTCTTCAGGATGGTCTTGGCCGGCACGATCGCTCCCGTCACTGGATCGGGAATTACCGGTCCGGCGTCATCGGCGAGGACGCGATAGGTGAAGGTGGGGAGAGGCGTCGTCGCCGCGGCGGATTTGCCGTAAGGATCTGGAGCCATCTTGATCGTGACAGGCACGTAGCCCTCGATATTTTTATCGCGGAAGCCGGTTTCGTACCGGTGCTTCTTTACGCTCCAGGTGAACACTCGCACCTGATCGAAGTCGTACGTCAGGCCGGCCTTGTAGGGGCTCATCACGGTGACGTAAATGGGGATGTTTTTGTCGGCCTGCTCAGCGTCGGGATCGTTAACCGTGGTGAGGACGTAGGCGCCGACGACGCGCTGGCCTTCGGCGTAGCGGGTGATCGCGTCGGGCGCGTCCACGTCCATCATGCGGCTGTAGAGCCAGCCGGTGTCGCCCTTGGAGTCGCGGACGAGCCACCAGTCTTCCATCGCGGGCGGTGGTGGCGTGTCGGGTACGGTTGCTGCGGGAGCGGGTTTCGCTCCTTTGGCAGTGCGTGGCGGGCGCTGGGGCGGGCTTCGCGACGCGGGTTCCTGGCGGAAGAGGCTTCTCCAGCGTTGCGCGTGCGAGCAGCTTCAGCTTTTCGCCCTCGGCGAGTCGATAGAAACGGTCGGTGTCGCGGCCAGGTTTGGAGTGCATGTAGACCTCGTCGCGTACGACGGCATTGGCAACGACGGGGTCAGCCTGATGCTGCTGTTTCAGGGCCTCGAACTGGTCGAAGACCTCCTGGGTGGCGACGGCCTTCTCGTCGATCCAGCCCTGCTCGCCCTTGGCGGTCTGCACCTTCACAAAGCGGCGGCCGTGTTCGAGGACTTCGAGCTTGTCGCCGTTGTCGACGGTTGCTGTGCGATTGGAGACGGCGGCTACGCGGTCGCGCAGAAACGTCTGCTTCGCCGTGACGTACACATATTGCGCGGGCGGCTTGGGGCGAAGTTTGGAGCATCCGCTTAGCAGAGTCGCGAGAGACAACGATGCCGCCGCGAGGACTGCAAACCGCAACGCCCTGCGAGCCGAATCGAATTGTCGAGACAAAGAAACGATGACCGAAGAACTCCCCAGCAAACAACAACTGCTGCTTCCATACTACTGTCCACTGGAAAAATTCTAGAAGACGAGCGGCCTATTCGATTTGCGCCCATCAAAGAAGGTCTCTAATGGGTCAACGCGAGGGCGACCGCTCCGGCTGGGTCGGTGCCAGTGGCAACGCTGGTGGATGGGTCGAGTTTGCCCGGCACCGGAATATCGAAGCTGTACATGGTGAGGTCGGGCGAGCCGCCGGTTGCAACAGCGAGCAGATACTTACCGGTGGAATCGGCTCCCAGGGCCTGGACGGCTGACCCGCTGGTGTAGGGTGAACCGCTGAGCGGCGTCAGCGAGAGCGCCGCAGTGGTCGTGCTGGGCACGATGGTGTAACCGGAGACGGTGCCATCGGTGCGATTTGCCGCGTAAACGTAGGTGCCGGTGGTATCGAGCACAACGGAGAAGGTTCCGCTGCCTGCTGCAAACGGCGATCCAGTGACGGGGGTCAGCGCGCCGCCCGAGCCGATGCTGTAGACAGCGACACCGCCGTTGGTGCCGCTGCGGGCGATGTAGACATAGGTCGTCTTGGAGTTAATGGCGAGGCCATAGTCGCCGGTAGCAGCATTTCCTGTTTGGAGACTCTGGCTGCTGGTCGCGACTCCGGTTGTCGTGTTGAAGGTGAAGACGACGTCGCCGGCTGTGCCCAGCGCGGCAAAGATCAGGGTTCCGTCGGGCGAGACATGCACCTCAGACGGCTGCCAGGTGCCGGACTGAATTGAATAGGTTGCAGGCGAAGTGACAGACGTCAGGGCGCCAGTCGTCGCGTTAATCTGGAAGATGTCGAGCTGCTGCGTGGTGCCGTCGAGGGCGATCAGCCATTGTCCGTCGGGCGAAATAGCGAGCGACTTTGCCAAGACGCCAGCGGGTTGCGAGCCTGTGGTCGGTGTTGTCAGCGAGCCATCGGAGTTGATGAAGTAGACGAAGATCCCGTTGGACGCGCCGGCGACGTAAAGCAGGGTGTTCGCCGGGTTCACGATCATCGCGGTCGGTTTGTAGGTCGTCGCGACGGGAGAGTTAGTCACGGCCGTGAGTTTTCCGGTGCCAATTGCGAAGGCGCCGATGGAGTTGGCCGCCTGATTGGCGATATACACAAGGTTGCTTGTGGAACCTCCCCCTCCGCCGCCGTTATTGATCGGCGGGAAAAAACCGGCGCAGCCAACGAAGGCGGGCAGCGTCATCACCGCAGCGACTGCCATCCACCATTGCACACTTCTCTTTCGTCGCATCCCTTTCCAACCCCTTCGTGCTGCGTTCTCAGTCCTGTCCCTCAAGACTACTGCAACTGGCATTCTTCTATAATTCTGCGCAATGGTTCTTTTGAAGCCTCGGCCACTCCTGCGCATTACCGCTCTTTTATTCGCTCTAACCTTCACCTTCGCAGCAGAAGGACAGCAAACTCATTCATTCGACGCAGCAACAGGACAAACAGCACAACTCGCCGCGCTGGGACATGAAGTTCATGCCGACATGAACTTTCTCGCCGACGATGAGATGCATGGTCGCGGGTCGGCTACACGCGACGAACACATCGCCGCCCTCTTCGTCGCATCACAGCTTCAGGCGCTCGGGCTCGAACCGGGAGGCGACAACGGCACTTTCCTCCAGAAGACCGCGCTGCCGGATCCTTTGCCTCCAAGAGTTCAACAACGCCTCACAAAATTTCAGGACGTGCCTCGCAAAGAGACATGGAATGCGATTGGCATCTTGCGCGGAACGAGTTTGGCGAACGAGGTCATTCTGCTGACGGCACACCTCGACCACCTCGGCATGGGTATAGCGGGCACAGCCAACGACACCAACTACAACGGCGCCGACGACGATGCCTCCGGCACAACCGCGGTCATCACGCTGGCCCACATTCTCGCCACCGGTCCGCGACCGAAGCGCACGATCGTCTTCGCGGTCTTTGGCTCGGAGGAGCTCGGCGGATTTGGAAACCATGCGTTTCTGGCGCATCCGCCGGTTCCACTTAGTAGTGTCGTCGCGAATCTCGAGTTCGAGATGATTGGCCGGCCCGACCCAATGGTTCCCGCCGGGACCCTTTGGCTGACAGGCTTCGAGCGCTCGAACCTCGGCCCTGAACTCGTAAAACACGGAGCCAACCTGGTCAACGATCCACATGCTCCGCAGCATTTCTTTCAACGCTCAGACAACTACGCGTTGGCCCAGCAGGGTATCGTCGCCCACAGCGTTTCGAGCTTCGGTCTGCACAAGGACTACCATCAGCCAAGCGATGAACTAAGCACCATCGACTTCACCCACATGACCAACGCCATCGCGTCTATGGTCAACCCCATCCGCTGGCTCGCCAACTCCAACTGGAAGCCTGAGTGGAATCCCGGCGGCAAACCGGATGCCACTCTGCCATCACATTAGATCGTCGCAAATATAAAAGAGCGGCCCATTGCTGGACCGCTCTTTTCTTCCCTTACCTCTGAGGTCACGCGAGGTCGAAGCGATCCAGGTTCATCACCTTGTTCCAGGCCGCCACAAAGTCACGTACGAAGACCTGCTGCGAGTCGCCGCACGCATAGACTTCCGCGAGCGCTCGCAGCTGAGAGTTCGACCCGAAGATCAGATCGACGACCGTGCCAGTCCACTTCGGATCGTCGGTGGCTCGATCGAGTCCCTCCAACACGCCGTCTTTTTTGGACTTCTGCCACTTCGTATTCATGTCGAGCAGGTTCACGAAGAAGTCATTGGTCAGCGCGCCAGGCCGGTTGGTGAAGACGCCGTTTGAGGACTGTCCGAAGTTTGCATTCAGCGCACGAAGGCCACCGATGAGAACGGTCATCTCAGGAGCGGTGAGCGTCAGCAGGTTTGCCTTGTCCACCAGCAAATCCGCGGCAAATGGCTCGTGTCCCGGACGCAGATAGTTGCGGAAGCCATCTGCGATGGGCTCGAGTACTTCGAAAGAGTGGATATCAGTCTGCTCCTGCGACGCGTCCGTGCGCCCCGGCGAGAAAGGAACCTTCACGTCGTGGCCAGCCTTCTTCGCAGCCTCCTCAACGGCTGCGCAGCCGCCAAGGACTATCAGGTCAGCGAGCGAGACTTTCTTTCCACCGGCGTTGAAGTCCTTCTGAATCTTCTCCAGCGTGTCGAGAACCTTTGCAAGTTCGGTCGGCTGGTTCACCTCCCAGAACTTCTGCGGTGCAAGGCGAATGCGCGCTCCGTTGGCTCCGCCGCGCTTGTCGCCGCCACGGAAGGTTGAAGCCGACGCCCATGCGGTCGCGACGAGTTGAGAGATAGAAATACCTGATGCGAGGATCTTCGCCTTGAGGACTTTGATCTCTGCTTCGCCGATCAGTTCGTGATCGACCGCAGGGACAGGATCCTGCCAGATGAGCCGCTCTTTCGGAACCAGCGGGCCAAGGTACCGATCGATTGGACCCATGTCGCGATGCGTCAGCTTGTACCAGGCCTTCGCGAATGCGTCAGCAAACTTCTCGGGATTCGCGAGGTAGTCCCGCGAAATCTTCTCGTAGCTCGCATCAAATCGCAAGGCAAGGTCCGACGTCAACATTGTCGGCGCGTGCTTCCTCGACGGATCGTGCGCATCGGGCACCGTGCCCGCAGCTGCTCCGTTCTTGGGCTTCCACTGCTGAGCGCCTGCCGGGCTCTTCGTCAGCTCCCAGTCGTACTTGAACAGGTTCTCCAGGTACTCGACGTCCCACCTTGCTGGATTGGTCGTCCATGCGCCTTCCAGGCCGCTGGAGATCGTATTCACGCCGACGCCGTTGCCAAGGCTGTTCTTCCAGCCAAGACCCTGCTCCTCAATCGGCGCACCCTCGGGCTCGCGGCCTACATACTTATCGGGATTCCCGGCGCCATGTGTCTTGCCGAAGGCATGTCCGCCAGCGATCAGCGCAACCGTCTCCTCGTCGTCCATCGCCATCCGCGCAAACGTCTCGCGAATGTCTCGCGCTGAAGCGATGGGGTCGGGATTGCCGTTAGGCCCTTCCGGGTTGACGTAAATCAGACCCATTTGCACAGCAGCAAGGGGGTTTGCGAGTTGGCGATCGCCGCTGTATCGCTGGTCGCCGAGCCAGGTCGTCTCAGGTCCCCAGTACGTCTCATCCGGTTCCCAGACGTCCGCGCGGCCGCCGGCGAAACCGTACGTCTTGAATCCCATCGACTCCAGCGCCACGTTGCCCGTGAGGATCATCAGGTCGGCCCACGAAATCTTCCGGCCATACTTCTGCTTGATCGGCCAGAGCAGCCGCCGCGCCTTGTCGAGGCTGACGTTGTCCGGCCAGCTGTTCAGCGGAGCGAATCGCTGCATGCCTGCCCCCGCGCCACCGCGTCCATCGGCGATACGGTATGTGCCGGCGCTGTGCCACGCCATGCGGATGAATAAAGGCCCATAGTGCCCGTAGTCCGCTGGCCACCAGGCCTGCGAGGTCGTCATCAAGGCATGAAGGTCTTTGATCACCGCGTCCAGATCAAGGCTCTTGAACTCCTCAGCGTAGTTAAACGACTCGCCCATCGGATTGTTCAGTGGGGAGTGCTGGTTCAACAGCTTAAGATTCAGCTGATTCGGCCACCAATCGGGGTTCTTTCGGGCTGCGCCGTGGGAGGTTGTAACGGCGCCATGCGCTGTTTCATGTACTACTGGGCATTTTGCTTCGGTCGACATCGTTCACCTCGAAAATTCTTGTTGCAGTTATGTCCAGGCTTCACTGGCACTTCGCGCAAAGCCCAATCACATCGATTGCGTACCGCTCCACCAGAAAGCCGCCGGGCAGATTGTTCTTTTTGGACAACAGCCCCAGCTCCTTTTCTCCAATGTCGGTAATTCCTTTGCATCTGGAGCACACCATGTGATGGTGCGCTTCATCATTCATCTCCACGCGCAGCGAGCCGTGATGCAGGCTCACCTGGCGAAAGATGCCGCTTTCCACAAATAGATGGATGTTTTTGTAAACAGTAGCCAGCGAGATTGCCGGAACCTTCTTTTTGACCCTCGCATAGACCTCTTCAGGAGAAGGATGGCCGTGCATGGTCTTCATCACTTCGTAGAGGACCTGGCGCTGATGCGTCACGGCGATGCCGTTTTCCTGGCAAAGCTCGCGAAACGATTTGGACTGGTTCACCAGCACAGCAGAAGTATAAACAATAAAGATTATTGTTTAGTAAATTTAGTTATCCACAGCTCAGACTGCTGAATCAGCGAATCTTACGCATGGACCGAGGACGTGGCTGCTTTCGTCATGGAAGCCAGCAGAGGAAGCGCCGAGGGAGAGCAAGCCCGAAAGGTTGCGTGATCGTCAAATATCTCGCGGTACTCGAATATCCACCCGTTGTCGTGGAACACCTGTTCGAAGGCTAACGCGTTCTTCGCGTACTCGTGAAGTTCACCGACCAGATAGACCGGTCTTCGCTCCGAGGGGATAAAAGCCCGCAAGACTTCCATCTCCATACCTTCAATATCGAGCTTGATGAGGATTCGCTCGGCCGAAGCGGAACCAATCGCCTCGTTCAGCGTGTAGACCGGCATTTCAATCACGCCCGAGTAAGGTTTGTGCGGATCGAAGCTGCTGTGGATTGCCTCCCTGCAATAGAAGGGAATCGACCGGTGTGCGCCGCCAAGACAACCAGCCAGCACTTCGGCGGAGATCCCATTGAGATCGAGATGCTTCTTAAGCTGCTCGACATTGCGGGGCAAAGGTTCGCAGACGACGAACCTCGTGGACTTTACTCCGGCGGAGGCGAGTCCCGCTGCAGCGCGCAACGTGAACAGGCCGATGTTGGCTCCGCCATCGATCACAACGTCAGGATGAAAACCGAAATCAAGGTCGTAGGTGTCGCGGATGCTGAGGTCGTAAACACTGCGCAGGTCGCTTGAGATATCCGACAGTCTCAGATAACTCCGCACTTCGCGACCGTAGCAACGATACCGCAACAACACCTCTCCATCTTTTGTGAAGGGTTTCAACAGGTTCAGACAAAGCGCGCTGTACTTCGGCCGAGAAGATGACGCCGCGATGAGCAGCAATTTTAGGCTGCCTGATGGCGAGCCCATTCGCAGGATGCTGCCAACATTTTCAAATGCCATACTTGGAGCCGCCACAGGGGAGGAGTAGACGCCTGTTAGCAGCATAACTGATCGAAGGCAGTCTCTCGTCGGGAGCAGAGTTTCAGTTCAATCGCTCTGTCTTGCCGAACCTTGAATCCAGGGGTTTTCTACCTGCGAATCCCTCTTCAACGGTGTGCCAATGCGCGATCGCCGGTTCACCCAGCTTCCAGCACAGCAACACCGGCTTGCCATCCATCAGAAAAGGAAAGTCCAAAAGGCCCTGCCCCAGGTCCTTCACCTGGACGCCGATGGAATCGATCTCGGCGAGCAGGTCTTTGGTTTCTTGCACGGCCTTCTCGCGCTCGGCCCGGCGTTTCGCGGCAGCACTTACGTCGATGTGCATGCCGCCAGCAAGAAAGATTCGCTGGCTTAAATGCTGCATCTGCAGTTCTAACTCTTCGTTTCGAGACGCGGAGGCCTGCGCGCGCCGAAGGAGAGCCTCCACCACCGGCAACAAAGTCTGCGCCTCACTAAGGGTAAACGTCTTGCTCAAACTTGAATCTCCAACATGCGGTCGAGCGCTACGCGCGCCCAATGCTTCACATCATCCTCCACCTTGATGCGATTGACTACCCTGCCGTCAACTAGATTTTCCAGAGCCCACGCCAGGTGTTGTGGCGAAATACGATACATCGTCGTGCAGAGGCAGCCGGAGTCGTCGAGCGTCATGACTCGCTTGCCCAGCGGAGCGAACCGCTTCGCCAACCGGTTGACCAGGTGTATCTCGGTGCCGACGGCGAAGCTCGAGCCTTCGGGTGCCTTCTCGATGACCTCGATGATGCGCTCCGTCGACCCGATGGCGTTGGCCTTCTGGCAGACCTCCCAGCGGCATTCCGGATGCACAATAACCTGCATCTCCGGATGCTCGCGGCGCACGCGGTCAACGTGCTCGGGAAGAAAACGCTGGTGGACGGAGCAGTGGCCCTTCCACAGAATGACCTTCGCAGCACGCAGGCGGTCAGGGCTAACGCCTCCGTTAATCTGGTACGGATCCCAAACCACCATCTCGCTCGTAGAGATTCCCATTGCGAAGGCGGTGTTGCGACCGAGATGCTGGTCGGGAAGGAAGAGAATCTTTCGAGCGCGTGCAAAGGCCCAGTCGAAGGCTCCGCGGGCGTTTGACGAAGTGCAAACCAGGCCGCCATGTTTGCCGCAGAATCCCTTTAATCGCGGCAGCAGAGTTCATGTAGGTCAGCGGAATCAGGCCATCTGTGGACTCGTCGGTTAGACCGGCTCGTACAAGTGAGTCCCAGCAGTCTTCCACCTGGCCGATCTCAGCCATGTCGGCCATCGAGCAGCCGGCGTTGAGGTCGGGCAGAATGACCTGCTGCCATGGCCGACCGAGAACGTCAGCCGTCTCCGCCATAAAATGCACACCACAGAAGATCATGTACTTCGCGTCGGTTTGCGAAGCGACCTTCGAGAGCTTGTAACTATCGCCGGTGTAGTCGGCGAAGCGGATCACCTCATCGCGCTGGTAGTGATGGCCCAGCAGGACAACGTCCTTGCCGAGTTTCTCACGCGCCGCTGCGATGCGGGCGTCCATGGTGTGGTCCGGTTGAGCCAGATAATTGTCGAGGGAACACGAATCTGCAACGCTCTCCGCCACGGCCGCAGCCGGGGCGATCTCCAATAGTCCGTTCAAAGCACTCCGCCTTCAGTCTCGCAAGGTCGCACGACGCCGGCTGTTACCGGAACCGTCTTTTCGCCTCGAGACGGGGATGTTGAAAGCATGCACTGCTCAAGTTGCAGTGGATTCACTGTTCCGGCTCATCGAGCCGTCACCCAACCCACGGGGATGTTGCAACTCCTTCTTGCAAGTGGCGACTGCGTAGCCGCCCCTCTACCACTTAGACGCGGATTCCATTCGAATGATTCGATTTTTCGAAAGCCCGATTCTAAGATTTTACACAAACCGTTCTGCACGCATCCATTTGTTACCTCTCAACGTAAGCCGTATCATAGGACTGACTTATGCCCAGCTTTCAGGACAGCGCTCTTCTCGTACTTCTCGCCTTGATTCTCTTCGGGCCGAAGAAGCTGCCCGAACTCGCGCGCCAGCTTGGCAAGCTCATGGCGGAGTTCCGCCGCGCCTCCAACGAGTTCCGCATGCAGATGGAAGAAGAGCTTCGCATCGCGGACCAGGAAGAGCAGCGCAAAAAGATCGCCGCCATGGAAGCTGCGGCGCCTGTCGCTCCCGTCGTCGCAGGTGAGACCGAGAACACCATCGCAGCCCCCGCGACCGAAGAGTTCCTGGTCGGCCATCCGCACGAGCAGCCTCAGCAGACGCCGCCCGAATCCGAGCCGCTACCCATCGCCACCTCCGGCGACCTCAATCTCATGCCGCCAGCAACTGGTCTTCCCGTCAGCAACTCCGCGCTCTCACCCGTACTCGACTCCATCCCCCACGATCCCGATCCCGAGACAGTCTCAGCCGATGTGGCGAGCCACGAGGCTGCACAGCGTGGCTGAATTCGACCCAGCAGATTCCATCGATCGCGCACGCAAGGCCGTCACCGAGCGCGCCGAGCTCCCGGGCATGAGCCTGATGGAGCACCTCGGTGAGTTGCGCAAGCGCATCATTCACTCCCTCTATTACCTCATCGGCGGATTCGCGGTCGCGTACTTCTTCCACGTTCAGCTCTTCGACTTCATCATGGCGCCGTACACGCAGCTGCACCTCGGCCCGCTGAATATCACGCACCCCACCGACGCGCTCAATCTCTATATCAAGACCTCCCTCGTCATGGGAGCCATCATCTCGAGCCCGTTCATCCTCTATCAGGTCTGGCTCTTCATTGCGCCCGGCATGTACGCGAATGAGAAGCGCTACGTCTGGCCGTTCATGAGCACGACCGTCATTCTCTTCCTCTCCGGCGCGTGGTTTGGCTACCATTATTTTCTTCCCGGCGCGCTGAAGGTGCTCATCCTCGACTTCGGCTCGCACTTCCACGCCATCATCACGACAGAGGACTACACCGGTTTCTTCCTCGCCGTCATCCTCGGCCTTGGCATCACGTTCGAGCTGCCCATCCTCATCTTTTTTCTGGCCCTCTTCGGCATCGTCGACGGCAAGTTCCTCCTGCGGCATATCCGTTATGCCATCATGGCCATCTTTCTCATCGCCGCCGCCATCTGTCCAACGCCCGACCCGATCGGCATGTGTCTCTTTGCGAGCCCCATGCTGGTTCTCTATATGATCGGCGTAGGCGTCGCGTTCCTCGTCCACCCCGACCGGCGCAAAGCCAGAGAGGCGAAGAAAGCCGCATGATCCTCCTCGACGTCGCAAAAATTTTCCGCGTCAATAAGAAGTGTCATCCTGAGCGAGACCGCTCGCGTACTTTGCGAGTGGGCGAGTCGAAGGACCTGCGGTTGCTTTTGCCGTTGCTTGTTCTGCTTCTCGGTGCGAACTCTCTCGCCCAGAAGACCGCACCAACCGGCCGCTTCAGCGGACAAGCCGCCTACAACCTCACCGCACAGCTTCTCCAGGTCGCTCCCAAGCGATACAACGGCTCACCCGGCCACACAAAGGCCGAGGAGTTCATCAAGCAGCACTTCACCGCCGAAGCCGCAAAAGGCAACTTAGAGGTGGATACCTTCACCGCAAGCACGCCCGCCGGCTTCCAGACGATGCACAACCTCATCGTCAAATATCCCGGCAAGAAAGACGGCATCATCGTCCTCGCCAGCCACTACGAGACCAATTACCCGCTGCGTGATATTGAGTTCTACGGAGCCAACGACGGCGCCGCCACCACCGCGCTGCTCATCGAGATCGGCAACGTGCTTCGTGCGCATCCGCCCGAGGGGTACTCGGTCTGGCTGGTCTTCGACGACGGCGAAGAGGCCGTCAAAGAGTGGTCTGCGTCCGATTCGCTCTACGGCACACGCCATCTCGCCGCCAAGTGGGCAAACGACGGCACTCTCGCCAAAATCAAGGCCTTCCTCGTCGCCGACATGATCGCCGACAAGGACCTCAACATCGACCACGTCGATAACTCCACTCCATGGCTGCTGGACCTGCTGAAGGTCGCAGCGAAGAACACCGGTCACGCCTCCAGCGTCTTTCAATACAGCGAGGCCGAGGAGGACGACCACCTTCCCTTCGCAGCGCGCGGAGTGCCTGTGCTCGACGTCATCGACGCGCACTACGGCCCATCCACAAACGCCACTCCGGACGGTTACCACCACACCGCACAAGACACGCTCGACAAGATCAGCGCACACTCGCTTCAGATATCCGGCGACATCCTGCTTGAGTTGATCCGCTTAATCAACCAGCGCCCCTGAAGCCCTTTCAGCCTCCAGAGGCGCAGTCATTTTTTGTTCAATTACTGGCTGCATGCCTTGCCGTGGTCCGGATGCGCGCCTTTGGCCTTCGCATCGGCCTCCGTCATGTACGACCCTTCCTTCGTCTTGCCGTAGTAGGACGAGCCATAGCAGTGGTAGACATTGCTTGATGTATTCACCCATACCAAGCCAGGTCCACCGCCTGCAGCCTGAGTCATCGAAGCTGTCTTGCTGGATGTAGCGGTAGAGGATTTGGCCGGAGCAGCCGCCGGGGCCGGAGCGGATGGGGCCGGAGCAGCCGCGGTTGGGGCAGCTGCCGTCTTAGGAGCAGGCGCAGGTGCGGTCGGCGCTGCCGCCGCAGCCGGAGCAGCAGCTGCATACCAGTCCTTCACTCCCTGGTGCCCACGGCAACCAGCGCTCTTGCTCGTGGACGTCGCATAAGTGCCGTCGTTGCAAAGACCGGTGGCGTTCGGAGGCTTCGGGCCGGGGGCGGTCGCAGGAGCAGCAGCAGCGGCAGTCTTAGGAGCAGTTGGGGCAGCAGCAGGAGCGGTTGCGGCAGAGGGAGCGGCCGGTGCCGCCGCATACCACTCCTTCACGCCCTGGTGCCCGTGGCAGGCACCCTGTTTGCTTGCGGCCGTCGTATAAGTTCCATCCTTACATTGGCCTGTGGATCCTGCGGGCGCCTGGGCCAATGCCACCTGCGCGGCCAAAAGTCCAGCGGTAACCGCCAACAAACGAATCGCGCTCTTCATGGAAACTCCCTTAGAGTTGGATTTTTTGCCTTGGCCCGGATACCGCCAAATCCTACCCCATTCGCAGCCGACTGTCATGCTCCATCCGAAGACGCGCCTGCCCTTAACAGGACAATTACTCCCCCAAACGAGCCACGCGCTGCTCCATTAGAGGGATAGGCGGTATTCGGCCATCCGACCTATCTTTTCCACAGCGATGGAGGCCATAAAAATGCATTCACCAGCGTTCCCGTCCTTTCAGGAAAAGTACAAGGGCTTCAATAATCCGGGGCCCGGCAACTCCACCCCAACCGGCTACTTCCACACCCACCCCATAGCCGAAATCGTGCGCAGCCTCTTCCTCTCTTCAATCCTCTGGATGCTGCTCGCAATCGTGCTTTACGGAGTTTATTCGCTCGTCGTCGGCTAAGCCCGCGGGCACCACAAGCTGGCTCAGCACACCGCACTCGATGCGGCACAGAACTCCCGTAGCATGAGCCAGCTGCAACAACCCCTCTCCCAGGGACGCCCCCGAGCTGCACGCTGTAGCATGGAAGCCAGATGCCTGGCGCCACTCCGCTCAGCTATTGGATAGGTTTTCACGTCTTCATCTTCCTTCTCCTGGGGATGGAGCTCCTCTACGCGCGCCGCCAGGGCCCGGGCAGAACCCACTCCACCTCGGTCGCCGCCACTATCCTTTGGATTGCCGCTGCCCTCACCTTTGCCCTCTTCGTCTTCCGCACGATGGGGAGCCAGTCCGCGACTCAGTACCTTGCCGGATACGCCATCGAAGAGTCACTCTCCGTCGACAACCTCTTCGTCTTCCTCATCCTCTTCCGCGTCTTCCAGATCGAACCCGACCGCCAGCCCAAAGTCCTTTTCTGGGGAGTCCTCGGCGCCATCGTCATGCGCGGAGCCTTTATTGCCGCTGGCCTCGAATTGCTCACTCATTTCGAGTGGGTGAGCTACGTCTTTGCCGCCATCCTTTTGATCGCAGCCATTCGGCTCGTCCTGCCGTCCGCGCAAAAGGAAGATGGGAAGACGCCGCGCTGGATCACCCTCGTTTCCAAAATCCATCCCGTCAGCCTGCGCCAGGACAAGTTCTTCGTCCGCGAGCTGGACCGCCCCATGGTCACCGTCCTCTTCCTCGCCCTCATCGCCATCGAGCTGACGGACGTCGTCTTCGCTCTCGACTCCATCCCCGCAGTCCTGTCCATCACCCGCCACCCCTTCCTCGCCTACACGTCGAACATCATGGCTGTCATGGGCCTGCGCTCGCTCTACTTCCTTCTCGCGCATCTCCTCAAGAAGCTCCGTTTTCTCCACTACGGTCTGGCAGCGGTCCTCGCCTTCGCCGCCCTCAAGATGCTCTCCGCCCACTGGATCGAGATAGGCCCCATCACATCACTCGCTAGCATCGTCGGCGTTCTCGCAGTCACGATCCTGCTCTCCCTCGCCTTCCCAAAAGCCGCCGTAACCGCGTAGAAATCACGAGTGGAGGAATTCCATGAAGTGGTACAACTACATCGCCTGCTTCTTCGCCGGAGTCTTTCTCATCCACATCCTTCCGCATCTCCTGAATGGTCTCACCCTGACCAACATCATCGGTGCATCAGTCAGCCTGATCGGCGGCGGTCTCCTTCTCTGGGCGGGCAGATTCTCCTTTCGGAACCTATGGGCCGTCCTCCTGGTTCTGGCCGGCATGGGCTCCGTATTTCTTTTCCTGGCCATCCATCCGCACCAGCACGCCGCTCATCAAGCAGCAGATCGCTCCAATTTCACGCATGCCGCCCAGGAGAGCGTGTAATATAGGACTGAAGCAGTCCTATATTATTCCAGGGATACCCGTACTCATGTCGTCTTCGCACGCCCTTCTGAGGTATTTGCGCCTCGTCCATCTTTATATTGGCGTCTTCATCTCGCCCGCGATCCTCTTTTTCGCCTTCACTGGAGCGCTCCAAACGTTCAGCCTTCACGAAACCACCCGTGGCAGCAGCTACAAACCACCTGCCTGGGCCGTCACGCTCGCGCAGATTCACAAGAAGCAAACACCCATCGTGCCTGTCAGGAAGGCCCCGCCGCAGGACAAGCCAGCCGACAAAGCCGCGCCGGAAAAGCCGCAGCCCAGCAACTCCGAATCTCAGACCGGCCCTCAGCCTGCTCCAAAAACTGACGCCCCGGCGTCCAAACCGCACAACGCTCTGCCGTTAAAGATCTTCTTCCTGCTCGTCGCAATAGGCCTCTTCATCTCGACGCTCTCAGGCCTCTACATGTCATATAAATACATCCGCAACCGCAAACTAATCACCGCAATCCTCGTCGCTGGAATCATCGTCCCGATTCTTCTGACCATCATCTAGCGTCGCCGCAACAACGCAATCAACGCCACCACCGCGGCCAGCCCACCCGCAAACAACCCCGCCATCGCGCCAGTAAGAGCCACTGGGCCGCCCTGCATCCAGCCATGCACCGAAACGCGTGCGATCCAGTAGTAGACCGCGACCGCTACGACGCAAAACACAACCATCGCCCCAACGACGGCGACGACAATATGACTCCCGTCTGTGTTCAAGCCACAAACTCCAGTCTTCCCTGCTGCATTACCGAGTGCAGCGCCAACTCATTGCGCAGCGGAAAATCGTTCCGGTAGTGCGCTCCCCTGCTCTCTTCGCGCCCCAGCGCCGAAGCCACAATCAGTTCCGCCACTGTATGTAGATTCCTGGCCTCGAGCGCCCGCCGGTACAAGCCCGCGCGGCATCGTCTTCTTCAGCGCATCGAGCCCGCGCTTCGCCTCACGCAACCCAGCACCATCCCGCAACAGACCCGGCATACTTCCACATCAGCGCCCGCAACTCCGCGATCCATCGCTCCGTCGCGGCCTCTGGCGTGATGCCATCAACCAAGGCAGATGGAACAACACGCATATCTACTTGCTCCGCCGGAGCCTCGGAGACCATCGTCTCCGCCGCCGTCACGCCAAATACAAGCCCCTCCAGCAGAGAATTACTCGCCAGCCGGTTCGCTCCATGCACGCCCGTGCACGCCACCTCGCCCGCCGCGTACAAACCAGCCAACGTCGTCCGCCCCTCAACGTCCGTCTTCACTCCGCCCATCAGATAATGCGCCGCCGGCCGCACAGGAATCAGATCGCGGCCCAGATCCAGATGCTGCTTCGCCAAAAACGCCGAGATCCCCGGAAACCGCGCCTTCAAATCCTCCCGCACATGCCGCATGTCGAGATACACCGGCCCATCCATTCCCTCATGCGTAATCGCCCGCGCCACCACATCGCGCGGCGCAAGCTCCAGCAGCGGATGATACCGCTCCATAAACCGCTGGCCCTTCGCGTTGACGAGATAAGCTCCCTCCCCACGCAGTGCCTCACTCAACAAAAACCGCGGAGCTCCCTGCGCCGAAAACGCCGTCGGGTGAAACTGATAAAACTCCATATCGCTCGCTGCTGCACCGGCTCGATAAGCCATCGCAATCCCATCGCCCGTCGCCACGGCAGGGTTCGTCGTATCGCTGTAAACCTGTCCCGCCCCTCCACTCGCGAGCAACGCAGCGCGCGCCTGCACGACGCGCAGCCCACCCTCGCCATCGAGCAGCGTAGCCCCCACCACGCGCCCATCCTGCACAATCAAGTCCACACTCGTGGTCCACTCCACTAATTCAATCTGCGGAATCTCCCGCGCATGCCGCAGCAAGGACACAGCAATCTCCCGACCTGTCGCATCGCCATTCGCATGCAGAATCCGCGACAGGCTATGCGCGCCCTCACGCGTCCGCAGCAACTCGCCAGTCTTTGCGCCACGATCGAACGCAGTTCCCCACTCCAGCAACTCTTCCACCCGTTCCGGCCCCTGCTCCACCAACACTCGCGCTGCGTCGCGGTTCACCAGCCCATCACCTGCCGTCACTGTGTCCTCCAGATGCAGTGCTACATCCTCGCTGCCACCCATCGCCACAGCAATCCCACCCTGCGCATAAGCCGTATTCGACTCCGCCAGCTCCTCCTTCGTCACCACCAACACCGAGCCCGCATCCGCTAACCGAATCGCCGCACTTAGTCCCGCAATCCCTGCACCAATCACCAGAAAATCAACTCGATCCATCCCTCCATGCTACTAGTTCCCAGTTGCCGGTTCTCAGTCGTCAGTTCGCAGTGATCACTCGTCGCGCCTTTACTGAGAACTGAGAACGGACAACTAACAACTGACAACTTGTCTCTCTGCGATACCATCGAAATACAGTGCCTGTCATCGCCGTCAACACGCCTTCAGCAAGCTACGATGTCACCATCGCGGCCGATCTTTTAAACACGCTCCCATCGCGGCTGAAGAAAATCAACAAAGGCAAGCCCGTCCGCCCCTTCGTCATCACCTCACCTGACATCTGGGTCCTCTGGTCGAAGCCGTTTCTCGCGAGTTTTTCCCAGAACGAACACGACACTCCGACGATCCTCTTCCTCCCCAGCGGCGAGCGTCACAAGCGCCTCCCCAGCGTCGAATCCCTCGCCGAACAGCTCTCCCGCGCCGGAGCCGACCGCGACTCCATCCTCGTTGCCTTCGGCGGCGGAGTCATCGGCGACATCACCGGCTTCCTCGCCGCCATCTACATGCGCGGTATCCGCTACGTGCAGGTCCCCAGCACATTCCTCGCCCAGGTCGACTCCTCTATCGGCGGCAAGACCGGCGTCAACCTCGCCACCGGAAAAAATCTCATCGGCAGCTTCCATCATCCGCAGGCGGTCTTCGTCGACACCGATCTCCTCGGCACTCTCCCGCCGCGCGAGCTCTGCGCCGGACTGCAGGAGTCCATCAAGGCCGGCGTCATCTACGACGCAAATCTCTTCCACTACATGGAGCAGCATGCCGATGCCATCATCGCCGGGGACTCCGCCGCCCTCACCCACGTCGTCGCAGCCAGCGTCAGCGTCAAAGCTGACGTAGTCGGCAAGGACGAAAAAGAATCCGGCCTGCGCATGATCCTCAACTTCGGCCACACCATCGGTCACGCCATCGAAGCCGCCACCCACTACAAACAACTCCTCCACGGCGAAGCCGTCGCCTGGGGCATGATCGCCGCGCTTAACGTAGCCCGCAACCGCAAGGCCATCGACCCCAAAGAAGCTGACCGCATCGAATCGCTCATTCTCCACTACGGCCCGCTTCCGCCCTTCAAAGCCACGGCGCAAAAACTGGTCGCTCTCACCTCCCGTGACAAAAAGAACCGCAGCGGTACCCGCTCCTTCGTTCTACCGACCGGCATCGGCACCACCGAAATCGTCCGCGACGTAACCGACAAAGAACTCGAAGCCGCCACGAAATCCATGCTCACACTCATGCGTCAAAGACTCAGGTGACACAGAGGTTCTCGATGATCGTTCGCTCGCGTTACGTCTTAGCCGCGATTGCCTGCCTGTTGCCTGCCTCGTTCGCCCAGGCCCCCAACAAACCCGCGCCCCTGAACTTCGACGTGGCAACCATCAGGCTTTCCAAGCCCGGCGAACTGAACGGCGGCATAAAAGCGTTGCCCGGAGGCAACGGATATTCGGCGCAAAACGTTCCGGTAAAGCTGATGATCAGCCTGATGTATAAGGTGCCCATGCGCCAGATCTCCGGCGGCCCAGAGTGGATGAATTCCGACCGCTACAACATCGAAGCCAGGGCCGACGGAACGTACAACATCGACGAACTTCACGCCATGTATCAGCACCTGCTGGCCGACAGGTTCAACCTCAAGTTCCACATCGAGACCAAAGAAGGCCCCGTGTACGCGCTCATGCTGGACACACCCGGATCGAAGATGAAGATCAACAGCAGCGCGCAGGACTTCAAAATCCCGGTAACCTTTGGCCCCGAAGGCGCCATCGGCACACGAGTTCCCATGACCTACCTCACCTGGTTTCTCGGCCAGGTACTTCAGAACACTAACCGACCCGTGATCGACCTCACCGGCCTCAATGGAAACTACGATTTCACCCTGTCCTTTATGCCCGAACTTCCGCCCGACGTCTCGAAAGACAACCTGCCTCCCGAAGTCCGCGATCGCCCATCGATCTTCGACGCCGTGAAGCAACAACTGGGCTTGAAACTCGTGCCTCAGAAAGGACCGATTGACTATTACGTCATCGATCACATCGACAGACCCTCGGACAACTAATTGCTATCGAAATTTCAGGCAGAGGCCGCCTGACGCTACCATGGTGCTGTGACAGTCGCAAACAAACCCGAGCACGAACTCTCCACTGGAGCCCGTCCCTCGGGCGCCACCACCGAGCAATCTGCCGCAGCGAACGTTCAGCAGATGTTCGACGCCATCGCCCCCACATACGACCGCGCCAACCATCTCCTCTCAGTCGGCATCGACCGCTCCTGGTGGGCCCGCACCGCCCGCCTCTTCCGCCCCATCCTCCAGCATCCCGAGACCGTCGCCCTGGACCTCTGCTGCGGCACCGGCGACATGACGATGGCCCTGCTCAAACATCGCCCCACCGCAGCCAACACCGCCCCGATCCTCGCCGTCGACTTCTCCCATCAGATGCTCTCCCTCGGCCAGAAAAAATTCGTCAACCAGAACGTTCTCCCCATCGAAGCCGATGCTCTCCACCTGCCACTCGCCGACGCCTCCGTCGATCTCGTCACCTCCGCCTTCGGCTTCCGCAATCTCGCCAACTACGAAGAAGGCCTCGCCGAGATCCTCCGCGTCCTCCGCCCCGGAGGCCAACTCGGCATCCTCGAGTGCAACCAGCCCGAAGGCCTCACCGGTGCCATCTACAACATCTATTTCAAATCCATCCTGCCGAAACTAGGCGGCCTCATCACCGGCAACCAGCCCGCCTACAGCTACCTCAACTCCTCCGTCGAGCGCTTCCCCCGCCCACCCCGCATGATCGAACTCCTCCGCAAGGCAGGCTTCGCCAATCCCACCTGGACCAGCTACACCTTCGGCGCAGTAGGACTCTATCACGCCACCAGACCCTGACCATTCCGGTCCGAGCGCCCATCTCTGATCAGATTTATCGCGCGCAGTGATATCTTTCCACTAAGCCCCGTCACAAAAAATTACTCGCTCGATGAGGTCGCATTCCGATGGCCGCACGCCCGACCCCTATCCTCGACGGATCTCTTGCTTCATCCGACGCAGCCATCGGCGCATCAGCAATGCGGAAAGTCACGCTTCGACTTATTCCCCTCATCGCGCTTGGATACGGCGCCGCCTATATGGATCGCGTCAACATCAGCTTCGCCGCGCTCCAGATGAACCGCGACCTGCACTTCAGCGCCACGGTGTACGGCTTCGGTGCCGGCCTCTTCTTCCTTAGCTACGCCGCCTGCGAGATCCCGTCCAACCTTCTCCTTTATCGCTTCGGAGCACGCCGTTGGCTCTCCCGAATCATGGTCACCTGGGGCATCCTCGCCATGGGCATGCTCTTTGTCCGCACGCCATTCCAGTTCTATACCGCTCGCTTCTTCCTCGGCATGTCTGAAGCCGGTTTCTTTCCCGGAGTCATCTTCTACCTCATGCAATGGTTCCCGCCCGAGCTGCGCGCCCGCGCCATCAGCCGCTTTTACATCTCCCTGCCACTCAGTTCCGTCTTCATGGGACTCATCGCCGGCGCACTTCTCAATCTCGATGGACACCTCGGCCTTCGCGGTTGGCAGTGGCTCTTCCTCGTCGAGGGCCTGCCAGCGGTTCTCCTCGGCATCGCCTTCTTCCTTTTTCTCCCTGACAGCCCCACGCAAGCCAAATGGCTCACCGAAGACGAGCGCCTCTGGATCATCAGGCACGTTACCCAAGCCCCATCCAAAGCGACTCATCAAGGCGACTCGGTCAGCCGCGCTCTACTCGACCCGAGAGTATGGCAGCTCGGCGTCTTCATGCTCGTCATGCTTGCCAGCCTCTACGCCTACACCTTCATTGCGCCGGACATCGTCCAGCGCTCAACCCATCTCAGCACAACTCTCGTTGGCTTCATCATCGCTGTCCTCAGTCTCCTCGGCGCTCTCGGCATGCTGCTCAACGCCGCACATTCCGACCGCACGCGCGAGAGGTACTGGCACATCCTTCCTTGCTGCCTGCTCGTCTCCCTCGGCTTCCTTGTCTGCGGTATTTCCACCAAACCCCTGATCGCTGTCCCAGCTCTCGGTCTCATCATCCTCGCCTACAACTCCATGCAGGGCCCGCTCTGGTCGTTGCCGGCGGACTTCCTCAAGGGGCGCTCTGCCGCCGCCGGCATCGCCGCCATTAACATGATCGGCATCATGGGCGGCTTCCTGGGCCCCTACTTCATCGGCTTCGCCAAAGACCTTACCGGCGACTACCAGAGCGGCCTCCGTCTGATGGCCATCCCCATGCTTTTTGGAACGGGAATAGTGTTCTACCTCCGCCGCGACGCGCAGCGAAACCAATTCACCTGACAGATCTCTGTGCGTCCGTAACCCGCACCATGTAGCATGGCCCCATGCTCCAAACGGCCAAGCCCGAACTAGCCGCGGCCCCGCACCAAGCCAAACGCTCCGCAGCGCTTTTTTCCGTCATTGCAGCCCTCTGCGTCACGCTGTTTAAATTCCTCACCGGGCTCCTTACCGGCTCGCTCGGCATGTTCTCCGAGGCCGCCCACTCCGCCATCGATCTCGTTGGCGCCGCCATCACTCTCTTCTCCGTCCAGGTCTCCGACCGCCCAGCTGACGCTGACCACTAGCTACGGCCACGGAAAAATCGAAAGCCTCGCCGCAGCCATCGAGACCATCCTCATGCTCGCCTCCTGCATCTGGATCCTCACCGAGGCCCTCCACCGCATCATCTCTCGCCAACACCTCTCGCTCACATTTTCCTTCTGGCCCTTCATCGCGCTTCTGCTCTCTATCGCCGTGGACTTTACCCGTTCCAACAAGCTGCAGACCATCGCCGACGACACTCGCAGCGAAGCCCTCGCGGCCGACGCACTCCACTTCCGCACCGACATCTGGTCGTCCCTTGCTGTCCTCTTCGGTCTCGCCGCCACCTACGCCGGCGGCCACTGGCACATCCCCGCGCTGGAGTTCGCCGATCCCATCGCCGCAATCCTCGTCGCCTTCATCATCCTCCACGTCACCTGGTCGCTGGCCCGCCGCACCATCGACACCCTCACCGACGCCACCCCACCCGAAGCCCGCGCCCAGACCCGCGACATCATCCGCGACCTCTCCGCCATCGACGGCGTCCTCTCCGTCGAACGAGTCCGCACCCGCCGCGCCGGCCCCGACTACTTCGCCGACGTCACCCTCGGCATGCCCCGCAACCTCACCTTCCAGCGCTCCGAGCAGATCACCCTCGCCGCCACCGCTGCCGTCCGCCGCCATCTCCCCGGAGCCGACGTCGTCGTCCATCCCATCCCCACCGCGTCGCTCGCCGAAAGCATTCACGACCGCATCCGCGCCGTCGCCACCCGATCCAACCTCAACATCCACGACGTCACCGTGCAGGAGTTCAACCACCAGCTCCACGTCGAACAGCACCTCGAAGTCGCCGAGAACATGTCGCTCGCCGCCGCCCACGCCCTCGTCACGCAACTCGAGTCAGAAATCCGTCGCGACATCCCCGAGATCACCTCCATCCTCACCCACATCGAGAGCGAGCCCGCCACCATCGAGCGTCCCGCCTCGCTCGAGCGCGACCGCCAACTCGAAGTCCGCCTCCGCCGAGCCGCCCAGGCCTTCCCCGAGATCCTCGACATTCACGAAGTCCTCGTCACCCGCAGCCACAACAATGGAGCCGACCGCATCCAGGTCACCTGCCACTGCACCCTGCCCGACGATCTCCCCATGTCCCGCGTCCACGAGATCATCACCGCACTCGAAAACGCCTTCAAACTCGACTGCCCCGAGGTCAACCGCCTCCTCATCCATCCCGAGCCCGCCACCGACAACCGCCGCTAGCCGCAACGAATCATCACACCGCAGCCGAACGCAACGTTATCTCGCCTGCCTGCAGCTTCTCTGCGGTCACCTTCACGCGCACCTCGCCTGCCGTCGTACCCGCCTGCACAAACGCCGCGCCCAAGCCCATAAATGCGCTCCTCTGGCTCGCCTTGTCCGGCTCATGACAGCTCGGGTCTCCATTGCCCACGCCGATCACCTTCCCCGGTCCCTCCACCGTGAACGTCAGCATATGCCCAGCCGTCGGCACCATCAGGCCCTTCGCATCGACAACGCTCACATTCACCTGAACGCAATCCTGCCCATCCGCACGCAGCGAAGCCTTGCTCGTCTCAACCACCAGTCGAGCCGCTGGCCCCGTCGTCTCTCGCTTCTGAGTCAAAACAACCTTGCCACCCGAAGACCCTCTCGCCTCAATCACCCCGGGAGCATACTTCACCTTCCACTCCAGATGCCCATTCTTCTTCACTGTCTGCGATCCCACGCTCGCTCCATTCACAAACAGCTCCACCGACTCGCAGTTCGCATAACACCACACCGAAATCTCTTGCCCTTCCTTCCCTTCCCAGTTCCAGTGCGGAAAAAGGTGTATCGCCGGCTCGTTGCCCCACCACACGCGATAGTAGTGAAAGTTATCCTTCGCAAACCCGCACGTATCCATCACGCCAAAGTGTGAGCTGATGCACGGAACCCCATACGGCGTCGGCTCGCCGCGATAGTCAAAACCCGTCCAGCAAAATCCACCAGCAAGCCATTCACGTTCGTCGTAATAACTCCACCACGTCTCCGCCGTACTCGCCCAGCTCGGAAAGTTCACGTCATACGCGCTCACATACCCGCGCAGCGGATCGTTCTCATACACTCCACGCGTAGAAACCGTGCTCGCCGTCTCCGACCCAACCGCCGGCTTCGTCGGAAACTTCTCGCGAAAATCCGTAATGCTTCTCATCGTTCCTACATGCGCGCCACCATAGTTGAAACCCATCACATCCAGGACCTGCGTGTAGCCCTGTCCCCAGCCCCCATTCATCGCCGCCGTCATCATTCGCGTCGGATCGAGCCGCTTCGCCTCCCGCTTCATCGTCGTCATAATTGCCGCGCCACGTGCCGTACTCTGCAGCGGCTCTTCGTTCGCCATCGACCAGATCACCACGCTCGGGTGATTCCTGTCCCGCCGAATCATCCGAGCCAGCTCGCTCAATCCCTCCACGCTCGAAGAAAAATTCCTTGTCTCATCCATCACCAGCACACCAAGCTCATCGCAAGCATCCAACACCTCCGACGCAGGAGTGTTGTGCGTCGTCCGCAGCCCATTGCAATTCATATCCTTCAGCCGCTGAATCCTGTACTTCTGAATCGCATCCGGAACCGCCACCCCCACACCCGCATGATCCTGGTGATTGCACATCCCTTTAATCTTCACCACCTTGCCGTTCAGTAAAAACCCACGCTGACCGTCCCACGCGATCGTCCTGACACCAAACCGCGTCTCATCCTGATCGACAGCCTTCCCCTCCGACTCCACCACCGTCACCAACCGGTAAAGATTCCGTTCCTCCAAACTCCAAATCTTCGCCGCGGAAATCTTGCCAGTCATCGGCACAGTCACCGTCTCCCCCGGCTTCGACAGTCACTACCGCCGACCGGCACCGCGCGACCTCTTTCCCGCTTCCCACCTCCACCACAACGCCCGCGACCGAGCATCGCACAGCCGCAGTCCCCGCGTTCTTAACTTCGCTCGATATCGCCAATCCCGCATCCACACCCGCAACACTCGTCTGCACAAACACCCCATCCTTCACCAGGTGGAGCGCCCCCGTCTTGCGCAGCCAAACATGCCGGTACACTCCGGCGCCCTCATAAAACCAGCCATCGCTAAGCGTCGCATCCACTCGCAGAGTCACCACATTCTTCGCCGGTCCGCTCGGCCGATGCATCTGGCCATCCGGCCCTTTCACCTCTCTCGGCACATAGTCCACAAAGTCCGTCACATCAACTTCAAACGGCACATAGCCGCTCAAACTCTCCGCCACCCACGCCCCATTCACAAACACCGTCGCATTCCGGTAAACCCCATCGAACTCCAACACCATCCGTTTACCTTCATCCTCCGGCTTCACCTCAATCTCTTTCCGATACCATCCAATACTGCTCTCTGGAAAATCTCTTCCCAACGGCTTGCCGCCATGGCCGACCAGAACGTCCTCAACCACAAACGGCAGCGCCACCGCCCAATCATGCGGCACCTGCACCTCCTCCCACTTCGAGTCGTTGAAGCCAACTCCCGTCGGACCGCCAGCGTCGCCGGTCTTCGCATACGCGCCGGTCCCGTTCAGCTTGCCAAAGCCAAAGTCCCGCATCGGATCGCACACATTCCCAAGCGCAAACCGCCATCCAAAATCCAGCGAAACCCGCTCCCGCAGCGTATTCTTCGCCACATCGACGCGCACCTCATCCTGAGGAGCCTTCGCCTGCGCAGCCGCACTCCGCCCCGGCTCAACCTCTTCCGCCACCAACCCATTCGCAGTCATCGAAACTGCACCCACCACTGCTCCAGCCTTCACCAAATCCCGTCGCGTCCACTTCCGCATCCAATACCCTCCAGAGTTCCGAACAAGTCTAACGGCAATTACCAACTCAGCAAAGCCACCAGCCGTTGCATCCCACGCCCCCCAAAATCAAAGAGTGTGTCATCCTGAGCGAAGCGCAGCGAAGTCGAAGGACCTGCGGTTGCTCTTGCCTTGCTTCCTATCAATTCAATGGAACCGCACGACTCGCCCCACTGTATCCTGATCCAGACCCATGAAGCTCCAATGAAACTTAAGATCAGCCGCATCAATCGCTTCTTCAACATCGTCCTCGGCGCACTGGCCATGCTCGTGGTCGCACTGCTCTCTGCCTTTATCGCCATGCGTCTCGCCATCCATGGCCGCGAGGTCAAAGTCCCCAACCTCGCCGGCCTCTCGCTCGCCGACGCCAGCAAACAGACCCGCTCTCTCGGCCTACGCCTCACCCTCGAAAACCGCTTCTACTCTCCCAACACGCCGCCCGGCCGCATCCTCGCCCAATCTCCTGCCCCCGGCACAACAGTCCGCCGCGAGTGGGCCGTCCGCGTCACCGAAAGCCTCGGCGCCCAACAAGTCGCTATCCCTGACCTCCTCGGCCAATCCGAACGCACCGCCGCCATCAACATCCGCCGCCTCGGCCTCGAACAAGGCATCGTCGCCCACATCGCCGCCCCCGGCGACCCCGGCGTCGTCATCGCCCAAACCCCACCGCCCAACGCATCCGGCGTCGACACCCCGCGCGTCAGCCTGCTCCTCAGCGAACCCGAAGACGCCGAATCCCCAGCCGGCTCCACAGCCAACTCACAAGACGCCTTCGTCATGCCCTCGCTCACCGGACTCACCCTCGCCGGAGCAGCCGCCCGCGCCGCCGCCGCCGGCCTCCACATCGTCAGCGCCGAAGACCTCAACCTCGCCACCCCGTCCACATCGACTCCAAGTGCATCACCAGCCACCGGAACAAATCCCGCTACGCCCCAGGCAACACCCTCGCCGACAACCCCGGCCTCATCGATCGGCACTGTAGTCGCCCAAACCCCACTAGCCGGTCACCGCGTAGTCAAAGGCGAACCCGTCCACATCACCCTGACCAACTAGAGCTTTCGCCGTTGCCTTTCTTCCTTCATGCCCGAAGGAGACCGCCTTCGCCGCCCAAGCATGCAATCAAACGAGAGTGTGTCATCCTGAGCGAAGCGCAGCGCAGTCGAAGGACCTGCGGTTGATTTTGTTGTCCCGGGCACAAAACCCCTCACTCCCGCTCCAACACCACCGCATAAAAGCCATCCCCATCCTGCACCCCGGGCAAAGTCCTCAACGCCCCATCCCGAACCGCCGACCCCAGCTCCACCCCACTCAAAAAAATCTCCTGCTCCCCTAACTCCGCAATCAACCCCTCCACCGAAACTCTCCGCACCCCACTAATACCCTCCACCACGCGTTCACACTCCTCCGGCTCCAGCGAGCAGGTCGAATAAACCAGCCGCCCACCCGGCGCCAGCCGCTTCAGCGCGCCCTCCAAAATCGCCCGCTGCCGCATCGCCTGCCGGGCCAACTCCTCCACCTTCAACCGGTGACGAATCTCCGGATTCCCCGCCATCGTCCCCGTCCCCGAACAAGGCGCATCGCAAAGAATCAAATCAAACGTCCCCTCAATCCCTTTCGCATCCGCAGCATCCGCAACCTCAAAACGAACTCTCTCCGCATACCCATACCGCCGCAGCCGAGCCTCCATCATCGCCAGCCGCTTCGAACTCACATCGCTCGCCAGAATCTCCGCCGCACCCAGCCGCCGAGCGAGCACCAGCGTCTTCCCGCCCGGAGCAGCGCAGCAATCCCAAACCCGCCCCGCTCCAGGCATCGCCGCGGCTGCAATCTCCGCCACCAGCCGCGAACCATCATCCATCTGCGGCCAATCGCCACCACTCTCCGCGAACATCCCACCCTCCGCCGGCTCCCTCTGATCTGCCTCGCAGATCTTCATCGCCGCCGCGCGCCCATACTCCTTCACCCAGCGCTCCACCATCCACAACGGATGCCCCAGCCGCTCCGCAAACGCCGCAGTCGACTCATGCAGCTTCACTCCCGCCTTGGGCGAACCCGCCACCTTCCGCAGAATCGCATTCACCATCCCCGCAGCATGAGGCTCTCCCGCCGCACGACACAGCTCCACGCTCTCACTCAGCGCCGCATGCGCAGGAATCCGATCCATATGCAGCAACTGAAACGCCCCCAGCCGCAGCGCAATCGCCACCGGCTCAGCCAACCTCTGCTCCGGCCGCTGCAGCAACGGACGCATCCGCGCATCCAACGCAATCTGCCACCGCAACACACCCAACACCAACGCCGTCGTCAGATTCCTATCCTCAGGCGACAGCGCCTCCAACCGCGACGAGTGCAACAACTCATCGCTATGCCCTTTGCCCTCACCCACCAGCTTCAAAATCTCAAACGCCGCCCACCGCGCCGGAGTGACTTTCGCAATCGCCGCCTGCGCATCGGCCGTAGGCCCAGCAGAAGCAGGCCGCTTCTTCGCAGAACCACCCGCTCCACGAGGCGATGTCCGGGCTGATCCCTGATCCCTGTTCCCTGATCCGTGCCTCTTCATACCCCCAACCGCTCGCCATTCCGCACCTGATACCCACGCAGAAACTCAACCACCGGCATCCGCTTCTTCCCTTCCAACTGCACCTCGCGCAACTCCACCACACTCCCCCCACCACACCCAACAAACAACTTATCTCCATCCACCATCAACATCCCCTCCGGCAAGACCCTCCCGTTCGCCACACACAGAGCATGCGCAATCAGCTTCTTCCCGCGAAACAACGTATGCGCCCCAGGCCACGGCTGAAACCCTCTCCACCGGTCATAGATCTGCTGCGCCGTCCGCGAAAAATCCATCCACCCATCCTCGCGCGTCAGAATCGGAGCGAGCGTCGCCAGAGAATGATCCTGCGCTTGAGGAAAGAGGTCTCCACATTCAAGCCGCCGCAGTGTCTCTACCATCAACTTCGCGCCCTCAGGAGCCAGGCATCCATACACATCCACCGCCGTCTCTTCCTGCCCAATCGGGCAAACCTGCGCCAGCAGCATATCCCCTGTGTCGAGCCCGGCATCCAATCGCATCGTCGTCACGCCCGTCACAACCTCGCCATTTGCCACCGCCCACTGAATCGGCGCCGCCCCGCGATACTTCGGCAGCAACGATCCATGCAGATTGATATTCCCAAACGGCGGCAAGTCCAGCATCCATGCCGGGATAATCCGTCCATAAGCCACCACCAGAATCGCATCTGGCCGAATCTCCTCCAGCCGCACGCGAAACTCCGAATTGCTCTTAATCTTTTCCGGCTGAACCAGCGGCAATCCCAGCGCCAACGCTGTCTTTTTCACCGCGGGAACCTGCACCTCCAACCCACGTCCCGCAGCACGATCCGGCTGCGTCACCACCAACGCGACCTCGTGCCCCGCCGCCACCACGGCCTCCAGCGTAGGCACAGCGAACTCCGGCGTCCCACAAAAAACCAGCCTCATCGCTCTCCCTCCCGAGCAAAGCGAGGACCCAGGCCCCTAACCCACCCAGACAGGGTATACCCGCCACGAAGTGGCCGCCTCGCGCGCAGCGAGCCCGTGCGGCAGCACATTACCACTCGCCGTTCTTAATCAGCTTCTTCATCTTCCGAACCACCAGATCACGCTTCAACCGACTCAGCCGCTCAATAAACAGCACCCCATCCAGATGATCGATCTCATGCTGAAAAGCCCGCGCCAACAATTCCTCACCCTCAATCTCAAACCACTCACCCTTCACATCCTGAGCCCGCACCTTCACCTTAGCCGCACGCGAAACCTTCTCGCGAATCTCCGGTAAACTCAAACATCCCTCTTCCTCAACCTGCTTACCCTCGCGAGAGATGATCTCCGGATTGATCAGCACAATCTTCTCCTCCGGATTCTTCTTGAAGCTCACATCGATCACCGTAATCCGCTGCGAGATCGCAATCTGTGGAGCCGCGAGCCCGATCCCCTGGGCCGCGTACATCGACTCGAACATCTCCTCCGTCAGCTTCTTCAGCTTCGCATCAAACACCGTCACCGTCTCACCCGGCTTCTGCAGTACAGGATCCGGCCACTTCACCACCTCATGAATCTTCACGCCCTTTTTCGAATCTTTTTCCGTCACGATCTCAATCTCTTTTCGCTAATTTTCCGCTAATCAATAACCCCGAAATCAATACTTCCGAATCTGCTCGCAATACCCATCAAAATTCCTCTTCATCTCCTTCAGCGAATCGCCGCCAAACTTCTCCACCACCAGCCTCGCCACCGTCAGCGCAACCATCGCCTCCGCTGCCACGCCCGCCGCCGGAACCACACAAACATCGCTCCGTTCATAAGCAGCCTTCACCGGCTCCCGAGTAGCAAAACTCACACTCCCCAGCGGACGCCGCAGCGTCGAAATCGGCTTCAGATACCCGCGCACAACAACATCCTCACCATTTGAGATGCCGCCCTCAAGCCCCCCGGCATTATTCTGCTCCCGAGTAAACCCAGTAAACCGCACCTTACCGGTTCCCTGTTCCCTATTCCCTGTTCCCTGCTCCTCATACCCAATCGCATCATGCACAGCCGAACCGACCGACTCCGCAGCCGTCACTCCGCGCCCAATCTCCACCGCCTTCACCGCCTGCAGACTCATCACCGCCTGCGCCAGCAACCCATCCATCCGCTCATCCCAGTTCGCATGCGTCCCCACTCCCGGAGGCAGCCCATGCACCACCACCTCAAACACTCCGCCGACCGTATCTCCCGTCCGCAACACCGCATCCACCTCGGCCTTCATCGCCGCCTCAGACTCCGCATCCACACAATTCAGCAGAACCTCGTCCTTCCCCCGCAGCGCAACAATCTCCTCCCACCCCGCCGGCCTCGACAACTCCGCCTTACCCACGCGAATCACGTGGCTAGCCACCTCTACCCCCAGAGCCCGCAGCAGCATCTTCGCCACCGCCCCAGCCGCCACACGAGCCGCACTCTCCCGAGCACTTGCCCGCTCCAGCACATACCGCGCATCGGGAAAGTCGTACTTCAAGCTCCCCGCCAGATCCGCATGGCCCGGCCGCGGAGAAGCCACCGCCTTATGCTTCGCCGCATCGCCTTCATCTACCGGAAGAATCTCCGTCCAGTTCTTCCAGTCCGCATTGGCAATCACCATCGCAATCGGCGACCCGATCGTCTTCCCATGCCGAACGCCACTCAATATATGCGCCGAGTCAGTCTCAATCCGCATCCTGCCGCCGCGCCCATACCCGCGCTGCCGCCGCCAAAGCTCCCGGCTCAAAAACTCCTGGTCCACCGTCACACCAGCGGGCATCCCGCTCAACAACGCCACCAGCGCCTCGCCGTGGCTCTCTCCCGCTGTCGAAAATCGCAACATCCGCTCTCAAGCCCTCACAAACACCAAGCCGCAAACCTAAATTGTAGCAACCTGACGTCCTCCGAAACGCGCTCACGCAGCACGGTCTCACCAACGCCGCGCGAAAGCGCCGAGATGAAGCGCAACAAGAAGGCCGCGCCGAAGCGCAGCCCCTCTGGCATGATTGTGTGTGTTTCGCTGTGTTCATGGATTGTTGAAGATACGCTCCCACAGTATCGTTGGTTTCGACTGGAGATGATGATCGTGCAAGTGTTGGGCCCGACTTGGATGCGGGAGTGACCGGCGATTGTCGGCGTGCAGTTGTAGGACCACCCACCGAAGGCGACTCCTGGTTGCTGTGGCGCAGTCAAGAGTGACGGTGGTGTCCCAACCGGGATAAGGCGCTGAACATACTGAGCCGCCTGTCCCAGTCCAACCCGGGCCGCAATGAATCACGTTCGGCGTGCCGCGTGGCCGAAGGAGCGGTTACCAGCCAATTGGTGGTATTCAAGCCTTCGTTATAGACAGTGAGGGTTGCCATCAGCGGGCGCCTGCGTACCCGGAATAGCATGAACCTGGAGTTGGCGGGTCACCGTTCGGATTCGGGAGAGCCAAGGGGACAGTTGAACGTCGCTGTGGCGGTCTGTATCGTCCCGTCGGTGCTCGTTGCTTCAGCAATGATGGTGGCGCTTCCACTGCCGTAGGCAGTGACAACCCCGGCCGTGAGCCGACCGGTACGTCTGACGCTGTTATTCGTGTTCACCGGGAAAACATCGGGAACCGAAGAAATCCAGGTCACGGAGTTCGTCAGATCCCTGACGTATGGAGGAGTCGAGAACGTTCCAATCGCCAGGAATTGCCCCGTATCCTGCAAATTGCCAACTGTAATCGAGCTCGGAATAATCGTGAGCGAAAGCAGAGGCTCCGGTGCAGTCGTAAGCGAAACCGTGACATTCGCAGTATTCGTAACGACGGTCCCGTCTGGGTTCGTCAACGCCGCCGTGATGGTGGTCGTACCCGCACTCACTCCAGTGGCAAGCCCTGTCGTACTGACTGTAGCGATGGAAGGGCTGCTCGAACTCCACTTCAACTGCGCTGAGCTCGTGACATCCGTCTGAAGACCCGTGCTGCCTGAAGTAGCGAGCGCAACGAACTGGCCCGTTTGACCCGACGCCGACAGCGCTTGCGCGGTTGGCGTAATCGACACCGCAGTGTATTGTTGCGTCGCTCCGCCCGTCACCGTGAACGTCGCCGTCCCCGCCACGACCGTGCCCCCAACATTGTAGAGAGCAGTAATCGTGGCCGATCCCTTGCCCACCGCAGTGGCAAGCCCTGAACTAGCCCCGATCGTGGCAATCTGTGCGCTGCTTGAACTCCACCCCACCTGGCCGGCGAGGTTCACCGTAGCCCCCGACGACGTCGTCCCAATGGCAATAAACTGAGTAGTCTGAGTCGGCGCTGAAACCGCTTGGTTCCCCGGAATCACAGCGAGCGAAATGACGCTTCCCCCAGCTACGCCTCCAGTTGAGGCCGCAACCGTGATAGTCGCGCTGGAACTAGTTAGACCATTGAACGCATTTGCGCTGGCCGTGATCGTCGTCGTGCCCGCTCCCACCGCCGCTACAAGCCCAGCACTCGTGACCGATGCTACCGAAGGGCTGCTGGAGGTCCAGGTAATCCCATTCGTTATCGGTTGTGTTGTAAGGTGCTTCCCATTGCCGTAAGTCCCAACCACACTAAGTTGCGCCGACTGGCCTACCGTCAGAGCCTGACTTGTCGGCGAAACCTGAATCGAGTCCAGACCTGAGACGGCACACCCAACCAGTGAAGAACCAAGGCAGAGGAGCAAGAGCCCCCGAAAAGCACGACGAACGACCATTTTAAGTCTCCTGGGCACGGCAGTCGCGCAGAGCGACCTCCACGCAATCCTTCGCTCTGTTCTCTCCAGCAAACCAATAGCCATTGTCCGCCCTGGCTAACTATCTGAAAAACATCCAGTTACGCGCTAACACCCAGACCCGGTGTCATCGCACGTATACAGCCCCCGCCCGAACGATACCCCACGTATACAGACCACACCACCCTTACTTCTCATCCACCTTCGCAGCCCGAATCTTCTCCACCGCCAGTTTCTCCGCCGTCTCCAGCGCGTCGAACGCCGGCACCTTCACATCCGGCTCCACTCCCGTCCCCTCCCAGTTCGTCCTCGTCACCGGGTCCAGCGACTTCGCAAACGGAACCCCCACCGTAAAATAATCCGCCACCACATGCGGCGACACCGGATGCGCCCCACCCCCCGTTATCTCCCCCACAATCACCGCGCGCTTCTGCTTCTGCAGATCGAACGCGAACTCCTCCGCCCCCGAAAATGTCCGCTTCGAAGTCAGCACAAACACCGGCTGCGTCACCATCCTCTTTCCCGGCAGATACGACAGCGTCCAGTTCTGCTGCGTCGAATCCTCCTTCCGGTTGTACATATCGATCAGGTGCGTCGGCTTGTCGAACAAATAACTCGCAACCAGCGTCACCATCGCCGGAGACCCGCCGCCGTTCTCTCGTATGTCGAAGATCAGCGCATCCGTATGCGCCACAAACCCCATCGCCGCCGCCACCGTAGCGCCGCAGACTCCCGGATCCGGAAACCCATCGAACTTGATATACCCAATATTGTCCGGCAGGATCTCTACCTTCCGGAACAAGCAGTTGCTCTGCTCCATCTGCTTGTTTCTCCGCTCCACATCCTCCGCCGTCGGCTCCTTCCGCGGAGGCATCTTGTACGAACTGAAACTCACTCCCAGATGCTTATCCAGGCTCACCGCCCGCAGGTCCTTGGTCAATTGCGAAGCAAACGCATCCCCATCCGTAATCGAGTCGTAGTCTCCCAGCGTCTGATGCGTATTCAGCGCCAGCGCCATCTGCGCCGCCAATAAAGGATCAATGTAGTACTCGTTCAACTCATCATTGATTCCTTCAATCACCTTCCTGCGCATATCCGCATCGATCACCACATTCTCGACCGTCACCCCTGGAGGCAGCGCACCCAAACCAAACGTCTCCACCGTCGGCGGCTCACCATCCTTCACCAGCAGATTCCCCAACGCCGTCGTCGAGCCACCCTTCTCCCTCACCAGAAACCGCACATGCAGCGGCTCGCTGCTCTCAATCGACAACAGATCAAACCCACCCGTCTGATTGCGGAACGAGATCATCCCGTCCACATTCTCCTTCGGGTCCACCATCTTCACATACTCTTCCACCTTGGCCCGATCCCCACTATTGAACGCATCAAGCCACCTCCGCAGCGTATGCCCCGCCGGAGTATCCGGCGCCTCAACCTGTACAGCCGCAACCACCGGAGTCTCCGCCCGCCCAGCCGGAGCACCCACACCAATCATCACCGGTCCTCCCGGCAACCCCGTAGGCGCAGGAGCAGCATCCGGCATCACTGTCTTCGCCGAAGCATCGGGCGCCGGCGTCTGCACCGCAGGAGTCTGCCCCAAAACCTCAGGCACACCTGTCTTTCCCGTGCCGCATGAGTCTCCGGCGTCTGTCCAACTGCACTCGCGAAACCCGACACCGACCAAGACCGAGAACAAGGCCAACAAACAGCAAAGCCTACGAGCGTTCATAAAGCACCTTTTGACGTATCAGACACTCTAAACCGCCCGGAAAAAATCTGGCTCCCCCTTTTCACAAAAAAAGCGCGACCCGCAGAAACAGAGGTGATCAACGCTCCATCCATGTCGGCAAATCGCGATTCTCAGCTTCAACATTGCAAAAGATTGCCACCAAAGCCACCCTTAGCGATGACCCACCACCCGGCCCTACTCCTCTACAAACCGATAGCTCCCATGGCTGTCGTAATCAATCCCATGCTTCTTCTTCAACTCCCCGATATACCTCAGCGTCGACCCCGTGTGCGGCCCCACCCCATCATTCGTATGCAACAGAATCTCCTCCAGACAACTCCCCACCGTCATCCGCTTATGCGCGGCAAGATCCACCAGCAATCCCGCCAGCCGCTTCTCCAGCCGCACCGGAACATCCACTCGCTCAATCGGAATCCTCGGCCCCACGTCATAGCTGGGTTGCCCGAACACCAACCGATACCCATACAGATCTTTCACCGCATAGTCGCGAAATGCCATACTCCCGGTCGTCGATCTCCTCGATTACCTCTAACCCGTTCGCCCGATGAAACTCGTACAGCGCATCGGCATCGTTCACCATGAAAACCACCGCCCCCGCATTCGGAGCAGGCGTATCCTCCTTCAAAAAAATCTCCACCTTCCCCAGCGTGATCCCTGCAAAAAACGCTGGCTCTCCCCACAAAAAACCCAACTTGAACCCAAGCTTCGTGACATAAAAATCAATTGCCGTTTTAAGATCGCTCACCGGCAAAGTAACATGCATCCTCTCGCATTCAACAACCGGAACAGTTGGACTAGTCACGATATCCGCTCCCTTCCCAGAGAAATGCAGATCCACTAATTCACGCCTCAAAGACTGACAGTCACCCGCAAAAAGGTAGCAGGGATTGACGTGCCTCCATCGGCGCTCATGTTCTGCGATTTCGCCAGTTCCACAATCTGACTGTGGAGTTCCTCCACTTTCCCGTTCTTATCAGCAGCCTCGAAAGCGTTCATCGTCGGGCCATAGAATCGTCGAAACAATTCGACCACCTCTGCCGGGTCTTTGTCGGGGGAGATGAAGTGGAACGTGTCCTTCGTCAGGGATATCTTTTCCTTGGGAACACCCGCCTGGCTGAACCGTTCCACAATATGACTCTCAACACCCCACGTCATCGGACTGACGAAGCCTTCCGGGGTGGAGGCGTAAACGCCGAGCTGATCTTCAGCAGCTGCGCTACGAAAGTCGGATCGTTCGGAATCCAGTTGCCCATCACAATGCGGCCGCCCGGTTTTGTAACCCGGACCATCTCCTTCGCTACATCGAAAGGCCTCGGTGCAAACATGGCGCCGAACACGGAGAGCGTCAGATCAAACGAATCATCTGGAACACCTTCTAAGTTGCTCGCATCTCCCTCTTGAAATTTCAGGTTAGATAGACCCATCTCCACCGCTCGTCGGTTCCCGGCCTCAACCAGATTGCTGGCGATATCGATTCCAACCACATCAGCCCCCAACCGGGCCAGAGGAACCGCCGTAGTACCATCGCCGCAGCCAAGGTCCAGAACCCGAAGCGGCGGCTTGATCCCCAGAGACTTCGCAACCGCCTCTCCCGATTCACGCATCAGCCCTGCTATCTCAGTAAAGTCGCCCTTCTCCCACAAAGCTTTGTTTGGATTCACAGTCGTTCCTCATTTCGTATGGCAGACGTATACCCGCAAGAATCGCGATAGGATTCGCTACGCTGCTAAATCTTTTGGCCTGGAAAATCGTTAGCCAGTATCTGATTAAGATGCCAAATCTGTAAATCGGCACGGGCAAATTAGCTCTGATTCGATCTGGCACCGCGAGTGTCACATCGCTTCGGAGCAGGCGTACCTTCATGCAAAAAAGTCTCCACCTTCCCCAGCTTCTACAAATTGAACCTTACCTCGACTTCATCTGCACAGGAACGGCCTGGCCATTCTTCTGACTCTGGCTTAAATCTCCATTGGGGCATCGCACGAATCGCTTCCTCATCTAACCCGTGCCCGAGAGGTCGAATCACTGCGATTGATTTCGGCTTGCCATCGATGTCGACGATCATTGAAAGTAGAAGCAGTCCATCGGCGTTAGCTATTCGGTCCGGCTTCGCAAGCAGAACAGCAACTACTGCTCTACAGCTCCTTGCTTCTTAGCCTGCGTGTCCACCACGGAAACAGCCGCCTGATTCGGACTCGTCGCAGTTGCCGCACCGACCACAATAGGCACACACGGATGCGGCATGGTGACCGACTGCCCCGGCAGTGAAGCCGTGCGCATCTGCCCCGCAGGACATGGTGCCAGCAATGGCGCCGGACGCAGATCTGCAGGCAGCGGCGGAGCCTCGACCACACCCTTCAACTCATCGTTGCTCTTCGAACCCGGCCACGCATACGGAGCAACCCTGAGCGGCCCATAACCCATCGCCGGGAACTTCGTCGGGATCGTAAAATTCTTATCCACCAGCACATAGGCGGACTCCGGCGCCTTACCCAACAACCGATCGTCCGAGGACAACTGCAGGACGTGTTCGCCCACCTTGACCGTCAGTGTCTTGTCCACAAAGGCTTGCTTCTGTTCGACGGCCGCGGGAAATGGATCGTTCGAGACAACTACCGTACCGAGCCCCGGCACATAAAAGTAAACGTACTTCAGATCCTTTATCTCGTAGTTCAACGCGGCCTTGACCGTCATCCCGTCGACCGTCATGATCCCGCGGTTGATCGAAACCGAAACTGTCTTAGGCGGCTTCTCTTTCGCCGCATGCAGCTTCTTCCCGTTCTCGTCGTATCCGAGATTGTCCTTCGTCTGCATCACCGGCAGGCCCTTCTCGTCGAAGAGCGGGTGACCGTATTTGTCGCGCTGCTGCTTCACCGGCGGGTAGAACATCGGCTTGCCATCCGGATCCAGCCGCTGTTTTTTCTCCTCATCGAGAATCGGCATCGGCGCCAGCACCACCAGCGTCGTCGGACCGGTGTACTCCTGTTTTCCCTTCTTGCCTTTCACAACCGGCGCCGTGTTTGCAGCAGCAGATGTGGTTGCCGTCGCTTGCGACGGTGACGGAGAAGGCACATCCCTCATCTCTTCCTTCGGCGGATCGGTCTTCGCCTGTTCCGTTGCGGCCTGGGATGCATCCGCAGGCAAAGCCGTTTGTGCCGCAGTCGAAGCAACAGGCTGCATCCCCTGCGCTCCCACGTACTCAATTGACGTGAACACCAACATCAACCCAAACAATCCAGAAAGCGATCCATTACTCATCCGCGTCATCGGGATCATCCTCCGTCTCTGTCAGCTCTGCGCGCCCATTTTCTGCAGCGCACGAATCTGTTCTTTCAGTCCCAACCGCGAGCATAGCCGCTACTGCCGATTCATCAGCAACATTTCTCCGTTTTGCGTCTACGACTTTCGGGGGAATAACCGTCTATGCAACAGAAAACAAAAGGCCGCTCGACGGGCACACAAAAGTACGAAAGATTTCGTTGACAACTACGAACGTCATCGTATATTGTCTCCCCCATGGTCAAGAAAAGCCCCACACCGAAGCCCACCGAAAGCGAACTCGAACTTCTCAGCATCCTCTGGGAACGTGGCCCGCTCACTGTCCGGGAGCTCTTTGAAGCAGTCAACGAAGGCCGCCCCGTCGTCTACACTGGCGTCCTCAAACTCCTCCAGATCATGGCCGAAAAAGGTCTGGTCGAACGCGACGAGCGCGAACGCGCCCATGTCTACCGCGCAGCAGTCTCGCAGGCCGACACCGAGCGCCGCTTCCTCCGCGAACTAAGCGAAAAATTCTTCGCAGGCAGCGCCGCCCAGCTGGCCCTCCGTGCACTCCAGATCGAAAAGGCCAGCGAAGAAGAACTCGAAGCCATCAGAAAATTAATCGAGAAACGGCCATAACCAGATAGCCGTTGATCTGTCAGATAGGTATTCCGGAGGAAGATCGAATGATGAGCCCGATAAGCCCGATAACCTGGTTGTCACGCGCAGAGATCGTAGCCTTGGGATGGACGCTCCTGCACTTCTGCTGGCAGGGCACCGCGGTGGCCGTAGCCTTCGGCGCAGTGGATCGCCTCACCTCCCACGCCACATCGAAGGTCCGCTACACCATCGCGTTGGCCGCACTGATGATCATGCCCGCCATCGTCGTCGGCACCTTCGCGCTCGAACTCCACGTCGCGACCCCGACCCACACCCCCGCCGGCGACACCACCGTCATCTCCACCCCGCTCCACACACGATCCAACCCCTCCTGCATGAGCTGCCCCTCGCCTCCAGCCTCGAAGAACCAGCACCGGCTGGCTCGCCACACGCACCGATCGCCTCCTCCCCTGGGTCGACGCCATCTGGTTCCTCGGCGTGCTCTTCCTCGCCCTTCGCTCCATCGGCGGCTGGTGGCACCTCGAGAAGTCCGTCGCCACGCCCAAAGGATGATCCCCCAGGAACTCGAACAGGCCTTCCTCCGCCTCTGCGAACAGATCGAGGTCGGCCGCAAGGTCGTCCTCCGAGCCTCCGACGAAGTCATCTCCCCAATGGCCATGGGCATCTGGCGCGCCACCGTCATCCTCCCCATCAGCGCCGTGCTCTCCCTCCCGAAAGAAGAGCTCCAAGCCGTCATCGCTCATGAGCTCGGCCACATCCGCCGCTGGGACTATCTCTGGAACCTCCTTCAAACCGCAATCGAAAGCCTGCTCTTCTTTCATCCTGCCGTCTGGTGGATCAGCCGCACCGTACGCGACCGCCGCGAGATCTGCTGCGACGAAATCGCCGTTCGCAGTTGTTCGGATGCCGCCATCTACGCCCGCGCGCTCCTTCGCCTCGAAGAACAAAGAACCGTCAAGCTCCGTCTCGCCATGGCCCTCGGAGGATGCGGAGGCTCGCTCTTAGCTCGAGTCAGAAAAATACTTGGAGAAGACATGGCAATGGAAGGCAACATGACCAGCGGCGTCAGCGTAGCGGCAATCGGAGCCCTCGTGCTCACGCTCCTGCTCGGCCCAAAGATCAGTGAAGCAGTCACGACTCCCGCCGGCTCCCACCAGATGCTCGAGCAAGTCGTAGCAATATCTCACCCGGCAATCGTCTCTCAGATAACCGGCCCAAAAGCACCGCTGGTCGTTCCCGATGGTGTAACGCCGCTAGTCGTCCCCGATGGCGTAGCGCCGCTGGTCGTCCCCGATGGCGTAGCGCCGCAGGTCGTCCCTGATGCTGTAGCATCGCCCGCTCCCCTCAGCGCCGAAGAAACCGAGGGTCGCGCTGAAGCCCATACCGGCCGCGCTCACACAGCCTCCTCAGATTCCGCATCTCCGCGAAATCCGTCTCTCCGTCAACATGGCCAACCTCTCAGGCATCGGACCGATGATGCTTCAGGCCGCCAGCCGCCCCACCTTCCTCAAACACAACCTCCTATCTTCAGGGCATGCGTGAAGCAGGCTACCCACTCGATCTCAACAACGACCTCAACTCCCTCGTCGCCCTCAAATCCGTCGGAGTCACTCCCGAATACGCGAAATCCATGGCCGCAGCCGGACTCGGCAAGCCAGACCTCCATGAACTCCTCGCACTGAAATCCATGGGAGTCACACCCGATTACGTAGCCTCACTCAAACAAAGCGGCCTCGCCCCCTTGAACTTCCACGACGTAGTAACCGACAAATCCATGGGCATCACCCCCGAATACGCAGCCGAGATGAAGCAAAAAGGATTCGGCAATCTCAGCGCGCACGAGCTCGTCACCATGAAGTCCATGGGCATCACTCCCGAGTACGCAGCCGACATGAAGCAAAAAGGATTCGGCGATCTCAGCGTGCACGAACTCGTCACCATGAAGGCCATGAACGTCACTCCCGAATACGCTGCTCAAATGAAGCAGCAGGGATTCGGCGACCTCAGCGTGCATGAACTCATCACCATGAAGGCCCAGGGCATGACGCCCGAGTACGCCGGCTGGCTCAGGCAACACTTTCCCCAGGCCACCAACGAAGAGCTACACCGCGCCGCCGTCTTCCACATCGACGACAAATTCCTCGCCGAAGCAAAAGCACACGGCTTCACTGACAACAGCCTCGACAAACTCCTGCGCCTGAAGATGTCAGGTCTGCTCGACAACAACTAACAGAATCATTCCCGCACTTTGTATTCAATCCGTCTTGCCTTTATCTGTAGTGCCTTTGATCCGTGCTCATCCGCGTAAATCCGCGGTCGTACGCTAAGGAGACCCACCATGCGCAAAATTTCCGCCCTCTGCCTCGCGCTCGCCCTCATCACCACAGCAGCCCGCGCTCAAACCGCAGACACCTGCTCCATCAGCGCAGGACGCACCGATCAGAAAATGTCCATCAGCTGGAACCACGGCGACTGCACCGCCGACAGGCACTGCCACGAAGGCAACTCCGACATGCTCTGGAGCAAGTGGACCGGCATCACCGCACAGGACCTCGAACACGAAGGCGCCGCCATCGACGCCCGAATGAAAGCCGAATCCGGCGAAATGCGCTGCACCGGAACCGTCCACGACGCCGCCCTCCGCGGCGCCTACTCCTTCACACCCGACGCCGCCTTCGCCAAAAAGATGGAAGCCATGGGCTTCGACGATCAGACTCCCGACCGCCTCCAGGGCTATGCGATGCTCGAAATCACCACCGATTGGGTCCGCCAGATGAAAGACGCCGGCGTCACCGAAATGAACTCGCACAACATCATGGGACTCAAAGCCCTCAAAGTCGATCCAGCCTACGTCAAAGCCATGGCCGCCGCAGGCTACCCCGAACTTCGCGCCCAGAAGCTCACCAGCATGAAGGCCGTAGGCGTCTCTCCGGAAAAAGTCCAGGCCATCAAAGCCATGGGCTATTCCCCAACCGAAGAACAGCTTGTCCAGATGAGCGTCTTCAAAATCGACGCCCCCTTCGTCGAACGCATGAAAGCCCGAGGCTTCCAAAACCTCACCATAGCCCAACTCATCAAAATCAAAGTCTTCAAACTCGACGAGTAACCGCCTTGCTCTTGCGGTTGCCGTTGCGGTTCCCAGCCCACTCCCAATAAAGTGTCATCCTGAGCAGAGCAGTGTGTCGTCATCCTGAGCAGAGCAGTGTGTCGTCATCCTGAGCAGAGCAGTGTGTCGTCATCCTGAGCAGAGCAGTGTGTCGTCATCCTGAGCGAGCAGTGTGTCGTCATCCTGAGCAGAGCAGTGTGTCGTCATCCTGAGCCCAGCAGAGTGTCGTCATCCTGAGCGGAGCGAAGGATTCGCGCATTTGCGATTTGCAGTTGCGGATTTGCGGTTGCAGTTGCGTTGCGTTTGCGTTTGCGTTTGCCGTTGCCGTTGCGGTTGCCGTTGCCGATCCCAGCCCACTCCCAATAAAGTGTCATCCTGAGCGAAGCAGTTCGCGCTTTGCGAACTGCGCAGTCGAAGGACCTGCGGTTGCCGTTGCCGTTGCTGCTGCATTTGCCCCTGCTGTTGCTGTTGTCGTTGCCGTTCCCAGCCCACTCCCAACAAAGTGTCATCCTGAGCGAAGCAGTTCGCGCACTTTGCGAACTGCGCAGTCGAAGGACCTGCGGTTGCCGTTGCCGTTGCTGCTGCATTTGCCCCTGCTGTTGCTGTTGTCGTTGCCGTTCCCAGCCCCCTCCCAATAAAGTGTCATCCTGAGCGAAGCAGTTCGCGCACTTGCGAACTGCGTAGTCGAAGGACCTGCATTTGCCTTTGCTGTTGCCTTGAAATAGCCCAAAGCGTCAGCCATGCGCCCCCAAACCCAAAAACCCACCACAACCCCCAAATTAAAAATTGACGCCACCCCAACTTAGTGGAACACTTGCGCACATTCCATTCATCTCGCAAGAGAGGCCGTTCCATGAAGAGATTTATTGAGAAGGCTCTCATCCTCACCGGCAAAGCCCTGCAATTCCTCCACCTCCTCCGCGTACAAATCTTCGTCGCGCTCCTGGTCGCACTCCTGATACCCATCGGCGTCGGGGTCCGCAACGGCACCTTCATCGGCCTCGCCGACGCCATCGGCAGCTATTCCCTCGCCATCATCACGCTCTCCCTCTTTCTCCTTGCATGGACCCTCCACATCACAACCCGCCTCGTCCTCATCTACGGCCCCGAACGTTACGGCATCCCAAACATCACCTGCCCACCAACCAACCCCACTCCCTGGCGCCGATTCCTTCATTCACCCTGGTTCACCCTCACCATCGCCGCCATTCTTCCCATCCCTACCATCATCGACCTCTGGCGCAACACCTGCCTCCCCCCCACCTCTCACAAAGTGATCGCCATCACGCTCGGCTTAATCGCAGCAATCGTCTCGCTCGTCATCGCCGCGACCGTGCACGACTGGCTTGAGGCCGAGGGCGGAACGACCGCCGAACAGTTATATCCCACCATCTTCATCATCCATCCCGGGGCAAATCGGACCCCCGACGGGCGATTTCACACTGACACCGCCAACCTTCGCATCGCCTCCGATCGCGCCATGGCCGGGCTATTCAAAGACGGTGACCTCCGTTCCGGACATCAGGCCGCAATTATCTTCGTCGCCATCTTCTTCCTCATTTACGCCGCCTTTTTCTTCGGAGGTCTGTCTCCTCATTCCTATCCACACTTGCCTGCCGCACTCTTCTTCGCCTATCTCCTCGTCACTTGGGTTACATGGATTCTCGCTGGCCTCAGCTTCACCCTCGACCGCTTCCACATACCCGTCCTTAGCAGCCTGCTAATACTTTCACTCGCCCTTTCGACGCTTTGGCGGACGGATCACGAGTTCAATGTCCTCAAAAAAGGAAACTCTCTCTCGCCGGTCACTCCGCCAAACGTCGTCGACGCGTGGCGAAAGACGCACCCGTCCGCTTCCAACGGCCCAATCGTAGTAATCACAGCCGAAGGCGGCGGCATCGAAGCCGCTGCATGGGCCAACCTGGTCCTCACCAGGCTCGAGAAGGCCACGAACGGCCGCCTTCATGATTCAGTCGTGCTCTTCAGTTCCGTCTCAGGCGGCAGCACAGGAGCCTACTACTACCTTGACCAATTCGGATCAAAGGACAATAGCCCCACCTTCACCGACAAGGACTCACTCAAGAACGCCTCCGACTCCACACTCAGCGCCGTGGGGTGGGGCTTCGCTTATCCAGACTTCGCCCGCACCGTTCCCCTCCTCGGTTGGCTCGTTCCCGAACAATTTGATCGCGGATACACACTCGAACAAGCGTGGCGACAGAATTCCGGCAGCCAGGCCACAATGACCAGTTGGATGAATGACACCTCCGGCGGCTTTCGCCCTGCCGTGATCTTCAACGCCACCGGCGCAGAGACCGGTCAACCCGTGCTCTTCGGCACCACTCAACTATCAACAACATTCCCGTGGTTCCAGGGTCCCAACGACCAGCAACTAGAGCAGCAGTTCTTCCTGACCTTCTCAGCAAGCGATCTGAACGTCTCAACCGCGGCCCGAATGTCGGCAGCCTTTCCCTACGTAAGCCCTGAGGCCCGTCCGGCCGAATCACTTCTCGATGACTACACCGCAACACCACCGCCACCCGGTCAAATGACCTTCAAATCCTCGCGTGAGGCCTGGGACGCACAACGCCTCCACGTCGCCGACGGAGGCCTCTTCGACAACACCGGCGTCGTCAGCGCAGTCCACTGGATCTACGATCTCTCGCAGGAATCGAATTCACCCCCACCCCCCGTCATCCTGATCATGATCACCTCGCCATATCACGAAAAATCCGGCGGTGGCTGGTCCTGGCAGCACCAACTCATTGGCCCCATCGAAACTGTCCTCCACACGCGCAACGGATCGCAACACGTCCGTCGCAATCTGGAAGCCCAGCTTCTCGCAAACCTTACCAACAAAACCGTCAACGACAGCGCCAGCGACAAAGCAGCAAGCACCGACAATGGTGCCTACACAGCCCAAAAATCAGCAGGCCCAACCAAACCCGCCAAAACCTTCCCGCCGGTAACAGTGCTGCGTTTCTGCAACACAACCAACGAAGATCTCCAGACTCTCTCCTGGCATCTGACCGCATCGCAGAAAAGCGCGCTTCACAAAACGTGGAACGACCACTACGGCGATAACGGCGACTTTAACAACGAAGTTGCCGCACTCAAGCACCTGCTCGATCCGGCCAACCAACCAGACATACCCTCAGCCCACGCCTGCCCCGCGCCAAAAACAAATTAAACGAACGCCAAAATCTTCCGGCGTTCTGCCCAAAAAATAATTCTCAAAAGAGTGACATTTTTTAGCGCCGAACAAACGACCATCCAAAAACCACGATCCGACCACAAAATCACCACAACTTCACCACAAAAAACCATCCAGAAACTCTGTGGAAATCGCAAAACCCCCTCGAAAAACGAGGCCCTCACCACGCGCCCAAAAAACTACTCCTCCCTCAAAAACTTCTTCGAATTAAACAACGACCGATCCATACTCCGAACCCACTCCGTAACCTCATCCGGCCCCTTCCCCATCGCCTCCGAGGCCGCAAACTCATTCCGAACCGCCTGCATCTTCGCCTCAAGATCATCCAAAGCACTCAAAAGAATAGCCTCCGGAGTCATCGGCAGCTTCGGCGACCCAAACTCATACTTCCCGTGGTGGCTCAGAATCATATGCTCCACCAGCAACGCCAGCTTCTCCGGAAACGGCGCAATCTCCCGCACCTTCTCCCGCAGCATCCCCTGAGCAATGTTGATATGCCCCACCATCTGCCCCTCTAACGTATAGGAAAAGCTGGACTTCCACTCCAACTCCCGCACTTTCCCAATGTCATGCAGAATCGCCCCCGTAACCAACAGATCTGAATCGACTTCCGGGTAATAAGGCACCGTAGCCAGACAAACCCGAACCAGCGTCAACACATGCTCCAGCAACCCACCCAGCCACGCATGGTGCAGTCGCTTCGCCGCCGGAGCCGACTTGAACGCCGGCCCAATCCGCTCATCATCAAGAAAAGAAAAGACTAACCGCTTCAGATCCTCATTCCGGAAAGCCGAAACATACCCCCGCAGCTCCGCCCACATCTCCTCAACATCAAACTTCGTAGCCGGCTGAAAATCGGTCGGGTCAACCTCGGAATCCGCCGCTAACCTCATCTTTTTCAACGTGATCTGAAACTTCCCGTTGTACTTCGAGATGTCACCCTGCACCTTGACGTAGCAACCCTCCGAACAAAGATCGATCGGCTCGCTCACGTCATCCCACATCCGCGCCTCAAGCGACCCAGTCCTATCACTAACAATCAAAGCAAGATACTGCCCACCCTGCTTCTTCTCCCGCACCTGCATCGAAGTCAGCAAAAAGTACGAAGTAACCGTAGAATTCTCAAACCGCACCGCATCTTCAACAAAAAACTCTTTCATCTCAACAGAATACCCCTCTCCCGCACCAAAAAGAAAACGCGAGAGCAAAAGCTCTCGCGTAAAGTCATCTCACCCTCAACCCACTGATTACTGAGGAGTTGTAGGCGGCGTCTTTGGCGCAGTCTGATCCGGATTCGGCGTCGAAGGAGGTGTATTCGGCGGCACAGTTGTCGAATCCGCAGACTTTTGAGGAGGCAAAATCCCCTCCTGCGCAGTCCCCCGATCCGGAGCCTTCGAGGGCGTCTCCTCAGGAGCTGGCGCAGCAGGCTTAGGTGGCTGATTCTGCAGCCTTTCCTTCGGAGCGTTCTTGTCCTTCTTCTGCTTCGTCTTCTTCTTCTTCGAAGTATCGCCGTTCAAACCCAGCGGCGCAGCCTGGGCCTGCGCAGTCGCCTTCTCTTCCGGAGTCGCTTCAACCGGTCCCGAAGCCACTTTCTCATTGACCTTCTTGACCTTAGCAGCCTTCTTCTGTGCCGAAACCTGCTTCGCGCGATCGCTATACCGCGTCTTGCCTGTCGGCGCCGGCTGCACATCCAACGGACTTGGCCCAACATCGGCAACCGCAGGTGAACCAGCTGCTCTTACCGCAGAAGCGGCCCCTTCACCCACATCCGAACCGGTAGCCGTCTCCTCCGGTCCAGCCGGCAGCGATTTCCGCGGAGCCTGCCCGTAACGCACCTTCTCTTTCTTCACCTTCACCGGCTTCGGAGTAGCCGATTTCGTCTTCGCCGCAGCCGTAGTAGCTGTCGCAGTTCCCCCAGTAGTCGTCACAGCAGACACAGGAGTGGCCGCCGGAGCCGCGGCGCTCTTTGAAACCGTCGAGTACTTCGTACCCCGGTCAAACCGCTTCTTCTGCTGAGCCGTCTTCTTCTTCACAGGCGGAGGCGCATACGCTGTAAACACTGGCTTCGTCTGCTTCGGGCTCGCTCCCGTGTCCACATATCCAGCCCGGATATCGATGTACGCGTCTTCCCGCAGCTTCGTCAGATAGGCTCGCAGCGCAGGTTGCATCGCCTCGCTGTACATTGCCTCCTGCACCTGCGGCTCAACATCTTTCAACGGAGCCACGCCCGCGTCCTGGTGTTCAGTCACCTTCAAAATCACAAAGCCTTGTTTCGTCCGGATCGGCGCAGTCCACTGTCCTGCTTTCAGATTAAAGGTCTGATCCTCAAGCACCTGGGCCAGCGCCCCGCGCTTATACATGCCAAGTTCGCCACCCTGTGCTGCCGTCGGCCCACCTGAACTCGTCTTCGCCACAGTTCGCAAAATCAGCACCCGCCTTTAGTTGAGCCTCAAGTCCATCAGCCTTGGCCTGCGCCTGCGCAATCCCCGCATCCGTCGCGTCCGGCGCGGTCGGAACCAGAATCTCGCTCAGCTTTATCTGTTCCGGCTGCATGAACTCCTGCTTATGCGCCTCGTAGTAAGCCTGTTCCTGCCCCTGCGTCATCTGCAGTCGGCGGCCCACCTCGTCGCGCACCACCATCTGTGTGACGATGTTGTCTCGGATCCCCGCCTTGAAGTCCTCAAACGAAACACCCTGACTGCGGGCAGCGCGTTCCAGATCCTCCATCGTATCCAGATGGTTCTGCTTACGAATATCATCCAGCCGCCGAATCACCTCTGCGTCGGCATTTATCCCGAGTTCCTTGCCTCGCGACAGCAGTAGTTGCTTATCGATCATGTCGCGCAGCATGTTCTTCTGCCGCTCCGCAGCCTCGGCCGGAGTAGCATTCGTCTGTTTTTCCTCTTCGGCCAGCGCCTGTTCGGCCCGCTCCACGTCGCTACGACTGATGATCAGGTCGTTCACATGGACAACCACGTCTTCGACCACTACGCCGTTCGGCGTAATCGCCGGCGTCACCGGAAGATTCAACTGCGGCTGTGGCGCCTGCGGCATGCTCAAGGGGCTTTGGTACCGCGGCGCCTGTGCTTGCACCACTCCCGGCAGTGCCAGCAGGCCCAGCCCGCACACCACCGCAAACTGCGAAATTCTCAAGGTCATCGTCTCTCGTATCTTGGTCAACATCCGCCCCTGGCTAGTTAGACTCACCCTTGGCTTAGGACGGTATCGTACCCAATTCTAACTGTCCTCGACCGAACATGCGAATCCCCTTTTCGATCAAGTCTTAGCTCACCTCTGAATGCTATACTTCGTCCAACGGAGGACATCTGTCCTCGCGCGGTAGTATGCGCTGTTTCACCACATTTTGAGGTACCAAAGCCTATGGCTCCCCGCACACGTCGCGCCTTCTTCTCCGCCACACTCTTTCTTGCCACCTGCGCCATCCTCGGCTCGCTCATCAACCAGAAGGTCGCGGCCCAGTCCGCCAGCGACGAGTCCACCCTGCGCGACTCGCTCCACTCCTTCACCAATGTCTACTCCTCGTCGAGCAGAACTACGCCGAGCCGATGACCACCGACAAGACCGACAAGGCCATCTACGACGGCGCCATCCCGGGCATGCTCCACGTCCTCGACCCCCACTCCAACTTCTACGACCCCAAGGCCTTCGCCCAGATGCGCGAGGACCAGCACGGCAAGTACTACGGCGTCGGCATGACCATCCAGCCCCAGCCCACGCGCCAACGGCAAGACCAAGATCGTCGTCCTCTATCCCTTCGAAGGCACTCCCTCCTTATAAAGCCGGCATCCGCCCCGGTGACGAAATTCTCACCATCGATGGCAAATCCACCGAAGGCATGGACTCGGCCGCCGTCGCCTCGCTCCTCAAAGGCGCCCGCGGAACTCACGTCTCCGTCACCATGGAGCCGCGAAGGCGCAGCCCGTCCCCTCGTCTTCGACCTCGTTCGCGACGAAATCCCCCGTCCCTCCGTCGATCTCGCCTTCCTCATCCGCCCCGGCGTCGGCTACATCCACGTCTCCAGCTTCATCGAGACCACCAGCCGCGAGGTCGGCGACGCGCTCGATAAGCTTCCGGAGAGCATCCACGGCCTCATCCTCGACCTCCGCGGCAACCCCGGCGGTCTCCTCAACGAAGCCGTCAACATGTCCGACAAGTTCCTCCAGAAGGGTCAGATCGTCGTCTCCCAACGCGGTCGCGCCTTCCCTGACCAGGTCTATCGCGCCACCCGCGGCGAGCAGGGCCCGACAAGTACCCCATCGTCGTCCTCGTCAACCGCAACACCGCCTCCGCAGCTGAGATCGTCTCCGGAGCCCTGCAGGATCACGACCGCGCTCTCATCGTCGGCGAAACCACCTTCGGCAAAGGCCTCGTCCAGACCGTCTTCCAGATCACCGAGAACACCGGCCTCGCCCTCACCACCTATCACTACTACACCCCGTCCGGCCGCCTCATCCAGCGCAACTACGACCACGTCTCGCTCTACGACTACTATTACGTCCGTGAAACGACGACGCCAAGGCCCGACAAGAGCAACCTCGAGGTCAAGCTCACCGACTCCGGCCGCACCGTCTACGGCGGCGGCGGCATCACACCCGACGAGAAGATCGACAACGTCAAGTCGAACCACTTCCAGGACAATCTCCTCATCCACTACGCCTTCTTCAACTTCAGCAAGCACTACCTCGCCAACCACACCGTCACGAAGGACTTCGTGGTCGACGATGCGGTCATGCAGCAGTTCAAGGCCTTCCTCAAGGACAACCAGATCGAGTACACCGACGGACATCGCCGGCGTTCAGCGACTGGGTCAAGGAGAGCATCAAGAGCGAGCTCTTCACCTCGCAGTTCGGCCAGCTCGAAGGCCTCAAGGTCCGCGCCCAGTGGGATCCCCAGATCGCCAAGGCCATCACCTTCCTGCCCGAAGCCCAGGCCCTCGAGGACCACTCCAAGGCCCCGAAGAACGTCACCGCCAGCGTCTCGCACTAATCAACACAACGCAGCAAAAAAGCCATTGAGTTACCTGGCAGCAGCGATACCATCCACCTTACGGCGCAAGTATCAGTCCTGACCTTGCGCCGTAAGGTGATCCTGCATGCGGTCAATCCTTTGGCGCCGGCTCGTCAGCTTTCCGGCGATGCTCGTCAGCATCCTCTTCGTCTCGCCGTTCTTTGCCTCGCTCGACATCCAGCAGGGCGGCCCCGTCATGCACGACCCCGATATCTGGTGGCACCTCCGCAACGCCCAGGTTCTCCTCTCCACACATCACTTCATCCGCACCGATCTCTACTCCTTCACCACCTTCGGCCAGCCATGGATCAACCCTGAGTGGCTCGCCGAAATCCCCTACTACCTCGCCTACCGAGCCTTCGCCGAGCGTGGCGTCTTCCTCACGATGCTCATCGCTGTTGATCTGGTCATCGCCGCCGTTCTCCTGCTCTGTTACCGTCGTTCGGGCCAGATCAGCGCCTCCTGGCTCGCCACCTGGATCGCAGTTCTGCTGGCCGCAATCAACATCGGCCCCCGAACCATCCTCTTCGGCTGGCTCTGCTTCCTCGCCGAAATGCTCCTACTCGATTCCTTCCGCCGTGGCCGCGATCGTCTCTGGCTCCTCGTTCCACTCTTTGCAGTGTGGATCAATCTCCACGGCACATGGCTTATCGGCCTCGCCTTTTTCCTGCTCTTCCTTGTATCGGGGCTCGTCGAAGGCTCATGGGGTAGCATCGAAGCCATCCGGTGGACTCCACGGCAATTGCGAAAACTAATCACCGTGGCCATAACCAGCGTCGCGGCACTCTTCATCAACCCCTACGGCTGGCGCCTCGTGCTATATCCGTTCGATCTGATCTTCCATCAGCGCCTCAATGTGGCGGTCGTCGATGAATGGCGCAGCGTCGACTTTCAATCTTTCTATGGCACACTGGTTTTTTTTCTCGTCGCGGGACTGATGTTGTTCACCCTCGCCCAGCGCCGTACCTGGCAACTCTCCGACGTGCTCTTTGCGCTGCTCGCCTTCTACGCCGCTCTCACTCACTCGCGCTTTCTCTTCCTCGCCGGCATCGTCGTCTGCCCCATGCTGACCCTCGAACTGGGCAACCATGTCTTCTCACCCTACGACCCCAAAAAAGACAAGCCATGGCTCAACATCATCTTCATCGTGGCGTTTTACTGGTTCGGAATCTCACACATTCCGTCATCCGCCACTCTTCACGCAGCCGAATCGAGCTACTTCCCCACTGCCGCACTGCCAGACCTCAACACCCACTGCGCCAACCAACACGTCCTGAACCGTTACGAATGGGGAGGTTATCTCATCTGGAACGCGCGCAACACTCCCGTCTTCCTCGACAGCCGAACCGACATCTTCGAGCACCATGGAGTTCTCCTCGACTACCTGAAAGCCACCAACCTGAGGGACTCTTTCGCCATCCTCGACCGCTACCGCATTGGCTGCGTGCTTCTCAGCAATGACTCCGAGCTCGTCTATCTTCTGAAACACTCTCCCGGCTGGAAGGTGCAGCACGAAGACTCCGTGTCGGCACTGATCGTCCGTACCGGTGCTCCTCAAAACTAGAAGTGAAAATGACCGTTCAGTGTCAACCGAACAGCCCAGCCTGCGCCGGCTCGGCCTCTCTCACCAACTTCACCGTCATCCGTTCGTCGGGCACAATCCTCAGCAAATGAACAGGCAGCCTCTCATTCGCCGTCAGCCACTCCGCAAAGTCGCGTCTCTCAAGAATCACCGGCTGACGATCATGAATCCTCCTCATCAATCCATTCGCCTCACTAGTGAATGTCGAAAATGTCTTCTCCCATCCGTCAGTCTTCGGATTCTTCCATGGCGCCCACACACCCGCGATCCCAAGAAACTTCTCACCGGGCAACGTTACTTCGTACTTCGCCTTGGGACCCTTCGCGTCTTGCCACTCGAAGTACGACGAAACAGGCACAATACATCGGTTCTCAGCAAACATCTTCTTCCAGAAGTTCGCCGCCTCCACTCCCTCCGACCGCGTGTTGAACAGCAGCCGATCAGGAAGCTTGAACCCCCACCGCATGGCTGCAAACTCGCGCTCGCCTTCTTCATTCACGCGCACAACAGGCTGAATCGACCCAGGCGCGCAATCCTCCGACTCATACATCTCATCGAGCCCCGCATGGACATGAAACGCCTCTGCGATCTTCTGTTTATCCCCACGCCGACCGTATCGTCCGCACATAGGAACATTCTAGTTCTGGATCTTCAATGGACAATACAGGAAGGAACGCTGGAGCGGGAGACCGGGATCGAACCGGCGACATTCAGCTTGGGAAGCTGACGTTCTGCCACTGAACTACTCCCGCTTCCACACAATTGTACCCGGTGAATCAACCAAAGGCGACCCACTCCAGTCTCAGCACTGGCGCATCCGCCGCCATTCTCCCGGCGTCACCTCAAACGTTCTCTTGAACGCCCGAATAAACGCCGCCTGATCCGTGAAACCGCATCGCGCCGCAATCTCAACCATCGGCATCGTCGAAAACTTGAGCAACTCCTTGGCCAGCTTCAGCCGTTGTTCCAGCAGCCACCGATAAGGTGGTTGCCCCATGCTTCGCTTGAACGCACGCACAAAGTGTGACACCGAGAGCTGACACTCTCGCGCCACTGCGGCCAGCGAAATCTCTTCATTCAGATGCGCCAGCAGAAACTCCTCAGCCCTGCGCATCTGTCTCGGAGCCAGTCCGCCGCGCGCCGCGTTACTATCGATCCGCATTCCTCCGTACACCCGCGCAAAGTGCGCGTGCAGTGCGAACAGCGCATGATCCAGAAACAGCCTGCACTCCGGTTGTCCCACCTGCATCGCGTCCACAATCGCCGCTCCCATCTGGTTCACCACCGGATCGATCAAGTCAGGCGGAGCCGTCAGCACCTCCACCCGATGTGCTCCGCTTTCGTCGGCAAGCTCATCCAGAGCGGCGCGCGAAAGATAAAACTGCAGGCAATCAAATGGCGTCGACGAGAACGCCACGGGCCCTTCGCACAGATTCAGCACGCTCACCTCACCGCGGCGGTAAGCAACCGGCAGTTGCTCCTGTCCCCGCAGCCACCACTGCTGCGACTCAACCTCGCGAAGATGCGACACCACAACAAACGCATTCTCCGCCGGGATAAACTCCGACAACTCCGGCAAACCGTTCTCGCAAGGTAGCCGCGTCGCCGCCAGCTTCGCCCGCCCTCTCGTCCGTACTGCAACATACGGAGTCTTCGTTAATCCCACGCATGCGGCCATCCGCGGACCGTACGCCCCACGCTCTTCTACCGGCAACTTTTCCTTTGGCAAGCGAACCCTGTTTTTGCTAAGTAATCCCATGTTGTCAAGCGAGAGTCTGGCTAAGTCGACGCGGTTCTCGCGAAACGCAAATTTTTCCATTGGAGCCACCTGCTTCCATAAAGGTTTTAGAGGTCCACGAAACGGCAGATACCTTCCGTAGCTCCAATTGCCACGGCTATCCACTTTTCCATTCGATCCAGGCTGCCGCCTACTCTTCACCCGATCGATTCGAGCCCCACATCCCTAGCCCGGCTTCCTCCGCTCCCTCTCGCGGCTCATCCACTCCCGCACGTAGTAGGGGCAGTCCAGCATCCGAACGCCGCGATCCTCGCACTGCAGGAGGAATAGCACGGCCGCCAGATCCACAATCTTCAACTCCTCCAGATCCAGCGTCGCCTCCTCGCTGGAGCTATTCAAATGTCTCGCCAGTTCCTCCAGTTCGACAGCCCTCAGGTCGCCGATTACTCGCAGACGTTTCAGGGAACCATCCTTCGTAATGTCAATCCTCAGCATTGGTAGACAGAAGAATGCATTCCGAGGGCCGGAATCTATCTATCTGATAAGAGACCGACTATCTCTTCGGCAGCAATGCCGAAAATCAGCAAATGCCGAGAATCGGCATTTGCTCTCGCCTGCAAAATGTCACCGCACGGTAGACTCCATAATCACATCCCGACTGGTCAAGCCAGCTCCGGAGCTGAACACCAATCAGTTGATCGTGAATCTCCGCTTATCAATCCCCAAACGGACAATCTTCGACTCCAGCGTCTGCCGCGGAATCCCCAGCCTGGCCGCTGCCCCCGACGGCCCGGAAACCTGCCCCCCGCTATCCGCCAGCGCCGACTCAATCAGCTCCCGTTCCTGATTCGACTGCATCCGCCCAAGCCCCCGCAATGCGACATTGGCAGGCTGACCCGCCTTCCTGTCCGTCTCCTGGCGGAACCACGCCTCATCCACCGACAACGTATCCCCATCGCACAGCAGCACAGCCCGCTCCACCACATTCTGCAGCTCCCGCACATTTCCCGGCCACTCATACGACTGCAACATCTCAAACGCGCTCCGCTTGATATGTCGAATCTTCTTCCCGCCCTTCGACGAATACCGCTCGATGAAGTACTCCACCAGCAACGGAATATCGTCCCGCCGATCCCTCAGCGGAGCCAGTTGAATCGGAAATACATTCAACCTGTAAAACAGGTCCTGCCGGAACGTCCCCGCCGCTACCGCTGCCCGCAGGTCGCGGTTCGTCGCCGCCAGAATCCGCACATCCACCTTGATCGGCTGGTTGCTTCCCACCCGCTCAAACTCACGCTCCTGCAGAACCCGTAGCAGCGCTACCTGGGTCTCCGCCGGCAGGTCTCCAATCTCATCCAGAAAGATCGTCCCGCCATTTGCGGCCTCAAATCGCCCCAGCCGCCGCTGCACCGCCCCCGTAAACGCCCCCTTCTCATGCCCGAAAAGCTCCGACGAGATCAGCGATTGCGGAATCGCCGCGCAATTCACTCGAATAAACGCTCGTGGAGCACGCCGCGACTGCTTATGAATCGCACGCGCCACCAACTCCTTCCCCGTCCCCGTCTCTCCCAGAATCAGCACCGTCGAATCCGTCGGTGCCACACGCGCAATCTCCCCCAGAACCTTATGCACATTGTCCGAAGACCCCAGAATCTCGTCCGAAGCCGACCGGTTCACTTCTTCACGCAGCGCCAGATTCTCACTCTGCGTTCTCGCCGACTCTTGCTTCGCCTCCTCGATGTCAGTCCGCGCAACATACCACCGCAACACCTTCCGATCCTCATCTTGCGCCGGGTTGAACCTGCTCACAAACCACCTGTAAGCGCCATCCTTCCCCAAAATTCGCGCCTGAGTCTCAAACGGCGTCGCTCCCGCAAGGCCCCGTTGCAGATCCACGACATACCTCGCCCTGTCGTCCTCATGCACCGCCCGCAAATCGACCCCTGCCGTCATCCACTCCTCAAGACTCATCCCGTAGTAGTCCAGCACCACCCGGTTCGCATACTCCCCTGTACCGTCCGGTCGCACCACGAACACATGCATCGGCACTGACTCAATCAGCTGGCGCATCTCCTTCTCACTCTCACGAAGCTCAGCCTCCCGGCGTCGAAGGTCCTCATAAAGTCCACCCAGTTTCACCACCATCGCATTGAAGACCCCGCCCAGTCGCGACAGTTCATCGTCGCCCCTGACCGTAATCTGCGACCGAAAATCCCCCGTAGCCAGCGCATGCGACGCCTGCTCCAACCCACGCAGCGGGCCCGTAATGCTCCGCGTAATCGCAACTCCCAGCGCGGCGGCAATCAGCAGCGCTAAGCCTCCTACCATCAGCAGAGTCCAGATCATCCTTCTTTGGCCCTGCGCTATGCTCTCCAGCGTCTTCGCTCTCTCCGTCGTTACGTCCTGGTCAACATCCCTCACCAGGTCATCGCTCAAGGCAGCCAACGGCAGGATTTGCTCCTCCAACCGGACCCGCACCGCAGGCCAATCCCCCGCGCTCGCCAGGTCTCGAAGCGCCGCCAGGTGTGCCGGCATCTCGCTCTGTACCGTAGCCACTGTCGGCAGAACCTGTGCGGTGATAGCCGAACCCGTCGGCAATCCCCGGAACAGCGCCTCCACCTGGTTGGTGTCATCCATCAGCTTTCTTTCCAGCCCATCCGACTCCGCCAGCAGTTGCTTCTTGTCCTCGAGATGCGCCAGTTGATCGAGACGCGTGTAGAACGACCGCAGACTAGCCTGAAATCGCAGCACTGCAATCAGCTCCCGGTCCACCGCCGCCAGTCGGTCCGCATCCGCCCGCGCTTCCTCGAACTGCCACAACGACATCCCCATCCTGACGGCCATCAGCAGCAGAATCACAATGAATGCCGCTGCCAGTCGCGGCCCGATCCTGAATCGCGACAAAAAGGGAGCGCTCCCCCTCGAACCTGAATTGGAACTTAGCTCGTTCAATCGACAGATCCTGTATCTAACTCGTTTCGCCGAAGTCTTTCAGAATAGCTGATGCGGCGTCTTCCAACATGGGGTACCTATGCCCGCCAAATGGAACACGACAATTCACCTCTGCGCCAGGCAGTTCAATTCCCCGTGAGCCCCGGAATACCAATCAGCTCCTGCCTCAGCCTCGCCGCCGCATCCTCGGCTCGCGCCTTCCCCGTCAACACGGAATACACAGCGTCAGAATACGCCGTCGACACCTTCTCGTAGTTCTCCCCCGTCACCGTCGAAGGCCGCGCCACCGCAGTTCCCGTCGGAACCCCGGGAGTCTTTCCCACATGCGCATAAGCCTTCAGGACGCCCGGCAAATCGCTCAACACGGGATACTCCGCCCGCTTCGACCGCGCGCGTTGTTGCTCCAGCTCTTTTTCGCGATGCAGCAAAAACTGAATAAGCATTATTGCCTCCGCCGGATGCGCCGACGATCGCGACACCCCTAGTCCCATTCCGCCAAGCACGCCGGGCCCGGGCAAACTTGTCTCCCCAATTCGGTCCAGAAAGGGCGTCTTCACCGGGTTGCTCAAAAAATAGTCCGACTCCCATCTCCGCGCAAACGCGCTGTTCCCACGCGTCTCCATCGAATTCACAATGTCCCAACTCCGATAAGAGGTCACGCTCGGCGGAGAGATCGTTCCCACCCACTGCGCCGCCCGCGTCCAAGACTTGATCGCCTTTTCATTAGCCACAGTCACCCGCCCGTCAGGCTCTACGATTCGGCCGCCGCCCGCTGCAGCCTGCCACTCCAGCGCATTGCACGTCAGTTCCTCGCCACGCGCCCCACCCCATACGTAGCCCCAGAAATCCTTCCCCCCCGCCGCACGCTCTCCCTTTTCGATACGTCCCGCCATCATCTCCAACTGATCCCACGTCCTTGGAGGATGCTGAAACCCGTACTTCTTCAAGAGATCTGCCCGGTATAACAGCACCCCGACGTTGGTGTGGTACGGAACCCCCACCAGCCGGCCATTCACCACGAAGTTCGCCACCAGTGCAGGATCTTCCTCTTTCACCTCTTCGCCCAGCGCATCCTTCAAATCGGCCAGCCCCTCCCCGAGCGCACCCGGCCAGATTACGTCGATGCCATAGACATCCGGTGCCTCCGCTCCACGCCCAATCAGTTCCCGGACCAGCTTCATCTGCTCTCGCGTGCCCTCGGGAGCAGGCAGATGTTTCACTACAATTCCCGTCTGCCGCGTGAACTCATCCAGCTCACTCTGCATAATCGTGTTCCGGGGCCTATGCGTATCATTCGACCACTCAGGATCGACAAAGCTGATCGTCACCGGCTCCTGCACCTTCTGCCGGCATCCCACAGTCGAGCCCATCAGGCACAACAGCCCAGCCACCACCGCAATCCCGGAAATCGCACGCCTATCTCTCGAGCAATTCATAGCGTCCTTGTCGTTGCGCCTTCCTTTCGCGCACGCTTGTCTGCTGCTGTGTCCAGCTCTGCATTTTTCATTTCAAGGCACAATGAGCGCATCGCCGAACAACTCTGACGGCGCAAAAAACAACAGCCCTGCTCCATGCGAATAAGGAGTTTCCAGAAACCCTCTCGAATCTGGCGTAGAAGGAGAGTCTAAACGATGCAAGTTGTCGGACCTGTTCTACACCAACGCCCTCAAACTCCACAAATGCACTACCTTAAGAACATCACCATGCCACTCACCGACACCCACGCTCACCTCGACTTCTACACCGAAACTCCAGCCGACCGCACCGAAGTCCTCCGCCGAGCCTATGCCGCCGGAGTTCACACCATCCTCGCCATCGGCATCGGCGAAGGCCCCGACACCATGCACCAGGCCCTCGAGATTGCCACCTCCACCAGCGGTCCAGGCCTGCCCACCCTCTACGCAAGCGCAGGCATCCACCCGCAGGAGGCCGCCAGCGCCACCCCCGAAGCCCTCGAAAAACTCAAGACCCTCGCCGCCAACCCTCGCTGCATCGCCATCGGCGAGATCGGCCTCGACTACTACCACGTCGAAAACCCCGCGCCCGACATCCAGCGCCAGGCCTTCATCGCCCAGATGCAAATCGCCGCCGCCGCGCGCAAACCCATCATCATCCACTGCCGCACCAGCGAGCTCGCCACCCCGCAGGCCAAACAGAAATTCGGCCCCGCCGACGCATGGCAGGACCTCCTCGACCTCATCGCCGAACACTGGACCCCGCACAAACTAGGCGGCATCATGCACTGCTTCTCAGGAGGCATCCCCGAAGCCGAGCGCTCCCTCGCCGCCGGCTTCTATCTCTCCTTCGCCGGCAACCTCACCTATCCCAAATCCCAAAGCATCCGCGACGCCGCCGAACTCGCTCCCACCGACCGCATCCTCGTCGAAACCGACGCTCCATTCCTCGCCCCCATCCCCCTCCGCGGCCAGCGCTGCGAACCCGCCATGGTCGCCCACACCGCGGCAGCCCTCGCCGAGCTCCGCGGCATCTCACCCGAAGAGCTCGCAACCATCACCACCGAAAACTTCCATCGCCTCTTCCCCACCACAGCTGAAACAATCCACCACGGAATTGCACTGATCAAAACAGATAAAGCAAAATAAGATAGCAAGTTAGGTTGCAAGTTCAACCACAAGAAGAAGCATCCATCATTTATCGTCATTCAATCCGTATTAAGCCGCGCAATCCGCGGTCGGCACTTTTCCGAGGTAAACCATGGCATCCGACAATAGCTTCGACGTAGTCAGCAAAGTAGAACTTCAGGAAGTAAAGAACGCCATCGACCAGGCCACCAAAGAGGTCCACACCCGCTTCGACCTCAAGGATACGAAGTCCAAGATCGAGCTCGAAGGCACTGACGCCATCCAGCTCGCCAGCCAGGACGACTACAAGCTCAAGGCCGTCATCGAAATCCTCTCCCAGAAGCTGGTCAAGCGCGGCATCTCCCTCAAGAACCTCGAATACGAGAAGGTCGAGGCCGCCGCCCACTCCTCCGTCCGCCAGAAGATCAAGCTCAAGCAGGGCATCACCGGCGACAGCGCCAAAAAGATCGTCGCCAAGGTCAAGGACTCCAAACTCAAAGTCCAGGCCAGCATTCAGGGCGACACCGTGCGCATCACCGGCAAAGACCGTGACATCCTCCAGCAGGTCATGGCCCTGCTAAAAGGCGGCGACTTCGGCGTCGAGCTTCAATTCACCAACTTCCGATCAAACTAACCGGTTACCGCTCACCAATTCGCTCCAACCATCGTTACAGTCAACATTTCTTTGGCAATTTTTCGATCCCATCTGAACCTAAATCCACATCCTGATACTCTGACTATTAAGTGAGTACGCTCTCCATCGCGACTGCTGCCGAGGTCTTCGACCTGCTCCGCGACGATCTCGCCGCCATCGAGCAGGAGTTCTCCCGCCAGTCCGCCTCCAATGTCGAAGTCATCACCGACATCGCCCGCTACCTCATCGCCGGCGGCGGCAAGCGCATCCGCCCGCTGCTCCTCCTGCTCTCCGCCAAGGCTCTCGGCTGCACCAGCCAGTCCCGCATCCGCCTCGGCGCCGTCGTCGAGATGCTCCACACCGCCACCCTCGTCCACGACGACATCATCGACGAGGCCGACACCCGCCGCGGTCGCCCCTCCTCCAACACCACCTGGGGCAACTCCAAGTGCGTCCTCGCCGGCGACTGGCTCTACATGCAGGCCTTCAGCTCCGCCCTCGAAGAGCGCAACTTCCGCGTCCTCGAGCTCCTCATCTCGCTCACCCAGCAGATGGTCGAAGGCGAGCTCCTCCAGATGCAGAAGCTCGGCCACCTCATCAACGAAGAGGAGTACTTCGACCTCATCTTCCGCAAGACCGCCTGCCTCTTCAAAGTCTCCATGCAGCTCGGCGCCGCCATCACTCCGAACCATGGCTTAGGCAATCACGACGAGATCGAATCGCAACTCGGCGAATACGGCCGCAACCTCGGCCTCGCCTTCCAGATCGTCGACGACGTCCTCGACCTCACCGCCGCCGAAGACGTCCTCGGCAAGCCCGTAGCCAGTGACCTCCGCGAAGGCAAAGCCACCCTCGCGGTCATCCACGCCCTCGAGCGCGGCACCGGAGCCGACCGCGAAGCCATCCGCACCGTCTTAGCCGACCGCAGCTTCGACCGCGTCTCCCACCCGCAGATCCTCGAGATCCTCCAGCGCCACGGCTCCATCGACTACGCCATGGACACCGCCTGCGCCTACGCCGAAGCCGCCCGCCAAAGCGTAGCCGACCTGCCCGACTCCGAAGCCAAACGAGCCCTACTCTGGGTCCCCGGCTTCGTCACCACCCGCGACCGCTAGCTCACGCCAACTGCATCCGCAGTCAATCAAGTAGACTCCGCACACTTTTTCGGCGTCATCCTGAAAAGCCACATCAGTTTAGGTCGTCATCCTGAACGAAGTGAAGGATCCCCGCATTTCGACTTTGCAGTTGCCGGTACTCTTGCATGCGCTGGAGACCATAAGGCAAACGACCATCGCCGGCAATTAGCAGCTAGTCTCACTCTTCGGCTTGTCATCTTTGCGAATCCCTGGATAGAAGCCCTGCCGGATCAGATACCGCTCAAACCGAACTCCTTCACGTCCCGCACGCGCATGCCGTTCCGCGAACCGCCCAAAATCGCTATCTCCAGACACCTGCTCCTGCGCGTCTTCGATCTTCCTCAACTCAATCTCTTCCGGCGTATGAACGGAAAGCTACAAGATATGGCTCGCGGAGCCGCTCCTCCCGTAAGCGGTTCTCCTCTACCCTTTTCCAAATTTCATCTGAATTAGGCCTGGTCATTTCAACACCCACCCTCTTCAACGCCCATCTCTCCCCTCAAAATCCACCATCTTCATACCCCCACCCCGCTTCTCCACCAGCAACTGTATCTTCCCCTCCGCAGCCTCCAGCTCCTTCTTGCAAGCATCCGAAAGCTTCATCCCCTCCTCAAACAGCTGCACCGAGTCCTCGAGCGATAGATCCCCGCTCTCCAGCCTCGCAACGATCGCCTCCAGCCCCTTCAACTGCTCTTCAAAACTAGCCATTACGGAACCTCAACCAAATCCTCTTCGTTCAAACCCAGCACATCTGCCGCAACACCATATCGGCCAAACGGCGCGCTCACCTGAACCCCCTGCACCATCGGCCGAGCCTCCGCCAGCATCTCCTGAGCAATCTTCACGCCCTCAATTCTGCCCGCCTCCGGACTCTTCACCGCTGCCATCCTCGCCATAATGTCGTCCGGCATGCTCACCCGCAGATCGTTCTTCATAAACTCCGCATTCCGCAGACTCGTCAGCGGCCATATCCCCGCGATCACCGGAATCCGGAATCCTTCAATCCGCCGCAAAAACTCCTCCAGCACTCGCAGGTCAAACACCGGCTGCGTAATCGCATACTCCGCGCCCGCCTCCACCTTGTAAGCGAACCGCCTTACCTCCTGGTCCATATCCTGCACACCCGGATTCGCCGCCACCGCAATCGTGAACCCCGTAGACCCGCCAATCGAGTTCTTCCCGATATCCAGCCCATAGTTCAAATTGTGAACGACGTTCACCAGCCCAATCGCATCCACATCAAAAACCGCCGTCGCATTCGGATAGTTCCCCAGCTTCGGCGGATCACCCGTCAAACACAAAATATTCTTCAACCCAATCGAAGAAGCCCCGAGCAAATCACTCTGGATACTAAGCACATTCCTATCGCGGCACGTGTAATGCAGAATCGTCTCAATCCCCACGTGCTGCTGAATCTGCACACACAGACTCTGCGCACTCATCCTCGCGCTCGCCCGCGGCGAATCCGGCACATTGATCGCATCCACACCCAAACGGTGTAGCATCGCCGCGCCATCGATCTCCTTGCTGCAGTCAATCCCCTTCGGCGGAACAATCTCCACCATCGTCACAAACTCGCCTGCCGCCACCATCGCACCAATCTTCGACCGCGCCGCCAGCACCGGAGGCTCCACCTTGCTCGCAGCCTTTGCCCCATCTTTGCTCGAGCCAGCCTGCTCCATCACCTGCGCGCCGCCTTCCATCGCATCCAGCGCACGCAGCGCGCTCTTCATCGCCCGCGTATAACTCGGAGTCGTGCCGCAACACCCACCCACAAACTTCGCCCCGGCCTTCACCGCCTTCTTCGCAAAGCTAGCCATGTACTCCGGCGAAGTCAGATAAATCGTCCGTCCCTCCACAGCTCGCGGAATCCCCGCATTCGGCATCGCCGCCAGAGGCTTCGACGTTACCAGCTTCATCCGTTCAATCACGCTCAGCACCGTCACCGGCCCCGCGCTGCAGTTGCATCCAATCGCATCCGCTCCCCACTCCGTCAGCTTCAGCGCCGCAGTCTCTGCCGAAGACCCATCAAGACAATTCCCGTCCTCATCGACCGTCATCATCACTACGACTGGCACTTCAGGCGCGACATGCCTCGCCGCCAGAATCGCCTGCTCCGACTCCGCCAGCGAAGTCATCGTCTCAATAATCAGCAAATCGGCACCCACCCCCGGCCCGCCCTCCACCAGCGCACGAATCTGCTCCTCAAACGCCGCCCGCGCTTCATCCAGCCCCACTTTGCCCAGCGGCTCAAGCCTCACGCCCAGCGGTCCAATCGATCCCGCAACAAACGCCTCGCTCGCCTGCTTCTCCAAAATCTCGTTCACACATCCGCGAGCGATCTTTACCCCGGCCCTGTTGATCTCCCGAACCTTATCCTTCAGCCCATGCAACTCCAGCCGAAACGCATTCCCGCCAAACGTGTTAGTTTCAATCACCTCCGCGCCCGCCTGCAGGTACTCCGCATGAATCTCCCGCACCAGATCAGGCTGCGACAGGTTCAGTTCGTCATAGCAGCGATTGATAAACACGCCCCGCGCATACAGCATCGTCCCCATCGCGCCATCGCAAAGCACGGTCCCGCCGTTAAACAGCCTGCCGACTACTCCATACCCGTTACCGGAAACAGCCTTCGCACCGTCATTCCCAACTGTCATCTTCTCTCCAGAATGCTTAACTCATCCTAAGCCACCAGGCGGCGCACTCCAACCCTCTCCGCACAAAACCCGCGTTCCAAACGGCTTACCCACGGGTTGAGCCCGGTCTCCTTTGTTATACTTGGCATCAGGGTCGTGGCCTCCAAAACACCGCGCTCAGGTTGGAGTTGGTTACCGTTGAAGAATCGAAGTCTCCCTCTTAAGTCTCTCCGTGCCCAGCTTCTCTGCGGCTTTCTCCTTGCGTTCGCGTCAATCGGATTAACCTCCTGCCACAGCGATAACTACTACGCCTACAAGTTTCCGCAGTACACCTTCGCCAACCGCCCCGTCCCGCCCAGCAAGCTCGCCAACCGAGTCATGATCTCAGTCACGGTCAACGGCACCTCCACCGGCAGCCTCCAGATCGTCGACGGCCTGCGCGACATCCGCAGCAATATCCAGAACACCATAACCTCGTTCGCCATCTCAGGCTATGCCGCGGGCTACCCAAACCTTATCCTCAACTTCCCCGCCGAGATCACTGGCTACGTCTACTCCGCAGCCCAGGGCGACATTCAGATCATCAACTACGGCAAAGAAGCTACCGCCGGCTCCGGAGGCACCTTCCCCGCCAAATCCACCGGCCTCGCCGTTCCGCCCACCTTCGGCCATGTCTACTCCGCGGAAGAGAGCATCGGGCAGCTCGCCGTCATCGACAACTCCACCGGTCGCACCTTCGGCCTCGTCCTTCCCAACGTCTTCCAGGTCGTCGTCAATGCGGGCGACAACGTCGTGCTCGCGATGGTTCGCAACTCCAACACCATCTACCGCCTCGTCAAGCTCAATCAGAACCAATACCCCACCTCCACGGCAGCCGACGCAGCCATCGGCGCAGTCGATTGCCAGCCCTTCAACTCTCCCGTCTACTGCATCGTCCCGGTCAACACCGGCACTCACGCCAACGCCTTCGATCATCCGGTCGGTGCCTACTTCTCCGCCGACGGAACCACCGCCTTCGTCCTCAACTGCGGACCCGAGTGTGGCGGCACAGCCTCCAGCGTCACTTATCTCCAACCCGGAGCCCTCCAGTTCAACAACATCCCCACCACCGTGCCCGACGCCTCCGCCTACCTCAACCAGGTCATGGTCCCCGGCGGAGTCACCGCAGCCCTCTCTGACGGAGTCACCCTCTACCTCTCCGGCCAGCAGCTGCAGCCCGACGGCCTCTTCACCGGCAATCTCTCCGTCATCAGCCTCGCCACCAACACCGTCACCGGAAAATACTCCATCTCAGACGGCAATCACTCTAAGATGCTCTTCGGCGACAACAACACACTCTGGATAGGCTCCCAGTCCTGTGCCACCGGCGAACGCGCCGCCCGAGCAGCACAGCAGCTCGCAGCAAACCAGCCCACCGACCAGAGCGCGAACTACAACTGCCTCACCCGCTTCGATCGTGGTGCTCTCACCGTATCGATCATTCCCGCAGTCACGCAGGTTCCACAAGGGAGTACTGCAACCGCAGTCCCCGTCCCCTATCCAAACACCAACCAGAACCAGTACTACTACGGTGACCTCACCGGTCTCTGCTGGGTCCAGGGCCTCAACAAGATGTACACCGCCTACGGCGGACAGGTTCACCTCTTCAGCACCGTCGACGGCTCCGAGATCAACAACAAAAACGTCATCGTGCAGGGCACAGCGCTCGACGTCGCCTACCTGGACGCCATCACCGACGCCGACAACTAGGGAATCGCAGACCCACTCTTCACGTCGTCATCCTGAACGCAGTGAAGGATCACCGCATTTTGTTTTTGTCGTTGTTTTTGCTTTTCTTGCTTGTCATCTCCCGAATGGGGGGCCTGCTTTTTGTTTTTTGCGTCCCCTAAATCGACTGCACCGGCACCAACATCAAATCCTCCACCAACCCCACTTCCTTCTGCACAAAAGGCTCCCCATACCTCACTCCACCCAACAACCCATAGTGCCGAGCCTCGGCCAGAGTCCGTTCGCGAATCTCCTCTTCCGGCACAAACAACTTGCCACCCTCGGCCTGTGAGGCATACTGCGACCGGTAAGCCAGCAAAGACTGAAGTCGCTCCTCAACATAAGGCGTAATGTCGACCACAAAAGTAGGCCGCACATCCGCATAAAGACTCGCATAAAGAATCTTGAACGGCCGATGAGGCGAATTCTGCTCTCCCGGCGTCTCCACCTTCGCCAGCCCACTGACAAAGCAAGCCTCATACCCCAGCGTCGCCGTCGTGTAATGGTCCGGATGCCGTCCCTGCCAATAAGGCAGAATCACAACCCGCGGACGCAGCCGCCGCAGAACCCCCGCAATCTTCAGCCGATTCTCATAACTATTCTGAACATTGCCATCCGGCAGATCGAGCGCCTCACGGTGTTCAACCTTCAAAATCCGAGCAGCCTCATTCGCCTCACGCTCGCGATCAGCAGCAGTACCGCGCGTGCCCGATTCGCCCCTGGTCAAATCAAGAATCCCGGTACGCCAGCCCCGCGCATTCATAGCAAGCAGAGTCCCGCCACAAGTCTGTTCCACATCGTCGCGATGCGCGGCGATCGCAAGAATATCAATCGAGGACATAGCGGTATGCTAGCAGGGCATCACGTCTTTCGCCTCACCGCAACCCCCGACATCGCAGCCGCTCGATCCACACCGCACCGAGCCGGCTATTAAAAAAACAATCGATCTTGTTGATGTCGTCATGCTTCTCCCCCGTCCAATCAATCTAAGTAATCATTCCCTCCTAAAACCTCCAATCCAATCTCCACTCCCAGACGTGCTTGAGGTAAGGCGCAATCGCCGCGCCCAGGAGAGTTTTCATTATGGAGAAAAAGTTAAACGATCTAATCGATAAGGCCTTGACCCGGCGAACCTTTCTCGCAGGAGCAGGAACCGCCGCTGCAGCCACATTTCTCGCAGGTTGCAGCAGCACATCTAATCCGGCTCCTACGCCGACACCAACACCGAACACCCTCTATCACCGACGCCGACATCCTCAACTTCGCCCTCAACCTCGAATACCTCGAAGCTGAGTTCTATCTCTACGCCACCACTGGCTCCGGCCTCTCCGCAACCGACGCTGGCTCCGGCGCAGGAACCACAACCCTCCCCGCAAGCTTCGCCAAAGTCCCCTTCGCCAGCTCATACATCCAGCAATACGCCAACGAGACCGCACAGGACGAACTCAACCACGTCCGCTTCCTTCGCGCCGCGCTTACCTCCGCAGGAGCTACCGTCCAGCCACGCCCAGCCATCGACCTCAGCTTCTTCGCTGGCCTCGGCACTGCCGCGGGAATCTCTGGAACCTTCAATCCCTTCACCGACGAAAACGCATTCCTCGTAGGCGCGTTCGTCTTCGAAGACGTAGGGGTCACCGCATACGCCGGAGCCGCACCCCTCATCACCAGCAAGACCTCGTATTTGTCGCCCGCAGCTGGCATCCAGGCAGTCGAGGCGTACCACGCAGGAACCATCCGCACCATCATCGCCGCCAACGCAGCCAACAGCGGAGCCACCGCAGCCCAAACTGCCGCGCTCACGAATGCCAACCTCGTCTCTGCCCTGCGCGGCAAAATCAGTGCAGCCAGCGGCAACATGAACGCGGCCGAAACCCCTCTCAGCACCACATCCATCGTCGCCGCAGACTCATCCACCGCCGTCGGTTTCTCCCGCACCACCGACCAGGTCCTCCATATCGTCTACGGCGGCACCGCAGGCGTAGGAGTCGCAAAAGGCGGCTTCTTTCCCGCAGGCCTCAACGGCACCATCAAGACCACAACCACCTAAGGACGGGACAAATCATGGCAACTCAAGAGACACAGCAACTCGACGAAATCATCGTCAACGGCCGTCGCAAAATGCTCACCCTCGGCACCACCGCGCTCGCAGGCCTCGTCCTCTCAAGCCTCGACACGCCCAAGGCACAGGCCGCAACCTTAACCGATAACGACATTCTCAACTTCGCCCTCAACCTCGAATACCTCGAGGCAAACTTCTACAATCTCGCCGTATTTGGCGTCACAATCGACAAGCTCTCAACGCCCATCGGCATCACCGGTACAGGCACGCAAGGCACCGTCACCACTAAAGCCAGCTTCAAAGCCGTTCCCTTCTCCAGCTCTCTCGTCAAGGCATACGCCACCGAGACCGCCGCCGAAGAAGCCAAGCACGTCACCTTCCTCCGCACCGCCCTGGGCTCAGCCGCCGTAGCCCAACCCGCCATCAATCTCGTCGACTCATTCAACACCCTCGCAGTCGGCGCAGGCGTAGGCTCCAGCTTCGATCCCTTCGCGAACGATGCCTTCTTCCTCATCGGAGCCTACATCTTCGAGGACGTCGGAGTCACCGCCTACCACGGAGCTGCAGGCTCCATCTCATCCAGCTCCATCCTCACTGCAGCGGTCGGCATCCACGCAGTCGAGGCATACCACGCAGCCCTCGTCCGCACCACCATCAACGCCTTCGACAGCAACCCAACCCTTAGCGGAGTCCCCACCGGAACACTCACCAACATCACGCAAAAAATCTCTGCCTTCCGTTCTCTCCTGGCCAACCCAACCTCGGCGCCCACCACGCAAACCACCGATGGAGGAATCAAAAACGCTGACGACCAGGGTATCGACAACACCGTCAAGGTTGCTCTCAACACAAGCTCCTCAACCTTTCCCTCCACCACAATCGTCGACGCCGACAGCAACAGCATAGGCTTCGCCCGAACCCCGCAACAGATCCTCTCCATCGTCACCGGCGCCTCTCCCGCCAACGCCAGCGGAGGCAACAAGGGAGTCTTCTTCCCTGCCGGCTTAAACGGCACCATCAACTAACGTTCTTACCGATCGACACACTATGTCCCATCCTTCACAGTCTCATCGTGAAGGATGGGTTGTCATTGCAATTGCATTTCTTGCTCGTCTTCTCCGAAGCGGACCTGCTTTTGCCGTTGCTTTGCAATTGTCGTTGTTCTTGGTTGTCATCTTTCGCGAAGCGGGAAGACCTGCTTTTTTGCAAATTGATTCTCAAACCGCGAGGAATAGCTTCCTAACGCGCTCGCTGATACACAAGCGACACCATCCCCTTCGAATAGCTTCTGCACTCCGTCAACAAAAACTCCCGCTGCGGAAACCCACTCGGAAACAGAGGAATCCCCTCCCCAAGCAGCACGGGCATAATCCCTAGACGAATCTCATCCACCAGATCCGCACGCAAAAACTCCCGCGCCAACTCCCCGCCACCCATATGCCAGATGTCTTTCCCCGGCTTCTTCCTCAACCTATCAACAAACTTCGCCGGCGATTCATTAACGAACCTCACACCCTCCCCCTCCCCCGCAGGCAGGGTCTTCGAGAACACATAAAACTCCATCTTCCCCCCACTGAAGTCACCACCCATCTTCCCCATCTTCTTCGCCGCCTCATACGTCTTGCGCCCCATAAACGCCACATCGATTGACTTGAAGAACTCCGCATTCGAGTAGTCCTTCGGCATAAACAAAAAATCCACCGCCCCATCAAGCCGCGCTATATACCCATCGAGACTCAATCCCAGACCAAGCACCACCTTCCGCATACCGCCTCCACACAATCTGGATAAAATGCCCGGACCAGTGGATTAGTGTTCTACCTATCCTTCCTATGGATGGTCAATCTGCTGCAATCCAAAACATGAAGGAGTTGAGCAATGGCAAACACAACTCCGCTGGACAAATCCAACGGTTACGAGCAACTTGCTGAAACCTACATCCACGCCCGGAATCGCTCGATCGGCATCGCGACGGTCCGTGAATGGAGTACAACTCTACCGCCTGGTTCTTCGATTCTCGATCTAGGATGCGGCCACGGAGTGCCGCTCTCCGAGGTCCTGATTAACAACGGTTTCGCCGTCTATGGTATCGATGCATCCCCCACGCTAATCAGCGCCTTTCGCCAACGATTCCCCAAGGCTCACGCGGAATGCTCCGCCGTTGAGGACTCCGAATTCTTTCACCGCACATTCGACGCTGCCATCGCATGGGGCCTGATGTTCTTACTACCCGCCGAGGTGCAGAAGATCGTCATCGGCAAGGTTGCCAGGGCATTGAGTCCCGGCGGTAAATTTCTCTTCACTTCGCCGCGAGAGCCCCTCACATGGCTCGACGCACTGACGAAGCGAAAGTCGATTTCGCTCGGAGTTGAGGAGTACGAGAAAATTCTGCGCGCTAACGGGCTGACGCTCGTCGAAGAAACGTTGGACGAAGGAGACAATCACTACTACTTCGTCTCGAAATCGTGAGAGAAGGCCACACCGGTCTTCAGCCGCTCTCGCACAAAACCCACAACCTCATCCGTCGCATAAACCGGAGGCCGCATCGCCAACACAGGAGTCCCCTCCACCAGCTTCAACGAAACCCCTTTCCACTCCGGCCGACCAAGCTCCCCCTCCGCAACCAAGACAGCATCCGCCCGATCCAGAAAGTACCTCGCCGAATCCTTAAAATCCCCACCCCGGGATCCAGCACACTCAAATACAAATCCGGCCGCAGAAACCGCAGAATACTATTCGACTCAATCACCACATTCTCCGCCCCCGCAATCTCCTTCCGAATCCGAGGCATCGCCACCGCCAGATCCCCCGTCCGAGTCCTCACCCAGAACGACCGCACAGCCCCGGCCGCCAGATACCTTCCCGAATCCGTAGTCGAATCCCCACCCACCCGCTCCTCACTCACCGCCACCGTATGCTCCGCTGTCTCGCAGTCGCACGGCTCCCCATTCGCCGAACACATCCCATGCCCGAACTGCGTCACCTTGAAAGCCGTCCACCGCATCTCCGGCATAGCCGAAATCAGCCCGGCCACAACGCTGGTCTTCCCGATATTCCTCGTATGTCCGCCGACCACCACAATCGCCATCACTGCACCATCAATTCACCACCCAAAAACCACAACCTCACCACAAAAACACCACAACTTCACCATCAAATTTGACTCAATTATCGTTGTTTCAGCCGCGCCAGATCTCGCAAATACTCCTTCAAAGGCCGCGCCGGCCGCCCCCAGAAAACCTCACCTTCCCCCGCATTTTTTTTCCGCTCAAAACTCCTGCCCCACCCCCCAAAATCACGCCTTTTCCTACAGTTGCATGCTCTCCAATCCCCACCTGCCCCCCCAGAATCGCCCCATCCTCGACCACACTCGACCCCGAAATCCCCGTCTGCGCCGCAATCACAACATTCTTTCCTATCAAGCAGTTATGCCCAATATGCACCAGATTATCAATCTTAGTCCCCTCGCCCAATCCGCGTCTCCCCCAAAGCCCCCCGGTCAATCGTAGTATTCGCCCCAATCTCCACATCATCTTCAACAATCAAAAGCCCTTGCTGGGGAAACAGCAAATACTCCCCAGTTCTAGAATTCCGCGCATATCCAAAACCCGTAGCCCCCAAAACCGCCCCAGCCTGCACCACCACCCGTTCCCCGATCACCGTCCCCGCATACACCACCACCCGCGCCATCACATTGCAATCATTGCCGATAACGACACCCTCCTCCAAAACCACGCCGGGCCCAATCCGCGTCCCCACCCCAATAACTACACCCGCAGCCACCACAGCAGAGGCATGCACTCCCGCCTCAAACCCTCTTCCCTTCAGTCTCTTACCCACCACAGAAAACGCATAACGCGCATCCTCCACCCAAAGCACCCGCGGATCCAGCGGCAACTCCGCATCTTCCAGGCTCCGGTTCGCCAGAATCACCCCAGCCCCCGACGCCAGCGCCCCCCTCAACGTCTCCTTATCCATAGCAAATACAACCGAGCCCGGCCCGGCCCGATCAATCCCAGCTACCTCCGTAATCTCGCCATCAACCAGAGGAGCGCTCACCCCAAGCCAATCAGCCACCTTCCCAATCCTCGCCATCAATAAATCCCCTCCTCACCCGCCGGCCGCGTCTTCCACCGCCTGTGCAACCACAACCACTGCTCCGGATACTGCCGGATAAACCCTTCAATCGCCGCGGTAAACGCCGCTGTATTCGTCACCGCGTCCTGCTCTGCATCCCCAGTATCGACGACCCCAACCTCCTTGCCAAAGTGCAGCACATATCGCCCCTCCGCCTCCTCCCAAAGCAGAAACCCCGGCACAACCACGGCTCCCGTCCTCGCCGCAATCCTTGCCATTCCCGAAGCCGTACAAGCCAGCACGCCAAAAAACGGTACAAACACCCCCTGCGGCGGGGTCATATTCGTATCCATCAGTATCCCAACCGTCTCGCCCGCCCGCATCGACGAGATCAGTCCTCGCGCAAAGTCATCCTTATGGATCACCCGGTTCCCATGCAGACAGCGCACGCGATTCACAAACGCATCCACCAGAGGATTATCCAGCCGCCGAATCACCATCCCCATCGGCATTCCCATCAGCGAGTGGTAAAAACTCGAAAGCTCCCACGCTCCCAGGTGCCCCGTCAGAACCAGCACACCTTTCCCACGCTCCCGCGCCGCAAGATAATTCTCCAGCCCCTCATAGCGAATGAACTTGCTTGCCGACTCCGCCGTATACCCCGGCATCTTGCAGAACTCAGCCAGCAAATACCCAAGATTCCGGTACTCCGTTCGCAGAATTCTCTCCCGCTCCTCATCCGTCTTCTCTGGAAACGCCAGCTCCAGGTTTCGCAGCCCCACTCGTCTCAGCCGTCCCAATCCACGGAAGGCCAGAGCGCCAATCCCCGCGCCAATTGCCCGCGCCAATCTCCGCGGAAGAAGCCGCATCGCATGAACGAAAACCCAGACCATGGCAAACTCCATGGTCTCGCGCATGGTGACTCCGTTCCTGGGCTTAGCCTCCGGCAACGTCCTTTTGTCCTTCTCCATTCAAACCACTAGTCTACGCACTCCGCCCTCCCACGCCGACCAAAACAAAAGGGGTGGCTCTCTCGGAGCCACCCCTGAAAATGCCTTCGTCAACCTACTGGTTTTTTGCTATTACGAAATACTTGGCAACAGTCCGCACAAAAGGCCGCGCCTCCGGCGGAGTTGGAGTGTTTCCCTCAAGGACCGTATTGAACGGAATAGCCGATCCGTATAGGGCAGCCGTAGCATCTTGATTCTGCGACAGCACCGTTCCGTCCAGATCGATACCGGCAAACAGGCCCTTGCTGCGAGAATAGCTCAGAAACTCCGCATTCAGCTTCCAGTCCGTGCCCGCCTGCGCATTGCGGCCCACCGGACCCGCCGAAGCTGCAGCATCTGCGCCCAGCTTCACCTTGTTCTTCAGCATAGCCTGCAGACCCTTCTGATTCATCGCGACCAGCACCAGGTCCGTCGCCTGTCCGCCAATTTGAAATCCAAAGCTGCCGCCGGTAAGTTGCACGCAGACCGGCGCACTCCACTTGCCGCTCGAGGTGCGGCAGGTAGCAACGCCCTGACCATACTCCGCTCCGACGACGAACGCACCTTTCTTGAAGCTCGGAATTACCACCACGCACGACGCGCCGCTAAGAATCCCGCCAGGAATTGACTTGTCCGGCGTCGCCATAATCTCTTCAATTACCTGATCCGCCGCATTCAACCTCTCGGCAACCTTAGTTTTATCGTCATCGGCGGCACGAGCTGTAAGAGAACAGGCCACCATGGCCAAACCACATAAAACTGTTGATATCTTCTTGATCATTATCGTCGTTACCTTTCGCATACACAGACTGGGTCTCTCAGGCAACGAACATGCCTGTTTCCAACAATATATGTGATGGAAAGGAGGCAATTCAGGTTGTCCGGATCAAGGGATATAACTCGACATCAGCCGACCAAAAAAATGGGGGTTGGAGAGATGGTGCCCGGGATTCACCCGACACTCTCTCTACAACCCCTCTCCCAGGTCTGTGTTGCTACGTTCAATGTGCATCAGATTTACTCCCGCAACAACGGTACGAAGGTAGGTAGACCTTTGAGCAGTTTTTGTTAACTAGGAAATTAACCCCCGGCAATCAGCAAAACCCAGCCTACTCTCTACCTTATCTCGTTAACCTGGAAGTAGATTTCGGTTCACCACCTGCACCGACAGCGCGATTCGGTTCTTCACGCCAACCTTGCGCATCAGCGTCCCCACATGTTTCTTCACCGTAGCCACATCAATATCGAGCACCGTTGCAATCACGCGGTTGGGATGCCCCTCCACCAGCAACTTCAGCACCTGCGCCTCGCGCTCCGTGAACTTCGGTTCGCTGACTGTCCCGTCCCGCCTCTCTTCGGCCGACGACAAATCCACCAGATTGGCCAGCACCTTTCGTGGAGCCCACGCCGAGCCATCCTCCACCACCTCAATCGCCAGCCGCACTTCGGTCCCCCTCGCTGTGTGCGCCAGGTATCCCTTCGCCCCGGCCCCGATGATGCGCTGGATGTAGTCGTGGCTCTCCTCCAGCCCCAGCACAATCAGCCGCAGATGCGGACGCGTCCGCCGAAACGTTGCCAGCAGTTCAAAGATGTGATCCGTGCAGGCCGAATCGATCAGAATCAGCGAAACCCCTGATGCATCCAGAGCCCCGGGCACCGACAGCGGCACAATCTCCACGGGCCGCACGTCCGGCGCGCCTTCCGACACACCTTCGGCAAAGATGGTCTGCAGGCCAAGAATCCGCAACGGGTCCGTCGCCACCAAACCCAGCTTGAGAGGTTCCTTGGTCTTCTGGTCGTTCATCGCCTTCGCAGCCTCTTTACTCAGCGTGGTGCAATAGTAGGCCGACTTCGGCGCTTTTGGGGTCGTGACCCCACAGCCCTACAGCTTCGGCAAAACGATTCCCTGCTGCTTCTGGTACTTTCCTTTGCGGTCCGCGTAGCTTACCTCGCAGACCTCGTCGGACTGGAAGAACAGAATCTGGCACAGCCCTTCGTTTGCATAAACCTTCGCGGGCAGTGGGGTCGTATTGGAGATCTCCAGCGTCACATACCCTTCCCACTCCGGCTCAAACGGCGTCACGTTCACAATGATGCCGCACCGCGCATAGGTCGACTTGCCCACGCAGATCGTCAGCACATCCCTTGGAATCTTGAAGTATTCAATCGACCGCGCCAGCGCAAACGAGTTCGGCGGCACAATCACGCTTGGCGCCTGCACCGTCACAAACGACCGCTCATCGAACGCCTTCGGGTCGATAATGGCGCTGTTGACATTGGTAAAGATCTTGAACTCGTCCGAAACCCTCAAATCGTAGCCGTACGACGAAAGCCCGTAGGAGATTACCCCCTCCCGAACCTGTTTTTCGCTGAACGGTGAAATCATTCCATGTTCGATCGCCTGCTGGCGGATCCAACGGTCGCTCTTAATAGCCACTCTGGTGTGTTTCCCTTCCTTTTTTCAATTCCTGTCTTCTAATTTTGACAGAAGGGTGTAAATTTAAGTGCGGCCGTAAGCCGAACTGCCTTGCGTCATTAGATTCTTCATCTTACGGTAGTGTTCTGGCGTTGACAATCTTGCTGCTTGTTTCTAACATCACGTACTAAACCCGGTCAGTACTATTTTCTAAAATTTACAGCCCAAGGACGGCGCCCCAGATGATTAAGCAGGATCTTATACAGAGGGTTGTTGAGCGTACCGGCCTGCCACGCATCAAAGCAGAGGCTGCGGTGGACGCTATCTTCGACAGCATGAAACAAACCCTCATTGCAGGCGACCGCATCGAGTTGCGCGGCTTCGGTGTTTTCACCGTCAAACCACGTAAAACAGGTATCGGCCGCAATCCGAGAACAGGCGCTGAAGTCACCATTGCCCCCGGCAAAGCCGTCCGTTTCAAACCCGGCAAAGAACTCCACCTGCTCGACTAACAAGCTCGACCGCCGGCTTCGCCTACATCAAGTGCACCGCATCCACGTCAACCACCAGGTTGCGCCGATCAATCTCCTGCGTCCGGGCAAAATCCAACATTGCCCGCAGCGTAGCCCCCAGGGCCTGACGCCGCTCGGCCTTCAGCACAAAGTGATACCGGTAAATCCGCTTTAGCCGCACAATCGGCGCAGCCGCCGGCCCCAGCACCCGCACCTTCTCTAACCGCGTTCTCTCAAACCACTTCCCCAGCATCCCCGCCCACGCCGTAGCCTCCTCCAGCTTCTCGCTCTGTACGATCACATTCGCCAGCACCGAATACGGCGGATAGTGCATCCACCTCCGATACTGCATCTCCTTCGCCACAAACCCCGGATAGTCATGCTTCGCCGCAAACTGAATCGCATAATGATCCGGATGGTACGTCTGCACCAGCACCTTCCCCGGCAGATCTCCCCTCCCCGCCCGTCCCGACACCTGCGTCAGCAACTGAAACACACGCTCCGCCGCACGAAAATCCGGCAGCCCCAGCTGAAAGTCCGCCCCCACCACACCCACTAACGTCACGCCGTGAATGTCATGCCCCTTGGCAATCATCTGCGTGCCCACCAGCAAATTAATCTCACCCCCATGCAGCCGAGCGAGCAAGCGTTCCATATCGGAGCGCCCCCGCACAGTATCCCGATCCATCCGGCCAATCCTCGCCGCTGGAAACAACTCCTGCAATCTCTCCTCGCCCTGCTGCGACCCCACTCCAAGAAAATAAAGATGCTCACTCCCGCACTTCGGACAAACCTTAGGCACCGACTTCCGCGACCCACAATAGTGGCACTCCAGCCGCTGCCCCGGCTGCGCAATCCCATCGGTCTCATTCACCCGCTTGTGATACGTCATCGAGATCGAACAGTTCTCGCACTCCACCTTCTCTCCACAGCTACGGCACATCACCACCGTCGAGTACCCTCGCCGGTTCAGCAACAAAATCACCTGCTCGCCGCGATCGAGCGTCGCCTGCGTCTCCTCAATCAACCTCCGCGAAAAAATATTCTCCTGCCCCGTCTCGCGAAACTCCTCCCGCATATCCACCAGCTCCACCGCCGGCAGAGGCCGCGCCATCACCCGCTCCCTCATCTCCACCCGCGCATACCGCCCCTTATCCGCATTGGCCCAGCTCTCGAGCGACGGCGTAGCCGACCCCAGCACCACCGTCGCGCCCTCAAGCTTCGCCCGCATCACCGCCACGTCCCGCCCGTGATACCGCGGCGTCTCCTCCTGCTTGTAACTCGAGTCATGCTCCTCATCGACAATAATCAACCCCAAATTCGCGACCGGAGCAAACACCGCCGACCGCGTCCCCACCACCACCCGAGCATCGCCTCTCCGAATCCTGTGCCACTGCTCCGCCCGTTCATCCGGCGTCAGCTGCGAGTGCAGCAACGCCACCTCACCCTCAAACGCCGCCACCAGCTGCCCCGCCATCGCCGGCGTCAACCCAATCTCCGGAACCAGCAGCAGCGCACTCTTCCCCGCATCCAGAGCCCGCCGCATCGCCGCAAAATAAACCGTAGTCTTCCCGCTCCCCGTAACCCCATACAACAGATGCGGCCGAAAACCACCCTTCTCCATCGCCACCGCAATCGTCCCCAGCGCCTCCATCTGCGCCTCGTTCAAATCGTGCTCATGCGCATGCTTCTTCCCCAACGCACTCACTCCCCCAAGATGAAACGCCTCCGCAACCTCCTCCACCATCACCAACCCACGCTTCACCAAAGTCCCCAGCGTCGAATCCGGAACACCCGCCCGCCCCAGCGACTCGCGCAAATCCCGCACGCGCATGCGCCCGCCCACCGCCGCCAACTCCGCCATCACAGCCAACTGGTTCTCATTCAACCGAGGCAGTCGCACACCAACCTTGCCCGTGCTTTCAGACCCAAAAAAAGAAGTGTCATCCTGAGCGGAGCCGCTCGCAGCTTCATCGCGAGAGGCGGAGTCGAAGGACCTGCGGTTCTCTTCCGCGCCACCGATCCCCTGCCCAACCAAAACCGCCACCTTCTCCAACCGCCGAGCATCCCGTTCCTCCGCCACCGCCTCCCGCACCAGCCACTTCTTCTTGACCATCCCCTCAAGCAGACTCTTATTCGCCCCCGTAGCCGACCGCAGCGCCCCCATCTTCGCCGCCTCGCCACCCTCCAGATAATTCAACACCGCATACTCGCGATCCTGCTCCTCCACCGTCAGCTTCGACCGCCGCGAAGACCCTTTCGCCGCCCCTTCATACAAAACCCTTCGCCCAGCCTCAGTAATCCGGTAAGCAAAATGCCGCTTCACCTCCGCCGCCAGCGGCAACATCCCACGCAACACCTCACCCAGCGGAGCCACATAGTACTGCGCAATCCACCGAGCCAGCTCCATCAATTCATCCGGCAACACCGCAGCATCATCCAGCACCTGCTGCACCGGCTTAATCTCAAAATCGTCAGCGGGAGCATCCTCGTGCACCCGCACCACCACACCCATCAGCCTCTGCCCGCTGAACGGCACAATCACCCGCGCCCCCACCACCGGAACCACACCATTTACCGCGTAGGTAAACGCCTGGTCCAGCGGAACCGGCAGCGCAACATCACAAAACAAAGCCATACCTCTAGCCTAATTGCTTTGAGCGCTCACCCGCGGCTTCCGCACCTCAGCCGCAGAACACTTAACTCCGCTTCCGCAAAATCCAAAGAATTCCCGATACCACCACCCACGCGGTTACCGCCAGCCCCAACGCCGCCCAAGAGCTGTGCCCCGGCAGAAACCGCCACAACACAACCGCGAACGTCGCAAGGCCCACCGCACCCATCGCAGCTCCTAAGGCATCGAGCGCCGCCGCCTCACGGCCTCGTCTGCGGCCATCTCGACCAATCTCCCGCTTCCTCTTCACCTCGTGCTGTTCGATCAGCGTGGCGCCCGCCGGAAAAATCGCTGGAAAGGCCAGAAATAATCCACCGATCACCGGCCCCCAACGCCGCGCAATCAACCCGGCCGCGACTGTAACCGCACCACCCAGAGCAAACCGCACCAGATGCTCACGAAAATTCGTCTGTTTGAGCGACGAAAAATTGGCTTCGATTCTCATACGCCTATCGCAGCAATATCATCCAGCAAAGTCCCAGCGAAACTACTAACCACACCGGCATCAACACAACTGTCGTCGCTATCGTCGATCGCTGATAGCGCACCAGCGCCCGGCTCACAACGTACGCATACACGCAAAAGGCAATCGCTCCCAGCACCATCGACCGCGCCTCGACCGCCGCATATCCTTTGCCGTGACGGGCAATTGTCATTCCCACCGTCGCCAGCGCAATCGAAGGCGCCGCTCCGAAGAGGCCTGCAAAACTCTTCGGTCGAAGGACGTCGCCCAACATCGCAAATGCGCTGATCACCGCGCCGCCGATGAAAAACCTTAGGACAAACTCTTTCATCCGTCATGCCACCCGAACAATCCTCCGCAAGTCGTCAAGCCTACGCCGCCTTCTTCGCCTTCTTAATCAACGTCTCCGCCTGAGCAATGCCTTTGCACCCCAGCAGCTTGTACTCTTTGCCTTCAAGCTGGTGATAGTTGACGAAGAAATCTTCCAGCTCGTGCAAGAATTGCTTCGGCAGATCAGTTAAGTTTGCGAACATTGGCGTACATATGATTCGCGACGGCAATCGCCACCAGCCGGTCGTTGCGAATCCGCTTCTTTCCGTCGATCTGCTCTCCCTCGATGACGCCGATGAGCCGCGACGGAACCAGTACTCCAGGAAACGCCGGTTCATCCATCAGCAACAGCACATCGATCGGATCGCCATCATCAGCCAGGGTCTTCGGAAGAAATCCGAAGTCATAAGGAAACACCATTCCCGCCGGCAACACATTCTTCAGGGAAAATATCTCCTGCTCCGTATCGAAAGAAAATTTGTTTCGGCTTCCCTTCGGCGTTTCCACAATCACCTGCAGTAATCCATCCTTTTTGCGCACTGGCTCTAACCGGGTTGGATCAATCAAGCTCGTCGACCTCTTCCTTGCCATGGCGCTCCTTTATTAACGGACTGTTACAGCCTTAGAGCGGCCGCGCCGTTCTCAGGTTGCACCACGACGCGAGCGCCGGCAGTCACATCGCAAAAGAGCAGTCGCCAGCTCAACGGAAAATATCCCACGCATCGCTCCCCGGTCGAACGCCTCAGCTAGCATGAAACACGATGGCAATTCCCGACCTTCGTCTCCTGGAGCAGCGGCAAAGACAGCGCCTGGTCCTTGCACCTCCTCCAACACAATCCTGAATACGAGGTCGCCGGCCTCCTCACCACTGTCAACTCTGCCTTCGATCGCGTCGCCATGCACAGCACTCGCCGCGAAATTCTCGAAGCGCAGGCCGCAGCAGCAGGCCTCCTCCTGCAAATCGTTCCACTCCCCTGGCCCTGCTCCAACGCGCACTACGAAGAAGCCATGCGCAACGCCTGCGACATCGCCGTTGCCAACGGCATCCGCGCCATCGCCTTCGGAGACCTCTTCCTCGAAGACGTCCGCCGCTATCGCGAAGATCATCTTCGCAACACCTCCCTCGCACCCGTCTTTCCCGTCTGGGGCCGCGACACCCGCGCGCTGCTTCAGGAAATGATCGCCGCCGGACTAAAAACCCGCATCGTCTGCGTCGACCCCAAAAAACTCCCGCGCGAATTCGCCGGACGAGACCTCGACAAAGATCTCCTCAGCGAACTCCCGTCTGGTATCGACCCCTGCGGCGAAAACGGCGAGTTCCACACCTGCGTCTACGACGGTCCAATGTTCCGTAACCCAATCCCGATCGAAAGCGGCGAGATCGTCGAACGCGACGGATTCGTCTTCGCCGACATTCGCCTGAAGTCTCGTGTCGAAACCATCAGCTGAAACCGCGATCCCGCTATTCCTCCTCGGCCACAAACGAAGATGGGAGAGCACCTACGAAGCCCTCCCCACTCGAACCTATCCAGCAATCACATCACGGCAAACTAGGAACTGTAGTCGCGTGATTTCCAGAAGATCGAGCGATCGATCTCATCCAGTCGCGTGCGTCCTGTTAGCGCCATTGCCGCCTCCAGTTCGGACCGGAGAATGTTCACAACATCGCGCACTCCCTCCGGCCCACCCACGCTCAACCCATAGAGGTAAGGCCGCCCGATCAGCACGGCAGAAGCGCCGTACCCCAGCCCCTTCAAAATGTCAGTCCCTCTGCGAATACCGCTATCGAACAGCACCGGCACACGCCCGGCCACGCGATCGACCACCGCCGGAAGCACCTCGATCGTCGCCGGCTCCGTGTCCAGAACGCGGCCACCATGGTTCGACACGACATTGCCAGCCACACCGCACTTCACCGCCTCATCGGCATCGTCAGGATTGAGGATTCCTTTGAGAATGATCGGAGTCTTGGCGAAGGACTGTATCCAGGCAAGGTCGTTCCAGTTGAAACGTCTGCGAGTACGGCCGCCGCCGCCACCAGGCTCGCGCCTCGGTCCCAACGTTCGGGAAAGGAAGCATCGGTGACTGCCGCCCGAAGATGCTCCTCGCGGTTCCGCGCGTAAGGCACCGGAATGTCGACCGTGATACAAAGCGCCTTGCATCCTGCCGCCTCCGCCCTCTCAATCAGCGCACGAACGGCCTCTCGGTCGTCCTCCACATAAAGCTGAAACCAGATCGGTCCCGACGCCGCTTTGCAGATATCCTCGATGCTGCGGTTCGAGACGGTGCTGGCCACCATAATCGTCTTAGCCAATCCCGCTCCGCGCGCCGTGGCCGTCTCGGCATCCGGATGAGCCAGAAGATGCGACGACGTCGGCGCCAGCAGGATCGGATGGGGCAATCTTGTATGCCGAGCACCGTGCAGCTCGTATCGATCCGCGTCACGTCCACCAGAACGCGCGGCTTGAGCTGTAGCTGCGTCCAGCGCCTCGCGGTTTCGTCTCAGCGTAATCTCATCGGCCGAGCCGCTGTCGAAGTACTCCCACGCCGGCAGCGACATCTTCCGCTTCGCCGCAGCCTCATAGTCGTACACGCTCGCCAGCACCGGCTGCCGGTTCTCCTGCCCGCCACCAGCCTGGCCATCAGCGCCAGCCGCAGAATCGAAGGCCGCCGCCACAGCCCGCTGAGGTGATTCCAATCGCCGCTGCGCTCGCCAAACTCGCCTTGAGTACCTCTCCTCTATCCATAAAGACCATGCTCCAAACCGCTGCCCTCGTTTGTAACATCAAAAACCGGCAAAGAGCGCATTAAACGAGCGCGCTTATAGACCAGATCTTCCAGACTCCGCGCACATCCATCAAGCTCCCTGATATGCTCCTCACCATGAAGAAGCGAATCCTCCCAGCGCTCCTCATCCTCCTCCCCCTCACAGCCTGCACTCCTACCACACCCAACCCTCCGCCGCCGCAACCCAAAACCACCACTGCCTCCGCACAAACTCACGCCGCAATCCCCACCCCCACCGGCGAACAAAACTTCGACTACTATCTCCTCAACCTCTCCTGGTCGCCCGAGTTCTGCTACTCCCACCGCAACGCCCCCGAGTGCGCCCAGCGCAACGCCTTCGTCCTCCACGGCCTCTGGCCCCAGAACCTCACCGGCGCTTGGCCGCAGCACTGCTCCACCGACCCCGGCCCATCCGATCCATCTCAATTCGCCGACATCTACCCCGACCCCGGCCTCCTCCAACACGAGTGGCAAACCCACGGCACCTGCTCCGGCCTCACCCCCGACGCCTTCTTCACCACCGCCCGCGCCGCCTTCCACTCCGTCGCCATCCCCACCCAACTCACCTCGCTCACTCAACAAATCTCCATGCCACCCGACGAAATCCTCGGCCTCTTCACCACCGCCAACCCATCCATCCCGCGTTCCAGCTTCGCGCTCAGTTGCGGCAACAACTTCCTCACCGCCATCGAAGTCTGCCTCGACCAAGCAACTCCAACCCACCGCCTGCGGCCCCATCCGCTCCTGCCGAGCCAACACCGTCCGCATTCCCCCACCCCAGTAACTCAAAGCACGAAACCCATTCGCCAAAACACCACGCGAGCCCGCAGCGCTGTGAGTTTTGCTAGTTGATTCTCCGACGCGCGAGCACTAGTCTTCGGTGGCATCAAGCCGATGGGGCCGAGTCGCGCCAAGTGGCGCCGAACATTCCAAACTCACACAAAAAAGGAAGTTCTTGCCATGAGCGATCAAGACAACCTTCAACGAACCGTCCTTCCCATCCCGGATCGACCGCGCACCGGCCTGATCACCTACGACGCGAAGGATCCGGACACCAAGTACCCGCCGATCACGCCAGTTGCGCCCGCCCAAGGGTGCGCCCAACGTCCTGATCGTCTTGATTGACGACGCGGGCTTTGGCTCCTCCAGCGCCTTTGGCGGCCCCTGCAACACGCCGACCGCGGAACGCCTGGCGGCCGAGGGCCTCAAATACAACCGCTTCCATACCACGGCGCTCTGCTCACCGACGCGGCAGGCCCTGCTGACCGGACGCAATCACCACACGGTCGGCATGGGCGGAATCACCGAAATCGCCAGCGGCTCGCCCGGCTACAACTCGATTCTGCCGAACACCTGCTCGCCACTCGCCCGAACCCTCAAGCTCAATGGCTACGCGACGGCGCAGTTCGGCAAGTGCCATGAAGTGCCGGTCTGGGAGACCAGTCCCGCCGGCCCCTTCGATGCCTGGCCTACCGGCGGAGGCGGATTCGAATATTTCTACGGGTTCATCGGCGGCGAGGCGCACCAATGGTACCCCTCGCTCTATGAAGGCACCACCCCGATCGAGGTCAAGAAGACGCCCGAAGAGGGCTATCACCTCATGGAAGACATGACGGACAAGGCCATCAACTGGATCGGGCAACAGAAGGCGCTCATTCCCGATAAGCCCTTCTTCGTCTACTTCGCGCCCGGCGCAACCCACGCCCCGCACCACGTCCCGAAGGAATGGGCGGACAAGTACAAAGGCAAGTTCGACCAGGGCTGGGACAAGCTGCGCGAAGAGACCTTCGCCCGCCAGAAAAAGCTAGGCGTCATCCCGCAGGATTGCCAGCTCACGCCAAGGCACAAGGAAATCCCGTCGTGGGATGAGATGCCTGCCGCGCTCAAGCCCGTGCTCATCCGCCAGATGGAGGTTTACGCCGGATTCCTGGAGTACGCCGATCACCACGTCGGCCGGTTGGTGGATTCGCTGAAGAAGCTCAACCTGCTCGACGACACGCTGATCTACTACATCATCGGCGACAACGGCGCGTCCGCCGAGGGCACGCTGAATGGCACCTACAACGAGATGATCAACTTCAACGGCGCGTCCGCACTGGAGACACCCGAGTTCCTGATGGAGCGGCTGGACAAGCTGGGCGGGCCCGGAATCCTACAACCACTACGCGGTGGGCTGGGCGCACGCCATGAATACGCCGTACCAGTGGACCAAGCAGGTCGCCTCGCACTGGGGCGGCACGCGCAACGGGACGATCGTGCACTGGCCCAAGGGAATCAAGGCGAAGGGCGAAATCCGCACGCCAGTTCCATCACGTGATCGACGTCGCGCCGACCATTCTCGAAGCTGGCCGGCCTGCCTCAGCCGCTCTCCGTCAACGGAGTCCAGCAGCACCCGATCGAAGGCGTCAGCATGGCGTACTCGTTCAACGACGCCAAGGCGGCCGAGCAGCACGAGACCCAGTACTTCGAGATGTTCGGCAACCGCGGCATCTACCACAAGGGCTGGACCGCGGTGACGCGACACAAGACGCCGTGGCTGCTCATGGGCGAGAAAATCCCGGCATTCGACGACGACAACTGGGAGCTCTACGACACCAGCAAGGACTGGAGCCAGGCGAACAACCTGGCCAAGCAGATGCCTGAAAAGCTCCACGAACTGCAGCGCCTGTGGCTGATCGAGGCGACGCGCTACAACGTACTGCCCCTCGATGACCGGAGATCGCGAGCGGTTGAACTCGGATCTGGCGGGCCGACCGGTGCTGATCAAGGGCAACTCCCAAATTCTATTTGGCAGCATGGGGCGTCTCTCTGAAAACTCGGTCGTCAACATCAAGAACAAGTCGCACTCGGTGACCGCCGAGATCGTCGTCCCCGCAACCGGAGCTGAGGGCGTCATCATCGCTCAAGGCGGCAACATCTGGCGGCTGGAGCCTCTACGCCAAGGGCGGCAAGCTCAAATACTGTTACAACCTGCTCGGCATCCAGCAGTTCTACGCCGAATCAGCCGACGCGCTGACTCCGGGCGACCACCAGGTGCGCATGGAGTTTGCCTACGATGGCGGTGGCCTCGGCAAGGGTGGCACGGCGTCCCTGTACGTGGATGGCAAGAAAGTCGGCGAGGGCAAAGTGGCCGCCACGGCCGCCATGGTCTTCTCCGCCGATGACGGTTGCGACGTGGGCGTGGACACCGGATCTCCGGTCTCGCCGGACTACGGGGCGCGCGGGAACGAGTTTTCGGGTCACGTCAAGGGCGTTCAGCTCGCCATTGCCGAGGACGCCGAAAGCCTCGATCACCTCGTCTCGCCGGAGGAAGCCGTCCGCATCGCCATGGCGCGGCAGTAAAACCACCGGATGAAAGGAGATCCACCCGCGCCAGCAAACTCGCCTCGATCCATAGGAGCGTCGCCCCTGCGAAGGCCCAAAAGAATAAGGCGCCGAAGCCGCAACCTATATCAGCCTAGGAATAAAGCGCCAAAGGCGCGCTACATACCAGCCTGGGGCAACGCCCCAGGTTTTCAACCGATGAGATCATAAAGGGCTGAAAGCCCGCCCCATATTTCTTCCGGCCCGCCGAACGGAATCCTTAAGTTTGAGGGGTTGGCTGCCGTTGCGGTTGCAATTGTTTGCCCGTTCTCCTTTCACCTGGAGTCCCCTTTTCCCAAATCGATTCCGATTTATTTCCAATCACTTACAACCTTTTTCTTCAAAAAACAGCCCAAAACTCGCTTGTCAAGTCCAAAATCCCGCAACTCCAACAAAATAAAGCCAATAAAAATGAAATTTAGTTACACCCAAACCCATATAATTAACTTATAGATCAAAGAAGAGGAAAGCCCCGGCCATCAGCCGGGGCTAACTTATTGATATAGGCGAATTTGGACACAACCCCTTTGTTATGAATATTTTGCACGCCAAGTCGATCCGTAACGATGATTATCCCTTTGACACATAATGCGAGTTTTCTGTAGCTAGAAACAGCCGTGACAGGGAAGTGCTAGCAAGATTGCTTGACAGGAAGGATACAACAGGTTTGAAATGAGTTCATGGCGGAGGGCGGGAGAATCGAAGCTCATTGCCGCCAAAGCAATCCGGGGGTATAAATCCCCGCTCTGGCGCCTGATAGTCGCCTTCCGCTATATCTCAATTTTGAGATGCCACAAAAGAATAACACACACATCTCTTTTTTGAGATACTATGAGCAAGCCTTCGTTGTGGAGTTTTTCCGGGTACGTGACTGAGGCAGGCAGAAGACCCGTGCAGGATTGGTATGACGGCCTTCCCGAAGAAGAATATGAAGAACTGCAAGATACGCTCAATTATTTGGCCGATATACCAATTTGGAAGCGCCCAGAGTTCGATAAGGTCATGCCGCCCCTGCATGAGATTCAGGGCAAAGGCATCTCAGTCAAATCATGTGGCACTCGCATATATGGGGTGTTCGATCCAGGCGTGAGAAGACGATTTGTGATGCTGAACGGAGAAGAAGCCAAAAAGAAGAGCCATGACATGAGTGGCCAGAGATTAGCCCTCAGTCGCCACAAGTTTATTAAAGCAAGGAAAGGCATCCACGCATGAGTTTGTTGTCGAAAGCAGGCAGGACCACTGCAGCCCGAATCCGAAGAAATAAAGAGGCCCGTAGGAGACTTGTATCTTCCAACGTGGACAAGGGAATTGCATTTCAAATTCGGGCTACAAGAGAGTCCAGAGGGTGGTCGCAAACTGATCTGGCCGATAAAGCCGAGATGGCCCAGAATAATATCTCGCGGTTGGAATCACCCGATTATGGCAAGCAAACGATCAGTTCGCTCAAAAGGATCGCCAACGCTTTAGACGTTGCGCTAGTTGTGCGTTTAGTTCCTTTCGGTCAATACATCGACTGGCTTAGCGAAACACCCCACCTCGATCTTGGTCTAAGGCCCGATGCTCTAGCGGTTCCGTCTTTTGAAGACGAAGAAAAAAGTGGGGCACTTGAAAATCAGTTTGAGTATGTAACCGTGAACGTTACCCCTAAAATTGACATTTTGGCGGATCACGCCAGTATCGTTGCGGGTATACCGCCGCAACGGGAAACTCCGAGTGCGCCCGAATTACGCGGCGTCTATCACAATCCTATTGTCTCTTGGACGGGAAATAAGGTGGCGGCATAATGGCTGAGAAATCTCAGGTTAAATTACCAAGCGGGCAAGCGATGATATGGAAGGATCGCGATTATCCTTCCGTCTATGCGAACTTGATGGGCATCGGAATGACCCCCTTTGATATTTCGGTGGTATTTGGAGAAATTGGAGATACCTCCCCTACCGAAGTTACCGGGATCCCTAAAGTGAAAATCACGTTGTCGCCGGAACAGGCGGCAAATCTAGTGAAGCTACTGGCCGTGACTTTGACAAAGTACACAGAAGGTAACGGATTACTCCGAAGTGCCGGAGCTGTTAATGTCGAAGAACTTTACGGCTCAACTGGAAGCTAATAAAATTGTGACCCAAAAATGAAGGTGGATAAAGCACAATTCGAGGCGGTCATTAGCAATCTTCTCAAGGCTTCTCCAATGAAGCGGTCTGAGGCTAAGACGGGTCAGCGCAAGACGGGCAAGATAATAGCGGCTAAACCCGCCAAATGAGACTAGTTCTGCAATATGCGCTGACGTTTCTAGTCATCCTGGCTATTGGCCTAGCACGTCCATTGCCGCGTCTGCTGCGACTCTTGTTGCGACTGTTGCCGCGTCACGATTCTATGAAGTGAGTTCCTTCATCGGCATCGGCTTGGTCTTGCAGCATCTCCGCCACTGTCTTCTCAAAACGCTCAGCATCCCGCCGTGCATTGAAGCGATACTCAAACTCTGTCAGATAGCGATGCAGGTGCTTTATCGAGACGCGGTGGAAGCTGCCTATCAGGCCGCGCTTGAGAAGCGAGAATGACGATTCCACTGTGTTTGTGTGGATGCGGCTCCCCGGTACAACCCACTGCTGCGAGTGATTCACGGTGCGATGCTTGTGCTTGTGCGTCACGTTTATCGAGAAGTCATAGACTGCGCTGGAATCGGTGTAGACGCGCTGCGTACCGTGGCCCAGATGCTCATCGATGATGGGCTGGATAGAGGCGCGTGTACCGTCCGGGATGTGGAAGTAGCGGACGCGGCCTGTAGTGTTCTTGCTCGCTGCGCTCACGCATCGCCAGCACCATTTGTTTTGGTGGTTTCGGCTGCGGCTCTTTCTGAAAGCGACGAACAGCGGTTCCACCGATGTAGGTCTCGTCGATCTCAACTACCCCGGTCAGAGGTTTTGGGTCTGAGTCCACCATTGCCTTACGGACACGGTGGCAGATGTACCAAGCCGTTTTGTAGGAACCGATGCCAAGATGGTGCCTGTAGCTGCTTCGCAGAGATGCCTTTCTTGGCGTCTACGATGAGCGCAATGGCCATGAACCATTTGTGTAGGGGAAGGTGAGAGTCGTGGAAGATGCTGCCATTGGTGGCGCGAGAATCTGCGCCCTTTGCAGGTCATGGACTCTAGGCACTGGTAAACCTGAGCGCGTTTGTTCTTTGTCGTGGCAGTCTTGCGGGTGATCTTGCTGATCTGGTCATTGCCACAGGTAGGGCAGCGGACAATCCCATCCGGCCAACGCTGCTTCTCAAGGAAAGCCAAGCACTGCTCATCGTTGCAAGTTCTTTAGCTACGTCTATCAGGTTCATAGGTGCTACCCTCTACTGGAATAGTAGGGGAAATGGCTTTCTGTGTCGAAGGGGATAATCTTACCGTAACTCCATGAATACTGGAGACTTACGCGCGGGCAATGAGGGAGGGGGGGTACCCCATCAACCCTTTGCCGGAGCTTTCAGCCCCAACTCCTTCATCACCATCTGCAAATCCTTCCACGCCTCACCCTTCATCCGCGGATCCCGCAACAGGAACGCCGGATGATACGTCACCGCCAGCTTCGCTCCACGGCACCTGTGCCACCGCCCCCGCAGCCCGCTCAGCGACTGTCTCACCCCCAGCAGGTAAGTCGCCGCCGTCGCCCCGAGAGCCACCACCACCTCCGGCTGCACCACATCAATCTGCCGCAGCAAAAACTGATCGCACGTATTCGCCTCCACTGGCTCCGGAGCGCGATTATTCGGCGGTCTGCACTTCACGATGTTGGCGATGTAAACCTGCTCACGCTTCAGCCCCATCGCCTGGATCATGTTGTTCAGCAGTTGCCCGGCCTTCCCCACAAACGGAATCCCCGAAGCATCTTCATCAGCCCCCGGCCCCTCGCCGACAAACATCAACCGCGCATTGGCATCGCCATCGCCAAACACAATCTTCCGACGTCCCGCATAAGCCAGCGGGCACCGCGTACAGTCGCCAATCTCTTCTTGGATTTCAGCCAGCGCAGCAGCCTTGTGCTCAGGACCCACCCTGATCTCAGGCAACGGCGCAAGGTCATCAAAACTCACCAGCTTGGCAATCGGAGGCTCCAGAAAGGCAGGTCGGCTCGGAACAGCATCCTCATCCGGCGGCTGGGCAACTTTCACAGTAACGCGGCGGTTCGACAACGCTCACCGACTCAGAAGCCTGAACGACCGCGAGCACGGCTTCAGCCTCTGCTTCAACCACCATCGGTTCGCCCCGACGATAAAAGTCGTGGACGCCCATATCGCGAAGATAGTCCACATAAGCCCGCAGCTGCTGCTCCCGCTCACCTGCCATGGCTCTATGGTATCGCGCTTAGTGCAGTGGAAGATCCAGCACGGGCTCGGCCGGACGCTCTGGCAAAACAAACTTCACGTGGCCCTGTTTGATCTCATCCTGCGCGACCCGGCAAGCCTTCATCGACTTGGCTGCAATCAACGGCGACGCCCCCGACTGCAACTGCCGCGCACGTCGCGCAGCACCCTTAACCAGACTGTACTTATTGTGAAATGCACTTTCATTCGTCATGCAACTTACCCCCATAGTCAGCAGTTATATCTCAGCCACGCGATTTGCTCTACACAAATCGCAGTGGATAAGTAGGTCACAACTCATGAAACGTACTCAATGCAGCTCTTAACCGGGGCGAAGCAGCATCCGTCCTGCAGCTCGAAGCAATAGCCTGCACTCCATCACGCACGCCGCGCTCGTACAACACAATCGCTCGCAGCTCGGCGACCGCCTGGTCGAGAACATCGTTGACCAGAGCATACTTGTAATCCCATATCTGCTTCAACTCGTTCCGCGCTTCGGCCAGCCGCTTCTGGATGACGGCCTCAGAGATCGCCGTCTTCGAAGTCGCCTGCTCCGCCTCACTCCGCGCCCGCAACCGCATCTCCAACACCTGGGGACTCGGCGGCAGAACGAAGATCGACACCGCCTGCGGCAGTTTCTTCATCACCTGCACCGCGCCCTGAACATCGATATCCAGCAGCAAGTCCTTCCCTGCGCGTTTCGCATGGTCAAGGGCCGAGACCGCCGTCCCATAGTAGTTCCCAAACACCTCCGCCCACTCCAGGAACTCCCCCGCCGCAATCATCCGCTCAAACCGCTCACGGGTCGTAAAGTGATACTCCCGGCCATCCTCCTCCGAACCCCGTGGCGCCCGCGTCGTATACGAGATCGAAAAATCCAACCCCTCCACCAGCGTCCGGAGCTGGCTCACCAGCGTCGACTTCCCCGACCCCGACGGCGCCGAAATAATAAAAAGAATTCCCGCCATTACCCTTCCATCACTCGCAAAATGTCCTGATTTTTCCAGTCTAACAACTGCACAACAAATCTCTATTCGAGGTTCTGAACCTGCTCGCGAGACCGCTCAATCTCTGCTTTCATCTCCAGTCCCAGCTCCGTAATCCGCAGGCTGTTCTCGCCCGAAGCTCCGCTGGTCTTCGAAAGCATCGTATTCGCCTCGCGATTCAGCTCCTGCAGCAGAAAGTCCAGCCGCTTGCCCAACTCTCCACCCTCATCCAGCATCGCCACAAACCGCTCCACATGCGTCCGCAGCCGAACGATCTCCTCCTCGATGTCGCTCTTCTCCGCAAGAACCGCAGCTTCGGTCAACAGCCTCTCCTCCATCACCGGAACTCCCTCAGTCAACTCAGTCAACCGGCTGCGCAACCGCTCAAACTGCGCCTCCCGCACTCCATTCCTCAGACCAGCCATCTCCTCCGCAAACGCCCGCAGTCGCAGCATCGAAGCACGCAGCTCCGCCGCAAGCATCGCCCCTTCCTGCGCTCTCACCTCATTCAGCTTCTCCACCAACGCACCAACCTGCGCCAGAACAGCCCCTTCGAGCCCCGCCAATTCCTCCGCTCCAACACCGCTCTCCGCCGTCATCATGCCCGGAATCCGCAGCATCGCATTCAGGTCAGGCTCATAAGCCAGGCCATTCGCCTCCGCGGCCACACGATAGGCCTGCATATAAGCGCTCAGCAACCCACCATTCAACTGAATCTCCGCGCTAGCCCTGCGCTCCAGTTGCAGCGTAACCTCCACGTGACCCCGCCGCAGACGCTCCTTCAGCATCCGCCGCATCTGCATCTCCAGACCATCGCAGTACGAAGGCAACCGAAGGTTGAGGTCCAGAAAACGGTGGTTCACACTCTTCATCGACAGAGTAAATGCAACCTGCTCCCTCACCGAGCCGCGCACACTCGCATACCCGGTCATCGAATAGACCTCGCTCACGCAATCCCCTCCAGATTCCCCGCCAACGCTGCTTCGCTCACCGGCGCCGAGTCCTCTCCAATGAACTGCATGTTGTAAAGCCGCTGATACGTTCCCGAATGTTGCATCAACTCTTCATGCGTACCGATCTCGGTAATCTGCCCGCCTTCAATCACCGCAATCCGAGTGGCCCGTCGCACCGTCGAAAGGCGATGCGCAATCACAAATACCGTCCTGCCTTGCATCAGGTTTGCCAGTGCAGCCTGCACATACAACTCGCTCTCCATATCCAGGGCGGATGTAGCCTCATCCAGAATCAATATCGGAGCGTTCTTCAAGATTGCCCGTGCAATCGCCAACCTCTGCCGCTCGCCCCCACTCAGCCGCGCACCCTTCTCACCAATCTTTGTGTTATATCCCTCCGGCATATTGAGGATGAAGTCATGCGCGAGCGCCATCTGGGCGGCCTCTTCCACCTTGCTCATCGGAACGTCCGGCTGACCATAAGCAATGTTGTTTCGAACCGTGTCATTGAACAACACCGTCTCCTGCGTTACTTTACCGATCTGCTCCCGCAGCGAAGCAATCGTCACATCCCGCAAGTCGTGCCCGTCGATCAGAATCCGTCCCTCGTTGACATCGAAGAACCGCGGAATCAGATTCACCAGCGAGGACTTCCCTGCACCGCTAGGCCCAACCAGCGCGATCACCTCACCCGGCCGCACCGTCAGATTAATTCCATGCAGCACCTGCCTCGTCTCGCCATCCTCGCTTGAATATGCAAAGCCCACATCTTCAAACTGAATGTCCTTGTTGAAGCCCTTCAACACGAACGCACGCTTCTTCTCCTGCACATCATCCGTCGCGTCCATGAACTTGAATATCTCTTCGCTTGCCCCCAGCGCCTGCTGAAAGCTGTTGTAAAAGAGGGCCAGCTTGCGAACGGGATCGTACAGTGTGAACACTGCGATCAAAAAAGTAATAAACGACCCCGCAGTCATCTGGTGATGAACGATCCGGCCCCTGCCCCAAAGCAACAACAGAGCAATTCCCACCGACCCGAGCGCATCCATCAGCGGGGAGCTGATCGCTTGCACGCTAACCGACTTCAGATTCGCACGGAACAACCGCGTGGCTGCACGCCGAAAGCGGTTCATCTCCCACAATTCCATACCAAACGCCTTCACGATACGGTTTCCCGTAATCGTCTCGTGCAGTATGTTCTGAATTTCGGCGAGTTTATCTTGCCCCTTACGTGTCGTCTGCCTCACGCGCCGGCCGATGCGCCGCGCAGAGAGGATGACGACAATCACAAACAAAAGCAACACCCAGGCCATGTCTCTGCCCACCACGATCACCACACCGGCGGTGAAAATCAGTGTGAAAACCTGCTGCATGAAGTCGCCGAGCACATTCGACATCGCATACTGCACTCGCTCGATATCGTTGATGAGAGTCGACAACAATGCGCCAGTCGTGTGCTTCTGAAAAAAACCAACAGACCGTCGCAACACAGCGTCATACAGATCGTTCCGCAGGTCGGTGATCATGCCAAACCCGGCGTAGTTCACCAGATAAGTACCGGCGTAATCGCAAATCGACTTCACAACCGCAGAGACGACCAGTGCATACGCCACAACTGTCCAGGCGTTGTGGAAGTGACTCGGTACAAGAAAGTGGAGGTTCAGTGGCCGAGCGACATGGGGAATTCGAAACACGAGCAAATCGCTCGTCGACGCATCCGGACTCAGCACATTGTCGAAGATCGGCTTTACCAGCATGATCCGCAGCGCAGCCATTGCACCCACAACCGCCATTAACAGGACGGATGCCAGCGAATACAAAGCGTACGGCCGAACATAGAGCAGCAATCGCCAGATGCGCCTCAAGCCATCACTCTCCCAGTCGTCATCCTACTGCGCATCTCACCATTCTATTGCGCGTCGACTTTTTTTACTCTGACTGCTCTGCTCCGCTCTATTTCGGCATATCCCGGTGCGAGGTCTGCACCCGGTAGCCCTCGTTCGCCAGGCGTTTCTTGATCTCTTCTGCAATGAAGACCGAGCGGTGCTGCCCGCCCGTACATCCAAACGCGACCGTCAGATAACTCTTCCCTTCCTTGATGTAGTGCGGTAGAAGAAACTTCAGCAGGTCTGCTGTCTTATCGAGAAATTCCTTCGTCTGCGGAAACTGCCGAACATATTTGGCGACCTTCGGGTCTTTTCCCGTAAGCTTGCGAAACTCCGGCACAAAGTGAGGGTTCGGTAAGAACCGCACATCGAAGACAAGGTCCGCCTCCGTCGGCACTCCGTTCTTGAACCCAAAACTGTTCGAAGAAACCATCAGACTCTGTCCGCTGTCTTCGCGTTCAAACTGCGCGTTGATACGCGCCCGAAGCTCATGCACGTTAAACTTTGTCGTATCCAGCACGATATCGGCAACATTGCGGATCGGTTCCAGTCGCTTCCGTTCAGCGCGGATCGACTTCACCACCGTCTCGCTTCGTCCCATCGGATGCGGCCGCCGCGTCTCCGAGAAGCGGCGTATCAGCGCCTCCTCACTCGCCTCCAGAAACACCACGCGAGTCGGCAACACCTTGCGCACTTCGTTCAGAATCGAAGGGAACTCATCCAACCGCATCCCTTCGCGCACGTCGACCACCAGCGCTGCCCGTTCAATCTCTGCCGACTGTCTCACCAGGTCCGCAAACCGTGGCACCAGCTCCAGCGGCAGATTGTCAACCGAGTAATATCCGAGATCCTCAAAAGCCTTCAGCGCAGACAGCTTCCCCGATCCCGAAAGCCCTGTCAAAATAACCAACTCACCTCGATACTCCGAAGCCGGCCCCGCCGTCCTTCGCTTCTTTCCTTTTTTCGAGCCTGCGCTCTTCGGCCGCTTCGTTTCTCTCTTGCTCGCCATGCTGGAAATCCTAGCACCCCACCGACTAGGGGACCTCGATTAACTCCATCTTTCCGTCACGTTTGCGATGCAGCACCATCGCCTGTCCGCCGTAGTCACGGAATACAAAAACATCGCGATCTCGAAACGCCGCTTCCTTCACCGCCTCTTCTACCGACATGGGTCGCAACGCCACCCCATCGGTTGAACGCACAACATGTGGTTCAGCCAGAGGCGAATGCGACGGGAAGGAATGCACCAGCATCGGAACAGCCTTGCGTCCCACGCTGCTCTTCGCCGCAACCTTCACCGCGACCGTCTTCCTTGCAGCCGGAGTCGCGGACTCCAAGGCTCCGCTCTTCACATCCGACTTCGGATGCCGCTTGATCGTCCCGAACTTCTTCTTTTGCCGAATCGCCTGCTGTTCAATCTTCTCCAGGGCATCGCGAAGAGCCTCATCCATCTTGGTGCCCTCACAACGCGCCACCAGATTTAGGTGTTTCGTCTGCACTGTGATCTCTGCGATCTGCCGATACTTATCAGTTGAAAGAGTCACATGCACGATGCCGGAGTTGCCCACAATCTTCGTAATCCGAGCCAGCCCGGCTTCGGTCTGCAGCTTCAGCTTCTTTGTAATGGTTGTCTGCCTGCCGGTGTACTCTAGGTCCATCCGCTCACCTCGTTCGCGATTCAAAACGACTCTATCGCAGACGACTAGCGTACACGACGTTGGTGGGTACTTGGAATCTGCATGTCTTCCCGGTACTTAGCGACCGTTCTCCGGGTAACCTGAATTCCCTGGCGCTGCAGCTCCGCCGCCAGCTGATCGTCCGTCAGCGGCTTCCGTTCATCTTCTTCTTCAATCAGCTTCTTTACTTTGCGCTTCAGCAGCACCAGGGGAAGGTCGCCGCCCTCAGGCCCGTTCACTCCTTCGGAAAAGAAGAATCGCAGCTCGAACACGCCCTGCGACGTATGCACATACTTATTCGCCACCGCGCGGCTGACCGTCGAAGGATGCACCCCGATCTCCTCCGCCACCTCTTTAATCATCATTGGCTTCAGAGCATTCACTCCATGCTCCAGAAACTCCGTCTGCCGGCGCACGATCACCTCGCAGGTACGGACGATGGTATTCTTCCGCTGCTCAATATTCCTGAGTAATTGGATCGCAGATTTGTACCGCTCCTTGACGTAGTCTTTGACTTCCTTCTCCGTCTGCTTCTGCTGCAGCATCTTGCGGTAGCTCTGGTTCAACCGCAGCGTCGGCATATCTTCTTCGTTCATCACAACAATGTAGATGTCATCGCGCTTCACAAACGCAACATCCGGCTCGATCAGCCGCGTTTCGCTATGGTTGTAACGCTGCCCCGGTCTCGGGTCCAGCGTCCGGATAAACTCCACTGCCGCCGCCACCTCCTCAGGAGTCTTACCGCAGCTGCGGGTCAGCTCGCGCATGTCCTTCTTCTGCAACAGCGCCAGGCAGCTCGTCACAATGTGTTTCGCAAGACCAAAGATGTCTGCCCGATCCGAACCATTCCCTGCGACACTCGCCTCTGTCCCGGCGTGATCCTCACCGTTGCCCGCTTCACCTCTTTCAGAAACATCTCCAGAAGCCATCTGGCGCCGCCGCAATACAATCGCAGCCTCGCCCTGTTGAGCGCAGATCTGAATCAGCAGGCACTCTCTCAAATCCCGGGCTCCAACGCCAACCGGATCAAGAAAATTGACCAGCGCTCGCGCCTCGCGGATAGCGGCCAGCAGAAACGCAACATCCTCATCCGCCGCAGCCGCCAATTCCAGCGCCCCCTCCTCCGCAGGCCCTGTGCCATTCCCGCTGATCTCAGGCGTATCCCACATTTGCGTCGGCTTGCCCTTGTTTCCGCGTTCAAACGGAATAGGCTCCTGCCGCATCGGCTCCCTCGTCTGCAATAACGACTGCAACAACTCCTCGTCGCTCGCAGTGAGGTACCCGTCTTCGTTGAGATTTCCCACCACCAGATCCGCTGCCAGGCGAACCTCCGTACTCAGCGTCAGCGAACCCAGCTGCCACGACAGATGGTCGCTCAAAGTGCTTGGCTGAGATAGAAAATTTTCAAATGAAGGCTTGTCATACTCTTCAAAGTTCGAAACCGTCCGAAACCCCGGATCAAGATAATCCTGAAAGTAGCTCCCGAAATCGATCTCATCGAAGGGATCCTTTTCCACCCTTTCGCTCTCCGCGGCAACCTCTTCCGCTGAGCGCTCCCGGTCCCCTTCAATTCCCGCCCTCTCTTCCAAAGAGACGGCGGACTCCTCCAACTCCTCCAACACCGGATTCTCCACCATCTCGGTGTTAATCATCTCCTTCAGCTCGAGCTTGTTCAGCGCCAAAACGCTGACCATCTGCACCAGACCAGGCGTAAGCACCTGCCGTTGTGAGACCTTCAAGTTCAGCTTTGGTTGCAGCAGCACGTTTACCTCTTATCGACCAGTTCGTTTTATTTGGATGTGTGCCGTTTGGCAATCATCGTGCTTATCGCGAGAATTTATGCAATCATCTGCACATGAATCACCACTAGTCAGCTTGGCCACAGTCTACACGCCTCTTACCTGCTCTGGCTGTAAGTCTAACCCTGCCAATGACTGCACGAACTCCACCTATAGCATCTTGCACTTACAACGGAAGTTGTACGGAATTGCAACCCTCAACCCATCGAGAAATTTTCTCCCAGGTAGATTCGGCGAACCTCGGGGTCGCGCCCAAGCTCGCCAGGGGTCCCCGTCGCAAAAATCTTGCCTTCCGTAATGATGTACGCCCTGTCCGTTACAGACAAAGTCTCCCGCACATTATGGTCCGTAATCAAGACGCCTATCCCGCTCCGCTTCAATCCAAAAATAATCTCCTGTAGATCCAGCACGGCAATAGGATCGATTCCGGAAAACGGCTCATCCAGCAAAATGAACGCCGGCTCGATCGCCAGACATCGCGCAATCTCCACCCGCCTGCGTTCTCCGCCGCTCAGAGCATACCCCCGAGTCTTGCGCACATGCCCCAGGTTTAACTGCTCAATCAACCGCTCGGTCCGCGTTCGCCGGCTCTCCCAGCTCAACTGCTGCGCCTCGAGCACCGCCAGGATATTATCCTGCACAGTGAGCTTGCGGAACACCGACGGCTCCTGCGGTAAGTAACTGATTCCATAGTTCCTAGCCCTCAGATACATCGGCAGACGACTGATGTCATGGCCATTCGCCAGCACTCGCCCGGCATCTGGTCGCACCAGCCCTACGATCATGTAAAAGCTCGTCGTCTTCCCCGCCCCATTCGGCCCCAGAAGACCCACCACCTCGCCCTGCTCGATCTGCAGGTTCACCCCTTTAACAACCTGGCGGCCTCCGTATGACTTTGCGATCTCCTCCGTCGATAACGTCTTCATTCCTTGTTCTTCACCCGCGTCTCCGTGCGCACCCTTTGTCCGGCGCCGCTCTCTCCTCTATTAGAAACCACGATATTGTCATCGCCCGTGTGGAATCGCAAGGATGTACCCGATACGGTGCCTCGTTGCTCGTCGACGACTTTCGGCGAAACCGCAGCCGTCCCCGTCAGAACGAACATTCCGTCGCTCGCGGTATACACCACCTGTTCGCCGGTTGCCCGCCGCCCCGGCTGTTCCATGTCAATGTGGCCCGTCGCAACCATCCGCTCTACGCTGCCACCCATCAATCCGCTTCCATCGAATGCAGACCCGGCAGTCGCCCTTCCCGCGGGGTTTGTCTTCTGCGCTTGCTGCAGATAAACAATGATCTGCTGCGCCCGCATCACGCCATCTCTGCTCTCCACTGCAACGCCGCCGCTAAACTCCGCCTTCCTCGCCTCGTCCGAATAAACAAGCTCCCGGCTTGCTACCCGAACAACATCAGTCTTCCCGGCTCCTGACGCTTTTCCGCCCTCGGAAACCGGCTTTGCATCCGCCTTCCCCGAGGCGGTTGCCCCGCCCCCACGCACCAGCACCGTATGCACCGCCATCGGCGCACCCTGACCTTCTCCATGAGCCAACAGGCGCCTTTGTCTCCGGTCAAACTGAATCACCGGCGCCTCGACCTGGGAAGCTCCCTGCCACAACCGCGCCGGTTTACCCGCCACTCCATGAAAAGTCGCTACTTGTGAATCATGCTTCAGCTCCGCACGTGCAGCGAGCACATGCGCCGGCTCTTCCGTGCTTCCCGGCTGTCCATAACTTGCCTTGACTGACCCATCAGCCGTAGCATCGCCGCTCTCCTGCTCCATCACCACCTGATCGGCCCAAAGCACGCTCGTCCCATCGCTTACCTGCGCACTGCCCGTCAGCGTCGTCCTCTGCAGTTCGCCGTCATAAACAGCACGTTCGGCCGTCGCGCGCTCCTCGACGGGAGCAGCCGTATCCCCAGGCTTCCGCGCCGGCAACTCCGTCATCACCACACGCCCCATCTCTGTCGCGTCAGCAAGCGTATCCCCGCCCTGAGCATTCAAAGCATCTTTCCCGCCCCGCTGCCCCTTGCTGATCGCACCCGCCCCCTTCCCACTCCCGCCCATCGCACTCCGAAAGTGCGCCACCAGCGAATCACTGGAGCTCGTGCTCACCACCCCGGTCGCGCTGACTCGCCTCAGCGAGGCATGACCGTCTCCATGCACCTCAGAAATATGATCGACATTTTCGACCCGCACAAAGTGTCCGGTCAGAACATCTCCACCCATGGTACTGCTCGTGGTTCCACCCTTCGCAGCTGCGTTCACGGCCGTCAACCGCGCATCTCCGGTCGCCTTAGCATCCCGCAACTGAGCCTTCCCCGCCGAATCCGTAACCATCCCCAGTTCCACTGCCGCCGCGCTCAACTCCCTCTCACTCCATGGCTCACCCGCTGCGTCCGATGCCCGCACGCGCTCTTGCATTCGCACTCCGCCGGTCATCGCCAGATGCTCCAGGTGTCCCTTGTTATCGAACCCTGCTCGCCCCTCGGCCGCCAGACCATGCACTTGCCGCAGCAGTTCCTCCGATCCATACTTCACTCCGCCCGTCATCACCGCTGACACCGGCTGATTCTGCGCATTCAACACCACCTCACCCCGAGGAGCCACCACGCTTCCTCCGGCTCCATTGGTCAATGTCACCTCACCCTCTGCTTCAATCCGCTGCGCAGAACCGTCGCTTCGCAGATGCACCACCACGTGGTCCCCCCGCGCCGACTGTCCCTCCGCTGTCCCGTCCCCGCCGCCCACCGATACATACTTCGCATGCGACATCACCATCGTCTGCCCGGCCCTGTCCAACACTGCGTTCGACGCCGTCAACACCACCGGCTGACCATGCTGCAGACCATTCACCTTCACCGCTGAGTGCAACACCACCACACCCGTATCCGAGTTGTAGTCCGCCCCAACCGCATGCCCTGTCAATCCACCCGATGCAAACTCGATGTCCTTGTCCGTCGCCGCCACTCCCAACTTCTGCAGAAACACCAACCCGCTCGTCGTCACATGGATCAGTCGTGAATCCTGTGCCTCATGCTCCGCCCCGCGCAAGTCCTTCCCTGCCGCATAATCCATCTTTGCCTTCGCATCTGCGGCCTCAGGCGCCTGCAGATCGATGTGCACCTCGCCCTCCGCACGGACAACGCCGTTCGCCTGGTCATACTCAAACTCATTCCCATAGATCCGGTCCGCTCTATCCTGCTTGCGCCCATACAGCACGATCCCCACATCATGCAGCGTCATCTTGCCATCCGAACGCTCCACCGCCTTGGCCGCATGAATCGTATAGACCGTCCGCCCCTGCACCGACTGCGAATAGGTAACGTTATTGGTCTCCCGTCGAATGTCCACTCCGAGCTTCGCCGGAAGATTCGCCAGAAACCTGTGCTTTCGGTAGTGCGCATAGCTCAGGAAGCCAACGACCACTATGACAAGCAGGCCGGCACCCACAAGTAACCAGACCCGCAGCCGTTCTACCGAAACGCTCATTCCTCCTCTATCTTCTCACCCGAAGCTCGCGCCTGGCGCGTCACAAAACAATCTGGCTTCGCACCCGTATTTCTTGGCCCAATCCGCGGTCGCAACGGGACTAAACTATCCCTATGGCCGATCAGCTCTATCTAAGTCTCTGGTTCCCCAACTTTCGCTTCGAGAACCTCCCCGCGACCCTCGTCTCGGTCATGCGTCAGTTCGCCCTCATCAGCGGAGATCCCCGCGTATCTGCCGCCAGCGCCTACCCCATCAGCTTCAACGAAGCCCCTACCTACCAGCGCCTCTACGTCAATGACGAACGCTCCGAGGAAACCTCCGACGCCGTCATCGAAAACGCCGTAGCCGAGGCCACCGAGCAGCTCCACGACGACACCGCCTACGAGTTCGAGATGCGCTGGAAACTCTGGACTCCCGACACGAGCGCCTCTCAAGTCGCCGAATCTGCCGCGCTCGACACCCTCTGGAAGCGTCAACCCGCCACCGTCCGAATCCTCGGCTTCGGCCCCGGATTCGACGACGCCACCTTCGAGCAAAACGGTCACATCCGCATCGACTTCGGCCTCGACACCCCCTGGCTCGCCGAAACTATAGACGACGAGGACCTCGACGAAGACGCCACCAAACACATCCAGCAAAATGTCGAGATGCTCCTCGCCTTCACCCTCTCCGTTGAAAAAAACTGCGGCATCAGCAGCCGACTCCTGTGGACCGAATCCGGCGAACCCCTCGCCCAGAAGCTCATCGATCGCCTCCAGCGGGTCAACTAACGTCTTTACGAACTTTCAAGAAAACCGTTACGCCTTTCTTATGGGGGCGGTGTTGAAATACTCTTCGGCGGCGAAATAGAGCCGCCGGGAGAGAGTTTTCAATGAACACTTTTCGCACCCGCAGGCCCCTTCTGGTAAACGCCACACAATGCCTCCAACCCGCCGTCATCCTCACCGACTCAGGACAGCGCAAAGCTTATCCCGGCGACTGGATCATTGAAGGCGAGAACAACGAGCGCTACATCGTCGACAACACCTTCTTCCAGCGCACCTTTGCCCCTATTCCATGGGAGCCATCCAACGAAGGCCGCCACTACGGCAGCTAGCCCTCCGAACAGACACAAACATCTACCTAAACCCGTTTCTCCGGCCCATCGCAACCCGGAAAAGAAAAAAAGCGCAGTGTCTATGGCATTGTCTCTCGTAACAGAACCTCCGGCCCCTTCGTTCTCGCCTTCACTCGAAATTCCCATCATCACAAAGGAAAACGAGTTCAAAGCAACACCTTTACGAACGCGTAAAGCGCAACTGCAAGATGCCCGCGCCATCTGTCAGCTGATCGAGAGCTTCACCTGCGACGGAACCCTCCTGCACCGCTCCTATGCGGAAATTCGCGCCAACATCCACACCTTCACCATCGTCGAAACGGCATCCCACCAGTTCGTCGGCTGCGCTGCGCTTCATGTCTATGGCCAGCACCTCGCCGAGGTCCGTTCCATCGTTGTCCGTCCTGAAACCAAGGGACAGGGAGCCGGCGGCCTCCTCGTCCGCGCCCTCGTCGATCAAGCCGAACGCCAGCGGCATCAAGTGCCTCTGTCTCTTCACCCGCATCCCCGCCTTCTTCGAACACTTCAACTTCCGCATCGTCGACCGCTTCGCCATGCCCGATAAGGTAGCGAAGGACTGCGTGCACTGTGCCCGGCGCAACGCCTGCGACGAAATCGCCATGGCCATCGGAAAGCTGCCGTCACCCAACACCCTGCCTACGAGTCGCGTCTTCCATCCGATGGACCAGCCAGACCTCGTACAGCTGCAACTCTGACCACATCGTGCAGCAAGAGAGGAGATGGCCCAAATGTTGCATTCACAGGCCCGTGTTATCGCAGATACCATCTGTCAGGTAACTCTTGCGACTAGTCTTTTCCTCATGGATGATTGCCGGCAGGAGATTAGCGCAACTCGCCGCAGTTCAAGAGATATAGCAACACAACCAAAGGGCTCCGCACATCTCTCTCATAGACACACGAGAGTCAACTAGGAAGAAAGAAACCATGGAATTCAACGAGCAGAACGATCAGGTTTCAATGTCGAACTTTCGCGCCGAAGACGGCCCCACCCCCCGCCCCTCCCTTGCCATCTATGAAGGCATAGTCATTCCCTTGGCCACACTAGGCGCTGCACTTCTCTTCGTGATGGGCGCGATGGTGCTGACCCACTAGAGACCCTCTGACAATTTGTTGCTTTTGCTTCTAGGTGTGGTGAGTCAAGAGGTTGTTGTCATCGAGACCTGCTCTGCTGACGGGCGGTTGTTGGTTGAGGCTGGCGTGGGGTCTGTGCCAGTTGTACTGGTGAGTCCAGAGGGGAAGCGAAGCCGTCCGGTCTTCTGAGTTCTGGAAGGTGTAGGCGTAAGCCCACTCGTTGATGGCGGTCTTGATGAAGCGCTCGGCCTTGCCGTTGGTTCGCGGAGTGTAGGGCCGGGTGCGGCGATGTTTCAAGCCGAGTTGACCGCAGCTGCGGGCGAAGGTGTTGGCTTTGTAGCAAGGTCCGTTATCGGTGAGCACGCGCTGGATAGCGATGCCGAGTTGTTGGTACCAAGCCACGGCCGCGGCCAGGAAGTGGGTCGAACTGCGTTCGGTCTGGTCCGGGTACATGGCGGTGAAGGCCAGCCGCGAGTGATCGTCGATGGCGACGTGCAGGAACTCGGCGCCGATGCCCTTGACCCCATCGCGGCGGTCGCCGGTGACCCGGTGCGAAGGCCGCTGGATGCGCACCAGGCGCTTGATATCCAGATGCAGCAGGTCGCCCGGAGCCGCGTGCTCATAGCGGTTAGGCGGCAGCTGCGGCTCGATATGGCGGATTCGGTTCAGCTTCAACCGCCGCAGCACGCGGCTGACCGTGGCCCGGCTCAGCCCGAGCTGTTGCGCGATGCGCACCCCGGTCCAGCGCTGCCGCCTCAACTGCTCGATCTCCATGATCCTCTCCTTCGACGTGCCGCGTGGCGAACGATGCGGACGCGAACTCCGGTCTTTCAACCCAGCAACGCCATGCTCCCGATACCGCCGCACCCACTTGGCTGCGCTCTGCCGGCTGAGCTTGAACTCGGCCTCGGCCTCCTTCAAGCTCAGCCGGCCTTCCAAAACCCTCTTCGCCAGTTCCTCTCGACGAACCATCGTCAGTCGAGCATGATGGTGATAGTCCATTCGGTCTCCTGAGTCGCTTTTGCTTCGCAACATCAGCTTCCCAGTTCTCGATCGAATGGACAACAACCTATTGAAACTTCACATCTAGGTAAGCCAAGGCTTCAGCCTTGGCAACCTAAACGCGCACAAATGGGGCTTCAGCCCCTGGGATATGCCTCCCTACCCCGCCACCACAATCTCCGAGAAGTCGGCAATTCCCGAGAATGTTCGAACAATTCTCTGAAGCATTGCTAGCCTCCGTAGTCGGATGTTTCTATCGGGATCCATAATCATTACATCTTGGAAGAAAGCGTCAATTTGCGGCCTTAATGTCGCAATTGCTTCCAGCGCAGTAAGATAATTGCGTTGATCTGCCAACTTTTTGACTCTCTCCCCAACGACTCCAGCTTGCGTATTCAAGGTCATCTCCGATGGATGAGCGAAACTCGCTTCGGGTGCGTCATGTTCTGGCAAATCACCCTTCTCTTGTGCCTGAAGAAGAATATTCTTCATCCGCTTGAACGCTGACGACACTGCTGCAAAGTCCTCCGATGACCGCGACCGCGGTCACTGCCTCCGCCCTCGCCACCGCATCGCGAACATCGTTCAACCCGGCCGCCAGCACCGCCTTCACCACGTCGTAAGCCTGCCCTTTCACCTCCCGCAGATAGAACTCCAGCCGCTCCGCAAGGAAGACCTCCGCACGAAGTCGCACCTAGCTGTCGTACCGGAAGAGGCTGCGGCCACATCTCACCAGATCGCTTAGCGGCAGCGGAACAGCGCTCTCCGCCAGAATCTTCACAATTCCATTCGCCGCCCGCCGCAGCGCAAATGGGTCCTTCGATCCTGTCGGCTCCAATCCCAACCCAAACATCCCGGCAATCGTATCCGCCTTATCCGCAATCGACAGCAGCGCACCCTCCACCGTCCGCGGCACGTCGTCCTCCATAGACTCCGGCTTGTACTGGTCATAGATCGCATCGCTCACAGCCCCGGGAAAACCCTGTGCCCGCGAATACAACCCACCCACCACACCCTGCAACTCCGTAAACTCCTTCACCAGCTCGGCAGTAAGATCGGTCTTCGCCAACAAAGTCGCTGTTTCCAACGCCGAAGCATCAACAGAAACCCCTCGCGCGACAACCAGCCCCGCAAGTCCAGCCGCCACCCGTTTCACTCGTTCCGTCTTCGCCGCATAACTCCCCAAATCCTTCTGAAACGTCACATTTTCCAGCAGCTTCACCCGCTCCACCAGCGGAACCCTCTGATCAAACTCCCAGAAGAACTTCGCATCATTAAACCGAGCCCGCAAAACCCGCTCATTCCCATGCCGAATCACCGCCTCGCCCGCAGCATCGGCCTCGGTATTCAACACTGCCAGAAAATGCGGAGCCAACTTCCCATCCTTATCCTCAACCGCAAAATAGCTCTGGTGGTCCCGCATCACCGTGACCAGCACCTCCTCAGGCAACGCCAGAAACTCCTTCTCAAACCCACCAAGTAGCACCGATGGCCACTCGGTCAATTGCGTCAGCTTATCCACCAGCCCATGGTCTTCGCGCCACCGCATCCCATCCACAGTGCGCATCACTTTATCAAGAGCCTTCCGAATCCTCTGCCGTCGCCCCTCCACATCGGCAATCACAAACCCACTCAGCAACGCATCCTCATAATCATCCGGAGCCGCCAGCTGAATCTCCTGCTCTCCAAATAAAACCCGGTGTCCATATGTAACTTTACCTGCCACATATCCACCAAACCCCACCGGCACCACCTCGCCGCCGAGCATCGCCACCATCCACCGCACTGGCCTCACAAACCGCTCCGGCTTCCCAGGCCGCCAGTACATATTCTTCGCCCAGTAAATCCCCGCCAGTTCCTTCGGCAACTCCGCTGCAATTACGTCAGCGGCACCGCGTCCGGCCTTCACCGCCGTCGCCGCCAGATACTCCCCCTTCGCATTCGTAATCGTCCTCAGCTCTTCAACCGCAACCCCGGCCTTCTTCGCAAAAGCGACCGCTGCAGGCGTTGGCACGCCGTCCTTATAAGCCACCTTCACGGAAGGCCCCACCAACTCCTCGGCCACGTCTTCCTGCCGCTCAGCGACATCCTTCACCCAAACCGCCAGCCGCCGCGGCGTAGCAAAGCTCTTCGTCGACGCGCCCGACCGCACCAGCCTCTCGCGCTCCAGCATCTTCACCACGCGTTGCTGCAACTCCGCCTGCGCACCGGCAATCATCCGCGCCGGCATCTCTTCCAACCCAATCTCAAAAAGAAAATCCGCCATCATCCCTCAACCAATCTCAAAGCAAAAAAGCCACGGCGCCTATCTCCAAACTCCGCAACGCCTCGCCCTGCGCCGCATAAGCCTTCGCAACACCCACCACAAGCGTCCGAATCCGAGCCATCACGCCCACACGTTCCGTCACCGAAATCGCCCCGCGCGCATCCAGCAAATTAAAACATGCGAGCACTTCAGCGCCAGTTCATACGCCCCCAACACGGGAAACCGCTTCAACGTCAGCGCATCCATCTTCTCGAACCCCTTCGCCTTCTCGAGCAGCGCCAGACACTCCGCCTCGTACAGATTCAAATGCTCCCAGAGCTTACCCACGTCCGCATAATCGAAGCTGTAAGCCGAAAACTGCTCTTCCTCTGCCAGCCGAATCTCTCCATACGTAACTTCTCTTCCCGTATCCGGCTCAACGGCCCACACAATGTCGTAGATCGATTCCTTGTCCTGCAGAAACTGCGCCATCCGCTCCAACCCATACGTAATCTCGCCCGAGATCGGGTCCAGATCCATCCCGCCGCACTGCTGAAAGTACGTGAACTGCGTAATCTCCTGACCATCCATCATTACCTGCCAGCCGACGCCCCACGCCCCGCCCACCGGCCACTCCCAGTTATCCTCTTCAAACTTGATGTCGTGCTCACGCAGGTCAATCCCAATCGCAACCAGCGACTCTAGGTACATCTCCTGAATATTCACCGGCGGAGGCTTCAAAATCACCTGCAGCTGCGTATGCCGAAACAGCCGATTCGGATTCTCCCCATAGCGCCCATCCGCTGGCCTCCGCGAAGGTTGCGCATAAGCAATCCTCACCGGCTTAGGCCCAAGCACGCGCAAAAACGTATCCGGAGACATCGTCCCCGCCCCAACCTCAACATCGTAAGGCTGCTGCAACACGCACCCGCGATCTGCCCAGAACCGCTGCAGCGTAAACAAAAGCTCCTGGAAGGTTAGCGCTCTCTTCTCGCTAACCCGCGAAACCAATCCACTCATAACTCTCTCTTGAATTCCCGCAATCCTTCGATTCTAAATGCTCCACCCGTTCCCATCACCTAAACGAGTCCCCGCAAAATTCACTTGGGGGAAGTCGTACCCTTCCGAGTGCCCTGCTCAGGCGTCTGCGACGGACCCGACTGAATCGTCGTAGGATCGGCCGCCAAAGCTGGATCCGGCAGAGGCACAGAGATCCCAGCTGGCCGGATAAGGTAATTGGCATGCGCAACCCTCACCTCCATATCATGCGTGCCCGGGGTCGAATTGGAAGGCCGCGGAAACTCCACGATGTATCGCTCGCGCAGCATCGTCACGAACTCACGAAGAGTCAACCCCACCGACCTCGTATCACTCGCCGTCATCACAACTCCGCCGCTCAATTCGCACACCGGGATCAACTCCGCATCGTTCCCTCGAGGCCCTCCGTCGCCCGGAACATACATCCCTGCTCCATGCCGGCCCATCGTCGGCACTCCCACCAGGCTTCGCTCAGCGTAGGTCAGTCCGAAGATCGCCGTACCAGTCCCCTGAGCAAAGGTCATAACTTGGTTCCGCGTGTACTTACTTCCTTTATCCTTACCGTCCGTGATTGCCAGAATCACCCGCCGCCCCGGCAGCTTCGACATATCCACTTCCACCTCGGCCAATCCATCCCAAAGATGAAGGCCCTGTTCACAACTCTCTTTATGCTTCTTGCGCAACATCCACGACTCCAGAGCCAAATCCGCAGCCTTCTTGATCGCACCGCTATCGGCGGGTGCATCATAAAGCGAGCGTATCAGCGAACAATCCAGTGCATACACAGAAACCCGGTCCCTCGGCCGCAACGACGATCGCGCAAGCTCCGACAGCACATCCCCAATCTTCGGCATCAGCGCAGCCGTATCCCCGCTGGCATCCAGCAAAATCGAAAGCTCTATCGGGTCCTCGCCCTCCTGCCGCACATGCGTCGTCCGAAACCACGGTCCATCATCAATACTCACGGAAAACCGGTTCTCCGCAATCGGCTTCCGGATAAGTTCATGATTCGGCTCCAGAACCAGCGTAGGTATCTGGATCAGATTCGTATACACATGCAGCGTCGGAACGCCCCCATCGACGACCGCCTTAGGCTCATCCTGCGCTTCGGCAGAAACAGCCCCGATCCCCCAGAAAAAAAAGCCCCACAGCAACAGCCACACCACGCGACCAGCCGACCGGCAACGGCATCCAAAGCTCGCACGACCGCACATCTCGGCAGTATGACAGAACACAAGAGCCAACTCCAACCCTTCCGCCGGGCGCTGGTGGTCAAACTTGATTACTAGCTCCGAACCCGGTTCATCGAGCATCCAACGTTCAACATTCAACACACTAAGACTCTAATCAGGAGAAAGAACAACGATGAAACCCACCGGCAACACCATCCTCGTCACCGGCGGCGGCTCCGGCATCGGCCGCGGCCTCGCAGAGGCCTTCCACAAGCTCGGCAACAAAGTCATCATCGCCGGCCGCCGCCAGCAGGTCCTCGACGAGACCACCGCCGCCAACCCCGGCATCGCCTCCGCCATCCTCAACATCGAGGACGCCGCCAGCATCCGCTCCTTCGCGCAAAAACTCGGCACGGATTTTCCCGCTCTCAACGTCGTCATTCACAACGCCGGCATCATGCGCCCCGAAGATTTCCTCAACAAACCCGATGCAGCCGACGCCGAAGCTATCATCACCACCAACCTCCTCGGCCCCATCCGCCTTACCGCAGCGCTGCTCCCCCAACTCAAGAAGCAGCAACACGCCACCATCATGACCGTCTCCTCAGGCCTCGCATTCGTCCCCTTGGCCCTTACCCCCACCTACTGCGCCACCAAGGCCGCCATCCACTCCTGGAGCGAATCCCTCCGCTATCAACTCAATTCCACCAACATCGAAGTCGTCGAGCTCGTCCCTCCCTACGTCCAGACCGAACTCATGGGTCCCGGCCAGGCCGCCGACCCACGCGCCATGCCCCTCAAAGACTATGTCGACGAGGTCATCAACATCATCAAAACCCAACCCAACGCCACCGAAATCCTCGTCGAACGCGTCAAGCCCCTCCGCTTCGCCGCCTCCAACGGTCAGGAAAAATACGACGCCTTCTTCAAACAATTCAACGACGCGATGTTGGCTCCCCACTAGTCGACTGGCCAGTCCGAAACATCCTTCCTACGCTGTGTTCGGACTGGCCATTCCATATGATGCGCTCAGTGCGTCAGCAGCAACAGCGGAATAGCATCCGCCATCGCCTTATACCCCGCCGGCGAAGGATGCAGCCCATCCCCCGAGTCATAAGCCGGCAAAATCAGATTCGGATTGGCCGGGTCCCGCATCAACTTGTCGAAATCCACCACCCCATCAAAATGTCCCGGCTCCCGAATCCACGCATTCACCGCCTGCCGGTCCGCCTCACTCTCTGGTCCCGGATGGTAGTACTTCGACCCGCCATCCGGCAGTATCGTCGCTCCAATCACCCGAATCCCATGCGCATGCGCCCGCGCAATCATCTGCGCATAAGCCCCCTCCATCCGCTTCACCAAAGCCGCATGCACCTCCGCCGAAGCATCATGGTCCCGCGTCAGCGTCCCCAGATCATTAATTCCCTCCAGCACAATCACACACCTCACCGCTGTCTGCGCAATCACATCGCGATCGAACCGCGCCAGCGCATTCGGCCCCAGCCCATCCAGCAGTAACCGATTCCCTCCAATCCCCTCGTTCAACACCCCCATCCCCCGTGCCGACTTATCCCCCTGCATTCGCGCCGCTAGAACATCGGTCCACCGATCGTTCCCATTCGTCGTCGCTCCATGCCCATCCGTAATCGAATCCCCCAGCGCCACCACCGCCCCCGCCTTCTCCGCCCCCACCACATCCACGCCGGATATCTGATACCAGTGCTCCACCTTCTTCGCATCCGGCAGATTCGCCGCCGACACCAAATCCCCATGCGCCACATAAGACGTCGCCCGCGACCCCGGATGCCCCGTCTCTCCCACCGGCGGCTCGTCATAATGAATCGAAATCGCCACACTAGAAAGCGGCGCCACAGAAAATGTAACCGGATCAGACACATACTCCGCACCCGCCGGAATCGTCACATCCGACGCTCCGCCGAACATCACCGCCGTATCGCTCGCCGCGTCAATCGCCTCCTCCGCAGCCGACACCGGCCGCGCCACATGCACTGTCGTCAAATGCAGCGGCTGCGTCCCAAACGCATTCGAAACCCGCACCCGCAACTGGCTCCCACCAACCGAAAGATGCACAATCTCCCGCAGCGTCCCATCCCGCATCGACTCCGGATCCAACAAATTCGCCGTCTCCGGAATCTGCTGCGAAGCCGCCCACGATCCAACCCAGTGCTCCTTCGAGCCAATCTGGGCATCGGCACGGCCCATCGTCTGCAGTATTACCGCCGCCCAGCAAACAACCGCCATCGTCTTCACGCCTAATCGCATCGACCGTCCTCACAACGCAAAAAAAACGCACGCGATAGGAAGCTTACCAGTGCTATTGCTAGGTCAGGTTAGAATTTCGAATGTTTGCTCGCATGCCCGCAAAAGTTCTCACCATCTCAGGCCTATGCCTTGTCGTCCTTGGCACCTTGATGAGTTATCTCTTGGAGATCGTCAGCCATAACTCAACAGATACTCCCGTATTTGGCTTCATTGAAGCAACCTTCCTTCCCACCCTACTCATCGGCCTTCTCATATTGTTCGTCGGATGTATTCGCTTGGTCCGTCAAATCTCCTCTCAATCGAGTTTTGCCGTAGGAATTCTCTGCTTCATGGCCTGGGTGCTCGGAATCCTATTGGAGTGGTTAGGCATTGTGAGAATTAATGCCCACGATTGGACCGCGATCATTCTGTTTCTCACCTTATGCCTGATCCCCTTTGGTTTTGTGTTCGTCATCGGAGGATCCCGGAAAAAGTAAGCCTTCAAACTCTCTCCAGAGCCCGAGCACTCACCAACCGCCGCTCCAAATTCCTCTCCAGCGTCTCCACCGCAAACCGCCGCAGATCGGCCCCGCGCGCCTGCGGCCAATCCTCCTCCGCCAACCCTTTCACCGTCCCTCGAAAGATCCTCAACGCCTCATTCACCGACTCAGCCGACAGCGCCGCACTCCCACCCCTCCTGTCATCTCTGCAAGTCACCCCGTCGCCATTAGCCGAATACCAGACCGTTCCCCCACGCAAATCCAACCCACACACAACACAATGCCCCAACTCAGGCATCCATCCCATCAACCTGCTCATCCACAGAGCAAAATAGGTCACCGGCAGCCAAACCCGCCCCACCTGCATCTCCTCCAACACCGCCAGCACCAGCCGGAAAACCGAATCCTCAACAGCCCCCTCCGGCAAAACCTCCTCCACCACCTCCGCCACAAACTGCAGCGCCGCCGTCCGCGCATAATCCACCGGCCGGCTCAGCGGCGAGCTCAAAATCTCAAACGCATCCAGCCGCACCAGCTCCTGCTTCGGCTTCTCCGCATACGTAGGCCCGCACATACGTCATCGGCTCCAGCGCCCCGCCAAACCGTCGCCGCGACCGCAGCGCATGGCGCGCCACGCCCTTCACCCTCCCCTGCTCCCGCGTAAACAGGCTCACCAGCAGGTCAGCCTCCTGAAACGGCCACACCCGCAACACAATCGCCTCGCTCTGCCGTTGGATCATCCTTCACCGGCCGAACTGCCGCAGATGATGGTCCGCATGCAGATATCCCCAACGCAGCCAGTCCTCCAACGTCATCGGCCCGAACATCGGATGGCACGGCGCGCACCGAGTCCCGCTCGCCAGCCCCTGCATCTTCTCAACCGCCGCACCCACCACCTCGTCAAACGTCTCGTCCGAGTGCTCCACAATCGCCCGCTTCAACTCACGCGTAGTCTTCAAATTCTTCGGCCACCGCAGACCCGACCTCAACGCAAACCACTTCACCAGCACCGGCGGCGGCCCTGTCACTGCTCCAACCGCACGGTCTCCCAAGGCCACCTCGTAAGAACAGGCCAAATGCCGCACCATCTGCTTCGCTGTCATCTTCCCCCAACGCGCATGGTCGTCTACCTTGACGGTCCGCAACCTCATCCTCGTCTCCGACAACACCACCGCCGACGACAAGCTCTTCATCCCAGGTCTCCAAAAGCAAAAAACCGCGCAGCCTCAGGGCTACGCGGTCGCAAATCAAACCAATCTCAATCTATCGCCCGAAGTGCGAAGCATTCTTCGTCTGGTACTCCGCCCACTTCTCCGGCAGGTCATCGCCCGCATAAATCGCCGAAACCGGGCACACTGGAACACAGGCCCCGCAGTCGATGCACTCCACCGGATCGATAAACAACTGATCGGACTCCCCGTATCCCGCCTCATCCTTCTTTGGATGGATACAATCCACCGGGCAGGCATCCACGCAAGCTGAATCCTTCGTCCCGATACACGGTTCCGCAATCACATAAGCCATCTCGAAAAATCTCCCTTACCCCAAATCTAAAGTCGCCGGTCATCCCTGGGCTTTGACACGATTCTAGCAGCACAACCACTCTACCCTGCAAACAAGGAAATGGATAACCTTTGAGCTATTTTTTCTCCATCTCCGCCCGCCGCCGCGCAAACTCAGCCGGAGTAGCAACCGGCTCCATCTCTCTCCCCGCAAACATCTCCGTAAACAAATGCGCCATCTCCCCTCCGATCAGCCCATTCGTCGCCAGCACTTCCCGGCTATCCAGCGTAAACGGGCCCCCATCGAAATGAGTCACCATCCCGCCAGCCTCTTCCACCAGCAACACTCCCGCCGAAGTATCCCAAGGATTCAGATTGAACTCCCAGAACCCGTCCAGCCGCCCGCAAGACACATAAGCGAGATCCAACCCCGCGCTCCCCGCCCGACGAACCCCATGCGACCGCAGAGTCACCTCCGAATAGAAATACACATTCGGATTGTCATGCCGCTTTTTGCTCGGAAATCCCGTCCCCGTCAACGACTCCTGCAACGTAGCCGTCTTCGAAACATGAATCGCCCGCCCATTCAGCCAGGCGCCCTTACCCTTCTCCGCCGAAAACATCTCATCCCGAAGGGGGTCATAGACCACCCCGGCCACCATCTCCCCATCCGCATCCGCGGCCAGCCCCTTCGCCCTGCGCTCCAGCCCCAAAACCACGCAAAACGCCGGAAATCCATGCGCAAAGTTCGTCGTCCCATCCAACGGATCGACATACCACCGGTACTCGCTCTCAAGCCCCGTCCTGGTCCCCTCCTCGCCATAAACCCCATGCGAAGGAAACGCCGCATTCAGCCTCTCAACAATCAGCTTTTCGCTCGATCGGTCAGCCTCCGTCACCAGATCAACATCGCCCTTGTACTCCGTCTCAACACCCTTCCCATAAAACTCACGCAGCAGCGCCCCAGCCTCCCGCGCAATCTTCTCGGCCTCACCCGCAAACACAAACGAATCTTCAACTCCCATCAAAGACACCTCACCAACAAGTACACCACACGCCCGCAGCGGCCCTTCAGTCCTTAAATCGGTGTCATCGGTGTAAATCAGTGTTGAGTCTTTCAATCCGTGCCAATCCGGCAAATCCGCGGTCGACCGTCGTCAGCCCTCACCGAGCATCCGCGTAATACCCGCTCCGATACCGAAGCTCATAGCTCCCTCGAAGCGCCGCATCCGTCATCCGCACCTTGATCGTCCGGTACGAGTCGTCCGCCCCGCGCTTCGGCGCATAGTATCCCAGCAGATATTGCGTCCGAAGATCATCCGAAACATGCCGGAACGCCGGCTCCAGGTCTTTCGGATCCACCACGTAGTAATACTTCCCGCCGGTGTCGTTCGCCATCTGAATCAGCGCGTGCTCTCCGGCTGTATTCCTCCCCGCATCCGCATAGATCGGAACAATAATCAGCGCATAAATCATCGCACCCGCCCGCTGAGCCTGCTCCAGCGCCTGCGTATATCTCTCTCCCTTCACCGTATCCCCGCCATCGGTGATCAACACAATCACTCGCCTGCGTCCGTCCGCCGCCGAAGTCTCTCCCAATCGCTCCGATGCCAGGTAGATCGCGTCATACAGAGCAGTTGCAGCGCCCCGCTGCACTCCATTGATCCCCGCCTCAATCCGTTTCTTTTGATTCGTAAATGGAACAACCTCCCGCACCACCTCCGAGAACTCCATCAAATCCAGCTCATCCTGTTCCCGGAGCAGCGCATTCACAAAATGCTTCGCCGCCTCCTTCTCCAGCCGCTCATTCGTCAGCACGCTCTCACTCGTATCGATCGCCAGCACAATCGATAGCGGAGTCGTCGTCTCCCGCTCAAATATCCGTATCTCCTGCAGCTTCCCATCCTCGAGTATCTGAAAATCATCTTTCACCAGCCCGCCCACTGGCGACCCCTTGGCATCCACCACGTTCAGCGCCACATTCACCAGCCGGGTCTCCACCTTGATCGTCGGAAACCCACCCTTAGGAGACTCGTCTTTCTGCGAACCTTTCTGGCCCCCGTTGTTCTGCCCCCCGCTCACAGGCTGCGTCTGAGCGTCATCCTCCGTCTGCGGAGCCTGCGTCCCATTTGCCACTGGAGGCTTGCGAACAACCGGAGCCTGCGCCATCGCAACACCCTGCAGCAACAGTCCCGCGCCCAGCATCAGACCGGCAAGCCTCATCCCCGCATCTCCGGCGAACTGGCGATCATATCCACCGGAAACGGCTCCCCATCCGCCCAAATCGCTCCATCCACAAACTGTTCCTTCTTCCAAATCGGCACCGTCTTCTTCAACGTATCGATCAGCCACCGGCAAGCATCAAACGCCGCTCCGCGATGCGCCGAAGCCACCACCACCAGCACACTCGTCTCCCCAACCATCAGCCGCCCCAGCCGATGCACCAGCGCCACATCCCGCACACCAAACTTCGTCAAGGCTTCGGTCGCAAGCCCGCGCATCTGCTCCAGCGCCATCTCCCGATAAGCCTCATAGTCCAGATACAGCGTCTTTCGCCCACGCGAATTGTCCCGCACAATCCCGTCGAAGACGCACACCGCCCCATCCGGCCCCGCCTTCACCTCGGCCACAATCTCTGCCGACGGAATCACTTCATCCGTAATCTCAACCCGCATACCGTTCCAATCCTTCAAACCCAAATCCACCACTGACCGGAGGCAGCAGCGCCACCTCATCTCCATCCTTCAAAATCACATCAGCCTTCGCATACTCCTGATTCACTGCCACAGCAATCGAATCCCACGCAAAGCCAGTAATCCGCTCTCTGTAGACGTTCAAAACCTCTGCAACGGTAGCTCCTTCAGGCAACTCCATCAACGCCTCACCGCTGCCAAGCCGCTCCCGAAGAACCCCAAAGTGAAGCACATGCACACGCATCTCAAGAGCATATCCGACTGATGCCGAAGCAGCCATCCTCTAATCAAACGACGCACAAACCGCGAAACAATTGCCCGGCAGTCCCGATGCCAAATAGCATAGTGACGGCATGAACTCCCATCCCCCCGTACCATCCCCAGTCATCGACTCCCACCATCATCTCTGGCGCTACTCCCCCACCGAATACGGCTGGATCGACGACAGCATGGCCGCCCTCCGCCGCGATTTCCTCCCCGCAGATCTAGTCAACGAACTCACCCAAGCCAACATAGACGGAGCAATAGCCGTCCAGGCGCGCCAGACCCTCGAAGAAACCCACTGGCTCCTCGATCTCGCCCAAACCTGCCCCCAGATTCGCGGCGTAGTAGGATGGGCCCCAATTGCATCACCCAACTTCGAAGCATCGCTCCCTCAACTCGCAACCCAACCAAAGCTAGTAGGCCTCCGTCACGTCGTCCAGGCCGAAGTCGCAGGCTTCCTCGACGTCCCCGACTTCAACCGGGGCATCCGAGCCCTCACGCAAACGCACCTCGTCTACGACATCCTCATCTTCGAGCGCCAACTCGAAGAAGTCACTCGCTTCGTCGACCGTCACCCCCACCAGCAATTCGTCCTAGACCACATCGCCAAGCCAAAAATCGCAGCCGGCGAACTCGAACCCTGGCGCACCCAAATCCGCGAACTAAGCAAGCGCCCCAACGTCTCCTGCAAACTCTCCGGCATGGTCACCGAAGACTCCTGGTCCACCTGGTCCCTCGAATCCCTCCGCCCCTACCTCGATACGGTCGGAGAATCCTTCGGCCCCGACCGCCTCCTGGCCGGCTCCGACTGGCCCGTCTGCCTCGTAGCCTCCACCTACACCCGCTGGTGGAAAACCCTTCGCGACTACTTCGAGCACTTCACCCCCGAAGACCGCCAAAAAATCTTCGGCGCAAACGCCATGAGGATCTACGGCCTCAGATAGGAGAACATCGTGAAAGCGGTCGTCATACATGAACCTGGCAGAGCGACACTCGCCGACATACCCGAACCCTCCGCCAATTCGGGCGACGCTCTTCTGCAAGTCCGGATGATCGGCCTCTGCGGAACCGATCTCAGCACCTTCCGTGGCAAAAATCCCCTGGTCACATTCCCCCGAGTCCTCGGCCACGAGGTCGCCGCCACCGTCCTCCACTTGGGACCTCGCTCGAGCAAAGACACGCCGAACAATCTCGCCCACGGAACCGCAGTAACGCTTGCACCCTACACTGCCTGCGGCCACTGCGCCAGTTGTCTCCGCGGCCGTCCCAACGCCTGCCAATCCAATCAAACCCTCGGCGTCCAGCGCGACGGCGCTCTAACCGAACGCATCGCCATCCCGCCAGAAAAACTCTACACTGCCGACCTTTCACTTAAAGAGTTGTGTCTCGTCGAACCCTTGACCGTCGGCTTCCACGCCGCCACCCGCGGCCGCATCACCAAACAAGACACTGTCGCGGTCTTCGGCTGCGGTGGCGTCGGTCTCGGAGCCATCTCCGCTGCCGCCTTTCACGGCGCCCGCGTCATCGCCATCGACATGGACGAAGCCAAACTCGAGATCGCCCGCAAGGCAGGAGCCGGCGAACTCATCCACTCCGGCCAGCACGACCTTCATCAGCAGTTGAGCAAACTCACAGGCGGATATGGCCCCGACTGCATCATCGAAGCCATCGGTCTCCCACACACCTTCCGCGCCAGCGTAGAAGAGGTTGCCTTCTCCGGCCGCGTCGTCTACATCGGTTACGCGAAGGAACCGGTTACATACGAAACCCGCCTCTTCGTTCAGAAGGAGTTGGACATCATAGGCTCACGCAATGCTCTTCCCGAAGACTTCCGCGAGGTCATCCGAATGCTCGAAGAGCATCGTTTTCCCGTAGACGCCGTAATCTCAGCGGTCGTCCCTATCGAAGAAACCCCGCAGATCCTGCGGCAATGGAGCGATAATCCCACTGCCTATACCAAGATCATGGTCCAGGTAAGTTAGCAATCCGCGGGTTCAATCCCGCAGATTGATGAACCCACCATCCAGCGGATAATCCACACCCGTAATAAATCCAGCCTCATCCGAACAAAGGTAAAGCGCAAGATTGGCGACCTCCTTAGGTTGCCCCATCCGCCCAATCGGCTGAGCCGCAGAAAGCTTCTCAAACATCTCCGCCTCTTTACCCGGATAATTCTTCGCCAGATACCCATCCACGAATCCCGTATGCACCCGAGCCGGCGAAATCGCATTACACCGAATCCCCTTCTTCAAAAAATCCCGCGCAATCGAGTAAGTCATCGCCAACACCGCACCCTTGCTCATCGAATACGAAAACCGATCCGCCAACCCGCTCGTCGCTGCAATCGAAGCCATATTCAAAATCACCCCGCCACCGCGCTCCACCATCGAACCGATACAAGCCCGCGTGCAATGAAACACACTCTTCACATTGATCTGAAACACCCGGTCAAAGTCCGCATCCGTGGTCGTATCCACTCGCCCAATCCCGGCGATGCCCGCATTATTCACCAGAATATGAATTCGCTCGCTCGCAACCAGCCCCCCGAAGACCCGATCAACCTCCACCGGATCCGCGACGTTGCATGCATGCGCCTTCGCCGTCCCACCAGCATCCGAAATCTTCCCCACCGCTTCATTCGCAGCATCCAGATTCAAATCGACGATATGAACCTTCGCGCCTGCAAGCGCAAACTCCATCGCAATCGCAAACCCAATCCCACTAGCCCCGCCCGTAACAATCGCCGAACGCCCATCAAGCCGAAACTTCGATCCCGCAACACCAGACTGCATAAACACCCTCACGTAATATGTTCACTTAGTCATTTATTGTAGTGGCTGTGCGCCAATAAAAATTCTTTTTGAGGCATGAATGCAGAGCAACGAAGAACGCTACCAGCAGGCCGTCGAGACATCCGCGCCCCCACTCCCCAAATCGCCCCGCCCAATCGTCATCCTCGGCGCTGGAGGCATCATTCGCGACGCCCACCTTCCCGCCTACAAAAAAGCGGGCTTCCCCGTCATCGCAGTCGCCGACCCCGTACCAGGCAAAGCCGCCGACCTGGCCAAAGAACGCAACATCCGTCACGCCTTCGATTCCATCCAACAAGCCATCGCCTTCGCCCCACCCGACGCGATCTTCGACATCGCAGTCCCCGCCTCGCAGATCATGACCATCCTGCCTCACCTCCCCAACGGAGCCGCCGCCCTCATCCAAAAACCCATGGGCGAGACCCTCGAAGAGGCCACCGCCATCCGCAACCACTGCCGCCAGCACGGCCTCACCGCCGCTGTGAACTTCCAACTTCGCTACTCCCCCAATAACCTCGGCGCTGTAGCCCTCCACAAAGCCGGCCTCCTCGGCGACCTCCACGACATGGAAGTGCAAGTCCGCACCTACATGCCCTGGCAGCTCTGGACATTCCTCGCCACCGCACCGCGCCTCGAAATTCTCTATCACAGCATCCACTATCTCGATCTCGTCCGCTCCTGGTTCGGCACTCCGCAAGGCGTCTACGCCAAAACCATCCGCAACCCGCAAACTCCATCTCTCGCCGCAACCAAATCCTCCATCATCCTCGACTACGGCGAGTGGAAGCGCGTCTTCGTCGTTACCAACCACGGCCACGATCTCCCACCCGAATCCGCCCGCAGCTTCGTCCAGTGGGAAGGCACCAGCGGAGCCATCCGCATGGACATGGGCGTCAACCTCGACTACCCCAAAGGCCGCCCCGACACCCTCTCCTATGCCGAGCGAGGCACACCCAACACACACTGGACATCCCTCCCCGTAAAAGGCAACTGGTTCCCCGACGCCTTCATCGGAAGCATGGGCTCTCTTCAAGCCTTCGTAGAAGGCTCCGCCCACGAACTCCCCACCAACTTCGAATCCGCCTACGAAACCATGGCCCTCGTCGAAGCCGCCTACCGCTCCAGCGCCCGCCCCGCCGAGCCCTTACCCCTCACCCCTTAACCACCGTAGCCTGCTTCACAAAATCCGGATCGACCTCCACCCCAAACCCAGGCCCCGAAGGCACCTGAATCACGCCATTGCTATCGCTGCGCAGACTAGAAGTCTCGCAGCGATAAGGCAGATCATTATTGAACTCCTTGAACTCGTGATAAGGCCCCGAGTTCGGTATCGCCGAAACAAAATGCATCATGTACACATACCCCAGCCCGGTCGACGAGATGTGCGGTATGCACTGCTTCCCAAACGCATTCGCCATCCGAGCCACCTGCATGCACCGAATCATCCCCCCAAAATAAAACATATCCTGCTGCACAATCGACAATCCGCCATTCGCAACCAGCCACCGGAAATTATGCGTGCTCGGCTCCTGCTCCCCACCGGCAATCGGAATCTCCAGCGCATCCGCCACCGCCTTCGTCTCTTCGTACCAGTCAAACGGCACAGGCTCTTCATAAAACGCGTACTTATACTCCTGCATCAGCTTCCCAATCGGAATCGCCTCCGCAACCGTATACGACCCATTCGAGTCAGCCGAAATAATCATCTGATCCCCAAACGTCTTCCGCACCAGCGGAATCAGCTTCTCGCTCCGCCCCACCGGCGTCTCCGGATGCGACATCCTCCCACCAACCTTGAACTTGATCGCCTTCGCATTCGAGATCGCCACATCGCGCTTCAGATGCTCAATCGTCTCTTCAGCCGTAATGTCCCGCTCGCCATTCGCCTGATAAACCGAAATCTTGTTGTTATAAATCTTGTCGCTGATCAGCAGCCCAATCGGCCGCTTCGACATCTTCCCGAACATATCCAGAATCGCGAACTCGATCGTTGCAATCGGCACCCAGATCGCAAGCCCCTGAGCCTTGTAGTTGTTCTCATAAACCGTCGAAGCCGGAATCAGCTCCTCAATATCGCGCGCATCCTTCCCAATAAAAAACGGCGCAATATGCTTCACGAACATCGGATACAGCACCTCCATCTGCTGCGCGTTCGAAACCGACATCCCCTCATGCCCATCCTTCGATCGCACGCGACACAGATACTGCTTCTTGTTCTTCAGCAACTCCACCGACTCGATAATCACCGGATCAGGAAACAACTCCCGCTTGAACACCGGCTCCTTCAAAATCGCGTCGAGCTTCGCATACCGCTCCTTCAAAGTCCCCGGCAATCCATGCCGCGGAGCATTCAAAAACTGAGCACCCGCAGCCGCAGGCACCGCTGCAGCAATCGCACCACCCGCAAAAGCAGAAGCAACAAAATCCCGACGACTCGTCTTCATCAATTCCCTCTCCACAAAACTCTAATTCAGGCAAACTGACCAAGCTGCACTGCTTGTACCCGCGATAAAACGTGTCATCCTGAGCGGAGGCGGCGCTTTTGCCGCCGTAGTCGAAGGACCTGCGGTTTTTTTGGGTGCGTACGCTCTCTTACCACTGATCAAGGAGCAACCTCCAACCGCACCACGTCATAACAAATCCCATTCGCCACACCACCCGCCGGAACAGTCAGCACAATCGTATTCGCCCCCGGCTTCAACAGCGAAGCATCAAAATTAAAATCCCTCTCAATCCAGGTCCCTTCAATTCCATCCCGGATCATCGAAGCCCCCGCCCCAAACAGATCCGTCATCGTCCCCGCATCCGTCCCATTCACGCTGATCTCCAGCGAACGAGTCGACACCCCATTCAACCCAAACCTCAAAGTAGCCTTCCCCGCAGGCTGCCAACCCGCCGGCATCTCAAAATGAATCGTCCACGGAGTAGCCCTTCCCTGGTCCCTTCCATCCGGCTTGAAATCCGTATCGTGTGGCACCTGATAAATAAACCAATCCTTCGCCGGATCACTCTTCCCCACGGTGAAATCCACATCATTCGGAAACAGCTTCGCGTACTCGATATACATCCCCCAGTGCCAGTGGTCGTCGCCCTTCAAAAACTCCTTCGCCGATCGGTTTGGCGTCCCAATCTGCCAAATCTGCTTCCCGTACCGCACCGGATGCCACTCAATCGTCCCCAGATCCAGCTTCTGCCCCGGCGCAATCGTCACACTCGCCGTCGCGTCATACGCACCAAGCACGCCATCCGCCACCGCATGCAACTGATAAGTCCCGGGCCGCACATTCGCAATCGTAAAACTCCCATCCTCCGCTCCACGCACCCAGAACTCATAATGCTTCGCATCGTTCTGCCACGTAATTGGCTGCGGCGGAAAACGAAACGCCGCCGCTCCAGCCGGCCGAGGCGGAACATAAGTTCCCCGATTCACCCGCTGTCCCTGAGCATTCAACTGCGCCGGATGATCAGGATCCACCGCAGGCTGCGCAGGCGTCGCGGTCGCAGCAGCAGGCGCCGCCGGAGCAGCAGCCGGTTCTTCCATCCGCGGAGGACGCGGCACCGCCGGCTGATCCGGAAACGACAAGCCCACCAACAAATTCGAGAACTTCGCAGTCCCCACCTGCGGATCAACCAACTTCAACTTGCCCTTCACCGCAGCCCGTTCACTCGCAGGAGTGTAGTCCACACCCCTCACCCACCCATAAGGCCATTTCCCCTGCTCTGCCGCTGCCTGCTTCTTCGCCTTTACAAACAACTCATCAGGCTCGCCACCGGTAGGCACATAAATAAAGATCGGCCCCACCACCTTCGTCCAAGGCTCATTGTCCGCAAAGTTCAAAACACTCCCACCATAGTGCGTCCCGCGCCAATAATCCAACAGCGTAGGATCGCCACCATCCCCATCATCCAGATGCCCCGTCAACTCAAAATGCAGCGGCCCGCTCGATAAATACTCAAACGAAGGATTGATCAGATAAAGCCCCACATGCTCCTTCGTCGAAGACCATCCAAACGCCGGAATCTTCGACTGATCCGCCGAGTAGTCATACTTATGCTCCGCGCGCCCTTTATAAACGCCCGTAGTAAGCCGCCGAGACTCCTTCATATTCAAATCCGTCCCGGCATCCCAGTCCGCACCCGTAGGCATCAGCGCATTCCGCTGATCATCAATCGACAGCCAATCAAACACCTTCCCACTCAGCTTGAACCCAAAGCGGCTCTCCCCCACCGACCCTGCCGGATAAATCGCCTCATGAGTAAAAATCGCATACGTATATAACCCATCCTCACCACGCCCCAGCGAATACCGAATCTCAAGATCGGCAATCAGCCCACCCTCCTGCCCCGCAGCCGTAGGATGTTGCCCCAAAATCGACTTCCCATCCGACCACCCCTTAATCGAAACCTCAGCACGCTCCCCGCCCACGCTTGCCGGATCGATCGTCACCTTCGCCTCCCGCCGCGCAGCCAGCGCCGGGCTCTGCTCCCAATACCCCGCATGATGACCAGACACAAACCCCATCAACTCCACATCCGGCGTCATCGTCTTAGGTGTCTTCACCGACACCAGATCCCCCGTAACCTTATCCACCTTCACCGTCAGATACCCATTCGCCATCGTGTAAGTGGGCCCATCATCCGTGACCGTAACCGGAGGAGCAACAGCCCCTCTGGGTGCAGCAAACAAGGGCCAAATCCCCACACCAACAAACAACATCCCGGCAACACGACCAGCAAATGACATCGAATCAATCTCCAGGGCTTTCGATCAGGTTACGCAGCGACGGGAAAGAAAGACGCACCATTCTTGCAAATGAGAAATTGTTTCTGCAATCCTTTCGAGCAAAAAAATGCCGCTGCGAAGACATCTCGCAGCGGCCCAACGCACTTCAACTTTATTCGCCGCTCTGATTGCCGCTATCCGTATGGACCACCCGGTAGCTCGCGCCACCCTGCGACCAAACTAGAAGCAACAAGTCCTTCCCAGCAGGAACCGCATGCGCTTCATTGACGAACTGCTCCGCCGAACTCACAGGCTTGCGGTTCACCTCGAGAATCACATCTCCCTGAGTCAAACCTGCATCCTCCGCGGGGCTAGCCGGACGAACGCTCTGCACCGCAACGCCGTTCACGTTCGAAGGAACATGCAACTGCTGCCGCACATCAGGAGTCAGCTCAGCAACCGCCAACCCCAGCTTGCCCTTCTGCGCTCCCGGAGCAGCGCCATCGCTCGCGACCTCGGCATCCTTGTGATACTCGCCGACCTTCACGTTCAAAGTCTGCGGGCTTCCATTACGCAGAATACCCAGTTCAATCGTCGTTCCCGGAGTAATCTGGCTCACCGCAACCTGCAGCGCGCTGCCATCTTCCACCTTCTGTCCGTTCACCGAGTCGATCACGTCGCCATTCTTCAACCCCGCACGAGCAGCCGGAGAATCAGGCGTAACCTGCGCCGCAATCGCGCCAGTCGCCGTCTTCAAATTGAAGAAGCTCGCATTCGCAGGAGTCACATCGTTCAGGCTCACGCCAAGATAGCCATGATGCACCGCACCCGACTTGATCAGCTGCTCCGCCGTCGACCGCACAATCTGCGAAGGAATCGCAAACCCTGCACCCGCAAACGATCCGCTGTTCGAGATGATGAACGTGTTAATCCCAACCAGCTCGCCATGCGCATTCACCAGCGCTCCGCCCGAGTTGCCCGGATTGATCGCCGCGTCCGTCTGGATATATCCGCCCGGCTTCCGCGCATCGTCGCGGTAAGGATTTTCACGATTCACCGCGCTCACAATCCCGCGCGTCACCGAATTCCGGAAGTACCCAAACGGGCTTCCGAAAGCCAGCACCGTCTGCCCCGGCTTCAACTTTGCAGAATCGCCCCACGCAATGCTCGGCAGATCATGCGCATCCACCTTGATCACAGCGAGGTCCGTCAGCTTATCCACGCCAACCAGCTTCGCCGTCAGCACACGCCGGTCATTCAACGTCACGCGCATCTGCATCGCTCCATCGACCACGTGATTATTCGTCACGATATAACCGTCTGGCGAGATGATCACACCGCTGCCAATCCCATGCTCAATCTGAGGCTGCTGCGGCTGCATCCTGCCACCGCCAAACGGTCCATTCGGCCCAAAGAACTGAGCAAACCCAGGAGGCAGGTCCTGTTGCCCGCCACCCTGCTGCTGACTCTGATCCTGCTCCCCGCTCGTCTCGTGCTCGCCGCCGCGCGAGGTCACTTGGATATTCACGATCGCAGGCGACACACGCGTCGCAACCGCCTCAACCGCGTTATCCAGCGCCACGAGCGACGAAACACTGTTGTCATCCAGCGGAGCAGGCGACGAGATCATCGCCGCATGAACTCCGTTGTGATGAAAGAACATCCCAGCTGCCAGCACCACTGCCAAGGCAGCCCCTGCAGGAGCGCTATAACGCCCCACTTTACCTACTAATTGATTAGTTTCAAACGACATGATCGTACCTCAGCAATGATTTGAACAGCTTGGTTAAAGTTGAATAACGAGCCAGCCGCCAGCAGTAGGCACGGCTGCATACGAAGAAGTAATCACGCGGTCAGTCACAGTAAAGACCACCCTCGGTCTCTCCTGCTCCTCCCACGTAGTAAGAACAACCCAACCTTGGGCCCTCCGCGCCACAGGCATATCCACACGGCTCTCCAAAGTACGAGGCGCAGCCTTGGCCCTGAACAACCCGCCGATGCTTAGCCTTCACAGCAACAGGCGCCACCTGCGAAGTCACCGGCATCGAAGCCTTCAGCAAAGTCGCCCGCGCCCCGCCTGTCATCGCACCAGTCGAGCCGCTGCGCTCACGAAACATCACCGGCTGAAACGCCGCACTAGCCGGAATCTGCGACGCCGGAACCTGCGCCTGCGCAACAGGCGTGGCAGCCCGCGAAAACGCAACCAGCTGCGGACACCGAGCCAACTCAGCGGCCCCGCCCAGCAAACCCATCACCACCGCACCCATCACCACACGCGACTGTGTCCGCCCCATACCTTCGCCGCCACGCAAAATACTATGCACCCGCCGAGCCAGCTCCGACCGCTTCTCCCAAGCCCCAAGCGACAACGCCGCCGCCGGCCGTCCCAGCCGATGCTCCGCCAGATTTGCCAGGCAGGTCGCATAAGCCTTAGGAGCCTTCGTCAACCGCAGCACATCCTCATCGCAAGCAAGCTCGCGCTCCAGGCAAAGCCGCCGCTCAATCCACATCAACACCGGATTCAGCGGCACCAACACCAGACCCAACTTCTGCAGCAAATTCAACCAGTCATCCCGCCGCCGTAGATGCCCCGCCTCATGCAGCACCACCTGCTCCAACTCCGCATCAGACAACTCCGCAAACAACTCCTCCGGCACCATAATCCGCGGCGAAAAAAATCCAATCACGCTAGGCCGGTCCACATCCTTCGACGCGCAAAGCTCCACCCCGCGAACCCCCGCCGCAGCCAGCATCGCCTCATACCCGGCAACCGGCACCGCTCGCTTCCAAATCCTGCGCAACCTCATCGCACTCATCGCCAGCGTCACGCCCCGCACCAGCGAGACCGCCAGCCACAAAGCCGCAATCGCAAAACTCCATCGCACATCCAACCGAACCACCGCAGCATGCCCAGCCGTCACACTACCCGCACGCACGCCAGAGAAATGCACCAAAGGCAGAACCGCCAACACCGCAAACACAGCCGTCCAGATCGCAAACCGAACCGCCGCCGTAGTCCGAGGAACCAGCCGCAAACAAATCCCCACACCTGCAGCCAGCACCAATCCCTGCCAAATCCCGGAAACGAACGAGCTCGCCACCAGCCGCGAAGCGCTCTCCACCCCATGCATCAGGTTCAGATCCAAAGCCATCATCGATCCTCCCCCACGCGGTCTTCCGCCGCAGCAGCAATCGCTGCTCTCAGCCGCTGCAACTCCTCCGGAGTCACCTCATCATCCCCAATCAGCGAAAGCAGCAGCCGTTCCCGCGAGTTCCCAAAAAACCGCTGCATCATATGCCGAATCTCCGACCGGCTGGCCTCATGCTCCGCCACGCAAGGCACATACAAAAACGCCCGGCCTTCCTGCCGGTGCCGCACATACCCCTTCTGCTCCAGAATCCGCACCGTAGTCAGCACAGAGTTATAAGCCAGAGCCTCACCCTCCGGCATAGCCGCCACCAGGTCGCCCACAGCCGACTCGCCACGCACCCACAATATCCTCATGAGCCGTAACTCAGCTTCCGTCAATGTGATAGATCTCTTCGGCGGCATAGGTCCCTGTGGCCTGCCCCCCGGAAAACCTGCCCTCCGGAGAGCCGTTCTACCTGTCAGACGACCAACTAAACCATTAGTTAGCAGCCAAACGAAAAAAATCCTACTTCTAGGTGCAAATCGTTTTTGCCTCTAGGTACGCCAAGCCTTCAGGCTTGGCCTTCTCTGCGACCGCCACGAAAGCGGGCTTTAGCCCTTGGGGTATGCTCTCTTCTCCACCCCCAACAAGCGCCCCTACCCCACCAACTCCCGGTAATCCTCCCTCACCGGAGTAAACACATCCAGCACCTCCGAAGCCTCCAACGCGGAAGCCTGATGCTCCACCCCGCCATCCACCACAAAGCTATCCCCCTTCTTCACATCGAACACCCGCCCATTCACATCCACCCGGATCGCTCCCTTCACCACATAAACCAGCTGATGATGCGGATGGCTATGCCGAGCCCCCACCCATCCCTCATCAAAAAAATGCCGCACTAGCATCAACTGATCGCTATGCGCCAGCACCTGCCGAACCATCCCAGCCTCTGGCGTAAAGCTCCTCGCATCGCCAGTCTTCACAAAACTCATCTCCATCGCTTCACCTCAAAACCCTTCCGTAAAAATCTGCCCACCCCACTACTCTTACACGCTCGAACGCCCAACTCCCACCTCGCCCAGGTTTCCCTCGTCCCCGAGCCCAGCGCGTGGCCCAAGTCCCCACAAATATCCCAGCCATCCCCGCCAGACGAAGTACAATCCACCACAATAATGCAGAACTCATCCCAGCCCATCCGAAACCCGCTGCCGACCGCTCTGCCTCCGCTCCCTGGCCTCGATCTCGTCTCTCGCTACCACGCCATCCGCACCGGCGGCGATTTCTTCGACGCCGTCGTCGTCAACTCCCAGCTACTCTTCTTCCTCACCGACATCGCCGGCGACCTCGAGCACGCCCAAACCATCGCCACCTTCGCACAGGACGCCTTCCGCCTCCACGCCCCGCAACTCTTCGCCACCCTTGATCTCAATCAAATGGACACCCTCGCCGCCCTGGCCCACGAGATCAATGTCGCCATCTACCAATCAGCTGGAGGATCCCGCCTCGCCCCAACCTTCGTCGGCTGCTTCGATCTCTCCCTCGGCCTCCTCGCCTACATCAACGCCGGAGGCCCGCCACCCATCTTCCGCGACAGCGACGGCACTCGCGAGCTGGGCCACGTCACCGTACCCCTCGGCCTCTTCACTCACATCACCTACGAGCCCGCCATACAGGCCTTCGAGCCCGGCGCCCGCTTTCTCCTCGTCACCAAAGGCGTCATCGAAGCCCGCAGCGGCCGCACTCAATTCGGCATCGAGCGCGTAATCAGCGTCATGGAAAATCTCCCCACCGGCGCCTCCGCCCGAGACCTCGCCCAGACCGCCCTCGACCAGGCCCATCAATTCCGCAAGCTCCCTTGGTACAGCCTGCAAAACCTTCCCTTCACCAAACCCGAGCCCCCCGACGACCTCACCGCAGTAACCCTCATCCGCCCCCTCTAAGCCCGGCCCGTGCGTCACGGCCTGTTCCAACGCGGTAAAGACGCATAGCCGCCATCGATAACTACAATGTCGGCCAGGGCCAGAAGGAATCCAGGAGGAATCCAGGAGGAATTATGTCGGGCGAAGCAAATGCAACACGACCAAAAGTAACCTTGCACGTAGTTTCAAGCCTCGATGGGTTCATCGCCAGAAAGGACAACACTGTCTCCTGGCTGGAGGCCGATGGAAGCGTCTACGAAGCCGGAGTCTCCATTTCGGCCGAAGAAGCCGCGACCTTCGTCAAAGCCATCGACTGTTATGTCCTCGGCTCTCGCACCTATGAACACGCACTTGAACTCGGCTGGCCCTACGGCGATACCCCGACAGTAGTCGTGACCCAAAGAGAATTGCCACGAGCGAGAAAAAGCGTCGAGTTCTATTCGGGCGATCTCAAAACGCTCGTTCACGAGAAGCTCGCGCCGCGATTTCGAAACATCTGGCTCGTGGGCGGAGCCATGCTATGTCAGCGTTTTCTCTCGCTCGGCCTGGTGGACGAAATCAGGTTGACCATAGCCCCGGTCCTGTTGGGCGACGGACTCCGGCTATTCGGTTTCCAGAAGGAGAAGAGGTGGGACCTGAAGAATGTGGTCGCATACAAGAATGGTTTCGTCGCGCTAACATACGCCGCCTCCACCGCACCAAACTAGGTACACGATGACTGGCAGCCCAGAGCTTCAGTCTCGAGTCTCCTTAGGCTTCTCCGTCCCCACCGCAAATGCGTCTTTAGCTCCCGCATCGGCCGCCGCAGTAAAATCCACCCAACACCCATGAAGCGCCCCGCCCTCAGCCACGTCCTGCTCCTCGGCCTCGTCGGCGGAGTCCTCATCGCCATCCTCCGCTGGTCCGAGTACCAGTTCCTCGTCATCGAGCACTCCCTCGAAATCTATGGCGCCATCGTCGCCATCATCTTCGTCGTCTTCGGCATCTGGCTCGGCATCAAGCTCACCAAACCCCGCGAGAAAATCGTCCTCCGCGAAGTCCTCATCCCCACCGAAGCCCCAGCCCCCTTCACCCTCAACCAAGCCCAGCTCGACGCCCTCGGCATCACCCCCCGCGAGCTCGAAATCCTCACCCTCATCGCTCAGGGCCTCAGCAACCGCGAGATCGCCGACCGCCTCTTCGTCAGCGAGAACACCGTCAAAACCCACTGCAGCCGAGCCTTCGACAAACTAGGCGCCCGCCGCCGCACCCAGGCCGTCCAGCTAGGCAAACAGCTAGGCCTCCTCCCCTAGAGCCCTGAGTCATTAATTCCTCCTAATTGCCAAGGGCCGAAGGCTCGACATATACCAGCCTTGGGGCGAAGCCCCAGGTACGCTGCAGCCGCGCCTTCGACAAGCTCGGCGCCGCGCCGACCCAGGCCGTCCAGCTAGGCAAACAACTAGGCCTCCTCCCCTAGAGCCCTGAGCGTACAGTTGCCCAAATTGCCAAGGGCCGAAGGCTCGACATATACCAGCCTGGGGCGAAGCCCCAGGTACAGTTGGCCAGGATTCGAGAGGGCTGAAGGCCCGGTATATAACTTCCGATGAACGAATGACTCGCCACACTAGGGCAGTTTCCCTGTCCCGAGGCTTCACGGTGCTATGGCCGTTTTTCGGTGGGGTACAGCAGTATGACCGGGAAGGCCTCAACCGACAGTCAATTGCACAGCAACTATCGCCCAAGCCATTGAGGAGTTGCAGAATACGGGAGCGTGAAGCTGCTAATGGAACTCTCGATACGAGGGCAGATGTACGTTGCGACTCCAGCACGCCAATCATTTCCTGGTTTTGCTTGGCAAAATCAGAGGACCTTTTTGCCAGTCGGAGTATATGAAGCTGACTGACTTGAAAGATCAACTGCATGAGGGAGCGCTACCCGACGGATGAGTGAGCAAGGGCAGTTTCCGACTAAAATACGGGACTTCCGAATAACGCAAGTTTTTCATGCAGCGAGATGTCAGTACAAAGTATGCTCAGATTTCGTGGATGACTACGAAGGTATGGTGGACTGCAAGAAAATCAGGAGACTCGAACACTTTCCATGTGGAATTTGCGCGAGCCTTTGGCTTTCCTGCATTTCTACGGCAAGAACATGAATGCGAGTGGGTTGATGTAAATGACTTCATTGGATGCTGCCGAAAGCACTGGCATGTCCAAGTCCGACTATCACCCTGGCACTGGGCGGAACTCTGCGTGCAAACTTGAGAAGTGAGAGGCTTACTTGCTAACCGTTGCGCCTGAGGAAGTACAAACCCTGATTAGTATCGGCATTACCGATAAACTGACTGACGAGCTGAGTGGGCAAACGCTCTGTGCTCGACGACGGATGTTCAGAGTACTGAGAGTCTCCTTTCGGCAGGTTGAGTCGTTCCCATCAAACTGACCCACTACCCGTTTTCCCCGACAAAAACGGCACCGGCATACCGTAGGATTGGACGCAGCTACAGTGAAACTGCTCTAAACCCTCATCCCAAAGCATGATTTCCCCTACCCACCCCCCAAAATCACCCAAAAGCATGACGACAAACCCCGCCTCCACCCCGCAAAGTGTCTCCAAGTCACCCACAGGAGCCTCTCAATGAAGAAGACCATCCTCACCTTCGGCCTCATCTCCGGCGTTCTTTCCTCCGTCATGATGTGCGGCACCATCCCCTTCCTCCGCGACATCAACCACGGCAACGCAGGCTACTACCTCGGCTACACCGCCATCGTCCTCTCCTTCCTCCTTGTCTTCTTCGGCATCCGCTCCTACCGGGACAATCTCGCCAACGGCGCCATCACCTTCGGCCGCGCCTTCACCATCGGCATTGGCATCACCCTCATCTCCTGCGTCTTCTACGTCGTCACGTGGGAGATCATCTACTTCAACTTCCTCCACGGCTTCATGGACAGCTACTTCGCTCACCAAATCCAGAAGGTTCAATCCACACCCGGCACCCCCGAAGCCATCCAGGCCAAAGTCGCCGCCATCCGCCACTCCCAGCAGCTCTACGAGAACCCCTTCGTCAACGCCCTCTACACCTTCATCGAACCCTTCCCCGTCGGCCTCCTCATCACCCTGATCTCCGCCGCCATCCTCCGCAGGAAGCCCCAATCCCAACCCAATTCACTTCCGGCGACAGCATAAAGTTACGCGCTGAAGGTACGAGCTTCAGCGCGCACAGAAATTCGCACAGCCCCGTCCGCAATCCCATCCTTGTCCTCGCTGGTCACACTCGTCATTCGCTAATATAGGCATCAACGGTAAAACAATTGTCACCGCGACGTATCCTCCGAAAAGTTCTTCCGAACAAGCGGTGAACTCAAAATGCCCACCTCTATCCAGCAGCAATTCGGCCCCATCGACATCTACCTGTTCGACCATCTCCTCCGCGGCAACATCGTCCGCGGCATGAGTTTCTTCGACGCCGGCTGCGGCACCGGTCGCAACCTCATCTATCTCCTCCGCGAAGGCTTCGAAATCTTCGCCAACGATCACAACCCCGAAGCCGTCCAGCAGACACGCGAGCTCGCCGCCCTGCTCGCCCCCGCGCTCCCACCCACCAACATCCGCGTCGAACCCCTCGAAGCCCTCTCCTTCCCCGACAACTCATTCGACGTCGTCCACTGCAACGGAGTCCTCCACTTCGCCCGCGACGAAGCCCACTTCAACGCCATGCTCCAAAGCCTCTGGCGAGTCCTGAAACCCGGCGGCCTCCTCCTCTGCCGCCTCGCCTCCAACATCGGCCTGCACCACGAGCACCTCAACGGCCGCCACTACCTCGCCCCCAACGGAGTCAAGCTCTTCTGCGTCGACGAACCCCTCCTCATGCAACTCACCCAAAACTTCAAAGCCGAACTAGCCGACCCCATAAAAACCACCGTAGTCCAGGACCAGCGCTGCATGACCACCTGGGCTCTCCGCAAACCACCCCAACGATGAGGTCGTCATCCTGACCCTGAGCGGAGTCGAAGGGGAAGGATCCCCGCATTTTGTCAGCACTCCACAAAACCTTCCATACCCCTGCCTTTACAATCCTCACCATGCCCAACCAGCCCAAGGACCAGCCCGCCGAACAAGACCCCCGAGTCTACTTCGCCGCCGAGCGAACCTTCCTCGCCCGGATTCGCACCGGCCTCGGACTCATGCTCTTCCGCTAAAAATGCCCATCGCCAAACTCACCATCGAGCTCGAAATCCCCCACGCCCAATCCCTCAAAGACCGCCGCCAGGTCGTCCGCTCCCTCAAGGACAAACTCCGCCACGCCTTCAACCTCTCCGTCGCCGAGCTCGACGACGGCGTCGTCTGGAACCGGGCCACCCTCGGCATCGCCACAATCTCCTCATCCACCAGCTATCTCACCAGCCAAATCCAGCAAATTGACCACGCCGTACACCGTTTTTCTGCCGCCCTAAGCGCCGAAGTCATTGATTCTTATGCCGAAATCCTCCCCGAATAGCCAGAAAAATCACCCAACCGTAACCCACCCACCCCACCCCCGTTGTAAAATTCGCGATTCGCAATTAGGTGGATCGCTCCAACTTTGGTATTCTCTACCGTTCGCCCTCTCTAAACCATATGCCCGAGCAACGAGCCAGAACCTACCACCGCAATCGAGTCGCCAACACCTTCTCCGAAGAGATCGGAGCCATGCTTGAAGGAGAACTCTCCGACCCGCGCATCGCTCCAAGCTACGTCACCGACGTCGTTCTTGCCCCCGGAGGAAAATCCGCCCGAATCTTCGTCTCCGTTCTCGGCAGCGAAGAAGAGGAGGCATCCACTCTCGAAGGCCTCATGACTGCCCGCGCCTACATCCGTTCTCAGCTTCGCGACCGCATGGGTGTCCGTCACGTCCCCGAGCTCACGTTCGCCATCGACCGCTCTCAGAAGATGACCAGTCGCATGGAGGAACTCCTCGACCGCACCCGCAAACGCGACCGGAAGCGAAATGTCGCCGAATCCGCTCCGCCGGTGACAACCAACTCATGACTCCTGAGACCGAGCTCTTTGAACTCCAGCAGGCATCCCAGCCCAGCGAAGCTCGTTCCCACGAGCGTCGAATTGCCAAACTCCTGGCAACCTTCCGCGCTCACCCGCGTTTTCTGCTCACCTCCCACTCCCGGCCGGACGGCGACGCCGTAGGCTCCGTCCTCGCCCTCGCCGAAGTCCTCGATCAGCTAGGCTGCAAGGCCGACGTGATTCTCTCCGATCCAATCCCCTCAACCTACTCCTCTCTTCCCAACCTCAATCGCATCCACCAGACCGCCTCGGCCAACGACATCGACCCCACCGGAACCATCCCCGCCATCCTCCTCGAGTGCGACGGCATCGCCCGCACAGGCTTACTCGGCCTCGAAGGCCGCACCCTCATCAATATCGATCATCACGCCAGCGGCCGCCCCTTCGGCTCCATCAACTGGATCGACGAGAACGCCTGCGCCGTCGCCGCCATGATCTACCGCATCGCCCTCGCGGCCGGCGTCAAAATCACGCCCTCCATGGCCACCTGCCTCTACGCGGCAATCCTCTCCGACACCGGAACCTTCACCTACGCAAGCACCACCGCTCACACCTTTGCCCTCGTCCACGATCTCGCTGCCCACGGAGCCAACCCCAGCCAGATCGCTCGCGACATCTACTTCTCCAACCCCGAAAGCAAAATCCGCCTCCTCGGCATCGCACTCTCCAATCTCAACATCGATGGCGACATCGCCTGGGCCTGGATCACCGCCGAAGCCATGGACCGCATCGGAGCCGGCGCTGAAGACTGCGAAGGCGTCGTCAACTACCTCATCAGCATCGCCGGCGTCGAATCCGCGGTCTTCCTCCGGGAGGTCCCCGATATCAGCCAGTTCCGCCTGAGCATCCGTAGTAAAGGAAAGCTCGATGTAGCCCGCATCGCCGAGCACTTCGGCGGCGGAGGCCATCGCAGCGCCAGTGGTTGCACCCTCGAAGGCCCGCTCGACGTGGCCATCGCGCGAATCCTGACACAGCTCCGGACGGGACTCTGATAGCCTTGTCTGGCTCCTTATAAATTGATGACCGACCAGCAACAATCCGCCGCCATCGGCGAAAGGAGCGACCACGCATTGGGGCGGTGGCTCCGCGAGAGACTGCCCACAACCGCTACCGTCCGCGAGTTCGTCATCCTCTTCGCCGTAACCACCTTTCTCCTCCTCTACGGACTCGTCCCCACATTCGGCGGCGATCAATTAGGCCTCGTGGGCGCCGACGAACCCCGTTACGCCCAGATCGCCCGCGAGATGCTCGCTGCACACTCCGACGCCTGCCACCAGGTCAACGCCAAGATGACCCCGCGCAGCCTTCGCCCAGTCGATCTTCGCAACTCCTTCCACTGCATCGCTGGCGGCACCGTCACTCCCATCCTTTACGGCCAGCCGTGGCTGGAAAAACCCGCCCTCTACTATTGGCGAGCCATGAGTTTCTTCAAGGAGTTCGGCGTCTCCGACTGGACCGCCCGCCTTCCCTCCTCGTCAGCCACCTTCGCTCTCATCGTTCTGATATTTCTCCACATGCGCCGCTTTCGCCCTGGAGGCCATCTCGACGCAGCTCTCATCACCGTCTCCTGCGTCGCCATCGTCGCCTTTGCCCGCGGAGCCTCCACCGATATGCAGCTTGCCGCGCCCTTCTGCATCGGTATGCTCGGCTGGTACGCATGGTACGAAACCGGAAAAAAATTCTGGCTCTTCGACCTCTACTTCTTCGGAGCAGCCGCCACCCTCGCCAAAGGCCCCGTAGCCCCATTCCTCGCCTTATCCATCATCCTTCTCTTCGCTGGCCTGCGCCGTGAGTGGTCTCTTCTCCGCCGAACCATCTGGTGGCCCGGAGTGTTGCTCTTCCTCATCATGGTTCTGCCCTGGTACATCGAGGTTCAGCGCCGGAACCCCACCTTCTACCGTCTCTTCTTCCTCGAACACAATCTCGAGCGCTTCGCCACCAACCGCTTCCAACACCACCAACCCCCCTGGTATTACCTCGCAGTCCTTCTCATCGGCCTCATGCCATGGACCGTCATAGCCGTCCGCGCCGTAGTTGACGCCGCCCAGGTCTCCATCGCCGAGTGGAAGGTCCGCCATAACCCCAGCCGCTACCTCGGCCACACCCGTGCGGGCGACGCCTTCCCCGAGTTCCTCGTCCTCTGGGCCCTCTTCCCCATCCTCTTCTTCTCCTTCTCCGGCTCCAAACTCCCGGGCTACATCCTTCCCTCCATTCCGCCCATCACCATCCTCACCGCCGACTACCTCAACCGCATCCGACGCGAAGGCCTTCCGCGATGGCTCCTCTGGGCCCACGCCGAAGTCTGCGGACTCCTCGTCTTCGTCCTTGCTCTTGCCCCCCAGCACATGAAGTACGAGACCCTCGTGCCCTCCGTGCAATGGCTCGTAGCCGCCTTAGCCGCGGCGCTGTTCTTCGCGGCCGTCGTCTACATTGTCATCCGACGCCAGGGCATCTCTCAGGTTTGCAACGTGACGCTGCTGCCTGTCCTTGCCATGTTGGTCTTTCTCCTCGGCTTCTACGGCAAAGAGCTCGACATCAACTACTCCGCCCGCCCTCTCGCTCGCGAAATCCAAAAAGACGCTCCCAACGTAAAGCTCGTCGCCACCAACTCCATCAAGCGCGACATGGACTATGGCCTCGCCTTCTACCGCAACCAGCCAATGATCCACTACGAGGCCACCGGCGTTCCCGACGACGAGCACATCCTCGTCACCCGAGCCAATGACACCGAAGTCCTCGACCGCTGGCTTACCGGGCGAGTCTACGAACCCCTCTTCCTCTACGAATCGCAGGGCCTCGAAGTCTACCGCGTCTACGCCAAGCAATAACCCTCTGCAAAGAACACCGCTGTCGTTCCCCATGCACTTGCTTTTCTTGTTTGTCATCCCCGCAGGGGATCTGCTTTTGTCTTCGTCGTCGTTTTTGCCTTTGCCTTTCGGAAGGAGCGTAGGGCTTTAGCCCTTCGAAAAAGCAGGCAAATACAAGGGGCTTTAGCTCCGGGTTCTTTCTACGGGCCCACGATCAAAGTGCCATGAGACTCAATCGCAGGGGTAAGCGACGTGGTACTCCCTAACCCATCCCCAAGAAATTCCTATAAGCTCATTCCAATACTTCGAAGAGAGTATGACCGTCGCGACCCAACTCGAAATCCTCGACCTGCGTCATTTTTCCGCGCGTCAATTGCGCCCGCTGCTCGAAGCCGAGTCGCGCCTCTGGGAGCAGCGTCTACGCTGGAACTATCAAAGCTCAACCGAGCTCCTCCTCCAATACCTCGACTCCCGCATCCTGCCCGGCTTCGTCGCCCTCGACCGCGGCCGCATCTGCGGCTTCACCTTCTGCGTCTACGAAGGCCAGAAGGCCGTAGTCGGCGACGCCTTCGCCGCACCCACCGACCCCGCACAAACTCTGTCCATCACTCAATCCCTTCTCCACCAACTCCTCCAACTCCTCCACCACTCGCCCGGCATCCAGCGCGTCGAATCTCAACTCCTCCTCTACGACGCCGGCTCCATCGACGAGCCTTTCCTCGCCGCCGGATTCACCATGTATCCCCGACTCTTCATGGAGTACGACCTCCCGTCCTCTCACACGCCGCAAATCCCACCACCATCCCCGCTCCCCCCAAACATCGAGCTCCTCAGCTGGTCCCCCGATCACTACCAGGCCGCCGCCGAACTCATCCACGAGTCCTACCTCAACCACATCGACGCCCGCATCAACGACCAGTACTGCTCCCTCCACGGCTCCCTGCGCTTCCTCCACAACATCGTCCGCTTCCCCGGCTGCGGAGTCTTCGATCCCAACTCCTCCTGGGTCCTCCGCGATCACCGCAACGGAGCCCTCATCGGAATGCTTCTCTGCTCCCGCGTAGCCGCCGACGTAGCCCACATCACCCAGCTCTGCGTCAGCAACACCTATCGCAGACAAGGCCTCGGCCTGGCTCTCCTCAATCACTGCACCCACCACCTCACCCACCTCGGCTTCGCCGCCATCACCCTCACCGTCACCGAAGCGAACCACCAGGCCGTCAAGCTCTACAACGGCTCCGGCTTCTTCACCCGCCACCGCTTCGACGCCATGGTCCTCGACAAGTCGTAAGTCTCATCAGAAGCGTCATCTCGACCGGAGGCGGCGTTTTTTGCCGCCGCAGTGGAGAGACCCCCGCATTTCGCTCGGGACGCCAAATCTTCACCCACCTGCCTATAATTCCCCCATGTGCAGAAACATCAAAAACCTCTTCAACTTCGATCCCCCCGTGACCGACGCAGAGATTCGCGACGCTTCTCTACAATTCGTCCGGAAGATCAGCGGCTTCAACAAGCCCTCCAAAGCCAACGAAGCCCCCTTCAACACAGCCATCGACGAAGTCGCAGCCGTCTGCGCCCGTCTTCTCCACTCGCTCGAAACCACAGCCCCACCCAAGAGCCGCGAAGAAGAAGCCGCCAAAGCAAAAGCCCGATCCGCTGAGCGATTCGGGCTAGCCTAACCAATCAAATGAAGCGTCATCCCGAGCGAAGCCCCTGAGCGAGCCGAAGGCGAGTCGAACGGGGCGGAGTCGAGGGACCCCCGCATTTTGCTCGAAGCTGCTAAAACTCCAGCCACTTCGAATACCTACTCCACGTGATAATTCGGAGCCTCACGCGTGATGATCACATCATGCACATGGCTCTCTCTCAATCCCGCATTCGAGATCCGGATAAACTGCGCCTTCTCCTGCAGCTCCGCAATCGTCGCGCACCCGAGATACCCCATCCCCGACCGCAATCCACCGACAAGCTGATAAACCATCCCCTCCAGCGGCCCGCGATGCGGAACCCGCCCTTCAATTCCCTCAGGCACAAACTTAGCCAGCCGGTTCGACCCACCATTCTCCCGAGCCGTCAGCGAAGGCCGCTCTGTACTCGCAGCATCCTCCATATCCGCCTTACCCTGAAAATACCGCTCCCCCGACCCCTGCGCCATCGCCGACAAGGACCCCATCCCGCGATAAGCTTTGAACGACCGCCCCTGGTACAAAATCGTCTCGCCCGGTGACTCATCCACCCCGGCAAACAGTGATCCCATCATCACCACACTCGCTCCCGCCGCAATCGCCTTCGTCACATCACCCGAATACTTAATCCCGCCATCCGCAATCACCGGAATCCCGCGCTCCTTCCCCGCGCGATAAGCCTCTGAAATCGCCGTGATCTGCGGCATCCCCGCGCCCGTCACCATGCGCGTCGTGCAGATCGACCCCGGTCCAATCCCCACCTTGATCGCATCTGCCCCGGCATCAATCAGAGCAATCGCACCTTCATACGTAGCAATATTTCCCGCCAGAATATCGATCTCCGGAAACCGCTTCCTTGCCTCCCGCACCGCCTCCAGCACTCTCGACGAGTGCCCATGCGCCGAATCGATCGCCAAGCGCATCCACCCGCGCCGCCACCAGAGCCTCGGCCCGCTCAATAAAATCCCCAGTAGCCCCAATCGCCCCAGCCACCCGCAACCGCCCCTGCGAATCCTTCGAAGCATTCGGATACTTCAGCTTCTTCTGAATATCCTTGACCGTAATCAAGCCCTTCAGCTCATACTCGTCATTCACCACCAGCAGCTTCTCTACCCGGTGCTTATGCAGAATCTGTTCCGCCTGCTCCAACGTCGTCCCCACCGGAACCGTAATCAGATTCTCCTTCGTCATCACCGAATCGATCGGCAGATCCGTCCGCGAGACAAACCGCAAATCGCGATTCGTCAAAATCCCCACAAGCTTTTTATTCTTCGTCACCGGCACGCCAGAGATCTTGTACCGCCGCATCACCTCCAGCGCATCCGCAATCGACTGCTCCGGCGCAATCGTCACCGGATCCACGATCATCCCGCTCTCCGACCGCTTCACCTTATCGATCTCACCCGCCTGCTGCTCAATCGTCAGGTTCCGATGCACCACACCCAGCCCACCCTGCTGCGCCATCGCAATCGCCAGCCGAGCCTCCGTCACCGTATCCATCGCCGCCGACATCAGCGGCGTACTCAGCGTGATATTCCGCGTCAACTGCGTCTGCGTGCTCACCTGCGTCGGCACCACTTCGCTATAGGCAGGCACAAGGAGAACGTCATCAAAAGTAAGGGCTTCGGGTACGGGGGAGCTAATCATATTTTTATAGATTCCAGTTGTTGTTGGTTAAAAGCGAAGAGGCCACGCGGCAGCAAGCCAGAATTTCGCGGGATTTCATCGATTGTAGTGTCGCCAACCACCCATAGCAACTTCGATGTCCCAATTTCCGCAAAGTTTCACACGGACGGTTTTGCACTTACAGGCGGGGATCGATCTTCAGGACTTTCGCCTTCTGAACGACACAACCATCTAAAGCAAATTTCACGTCTATGTTTTGGTTTACTCGAATATGGGCTGAGCTCGGCACTCTAAGGCCATCTATAACTGAAGTCCCAAGATCATATTTCACCTCTACTCGGGCACCGTGCTCGCTATCGTCGATTCCATCATTTCCAACAAAGACTGAGCCTTCCGAACCGGGCATATAGACGGGATACTCGTGAATTTTACCGGCCGCACTTACGATTTCTGTCACTAGATAGCTTTTGTCTAGAAGAACCTTGACCGGTCCGCCAGGCACATGCAAGCTGATCGTGTACCCATGAACGGTCGACTCGACTCCTTCAATTTGGGAATCAAATGAAGGGATTGGCCCCTGCAGCCCTTTCGTCGGCCATGTTTGAAACAGGCCTACTACAAAAGACGTGAGCAAATTGATCTCCTGAGAGGCCTGTTGTTGTTGGCTTTCACTGGCATCGGAAGGATAACGATGCTGCACGGCTGGACGACCTTTATCATCCAAAACAAGGCTAAACGCAGTCGCTTCCAAGAGTTTACGCATCGGGTCGTCATTTGCTGACGGAAGTAGCGGAACTGTGGCGAAATCAAATTTGACTGAACATTTCAGAGATTGAAAACCTGCCGCATTGAGGTTGTAGTAGATTGCCCGGGCAGATTCGACAATCTTTTTGTCACCAACGGACAACTGCTGCGCATAGGCGTCTACTGACAATAAAGCGAAAGAGAGGATAAGCACATTGGAGAGACCCATTATTTCTATAACATCACATTCCACCCCATTGAAATCCCCCAAAAAACCGTAGTATCATCAAGTTTGCAGACGATTTTGTTCCGTCGTAATACGTATGCCGTGACCGCACCGGCGATTTGACGGAGGAGAGGAGTGGGCCAAAGCCCACTTTTTATTTGCTCTAAAAAACGCTCTGCTCGCACGGCTTTTTCAACCGGAAACAGAGCGTATGGCAGTCCAGTTAGACCAAATTCGAGCAACCGCAGAGCGCGTCGCCGCCTCACACAACCTGGACCTCGTCGATCTCGAGTTTCAGGGCGGCAGCAAACACCGCACCCTGCGCGTCTATATTGAAAAGAACGCCGCAGAGCGAGCCAAACTGGCTGAACAGACAGCAGCCGTAACATCCGAACTCCCGAAGGGCGTCCCAGTCGAGATGCTCTCCGGTGTAACCCACGAAGACTGCGCGCAGTTCGCACAGGACTTCGGTACCGTCCTCGACGTGGAAGACCTCATCCCGGGGGCTGAATACACCTTGGAGGTCTCTTCACCCGGCCTCGAGCGCAAGCTCCTCCGCCCCGAGGACTACACCCGGTTTCAAGGCAGTCTGGTCAAGCTCCAGACCTTCACACCGGTAAACCAGAACAGGCAGTGGCAAGGCCGTCTCACGAAATTCTCAGACGGAGTACTCACGATCGACCTCTCTGCCGTCAAGCAGAAGGGCAAGGCAAAGAAGGCCACGACCGAATCGACCGTAGACATCGCCCTCGCGAACGTCGAAAAGGCCAATCTGGTCGCCGAAATTTAGAGAACGTTGAATGTTGCAGCTTTGAAAGTGCATGGGCTTCAGAAGTAGTTGCTTTGAAAGGGCGCGGCTTCAGCCGCGCCGCAATAGAGCAAGATCAAACGGGGCTTTAGCCCCCGAGGGAATGCTTCTCCGTTCCAGCAACATAAGGCAACAGCATCAGAAACGATGGCAAACAAGAAACAAACCCGGATCTCCGGGGAACAAAGAAGGACGAGTGAACAATGGCAAGTGTTCTGTATCAATCGATTGAGACGTTAAGCCGCGATAAGGGAATCGAGCCGGCCGTCGTAGTAGGCGCCGTTGAGGATGCCATTGCCCTTGCCACGCGCAAGTACTACAAGACGCAGGAAAACATGCGCGCCGAGATGGACCGCGAAACCGGCGAGATCCGCGCCTACGTCTACAAGACCGTAGTCGAAACCCCCGAGCAGCTTGAAGACAACGTCAACCAGCTCACACTCGAGCAGGCCCGCGAGCTCGCCCCCGAAGTCGAAGTCGGCGGCGAACTCCGCTTCTACAAAGACACCACGCCCCTCGGCCGCATCGCCGCCCAGATGGCCAAGCAGGTCATCTTCCAGAAGGTCCGCGAGGCCGAGCGCGACACCGTATTCAACGAGTACAACCACCGCGCCGGCGAAGTCCTCAACGCCACCGTCAAGCGCCTCGAACCCATGGACGTCATCTTCGACCTGGGCAAAGCCGAAGCCCGCATGCCCAAGCGCGAGCAGTCCCGCCTCGAACAATTCGCCGTAGGCGAGCGCGTCCGGGTTGTCCTCCTGCGCGTCGACCGCGCCGCCAAGGGCCCGCAGGTCATCGTCTCCCGCGCCTCACCCGTCCTCGTGTCAAACCTCTTCCAGTCCGAAGTCCCCGAAATCTACGACGGCACGGTCACTATCCGCGCCATCGCACGCGAAGCCGGCGAGCGCACCAAGATCGCCGTCATGTCCCGCGACAAGGATGTCGACCCCGTCGGCGCCTGCGTTGGCATGAAGGGCATGCGCGTCCAGTCCATCATCCGCGAGCTGCGCGGCGAAAAGATCGACATCATCGAGTTCTCCGAAGAGATCACCACCTTCGCAGAAAAAGCCCTGCAGCCCGCCAAGGTCAGCCGCGTCTCCATCACCGACCTCGCCGAAAAGCAGATCGAAGTCATCGTCGACGACACCCAGCTCTCGCTCGCCATCGGCAAGAAGGGCCAGAACGTCCGCCTCGCCGCCAAGCTCCTCCAGTGGAAGATCGACATCAAGAGCGAAGAGGAGAAGCGTCAGGAGGTCGAGCAGCAGATGCAGGCCATGTCCGGTGGCCCCACCACGCCGATCGAACAGGTCACCGAGCTCGGCGAAGCCGTCCTCGAAAAACTCATCGCCGCCGGCATCACAACCGTCGAAGCCCTCGCCGACATGACCCCCGAGCAGCTTGAAGAGGTCCCAGGCATCGGCGAAAAGACGGTAGAGAAGATCTCCGTCGCCGTCCGCCACTACTTCGGCCAGTACGAAGAAGGCGAAGAGCGTCCGGAACCCACCCTCATCGCCGCAGCAGAACCGGAGGTCAGCTCCATGGACAAAACACCCGAAGCCATCCTCGCCGAAGAGGCCGGAAATGGCACGGCCAGGGAGGTCAGCGATATCTCCACCGAAGACATCGCCGACTTCGAAGACCGCACCTCAGGCATCGACGCCTTCAGCGACGCCGATGCACGCGAAGAACGAATTGAACTCGATAACGACGCCGTAGACACCCTGGTCAATGACGCCCAGGAGGTCTCCGATGAAGGAATCGACGACGGAAACGACCGTGGCTAACCGCTTTCGCCACACCGCACAAAGTTCTCTGGGCCGCGAACTCCGCGGCTCAGAGGGAAACACTTACAATAAGAATTCACCCTACGATGAGGCTGATATGAGCAGCTAAGCGCAGAGGGAACCGAAAAGGGACGGATGAGCAAAGTTCGAATCAACGATCTGGCACGAGAACTGGAAGTAAAGAGCAGGCCAATTCTGGACGCGCTCGAAGCAATTGGCGTGACCGGAAAGACCCACTCCAGCTCCATCGAAGCCGACCAGGCCGAAAGGGTCCGGGACTACTTCAAAAACGGCGGCAGGAGCAGCTCTGCGGCCAAACCGGCTGCCGACAACAAGCCGAAGTTTGACCTCTCCAAGGTCTCCAAACCCGGCGACGCCCTCAAAGCCATCCTCGAGCGCAAACATGCCGAGGCAGCAGCCAAAGCTGCGCCTCCGCGCCCCACCGCCGTCGTGGCCGCTCCTCCCCCAACCGCAGTAGCCCCAAAAGTCGTCGCCGCGCCGCCTGCCGCTGCCACTACCGCGCAGCCCCACACCGCGACCCAGCCGCCCGCTCCCCCAGCGCCTCGCCGCATCGTGCCCCAGCCGCGGCAGCAGGCCCCAATCGTCACACCTGCTCCGGCCCCGGCCATCGCCACCAAGCCGCCCGTCGGCCCGGTCATCGCCCGCCCGCCCGTGGCAGTCGCTCATCCGCCTGCCCCCGCAGCCGTAGCCCCGGCAGCCGTGCCTCCGCCTCCTGCGGCCAAGTCCGCACCTCCCGCTACGCCTGCACCGGTGGAAGCCGCAGCACCTGCAGCTCCTGCTCCCGAAGCCCCTGCGACCCCGGTTGCCGCAGTCCCGCAAGCTCCCGCAGCAGAACCCGAAGCCGCAGCAGCCGTGCAGGCCGCCCCCGAAGAGCCCGCAGCCCCAGCCCCACCAGTCCGGCGCGTCATCATGCCGCAGACCGGCCCGCGTCCTATCTACACTGCTCCGGTCAACGCCGCCGGTGCCCCCCCGCAGCGCGGCCGTCCCATCTTCGAGCGCCCGCGTCCTCAGGCTCCCGGCAGCGGCCCACGCCCCGCCACAACCGCTCCCGGCGCACGCCGCCCCATGCACCCCACCCGCACCTTCCCCGGCGGCCCATCCGGCCCCGGCGGAGCCCCCGGACGCCCCGGCTTCGCTCCCGGCGGCGCACGCCCCGGCTTCGGTGCACGACCCGGCTTTGGTGCCCGGCCAGGCGGAGCACCCGGCGGCATGATCCCCGCTGGTGAAGCCCCACCGACCGGTCAACGCCCCAGCGCCCGTCCCGGCCAGCGTCGCGGAGGCAATCAGCGCTACGAGAAGACCAAAGAAGGCCCGATGAAGGGCTTCCAGCCGCCGCCGCGTCTCAGCGGGTCCAACATCTCCCGCGAACCCCTGCCCATCACCAGGACCATCACGGTCACCGAGGGCATCTCCGTCAAGGACCTCGCCGAAAAACTCGACGTCCGCGGCAAAGACCTCATCGCTACCCTCCTGATGAAGGGAGTCTTCGTCACCGTCAACCAGTCCCTCGAAGGCGAGCTGGTCAAAGACGTGGCCCGCCAGTTCGGCGCCGACGCCACCATCATCACCGTCGAAGAGCAGCTCGAGAATGAAGCCATCGAAGGCTTCCTCGAAGACACCACCGGCATGGTCGAAGTCGTTCGCTCGCCCGTCGTCACCGTCATGGGCCACGTCGACCACGGCAAAACCTCGCTCCTCGACGCCATCCGCTCCACTGACGTCGCCGGCGGCGAAGCCGGAGGCATCACCCAGCACATCGGCGCCTACAAGGTCAAAATCGTCAAGCCCGACTCGCCCGCCTTTGGCCGCGAGATCGTCTTCCTCGACACCCCCGGCCACGAAGCCTTCACCCGCATGCGCGCCCGCGGAGCCAAGGTCACCGACATCGTCGTCATCGTCGTTGCGGCAGACGACGGCGTCATGCCCCAGACCCTCGAGGCCATCGACCACGCCCGCGCCGCCAACGTGCCGATCATCGTCGCCGTCAACAAGATCGACAAGCCCGAAGCCAACCCGCAAAAGGTCATCCAGCAGCTCGCCACCCGCGGCCTGCAACCCTCCAACCAGGGCGGCGACACCGAGTTCGTCGAAGTCTCCGCGAAGAAGCACATCAACCTCGACAAGCTCGAAGAGATGATCTGCCTCGTCGCCGACGTCAACGAGCAAAAAGCCCAGCCCGACCGTCCCGCCGTCGGCACCGTCATCGAAGCCAAGCTCGATCGCGGCCGCGGCGCCGTCGCCAGCATCCTCGTGCAGAACGGAACCCTCCACACTGGCGACAGCTACATCGTCGGCAACACCTTCGGCAAGATCCGCGCCATGTTCGACGATCGTGGCCGCGCCATCACCGAAGCCGGCCCGTCCACCCCGGTCGAAATCCTCGGCCTCGAAGGCATGCCCGACGCAGGCGACACCTTCCTCGTCATGGCAGACCGCGATAAAGCCAAGGGAATCGCCCAGTACCGCAAGATGAAGGAGCGCGAAGCCCAGCTCGCCAAGAGCTCCCGCGTCTCGCTCGAAGGCCTCGCCGAGCAGATCAAGCAGGCCGGCATGAAGGACCTCAACCTCATCCTCAAGGGCGACGTGCAAGGCTCTGTCGAAGTCCTCGCCGACTCCCTCGAGCGCATGTCCACCGAGAAGGTTCGCGTCCGCGTCCTCCACTCCGGCGTCGGAGCCATCACCGAATCCGACGTGCTGCTGGCCTCTGCATCGAACGCCGTCGTCATCGGCTTCAACGTGCGGCCCGACCGCAAGTCCGCCGAGATCGCCGACCGCGAGAACGTCGAGATTCGCCTGCACTCCATCATCTACGAGCTTCAGGACGAGATCACCAAAGCCATGTACGGTCTGCTCGAACCCGTCTTCAAGGAGAACTACGCCGGCCGCGCCGAAGTCCTCAACGTCTTCAAGATCACCAAGGTCGGCCAGATCGCTGGCTGTATCGTTCGCGACGGCCTCATCCGCCGCGACGCCAACGTCCGCCTTCTCCGCGAAGGCGCCGAGATATGGAAGGGCAAGATCGCCACGCTCAAGCGCTTCAAGGACGACGTCAGCGAAGTCCGTCAGGGCGTCGAGTGCGGCATCGACCTCGCCGGCTTCAAGGACATCCAGGTAGGCGACACCATCGAAGCCTTCACCACCGAAAAGATGGCCGCCGAGCTAGGCCAAACCGCCGCAGCCCGCAAAGCCGAACAGGAAAAATCCACCGAAACCGCCAACGCGTAACGGCAATCACAAGAAGCAGACCAAAGGCCGGGAGCAATCCCGGCCTTTTGCTCATTTAGTGAACAGCCAAGGCGCCTTGCCTCATTTCCAAGCCTGCACGGTATCAAAAGAGTAACCTAGCCGGACAGATGTTGTTGAAGCAATCCTACCCCAGCGCTCTAATCGAGTCGTGAGGCCATTATGTCAAACGTATTTGTCGAGAAAGACGACGTGCGGGGTGATTACAGGGCACTTCAAAACAAACGCGTCATAGCTAGAGGACCAACTCAAAACGATACAGGCGATACAGCTCATGAACTTCGCCCGAACGACAGTATCTTGGCTGAAAGACAAAAAAATACAAGCGAGGGCTCACGCGATAAATGGCGTCACTTGCATGGTCCAAAACGAAGCTAGGACCCTTCTAAATTTGCAAGATGGAGCAACACAAATGATCTCTCCGCGTGTCGCAAGATTCGCCAGCAGTGAGCTTCGCAACCCCAACAACAGTCGCCGTATTCTATCCATCTCAGGGGCTGCTTAGAGCATGCTAAACGCCTAAAGAAGCGCAACTGTAAGCGCCGCCCTAGGCGTTCGACGAGGCGATAAGGCGTGAAACCGCATTGAAGATCCGAGGTCTCAATTTAGGGCCAAGATGAATGGAAGAGAACTCTTTTGCCGAACGATACGCTTGTCTGCGAGAAGCCGAACTTTACCAACTCGCAGACGAAATTAAGACTTCTCAACCCTGAGGCACGGGAAGCCCTACGGGCTGAGTTTATGCGCCGTCATCTTTCCGTAAAGAAAGTCAATTGGAGGGCGGAATCACATCGCCCGGACACCCGTAAGCCACGACCTCATATCGTCGGAGATGCCGCCGGAGAAGCTAATGAAATGGTACGCGGTCGCTACTATGCTTGGCTTCACGTCGGAATTTCCTTTGCGCTCGAGATCATTCTCATTGCAGCACTGCTGTACGAAGCGATGCAGACGCTGCTACGCGTCGATTCATCGAACGCTGTGGCAATTGGGATTAGCGTCGGCACCGCACTTGCATTCCTGATTTACTCGGACCGCTGGCATTGCATCGAAGCATTTTCGAGTCGATATTGTTCTGGCGTAGCCAACCTTTCGCTTTTCTCCGTTCCAGTCATTGCCTTACTCTATGCGAACTACCGTGGCTTCAAGAAGCTTCAACGTCGATGAGAGCACCCCCGACAAAGGGAGATGGAATCCCCCACGAGTGGGCCATCACGGGATAGCGCGATCCCTTTCGCATAAGGGCACGGTTCGACCGTGCCGCCACGAAGTGGCCTACCGCGCTCAGCAACCAGTCACTACGTCTTCTCGTTGAGGTCGTCGTCCTTGTAGTACTTCGTACCCTGCAGGGTTAACTGCAGGGCGAGACCATTCTTGGTAATTTGATAAACCCACACGCCCGGGGAGACCTGGGTCGCTCCTGAGTAGGCTCCGCCCGAGTCGCCTGCCTTGGCTGCCGCGTCCGCCTGTCCTGAACCCGACCAGCCGGAATTCAGAAAATCGTTATAAGCTTTATCGTTTTCGAACACGAAGATCACGCTATAGTCCTTCACTCCAACACCCAGACCGGCCCCAGCTGAAACCATCTTCATGAAGGTCTCCTGCTTGCTCCCGGAGTCGACAGCGATTCCTGAGCCACGCGCCGTGCTCAACACAAAGAGATTCGTGCCAAAGTTATCGAAGACGGCATATCCGGCAGACTTTTGGATAGCTCCCTGAGCTGTGGGTTTCAATTTGTACAGTTCCTTCAGCGTTTTAGCAGCCATCTTCCGGGTCTTATCCCGCTTCTTGTCGGGAGAATCTTTGGCACTTGCGAAATTGACAGCCAACAGCACCATCGCGAGGACTGTAGCGATTTTTCTAATTCTCATCGGCGATCTCCTTATCTAGGAACCTTGCGGCACGCCACGATGTCGTCAGGTCTACCTGAAAACCGTTCCTACTCAATAGAACAGGATGGAAGGCCGCTCTTCTACTGGGGGAATCCCCAGTCGTTTCAGCACGACCTGCACAGAGCGCGTATCAAGCCCGTTCCCGTGGCGAAGGTAAAATCAATCCGGAAAAGTCCTGCGCGAGGAGATGATGCCGTGTCCCGTCTGATCTCCGTCAATGTCGGTCTGCCGCGCGATGTCTCCTGGCGCAACGCCATCGTCCACACCTCCGTCTGGAAGTCCCCTGTGCCTGATCGTCGCATGGTACGTCGTCTCAACATCGACGGCGATGGCCAGGGCGATCTCGCCGGCCACGGCGGTGAGCATCGCGCCGTCATGGTCTATCAACTCGACTCCTATCGTTACTGGCAGACCTACCTGCATCGCGACAACTTCACCTACGGCCAGTTCGGAGAAAACTTCACTGTCGAGGGCCTGCCCGACAACGAAGTCTGCATCGGCGACCGTTACCGCATCGGCAGCGCACTCTTTGAAGTCACTCAGCCGCGCGTAACCTGCTATCGCGTCGGCCTGCGCATGGAAGAACCGCGCATGGCATCGCTGTTGGTCTCTCACCGCCGGCCCGGCTTCTATTTCCGCGTGTTGGAAGAAGGCGAGGTCGGCGCAGGCGACGAAATTGTCAAAGTCGCAGACGGCCCCGAATGTGTAAGCGTAGCCGAAGTCGATGCGCTGCTCTATCTCCCCGGTCATCCCCGCGACAGTTTGGACCGTGCAATGCGCGTGCCCGCGCTAAGTCCGGGCTGGAAAACTTCTCTAAGCGCGCTGCTCACTCAGCACGGAACAGGCAACGCCGGATTGACCGCGCCCACTGTTCCCCCCGCCTGGACCGGGTTTCGTTCGCTCACCGTGGCGCGCATCGATCGCGAGTCCGCAAACGTGCTCTCGTTCTCGCTCGATTCCCCGGACAGATCTCCGCTACCTGCCACGCTCCCCGGCCAGTCCCTGATCGTCAAGCTCCTGCCGAAGACTGAAGCGCCACCGGTTCTTCGCAACTATTCCCTCTCCGGTGCGCCGGACTCAGGCATCTACCGCATCAGCGTCAAACGCGAGCCTCAAGGCGTTGCGAGCAATTTCCTGCACTCCCAGGTCCATGCCGGCGACACTCTCGAAATCGCCGCAGCGCGCGGAACATTCACACTGGGCAACGGCGAGGGGCCGGTAATTCTCCTGAGCGCAGGAATCGGAGCGACGCCCGTCATGGCGATGCTGCACGCATTGGCATCTGCTCATTCCAATCGCGCAGTCTGGTGGCTCCATGGCGCTCGCAATAGCTCTGAACACCCATTCGCCGCCGAGTCCCGCCAGCTGTTGTCGTCGCTCCCCAACGCCCACAGTCAAATCATGTACAGCCGTCCCGACCCCGGCGACCATCTCGGCAGCGACTTCGACGCCGTCGGGCGGTTCACCATTCCCGTACTCGATCAGCTCGGCGTCCCCCGCGAAGCAGACTTCTACATCTGCGGCCCCACCGGCTTCCTCACCGGTTTCACTACCTCGCTGAAGGAATGGGGCGTCGCACCGCAACAGATTCACTGGGAAGCCTTCGGTCCAGGCGAAGGATTCACGCCCGGCATTGCCACCCCCAAGAGTCCCGAACCGCCGAGGTCCGTACTCGGCTCAGGTCCCACCGTCTCATTCGTTCGAAGCGGTGTCACAGGAGCTTGGGGCGGTGGCCAGTTCCAAAGCCTCCTCGAACTCGCCGAAGCCTGCCGCGTACCAGTCGGCTGGTCCTGCCGCACCGGCGTCTGCCACAGCTGCGAATCCGCTCTGGTCGCCGGCTCAGTCGCGTACAACCCCGAACCGCTCGACCCGCCTGCGGAAGGCAATATCCTCATCTGCTGCTCCACGCCCAAAGGCGACATCGAAATCGATCTTTGATCTCCGTCTGGCCTTTACCCGCTACGTCCAACAAATCTGCACCCCCGGCTAACATCCTCGCAGCCAAGCCCTAAACCCGGCCCCCAAAACGGGTCATCTCGACCGGAGCAACGGACCGTCTCATCGTCCGTTGCGTAGTGGAGAGACCCCCGCATTTCGCCTTTGCCTTCGTGGCTGCAGCTCCCTTTCGGCAAAGCCGCTCAAAATGTTTCCCACAAACCGAATACTTGACAAGGAAATACCCCAAATCACCTGAAGAGTTCATCCCGCGCCCGCGGCCTTCGCATAAGAAGGACAGAGAAGTCCGGACTCATGTCTCCTGTTTCGAAGACTTTGCATACTTTAGTATGGGGGAGGGGGTACCATGTCGCAGACCATCACCGAAACACCAGCCGCAACAAAATTCGACCTTGCCGCCATCCAATCCGCCCTCCGCGAAAATAAATTAGACGGCTGGCTCTTCTACGATCACCACCACCGCGACCCCCTCGCCTACTCCATCCTCGGCCTCGACCCCCATCTCTTCGTCAGCCGCCGCTGGTTCTATTTCATCCCCGCGCAGGGCGAGCCAAAAAAACTAGTCCACCGCATCGAGTCCTTCAAGCTCGACACCCTCCCCGGCCAAAAATCCGTCTACTCCTCCTGGCAGGAACTGGAAGCCCAACTCCAAACCCTCCTCACAGGCGCAACCCGCATCGCCATGCAATACTCCCCCCGTAACGCCATCATGTACGTCTCCATGGTCGACGCCGGCACCATCGAGCTACTCCGCTCCTTCGGAAAAGAACCCGTCACCTCCGCCGATCTCGTCAGCCACTTCGAAGCCGTCCTCACCGACGCGCAACTAGCCACCCATTACGTCGCACAACGCGCCATCGACGAACTCCTCGACGCCGCCTGGAAAGAGATCGGCACCCGCGCCCGCAGCGGAGGCACGACCGAATACGCGATGGTCCAATACCTCCAGGAAGGCCTAAGCCGCGCCAATCTCATATGGGAGCATGGCCCCAACGTCTCCGCCGGCCCCAACTCCGCCGACTCCCACTACGAGCCCACCGCCGCCAACTCCCGCCCCATCCGCACCGGCGACTTCGTCCTCATCGACATCTGGGGCAAGCTAGCTCACGACCCCACCGCCGTCTGGTACGACATCACCTGGACCGGCGTCGTAGGGCGCCCCCCCACCGAACGCGAGCAATTAATCTTCACCACAGTCCGCAACGCCCGCGACGCCTCCATCAAAGCAGTCCAGGAAGCCTTCGCCTCCAACACCCCGATCACCGGCTATCAGGCCGACGACGCCGGCCGCAACCTCATCCGCACGGCAGGCTTCGCAGAATTCTTCACCCACCGCACGGGCCACAACATTGGCACCGACATTCACGGCAACGGAGCCCACCTCGACAATCTCGAAACCCACGACGAGCGCCTCATCCTCCCCAACACCTGCTTCTCGGTCGAACCCGGCCTCTACTTCCCCGGCGAATTCGGCATCCGCAGCGAAGTCGACATGATCGCCCGCAAAGGTAAAGCCGAAGTCACCGGCCGCATCCAGACCGAACTCGTCCGCGCCTAAACAGGAAGCGCCTCAATCACCGCGAACTGAGAGGCCGTAGGCACCACCCTGTTAAGACGAAAGCCCGCGCTAGCCAACAGCTCCCGGTACTCCTCCACCGACCGCTCCCGGCCTCCCGTCAAAACAAGCATCACAATGTCAATGAATTTGCCATTCGACGGAATATTTTTCCCCGACAGCTCCCACTCAATCAGCAGCAACGCACCGTCCGCCGGAATCGCCTTCCGGCAATTAGCCAAAATTACCCGAGCCTGATCATCGTCCCAGTCGTGAATCACGCTCTTCATCACATACGCCCTGCAACCTGACGGTACATGCTCAAAAAAATTACACGGCTCCATCGTCGCGCGAGCCTCCAGATCTCCGCCCAGATATCCCCGCTCCCGCGCACGTTCGAGAACATGCTCCTGATCCGCCAGCACACCCCGCAGCCTCGTATGTGCGCGAAGAATGTGCGACAGCAAAATCCCATTACCGCCACCCACATCCATCAAGCTGCCCCACGCTCCGAAATCATACGCCGCAGCAATCAAAGGTCCCGCAAGCTCCGACATATTCGTCATTGCATCATCGAAGATGCGAGCCTGTTCCGGATCTCGACGAAGATGCTCGAACCCATCCGTACCCGAAAGAAACGTTCGCGACGACTCTCCCGTCTGAATGCTGTGCATGATCTGCCCAAAGCTCGGATAGTGGAAATCGCTGCCCCAGAAAATAAACAGAGAGCGAACCGAGCCAGGCACACCCGTTCGTAAAAAATTCGAGACCTGATTGTTCCTGAAACAACGAGCATCGTCCTCTTCAAAGACACCCTGACTCGCTAACAAGCGCAGAGCACGATACAGCGCATCCTCATTCACCTTCAATTCCGCAGCCAATTCGGCGGCGGAACGCCAGCCCCCTTCGAGGTGATCCGCCACACCCAGCTTGGCTGCGACGTACAGCGTTTGATGAAGGATCAGTCCGTCTCTCGCACGCAGCAGCACTGCCGGCAGAGGATTAGAAGGTGCTTGTTGCGTCATGAATTCTCCTTAGCTTTGGCGGGGCTCTCATTGAGGAAACCGAGACATGCGGAACACGCCCCAGTCTATGCGCCGCTCGGCACTTCCATAGGCTTGATCGGCTGGTTCGGTTTCGCTTCGACTCCGTACCGGTATGGCCCAAGACGGCTGAGCAGTACCAGCGCAAGCACCATTGCCCCACAAAGGCCTGCAAGCGGGATAGTGTACGAATGAAAGCGATCGAATCCCGCACCCATCAGGAATACTCCTGCCGCCCCCGAAAGCATGAATGCGCCGAAGGCGTGCCCATAGGCGGTGCCGAATGCGTGCAGACCGAAGTATCGCGTGATCATGTAAGCCATGGACTCGACCTCTGCGCCCATGCCGAGCCCGACAAGGAACGAAGCGGCGAGCGCGAGTGGCCCAGAGGTTCCCGTACACAAAATCGCGATTCCCAGCGCCGTTGCACCGTAAAAGAGAATCGCAACGCGCGGGGCAAACAAACGATCCAGCAGGTATCCCGACGTGACTCGACCCAACATCACGGCGATTCCGACAAGCGCCGTGGCAATGGCGGCACGTTCTGCGGTGACGCCTCTGTCCGTAAATATTGCAGACATATGAAGAGCGGCGCCATGCACGCTGGCGCCAGCCAGAGAGAAAATGCAGATCAGCATCCAGAATGCGGGACTGTGCCAGATCTCATGCCACGTCAAACCCTGCTTGTCCTGCGACTGCAGTTTTGAAACCTGATTTTTCTCGTCTCCGTCCGGTTGTAGGCCGCGTTGTCCGGGGTCATTCTGCAGCAATGCAGCAATGATCGGCAGCGGCACCAGGACGACTGCGCCACCGAAGATCGCAAACGCAGCACGCCAGCCGAAACCGGTGATCAGACGCTGGGCGAGAATCGGAACAACCACCGAACCAATGCCAATTCCCAGCATCGACAGTCCCAGCGCCAGTCCGCGATGGCGGTTGAACCAGTGTGCAATCACGACTCCGTAAGGAACAGGTGAGGGGCCGCTGGCCATCGCAACTCCAAGCAATGTAAAGAAAAGATAGAGTTGCCATACGGAAGTGCCCACCCACAACGCAGAACATAAGCCAAGGCCGTAGAGAAGCGTGAACACAAGGATGACGCGCTTCGACCCAAAACGATCGATGAGCATGCCGGTAGCAGGAATCAACAGCGCACCCACAGTATTGAACAGGGAAAAGGCGAAGGACACGGCGGCGCGGCTGGCGTGAAAATCCACGACAAGCGACTTGAAAAACACACTGAAGGAAAAGACCATGAGCGGCGGTCCGAGGAAAAGCCCGATCGCACTCACGAAGACAATCAACCACCCGTAGAAAAAGCGAGGCCGCTTACTGGTCATTTAAACTCCGGCCGCGATATGGGGAGTTTTGGACGCGGCGATGCTTGCTGCTGGGGCCTGCTGCCATGTTGCGGACAGTGCTGAAAGACTACATAGGGGCGCATTTGGAGTCAAAGAAAATCCCCTGCTTCGTAGGCCTGTAGCAGCTTCCCGTCGTACCTGACATCCACCCTGTTATCATCAAATCAGCAATGGCTACCAACGTCTCCGCACCGGCACGAGCCCAATCCTCCACCTTCCCCACGATGGTTCTCATCGCCGGCTGGCTTGTCCCCGGCGCAGGCCATTTCATGCTCCGCAAATGGATTCGCGGCACTCTCATCGCCGTCTCCATCTTCGCTATGTTCGCCATTGGCCTCGCCCTCAAGGGCAAGATCTACACCCCCAACACCGGCGACCTTCTCGACATCCTCAACTTCGCCGGAGACCTCGGCACCGGCATCCTCTACGTCCTCGCCCGTCTCTTCGACCTCGGCCAGGCAGCCGTTCAGGTAGCCACCGCCGACTACGGAACCAAGTTCATCGTCGTTGCCGGTCTGCTCAACATCATCTCCGCCGTCGACGCTCACTCGCTGGCCACAGGAAGAAAGCGCTCATGACCATCTCTCACTTCGGAGCCGTCCTCCTCTTCGCCCTATTCACCTCTGTCGTCTTCGGCATCACCCAGCGCTCCGACCCGCGCATGATGATCCGCTTCGGAGCCTTCTGCTTCGTCCTCTTTGTCGGCGGCACCATCGCCGCAAGCTGGGTCATGTGGCTCATCAAGCACTAACGAAACGCCAACCAGCAATTGCATTCACCAAGCCTTTCCCTTACGCTAACTAATGGGCAGCCGGTCGCGGGAGTGGCGAAATGGCAGACGCACTTGGTTTAGGTCCAAGCGGAGCAATCCGTGGGGGTTCGAGTCCCTTCTCCCGCACCACAACATCCCTCTAGCCCCGAAAAGAGAACAATGAGCCCGCAAAACCCAAACCAGGGACCCAATCAGGCCCAGCCCACACTCAAGCTCACCAACGCACCCGACTACCGCGATGGCTACGCCAACAGCGTCCAGGTCCGCATGAGCGTCTGGGACTTCTTCCTCGTCTTCGGCACCATGAGCCAGGAAAACCCCGAAGAGCTAAACGTCAAGAACTTCCAGGGCGTCTACCTCAGCCCCCAGCAGGCCAAAGCCCTCTGGAACGTCCTCGGCCACAACCTCGCCCAGTACGAGAAGACCTTCGGAACCCTCACCCTCGAACAACTTCCCACCACCGGCGGTCCCGTCAACTAAAGCGTGCGAACCCCAGGCACCGAAAGCGGCGAAGAACGGCAACCCCTCGGTGACATCCCCCTCTGGATGCTCTACCCGCTCTTCTTCGTCGCCGTTTACCTGTCGCACTTCCACCTCCTCCGCCTTCCCTACTTCTGGGACGAGGCCGGCTACTACATCCCCGCCGCGTGGGACTTCTTCCGCACCGGCACCCTGATCCCGCAGACCACCCTAACCAACGCTCACCCACCCCTCCCATCCATTCTCCTCGCCGGATGGTGGCACCTCTCCGGCTACGTCGTCAGCGGAACCCGCACGCTCGTCTGCATGACCGCCGCCGCCGCACTCCTGGCCGTCTACAAACTCGCAAAAGATTTGACCAGCATCTCAGTCGCAGCCGTCACCGTCATCCTCACCGCGATCTACCCCGTCTGGTTCGCGCAAAGCACCCTAGCCCACGCCGACATCTTCGCCGCCGCCTTCACGCTCTGGGGACTCGCCCTTTACCTCGCTCCCACCAGTCAATTCACCACACAAAAACCAGCTCGCAACCGCAGTTCTCTTCTCGCTCGCTGCCCTCTCCAAAGAGACCGCCATCGTCACCCCGGCCGCTCTGGTCCTTTGGGAAATGATCCAACTCGCCCGCGGTCGTGCCAATCCAACGCTGCGCAGAATCCATCTCGTATGGACATTCGTGCTCTGCCTCGCCCATCCTCCCACTCATCGCCTGGTATGCGTACCACAAGCACAAGACCGGCTTCGTCTTCGGCAACCCCGAATTCCTCCGCTACAACGCCACGGCGAACCTCGACGCGCACCGCATCGCCCTGTCCCTCTGGCATCGCCTGCTCCATCTAACGACGCACATGAACATGTTCGTCCCCGTGGTCTGCGCCATAGCAGTCGCCTTCATCCCCGTTCCCTCCACCGCACCGCCAACCATCCCCAAACCGCAGCTCAAAGCCATCGCCGCAGTCCTCCTCGTCAACTGGATCGCCTTCTCCGTCCTCGGAGGCGCACTGCTCACACGCTATCTCCTGCCGATGTATCCGCTCATCCTCCTGATCTGCGTCGCAACCTGGCATCGCCATCTCCGCCAATGGTGGGCAATCGCTGCTCTAAGCGCCGCAGCCTTCCTCGCCGGCATCTGGATCAATCCGCCCTACGCCTTCGCGCCCGAGGACAACCTCACCTACCGCGACTTCGATCGTCCTCCACCAACACGCCGTCCGCTACATCGACCAGCACTACCCACAAGCCACCGTCCTCACCGCGTGGCCCGGAACCGCAGAACTCAGCCGCCCTGAGCTCGGCTACACCAACCATCCCGTCAAGACAACAGCCATCCAGAACTTCTCCCTCGACGAGATCCAGAAGGCCGCAGCCGAGCCCGGAACCTACGACACCGCGCTCGTCTTCTCCACGAAGTGGGAACCTCCCGACAGCCGCCTCAACCTCGCCCGCGGCAACGAACCCACCGACACCAAATACTTCGACTTCCACCGCGACCTCTCCCCTGCCGAAATCGCAACCCTCCTCCACGGCGACGTCGTCTGGCAAGCGCATCGCAAAGGCGAGTGGGCCGCAGTCATTCACTTCCCCCGCATCGTCGAAGCCCGAATCGTCCCACCAGCCCAACCCTGACGCTCTATACTCATACCAGTGACAAGGCCCCTTCCACTTCGCCGGCTGCTGAAGCACTGGCCTGCGCTGCTGCTTCTATGCGCCCTTCCCGCTCTTGCTCAATCCACTCCAGATCCTGAAGCGCTTGCAGCAAACGGCCGCGTCGTCCTCGTCCTGCCCTTTGACAACCGTTCCGGCCAAACCAACCTCGCCTGGATCGGCGACTCCTTCCCCGACACGCTCAACCAGCGCCTCTCCTCAGCCGGATTCCTCACCATCTCCCGCGACGACCGCCAGTACGCTCTCGATCATCTCGGTCTGCCCGTCGATTTCCGCCCGTCACGCGCCACCACCATCCGCATCGCCGAAACCCTCGACGCCAACTACGTCATCGTCGGCAGCTACACCGTCGATAACGGCCGCATCGCCGTGCAGGCGCAGGTCCTCGAAGTCAACAAGCTCCGCCTCTCGCAACCGCTCACAGACTCCGCCGAACTCGCCCGCCTCTTCGACGTCGAGAACGCCGTCGCCTGGAAGATCGCCCGCCAGATCGATCCCCACTTCACCGTGGCCGAGCAGACCTTCCTCGCCGCATCCGGCAACGTTCAGCTCAGCGCCTTCGAGAACTACATTCGCGGCACCGACGCAACCAACCTGCAGGAGCGCATCAAACGCCTCCAGGCCGCCATCCAGGTCACACCCGACTATCCGGCCGCTCTCCTCGCTCTCGGCAAGGCCCAGTTCACCCAACGCGACTACGATCAAGCCGCAGCCACCCTCGCCAAGATTTCCAAATCCGATCGTCGCGCCCTCGAAGCAGCCTTCTACATCGGCCTAGCCCGCTTCAACACTGCAAAGTACGCCGAGGCTGAATCCGCCTTCGCCTTCGTCGCCAGCCGCCTCCCACTCCCCGAGGTGGTCAACAACCAGGCGGTCGCCTCCAGCCGTCAGGGCCACGATGCCGTTGCCCTCTTCCAGCGCGCTTCCATGGACGATCCCAACGACGCCGACTATCACTACAACGTCGCCGTTGCCTTACTTCGCCGGGGCGACTTTGCCGGAGCCCAGCGCGAGGTAGACCAAACCCTCAAGCTTCGCCCCTCCGACACCGAAGCCGCCGAACTGAAAGCCGCCATCACCGCCGGCCGTCACATCGTTCCTCCCACAAGCGCAACCAACGCCACGCCATCGGATTTCGCACCACTCGAACGCATCCGCCGCACCTACTCCGAAGCCTCCTTCCGCCAGGCCGCCTTCCAGCTTGACCAGATGCGCGCCGCTCGCATGGCCACGCTCCCTCCCGACAAACAGGCTGCCGAATACACCCAGCTCGGCCACGACTACCTCGCCCAGGGCCTCATCCCCGAAGCCGAACAGGAATTCCAGGCCGCCATCGCAGCCGACGCCTCCAGCTTCGCCGCCCACGCCGGTCTCGCCCAGGTCCGCGAACACAGCGGCAACCCGACCGACGCCCGCGCCGAAGCCCAGCGATCGTTGAACCTTCAGCCCAACGTCCCCGCCTATCTCGTCCTTGCCCGCCTCGACCTTCAGGCCAACGAACTGGCCTCTTCCGCATCCAATGTCAGTAAAGCGCTCCAACTCGAGCCAAAGGACTCCGCCGCACAGGGCATGCGACAGGCCTTGCAAGCACGCGGACAAAACCTCCCATGAGGCCCACCCTCAAATCCGCAGTCACTCTCTTCCTACTCATTCTGTCGCACGTGATCCCCGCCAGCCTCCGCGCAGAGACACCCGTCGTCGTCAAACTAACCATCCACGACACCATCCAGCCAATCACCGCTGATTATCTTGAACGCGGCCTGCAGGAAGCCGCCCGTCAGCGCGCGCAACTCGTTCTGATCTCGCTCGGAACCCCAGGCGGTCTGCTCGACTCCACCCGAGCCATGGTCCAGGCAATCGAAGCCTCACCCGTTCCTGTCGTCATCTTCATCTCTCCACCAGGCAGTCGAGCCGGCTCCGCAGGCTTTTTCCTCCTCGAAGCCGCCGACATAGCGGCAATGGCTCCCGGAACCAACGCCGGAGCTGCCCACCCCATCGTCGAAGGCCGCCAGCTCGACCCCGTCCTCAAAGAAAAAATCGAAAACGACGCCGCAGCCTTCCTCCGCTCCTATTCCTCCCGCCGCGGACGCAACGTAGACGCCGCCGAAGACGCCGTCCGCAACTCAAAATCCTACAGCGATCAGGAAGCCCTCAAGCTAAAGCTCATCGACGTCGACACTCCCGACGACAGCTCCCTGCTCAACGCACTCGACGGCCGCGAAATCCAACGCTTCGACGGAACCCGTCAGACCCTGCATCTAAAAGGCGCAGAGATCGTCACCATTCCGCCCTCCTTGCGCGAGCGCCTCCTCAGCAAACTCACCAATCCCGACATCGCCGTTCTCCTCCTCATCCTCGGCGGCCTTCTCATCTATCTCGAGTTCAACGTCCCCGGCACCGTCGTCCCGGGCTCCATCGGCACGCTCTTCGTTCTCCTCAGCCTCTTCGGCCTCAACCTCCTTCCCATCCGGCACACCGCCATCGTCCTTCTGCTCGCGGCCTTCGTCCTGATGCTCCTCGAAGCAAAGTACGGCAGCCACGGCGTCCTTGCGCTGGTAGGCATCATCTCGCTCGTCTTCGGTCTGGCCACACTGGTCGATGGCCCCATCCCCGAACTGCGCGTCCACCCCGCAACAGCAATCGGCGCTGGCCTCGGATTCGGCGCCATCTCCTTCGGCCTCGCCTGGATCGCCGTCCGAGCACGCCGAGGCAAAGTTCTCACCGGCCCACAGGCCATGATCGGCGCCAGAGCGATCGCCCGCACTCCACTCAACCCTGCCGGTCAGGTAGAGATCAGGGGAGAACTCTGGCAGGCCTCCCTGCGCGGCCAGTCATCCCTCTCTGCAGGCTCCGCAGTCAGAGTCCGCAAAGTTGAGGGCCTGACCCTTATCGTCGAGCCAGAGCCAGACACGATCTAAAACCCCACACAACACCCGCTAACCGTCACGCCAGAGTAGACTAAAAGGACGGAGTTTTTCGAAAAAAGGGAGTTTCGTCTTGATGTTGAATTTGCTTCGCCCGTCGTGTGCCCGGAGTGTGCTTATTTTGTCTTCTGCTGACCGCCGCAGGGTCAACCGCCAAAGCGCAAACCTCCCAGCCACCAACGGCTCTCGACCGTCAGTTGTCTCGTATCGACCTTAGCGTCGTTGCCCTCGGCATCTTCAACAAAGACTCCAACGGCACCGCCATCGTCAATGGAAAGCCGACAGCGGTGAACCTCAGCCCAGGCAACACCGCCGGCGCCCTCGTCACCCTTCGATACACCCTTTCTCCCTATGTCGGCTTCGAAGGTAACTACGGCTACTCTCGCTACACCGACACCTTCACTCCCTTCGGCACCCAGCCACAGGGAGGCGTCCAGCAGAACGCAAGCGAATACACCATCGGCTACGTCGTCCACCCCCGCAAACAAATCTTCGGCTTCCAACCATTCATCTCCGGCGGAGCGGGCACCACCGTCTTTCGTCCCACTCCTGGTGGCGGCCTCGCGCTCCCCGAGCAGGCCCGCGCAACCTACTACGTCTCCGTCGGCGCAGAAACCACTGTCCTCTCACCCCACTTCGGCGTCCGCGCACAATACCGCCAGGTCTTCTTCAAAGCCCCCGACTTCGAAACCAACTACCTCACCATCCAGCAACACACCACCACATTCGAACCAGGCTTCGGTTTCTTCCTGCGTTTCTGATCCTGCACAACGGCCTCGAACCAACTGCTTTACAATCGCAGCGTTGGCCGTAGCCCGGCCAACCCGAGGTCCTGCCCAATGATGTCTCTCCCGATCCTCTTCGCCGTTGTCATCGTCGTCCTCTACATCATCAACGCCCTCAACATCCTCAAGGAGTATGAGCGAGGCGTAATCTTCCGTCTCGGTCGCGTCAAAGAGGCCGCCAAGGGCCCCGGCGTCATCTGGGTCTTCCGCCCCCTCGACCAGATCGTTCGCGTCTCCCTCCGTCAAGAGGCCATGGAAGTCCCGCCGCAGGACGTCATCACTCGCGACAACGTCACACTCAAGGTCAACGCCGTCATTACCCTCCGAGTCGTCGACCCAACCAAGGCGGTCATCGAAGTTAATAACTACATCTACCAGACCTCACAGTTCGCCCAGACCACGCTCCGCTCCGTCCTCGGCGAGGTAAATCTCGACGAACTCCTTGCGCATCGCGAAGAACTCAACCTCCGCATCCAGACCATCATCGACGGCCACACTGCACCCTTCGGCGTCAAAGTCATTGCGGTTGAGGTCAAGCAGGTCGACATGCCTGAATCGATGCTGCGCGCAATGGCCAAGCAGGCCGAAGCCGAGCGCGAGGCGAGAGCCAAGATCATCCATGCCGCAGGCGAATTCAACGCCGCCGCAAAACTCGTTGAAGCGGCGCAGCTTATGTCCACGCAACCCATGGCCCTCCAACTTCGCTATCTCCAGACCCTCACCGAGATAGGTGTCGAGAAAAATACCACCATCGTATTTCCTCTCCCGTTGGAGCTCGTAAACCTGTTCAATAAGACTGTAGCTCCTGACGCTGCTGCGCTGGAGAAGAAGGTCTGACTGTGAACACGCGATACGAAACCGACCACGATCTCCGTGATCTTCGAGACTCCGAAGGACCCGACCGTGAGATCTCCCTCGGAGCCACCACCATCCTCGGCATCTTCTTTGCGCTCGCCCTGCTCTGCGCCGTCTTCTTCGGCTTCGGATACTCGCAGGGCAGACGTTCCGTGCCACCCGCTACGTCCCCAACCGAATCAACGATGGCGCCCGAAAGCAACGCCACCAAACCCTCAAGCAGCGTCGTCAGCCAGCCAGCTTCGCCGGACAAACAATCCGCCGCCCCCGCAGACACCGCGGTCGTTCCTCTCAACCAGCCTTCCACCCCACCGCAGGACGACCGACCGACATCAACCCCAGAGCCTGCCAAAGCCGCTGTCGCGGAACCGCATCCCGCTCCCGTCAAGCCCACAGCAACCGCACCAGCAAAGCAGCCAGCCGCGATCCCCACTCCGGTAGCATCATCCGCACCAGGATCGTCCGTAGTCCAGGTTGCAGCCATGTCCCATCAGGAAGACGCTGACGTTGTAGCCCTCGACCTCAAGCGTCGCGGATATCCTGTTGCCGTTCGTCGCGTCCCGCAGGACAAGCTCTTCCACGTTCAAATCGGGCCCTTCGCCACGAAGAAAGAGTCCGACGCCATGCGCCAGCGTCTCCAGACCGACGGCTACAACAACGCCATCGTCAAATAGCCGCTGGCTTCATCTCATCAGGCAGCGCCTCGGCAATCGCATCCTTCACCGCCGCCATCAACTCTTCACGCGTAGCGTACTGCGACGGCTCAATCGCCGGCAGCAACTGAATCCGCGCCAGCCCCGGCACAATCGCCGAGCTGCCCTTGTGCATCATCGTCTGCGTCCCCGAAAGCGCAATCGGAACAATCGGCGCCCGCGTCTCCTGCGCGAGAAAAAACGGCCCCTTCTTGAACGTCGAAAGCCTGCCATCCCGCGAACGAGTCCCCTCCGGAAACACGACGATGTTCAGACCCGACTGCAGTGCCTTCACCGCCGCATCCACACTAGCCTTGGCCGAATCGCGACGGCTGCCCCGCTCCACCGGCACAAAATCAGCCATGCGCATCGCGCGACCCAAAATCGGTATATTCATCAGCTCTTTCTTCAACAGCACCGAGCTGCGCCCCGGCAACAAAGGAAGCAAAACCGGAGGATCAAGATTCGACACATGGTTGCACATGAAGATGCAGCTGCGGCCCGAAGGAATATTCTCGTATCCCCTTACCTCGATCTTGATTCCCGCAGCCCGCACGCCCGCATTCGTAATCCACATCGCCACGCGATAAAGAAGGCTGATGTCCCCAACCAGCAGCGTGTAAGGAATGCCAATGATCCCGGCCAACGGGCCAAGCGCCAGATAGACAAAAGCTAATTTGAAGGTTGAGAACATTCCCTCTCTGAAGCATATCGCAGACGCATCGTCATCTGCAGTTCAGGCACTCGCAGTTGTCCGCGCAGCCAGAGCAGCAGGCAGCTTCTCATAGATATTGCCAAACCCGCCGTTCGACAAAATCGCAACAACATCCCCACTCTCAAGCTCCGGAGCCATCGCCCCTACAATCGCATCGGCATCCGCGAACAGCGCCGCAGGCGTGCCGTGCACATTCAACGCCGCCACCACATGCTCCGGATGCAGCCGCTCCGCAACCGGAATGCTCTCCGACTTGAACACCGCAGCCAGCACCACCCGGTCTGCCAGTCCCAGGCTCTCCACCAGATCAAGCTCAAACACATTCCGCCGCAGCGTATTCGATCGCGGCTCGAGCACAGCCCAAAGCCGACGCCCCGGATAAGACTCCCGCAAAGCCCGCAGCGTCTCTCGTATCGCCGTCGGATGATGCGCAAAGTCATCAATGATCGTCACGCCACCCACCACCGCACGAACCTCAAGCCTCCGCTTCACACTCCGAAACGTCGCCAACGCCTCAACAATAGCCGCTGCCGGTACACCCTGCCCGGCCGCCAGAGCGGCCGCCGCAGTCGCATTCAGCGCATTGTGCTCTCCCGCCATCGGCAGCGTCATCGCCGCGAACAAAACACCTCCGCGTTCGAGCGTCCAACGCGTCACAGAACCCTCATGCCGCAAATTCGAAATCCGCCAATGCGATCCCGCCGCAAATCCATACCGCTCAACCGGACAAAAAGCCTTTGCGACACACTCGCTTACGTTTTCGCTTCCATCAAACGCCACAATCCGTCCACGCCTCGGCACAAGATTCACCAGCCGCTTGAACGCCGTCTTCACCGCCGCAAGATCCGTGTAAATATCCGCATGATCAAACTCAACGTGCGTCAAAATCAACGCATCCGGAAAGTAGTGAAGAAACTTCGGCCCCTTATCGAAGAAAGCCGTATCGTACTCATCCCCCTCCAACACAAAAGGCCGCGTAGGCCGCACCATAAAACTCGTGCCAAAGTTCTCCGCCACGCCTCCAATTAAAAACGAAGGCGCAAACTCGGCATTTTCCCGGGATGCAACCTCATAGATCCACGCCAACATGCTCGTCGTCGTCGTCTTCCCATGCGTGCCAGCCACAACCAGCGGCTCCCGCCCCAGCAAAAACTCATCATGCAGAATCGAAGCCATCGAACAAAAAGGAATCCGCGTGTCGAGCACGTACTCCAACTCAACATTGCCCCGCGAGATAGCATTCCCCACCACCACCAGGTCGGGCCGCGGCTCCAGATTCTTCTCCGAATAAGGCTCGAACACCGGAATCTTCAGGCTCGTCAGAAGATCGCTCATCGGCGGATAAGCCGCAGTATCCGACCCCGTAATCCGATGCCCCCGCAACTGCAGCATCCCCGCAAGCGAAGCCATCGCCGTTCCGCAAATCCCGATCAGATGAATGTGTTTCGAATTCTGCATAATCAAATAAAGCTAACGCCTAAACCCTCACTGCCGCCTCAAGAAATTCCATCCGCGGATTCCCCTCATCAACAAGATCCAACACAACCGAAACCCCCAGCGGCAACGTGACATTCCGCGCGCTCACATGCCCGCTGCGCAATCCAATCCCAATCGGCCCCTCAAAATCCCGCAGCGCATGAAGAATCGCCTTCTCCAGCAACTCCTGCTCCTCCGCGGCCACACACTGCTCCATGTCCCCAAACACAATCCCGCTAACTTTCTCAAGCAAACCCGCATACCGCAGATGCAGCAGCATCCGATCCCACTGGTAGGGTTTCGTCCCAATGTCCTCAAGAAAAAGCACCGTCTCCGCCTCAATCCGCGGAGCATAAGGCGTCCCAAGTCCCTCCGCAAAAATCGAAAGACATCCACCATCCAACCGTCCCCGCGCCACACCAGGCCGAAGCACACGCAACCCCTCCGCAGCCCCAACCGACCACGACTCATCACCCGCAAGACTATGCTGCCAACTCGGGCGATCAACCCCATCCTCGCGTGAAAAATCCGCAGCCACCATCGGTCCATAAAACGTCACCAGATTCGCCTCGTTGTGCAGCCAGACATGCAGCGAAGTGTGATCGCTATACCCGATAAACGGCTTCGCATTCGCCCGAATCAGCGCTGCATCAAGATGCGGAAGCAGCTCCGCCGAACCCCACCCACCACGCGTACAAATAACACCATCAATCGCCGGGTCCGCAAACGCCGTATGAAAATCCCGCAGCCGATCCTCAAGCGCACCAGCATAATAGAGCGGCCCGCTTTTGAGCGCATGAGCGGCAACAACCACTGTGTATCCAAGCGACTCTAGATGAGCCACCCCACGCTGCACCAATTCAGCCTTCGGCGTACTCGCCGGAGAAACCACCGCCAGCGTCGATCCAGCGCGTAAACCACGAGGCTTCGTCGCGCCCATAGCAATCGTCACAGTCCCCACACCTCGCCACGACAAATAATCTCAGCCGGTCCAGTCAGCAACATAGTACTATCGCTGCCCGGCCACACCGTCCGTTGCGCACCACCCTCAGCAACCGCGGTAAGCTCCCGCTCCGTACCCCGCATCGTCATCGCCGCAGCAGAAGAAGCGCACGTCCCCGTCCCCGAAGAGGTCGTTGGCCCACAACCGCGCTCATAGATCCGAAACGCAATCTCCTTCGGCGAAAGCACACGAACAAACTCAACATTCGTTCCATGAGGAAATAGCGGACTCGTACTAATCTGCGCCCCTAACTGCTGCCATGCAAGACCATGCGCACTGAAATCATCCGCCTCCACAAACAGCACAAAATGCGGATTCCCCACATTCACCATCGCGCCCGCCACATTCCCCACACCAGGAAGCTCGATTGTCCGAGGCATCACGCGCGGAATCCCCATCTCACTCTCGATCAGATAAACCGGATCGTTCGCCTCCACCACGCGGCACGTGCGCACACCGCCGTGCGTCCCCAGAGCGACACTCTGCCTGCCCTCGCTGCTCGCAAGCCACGCCGCAACACAGCGAGTCCCGTTGCCTGAAAGCTCCGCCTCGCTGCCATCTGCATTGAACAGCCGCAGAAAAAATTCGCCGTTAGCCCTGCGCTCAAGAAACTCAATACCATCCGCACCAACACTCGTGTTCCGCGCACACAGCTTCCGAGCAAGCTCAGCGTGACGCCGCTGAGCGAGCGATTCTTCAATAATCAGGAAATCGTTCCCGCACGCATGCGCTTTTAACAAAGGGGATCATGTATTTCTATTGTGCCTCACTACACGCTCCAGTCAGGGTAACTCTAAGGCTTCTGCGCCGAGCGATCCGACTGATAGATCCGCGCGCAAGGCTGGCCGCTTGTGCACAAAATCGTCAGCTCAGTAAGACCCTCAGGATGCGCGGCAACAGCAGCAGCCACAGGGTCCCCCGCAATCCCCACAACATAGGTTGCATGCTCGGCCGGAGCAGCCAGCGCGGCCTGGAAGCTATCGCGATCGCCTTCGTTGATCGTCTGCCTCAGAGGAATCGCCGCCGCCTGAAGCGCTCCCACATGATCCGAGTTGTACATCAGAATTGTCGAACCCGGTGGCAACACCATCAACTGACGTGCCAGGGCAGCCTCAAATGCAACCCGCGTCGTCGAGTTGTTCATCGCCTCTTTCAGCACAAGAGGCGTCCGGTAAATCATCCCCACCGTATTCAAAGCCACCAGCAGCAGAAAGATCGGCTGCAGCACCCGCTTCACCAGCGGTTGCGCCGCGCTCCATCGAACCTCAAGCCACTGCACCGCAAAAAATGCAAACAGCGCAAGCGCCGGCAGCAGTTCCATTCCGTATCGAGAGTTGTAATACGAGAACGGCCAAAGCTGCGGAATAAAAATTGGCACCGAACCATAAGCAATCGAGTAGACGTAAAACGGCAACGGAATCCACAGCAGCAGCGACGCTAGCGCGGCTCTTCGCTGAATGGCCAGTGCCAGTCCGCACAAAGCAGCCGCCATCACCAGAAAACCAGTCTCCCAAAAAGCCGCGTCAACCTGCGCAGTACGCGCATAGTAAACAAACGCCCAGAAGGGACTATGCCAGCCGTGATAGTGCTCCGCGCCAGGCGAAGCCGTCTTCTTCTCAATAGCGGAAGCCGAGTAAGGCCCCCGCAGAAAATCCAGCGGATCGTGAAAGAAGTGCTGATTGTAAGCCAGCCAGCCCAACGGCCCCGCAACCGCCAGCAACGTAAAGCAGACAAACGATGGAACAACTCGCCGCCCCACATCGCGCCGTCGCACCAGCGCAAACGTAACGACGCACCAAACAGCTGCGCCCAATATCCAGCCATCGTATCGCGTATAAACTGCAGCCAGAATAAAGAACCCAAGCAAAAGCAGACGCCGCGCCACCATCGCGTCTCGTCCCGTGCGTACAGCGTCAAGACACTCCACCGTAAGCAAAGTCGTCCAGATCAGCAGCGCAAGAAACAGCGGCTCCGTCATCGCCGTCGTAGCGAGATAAAGCAGGTTAGGATTTAACGCATAAAATGCCGTCGCAACGACCGCCCATCTCGGCATCAGCAGATGACGCGTCAGCCTGTAGAAGCCGGCCACGCCAGCGATGTAGCACAGCAGCGAAGGCCACGCACCCGCTAGCCCGTTCTGCCACCACCCCATCTGCTGCACAAAGGGCAGCATCAACAAGTGTGGCAGTGGCAGCCACACGCCGCCAAGCTGAACCAGCCCAGGATTATGCGAATCCAGAATGCGCCGAGCGATGCCAAGATGCGCAACCGCATCCCCATACAGCAATAGGTAGCCGCGCGGAAAACAAACGAGCAGCGCAATCAACGCAAGCAGCAACGCCGCCAACACAACCGGAAACGTCTCCTCGCGGGTTGCCGCCTGCACTTTATCCGGATCTGAAGCCACAGCCCCAACACCCGCAACACGAGCCGCAACAGGGGTCCGCGTTCCCGCGGACCGCCGCGCCGGCCTAGAGCGCTGTGTGCTCAAGATGCGAAATCTCCCTGAATAAGTTGAAGCGCTCGTCGATCTCCTGCCGCGTCACATTCTGCAGACGCTCAGTCCCGAACCTCTCCACAGCAAACGAACCCATCACTCCGCCATAAAACATCGCCGTGCGAAAGACCATCGGAGTAAGCTTCGGCTGCGACGCAAGATAACCGTAGAAACCACCCGCGAAAGAATCGCCCGCGCCAGTAGGATCGACTACCTCGGCAAGAGGAAGAGCCGGTGCCCGAAACGGCCGTGAAAGCTTCACGCCGGGAAACGACCGGTCGCTGAAAAAAGCCGTAGCGCCATACTCGCCATGCTTCACAACAAGCGTCTTCGGCCCCATGGCAAGAACCTTCTCGGCGGCCAGCACCATGTTGCGCTCGTCCGCTAACATCCGCACCTCGCCATCGTTGATCAGCAGCACGTCAAGCTCTCGCAACACCTTCGCAAGGTTCTCTCGATGATCGGCGATCCAGTAGTTCATCGTATCGCCGCATACCATCCGCACCTTCGGCATCTCGCTGCGCACGCGCGCCTGCAGCACCGGATCAATATTCGCCAGGAACAGGTACTCGCTGTCGTTGTAAGCCGCAGGAATCTTCGGCTCAAATGTTGCGAAGACATTCAGATCCGTGCCCAGAGTCTTGGCCTCATCCATTTTTCCCGAATAAGCGCCGGTCCAGTGAAAGCTCAACCCATTCGACCGTTCAATACCCTGCGTATCGATGCCGCGCCGCGTGAACACCGCCTCATGCTCAGCCGTAAAATCCTTCCCAACAACCCCAATCACCCGCACAGGCGTGAAGTAGCTCGCCGCCAGAGCAAAATGTGTCGCCGCTCCACCCAGGCAATGATCCACCTTGCCATGCGGAGTCTCAATGCTGTCGAACGCAACCGAACCTACAACCAGAATTCCCATAAACCTCTTTTCAACAAAAAATAATGTAACCAAAAAAGATACAAACAAAGCAACGTCACCGAGAGCGAAACGTTACGACAAATACTTATCCAGCAGAATCGCCAGCTTCTCCCGCGTAGCCGAAGGAATCGCCTTCCGATCAGTCAAAATCGCATACTTCAGCGCATCCCCACACCCACAGCTCCTATCTTTAGGCATAGCGGCGACGGCAGCCCGAACCACCTTTGCAGCATTCTCAGCGTTCTGATGAATCACTGCCACAATCTGGTCGACAGTTACATCATCATGCCCTTCGCGCCAGCAATCGTAGTCCGTCACCATCGCCATCGTGGCGTAACAAATCTCCGCCTCGCGGGCCAGCTTCGCCTCCTGCAGATTAGTCATCCCAATCACATCTGCGCCCCAGCTCCGGTAGAGATTCGATTCTGCCCGCGTAGAAAACTGCGGCCCCTCCATGCAAACGTAAGTTCCGCCACTCTTCCCCACGACACCAACCGCGTCACACGCCGTTTGAAAAGTTGCCGCAACCGTAGCGCAAACCGGATCGCCAAACCCCACATGCGCCACAATCCCATCGCCAAAGAACGTTCCCACCCGCGCAAACGTCCGATCGATGAACTGATCCGGCATCACAAAATCCGTCGGCTTATGCTCTTCCTTCAACGACCCCACAGCCGACACCGAAAGAATCCGCTCCACTCCCAGCATCTTCATCGCAAAAATATTCGCGCGAAAATTCAACTCACTCGGCAGAATCCTGTGCCCGCGTCCATGCCGCGCCAGAAACGCCACCTTGCGGCCCTCAAGATCACCCAGAATAAACGCATCGGAAGGATCACCGAACGGCGTCGTCACGCGCTCTTCACGCACATTCGTAAGTCCGGGCATCGCGTACAGTCCGCTGCCCCCGACAATTCCAATCTCTGCCTTCTTCAAACTCTTTTGCTCCCTTTAGCGAACACTACCGCGCTCAAAACTTGGACCCGTTGGAAGTATATCGTTCAAGCGCCTCTGCATTGACGCCACCGAACGAAGCAAGCACGCGAGCAAGCGAAAGCGACGGCTCCCCAGCCGGCGCAACCGCCTGCTGAATCCGTCCCTCCGGCTGTATGCTCACAATCGAATCGCGCAGCTTCCGCGCCAGCGCCAGGTCGAACCCCTCACCAACAAAAACTCCCGTCCCCGAAAGCGACAGCAACACGTCGCCTTCGTTCGTCGAATACACCTGTTCCGTACCACCCACCTCATCCTTCGTCCGCTCCACCACATTCGAGTACTTCCTCGGAATCTGGTCCGCATAAGTCCGCATGAACGAACGCGCCGAATCGCGATTCTTCCATCGCGAGTAATAGATCAGCCCCAGCGAAGCCGTCGATTCTTTCTCCGCAGCCGTAGCCGACTTCCGTTGAGCGGCGTAGTAAACCCCGCCATTCCACGCCGGCGACAGCGCATCGGCCATCTCACGCCCGCCGAACAGTTCAATCAAAATCCGCACATCCAGTTCACCCATCACGCCTACATCGTACGGAACATATTCCGCATTCAGCAGCGGATGAATATCCGGCAACCGCACCACCGGCACCGGAGCATGCGCCATGTAAGCGGCTGGATGCATAATCTCAAAACTCGACGACGGAGGATTCATCAACACACCCGCAAACGCCGCCTCTTTCCCCGCCTTCACCAGCACCGCCTGCTCGAAACTCAACCCGTCAGCGTAAGGAAACAGCAACGACTCCTGCAGCAGTAACGGAGCCCGCGCCATAATCGGCGACCCGCTCGTATCCGCCACCGAATCCTTCAACTGACCCGAAACCTCAGGCGAATTCGCCAGCGTCTTCCCCGAAGGCTGCAGCGTGTAATCCACAAACACAGCCATCGCCTGTCCCTCCGCAACCGCACTTCTTGCAGTGTCCGCCTCATCCACCTGCAGATGCCGATTGTCCTCCTGCACATTATGCGAAGGCCCGTTCTCGCTAATCGAAGACCACTTCGTCAGGTCCACCTTCTGGTCCTGCAGAGCATGCGTCAACTCATGCGCCAGTACCGGCTTCTGCTGATCCGGCTCAATCCAATCCAGCAGATTCACCGTCTTCGTCTTGTTGTCGTAGAACCCCGCAATCTGTTCCGTCAGCAACGACAGCAGAAACGGCCGCAGATGAAAATCGCGATCGAGCAGCCCAAACTTCTTCAGCACAATCTCCGAGCGCTCCATCCGCTTCGCGCCCTCATCCTCATCGAACTTCTCCCTCAGATACTTATTCACCTCATCGCGCGAGATCAGCTTCCGCTTCACACTATGCTCAATCGGCAGCTTCGTGTCCTTGCTGGCAAAGTTCAAAATGTCATCCACCGAACGAAACAGTTCTTTCGCCTGCTCCTTCGTCATGGGAGCCTGCGCCGCAGGCGTATGGTCCGAGCTCTGTGCCTGCCCCGGCTTCTGCCCCGCATCCGGAGCCTTCGCCTGTTCCGCCGGCAGCACAAAACTCATCGCTAACAGAGCGCATCCGGCAACCCACCGCATCCACCTTCTATCCCCGCCGCAAACCTCTAGATGCAACATAACCCTCGCAATCCGTCGCTATAATCAAGTGTACGGGAGTTTTCTCCCCGCCTGCTATGACCCCACCCGCACAAGCCGATTTTGCCGCCACAGCCACCAGCCCTGGTCTGCAACTCACAGCGTTGCTCAAAGCAACCGGCGTCTCCCCGCTTAATCAAACAGGCTGGATTCGCGTAACCGGCGAAGACCGCGTCCGGTGGCTCAACGGCATGGTCACCAACTCCATCCAGCAGTTGAAGCCCAACGAAGGCAACTACAACTTCCTCCTCAACGCGCAGGGCCGCATCCAGGGCGACGCCACTATCTTCACCCACCCCGACGCCCTCCTCATCGAGACCGCCGCATACCCAACTCCCCACCCTCCTCGCCCACCTCGACCACTTCATCATCATGGACGACGTCGAGCTCACCGATATCTCAGCGACCCAATCCGGCATCCTCGTCGCAGGCCCGCAGGCAGCGTCTCTTCTCGCCAAAATTGGCATTAACGTCGACAGCCTCGAACCCCTCGCCACTAGCACGCTCCCGTGGAACACCACCACCATCACCGTCATCCACGCCCACAGTCCGCTCGTCCCAAAATTCGAACTCTGGACCACTTCCGAAGCCGCGCCCGAACTCCTCACCGCCCTCATCCGAGACGGCGCGGTCCCCACCGACCCCCAAAGCCTCGAGTCCCTCCGAATCCTCGAAGGCACCCCGCTCTATGGCACCGACATCCGCAACTCCGAGAAAGCCCGCGAGCTCCCGCAGGAGACCGCCCAAACCCGCGCCCTCCACTTCAACAAGGGCTGCTATCTAGGTCAGGAGATCGTCGAACGCATCCGTTCCCGCGGCAACGTCCACCGCACCTTCGCCGCCTTCCGCCTCGAAGGCCAACTCCCCCCCGCAGGATCACCCGTCGAAGCCGAAAACAAGGCCGTAGGCGAACTCACCAGCGTCGCCAACATCGACCTTCCGGGCGGTAGCAACATCCAGTTAGCCCTCGGCTACATCCGTCGCGAAGCCCTCGACCGCAATCTTCCCTTGCACTACCCCGGCGGAACTGCAACACCAGTTCAGCTTCCCTACTCCGCCGCAACAGCGTAGCAGCGCACATGCGCATCTAAAAGAAAGAGCACACAAATGCCAGAACAAAACAAGCCCTTCGTTATCACCGACCGCCGCAAATTCACCCTCGAAGGCGAACCCCGCCCCGACGCCGACCCCTCACCCGAGCGCGAAGAGCGCGAGGTGCCCAAAGCTCCCGAACCCATAGCCGCGGCGCCACAACCCACGCCCGTCGCCACACCCGAAGCCGCCTCCAGCAACGAGTCCGAGCCTCAGCTCCCACCTCCCCCCACCGCAGAAGAAACCGACCAGGCCAAGCGCGCCTACGACATGACGGCCGACCGCCTCGACACCGCCATTCGCTCCGCCAACCCCGGCGCTGACCATCCCCCCGCCATGAGCTTCGACCAGCTCGTCCAGTCCGTCTACCTCACCGCCATCATGCAGCTCGGCGGCACCACGCGCGAAGGTCAGCAGCCACAGGTCGATATCATCGGTGCACGCCAGAGCATCGACATGCTCGGCGTCCTCCAGGAAAAAACCAAGGGCAACCTCACCCCCGCCGAATCCCAACTCCTCGAAAGCGCCCTCTTCGAACTCCACCTCGCCTTCCTCGAGATCACCCAGGCCATCGCCCGCTCCGCCGCAGCAAAAGCCGGAGGCGCCCCCGGCCAGCCGCCTCGCCCCGCAGGCCCGAGCATCGTTCGCTAACGCTTGCCTGGCCTGTTCCCATAGCTGTCGTTGTCTGTTTTGATCGGTGTCATCGGTGTAAATCTGTGTTAAGACTCTCACTCAAACAGAGCCGATTACCCCTGAGAGGAAAAGCACGCTAATCGATGGAAGCAACTCTCACCTTCCTCGGCACCGGAACCTCCATGGGCGTCCCCACGCTCGGGTGCAACTGCGCCGTCTGCACATCCGCCACTTCACCCAACGGAGACCAGCGCAACCGCCGCACCCGCCCCTCCATCCGCCTTGAATACAACCACCGCACCGTCCTCATCGACACCGGCCCCGACTTCCACGCCCAGGCCATCCGCGAAAACATCCGCCACGTCGACGCCGTCCTCTACACCCACGGCCACTTTGACCACATCATGGGCTTCGACGACCTCCGCCCCCTTACCTTCCACAGTGTCGACCACGTCCCCATCTACGCCGACGAAACCACCGCCAACAGCATCGAACGTATCTTCGAGTACACCTTTCGCAAAGAAGACCGCTACCCCACCAGCGCCCGGGTCCACATCCATCGCCTCGACCCCACTCCTGGCTCCGGCGTAGACCTCTTCGGAGCCTGCTTCCAACGCGTCCCCGTCACCCACGGCCGCGAAGAGATCACCGGCTACCGCTTCGGCCGCGCCGCCTACCTCACCGACATGAGCGACATCCCCGAGGTCAGTATCCCCCTCCTCCAAAACCTCGACATCCTCATCCTCGATGCCCTCCGCCTAACCCCGCACCCCAGCCACTCGCATCTCGAAAAATCCGTAGCCATCGTCGAACAACTCAAACCCCAGCGCGCCTTTTTCACCCACATGGGCCACGACCTCGACCACGCCGCCACCAACGCCACCCTCCCCCCACACATCCAGCTCGCCCACGACGGCCTCCAGCTCCAATTCGAGATCGCCCAATGAAGATCTACCGCTCACTCGCCGAAATTCCCGCCGACTTTGGCCCCACCGTCGCCACCATCGGCAACTTCGACGGCGTCCATCGCGGCCACCTGTGGGTCATCGAAGAAGTCATCGCCCGCGCCCGCACTCTCGGCGCAAAATCCATCGCCATCACCTTCGAACCCCACCCCGCCCGCGTCCTCCGCCCCGAATCCACCCTCCCCCTCATCACCCCACTCACCGAAAAACTCGATCTCCTCGCCACCACCGGCCTAGACGCAGTCGTCGTTATTCCCTTCACCAAAGACTTCTCGCAAATGACTGCCCGAGCCTTTGCCACCGAAGTCCTCCACCAGACACTCCACGTCATCGAACTCCACGAAGGAGAAAACTTCCGCTTCGGCCACCACGCCGAAGGAGACGTAAACAACCTGGAAGCCCTTGGCCGCGAGCTGGGCTTCACTTGCAAGGTCTACTGCCCGAGAACCATCCGCAACCAGCCCATCTCCTCCAGCCGCATCCGCCAACTCATCGCCGAAGGCAACGTCAGCCGAGTCCGCGCATGCCTCGGCCATCCCTTCGCCATCGCCTCCACACCCGCCTCAGGACGCGGCTACGGCACCCGCTACACCGTCCCCACCATCAATCTGGCCCCCTACACCGAACTCCTCCCCGCCAACGGCGTCTACATCACCACCCTCACCATAGGCTCCGGCCCCAGCGCAGAAACCTTCGAAGCCGTGACAAACGTAGGCAACCGCCCCACCTTCGGCGCTGACTCCTTCACCGTAGAATCCCACCTCTTAAACTTTCACCCCGTCACCCTCAACGAACAAACACCCCTAACCTTAACCTTCCTGCACCGCCTCCGCCCCGAGATCCGCTGGCCCAACCCCGAAGCCCTCCGCGAACAGATCGGCCGCGACGTAGCGAAAGCAAAACGCTACTTCACTTTATGTCGGACGGTGGCTTCGAGACCCCGCTCCGCTCACTCTCAACCGGCTTAGCCGGCGCCGCCGCACCCTTTCCCGAATCACCCAAGCCAGAGGCCCCCTGTGGAACAGTCTGCGGAGCTGCAGGTGCCGGAACATCCTCCTGCGGTGGAAGCGTCTTGGGCGTAGTCGCAGGAGCAGCCTGCTTGGGCTCGCCACCTCCCTCCGGAGCATCCGGGTCCGCCTCCTCCGCCTTCGCCGCCGAAACCGCTCGTGAAGCCCTGTCCGCCACCGTAGTCAACGGCACATCCAGCTTCTTCTGCGGAGCCCCACCCGCAGCAAACGCCTCATTCGGCTTATTCGCAATCGCCGCCCGCATAAAATCCATCCACATCGGCAGCGCTGCCTTCGCTCCCGTCTCTTTCTCCCCCAGCGACTCCCGATCATCAAACCCCATCCACGTCCCACACGTCACCGAAGGCGAAAACCCGATAAACCACGCATCCGTAAAATCATTCGTCGTTCCCGTCTTCCCGCCCAGCGGATGCTTCAACTGCGCCGCGGCCGCCCCCGTCCCATGCGCTGTCACCGCCTGCAGAAACTGCATCATCGTGCGCGCCGTCTCCACCGAGATCACCTCGTCTACCTGCGTAGGTGCCTCATCAAGCGGCATCCCATCTGCCTGCGTCACCTTCCGGATATACCGCGGCTCAATCCGTATCCCATCATTCGGAAACACACTGTAACCGCCAACCTGTTCGGCCAGCGTAATGTCCGCCGCCCCAATCGCCACCGGCAGCGCCATCGGAAGATTGCTCGTGATCCCAAACCGCTTCGCTGTCTCAATTACCTTGCCAATGCCATACCGCGCCGCCAGCTTCAGCGCCGGAATGTTTCTCGACTCGGCAAACGCCTCCACCAGCGTCATCGCCCCTTTCCAGTTCGGCTCGTAGTTATGCGGCGTATAGGGACCGCTGGCCGACGCAAACGTAACCGGCCCGTCGATGATGATATCGGTAGGCTTCGCCCCCGCCTCAATTGCCGTCGTATAAACATACGGCTTGAACGAAGACCCCACCTGCCGCTGCGCCTGCGTAGCCCGGTTGAACTGCGACAGCGCAAAATCCCTGCCGCCCACCATCGCCAGCACCTCACCGCTCGCATTATCCACCGCCATCATCGACGCCTGCGCGCCCGAATCCTGCTGCAGCGAAGCCTTCAACACACCATCCGCGGCCACATTCTCGATCCGCACATAAACCACGTCCCCCGTCCGCAGAAAACTATCCCCATCCACATTCTGCGTCCACTTCCAATCCTCCGGCGCCAACACCACCGTCTGGTCCGGCGACACCTTCACCGAAACCTTCTTCGCCGCAACCGCCGTCACCAACCCATGAACATAACTTCCCTTCTCCACCGGCTGCACCCAGTCTGGATGCCGGTAGCTCTCCACATCCGCCCCCTCCAGCACCACATTCGGCAGATGCCCCTTCCATCCATGCCGCCGTTCATAAGTCGCCGTGCCATCCAGAATCGCCTTATTCGCCACCGTCTGCAGATCAAGATCCAGCGTCGTATACACGCGCAACCCCGCCCCATGCACCTCCTCCACGCCATACTGCTTCTCCAGCTGCCGCCGAACCTCCTCTACAAAATAAGGAGCCACACTATTCGCTGGCGGCTCCAGATGCAGCCCCAGCGGAGCAGCCGTCGCCGCATCCGCTTGCGCCCTCGTAATCTTCCCGTCCGCCAGCATCTCGCTGATCACCAGATTTCTACGGCGCAGCGCCCGATCCGGATACTTCAGCGGAGAATAAGCCTCCGGCCCCTTCGGCAACGCGGCCAGTAGAGCCGCCTCCGGCAGCGTCAAATCCTTCGCCTTCTTACTAAAGTAAAACTCTGACCCTGCCTCAAACCCATAAGTCCCATGCCCCAGATAAATCTGGTTCGCATACAGCTCAAAGATCTGTTCCTTCGTAAACCGCCGCTCAATCTGGACCGAAAGAAACACCTCCTGCAACTTCCGTCCATAACTCTTCTCCGACGAAAGAAACAGATTCCGCGCCAACTGCATCGTCAGCGTAGAAGCCCCCTGAGTCCGCCCCTGCGAGTGCAGGTCCCGCCACGCAGCACCCACCGCGCGAAACAGGTTCACCCCCCAGTTCCGCTCAAAGCTCTTGTCTTCAATTGAAATAATTGCCTGCCGCAGCACCGGAGGAAAATCCGAGTACGGCACCACCACCCGCCGCTCCAGCGCAAACGACCCGAACACCTTGCCATGCACATCCAGCAGCTCTGTCGTCGTGTTCGGCTTATACCGCGCCAGGTCGTCCATCTGCGGCAGGTCGATCGAATAAACAAACATCAATCCGCAAAGAGCGCCGAACACAGCCGACAACTCCAGCAGCGCAAAGAACGTAACCTGCTTTGCAATTCGACGGCTCGGATAGTCCGGCCCAGTCAGCGTAATTCGGTGGAGCACCCGCCTCCACCGCGGCATCTTCTTAACTTCAGACGATTTGTCTTCGCGCGTGTAGAGGCTCAGCATTGCCTTTCACAATAGCACGCACAGACACACACAAACCGCACCACAGAACCACACTAAGTTCCGAAAAAAACCGCCCGCCTAAGCCGCCTTATTCTTCAACAATGCCAGCGCCTTCGACAACTGCTCATCCACAGTCACACTCGGCTTTGCCGGAGTAGCAGTCGGACTCTCCGCCGCCTCACCATCCTCATCCACCACTGGCTGGTCCGTATTCGAGGCCACGATCACCCCTGGCGTAACTCCATCATCCTGCAGCTTCTTCCCCGAAGGCGACTCATACTTCGCCACCGAAAGAATCAGCGCCGCACCATCCGGCAGCTCAAACGTCTTCTGCTGAGCCCCTTCGCCATACGTCTTCTCGCCCACCAGGTCCGCGCGCTTGTTATCGAGCAACGCCGCCGCAGCCAACTCTGCCGGCCCCGCAGTCCCGCGATTCACCAGCACCACCAGCGGAGCAGTCACGTTGATCGACTTCGAAGCATCCGCCGTAAACGTCTGTTTCTCCACCTTCTGCCCCTCAAGAATCGCAATCGTGCCGTCTTTCAAAAAGAAGTTCGCCAGCCGAGTCGCCTCCGCCATATCCCCTGCAGCCACATCGCGCAGGTCCAGCAGAATCTTCTTGTTCCCCTGCTTCGGCATCACCTTCAACTTCGCTTCGATCTGCTGCACATGGTCATGATCCAGCACGCCCGGCTTCAGATAAAGAATCGAAGCATTCTCATACATCGACTCCTCCACCGGAGCCAGCGTCGGAACCACACGCGTCATCACAATCTTGTCCGGAGCCGACTTCCGCGGCCGCACCACCGACACCGTCAGTTCGCTCCCCGGCGCGCCCTCCAGCAACAACTGAATCATTGCCAGCGAAATATCCCGCGTGTCCGCCGGTCCAATCGCCTCAATAATGTCCCCGTCGCTGATCCCCGCCTTATCCGCCGGGCTTCCCGGAATCACCGAAACCACCGAAGCATATCCATACCGCTTCGAGACATTGATCCCCACCTGCGCCTTGCCGCCCTTGTCCGACTTGTAAGCCTTATAGTCTTCAGGCGTCAGGTAGCTCGAGTCCGCATCCAGCGACTCCAGCAGCCCCCGCAGTGCGCCATTCGTCACCAACGTAATATTCGGCTGCTCAACATAGTCCGTCTGGATGTGCCGCAGCACCTCGCTGTAAACGTTGATCTGGCGATAAGCGCCATCCTGCGGCTCCGAAGCAGCCTTCGCTCCCGGCGTATTCACGCCAAGAAACACCACCACCACCAGAACAACCGACACGGCCAGCAACAGAATCTTCGAAATCTTGGGCATAGTTAGAACGGCTCCATCGGGGACAATCCGCACCACAAGGTTTAGACGTACACCACATCCAAAATGATACTCTCGAACCGTAAGAGTTGGCTGGAAACCAGCACTAACACTTTGGTGGCGGCGGGCAGAATCGAACTGCCGACCTACGGGTTATGAGTCCGTCGCTCTAACCATCTGAGCTACGCCGCCGATGTGTTGAAAAGGGTTACGCCGGCACAAAACTCTCTCAAGGAAAGAGATCATCGCCACGGCACAGCCAGCTTCCATCATACTTGATTCCGGCCCGAGCGAAAAGCCGCGCACTACCGTCCTAGGTGTCATCCCCGCACGCCTCGCCTCCACTCGCCTGTCCCGCAAAGTCCTCCGCCCGCTAGCCGGAAAACCCATGCTTGCATGGGTCTACGAGGCCGCCCGAGCCTGCCCCCAACTCAACCAGGTCCTCATCGCCACCGACTCCGAAGAAGTAGCCGCCCTCTGCCGCGAAAACAACTGGCCCGTCCAGCTAACCTCACCCGATCTCCCCAGCGGCACCGACCGAGTCCACGCCGTCTCCCTCCAGATCCCCGCCGACATCTACGTCAACATCCAGGGCGACGAACCCCTCCTCAAACCCGAACACCTCACCGCCCTCCTCCGCCCGTTCTCCCAACCGGACGTCGAAGTCACCACCCTGAAAGTCCTCTGCACCCCCGAAAACATCAACAACCCCAACGCCGTAAAAGTAGTCACCGCCGCCAACGGCCGAGCCCTCTACTTCTCCCGCTCCACCCTCCCTTACAACCGAGACCCCGAACACAACCCCACCCCCCAATACTGGAAACACATAGGCCTCTACGCCTACCGCCGAGCCACCCTCCAGCGCTTCCCCACCCTACCCCCCAGCACCCTCGAACAAACCGAGCGCCTCGAACAACTCCGCTTCTTAGAAAACAACATCCCCATCCAGGTCGAACCCACCGACCACGACACCATAGGCGTAGACACCGAAGAAGACCTCCAACGAGTCGAAACCCTCCTCCTCAAGAACCATTAGCCCACCCAAGCGAAGTCAACTATTTCCCACACTCCTCCCTCCACTCACTCCTAAGTTTGACGTCGTCATTCTGAGCGGAGCGAAGAATCCCTGTATTTGCCCTTGCAATTGCCTTTGCAGTTGCCTTTGCAGTTGCCTTTGCAGTTGCCTTTGCAGTTGCCTTTGCAGTTGCGTTTGCAGTTGCGTTTGCAGTTGCGTTTGCAGTTGCCTTTGCAGTTGCCTTTGCAGTTGCCTTTGCAGTTGCTTCTGCAGTTGCAGTTCTTGTTTGTCATCCCGAAGGGGAATCTGCTTTTGCAGTTGCAGTCGCAGTAACACCTAACGCCCCCCAAAAAGTGTCATCCTGAGCGAAGCCACTGACAGCATCATCGTCAGTGGCGAAGTCGAAGGACCTGCGGTTGCTGCTGCTTTTGCAGTTGCACCAACAATCCTCTTAAACTCAGAAACCCTGCTCTTGCGATTATTAAGAAAAAGGATTGCACTGCTGTCGATTTGCCCCGTCTCAAGACGACGATACAGTGAACGATCCAGCACGCAACCCTGCGCGCAAAATAAAAGCGCCGAACGATCAGTCCCTCGGCGCGAGGCGCGCCGGATCCGGCGTATCAAGAATGCGTCCGGCCTCCACATCGGCGAGCACAGCGCGGAGCCACCGCAGATCGAGGCGGCACTGCTCCGCCATGTGCTGCATCAGGAGGCGGCCACCGGTAGGCAGCATTGCTACCCATTGCCTGCGCAGTCTCCGGATCTCCGCCAGCCTCGCATTCTGCCTATCGATCTGGGTGCGCAGAGCATCGGCAACCAGGCTAAGGTCGGCAAGATGCAGGAAGAGCATCGGCCCGTAAAGAGTCTGCCTAAGGTCGCCTTCGGCAGCAAATTGCTCGTGCAGTAATTCACGAAAGCGGTCGCGTCCGCGTGGCGTGATGCGGTAAACAGTCCGCATGCCGCCCCGAGCCACACGCTCGTGGGCGACCGCGGTTACCAGTCCAGCTTCGGCAAGCTGGCGCACGGCATAGTAGAGCGTGCCTACATCGACATCAGTAAAACACTCGATCATGGCCTGGCTCATACGCCGCTTGATCTCGTATGGGTGAAAGTCGCCGCGGTGCAGAACGCCCAAAATATACAGCTCAGCCTTCATTAGTTTAATTGTACTATTATGTTTTTACTAAAGGAGAGAGGTGCGATGAAACGTTCCATTCTCGCCTGCCTCGCAGGACTCCTCACGTGGATTGTCGTCGTCTCAGTGATCAACCGCGTCCTTCGCCTAAGCCTGCCGGACTACACCGCAGCCGAACAGACCCTTCACTTCACGCTGGGCATGAAGTGGGCACGCCTTTTGATGGCTATCGTCACCTCACTGGTCGGCCGGTGCCGTAACCCGTTGGATATCCCCATCGAGCCGCTGGGCGCCGCTCGTCGTCGGCACCATGGTGTTTGCCTGTTTCTGCCTGCGCACATCGCCATCTGGAGCAGATTCCCAGTGTGGTATCACCTGACATTTCTCCTGACGATTATTCCGGCTGTGCTCGTGGGCGCGCGACTGCCGCCGCCGGGTGCCCCATTCATCGCGCGGCCCTTTGAGCGATGAGTGGGCTCCGATCTGCCGAAGGCAGCGGCGAAGCCCGAAGGGCGCAGCCACTAAATATTGCCGTTGCTTTTGCTGTTGTTTGTTCTTCGCTCATTCCGAATCCCCGCTAAACTCTCCACATCGAATCCATCGAAATTGCATTCCGGCCCCAATCCAAAACCGGAGCACCCATGAAGCCATCTCTACCCCTCCGAGTAGCCTCCATCCTCGCCTTCACAGCCGCCCTCGGCCACACCCTCCTCTTCCTCAACTACCACCCCACCCACGGCCCCGACGAGATCGTCGTCGTCACCGCCATGCAGACCCACGTCTTCAGCTTCGGAGGATTCCTCCACTCCTACTGGCAGCTCTACTTCGGCTACGAGCTCTTCGTCACCATCTCCTGCCTCGTCGAGTCCGCCATCCTCTGGCAACTAGCCAACCTCTCCACCACGCTCGCCATCCGCCCCATCATCGCCGTCCTCTTCCTTGGCGAAGTAGCCACCTCCATCCTCATGTTCAGGTTCTTCTTCACCATCCCCATCGTCGTCCACACCGCCACCGCCCTCTGCCTCCTCCTCACCCTCGTCACCCTCAAACCCCAAACCCAACCCACCTGATACCCGATACCTGATACCCAAATCAGAAAAACCAGCTCCGCCGGGCGAACCCAGGCTCAACCTGCCCTCGAAATCCCTAGCCCTAACCCTAGTCCCTAGTCCCCTTCCATCAATCACTTACAACTTTTTTCTTCAAAAACAGCCCAAAAATCACTTGTCAAGTCCAAAATCCCGCAACCCCAACAAAACAAAGCAAATAAAAACGAAATTTAGTTACACTCAACCCGATATAATTAACTTATAGATCAGAGAAAGTTAGCCCCGGCCAACCACCGGGGCTAACTTATTGATATAGGCTAATTTACCCGTAACCTATTTATTATGACGATTTTACAGCTCAATAGAATCCGTAAATCCATCAAAAAAGGACACTTACGCCAAGGTAAGGGGGGAGGGGGGTACCCCCTTCACAAAGCCGGAAACCGCAGCTCCAAACCCTGCGCTCCCACCGTCGCCTTAACTCCCTCCAGCGATTCCACCACCCAGTCCGCCGCGCGCAACTCCTCCACCGGCTCCGTCCCCAAAACAGCCATCACCCGACACCCGGCGGCCTTCCCAGCACCCACCCCGGAGGAAGCGTCCTCCACCACAACGCACTCCCCAGGCAAAAATCCCAGCAACTCTGCCCCCTTCCGGTACGGCTCAGGATCAGGCTTACCCCGCTCCACCATCTCCCCGCTGATAATCCGCTCCGGAATCGGTAGCCCAGCCGCCGTTAGCCGAGCGAGCAGCAACCGCCGTGTAGCCGAGGTCACAATCGCCCACCGCTCCAGCGGCAGACTCTCCAGCAGCCTCTTCACTCCCGGCAGCACCCGAAGGTCGGCCACATCCTCAACCTCCAAATCCTCGATCACCTTCAGCCCCGCCTGCGCATCAATATCCGGCCGCAGCAACCTCACAATATCGATGGCCCGCCGCCCATGCGGCACCTCAAAATTCGCGGCATCAGGAACCCCAAACCGTTCCGCCCACAGTCTCCAGTTCCGCCGCGCCGCACCGATGGAGCTAACCAGCACCCCATCCATATCGAACAACAACCCCTGCGCCGAGACCGAGACCACCCCGCTCAACCAGCGCTCCCCTGCAACACAAACCGCTGCGCCGCTTCCAGCACCCGTGCCACCGACTCCACCGAGCAGCTCTCGCAGTAAACCCGCAACAGCGGCTCCGTCCCAGAAGCCCGCAGCAGCAACCAGGTCTCCGCAGCCTTGGGCTTTCCCGCGCACGCAGGATTCTCCAGAAAAAACTTAATCCCATCCAGAGTCTCCACCCGAAGCACCTTCATCCCCGCAATCTCGCTCACACCAGCCTTCGCCCGAGCAATCGCCGCTTGCTTCACCGCCTCATCGATATGCATATCGACGCGGCCATACTGATGCTCGCCAAACTCCTCCTGCAGCGCCGCAACAAGCTGACCCAAAGTCTTCTTCTCATCCGCCATCACATTCGCCAGCAGCAGCGAGTTCAGCAGCCCATCGCGCTCCGGCAAATGCCTGCTGATTCCAATCCCACCCGATTCCTCACCACCAATCAGAATCTCCCGCTCCAGCATAAGGTCCACAACATACTTGAACCCGATCCCATGTTCATGCAGCTTCCGCCCATACTTCGCCGCAATCCGATCAACCATCTTCGTCGTGTTGAACGCCCGAGTCACATCACCAGGCCACTTCTTCCGCTCCAGCAGCCACCACATCAGCAGGCTCAGTATCTTGTGCGCATCCACGACATTCCCATGCTCATCGACCGCACCAATCCTGTCCGCATCGCCATCCGTAATCAACCCCGCATCGCACTTCTCCGCCACCACCGCGATCTGCGTAGCCCTGATGTGCGGCAGAATCGGCTCTGGATTGATCCCCGGAAACGCCGGATTGATCTCACTCCGAATCTCCACGAACGGAATACCAGCCTTCCCGAATATTCCCGCAATCACACCGCGCCCCGCGCCATACATGCAGTCGATCAGGAACTTATACCCCGAAGCCCGAATCGCCTCCAGGTCCACAAACCGCGCAATCGCCGCGTCATACTCCGGATTGAAGTCCACCGTCTCAATCGCCGCCGGTTGAGCCGCCTTCGCCACCGGCTTGCCCAGATAGCTCTCAATCGCCGTCATGATGGAAGGCTTCCCCGATCCGCCATAACTAGCCTTGTACTTCACCCCGTTCCACTCTGCAGGATTATGGCTCGACGTAATCATCACCCCACCAGCAGCCTTCCGCTCCCGCACCGCATACGACAACGCCGGAGTAGGTGTAATCTCCGCCGCCATCGCCACCGGAATCCCCGCCCCAGCCAACACCTCAGCCACAACCCCCGCAAACGACCGCGACCCAAACCGAGTGTCATATGCGATACAAACGCCAGCCGAAGCATCCTCATCCGCCAGCACATAGTTGGCTATGGCCGCTGCAGCAACCCGCACATTCGCATACGTAAAGTCATCCGCAATGACCCCACGCCACCCATCCGTTCCAAATTTAACGACAGTATTCTCCGCCATATTCCTTCAATTCTCACAGCACAACTAGATCAGGTCGTCCCGCCCCGCGTTCTTCAGCTCCGCAACTACCTTGCCCACATCCTGCGACCGCTCGCGCGTCGTAATCAGCAGAGCATCTTTCGTCTGCACCACAACAAGATTGCTCACTCCAACCAAAGCAATCACCTTACCCGGAGCATGAACATAGTTCCCCGTCGAGTCGATCGAGATGCAAAGCGGATCCTCACCGTCAAACACATTCGCCACCGAAACCTTCTCCGGCGGGCACCCAGCCGAGTGCTCATGCAACGCCGACCAGCACCCAAGATCATTCCACTCAAAATCCCCCGGCAGACAATAAATCTCCGCACCCGCCTCACCCTTAGCCGAACGCGGCTCCAGCACCGCATAGTCAATGCTGATGTTCTCGCACTGCGGATAAACCTCCGCAAACACCCGTTCAAAGTCTGCAGTCCCGTAAGCCGCGGCAATCTTCTCCATCAGGGGAGCCATCGCGGGACGGTATTCACGAATCGCGTTCGCCAGCGTACGAGCACTCCACAGAAAGATTCCGCCATTCCACCCATAATTCCCGGAAGCAACAAACTGCTCCGCCACTTCCGCATTGGGCTTCTCTGTAAACCGCTTCACCCGCCGCACGCCGATCGCACCGCTCGCAGCCGCAGTCTCACCAACCTTCGCACCCACCTCAATGTATCCATAGCCAGTCTCGGCCCGCGTCGGAGGTACACCCAGCACGACAATCTTGTCTCCACTCGCCGCAAGCTCAATGCCCTGCGCGAATGACATCGGCAAACCGTGTCCGGTTCTTCACTACATGGTCCGAAGGAAAGATTCCAATCACCGTGTCAGGCTCGCGCTTCTCCAGCAGAAACGCCGCCAGCGCACAAGCCGGAGCGGTATTCCGAGCCGCAGGCTCGCTCAAAATATGGTCGCGAAGAACTTCAGGAAGCTGCTCCGAAATCATCTCATCCAGCAGATCGTTAGTAATCACCCAAATCTTCGCCGGATCAGACAGTGGAGCGAGCCGATCCACTGTCTGCTGGATCATCGTTCGCTTACCATCCAGAGCCAGAACCTGCTTCGCCCGCGCCTTCCGGCTGCGAGGCCAGAACCGTGTTCCACTTCCACCTGCAAGAATCACCGGAGCAAATTTCGGCTCCGCTTTACTGCCTTCAATCGGCATAAGTCTCCATCTCAAGGAAACGAGCGCACCGAAATGCGCTCGTCCGTAAGACCAACAACTACCCCAGCGTCGCGAAGTACTCCCGCATCCGCTTCACACCTTCATCCACAACGTCGTGCGACACCGCATAGGACAGCCGAATATGCTCCGCCGTTCCGAACGCCTCGCCCGGCACAACAACGACATGCGCTTCGCTCAGCAGCTTCGCCGCCAGATCGGTCGCCGACTTGATCCCGCCTTTGCCAATAAACTTGCTCACATTCGGATAAACATAGAACGCGCCCTGCGGCACGGTGCACGTCAAACCCGGAATCCCCTTGAACCCCTCGAGCACCTGGTCCCGCAGCTTGATGTAGTCCGCGCGCATCTCCGCCACGCACTCTTGCGAACCATTCAGGGCAGCAATCGAAGCCTTCTGCACCATGCTCGCCGTATTCGAAGTGCTCTGCGACTGCAGCTTGCTCATCGCCGCAATAATCGCCTTCGGTCCCAGCGCAAAACCCGCCCGCCACCCCGTCATTGCATACGTCTTCGACAGCGACCCCATCACCAGCACGTGTTCTTTGCAGTCAGTAAACGATCCCCCGCTGACGATCTCGCCGGTAAAGTTCAAATACACGTAACACTCATCCAGCAGCACGAAGATCCCGTTCTTATGCGCCAGCCGAACGATCGCCTCCAGATCCTCCGGAGCCACAACAGCCCCAGAAGGATTCGACGGCGTATTCAAAATGATCGCCTTCGTCTTTGGCGTAATCGCCGCTTCAATCATCTTCGCCGTGACGCGGAAGTTCTCTTCCTCTTTGCTCTCGACGAGCACAACCTTGCCGCCGGCATACTGAATAATGTCCTTGAACGAAACCCAGTAAGGCACAGGCAGAATCACCTCGTCGCCGTGATCCACCAACACCTGGATCGCATTGAACAGCGCCAGCTTTCCGCCCGCCGTAAAAACGCACTCATCCACCGAGTAGTTCGAGCCGAAGTCGCAAGCGTGCCGGTCCACAATCGCCTTCCGAACCTCCGGAATACCGGCAACGTTGGTGTACCGCGTAAAGTTCTTCTCAATCGCCTCAATCGCCGCATCCTTAATATGCCGCGGAGTCGAAAAATGCGGCTCACCCGCGCCGAAGTCCGCCAGGTTCACGCCCTCGGACTTCAGCTTCAGCGCTGCCGCCGTAATCGCCATCGTTGCCGAAACTTCGATGCGGCCGATGCGGTCCGCAAATATCTTCGTCGCAGTTGCTGTGCTCATACCCTCTAGTGTGTCAGATTTAGCCCACCAGATAAAGCCCGCAAACCACATCCGCACCCGAGTCGGTATTTCGTGATGCGCCGGTTTCGTCTATTCTTTACCCTACCCATGGCCGATCCCACCCAAATCGTTGGCCAATCACCCCTCCGCAAAGAAGGCCGCGCCAAGGTTCTCGGCCGCGCCCAATACGTCGACGACATCGTACTCCCCGACATGTGGTTCGGAGCCACCGTCCGCAGCACCATCGCCCGCGGCCGCATCTCCTCCATCGCCTTCGACCCCGCCATCCCCTGGCACGAGTTCACCATCGTCACCGCCGCCGACATTCCCGGCGAAAACACCATCGTCCACCTCGCCAAAGATCATCCCTGCCTCGCCAGTACCCACGTAAACCACGTCGAAGAGCCCATCCTCCTCCTCGCTCACCCCAACCGCGCCGTCCTGCCCGCCGCCGTAGCCGCCGTCCACATCACCTACGAAGAGCTCCCCGCCGTCTTCACCATCGAGGAGTCCGAGAAAAAAGAACAGATCATCTGGGGACGAAGGCGAATCCGCTAACACCTTCAAAACCTACCTGATGCAGAAGGACCGGCAGCCCACTCCCGACGAAATATGGCAGACCGCCGACTTCATCGTCGAAGGCGAGTACCGCACCGGCGCCCAGGAGCAGCTCTACATCGAAAACAACGGCGTCATCGCCGAAGCACGATCCCGCAGACGGTCGTCACGGTAACGCAGGCTCCATGCAGTGCCCTTACTACCTGGTCCACGCGCTCGAACTGGTCTTCAACCTCCCCGCAGAAAAATGCCGCGTCATCCAGACCGAGACCGGCGGAGCCTTCGGCGGCAAGGAAGACTTCCCCTCCGTCATCGGCAGCCACGCCGCGCTGCTCGCCATGAAGTCCGGCCATCCGGTCAAGCTCTGCTACGACCGCGCCGAAGACATGGCCGCCACCACCAAGCGCCACCCCTCCCGCACCCGCCATCGCACCGCCGTCAGCAAAGACGGCAAACTCCTCGCCGGCGAGATCGACTTCGCCATCGACGGCGGCGCCTACGTGACGCTCTCGCCCGTCGTCCTCTCCCGCGGCACCATCCACGCGCCCGGCCCGTATCACTGGCCCTACCTCACCGTCCGCGCCAAAGCCGTCGCCACCAACATCCCGCCCCACGGAGCCTTCCGCGGCTTCGGCGCTCCGCAGAGCATCTTCGCGCTCGAACGCCACATGGACAAGATCGCCAAGGTCGTCGGCCTCACCCCGGAAGAGCTGCGCCGCCGCAACTTCCTCACCACCGGCGACCGCACAGCCACCGGCCAGCTCCTCAAAGACCCGGTCGACATGCAGCATCTGCTCACCCGCGCGCTCGAAGAATCCGACTACCACGCCAAACGTGCACAGTTCGACCGCGAAAACCCAAGCATCGACCATCAAGCGCGGCATCGGCTTCGCCACCTTCTTCCACGGCGCAGGCTTCACCGGCTCCGGCGAGCGCCGCCTCAACTCCCTCGTCGAGATCGAGCTCACCCCCGAAGGCCGCCCCGCATCCTCGTCTCCTCCACCGAGTTCGGCCAGGGCACCAACACCATCCTCTGCCAGGTCGCCGCCCAGACCCTCCGCCTTCCCTACGAGCGAGGTCCTCATCGCCCAGCCCGACACCAGCCGCGTCCCCAACTCCGGCCCCACCGTCGCCTCCCGCACCGCCATGATCGTCGGCAAACTGGTCGAGCGCGCCTCCCAGTCCCTCTGCGGCACTCTGGTCGGACGCCGGACTGCCCCACGACTACACTCCCGAAGACTTCCGTCGCGCTGCCGTCGAACTACCTCGCACAGCACGGCACGCTCAAAGTCAGCGCCCGCTACGAATCCCCCGGCGACATCTTCTGGGACGACGAAACCTACAGCGGCGACGCCTATCCCGCCTACGCCTGGGCCGTCTACGTCGCCGAAGTCGCCGTCGACACCACCACCTACGCCGCAACCGTCACCGACTTCCACGCCCTGCAGGAAGTCGGCAAAGTCCTCCATCCCATCCTCGCCACCGGACAGATCGAAGGCGGCGTCGCCCAGGGCATCGGCTACGCGCTCTACGAAAAATGCCTCTGGCAAAACGGCCATCTCGCCAACAACCAGATGACCAACTACATCATGCCCACCAGCGCCGACCTCCCGCCCATCCACGTCACCTTCGAAGAGATCCCATCCCCCACGGAGCCTTCGGCGCAAAAGGCATCGGCGAACTCCCCATGGACGGCCCCGCCCCCGCCATCCTCAACGCCATCGAACACGCTACCGGCCACGCCTTCACCGAGATCCCGCTCCTCCCCGAAGACATCTTCGAGCGCATGACCAAAATCCCCGGCTCCGGCACCGAAGATCTCAACCCCGACCATCGCCGGCCCCATCTTCAGCGAGACCATCGCATGACCACCATCGCATTCACCATCAACGGCGAAGACCAAACCATCGAAGCCCCACCGATGAAGCGCCTACTCGACGTCCTCCGCGAAGACCTCCACCTCACTGGCGCCAAAGAAGGCTGCGGCGAAGGCGAATGCGGAGCCTGCGCCGTCCTCATCAACGGCGACCTCGTCAACTCCTGCCTCATCCCCGTCCTCCAGGCCGAAGGCGCCGACATCACAACCATCGAAGGCCTCGCCATCGACGAAAAACTCCATCCCATCCAGCAATGCTTCCTCGAAGAAGGCGGAGCCCAGTGCGGCATCTGCACTCCCGGCATGATTCTTGCCACCCATCACCTCCTCGAAAAACATCCGCAACCGACACTGTTACAAATTCAGGAAGGCCTCAACGGAAATCTCTGCCGCTGCACCGGCTACATGCGCATCTTCAACGCCGTCCAGCAAGCCGCGGCCTCCGGAGCAGAAAAATAAATGCGCTCCAACGTCACCCAATACGACCTCATCGCTCCCGGCACCCTGGACGCCGTCTTGCAAATCCTCGCTGCCTCACCCGATCACTACACCCCCATAGCAGGCGGCACCGAACTCATGGTCGCCCTAGGCGCAGGTCGCCTCCAGTCCAAAAAACTCATCTCCCTCTGGAACCTAAACGAACTCCGCTTCATCGAAGTAACCCCCGACGCCCTGGTCATCGGCGCAGGCGCAACCTTCACCGACATCCGCAAACACCCCATCATTGCAAGCGAATTCTCCATCCTCGCCCAGGCCGCAAGCTGGACCGGCTCCATCGCCAACCAGAACCGCGGCACCCTTGGCGGCAACATCGTAAACGCCTCACCCGCCGCCGACTCGCCGCCCGTCCTCCTCGCCTACGACGCCACCGTCACCCTTGTCTCTATCCGCGGCGCCCGAACGATCCCCTACAACGACTTCCATCTCGCCTACAAAGAAACCGCCCTCGAACCCCACGAACTCCTCCACAGCATTACGCTTTTACGTAACCTGAAAGGTTACAAAACCTATATCCGCAAAGTAGGCACCCGCAACGCTCAGGCAATCTCCAAGGTAGCCCTCGCCTGCATGGCGCTCGTCGCCGAAGGCAAAGAGCGCGTAATTCAGGACATCCGCATCGGCGCCGCGAGCCTGCGCGAATACCCCGCCCGGCTCGCCGCGACGGAAAAGACGCTCCTCCACCAACCCATCACCTCCACAACGATCGCCGCCGCCCGCGCCGCCATCCTCACCGAAGCCCGCCCCATCGACGACATCCGCAGCACCGCCAAATACCGCGCCACCGTAGCCGCCAACCTTCTCGAAGAATTTCTCAACACTGTCTAACGAGCCCAGTTAACTCCACCGCCCGGGAGCGCTCACCAGGCACAATGCGCCTGCAAGTAGCGCACCGTCCCACCTTCCCTCACAAGCTTCTCAACGTCCTCCGCCGACAACCTCCGCGAAGCCCCCAGCTTCCCCATGCAATAAGCCTGCACCTCGGCAATCACCGCCAGCGCAATCGCTTCCGCCCCATCGCCCCCGAGATCCAGTCCCACCGGCGCGCAGATTCGTTCGCAACAAGCCGCCACCGTCCACCCTAGCCTGGCCGCCACTTCACTCAACAGCAACGAACTCCGATGCCGCGCTCCCAGCAAACCAAGATACTCTCGGCCCCAGCGGCAATAGCGCCGTCAGCAACTCCCGGTCCTGCTCATAACTATGGGTCATCAGCACCACAGCATCCTCCGGCAGAATTCCCAGCCCACCGGCAAGCGCAGCCGAAACGGTCCCCACGCGCTCCGCCTCCGGAAACCGCTCCGCCCGGGCAAGATTAGCCCGCCCATCCATCACAATCACGCTCCACCCCAGCAGCGCCGCCATGCTCACCAGCGGCTTCGCGTCATCCCCCGCCCCAAATACAAACAGCCTTTGCGGCCCTCGCAGCTTCTCCACAAAAACTCCCTCGGGCATGCTCTCCAGCCATCCGCCCCGCATCACCCCGGCCCGCGCCTCCACCAACTCCGGCTCACTCAACTCCTCACTCGCAAAACAAAAGTCCCCACTTGGCGTCAGCACCGCACGAGCCAATCCTCGTCCCTCACCCGGCAACCAGGTCACCACCGTCGCCTCTTCGCCTGCAATCGCTCTCTCGAGCGCGGCCATCAAAGCCCGGCACTCTGACGTCTCAGCCGGCTCCAGCAGCAAATCCACCACGCCCCCACATCCCAATCCGAAAGGCACGTCCGCCGTGTCGTCAAACATCGTCGAGTAGCGTTCCACCACGGCGCCGTTTCTCACCAGCCAGCTCGCCTTTCGCAGAACCTCCGCCTCCAGGCACCCTCCGCTGACCGCGCCGGCATATTCGCCATCAGCGCCCATCAGCAGCCGAGCCCCGGGTTGCCGGTAACTCGATCCCTCCGCCCGCACCAGAGTTGCCAGCACCGTCGCGCCGCTCTTTTTCCACAAGCGAACAATCCGCCGACGCTCCATCATGCCAATCGGCCCGCCTTTCTTCACAAGATTACTCCACTGCAGAATCCTCGTTGTCTAAACGCTCCCGCCGTAGTTAACGAAGTAGTAAATCCCAACAGCTTCCCTCCAACCCGCCAAAAAGAGAAAATGTTTTCCCTTTTTTGACAATTCAGTGCACCCCTTACCTGAAAGCCAGTAATTAGGAAAACAACAAAATCGCTTGAATTACCGGCACTTTTGACAGCTCCCCGTGCCCCTGCCCCTTTGTTGTCTCTACTTTGCAGACAAAACGCAAAAAAAGTGCCATATGCACCATTTTTGGCACTCCCGGTGCATAAGGGATTGCATACCCAAACTCTTCGGAAGCTACGACCTCCGAGAAACTCTGCAAGCTCGACCAACTGCGTCAGCACGTTGAACCTGAATCACTTTGCAAGACACACCTAGGAGCTTCACATGCGTAACTGCCGTCTCTCCAGCGTTAAAGTCCTCCTCAATCTGTTCTCTTTCATTGCGTCCACCCTCACCCCCACGCTCGCCTACTCTCAGGCCCTCAGTCTCCTGCAGAGCGGCACGCGCTACGCCGGCACCGCCACATCCGGCTTCAACGGTGACTTCGGATCCGCAACGACGCTCAGCCTGAACGGCCCCTCTTACATCGTCTTCGACACGATCGGGAATCAGTACATCTCGGACACGCAGAACAACTGCATCCGCAAGATTGTTCCCTCTGGCTCGATGAGCACACTCGTCGGCTTCGCCGGCTCAGGCGGCGACACCTGCGCACCACAAGGCACCGCCCCAACCCCGGCACAGGGTCTCTATCAACCCACCGGCCTCGCCATCGACAGCTCCAACAACCTCTACATCGCCGACAGCAAACACAACTGCGTCCGCAAACTTTCAAGCGGTTCAACCGGCGTCGCCTCTCTCACCACAGTCGCCGGCACCTGCGGCTCTTCCCCATCGGCATCCACAACGCCCAACCCCAACGGTCTCATCCTCGACTCCGCCAACAACCTCTACATCTCCATCCAGGACACCGAAACCCTACCCACCGTTAGCACATACCAGGTGCTCCGGCAGGCTCCAGGCTCCAGCCCCTGCGTCATGGCCGGCGCTACTTCCGCCGCCGTTCCCAACGCCTGCCCCGGTCTCTCCGGCAGCATCGCCCTCAACGCTCCCTCCGGACTCGCCATTGATGCCATGGGCGATCTCTTCATAGCCGACACCGGCAACAACTGCGTCCGCCAGATCGCCGGCCTCACCACCTACCAGACCGCCGTCGGCCAGTGCTCCAACGACAGCTCAGGCAACCCCGCCACCGCACTCAACAAACCCTACGACCTGGCCTTCTCGCCCACGCAATCGCTTCTCATCACCGAAACCAGCCCCGACAACGTTGTCAGCTACGTCCTCGGCTCCTCCACGCTGTCAATCGCCGCAGGCCTCGTCAACGGAGCCTCCGGTCCATACAGCCCCACTCAGGACGGCACTCCCGCCGTCGGCACTCCGCTTAGCGGACCCCGCGGCATCACCGCCGACAACCTCGGCAACTTCTTTCTAGCCGACTCCGGCAACAGCATCGCGCGCGAGCTCAGCAGCAACATCCTCTTTCCCGCGACTCCAATTGGCGGATCCAGCGCCACCATGCCTCTCACCTTCCTCGTCAATCAGGCAGTAAATCTCTCCGCATCCTCCGGCGCCGACTTCAGCATCACCAGCAACACCTGCAGCGGAGCCCTTAGCCCAGCAGCTCCCGGAGCCACCCCCACCACCTGCCAGGTCTTCGTTCGCTTCACCCCTACTCGTCCCGGCCGGCGCAGCGCAGCTATCAAACTTGCAGACTCCATCTCCGGAAAAATCTTCTCGCAGGGTCTCCAGGCAAACGCCACCGGCTCCCTCAGCGTCTTCACCCCCGGAGTCGTCAACACCGCCGCAGCCAACCTCAACAACCCCGTCGCCACTGCGGTTGACTCCCCAGGCAACGATTACATTCTCGAAGGCGGCAACAAGTCCGGCGGCGCCGACCTCCTTGTCATCCCGGCTGGCGGCGGCACACCCCAGATCGTCATCCCCCAGGGAGCCGGTCTCATCACTCCCTCCGCCCTCGCCATCGACTCCACAGGCAACTACTTCATCGCCGACGCCACTCACGGCTCCATCTCCCGCTTCGGCGCCGACGGCACTATCAACACCAGCTACATCACTGGCCTCGACACCCCAACCGCCGTCTACGCCGACAACTTCGACAATCTCTACATCGCCCAGGCCGGCTCCACCCACAACGTCATCGAGGTCTACGCCGGTGGCCCCCGCCGCATCATCGCAGGCAGCGGCGCCAATACCTCCGCGCAAGGTGTAGCCGCCTCGACCGCAAGCTTCGTCTCCCCCAGCGCCCTTACCACCGATCTCAACGGCGTCCTCTACATCGCCGACGCCGGCGGACATCTCGTCTACGCGGTCGACAAGTCCGGCACCATCCACTCAGGTCGCAGGAAACGGAACCACCACCACCACCGTTCCCGGACAGGCCACTGGCACCGCTCTCCTCGCTCCCACCTCGCTCTCAGTCGACGCTGCCGGCGACATCTACATCACCGACTCCACCGCCAACCGGGTCTACACCGTCTTCTCCTCCACCACGAGTTCCGGAAGCAACATCGCCAGCACGCTCGGCACTGGAACCGCAGGCAACTCCGGAGACGGCGGCTTCTGCCAATCTCGCCAGAGTGAACAACCCCGTCGGCGTCGCCGTTGATGGCAGCGCCAACCTCTTCGTCGTCGACAACGGCAACAACTCCATCCGCGAGGTCACCTACCCAAGCACCACTCTCGCACTTCGGCAGCATCATGATTGGCCAGAGCTCGCCCGTCATGCAGCAGAGCTTCAGCAACTTCGGCACCGACAACCTCAACCTCACCGCTTCCATCTCCACATCCAATCCGCAGTTCACAATCGACGGCTCCACTACCTGCGGCACCACGATCATCGCCGGTTCCACCTGCAATATCGGCATCATCTTCACTCCCACTGCGACCGGCCCAGCCTCCGCAACCGTTGTTCTCGCGTCGAACTCCTACAACAGCCCCCAGCCCCTCAACCTCACGGGAACAGGCCAGCAGATTCTCCAGCTCCAGTTCACGCTTCCCCCGCAGACCGAGGTCTACGGCCAGCCCTTCCCTGAAACCGTCCTCGTCACCAGCACCAACCCCGCCCCCACCGGAACCATAACCTTCAGCCTCGGTAAACAGGTGCTCTGCAGCCTCGCCACCACCCTCACCGCCACCACCACCTGCTACGCGCCGAACAGCGGCCTCTCCATCGGCACCTACACCGTCACCTTCAGCTACACCGGTGACAGCAACTACGCCGCAGCCTCTGGCACCACAACCCTCACCGTAACCAAGGCCCCGCTCACCGTCACGGTCAACAACGCCACCCGAGCCTACGGGGCAGCCAACCCGACCTTCACCGGCACACTCACCGGCGTCCTACCCGGAGACACAGTCCTCGTCTCCTACGCTACGACCGCCACCGTCACCAGTCCCGTCGGAACCTACCCCATCACCGCCACCCTCACCGCGGCCGGCGGCACCAATCTCGCGAACTACGACATCACCAACAATCCCGGCACTCTCACCATCACGCAGGCACCCCTGACCGTCAACGTCAACAACGCCACCCGGCAGTACGGAGCAGCAAACCCAGCGTTCTCCGGCACAGTCTCCGGCGCGCTCAACGGCGATACCTTCACCGTCGCCTACTCGACCACCGCAACCACAACTTCTCCTGTCGGAACCTACCCGATCACAGCAACCGTCTCTGGCTCCGCAGCGGCCAACTATTCCGTCACCGTCAACGCCGGAACCCTTACCGTCACCACCGCGCCTCTCTCCGTTACAGTAGGCAACGCAACCCGGCCCTACGGCACAGCGAACCCAACCTTCACCAGCACGGTCAGCGGCGCGCTGAACGGTGACACCTTCACCAACACCTACTCCACCACCGCCACCATTAACTCGCCGGTTGGAACCTACCCAATCAACGACTCCGTCGGCGGCCCGGCAGCCGCGAACTACACCATCACCGTCACTCCCGGAACCCTGACTATCACCACCGCAACGGTCAGCCTCAACGTAGCTGTCAACAACGCCACCCGCGTCTACGGAGCAGCCAACCCAACCTTCACCAGCACCATCACTGGAGCACTCAACGGCGACACCTTCACCATCACCTACGCCACCTCCGCCACCGCAACGTCCCCTGTCGGCAACTACACCGTTGTCCCCACAGTCTCCGGCTCAGCTGCTGGCAACTACAACATCACCACCAGCAACGGCACTCTATCCGTCACCGCGGCGCCTCTCACCGTCACCGCCAACAACGCCAGCCGCACATATGGAACAGCCAACCCGACCTTCACCGGCACAATCACTGGCCTCGTCAACGGTGACACCGTCAACGCGACCTACTCTACCTCCGCCGTCGTCAACTCACCTGTCGGCACATACTCCATCGTCCCCACAGTGACGGGCGTCAGCTCCAACTACACCCTCACCACCGTCAACGGCACACTCACCATCACGCAGAACCCCTCATCTCTAGTCATCAACGTCAACAGCGCCGCCCGCGCCTACGGAGCAGCCAACCCAGCCTTCTCCGGTACCGTTACCGGAGTCCTCCCCGGCGATGACGTTCAGGTTAGCTACTCCACCACTGCCACCCAGACTTCGCCCGCCGGCAACTATCCCATCGGAGCCAACGTCTCCGGAACCTCCGCTGGCAACTACATCGCAACCATCCATCCGGGCACGCTGGCCGTGAGTCCCGTCGCCACCACCACCGCCGTCACCACCTCTGCCTCGCCCGTCACCGCGGGCGCGAACGTCACCTTCACCGCAACCGTCACCTCCGCCGCGGGAGTCGTCTCCGGCACCGTCAACTTCCTTGACGGCGCCACCCTCCTCGGCACAGGCACACTCAACTCCTCAGGCGTCGCCACCTACTCCACCACCTCGCTCGCTCAAGGCACACACACCATCAACGCCGCCTTCCAGGCCAACACAAACTTCCTCGCCAGCTCCGGCTCCGTCGCGCAGCTCGTCAACGCGCCTGTCGGCACCTTTACCATCTCTGCCACGCCTGCAACCCAATACATCAAGGGCGCCGGAGCCTCGGTCTACCAGGTCACCCTCACCTCCGTCGGCAGCTTCGCGGGACAGATCAATCTCTCCTGCTCCGGCCTACCCGCTGACGCCTCCTGCACCTTCGCCAGCAACCCAACGCTGACCGCAGGCGGCACGGCCACCGTCGCCATGACAGTCAACACCACCACCGCGGACGCGAAGCTCATCAATCCAGCCACCCCTCACATCAACCCGGCCGACTTCGCGCCAATCACCGCCGCAGCCGTCTTCCCGGTCGAACTCACAGGTCTCGGAGTCTTCTTCGCAGGCCTTCGCCGCCGTAAACAACTAGGTACTCGGAAGATGCACCTGCTGACCGTCATCCTCTTCTCCCTTGCTATTCTGGGCCTGACAGGATGCGGTTGCCCCAGCACAGCCTTCAACAACTACACCATCGTCATCACCGGAACCAGCGTCAACTCGTCGGCACCCGCTCAATCCACTTCGGTCATCCTGTCCGTCGGTAACCAGTAATCCTGACTGCCGCTCGCTCGGCCCCGCTTCGGCGAGCGGCAGTCCTTTGAATTCGGGAAGAAGCACCGTAGTTGGAGGATTTCCCCTTATGTTTTCCCAATCCGTGAGCTCAGGCCGTCCGAACAACACACCACACCGCATCCACACAGGTCGCCTCGCTCTCTTCGCCGCAATCGCCGCTGCCATCCTCGTGCTCTCGGTCCCGCCCGCAGCCGCACAGGCTACAAAGGCCGCTTCCACTCCACCCCCCGAGCCCTCACGCTTCGACCTTTACGGCGGCTACGGCTATTTCCACCCCTTCAGCGGCGAGATCGGCAACGTCAACTACCAGCCAATCAATGCCGGCGCCGTCGTCAGCGCCGCTGGCTACTTCAACCGCTACCTTGGCGTTCAGGCCGAAGGCAGCTTCTTCCCCAACGGGCCCAACGACTGCGTCTTCACCGCGCAAGCCGGCCCCATCGTCCGCTTTCAGAAAAACCGCTGGGTTCCGTTCGGCCACGCTCTCGTCGGCGGAGCCAAAATCGGCGGCCCCATCTTCCAACCCTGCACCTGGGGTTGGGGAGTCACCACCGGCGTCGGACTCGACTACATCCTTCCCGCCTTCAACAACCACATAGCCATCCGTCCCATTCAGGCAGACTTTGATTTCTCTCACGTGGACTACGGCACTCCGGGCCCCGGTTCCGTCTCTGGCGGCATCGGTGACATCTACGCCTACCGCCTTTCCGCTGGCATCGTCTTCCGCTTCGGGCAGGTCACACCGCCCCCGCCAGTACAGCTAGGCTGCACCGTTCAGCCCGCCAACGCCTACCCCGGCGACCCCGTCACCGCAACCGCAACCGCCACAAACCTCGATCCCAAAAAGAAGACCACTTACACCTGGACCTCCACCGGAGGCCAGATCTCCGGCACCACCGACACCGCGCACATCTCCACCGCCAACCTCGCCGCAGGCGACTACACCGTCACCGGCCACGTCAGCGAAGGCCCGCGCCCCTACGAGCAAGCCACCTGCACCGCCGGCTTCCGCATCCACGCCTACGAGCCACCCACCATCTCCTGCTCAGCCAACCCCAGCACCCTAATGCCTGGCGACTCCTCTACCATCACCTCCGTCGCCTCCAGCCCGCAGAATCGCCCACTCACTTATTCCTACTCTGCCTCCGCCGGCCAGATCACCGGAACCACCGCAACCGCAACCCTCAACACCGCGGGAGCACCCTCGGGCGTCATCAACATCACCTGCAACGTAGTCGACGACCTCGGCAAACAAGCCACCGCCACGACCCAGGTCACCGTCAACGTCCCGCCGGCGCCGCCCGCGCCGCAGACCAGCAACCTCTGCAGCGTCTCCTTCGAACGCGACAAGAAGCGCCCGGTCCGCGTAGACAACGAAGCCAAAGGCTGCCTCGACGAGATCGCTCTCACTCTCAACCGCGATTCCTCGGCGAAACTCGTAATCATCGGCAAGCATTCTGCCGATGAACCCTCTGATGACGCAGCTCAACGAGCACTTAATGTCGAACAGTACCTCACAGACGAGAAGGGGATCGACCCCTCACGCATCGAGCTGCGCACCGGAGGTGAACCCGGCCGCACCGTCGACAACGTCCTCGTCCCCACCGGAGCCACCTTCGCTCCCGGAGACACAACCACATTCGATCCAGGCTCGGTGAAGCGGCAGGGGCAGCCTTACGGCAAGCCCAAAACCACCGCCAGAGCCCACTAAACAGCCACAAGGCTGTCGACTTTGCACCACTCATGGGGAGGAATCACTAGGGTTCCTCCCCATCTTTAATCACGCCACCTTCGATCTTCATCTCAACCTTTCAATCTCCACCCCACCTTCAATCTCCACCCCACCTTCGATCTCCGCCCCACCTTCAATCTCCGCCACACCTTCGATCTCCGCCCCACCTTCGATCTCCGCCACAAAAAGATGTCGTCATCCTGAGCGCAGCGAAGGATCTGCTCTGCTTTTGCTTTTGCTTTTGCTTTTGCTTTTGCTTTTGCTTTTGCCCTTGCCCTCGCCTTTTTGCTTGCCATTCCGTAGCGCAGCGGAGGAATCTGCTCTGCCTTTGCCTTTTGCTTGTCGTCCGCCGGAGGAATTTGCTTCCGCTTTTGACTTGCCTCTGCCTTGCTTTTTCCCTCGCCTTTTGGCTTGTCATTCCGTAGCGCAGCGGAGGAACCTGGTTGGACTCAGAATCCAAGCTGCTTCTGCTTTTGCCCACGCTCCCCTCACCAGCCCACCCCCCACCAAAATCTGCTAAACTAACAAAGTCGAAGCAGCGATCCAGCAAGCCCACCCGCACGCTTGAGCCATACGGAAAGCCAACCCAATCGACAACTCACGCAACACTTATTCGGGGCGTAGCGCAGTCTGGTAGCGCACCTGGTTCGGGACCAGGGGGTCGGAGGTTCGAATCCTCTCGCCCCGACCATTCCTCAAAAATCAACCGAGCATCTCCCGCGACCCTCGGGACATCTCACCGCCTGCATGCTCTATCATCGCCATGCTTGCCCAACACCACATTTAACATCGCAGCCTCGGCCATCGCGGGAACCTACGTCCTCGCCACCATCACCCTTTCCACCATCGCCCGCAGGCGAATCAAAACCTCCTCCCAATACCTCCACGCCCGCCACGCACTCCCTCTCCCAATCACCGCCGTCGCGTTCCTCGCCGCCAACTGCGGAGCCCTCGAGATCGTCGGCCTCGTCGCCACCAGCGCCAAGTACGGCATCCTCGCCCTCCACTTCTACTGGCTCGGCGCAATCCCCGCCATCATCTTTCTCTCCCTCTTCATGATGCCCATCTACGCACGCAGCGGAGCCATGACCGTCCCCGACTTCCTCCGCGTGCGCTACGGCCCCGCAACTCAGATCCTCAGCGCCATCACCCTCGCCATCTTAATGATCTTCGTCGCCGGCATCAGCCTCTACGCCATCGGCACCGTTCTCAATCTCTTCTTCGGATGGCCCTTCTTCCGCATCGTCATCGCCACCGCCATCTTCGTCCTCTGTTACACCCTGGCCGGAGGCCTCCGCGCCACCGTCTACAACGAAATCCTCCAACTAGCCATCACCATCGCCGGCCTCGCCCCCCTCGCCTACCTCGTCCTTCACAACTTCAACGGCATCCGCGGAATCCAGCACTCTCTCCCCACCAACATGCAGCACCTCTGGACAACGCTCCCAACCCACGATCCCCACCACGCACCGATGGACGTCTTCGGACTTGGTCATCGGCCTCGGGTTCATCCTCAGCTTCGGCTACTGGTGCACCGACTTCGTCCTCATCCAGCGCGCCTTCGCCGCCGAAAAAATCGAAGACGCCATCCGAACACCGCTCTTCGCCGGATTCGCCAAACTCTTCTTCCCCATCCTCGTCATCGTCCCCGGCCTCGCCGCCGCCACCTTCTACCGCAACGGAGAATTCCCCCGCTACGATCAAGCCCTTCCCTTCCTCATGCGCCACTACTACGGAAGCGCTCTCCTCGCCCTCGGCATCGCGGCAATCCTCGCCAGCCTCATCTCCGGCCTCGCCGGCAACATCAACGCCCTCTCTGCTGTCTGGACCTACGACCTCTACCGCACCCACCTCCGCCCCCGCCAGACCGATCGCCACTATCTCCGCACCGGACGAATCGCAACCGCAACCGCCTGCCTCCTCAGCATCCTCACCGCCTACATCGCCCTGCGCTACAGCAATCTAATGGACTACCTCCAACTCCTCTTCTCCCTCTTCAACGCCCCTCTCTTCGCCGTCTTCCTTCTCGGCATGTTCACGCGCTGGGCCACTCCAGCCGGCGGCTTCTGCGGACTACTCTGCGGAGTCCTCACCGGAGCAACCTACAACCTCGCCATCCACCACGGCGCCATCGCCTACGGCAGCCAGATGCTCGCCAACTTCTACGGAGCCATCTACGCCTTCAGCGCCTGCCTCTTCGTCACCACCGCCGTCAGCCTCTTCACCCAAAAGAAATCCCCCGCAGAACTCCACGGCGTCACCTACTTCACCCAGGACCAAACCACCCACCGCATCAGTACCCAGTCCTACGTCCTCGCCGCGATCCTCCTAGCCACCTGCATAGCTCTAAACCTCATCTTCCGCTAACCCAATTTCATCAGGCCTGTACCCACAATGGAAATTGTCATCCTGAGCGAAGGCGTCGCCTTTTGCCGCCGCAGTCGAAGGAACTGCGTTTCTCTTCAGAACCATAGTTTCCCTGAATTTGGCTAACCCCACGAATCAGCTAAATCATCGCCTCCGTGCCGGCCCGGTCGACTCCCGCACCACCAGCGAAGTCTTCACACTAAACTCCTGCCCCTCCGCATGCGGGTCCCGCGCCGAAGACTCCAGCGCCGCAACAAACTTCTCCGCCATCTCATGCCGCGGCAGCCGCAGCGTCGTCAGCGGCGGATAAACAATATCGCTCAGCTCAATATCATCGAACCCCACAATCGAAAAATCTCCCGGCACCGACAGCCCCGCCCGGCGAATCACGCGCAGCGCCCCAATTGCCGTCAGATCATTCGCCGCAACAATCGCCGTCGGCCTCTCCTTCATCGCCAACAGCTCCGTCATCGCCCTCTCTCCGCCTGTAATCCGATAATCCCCTTCACGCAAAAACCGTTCATCCACCTTCAATCCCGCCCGCTCCACCGCCTTCACAAACGCCTGCAGCCGGTGGTCCGAAATCGTACGTCCACTCGACCCCCCGATATACGCAATCGCCTTATGCCGCAGGTCCCTCAGATGTTCCACCGCCTGATTCATCCCGCTCGCGTAGTTGATCGAAACATCGCTCAATCCTGGCCCCGTCAACCTCCGGTCCATCGTCACCAGCGGAACCCTGTGGTGAATCAGCGTCTCAATAGGCTCCGTCTCAATCTCCGACGCCAGCAACGCCACCCCATCCACCTGCCGCACCAGCATCCTGTGAATCGTCTGCTGCATCCGCGAAGCATGCAGATCCGTCGTGGCCATCAGCATGTCCTGGTTCTTCTTCACCAGAATCGACTCAAAGCTCCGAATGAACTCCGGAAAAAACGGATTCGTAATGTCCGGAATAATCAGCCCGTAGCTGCTGCTCTTCCCATACTTCAGCGTCGTCGCGCTGCCATTCGGAACAAACTTCAGCTCCCGAATCACATTGCGCACCTTCTCCGCTGTAGCCGGCCTTACCAGGTTCGAACCATTGATCACGCGCGAAACCGTTGCACTCGATACACCCGCAATCTTCGCAATGTCGCGCATATCCATCGTTCTGTTCTTGCCTCCGGCCCACCCTGCCAACCTATCTTATGTTGAAACACGATAATTTCATTGAAAAATGTATACGAGTACATTTATCGTTCTTGTGCGTCAAAAACGGCCTGTCTTTCGTCCCTGAAACATCACGATTATTCCCGAAATTAGACTCACAGCACCCCACTCCACTCTCATAGGTTACGCATGAACAACAATCGCGTCGAGCAAGAAACCAGCCAAGCCCATCGATGAGCCGCCGTCAATGGCTAGCCCAGGTTCCCCTTCCAGCTGTAGCGGCCGTAGTAGGAACCATGGCGACATCGGCCCCATACGCACATGCCGCCCAAAGCACCTCACCTGCCGGCAACCTCGGCGCGCGCATCTACAACATCCGCGACTACGGAGCCAAGGGCGACGGCACCACCCTCGACACCGCCGCACTCCAGGCCGCCATCGACGCCTGCACCGCCGACGGTGGCGGCACCGTCCTCGTCCCCGCCGGAACCTTCCTCATCGGCGCCACCGAGCTCAAGAGCAACGTCACCCTCCACATCGCCGCCTCCGGCAAACTCCTCGGCAGCGCCGACGGCAAGCAATATCACGCCGTCGACGCCATCCCCCTCAGCGGCGACACCACCCTCGTCGACGGCAACTGGGCGCTCCTCTACGCCGTGAAACACGAAAAACGTCACCGTCGAAGGCCCCGGCACCATCGACGGTCAGGGCACTCAAGTTCCACTCCCAGGTCCGCGGCACCCCGCCGCCCAGCGGCATCGGCGGCAACAAGCGCCCCTACCATCTGCTCTCCTACCACTGCGAAAACCTCACCGTCCGCAACATCGACCTCATCGACTGCGCCTATCACAGCATCCGCGTCATCCAGACCAAGCGCGTCCACATGGACACCATCTACATCCACAACCGCGTCAACGGCAACAACGACGGCTTCCACTTCATCAGCGCCGAATACGTCACCGTCAACAACTGCATCATCCTCTCGCAGGACGACGCCTGCGCCCTCTTCGGAAGCTGCAAGTTCGTCACCATCACCAACAGCATCTTCAGCACGCGCTGGTCCGTCTTCCGCTTCGGCGGAGGCTTCCCCGAAAACATCGCCATCTCCAACTGCGTCCTCTACGACGTCTACGGCTGCCCCATCAAGTTCCAGGGAAACCCCGGCTCCCGCTACGAAAACATCTCCTTCTCCAACATCGTTCTCCAAAACGTCACCGGCCCCATCCACGTCGCCGTAGGCCCTCGCGCTCCTCGCGCCGTGCCCGCTGGCGCGCCAGCGCGACCCGCCACAGACGACATGCACGCCAACGCCCAGGACCCCAACAACGAACCGGCGATCATGCGCAACATCTCCTTCAGCAACATCCACGGCACCGTCACCACCGATCCGCCGCAGCTCGCCGAAGCCACGGTCACGAGCACCGCCAACCCGGGCGAGAAGCACTCCTGCATCACCCTCAACTGCGTCGGCGGAGCCACCATGGAAAACATCACCCTCGACAACATCAACCTGACCTTCGGCGGCGGCGGCACAGCCGAAGACGCAGCCCGCCGCGACCTACCCCAGATCGCCGGCGAGTACTTCATGATGGGACCCATGCCCGCCTACGGCCTCTACGCCCGCGGCGTCAAAGGGCTCACCCTGCAAAACGTCCGCCTTCAGGTAGCCTCACCCGACCTGCGCCCCGCCCTCATCTTCGACCACGTTCAGGACGTCGCCATCAACGGCCTCAACGTCCAGGCCAACGCCTCAGCCGAGTCCGCCCTGCGCATCATCGACAGCAAAGACGTCCTCCTCACCGCCCCACGCCTCCTCACCTCAACCACCACCTTCCTCCAACTCGAAGGCGCTGACAACGCAAACATCACCGTCGACGGAGGAGACATCTCCAAAGCCCAAAAACCCCTAACCCTCGCCGACAAAGCCACAAAAACAGCCATCAAAATCAGAGGCTAAACCACTCAAGGTGAAACGACTCGATATGAGTTAGACAAAAAACAAGAGGTGTCATCCTGAGCGGAGGCGGCGCTTTTGCCGCCGTAGTCGAAGGACCTGCGGTTCTCTTCTCGGGTACTTTCTTCTGAACCGGAGAAAGAGCAGGCCTCTACCAAACCAAAACAGGTTGATCAGATCTCCATCTGATCAACCTGCTCCTGCTTCACATCCTTCACCGCATAACTGCCAAACACCCGAAAATCCTTCACATTCTTCAACGCAAACACCGGAGCCGTATGGTTCCGGCTCGTCTTCACGCGAAAGAAATCCGCCCCATCCACATTATTCAGCCAGAAAGAAGGCCGCTCATCCGGCTTCTCCGTCGCAATCTCCACACTGCCAAACTCCAGATTCTTCACATTGCGAATAAAGAACCCGCTAGCCGGCAAAGTCCCAAACATCCTCGGCTCCGGATAAGCATCCGCCTTCTCCTCCGGCTGCAGCGCCGCCATCTCCTTCGTCCCGCCGCCAACCTGATGCATGTAAACGTTATCGACTCTTGATGTCCTCGATCATGTAATCCGGCACACCGCTGATAATCGAAGGCAGCTCCGCCACCGCGCCATGACAAGTCACATCGCTGATGATCACCCGCTTCAGCGTCCCGACAGGCACGCCCTTAGGCCCACGCATCCGAGTACCCGAGCCGCAAAAAGATCGGCGAATTCCGAATATCCCGCATCGTGACGCCGGTAAACGTAATGTCCTCGAGCAGCGCCCCATCCACCGACTCCAGCGCAAACCCACGGCAGCTCTCAAACACGCAATTCGAAATCGTAATGTTCTTGAACCCGCCATTCGACTCCGTCCCACACTTGATCCGCCCCGTCGGAACAATCTTCGAGCCCGGCTCCCACCGCTTATACGTCCCATCCAGCATCGTGCCCAGCTGATAGTCCCCGGTCACATAACAATTCGTAATCGTCACATTCTCTGTAGCCCGCGCATACCCCAGCGCAAACGAGCTCTTCGGACAGATCCCGTCATCCCACGGCGAATTCACGCTGCAGTTCGAGACCCGAACATTCTTGCAGCAGTCAATATCCAACCCATCGCGGTTCGTATCGATCTTCAAATTATCGATCGTCAGATTGTCCACGCCCGTCGCCAGAACCCCGAAGTGCCCACCCTCCAGAATCGAAAAATCCCGCAGCAGCACGTTGTGGCAATTCTTCAGCGCAATCGCCTTATTCCCCGCACCAGGAGTCTCCGCCTTGGGCTTCTCGTGATCCATTCCTCCGCGGCTCAACCCCTTCCCCCAGATCAGCCCCGTCCCCACAATCGCAAAATTATTGATCCCCTCACCCCAGATCAGACTATTGTGCCAATGGTTATGCCCATAATCCTGATAGCTCTCCCAAGGATCATTCGGCTCCGCAGGATCATACCCAGAAGTCGTCCCGGTCAACGAAGTATTCGCCCCGAGAATCGTAGCTCCTTGCTCCAGATAGAGAACAATATTGCTCTTCAACCGAATCGAATAACTTGCATAAACTCCAGCCGGAAAATAAACTGTCCCCCCACCCGCCGCAGCCGCAGCCTCAATCGCCTTATTGATCGCCGGCGAATCGATCGTCTTCCCATCCGCCACCGCACCATACTTCCTCACGTCAAACATCCCACCGCTCGAAGCATCCTTACGCCGCACCCTGCGTCTTAGGAGCAGCCCCGGCAACCGCCGGGACAGCAAACCCCGTCAACCCCACTCCAGCAAACTTCAAAAAATCCCGCCGAATCGAGTCCATAAATCCCAATACTCCTTCATCTGTTCCAAATCAGTTACAAATCAACGTCCCTACTGGCTCACTCGAAGAAAAAGCACCCCATGCCCCGGTATCTTCACCGACATGGGCCCACTGATCGTCCCCATATCCTTCTTCTCCCAGATGTCCTTCGCCTTCACCGGTCCCGCAAAGCCAAGCTTGTGAAAATCAATCTCCGCCGGCAGCACCGAAGGATGCCGATTAAAAATCCCCACAGCCTTCGACCCATCCGCTAGCGTCCTGCTCCAAACCTCAATCGGCCCCTGCGCCCAAACCCTGTCGCCCTGCTTCCCCGCGGGGTCCTGGTCCACCGCAATCACATCCTTGTTCGTCAGCAGCGCAATCGTCTCCGGAGTCATCTTCGACAGATCATTCCCCGCCAGCAGCGGAGCCGCCAGAATCGCCCACAGACTCATGTGCGTCCTGTACTCCTCCGTGTTCATCCCGCCGTTCCCCACCTCCAGCATGTCCGGATCATTCCAGTGTCCCGGCCCCGCAAACCGCGCCAAACCTGCCTGCCCAAACCCAATCTCCGCCATCCGTGAATAGTGGTCGTTGATATCCCCCGTAGTCCGCCAAAGATTCCCACCAACCTCCGGCCCCCACTCCCAAACCGCATCCTCCCCATACTGGCAAAGGCTGTAGACAATCGGCCGCCCCGTACTCTTCAACGCATCCCGCATCTTCACATACGCGTCGAACATAATCTTGTGCGCAGCCTCAGGCGTTGGAGCAGCCTTCATCTCCACGCGCAACCCGCACAGATCGTACTTCAGATAATCAATCCCCCACGCAGCATAGGTCTGAGCATCCTGCACCTCATGCCCCAGGCTCCCCGCATATTTCGCACACGTCAAAGCCCCTGGCGAAGAATAAATCCCCAGCTTCAATCCCTTGCTGTGCACAAAATCCGCAAGCGCTTTCATATCCGGAAACTTGCTGTTCGCCTGGATCCGTCCCTGCGCATCGCGCTCGCCCTCCCACGTATCGTCGATGTTCACATACACATATCCGGCATCGCGCATCCCACTCGAAACCATCGCCTCCGCCGCCGCTCTCACCGCCGCATCATCTACCTTGCTCGCAAAGTGGTTCCAGCTGTTCCACCCCATCGGAGGAGTCGCCGCAACCCCAGCCTTCTGCGCCAGCGCCGAACAAGGAAGCACCAGAATCCCCACCGAAAAAAGGCAAATCAAACGCATCGCAATTCGCATCAAGAAAACTCCTTAGGCTGACCACAATATTCTCTCGACGGCACACCGCGCCCCCGAAAGTCTCATCCATCGTAAGCCCGGCCGGGCATCAATATGCAACATATCGGCGTCCGGCCGGTTCCTTACGAGGCTCCGCTCACTTAGAAATCAAGCCGCAAGGCCAGTTGCATCAGACGCGGATTGAGCGTGCTGCTGAACTGTCCAAAAATAGCTTGCGTTTGCGGGTTCTTGGTAGGGTCTGACGAATTTGCATTCGCAAAAGTAGCCGTATTGTTCACCCCGTTGAACTCCGAATGATTGAAGGTGTTATACGTCTCGACACGCAACTGCAGCTTGAAGGTCTCTTTCAAAGGAAAGTTCTTGAACAGAGCTGTATCGAAGTTTGTATCGCCCGGAAGATAGAAACTTACCTTTGGAGCAAATACGCCGCCGCTTGGAATCGAGTAAGGAACAGCGGCAGCAGCCGGAGAGACAAGAACACCTGAACTATTGTAGAGATTCGGATGCGCCGCAGCGCCTGCCTGCGGAGCCTCTACACACGACGCATTGAACCAATGAGAGAACGTGTGCGATGCACCGTGCGATGGGTCGCACGTCAGAACAACACGCGCACCATCACCTCCGCCAGTAACATTCTGGCTATTGCTCAAACTGAGATTGATCGGATTCGGCGCGCCGCTGATATACGAAACAATACCCGATATCTGCCAGTTGTCCAGCACCGCACGCGTCGCAAAGTTGTTCCAGACCCTGCTGGCCTTCGGCAGGCTCCACAGATAATTCACAACAAAGTTGTTCCTGATATCGTAGCCAGCCGGCCCATAGTTCCAGGCTCGGAGGTCCTGATACTGAGCAGCCGTAAAGTTGTAAGCCTCCGAACAGGTCGAACCCGAGCACGAGCCATAATCCAGAGCCTTGGCATACGTATAGGCCAAACCAAACTCGAGTCCATTGCTGAGCCGCCGGGTGACACGAGTCTGCAAACTGTTGTAGTTGGCCGTAAGGTTGAATATCTGGCTGTTGATCGTACCGAACCCCGGATAGGGCCGGAAGAAGTTGTCAGGAAGAATGGCGCTGGCCGTTGCTTGGCCGGCGCCGTTCACAGCAGAGACGTACTGATTCGCCGCCGCAAATTCGGCCCCATACGGAACTTCGTTGATTGGATAGTACGCGCTCGCATGCTTGGTAAACGTGCCCACGTAGGCCACATCAAGCACAATCCCCCAGGGCAACTGGTGCTGCACACCTATGCTCGCCTCTTCCGTGTAGAGCTGCGGCGAATGTAGCGGAAGAGCATGGCTGACACCAAATGGACCATTCAAATTACTCTGGCCCGAACCGGCATAATAACCCGAAGTCCCGGCGTTGACGTTGGAGTAGTACTGCGTGGGAGAATTCGTCGTCGGCGCATTATTCGTCAAATCCCCTTCCTGCCCCGAACGTGCGCGAACGTTGTAGTACATGCCGAATCCACCGCGAATCACGGTTGTAGGCGTCGCAGAATAAGCAAAGCCAACACGCGGTCCCCAAAGCAAACCGTTGCCGTAGGTAGTTCCCCCCGGATAACCCGGCGTATTTGCGTACAGAATGCCGTTGTTCAGATTCCCCGTATTGGGCACAAACAGACCCGCATAGGCCTTTGCATAAGTCTTCCCGGTCGTCGGATCAACTGCGTTCGCCCCATTCGCGCTGTACTGATACAACGTCGGCGCCTGCGACGCATTGTATAAACTCGGCACAAAGTTGTTGCCCACTTTGAGCCCCTGCGCCATAGCCCAGGAATTGCGAATCCCCAAATCCAGCACCAGTTTCGGCGTAGCCTTCCACGTGTCCTGGTAATAAAACTCAAACGCGTTCGTCACAGGATCGTAGTTAACCAGTTGCGTCGTCTGCGAGTATTGATTGAGATTGCCCAGGATAGCGTTTGCGTAGCCGTAGTTACTCTCGCTGGGATTGCTGGTGTTCACGCTGGTGTTGAACGTCCCAACCCGGTTGTGATTCACCTGCAGGTAAGTGTCCTGCTCCCAATCCACGCCAAACTTGAAAGTATGATTACCCCAAATCTTGGTCACGTTGTCCGTAATCGTCCACGATCTCACTTGGTCAGCCATCGGGAACCGTGAGTCCCAACCATAGTTCGCGGCGTTCGTCCCGCCAAAGCTCGTCGCCGGAAACAGATTCAAAGGATTCACCCCCGCATACAACGAAGGCAAATTGAACCCGCCCGCACCAAGCGTAACCTTGGCCAGATCGGACTGAGCATAAAGCTGCGTCTCGCTCCATCCCGCCGTTCCAAGATTCAACTCATTCACCACCGACGGACTGAACGTATACGTAATATTGAAAACCGCGTTAGGATTCGTCGTCTTATAGTTCACCGGCATCAGCCATGTCATCGTATTGGCAGGCGAGCTATAGTCGTTGTCATTCACCGTCTCAAACTGTCCACGCCCGAACATGTGGATCTTCTCCGTCGGCGCATAGTCGATGCGGAAGACCTCCTGATTCACCGGTTTACTGGCCGAATAGTTCGTCTGATAGTTGTAATTGTTGTTGCTCACCGCGAGATTCGTAAACGCATACTGCGGATTTCTACCCAGCGTGTTGTCATACATGATCTGCATCAAGGCCTGCATCTGTGTGTTGATCATGCCCGGAGGAATAATGTTGCCCGGGAAGCATCCTGTGCCTGCCGTGGCTGAGTTCGTCGGGCAGCTGCTCGCCGACGCGCTTGGCATCCTGATGTGAATCAACGTAGATGCGTTCTGCGTCGCGGTTCCCTGGTTATAGGTCTGCGAGAAATCGCCATGAATCTGCGCCAGTGTCGGAACCATGTAATTCTTCAATCCATCAGGCGAAGTAATCGGCGAGTCTTCAACAGATACGAAGAAGAACAACTTATTCTTGCTTGTATTGAAATGGCCCGGCCAGTAAATCGGCCCGCCGAGCGTTCCGCCAATCGTGTTGTAGCGATACCGCGGACGCGGCTGATTGTTCCCAAACTTGTTGAAAAAAGAATTGGCGTTCAGATCCTCATTGCGAAAGTAGTAATAAACTCCGCCATGAAATTGATTCGTGCCATTCTTCGTGATGAAGTTGAAATTTCCGCCCGGCGGTCTTCCCATACTGCGCCTGATAATTCGAGCCCAACAGAGTCATCTGTTGAACGGCATCCATGTTCAGCGGTGTATCCAGCGTATTCAAACCGCGCGTATTTCCGGTAACGCCGTCGATCGTCGCCAGATTGTATTCGCTGTTCACGCCATTGACCGTCGGAGTTCCCGAAGTCCCCAGGCTGCTCGAACCATACCCGCCGGAGCCGCCCGGTTCCACCACGCCCGGCAGCACCCGAGTCAGCGCCATCGAATCGCGCCCGATCGCCAGCAGATTCTCCAGCTGCGCATTATCCAGCACAGCGGAGCGTTCCGAGCTCGTCGTCTGCAGCGGCGTGATCGCCGCCTCTACCGTCACTGATTCCGTGACCTGTCCAATCTGCAACACCAGGTTCCCCGCCGACATACTCTGCGACGCGGCCAGCACCAAACCCACCTGACGCAGCTCCTTGTACCCCTTCGCACTGATAACAATTGTGAAGGTTCCTGGCTGAACATCCGGGAATACGAAGTTTCCATTCTGCCGAACCGTCGTCGACACCTCCACATTCGTAGCCTGATTGATCAGTTTCACCGTCGCGCCCACAACAACCGCGTCAGTCTGATCTACCACATGACCTGAAATTGTTCCGCTCGACGTCTGGGCAAAACCCGCCGAAACAAAACAGCAGAATGCAACAAGAACTGCGATTGGCCTCAATAAGCGATTCATAAAAGCTCCTTCTGTAGCTGCTCCTGCTACCGGAAATCTCCGTCAATCCGATCAAAATGTATACGTATAACTGACAACGTATACAAATCGAAATCAGTGATGCTCCTGACGGCCTTGCACATAACCAAACTGCTTCTCTAAACGAATTCTCCGGACGCTGACTCCACTCTCTCTGCCGTCCCGCGCACCGGTTCGGATCAGCAGCCTACAGCAGTTTCATCCCCTGCCTCGACCAATTCACGCCTTCGAGATACGGGGAAATTGGCAGTTTCCCGCCGGCAGATATTTTTATAAGTAATTAGCAACCGTCGTCAATAAAAAAATTCAAATACGCAGCTCGGTTGACTTTCTGGGTCAAAATGGCCCCTTCCATCGGCTCGGAAGCCTCAATCTCGAGTCTCCTCCGCCCATAACAGACGGGCGCCCTTTACCGTAAAAACTAAAGCTCACTCAGAAAAGAGGGTCCCCTCGCCGGGATACCAAACCCTCCCACCTTCCACCCGTGCAAACGCCGTCATCGACCGCACCCGCCGCGAACTGCCCCCATCCGCCTCCACAAAAATATCCTCCACCACCCCGCCCCGAGCGATCACCGCATCCGCAATCAGCGACCGATGACACCGCCACGGAACCGCCTCCGCACACATCACCACCGCAGAATCAAAATCGGCCAGCGCCATCAACCAACCTATCTCCTGAGCAAAGTGGTCCGTCTGCATATAGTCCGCATACCCCCGGAACCCATCCACCCGCCACCCCGTGTTCACGCTATCCTTCCTGGCCTCCCGCCGCCCACCCAAACCCTCTCGCCAAATCGCTCGGATCCCCGCCTCCCTCAGCGAAGCAAACAAGCGGTCCTGTCCAAACTGAGGATGCCGTCGCGACCCCGGAAACCTCCGAACATCCACCAGCGTCGTAACCCCGTTCTCCCGCAGAGCCCGCAAAAACGCTTCGATCGTCAAAGTCGAGTGTCCAATCGTCATCATTTCCACAGCCCCCTCAAAAATAAAGATGAAAAAAGTGGCATAAAACAAGGCCGCAAAACCCACCAGACAAAACACCACAACTCACCATCAAATCACCACAACTTCACCACAAAAAACCATCACGAAACCACCACTTTTCGCCAAAACCCCCTGCAAAAACGCCCCTCCACCACAAACAAAAAAAATCAAAAAAAGAGGGACCCGGCAAAAAGCCAGGCCCCGTTTTTCCATCCGTTCTTATCCGCGAAAATCCGCGGTCGATTACACGCCGGCGTGAATAACCTCTTCCCGAATAGCCTCGTCGATCACCTTCTCCCGAGGAGTCTTAGGCAACGCTACCGCCAGCACATCTTCAATCCGCGAAGCGTAGTGGAGCGTCACGCCCTCAATCTGATCCGGCGTTAAGTCCTCCTCTACCTGCTGTTTGCAGTCAGTCGGCATGATCACATCCCGCACGCCGACCCGCTTCGCCGCCAGGAACTTCTCCTTGATTCCGCCCACCGGCAACACGTTGCCGCTCAGCGTAATCTCGCCCGTCATCGCCGTCAGCGGATGCACTGGACTATTCGTCAAAAGGCTCACCAGTGCAGTCGCCATCGTCACGCCGGCCGAAGGACCATCCTTCGGAATCGCCCCTGCAGGCACATGAATATGCAGGTCCGACTCCTTCAAAAAGTCCTCGTCGATCCCTAACGACGCGGCATTCGAGCGCACCCACGTCAACGCAGCCTGCATGCTCTCCTTCATCACATCGCCAATCTGGCCAGTGATCGTAAAGCCGCCCTTGCCCTTCATCCGGTTCGCTTCGATGAACAAAACATCGCCACCCGCCGGTGTCCACGCAAGGCCAACAGCAACGCCCGCGCGCTTCGTCCGCTCAGCAATCTCAGTATCCACGCGCACTTTGATGCCGCCGAGGAACTCGTGCACAATCTCCGGAGTAATCACAATCTTCTCCGTAGCACCCTCAGCAATCCTGCGCGCAACCTTCCTGCACACAGTACCGATCTGCTGTTCCAGCTTACGAACACCAGCCTCCCGCGTGTAGTGCCGAGCAATCAGATGAACGCTCTCTGTCGGAAACTCAATCTGCTCCGGCGTAATGCCGTTCTCTTTGATCTGCCGCGGAATAAGGTATTTGATGGCGATATTCACCTTCTCCTCTTCCGTATAGCCCGTCAACTCGATGATCTCCATACGATCGAGCAGCGGCCCCGGAATCGTGTCCAGCTGATTCGCCGTGCAGATAAACAGCACCTTGCTCAGATCAAACGGCTGATCCAGATAGTTGTCCCGGAACGTATTGTTCTGCTCCGGATCGAGCGTCTCAAGCAAAGCACTCGCCGGATCGCCGCGGAAATCGCGCCCTAGCTTATCGATCTCATCCAGCATGAACACCGGGTCTTTTACTTCAACCCTCTTCAGGTGCTGAATGATCTGCCCAGGCAGCGCACCAATATAAGTCCGCCGATGCCCGCGAATCTCCGCCTCATCATGCATGCCGCCGAGCGAGATTCTCGAGAACTTCCGACCAAGAGCCTTAGCAATCGACCGCCCCAGCGAAGTCTTACCCACGCCCGGAGGCCCAACGAAGCAAAGAATCGGTCCCTTCATATCCGGCTTCAATCGCCGCACAGAAAGATAGTCAAGGATGCGGTCCTTCACCTTCTTCAAGCCATAGTGGTCCTCATCGAGGATCGCCTTCGCCTTCAGAATGTCGACCTCACCCGAAGAAGTCTTCGACCACGGCAACACCGCCAGCCACTCCACATAATTCCGTGTCAGCGAGTAGTCCGCAGCAGCAGGATTCATCCGGCTCAAACGCCCGAGCTCCTTCAGCGCGTCCTTCTTCACTTCCTCCGGCATGCCGGCCGTTTCAATCTTCTCCTTCAGGTCGGCGATGTCCTTCTGGGTATCGTCCTGATCGCCCAACTCCTTCTGAATCGCCTTCAACTGCTCGCGCAGATAGTAGTCCCGCTGCGAAGACTGCACCGAGTCCTGCACCTCAGTCTGGATCTTGTTGCGCAACTGCTGCACCTCAAGCTCCTTCGCGAGATGCTTATTGATGCGCTCCAGGCGTGCCGCAACATCCGCAGTCTCTAAAAGCTCCTGTTTGTCCGTCGTCGTCAAAAACGGCAGCGACGAAGCAATAAAGTCCGCCAGCCGGCCCGGCTCTTCAATGTTGATCGCGATCGTCTGCAGATCATCGCTCAGCGTAGGCGAGGAAGTAACAATCTGCTGAAACTGACTGACCACATTCCGTTGCAGCGCCTCCATCTCCGGCGACTTTTCGAGCTCCACATCCGCAATCGGCTCATACTCTGCCGTCATAAACGGAGTCAGCTGGGCAAACTCGCCCAGGTGCACCCGCTCGTTGCCCTCGGTAAACACGAAGAGGCTCTGGTTCGGCATCTTAACGACCTTATGCACAGTCGCACGGGTACCGACCCCATACAGATCCGCCGACAGCGGCGAGTCCTGCCGCGCATCCCGCTGCGCCACCACCAGAATCGTCTTTTCCTCACCCAGCGACTGAATCAGCTGGATCGAGCTATCGCGGCCTACCGTAAGGGGCAGCACCGCATGAGGAAACAGAACGGTGTCCCGTACCGGCAGCACAGGAACAGGCCGCTTCCCGGTCGCCTCGGTACCCGACCCTTCCCCGCTTTTAGCAGTCGTCGGTTGAATCACACTTACGAAATCACTTGCCATTGAGTGCACCTCTATCAGATTATCGTATATAAGATGCAGCATATCTACCATCGGTCGCAAAACTCAGACCCAAACCCCGATATGCCAGCGCCCAACTTCAGTCATCGGCCCGTAACTCCTTTTTCATCAATCCAAAACAGGGTTTCTCCCCGTCGGACCCCCACCAGCCACCAGAACCAGAGCAGAGTTACTTCAAGATCCCAAAATCCAAGGTTAAAGGCGGTGCTGAAAAGGACCCATTGCACTCTTCTCGCGGCCATAATGGTCAGCTTTGCCGGTACTTTTCTCGCAATGCCGCTTTGGAAGGTTTCTGCGGGCCGTCTCGTCTTCCATCAACGCCGCCACACCCTATGATGAGGCCCCACTTCTCTATCTTTTTGCACGGGCGGTCGCCGTCGTCTACTCCACGGTCGCCGACAGTAATCGAAATCCTACGCCTTTGTTATTGGAGCCGCTACTTCGTCCTGGTCACCAGCGGTGGAAACCGCTGCGCTCGACTTCCAACTCGTTGACATATATTGCCTGTCATCCGTTGGATGCCGGGGATGGCAAAGCGGCCTCACGCCTCGTCACATATCGACGCTCCCGCTTCCCGCTTTCGTCGGGACTGATCCTCAACGAATGCGTCTTCCTTCTCCCTGACCGACGCCGAGCCATCTTCCATAATTCATCCATGCTCGAAGCCTAAGCAGCCCGGTACCGCCCCAACACCTTCACCATCCGGCAGTGTCCTTCAAGCGCAGCCAAAGCAGCGTCTGCCTGCTTGACCGTATCGAACCGCACATCCACATAAAACACATACTCCCAGGGACTCCCCGGAACCGGCCGCGACTCGATCTTCGTCAAATTCACACCCGCATCCGCCAGCCGTTGCAACGCCGCCACCAGAGTTCCCGGCCGATGTTCAATGGCAAACGCCACACTCATCTTGTTCGCATCCCCGGCGCCCTCACCCGCAGCCGCATCTTCCCGTCGCAGCAGATGAAACCGTGTGTAGTTCTCAGCATGGTCCTCCACGCCAGCCACCAGCACCTCTGCCCCATAGACCTTCGCTGCAAGTTCAGGAGCAATCCCCGCCGCGTCCCTCAAGTTCGCGGCCATCAGGTGCTTCACACTCCCAGCCGTATCGTAGAACGGCACCACCTCCAACTCCGGATGCGCCGCCAGAAATCTCCGGCACTGCGATAGAGCCACGGGATGAGACATCACTCTCTTCACCTCATCCAGCTTCACGCCCGGCATCGCGATCACGTTATGCCGAATCCGCAGAAGACTCTCGCGCTCGATTCGTACTGGCAGTTCCAGCAGCAGGTCATAGTGCTCCGCCACCGAACCATGCAGGCTGTTCTCAATCGGCAGCACCGCACCGTCCACTTCACCCGCAACCACCTTCGCCAGCACCTGTGCCGATACCGTGCACGGGATGATCTCCAGCCCGCTTTGGTTGCCCAGCATCTCAACCGCAGCCATATGGCTGTTGGAGCCCATCTCTCCCTGTATCGCTACCTTCAATAGAAACTCCTCAATCGTCCGTATTTCGCACTAGCTGGCAACCCAAGCCCTCTGACGGGCACCTTATGACAAGGGCTCACGCCCTGAATATTGTTGCGAACGGCAATGATAAATGTTGCACCCCATCTGGAGGGTCAAAATGCTTTGGACTATCTTCGTCGTTCTTCTCATTCTATGGCTGCTTGGATTTGTAGGATTTCACGTCTTGGGAGCCTATATACACATCCTGCTCGTGATCGCTCTCATCGTCCTGGTCTTCCAACTGCTGTCTGGTAGACGAGCGCTCTAGAAGCAAACAATAACCCAGCCCTCCCCGGTCCTAACCCTGCAACAGCAACAATGGAGTCAAGCGATGAACACCGAAAAAGTAGAAGGCAAATTCGATCAAGTAGCAGGCAAGATCAAGCAAAGCGTCGGCGAAGCAGTCGGCAACCAGAAACTCGCCAACGCCGGCGCAGCTGAGCAGATCAAAGGCGTCGCCAAGGAGACTTGGGGTAACGCCAAAGACACCGCAGCCGTCGTTCGCGACGACAACGCGACCAGAACAGCGGCCGAGCGCGACAATCTCAAAGATCGCGCAGAGACCTCAGCACACGACATGCGCGAAAAAATCGTCGACTCCGCGCACAACCTGAAGGAGAAGGTCAACGAAAAGCTCGATCAGATCAAGCGCGACCATCGCGGCTGATCAATCGATTCCAGTTCAACAGTTGCCCTCCCCACAAAAAGACCCGCCATCTTACCGGCGGGTCTTCTTATCTCCGCATCAGAACATCCGCTGCAACAAATCCAAAAAACACCACCGAGATCACGCCATTCAACGTAAAGAACGCGGCATTCATACGCCGCATATCCTTCGGCGAAATAATCGAGTGCTCATACAGCAGCAGGATCGCCACCACGCCCACGCCCAGCATCGCAATCTTCCCTAGCCCGAACAGCACCACCAGCCAGCACAGCAGCGCGAGCATTCCCAAGTGCATCGCACGTGCAATCCAGAACGCCGGAACCAGCCCAAACGCCTGCGGCACGCTGTTCAACCCAACCCTGCGATCGTGCTCAAAATCCTGGCATGCATACAGCACATCAAAACCACCAACCCACAACAACACCGCCAGCGTCAGCACCACAATTCTCCAGTCGAGCGATCCCCGCACCGCAATCCACGCCGCCGTCGGCGCAATCCCCAGCGCCAGTCCCAACACCAGGTGCGACCACCGAGTGAGCCGCTTCATATAGCTGTAAGCCAGAACCACCGCCAAAGCCACCGGAGCCAGCTCCAGCGTCAATCGATTCAGCATTGCCGCCCCCACCACGAACACCAGCACCGACGCCACCACAAATCCCCCAACGAACCCGCTGCTCAATGTTCCCGCCGGCAGAGCCCGCATCGCCGTCCGAGGATTCGCCGCATCGATCCGCGCGTCCACCAGCCGATTGAACGCCATCGCTGCCGACCGAGCCGCCACCATGCACACCACAATCCAGCCCAGCACCCGCAGCGCGGGCCATCCGCCCGCGGCCAGCACAGCACCCGTCAACGCAAACGGCAGCGCAAACACCGAGTGCTCCCACTTAATCATCTCCAGCGTTACAGCCGTACTCTTCCAGAACGAGGTCATATTCACCATCTTAAAAGAATTGGGCCGCGCCAACCCTGCAGACGCGGCCCATATCCACAAAATCGGCCTATTTTGCCGGTTTTTCAGCCGTATCGCCAACAACCTCAAGGTTGTTGGTCACCTTGAAAACCCCGGGCACGCTGTTCGCGCGAATATTCGCGACATCCTTATCCGCCTGCGAATCCACCACACCAGTCAGCGTTACATTGCCGTTCACCACCGTAATCCGAATTGGCTTAGCCGGATCGATCGCGTACTTATTCAGCGTCGGAAACCCATAAATCGCCCGCGCCTCAGCCAGCCGGATCCGGTCATCCATCGGCGACACCGGCGCCACTTCAATGTTGTCGATAACGTCCTTCACCCCCGGATAGTTCTCCACCAGACTGATCGCCGAATCCTTATCCGAAGGCCCATACGCCGTCCCGCCCAGCGTCACCGCGCCGTTTTCGACGCCGATCGTAAACGAATTGAAAGCCGTCGTTCCATAACCCACCCGGTCATACGCCAGTTTCTCAGCCAGCTTGTTCCTCAATGTCACATCGTCAACCACCGGCCCGGCAACCTGAATCTGATTCTCTACGCCCTTCACATCCTTGCGATGATGCGCGCGGTTATCCGCATCCTCTTTCGCGCTGTATAAATCCACCGTCCCCGTCAGTATCACAACACCGTTATGCACCGACACCTTCACATCCTTGAACCGTTTATTATCCAGCGCCTTCATTACATCAGCCTGGATCTGGGCGTCATTACCTCCATCCTGCGCCAACACCCTCATCGATCCGGCAACCGCACACTACGGCCAAGACCAACAAACTCGCACGTCGAGTCATTCCGTTCATCGCTCCTCCACAAAATCGTCTTCGAATCCGATCGCGGCTATCCCGCAGATCACACTTCGCTTCGATGCAACTTTTGCCCTCGGAGCGGCCTAGCGATACCGTCTGACGCAGCTTATAGACCACACTGAACACGCCCGACTCATCGCGCGTCACCACAATCGAATTATCGTGATTCAAGTCATACTGCACCTGGATCAGCTGCTTGCGCCGACGTGTTCACATTGGTCGCAAAGGTCGCCGTAACCTGCCGCGAGAGCTGCTGTTGCACCGTGATTCTCGCCGACGAGCTGGCCAAGCGTTCCCACAAACGCCGGATCGATCTTCACGCTGCCCACCCCAAACAGCTTCTCCACCCGGTTGCTCACCGTCGCATTCAGAGCACCACCCAGCAGCGCGCTCGTCGTCGGATCCGTCCCCTGCTGCACCTGGCGCTCCTGGTAGAGCTGCGCCTCCTCCTGCGTCCGTCCCAGCGCCAGCAGCGCAAACACGTCCGCCTCGCTCAGCGGAGGTTCCGACCGATAAGTCGGCTTCAGATTCGTCGATCGTGCCATGCAGCCCGATCGTGATGTCGTAGTTCTCCACTCTGCGCCGTCGCATCCAGATCAATCGTCGGATCGATCCGCACCGGGTTCGTGAAATAAATATCGCCCGCGCTGCAGTTGATACTTTGTCCCCGCAAAGGTCGCATTCCCATCCGTGATCTGGATCCGCCCCAGAATCGACGGCACCGCAACCGTTCCACGAATCCTCAGGTCCACCGTCCCCGCCAGCTTGGCATATGAGTTCTGAAAGTCAAGCTGCGGCGAACTCGTCACCCGCACATCCAGCCGTATCTTGTTCGTCGCAGCCGTCGGATCCGGAGGCGCACTCACTCCTCCCGGCGATCCCGAAAACTGCCGCCAGATCCAGGTCCGACCCATCACCGAACCGCGTCAGCAGAATCGATCCCGCTCAACAGACGCATTCTCGTGTTCCGCCCTGCAGCTTCAGGTTCGCATTCGCCGTCGCGCTCAATCCATACAGCCGCACTCGAACCACATCGCCCGTCGCAGTCAAATCCGCATAGACCCCATTGCGTACCGGATCGACCCGCCGATCTTCAACTGCCCGCCACCCGTCGTCGCCGTCAGGGTCTGCACCTGCAACCGGTCTTCGTTGAAGACCAGCGTCCCATTCATATTGTTCAACCCATTCGGCAATGCCTTCGATCGAAGCGTTCACGTTGTCGAACTTCACCGTGCCCGTCAACCTCGGATCCATCACCTTCCCACCCGCATTGACCGTAAACTCCACCTTACCGCTCGACGTAATATCCGTATCGAACGTGTGCAGCAACGCCATGCTCACGCTGCCGTTCGCACTCACGTCCAGCTTGCCGCCCTTCGCATCGGACACACCCAGCAACTGCGCCGTTCCACTCGCCCGCATGTCCGTATCCTGCCCGGTGATGTGAACCTGCTCCAGCCGGGCGATTCCCTGCTGCAGACTCACACGCAGCGGCTCCGCCGTCTTCAGCTCCACTCCTTGCAGCTTCATATCGAAGTGGTTGAACGTCGCTCAGACCATTCAACATCTTCGGCGTCTTCAGCGGACCACTCACCGTGACCGCTCCTCCAATCGACGATGTCGCCACCAACTGCCCCGGCGCAACGATCGCCAGTGGCTTGTTCGATATCCAGCCCCGACAACGTCATCTTCGCCTGCATCGGATAGTCCCCCGACAAACCCGCCTGCCCCGCGAAATCCACCTTCGCACCCACCACCGTCGAGTCCGCCGTGACATACAACGTATTGCCTTCGCTATGCGATTCGCCGCCACCTCCCCCGCAGCCCTTCCCGTCAATCGTCACGTTCGCAAGCTTTGCAGTTCGCCTTCAGTTGCGGCTCCTTCATCGTTCCATTCGCATCCGCGACCAGGCTCAACACTCCATCCGGCTCCGTGTTCGCCTTCTGCACCGTCTTGAACTTCGACAACTGCAGCTTGTGCCCTTCCACGTGACCATGCAGATGCTCGTTGCCAGGTCGTAACCGCCATTGCCCGTGATCTGCACCCCATGCAGCCTTCAACACCACGTGGCTAGCCTCAATGTCCTGCCCCTGCACCGTCATCTGCGCCACCGCGGACTCATACGGCTCGCCATACGCAACTCCATTCATCAGCGAGACATACCCACCCCCACCAGATCCTTCAGCGTCCCCGTTGCATGCGCGTTCACTGCCACCGTTCCGGTCACAGGCACATTCTGCTGCTGCCCCACAATCTCCAGCAGGTCGGGAATCTGCGCATCGGCAAGTTGCATCTTCGCGTCGATCGCCGTTCCATCGTCCCACTCATACGTCGACACCCTAGTGCCGCGAACCACCTTTCGCGGCTTGAACGTACCCTCCACATTCAGCACTGCAGTCCCACGCTTGATCGTCGAAGTAGCTATAGCTAGCCCCGCGTACGGAGAAAACTCCGCATCCGCCACCACCGAGTCGATCACCGCATCCATCGCCGTGCCCAACTTCACCTCCGCACCTGTAGCCTGCAGATGGCCCTTTAAATCCAGGTCCGCGACCGCCCCCCTCGCCGTCCCGTTGAACTCCATCGCGCCATGCAGAACCACCGGAATCGCCGCGCGCCCCTTCTTTCCATTTGCCGCAAACCCCAGCGTCTGCAGCAACTGGTCATACTCCTCCAACTCGCGCACCTGCAGGTCCACCCGCAGTGCCGTCAGCGGATCGCCCAGATTCACGCCCAATATCCCACTCGCCTCCAGGTTCGACTGCGGCGACTGCAGCGTGATCTGCTCAATCCGAACTTCTCGTTCTTCCCGTCGTAATGCACCATGCACCATCCCGGTCACCGGAACATCATGAGCGCTCCCTTGCGCTTCAGCCCATCGGCGCAAACTTCAGCGTCGCCTCCACCTGCATCGTGTCCGCAATGATCTTTATCGCTCCACCCCACTCCACCTGCACCGGCCCGCTCATCGCTGTATCGAATCCCAGATCGCCATAGTTCTTTGGAGCCGTCACATCCATGATCGTCCGCAGCGGAATCCTGTCCACCGTCGCCTCAAGATACGCATGAGCAGGCTGCACCACCGGCACCTTTACCGCTTTCCCGTCAACGGAGCCTTCGCGCCGATCGTCTTTGCACTCGTATTCGCAGTCGTCACCGCAGCCTTCGCCGTCAGTGACGTCTCCGACATTCTGGGCCGGCACCTCTCCGAGCCAGTTCTCAATCCGCAACTTACCCGCCGCGCTTCCGCCACCCGGCAGCGTCCCCGTCAATGTGGTAAGCAGCATCTCCGTCGGCGTCATATGCAGCTGCCCACCGCCGTTGATATCGTGCAGCCTCACATACTCGTTCCTGAACGACGCGTTATACATCTTCGCCTTGCCCACCACCAGATATCCGGCCACGCAATCCGGATCAGGCGGCAATGGGTTCGGCGGCTTCGTCGTCTGCTTCGGATGCGTTCGCCCCCAGAAACGCGAATGCTTCTGTGCCACCGCCGGCGTCGTCTTGCAGCTATGGCCGTTTACCTCTAGCGCAACAGTTCCCGCATTCCACCCCTCCGCTCAGCCAGCAACGATAGCTGTTTCAACTCCAGCGAGCCCGTCGCCGCCGCCTCCCACTCCGGCTTCGCAAAATGTTCGCCAATTCGCCGTAGCCTCCAGCTTCGACGTCTTCCCACTCGCAAACTCCAACTTCGTCACATCCACCGTGTCTCGCCCAACCTGCGCCGCCAAATGCAGCGCCGACTTCGCCTCCGGCTCTCTTCGCCATCTTCGTCCGCAGATCGTTCAGGTCGATGGTCACGCCGTAACGATCCGTCGGTCGATGTAATGCACCTCGGCTCCAAGGTCACGTGCCGCCATGTCGAACGGAATCGCGCGATTATTCAACAGCGCCACGCCATTCGAGATCACTACCTCTCGCGCCTTTAGATCCAGCAGCGTATCCGTCACCGGCGTCTCGCTCTTCTTCGGATGCTTCGGCTCCGGCTGATTCGTCTTCCCGTCCTTATCGACGATCAGGTGAAACTGCGGATGCTCCACGCCCAGATAACTCAACTGCACATGCGAAGCAATGGTCGTCCCCAATATGCGAGAAGTAAGATCCAACAGCTTTAACCGTAGATCAATTCTGTCCACCGACAGATACGGAGCCTCGCCCGGTCCCTCAAGCCCATGAATCACCAGCCCATTCGCCTCAACCGCCAGGTGTCGCAGATCGAAGCTGACCCTCCTAAGCTCCACACGCCCACCCGTCGAATCCTCCAGTACCTTCACCATCTCATTGCCCGCCCGCCGCTTGAAGTCATCCGTCGTCGAGTACCACCAGAACCCGCCAACCACCACCGTCACCAGAATCAAAAACCCGATCACCACCCACGCCATGCCGCGGCCCATCCGCGCAGCCAGCGACCGTTTCACCTTCGCAACCTCGGCCTTTACCTTGGCCTCGAGTTGCTCCTTCTTCTCCGTAATTTTCCTCTCGAGATCGCTCATCGAGCCACCTCACCCGAAGTCAAAATCTGCACGCTCCCCTGCGCGCGCAGCGACTTCAGCCAATCGTCCAACAGGGCTCCAACCTGCTGCTGAAGCAACACCTCTTCAATCCGGCGCTTAATTATCTCCAGTGGCGGCGGCGTCACCTTCCGCCGCGCATACTCCGGCAGCATTGTCTTTTCGTAGTAGGTCTGGACCTCGTTGTCTGAAATCGAGACTCCATTGCGAAAACGCACCTCAACAAACCTCAGCAGCTGCATCCGCTGCAGCCAACGCGACCGAAACTCCTCTTCCGTAAACCCGTGCTCCCCCAGATATTTCTTCCACCCCTCATCCGTCTCGCAGTGATACTGCTCTTTGCAAGCCGGAATATCCCTTCTCAGAGTCGCAATTTGAGCATTGAGATCGCTGTCTGAAACCTTGTCCTCCGGCTCCAGCGCAGCCTGTTGCAGAATCAGTGCTCTGTCCACCAGCCGCTCAAGCATCTTCGCCCGCGTCGAATCACCTGCGGACCGGAGAGGTTGAATCTCCTCGAACCGCCGCTCCTCATCCAGATCGCTCTCAAGAATCACATCGCCATTCACCACCGCAATAACGCGATCCAACACAACCCCGGCGCTTGAAGTCCCCGCCGCCAAACCCGCAGTCTGAGCCCCCGCAATCTGCCCCCCAATCAGCACAGACACGGAGGCGAGCGCAATCGCGCTCATCAACCACCGCCTCACCGTAATCTGTGCCGTCGATACCATCTAGAAACTCTCTCCAATGCTGAAGAAAAAATTGAAGTGCCCTGCATGTCCCTCATGCGGAGGGTTGTTGTAGAAGTCATAAATAACCGGGTACACAGGAGGATTCAGGTTATAGCTGAAGTCCAGCCGGATTGGACCCACCGGCGTCCGATACCGCGCCCCAACTCCCACATCATGGGAGAAGTAATTGAAGTCGCACGTCCCGATGCTTCCCGAAACATTACTGCATGTCTGACGGTTCGGTTGATTGAACCGCAGGAAGCTTGGAAACATCTGCGACGCCAGCTGGAACACATTCCCCATATCGTGAAACAGAACAAAGGACACGCTGGTGCCCACCAGCGGCAGCGTCGGCGGCGGCATCCGAAATTCCAGCGAGTTCACAAACGCCGCCGTTCCCCCAACTGGATAACCGGTTTGCAGGTCTCTCGGCCCCGCCCCATTGATTGGAAATCCCCGCAACGAGTTGGCGCCGCCAGCGTACAACCGTTCCGGTAGCGGCACCGCAACGCAACTTGGATTCGTGTTCAACAGATCGTTACCTTCAGCGTCCGGATTCAAACAAGCATCGTTCCCCACATTCGGATTCGGCCCCCACGACTGCTCAAACGCAATTCGTGTATCCCGTGCAATCACATACTTCTGCTTGCCGAACTGGTAGTAAGTCGAGTTCGTCCCGTCGATCTTCCAGAAATTCGTCTGCGAACCGAACTTCGACGAAGCCACAAACGTCTGCAACGCTGTGTACTGTCCCTTCACCGCATTCAGCGGTCCTGGCGACCGCGTATCGTGAAACCACGTCACTCCCGGGCCGCCCACGCGCACAGGCTGTGACAACAGCGGAATCAGGTCCGCCGAAACTTGCAGGCTGTTCGGATCGACAGCTACGCGCCGATAGAGAAAGTCATAGATAAACGTGTCCCGCCGTCTCAATCGCTGCGTAATCCGAAAATCCCCCTGCAGCGTCGACGACGCGAACGTCGTAATGTCCCGAATATTCGAGTACCCGCCCGAAACCGACGCAGCAAGATTCTTGTAGCCGTAAAAATGTGGATTCTGAAACGTAAGAATCGCCACCTGCTCCAGCAATCCGTACGAAGAGTGCAGTGTCAGCGAATTGTCCGTCCCGCGAAGGTTAATCCGCGAAACGTCCAGCGATACCCGCGGGCTCACACCCGCCTTCCCTTCCTGCGTAAGCTGATTGCACGGATTGAGCATCAACTGAATGCACGATGCCTCGGAGATCATGCCCGACGCAGGCGTTCCCGTCTGCGCCTCGATTCCAAATCCATAGGTCACATTCCACCGCTTCGCCTCAGTTAACTGCAGCAGCACATTCTTCTCTGGAGCGTCGCCTGCCGGATTCTGCACCGCCGCCACCACTTCATTGAACAGAGCAATGTTGTACAAATTCCTCTGCGTCTGCAGCAGCGCCGTCTGATCCAGCGGATCGCCCGGATGCACCAGCACCTGATTCTCCACGACCTTCGGCCTCGTATGCACTACCCCGGACAACAGAATGCGGTTCACGAATACCTGCTGTCCCTCCGTCACATTCAGCGACACATCTGTCTTATCCGCGTCCTTGGCCTCCTTCGCCTGCTTAATCTCCACCTTCACCTGATCGAACCCATGGCTCAGGTAATACTGCAGAACCGTGTCCCGGTCGCCGGACAAAGTCACCAGCGAGAACGGTTGTCCCGGCTGCGAGTTCATCAGCGACCTCACGTCCTTCATTCGGCTTGCACTCACGCCATTCAAAGCCACCGTCCCAAACTTCTGCTGCGGCCCTTCCACAATCTTGTAGGTCACCGCAATCTCTCCCACCTTCAGCGGCTTCCCATCGGGCCCTGTGTCATTCGCTTTCACGTCCGTCGTCACCGTAGCCTCATCGAAACCATTCGCCCGGTATAGAGCCTGGATCGCCGTCACATCACCCGACACCAGCGCCGGACTGTACCGTCCACTCCGCTGATATGCATTTCCCTTCTGCACCCGCATCCGTTCCTGCAGCAACTCGTCTGAAAAATACTTGTTTCCTTCGATATTGACTGCCGTCACCTTGTGCTTCACCCCCAGGTCCACCGTAAACACAACGCTCTCGGCGGCCGTATCCTGCCCGATGACTCTCACCTCCACCGTCGCGTCGAAATATCCCTGTTGTTGCTGATAGTCACGAAGGTTGAACACCCCTTCGTTCAACAAATCGTTGTCGATCGTTCCTTCCTGGTAGATCGGAATCAGCTGATGCATCTTGTTCTTCGAAATCTTCGCCCCCTCCACCGAAACCTTCACCTCCGGACCCTGGTTGGCGTGGAAACTGTAGTCCACCTGTTTGCGCGCCTTATCGTACGTCTGCTTCTCCAGCGTCACCGTCCCTTCCAGGCGGTCTTTCTTCTGGTACAGCTTCCGCAGCCGCTCCATCGCGTTACTTGTCGTCTCGCGCGATACCCGGTTCCCCTCCTTCAACTTCGCCTTCTTGCGAAAATCCTCCAGCGTCAATCCCGGATCCGTTCCCGTCAGCGCGATATTCCCAACCCGCGCCTGCGGTCCCACAGCCACCGTGTACGTCACATTCACCTGGTCACCCGCAACATCAACCTGCTGCGCAGCCGTGACCGTCGATTCGTAGAACCCTTGCTGTGCCAGGATGTCCTTGATCCCCTCAACTCCGGAGGCAACATCATCCTCATTGAACGCCGTCCCCGGCTGCAGCCTCGTCGCAAACTCCAGCAGCGAAGCCACCCGATCGCTCTTCACTCCATCAATCGTTACCCGTCCCACGTAGTACCGGGCCACCCCCGCAAAGATTAGCGTCACCTCATCGCCCCGCCGAACCCCGCGGACCGAGATATCCCTGTACCGCCCACTGGCAAACAGCCGCCGCAAACTGGCCCTCACCTGCTCCGGCTCGAGCGGCGTATCTACCTTCTGCGCCAGCTCCTGCGGCAGCGTATCCGTCTTATCGAATGTCACCCCTTGAAATTCGATAGCTGCAACCCGCAGCCCCTTCCAGTCCCATACCGAAGTAGTCAGCCCCGCATCATTTCCCGCCGGAACCGCCTCCTTCGTCGCCATCCCCGACTGCGGTTGCGCCTGCGCAGGAGTAGTAGTGCCGCTCTGCACCGTGGTCGCGGTAGTCGACGGAGTCGAAGCCGCCGGAATCCCCTGCCCCCACCCCGCACATCCCAGCCATACCCACACCGCCGCCAACCCACGCGCGGACATCAACCACCGTGGAACTCGCGCGCGACCTCGATGCACCTGACCCAAAAAACCACCTGTGTTCCCTGTTTTCTATTGAGGAGCCCGGCAAAACCTGCACATACGGCCAAACCACCGCATCCAGAGCAAAGAATTCGCCTGCTCACCTCTCTTACGATGCTCAAAGCCGCACCGCTGTCAGCCGTTCCCTGCACCTCGGTATCTTCCCTATACTACGAAAGAGCAGCTCCTTTTGGCAGAACCCGGAACCCCCTTCATCATGTCCGACCACCCCGACCCACCCTCCGCCACTCCAACAAACGCCCGAGTCATCCCCAACCTCACCTTGAGCGACGACCGCTACTCCCGCCAGATCCTCTTCCCCGGCATCGGCCCAACCGGCCAGCAGCTCCTCGCCTCCGCTCACGTAGCCATCATCGGAGTAGGAGCCACCGGAGCCGCCACCGCATCCCTCCTCGCCCGCGCCGGCGTCGGCAACCTCACCCTCATCGACCGCGACTTCGTCGAACCTTCCAATCTCCAGCGCCAGGTCCTCTTCGACGAGGCCGACGCCCGCGAATCCCTCCCCAAGGCCGAAGCCGCTCGCCGAAAAATCGCCCTCTTCAACTCCACCATCACCGTCCACCCCCACATCGCCGACCTCGTTCCCGCTAACATCCATGAACTCCTCGCCCCCGCGCAACTAATCCTCGACGCCACCGACAACTTCGAAACCCGCTACCTCATCAACGACTACGCCGTCCAGCAATCCAAGCCCTGGATCTACGCCGCAGCCATAGGCGCCTACGCCGCCACAATGAACATCCTCCCTTCGCCACCCAGCTCTCAAAAGAGCGTCATCCCGAGCGAAGCGCGAAGCGCGCAGTCGAGGGACCCCCGTATTTCGTCTTTCCGGACGGAGCGAATCGACGTACAGACCCTAGGCCCTGGTCCCTCCTCTCCCACCGCCTGCCTCGCCTGCATCTTCCCCAAGCCCCCCACAGGCCCCGTAGAAACCTGCGACACCGCCGGCATTCTCTCCACCGCCGTCAATCTCGCCGCTTCCATCCAGACCACCGAAGCCCTGAAGCTCCTCACCAACCAACCCCACCTCCTCCGCCGCACTCTCCTCTCCCACGACCTCTGGTCCAACGAGCGGAGCGAAATCAACACTTCCGCCCCCAACCCCGCCTGCAAAGTCTGTGGCGAACGCATCTTCTCCCACCTCGCCGGCGAAGGCCGCCCTCACATCACCCTCTGCGGCCGCAACTCCGTCCAGATCCACGAGCACCACCGCCCCGTCGACTTCGCCGCCATGCGCGACCGCCTCCAACCCCACGGCTCCGTCCGCTTCAACAACCTCCTCCTCCGCTTCGACCGCCCACCCCACACCCTCACCCTCTTCCCCGACGGCCGCTGCCTCATCCAGGGCACCACCGACATCACCCTCGCCCGAACCCTTTACGCCCGCTACATCGGCTCATGACTCCCTCACAGAAGAAGCGTCATAGGGGAGAAGCGTCACAGGGGAGAAGCGTCACAGGGGAGAAGCGTCACAGGGGAGAAACGTCATAGGGGAGAAGCGTCATCTCGACCGGAGCAACAGACAGTCTCATCGTCTGTTGCGTAGCGGAGAGACCCCCGCATTTCGTTTTTGCTCTTGCTTTTGCAGTTGCCTTTGCCTTCTTTTCCCAATCACCGAAAAAATCTCCCTCCTCTCCGAACTTTCTTCCCTAACCCAGCATTTTCATTCACATAGCCCAAAAATCCCGCCTCGTTCGAACAACCATTCCGACCCAACTTCCATCAGACCAAAAATGCGTTCACTCCGTTTGCAGTAGCCTTCAAGCAGGCGAAAACTTAAATCGAAATAAACATCGACATTGAGCCGGAGTTTAGCCATGGACGTTCAAGGTCTACAGATGACACAAAACCAACCCGCCCCAGGCGTATTCAAGCGAAATCCTCCCATCGTCGGCGAAGCGGAAGCCATCGAGGCCGCCAAAAACGGAGACGCCGAGGCGTTCTCAAAGCTCTACGCCCTCCACAAGCGCCGCGTCTACACCCTCTGCCTCCGCATGCTCGGCAACGTCTCCGAAGCCGAAGACATGACCCAGGAAGCCTTTCTCCATCTCTTCCGAAAAATCGGCAGCTTCCGCGGCGAATCCGCTTTTTCTACATGGCTTCATAGACTTACGGTAAATTTAGTTCTGATGCATCTCCGTAAGAAGGGCCTCAACCTCGTCTCGCTCGAAGAGACCATCAACCCCTCCGAAGAAGACGCCCCAAAGCGCGACTTCGGCAGCCGCGACCTTCAGCTCACAGGCTCCGTCGACCGCGTCGCCCTCGAGCGCGCCGTCGCCTCCCTCCCCCCGGCTACCGCATGGTCTTCGTCCTCCACGACGTCGAAGGCTTCGAGCACAACGAAATCGCTACCATGCTCGAGTGCTCCACCGGCAACAGCAAGTCCCAACTTCACAAAGCCCGCCTCAAGCTCCGCGAACTCCTCCGCAACCCGGAACGGTCCACCGAGCCCACCGGCATCAACGAGGTGGCCGTATGAGCAGCAAAGGCTTTCCCGACTTCGACACCATGACTCCTGCCGATTTTGAAAAATATCTGCCTGACTTCTTTGCCACAGGAGACGGCCGTGTCTCGACCGACCCGCGCCTTCAGACCTTCCTCAGCAACAACCCCGACTGCGCCGCCCTCGTCCGTGACCTCGAAGCCATCGCCGACCAGGCACGCAGCCTCTTCGAACCCGTCGAACCCAGCGAAGCCGTCTGGGACGGCATCCAAACCAAGCTGCACCAGCGGGGCGCGGAAGACGACGACCTCCCCATCCCCCAAACTATCTAGTCCGATTTTGTTCAAATATTCGTTTTAGTATCCGACCCGTCCCACTCGGATGAGCCTGGAGAAATCCGGAGAGTCGCCCGCCGCGTGCGCCGCGGAGTTGATGTGCGCCTGCTCCTTCAACTTGCGGAAAGGTAAGTCCGCCGGTCACCAGCCGCCCGCGGTTATACATCAGCTCATCCATTGAACCATTCAGGATCAGTTGAATGCTCCCACCCTGCGGGTTCCCGGTCACATCGGCAAGCTGCGTGTCGACCGTCGACGTGCAGTTCCGGGTCAGCTCGTTGTACCACTCCGGGCGGTCCTTCAGATTGTTCATGTAATTGACATAAACCATTAGCATCGCGCGTGCGACCGCAGGCGTCACCTGGACGCGATAGAGATATACATCTTCATCCGGATCGTGGCGGAAGTTCGTCCGCAGCCGAATCACGTCGCGCTCATCCGCCGCGACAACGATCAGCCCAAACTGCCGGTAGAATCCGCGAACCAGCGAGTAGGACTGGCCCGGCCGGTAGCGCGCTTCAATCGAGAACGCAAGGTGCTGGTCTCCAAAATCAAAGCTGACCATCGGGTGGCTGGCAAACTTGATTCCCCAGTTATCCAGGAAGAAGTCAACACCGCGAAGTTGCGAAAGGTCATAGGTGCGGTCGCTCCAGCAGTCCGAGTAGTCCTTTTCCGTCCGGTACTTGCAATCGCGGACGTTATGCACCACCATCTGGTCGCCATGAATCTCCGCCCATGCATTTTGCGTGAGATCCGCTTCCCACGGAGGATCGTTGGATGGTTTGAGGGACAACCACCACGCCAGCACCAACAAGCAACAAGCTACGCAGGCAGCCATACGCAGCCAGACTCCCTTTACGGCAAACAGCGCCGCCAACACCGCCACTATGAAGAGCAGTGCCGCGGGAATTCGCAACCAAACGTGCCGAACGTCGAAGCATAGCGCCGCGAACGCCCACACCATAAAGATCGAGACGGCAAGCCACCCCAGAACTTCGGCGACGACTCGGACAATCATCGGCCATTTCGGTTCAAAGCTTTTATCCCTCATCGAGCTCCAATCCACCAGTTTTGCCTTGCAGTGATCAACTTATCTGCAGAAAGATAAACATCCGCGTTGAAGCAATTAGAGTTCAGGTCTTTCTCTTTCTGCCCCAATAGACGAAACCAGAATATAAACGCCATGCTCGGTAGGTCGCCTAGCAATACTGCCAGCCACCCGGAAAAATATCCAAAACGCCTTTTTGGGCAGGTGCGGAATTGCGATGCTCTACGATCTGCTAAATCACTACGGACACCTCTTCATATGCTCGAAAATTCCCAATACGGTTTCAGCAAAGACAACCCTCCAGGAGCCTTCAGTTACCGCTTGAAATGCTCGATGCAGCTCTCAACGAAGCGTCCGTGACTACGGTATGGGCAGTAGCCGGCGAGGAGCGCAAGGCTTGCGAGGACATTCTCATAGCTGCAGGATCACCCAAACTTACCCCCACCACCCAACCGTTACGCCATCAATCCGCCAACCGCAGCCGCCGCCTCGCGCAGCGCACTATCCGTAGTCAGATAATCCGGCGACAACCGCAGCCACCGCCCGCGCGCATCCGTCGTAATCCCCCTCCGCTCCAACGCATCTACCACCAACGAAGCCTCCCCACTCTCCACCGTCAAAAATCCGCCGTGCCCATCATCCGCACCGCTGACCGCAACTCCACGCTCTGCAAGATATCCCTTCAACCGCCGCAAACGATCCAGGTTGTACTCCCGAATCCGCCCCACCCCCAACTCCAGCGTCAACTCCTGCCCCGCACGAGCCTGATAGTAAGTAAGCACCGGAGGAGTCGACTCCAGAAACGCATCGCCCCCCTCTGCAAACCGAGGCGGATCAGGCCGCTCATACCGAAACGGCTCCTCCTTCGCGAACCACCCAATATCGAGCGGCCTCAACCCGCCAGCCATCGCATCCGGAGAAACATAAAGAAACGCCGCCCCCGGCCCTCCCCGCAGATATTTGTAACTCCCACCGATCACAAAGTCCGCCCCCATCGCCGCCACATCGACTGGAAACACACCCACCGCGTGATAAGCGTCGACCAACAACCTCGCTCCCACCGCATGGCAACGCTCTGCCAGCAAATCCAGCCCACTCACAACGCACCCCGTCATAAACATCACCTGCGAGATCACAACCAGCCCCACCCCATCGCAAACCCGCTCCATCAAACGCGAAACATCAACGCCACCATCCCCGTCACACTCAACAAACTCAACCGCAATCCGCCCCACCGCCGCATACTGCTTCAAAATCACGTCAACCGAATCAAATTCCCCCATCGTCGTAACCACGCGCGCCACTCCCGGCAGCGCATTCAACACAGTCCTAAGCCCCTGTCCCGCAGAAGTCTTCGGCACAACACAATCCGCCCTCGCCGCACCAATCAACCGCGCCAGCCGCGCACGATGCGCCTGCTCCTCCTCCATCCACGGATCCCAGGCCTCACCCAGCCGCGTCTGCCAGAATCGAAACCCCTCGCGAAGATCCTCCTCCGTCTGATCCAACGGCCGCCCGAGCGAATGATTCGCCAGATAAATCCCCGGCCGCGCCAGCGTCTTCGAAAACAGCGGAAACACATGCCGCCGCAGACCATCCTCCGTCAGCGCACCCGGCCCCATCGCGCGAACCGCATCCGCAATACTCATCCCTTCGGCGCCTCAGTCCGCGAAGCCAGCAACTCCGGAAAGAACGTAAGCTCCAGCGCCTGCCGCAAAAATCCCGCACCCGAAGACCCACCCGTCCCCGGTCGAAATCCGATAATCCGCTCCACCGTCTTCAAATGCCGGAACCGCCAAAGCTGGAAGTACTCCTCCACATCCACCAGCTTCTCGCACATCTCATAAGCCTCCCAGTGCTCCTTCGAGTTGCGATAGATCTCGCGAAACACCTCCACCACCGCCTCATTCCTCACATAAGCAGCAGACCAGTCCCGCTCCAGACACGCCCTCGGAACGTCATAACCGCGCCGCGAAAGATACCGCAAAAACTCGTCATACAAACTAGGCGACTGCAGCACCCGCACCAGATCGTCATAGATCGCCGCATCATGCGCAAACACCTTAATGCTCTCGCGATTCTTATTCCCCAGCAAAAACTCGAGTTTCCGATACTGATACGACTGAAACCCCGAAGCATTCCCCAGCACTCCGCGAAACTCCATATACTCCGAAGGAGTCAGCGTCTCCAGCACCGCCCACTGCTCAAACAACTGCATCTGAATCAGCTTCACCCGCGAAAGAATCTTCAGCGTCGGCCCCAGCCTGTCATGCCGTATATGTTCAATCGCCGCCGTCAGCTCATGAATGATCAGCTTCATCCAAAGCTCCGACACCTGGTGCTGAATGATGAACAGCATCTCATCATGATGTTCCGGCTGCGACAGCGGCTTCTGTTGCGACAGCAAACCCGCGAGCGAGAGATAACCCGCATAGCTCAGCCGCCCCGAAAAATCACTCACAATCCCCGGCTCAACCACACGCTCAATCTTGTCCGTCATCGCAGACTCCATTCAATTCGCACGCACTCCCTGAAACGATCCCGTCCCACCCCGATCATGAAACGTTCCATTGAACGTATTCCCCTGAACCACTCCATCGACACGCGGCCCATCCACGCGCCCACGAAACACCAGCACGTCGCGCGTCTTCGTCTTCACCACCAGATGCTGCACATCAATCGTCCCCTCCACACCACCCGACTGATTCGGCCCCTTGAAGTGCCCCTTGATCGCCGTTCCTGTCTGCTCCAGCTCCAGATACTTCGTCGAAGTCGACCCATTCGGATCCTTGCAGTACAAAGTCCACTTCCCCGCAGCATTCGCCGGCATCTGCTGCGGCGGAGGCGCCTGCCCCATCATCCTCTCGCCCGCCATCACAACCAAAACAAGGCAACCCACGACAACACCCAAGCGAAATCTCCTCACCGAATCCTCCGTCACACTCGAATACCCAACAGCCTACAGAAATCCCATGCTCTTTCCCACCCGGCCCCTCGCGTCAAGATAAAATTCTCTCGCCAGCCCAAAGCCTCCCCACCCTCAATCGAAAGGGACACCGCTACGATGTCGAACCATTCCCTCACCCGCCGCACCCTCCTGCAAAATCTAGCCCTAACCGCCGCCGCCGCAACCTTACCCGTCCGCAAATCCCTGGCCCAACCAGCAAACGGAGGACCCAACGGCCAGCAGCGCGGCGAAATGAACCGCATCGCCGGACAATTCCGCCGCCAATTCTCCGTCCCCGCCACCTCCATCGCCATCTCCCACAACGGCCGCTTCGTCTACGACGAAGCCATAGGCATGGTCGACCGCTCAAATCTCACCCAGGCCCAGCAAAACTCCCTCTTCCGCATCGCCTCCGTCACCAAGCCCATCACCTCCGTCACCATCTTCTCCCTCATCGAGAAGGGCAAGCTCAACCTCACCGACAAAGTCTTCGGCCCCTCCAACATCCTCGACATCAAGTACGGCAAGCCCCCCTACAAACAATGGGTCACCGACATCACCGTCGACCATCTCCTCACCCACACCTGCGGCGGCTGGCCCAACGACGACAACGACCCCATGATGCACAACCTCTCCTGGGACCACACCAGGCTCATCACCCAGACCATCGCCAAAGTCCCCCTCACCAACCCGCCCGGCACCCACTGGGCCTACTCCAACTTCGGATACTGCATCCTCGGCCGCGTCATCGAAGAAGTCACCGGCGAGCCCTACGACTCCTACGTCGAGACCAACATCCTCGGCCCCTGCGGCATCTCCACCATGAAGATCGGTCGCAACAAAGAAAGCGACAGCGCCCAGAATGAAGTCGTCTACTACGGCCAGTTCGACGAAGACCCCTACAAGCTCAACATCACCCGCATGGACTCCCACGGCGGGTGGATCGCCTCCTCCACCGAGCTCGTCCAGTTCCTCAACCACGTAGCCGGAGCCCCCGGCATCCCCGCGCTCCTGAAACCCGACACCATAAAAATGATGACCACCCCCGCCCCCGCCTACCCACAGGGCGACGCCCGCTACGCCCGCGGCTGGATGGTCCGCAACAACGGAGCCGGAAACTGGTGGCACAACGGCAGCCTACCCGGCACAACCTCCATCATGGTCCGAACCCCCACCGGCTTCTGCTGGGCCGCCCTATGCAACTCCCGCACCCAACCCTCCGACCAAATCAACTCCGCCCTCGACCAAATGATGTGGAACATGGTCCGCACCGTCCCAAGTTGGAACGCCTGAACGCAGGCAACTGCGTTGTCAATTAACCTTTTTGATCGGTGGAAGGTACTTCCCAAGCGTTGCAGGGTCCCTTGCAATCGGCTGTAGGGAGATAGATTCGATAGTTGAGACGAAAAACTCCGGTCGCCGCACTCGGCAGCCAATTGCTCTCTTTGCCCTTGCGGCGCCGCATGCTGAATATAAATATCGAGCGAGCCGTCACCGTTATAAACAAGTCCTTTGGTGCGGTCGCCTATGGAGAAGCGATTAATCGGATTCTTTACCAGTTGAAAATTAGCGCCATACATCGTGATCGACCAGAACCCATTCTTCAGAGTGGGCGGAATTTCATCCTTTTCGAAATGGAGAACGTAGTTGTTCTTGCCATCCAGCAGATTCGCATCGCCGTCCTCGTAGGTGCTGAAGTACTCCGCCTCTTCGCGGTCGTGCACAAAAAGACCTTCGAGCGCTCCAGCAGCACGGTCGAAGTAATCAAACCCATAAGTGCCGGGCCTGAGATTATTCCAACGCGTCGGATAAGGTGTCCCCCGGATACTTCACCTTCCACTTCATGATCTGCGGGCCATCGGTCGCGGCGCGTGCAAGCCCTTTACGCAGTAGGCTCCTCCAGCTTCGTTATGTCCATCGGCTTGCCCGCGACAATGCCTCCGCGGCTCAGCAATACCACCGCTGCCTCATGTTCCTTCGGAGGAGGATTTTCGATAAGCAAATCTGCCACTGTCTGAAAAAAGGCGAGATCGCCCGTGTAATTCGGACGCGCCGCCAGTTTAGGCACCGCCGCCTGCCCAAACTTCTTCGCGTCACCCCAATTGCTCAACGAAGTGATCACGAACTTCTCCTGCAGAGCATTCACAACCTTAAGATCGGCTGGGTCTTCCGGTGCAGCTCCTATGCGAATCGCGAAGATTACCGAATTGTTTGGAACACGATGCTCAATAACGCCTTCAGGCAGTGAGCCCTTCCAGTTCGGTCCGACAAAGCCATGGTTGCCGCCTTTGCCTTGAGTCGCTCGAGTGCCGATATAAAACAAATTGTTCAGATAAGTGTCCGCTACTTCGACCGACCAGTAGCGATCCGCAATGTCAGGCGACCGACAGAATCATCGGTTCCTCGGCAAGTTCCAAAATCCCACCGCTATACACGGTGTCATTGTTGGGCGTATACGGCATGATGTCGTCAGCCGTGGCCAGAGTCTTATTGTGCCCAATCTGATTGATGGGGGCCGCTGGAGCAAACTTCTTCGCCTTTTCAAGAGCGACCGGATCCAGCCGAATCTTCCGTTCACGTTCAAAGATGGTGAGGGGCAAGTCCGAAGACATAATTCTGAACGCCCACCGAGTACGCCCACGCCTCTTCGAATTGTGCGTCGACCTCGCGAATATCGGCCCCGCCGCCCTGTCCACTCTCAGCGAACGAAAATGGTGCAACGCAGGATGTTCTATGGTTCACAAAATGACGTGATCTGGAATCATAAGAATGCTCCTTGCCACTCAAAAGTGGTTGAATTGAAAGCTGTATGAGGGACCCCTTTTTAACTGCCGCCTGTCGAGGCCTGGATCTTGTTACGCTGCCACTTGACGTACGGAATAGTCAGCAAAGCATTGAGCACGAGATACAGAAGAATCGCAGCGATCACGCGGCGCTCAGATGGAAAATTTGCGCTCGCAATCGCCAACGCAAGCGCAGGATGGCGGCACGCCGTCGATAGTGCCAGCACGACTCGCGAGTCAGGATCCGGTCCGCCCAGAAAGTGTCCAACCAACAGCCCGACAAGAATGAACACCGCAAACGCGAGAAGCGTTCCTCCCCCTACCAGCGCCCACGCACCGCGATAAGTGACGGCCAGGATGCAAACGACTCCAACCAGCAACACGGTCCCCGCAATGACGGCAACCGGATGGCCGATACGCGCCGCAATAGCCGGCGCAACCTTTCGAAGCAGGATACCCGCCGCCAGCGGAATCAAAATCGAAACCACAACCACCTTCGCAACGGTTGCCGGGCTCATCGCGAAATCCCTGTCAAAATATCTGCCGATAAGATCGGTCGCCAGCGGAATATACACAATGGCGAGCGTACCCGCCGTAACCATCAATCCCAGTCCATAAGGAGCAATGCCGCCTGCTTTCGTCATCTTTCTTGGCAGGAGCGGCGGAACAGGAGATATCGACAGAGCTATTAATGCGATAACCACCGCCGGGTTAAAGTGAACCACCCGCGTCAGGAATATGGCGAACAAAGGCATGACGACAAACATCGCCGTCAGCGAAAGCACAAGCAGGCGTGGTCTTCGCAGCAGATACAGAAGATCCCCGATCGAACCCTCAAGCCCAAACCCAAAGACCGTGAGCATAATGCTCCCTCTGAGAGCTAATTTCACGATCTCTTGAGCATTCACACGGGCACCCCAGTCCCTCGACCCTGTTAGTCGGTGCGACCATGATCGTCGGCGATTAGCCACAAACGGTCAACTGGTAAAACTGATAGTCCCAGCGGGAATTGCATCAGTGAACTGGCGGGCGACCCACATCTGAAGCCAAGCTGGAACGCATGACCATAAATAACGATCAGACACAAACGCAGTTGTGATAGCTACTTCCGCGTCAGCCGCCACTCTATAACCATCCGCTCGTTCCCTTTGTCATCGATCGCAAAATGACGATGGACGAGAACGCGGCCGTCTTCCTCAAGATGCGCACGGGCAACGGTCTTGCGTCCAGGACGATCCGGGTCGAGGGGCGTGGCCCACAGGATGATGTTCTTGCCGTCGAACGTGCCGTCGCTCTGCCGAATCGACATCGTTGTCTGCCGCGAGTCGTACCACACAGTGGTGAAGCGATTCGTTTTGGAGTCGAAGCCAGAGATTCCGGTGCCTGTGGTCTTTCCGTCAGGCTCGAAGAAGGTGAAATCCGACTGCAGAAACTTCCCGTCCTGAATCATGTACTGCTTACAAGTGCCTTTCGTCACTCTCGGGTCTCCGCTCGCAGGGAAGAACGTCTTCACGACGTCCCATTCACCCACAAATTGCGCGAGCAGCTTCTGACCCGCACCCGTCGCGTTCGCCGGTTCGTATTGGTTGTGGGTTTGCTGCGCTACCGCCACAGAGGCAATGAGCAAGATCGCGAGAATCCATTTTTTCATGGCACGAGGATAATACGGGCGGCCCATATCTAACCAACGGACGGGTGGCCCACATCTAACCGCACCATCAAAGCCGGGTGACGGGTGGCCCATATCTCACCGCACCACCAAAGCCGGGTGCCCCATCTTCGCGACAGTTTCATCGTCGCTAAGGTGGGCAATTTTCGCGGCAGCGAAAATCCCGATACTCTAACCTCACCCATGCCGCTCGGCCTCAAACGATACCAAAGGGAAGGCGACGACCACTTCATCACCTTCAGTTGTTACCGCCGCGAACCCTACCTCACCACCGCGTCCTCAAAAAACACCTTCCTCGACTCCCGCAAGCGCTACCACCTCGAAGTCCTCGGCTACGTCATCATGCCCGAGCACGTCCACCTTCCTCCTCAGCGAACCCCACGACCAAGAAGTCCCACTCTCCAAAGCACTCCAGTCCCTCAAGCTCTCCGTCTCAAAGCGCCTCACTCAGACACCCTTCTGGCAAACCCGCGGCAGAGGAGGACATCTGGCGGTACATGACATTTGCACAGAACCCGCATCTCCTTGGGGCATAGCACATAGCTGAGATATCCTAGATTCAGGAGAACTCTTGGCAATGAGTGAGGGCGTTTCGGCCCCGGCAGACAGCTGGTGGAGCAAGTGGACATCAAATCGCCTGGCAGAACTTCGAAATCGTGAGCATCAGGTAATCCTGGTCCTTGCCCTGGTCATCGGAGCATTGACCGGAGCGACAGTCGTCGCCTTCATCCTTCTCACCGGACGACTCGGGATGCGTCTCTATCCCGTCGGTGGCCAGCCCTGGCGGAGGCTGCTATTCCCCATAGGCGGTTCGCTCGGCATCGGCTATCTGCTATATCGCTACTTTCCCAACGCGCGCGGTAGCGGCGTGCCACAAACAAAAGCTGCGCTCTTCGCTCGCGAAGGCCGCATCACCCTGCGCACCGTCGCCGGCAAATTCTTCTGCACCTCAGCCACTCTCGCCAGTGGAATCCCGCTAGGCCGCGAAGGCCCTTCGGTTCAGGTCGGCGCAGGCATCGCCTCCGTGCTCGGGCGGCGTCTCGGGTTGAGTGACGAACGGGTAAAAAGCCTGATTCCTGTCGGCGCAGCCGCAGCCGTCGCAGCCGCATTTCAACACACCACTCGCCGCAGTGCTCTTTGCGCTTGAAGAGATCATGGGAGATCTCAACGCTCCCGTCATCGGCGCCGTCGTGCTCGCCTCGGCCACCTCATGGATGGTGCTGCGACTTCTTCTTGGCAACAATCCCCTCTTCAAAGTTCCCCAATACCAACTGGTCAGTCCGTGGGAGTTTGCAGCCTACGCCGTACTCGGAGTCGCTGGCGGATTAGTCTCGGTGGCCTTCACAAGGCTACTGCTGGGAATGAGGGCGCGATTCCTGCGTCTCCCACGCAACACGGTCTGGTTTCAGCCCCTGGCCGGAGGATTGCTCGTCGGCATCATGGGCTGGTTCGTCCCGCAACTCATGGGCGTCGGATATGAGTACGTCGGAGACGCGCTAAATGGCAAGATGGTCTTCCATCTCATGGTGCTTCTACTCGTCTTGAAACTCTTCGCCGTCACCACCAGCTATGCTTCGGGCAATGCCGGCGGCATCTTCGGTCCGGCCTTGTTTATCGGTGCGATGGTAGGCGGCACCGTAGGCACGATCGCGCATCATCTCTTTCCCGCTTTCACGGCTACCCCGGGAGCCTACGCACTCGTTGGGATGGGTGCGGTCTTTGCCGGCATTGTGCGCGCACCCATGACCTCCGTGGTGATGATCTTCGAGATGACCCAGGACTATGCCGTCATCGTCCCACTCATGATTGCAAACCTCGTAAGCCTCTTCATCGCGTCGCGTTTACAGCACGAACCCATCTATGAAGCTTTAGCCGTTCAGGATGGCATCCATCTACCCGGCCACAAGGGCCGCCACCGCGGCCAACGCCAAATAATCAGCGTTACTCGCACGGCAGAACAGTTGCTACCAGCTGATCTCACAGTCGCGGAAGCGCGAGAACGTGTCCGATCAAGCGAACTTGCAACTTGGCTGGTGACTGATTCGCGAGGTGTCGTAGGCGTAGTTACCCTTGCGACATTGCAACGTGAGCCGATGGAAGGCGCGAACAAAAAGCTCTCTGAAATCATCGACCCAATGGCCTTTCCTCACGTTCACCCGGACCAGGGCCTCGATATGGCACTCGAGCGCATGGGTGTAAATCACATCGATGCGCTGCCTGTCGTCGGGCGTGCAAACGTACATGAGTTGAAGGGCATCGTCACCCTCAATGACGTATTGAAAGCGTATGGCGTTGCACTCCGAGATTGAGACTGGAATCCTACAATCGGGCTGGTTGACCCACATCTAAATTTGGGTGCCCATCTACCACAGTGGCCCACATCTGACAGCTGCCACAAAATCGGGTGCCCATATCTCGATTTTGAGATGTGGGCATTCGTGCGAGAGCACGAACCAATCCAGCAAGCGGCCAAACGAGCAAGGCCCGATCGCTCACGCACCCCTCGGCAGCACGTCTACACTAGCAGTAGCGGCTAACCCCGCCGGGCCATCCACGCTCGGAAACCCAAGGACCACCCATATGCAGCAGCCCTTGCCTACGGAAGTCCCGACGCTCACTACTCCGAGCTTCTATCTCACCGATCATCAGCCGCTCCGCCCAGGAGCCATCCTGCTCGCCACCGTAGCCGCCTTTGCTGCTCTCTCCTCGGTCCTCTATGCCATGAGTCACAACCGCAGCGGACACTTCACCTCCAGCTCCGGCGCCGCCCGTTCCGCCGCCGACACATCCGGAGCCACCCCCGACGACGACAAAGACGATCCAAACCAGATCGACACCATCGTCCTCGGCGATCCCGCCGACGCTCCCGTCCCCGCCCGCAAGGGCAACCACGTCAGCCCCGTTCACGCCACCATTCTCGTTCGCCTGCCCCGCTACGGCGATCAGGTAGGCCTCATCCCCGACACGCCCGCCGGCCACCTCCTCTACAACTGGCTCGCCGCTTTCAACCAGGCAAGCTACCCAGCACTTGGCAACGCTCTCCCCAATGTCGCGCTCTCCTCCGCGGCTGCCTCACAGATGGACCTCCGTCAACAAACCGGCGGCTTCAGCCTCCTCTCAGCCAAAGAGGTCCAGCCCGGCGTCCTCGTCTTCCGGCTCCGCGATCAGACTCCCTCGGCAACCGAAGTCCTCGGAACCCTTCAGGTACTTCCAAACTCCACTCCGGCAAGCATCGCAAGCTTCAGCCTCCGCGCCATTCCGCGATGAGCCATCCTTTCTCTACATAGACACGAGCTGCTGCCCGCCGTCGATGTCGTAGGTTGCGCCTGTGAGCGCGGTATTCGTCATGATGTGTATCGCAAGCGCGGCTACATCACCAGGCTCAACCACGCGCCGGATGGGAAGCTTAGTCCGTAGCTGATTGCGGCGCTCTTCGATCTTCTCTCCAAGCAACTGCGCAGACAAAGGTGTATCGACAAAACCGGCAGCAATGACATTAACTCGAATAGGCGCTACCTCGAGCGCAAGGTTTCTCGCCATCGCCGGAAGAGCAGCCGTTAGCGCCGAGATCAGGACCATTCCAATTGCCGTGCTGCGACCGCCCGTGCCGCCCATGAAAAGAAGCGTTCCGCGCGGCTGGACCTTATTTCGAGCGTTCCGCGCAATCCGAATAGGGAGCAAGAGATGCGACTCGACATCCTGGCGAGCTCTCTCAAAATCAAAATCTGCAAGCGGCGCATAGTAAGGTCCCGGGCCAGTCACCAACACATGATTCACCGGGGAGGGCAGGTCATCGAAAAACTTGTCGAGCAGCTTGAAGTCGGTAGCATCGAACGCGGCGGTACCGATTGCATCGACCTCTCTCGCAGCACGTTCGAGCGGTTCAGGATTTCGCGCTGTGAGAATCACCTTGGCCCCCTCAGCGCGTGCTCGTCGGGCAGTTTCAAGACCGATGCCGCCGCTACCGCCGATCACAACGACCGTTTGGCCGCGCAGCATCGATCCGTACAGTCCCTGAGAAATATTTTCGTTAATCATTAGTTCTCCATAGTTTGGGATGGCAAACGTTAGATTCAAGCAAACTCGGCTGGGTGGCCCACGGCTGGATGTTCGGTGGGGGTTGGGTGTCCCATCTTCGCGGCGGTTTTGTTGTTGCTTAGGTGGGCTATCGCGCACATGATAAAAAATGAAGGAGGTTGTCAACGCGTTGACACAACATCCTCCCAACCGACCCTTCCAATGGCCTCTGCAAAAGGTAATTCTGCATGGCTATTCGGTTCGTCTCGCTCCCATCGACGAGTCGCATCTCGATCAACTTTCTCTCTGGTCGGCAGAGGAGGACATATGGCGGTACATGACCTTTGCCCACCTTGCGTCGAGGGAGGAACTGCAATCCTGGATACCCACCGCAATGGACGCCAATGAACGCGGAACTGAGATGAACTTCGCAATCATCGACGAGGCCAGTCAATCAGCAATCGGTACGACGAGCTTTTACCGGGTGGTGCCCGAACACAAGAGGCTCGAACTTGGAAAGACATGGCTTGGGGCGCCTTTCCGGCGGACACATATCAATACGGCAGCGAAGTATCTCCTCCTCAATCACGCCTTCGAAACGCTTCTCGCGAACAGGGTTGAATTGAATACCGACGCAAGAAATCTTCGATCACAACGTGCCATGGAACGACTCGGCGCTGTACGTGACGGCGTCTTGCGTTCTCACACGATCATGCGCGACGGCTTCGTCCGCGACACGATGAATTACTCCTTCACGATCAACGACTGGCCCGCCACAAAAACCCGGCTTCGAAATCTCTTGGAACCCGCATTAATCCCGCAATCGATACAGACGCCCTCCAAGTGGTAGGCTGTTTGCCATGTCACAAGCCCCTTCAGATCTCTTGAACGAAAAGCTTGCATCTGTCGCGACCGACATTGAGGCTATCGAAGAACTGATCGCCACGGAGCCGTTACAGACCACAGACCAACTCCTGGCGCTCCGCACCGTACAGGAGCTATACCGCCGCCTCGCCGACGACCTCCGGGTCGCCATCTCCCTCTTCGAGTAGGCTTGGCTGGCCCCCTAAGTGCCTCCGGGGGAAATGGAGCGCATTATGTGGCGGCTTTATTCGTCATCGAGAAGCCATAGTACCTTCGCCAGCAATTGACACAGCGAATCGGATGTAACGCAAACAACGATAAGGTGCGGTCGAGAGGATGGAACTCTGCCTCGGTAAACTCTATCGAGGTACAGACCGGGCACTCTTTAGGCGAACTCAGCAACCTCGGAAATCCAGCCGGCCAGCTAAAGCGCGATGAGTTCATTCCTTTACCCCCATACTGAATCTTTGCGTCGCTTATCTGATGCTCGTTTGGAGCAAAGCAACGGATCGCGAAAGGCGAGGAGTTTTGGACCGATTGCTATGTCGAAGCGAGAATAGGATTCGCAGCTGTCGAAGATTCATCGCCGCCAGCTATTCGTGAAAACGCATCGTTGATAGTGTCTGTGGTGTTTTTCGCGGCGATGTGAAGGCTGCGAGTTGCCTTTGAGGCTGTTTGACACAGCTTGTACTTGTTGTCGACCGTTTCTTTGGCACGAAAGATGAGTTCTGAGCGCACGTTAGCCTCCACGTCCATTACGGCGTTCAGACTAAGTTCTGCTGAGTTCGCGGGTGAGATGCAGGTTCTTCTTCGTAGCGGCGGAGAGGGCTACTCAGCGCAGAGAACCGAAAACGGTTGCCTTTTGCCGTCGCCGGTTACGCTCGGATACGAGTGCCGTTCTGTCGGCATTGAATGGGCTGACAATGTAATCGCCCGACCTAGGAATCACTTCGCCGATTTCATATTCGAGCGAGGTGACTTTGTTATTGGAAGTGTCCTTGAAGTGAATTGTGACTGACATGGTCGAATGACCTCATTTATAGCTTACTCCTCTTCGAAGACGTGCCCCTAATGCTCCGGAGCCGTCGATGCGGATATTTGCCCACCCGATCTGATGTTTTGATCTCGAAACACGCGGCCCCAGGTTCGTTCTTTGGGCAAGCGAACAGGCTAGTCGATCCGAACCAGGCGCCCATTGAGCGAGAGGCATACATGGGTATCTTCGGCTCGCTTCAAGTCTCTTTCATCGCGGCTTTCCGCCACGGTTTTATAACACTCCGGGCAGATCGATTGCCACGTGCCATCGGGATTGCAGCGGTGGGAGAATTTGATTTCGACGATCATGATGCCTCCTAAGGAGGTTCGTCCAGAAATGAACAAGGCTGGATTAGTTCACGCGGGTCCGAGCGCGATCAAAAGCCTGTCGGGACAAGGTGGAAGGATTGCAGACGTGATCCTTGTCGTGCTTTGCCAGCTCGGCCTCAGTTCTTGCGCTGGCAATCGTAATCAAGCACTTCAGGCAAATCGAGTCGTACGAACCGTCTCGATTTCGTCTATGCGGGAAGAAGGGCGGAAGCGTGAGAACCATCTTGCGGCCTCTCTCTTGGTGAGGCTCAAGCGTAGTCTTATGCAGGTGCATTGTCTACCCGCACTGATAAACGCCTGCGTGGCCCCACATCCCAGCGGCCCTTGACAAACCATAACCATTCGGTTATGGTTCCGGCATGCAATATTCGGGCGATGCTCTCTTCAAGGCGCTTGCTGATCCCACACCGCCGAGCCCTCTTCGAGCAACTGGCGCGCAGCGGGGAGCAGACCGTCCATGCTTTGACCGCTCGAGCAGGCGTTTCACAGCCGATGGTCTCAAAGCACCTGGCATCACTGAAGCGCGCGAAGTTGGTACGTCACCGGCGCGAGGGACGCGAAACCTTCTACAACGCCCAACCCCAGGCGCTGGCACCCCTGGTCGACTGGATGAACCTGTATGGAACATTCTGGCGCGACCGATTTGATCAACTCGAAAACCTACTCGAAAGGATGGACAAATGACCACCACCGCCCCGACACGTACTCTCACCATTGAACGGGAGATGCCGCATCCCCCTGAAAAAATCTGGCGTGCCCTCACGCAAGGCCCCCTGATCGAAGAGTGGCTGATGAAGAATGATTTTCAACCGGTCGTAGGACAACGTTTCAATTTCCGCTCCACGCCCGTGCCGAATTGGAACGGAGTCATAGACTGCGAAGTCCTCGTAGTTGAACCGAATTCACGGCTCTCTTACAGTTGGGGCACCATGGGTATGGAAAGCGTCGTCGTCTGGACGTTGACGCCGACCAAGGACGGCACCCATGTCCGCATGGATCACTCCGGCTTCCGCTCCGAAGAAGATGCCGCCTATAAAGGCGCGACTTACGGATGGCAGAAGTTCATCGGCAACCTGGAGCGTGTCGTTGGGGGGTTGAACTAATCATGAACGCAACCATGAAAAAGACCACCGCGACTAAGGGCGAATCCCCCTCTCGGCTCATCGACGCGAGGATCAAGGAACTGGACGACTGGAGAGGCAAGACCCTCTCCCGTCTCCGCGCTCTCATCAAACAGGCCATTCCTGAAGTGGTCGAGGAGTGGAAGTGGAGAGGCGTTCCGGTTTGGTATCACGACGGCATGATCTGCACCGGCGAAACGTACAAGAGCGTCGTGAAGGTCACTTTCGCTAACGGCGCTTCGCTCAAAGACCCTTCAAAGCTCTTCAACTCCAGCCTTGAAGGCAACACCAGGCGCGCTATCGATTTCCATGAGGGTGATGAAATAGATGAGGATGCCTTCAAGACACTCATACGCGCTGCTGCAGCCCTGAATAGGTCATCGGCCCGATAGTCGAACCGGGCGCCTCATGAGCTGGCGTGGCTGTGAGCCGCCTCTTGGCCCACATCTCTTCGCTCTCAACCGCAGCCAAGACACTAGGCACATCCACGTTCCCCGTGTAGCCTATAGGTGTGAGCAAGAGAACCTCAAGCAACGACTAGCCTACTTCGAGCAAAAACTCGAAGAGGCGAAGCGCAGAAGCGCGGCCAAGGAGCCCCACCCACGCAACTTCGACGCGGGCTACACCACTGACGTCTTCAAGACATGGGTCGAATCGATCGCTGTACTCAAAGAACGCATCGCCGGCATCAACGCTCAACTCAACGCGAAATAGCCCCGGCTAACCACGAGAGAACACCCCGTGGCGACACACCGGCTACGACACTTTGATCGATGGTGCAAGATACCCCACCGATGCGAGATGTTCGCCCATGCTGGCGTACATCGCAGGATCTTCCGGCTGCCACGTCGCAAGTCCATCGACGTAGCGATTGAACATACAAAACGCAGCAGCAATCAGCACCGTATCGTGGATCTCGACGTCCGTCGCGCCCAGTTCACGCGCAACTCCAACGTCTTCCGATGTAACGTGCTTGCCACCCTGCTGCACCTTCCCGGCAATCGTCAGCAGCGCCTTCAGCTTCTCCGAAATATCAGCACCCGCAAAGTCCCGCTTCACCTGATCGACGAGACCCCAGTCCTTGCCCATGTGCGCTGCCGCGGCGGCGCCATGGCTGGTTTGGCAAAAATAGCAGTCATTCCGGCTCGAAACATAAGTCGCGATCAATTCGCGCTCGCCCGGAGTCAGTGTGCTCGGTCCGTGCAACAGAACGTGCGCGAGTTCACGCATTGGCTTCGCCGTCTCAGGACGAAACACAAAGCCGCTGGTAATTCCCGGGAACCCTTCAGGTAAAGAGATATGTGGCATCTTTGCTTCCTCCTGTTATCGAGTTGCTTCTGCAGGTAAATATTCCTTGCTGACGTCGTCTAGCCAGTCTCGGGCGATCCACTTTCCCCGCTCCCTGTACATCGCTTCGTCGCGAGGCTGCGTCGTCGCCAGTCCATCGACGTGGC
>CAWDJN010000010.1:0-227955 GCA_963802695.1 uncultured Acidobacteriaceae bacterium
CGATGTCATATCAACGGAGGTGTTGGGGCGAACTGCCGTTAGTTCTGCTCCTGCTGATTGGCCATATTCATGGCCAGGGGATGGGCCATCCCACACCGCCTCCGCCGCCCAACGGCGCACGCTCACCCGAATGCAAGGACCGCCCCATCCCTCAGTTGGAGGATGTGACAGGCCAAAGCGAATGTCTAACTTTTTCGCATACATCTTCTGCGGAAAAGAAATATATCTTTGAGTCTATGAGCGGTGGAGTGATCGTAATCGACTACGATCGCGATGGATGGCCGGACTTATATTTCACAAACGCACCGACTATTAACATGGCGGTTTCTGGTCAGAAGGTCTTAGGAGCCCTGTACCACAACAATCACGATGGAACGTTCACAGATGTCACGCAGAAGGCTGGGATAACTAAGCCCTGCCTTGCAATGGGCGGGGCGGTCGGAGATTACGACAATGACGGTTGGCCCGACCTATATGTCACTTGTCTCGGCGGCAACATCCTGTATCACAACAATGGCGACGGCACGTTTACCGATGTAACTGCCAAGGCCGGCGTCGCGGACGGCCGGTGGTCTGCGGGAGCGTCGTTCGGCGACTACGATGGCGATGGTTTTGTCGACCTTGTGGTGGCCAACTACGTCGATTTTCGTCTCGACGATTTGCCACAATTCGGAAGCGCCCCATATTGCAAGTACCCGCGGAGTCGATGTGCAGTGCGGTCCGCGAGGATTGAAGGGCGCGGGCGATTCGCTCTTTCATAACAATGGCGACGGGACATTCACCGATGTCTCAAAGGCCACCGGCTTGAACGATCCACAGGGCTACTACGGCCTTGGCGTAATCTGGGCCGATTTCAACGGAACGGGCCATCCGGATATCTACATGACCAACGACTCGACACCAAAATATCTCTATCGGAACATGGGTGGCGGGAAGTTCGAAGAAATCGGATTCGAATCCGGAACGGCGCTAAGCGCAGATGGCGCTGAGCAGGCATCCATGGGGATCGCTGTGGGTGACTACAACCACACAGGGCGACCATCACTGTACATTACTAATTTTGAGAATGAAAACGACGATCTCTACCGTAATGATGGCGGCTATAACTTCAACGAAGTGTCTTATTCATCGGGAATTGGGTTCTCATCATTGGCTTGGGTCAAGTGGGGGACGGCATTTGCCGATCTTGATAATGACGGATGGCTTGATCTGATCACCGCGAGCGGCCATGTTTACCCACAAGTCGATCAGATACCTGGAGATTCTGGTTACCGGCAACCTAAGCTATTGAACCTTAACCAGAAGGATGGGACATTCTGCAACGCCAGCGAAGAGGCCGGCCCAGCGCTTCAGGAGAAACGCGTCTCCCGCGGGCTTGCCGTGGCGGATCTATTTAATGATGGGAATATTGACGTCGTGATCAATGATCTGGATGGTCGACCGATGGTTCTGAGGAACCACGGGATACCGGGCCGCCACTGGATTAGTCTCGAACTGGCAGGAACCAAGAGCAATCGACTCGCATTGAATGCACGAGTCAAAGTGACCGCTGGTGGCATGACTCAGACGGACGAAGTTCACAGCGGTGGGAGTTACCTATCCCAGAATGACCTGCGGCTCCACTTCGGTCTCGGTTCGGCAACAAAGGTCGACAGCATTGAGGTCCGCTGGCCGTCCGGCACAGTCGACAAAATTGGCAACCTCGAGGCGGATCGTTTTTATTCAATCCTGGAGGGTGCGGGAGTTGTGCCTCGGGAACGCATCCTGCCTGCGAAGGCAACGCCCACATCCGCGCCGAAGTAGAGGGTGAGGGTGCATCCTGATGCATGCATTTATTGCTTGGGAGCGGTGGCCCCGGGGACCGACGTGCCACTCTGTGCGCGAGCCCGGAGAGAATTGTAAGTTTCCGTCTCTTTCTGCGCATCTGCGGGCCGGTGTGCCGCGGTGTATGCGTCAGCCAGTTCGTGATGAAAATCCTCGTTGTTTGGCGATAGACGCACCGCCGCCTCCAGTTCTGGAATTGCCGCCGCCGCATCGCCGCTTTCGAGTTCTATCTTGCCGAGATCGAAGTGCGAATCAGGGTCGCGTGGATTGAGCTGTATGGCGATGCGGAGTTCTTCAAGCGCCCGTTGCTTCTCCCCCTGCTGACTCAATGCTTCACCGAGAGCGCGGTGTACATCGGGGATATCCGGATGCACCTTCTCGAGTGCTGCCAGACGCTCTGCACCAGCGGCGGTTCGCCCGGTTTTGATCAACGACTCTGCGTAGACATACTCTGCCTGTGGAGCAACTTCAGTTTTTCCGATCGCGGGCTCCAGCGCCGCAACGCAACCGGGATAGTTCCCGATCATGAATTCGCTAATAGCCAGAACACTGCGGGCGCCGACATCGTCCGGATGCGACTTTACATAGCGCGACAATGGCATAATCGCATCGGCAAACTGCGATCCAGCAAAAGCCGCTCGCCCCCAGTTATAGTCCAGCCCCTCGAGCGATGGATTCCACACGGCGGCACGCTCGAAATACTTGACCGCGTCCGAATAGTCGTCGCTGGTTGCCGCGATAGCACCTAGATTGTTATAGCTGTCGGCCACCGGCATTTTGATCTGCTCTCGCAGTTCTTCGACCTTGTGGAGGGCCGCCGGATCCGCCGTTTGAATGTCTTGGGGAGTCTGTCCTGAGGCTTGCTCCGCAGGCGCCTGACCATCCTGGGATCCCGATGAATCCAGCAGTCCTGCCAGCTTGCTCTTATCCTGCGAGAGCGTTTTATTGGCCAACTCACGCGTGATGTCCATCTCTGCGTGCGCTGCATCCTGCTGACCTTTTTGCATCAGGATTCTTCCTAGCAGGAAGTGCGCCTTCTGGACCTGATATCGGTTTCGCGAAACATCCGTCGTAAGACGGATGCATTCACGAAGAGCCGTTTCCGCCTCAGCATATCGGTTCGTCGCGAAATATATCTGCCCCAGATAGAGATACGGGTCGGGGCTTTGCGGGCCGAGCAAGATCGCTTTCTTCAGATATGTTTCTGCCTCCGGGTAGTTATTATGCGTGGCTTCGATCTTGCCCAGCGCGGCATACGTCATGGAATCATTCGGAGAAATGACCAGTTCTTTCTTTAACTCCTGTTCCGCGCCTTCCACATGGCTTTGGTCGTCGCCTGTCGCCAGCAAGACCGAGGCAAGCAAGTAGTGCGCGCCCGGCAACCGGGGGTTTTCCTCAATGGCGCGCTTGAATTCAGTTACCGCCCGGGGCTGGAAATCTGAGTCACCATACGCGCGGCCAAATGCCATGTGGATCTCAGCGGTATCTCCAAACGACTTCTCCATTTCGGTGAAGATCTGAACAGCACACTTTTCATCGTCCATATCGAGACAGGCTACGGCGAGGTCGTAGCCGTTGGGGAACGTTGGATCCAACGCCACCGCTGCCTCCAGTTCTTTCCTCGCCTCCTGATTCCGATTTAGTTTCAGAAGGGCTCGTCCAAGCACCTGATGGGCCTGAGCGAGTTGCTCGCGAGTCCCCGGGTTTTTCCTTATGAACTCAGTCGCCACCGTCTTTGCATGGTCAAAATCGCCCAACGTCAAAGCCGTTCGGGCGTAATCAAGAAGCAGGGGTGGTGAGTCGGGTTTCAAGGCCAGAGCTTCATCGAATAACGGAGCCGCCTGGGCGTAGTCACGCGCCAGGCCATATCCCATCGCCAGTTCGCTAAGCGCATCTGCAAGAAACGCCCGGTATTGTTCTGCGGCCTCGTTGAGCCTGCCATTCTGCTGCAACTCCTGGGCATCGTTGTAGCGTTGCTGCAGCGGCTGGCCGGCAGCTCCCTTGTTGCCGGTCTGCGCGGAAAGAGCGGCGGCACAAATCAAATTGAGGAGAAGGAAGGTGCCACACAGGCTGGACCGGACCATCATAAGGAAACGAGACATCGAGGGGTTATCCAACGTCGATTTCAAATCGTATCACCGCGCTATGCACGGCTGGCCTCATTAGGTTGGCCTGCTTGGTGTGATGAGAGCCCCATCCCCGTCAAAATCGCGCAAAGTATTCGAAATAGATACTTTAGGTTCGGACTTACGGTTTGGCGGCGAACATGAGAGTCGAAAAGGAACCCGCTTCCACAAGACGGATTAGTCAAGCTAAGAAGTCTGCTGGGATGTAAGTCGCGATTTGGTTTCTTTGAGAGGTTTTTAGAAAAAAAGAAACGGAAGGTGAACGATTTGTCCACCTTCCGTTTCACATGGAGGAGTGCTAGAAGAAATACTTCACACTGAGTGTAATGATGCGTTGGAAGGGAGCGCCCGTCTTGCTGTCCTGAACGCCGAAGGTGGCGGTGTTGAAGTTATTCGTGATGGCTTTAGAGGCATAATCCACGTTGTAAGCTATCCCAAGGGGGGTGCCACCTCCCGTTCCGCTGAAACCCGGAATCGGGTGATTCAGCCAATTGAAGGCGCTGGCCCGGAACTGGATTTGCTGGTTCTCGTGGATACGGAAGGCCCTGTAGATCGCCAGGTCGTTATCGAAGTAGGCCCCGGCGCTCATATAGGGGTAGTTTTGACCGCCCTGCGTCCCAACCGCCGGCGCATTGAAGCACTTTCCATTGAGGCGCTGGTAGTGGCCGAGATTGGAGGTTGGGTTGCACGTCAGCACAGGCAGAATCGGGAGGGCAGCATCGGTGCCAAAGTAAGTAGCACTACCGATACCGCTGCCGATGCCCTGGGCCTTGGCATTCGCTGGCAGACCGGTATACGCCAAGCCAAGACTGAAGTTTGGCACGCCGTTCCCCAGCGCAGCGGGAATGTATCCGCCCGACTGCCATGTTGAGATTCCCGAGATTGTCCATCCTCCCAGCAGCTGGTTGACAAACGCCTGAGAGGTACCGAGTTTCCCGGTGCTGTAGTAGTAACTGGCATTGAAGACGAACGGCCTGTCATTCGAGGTCGGGCCATAGTTAGCCCTGACACTGAAGGGATTCGCCTGCAAACCCGTGCCCAGCGTCTTCGACCAAGTGGCGTTCAGGTTGAAGCCGAGTTTGCCAGTGGTCTTGATCCAGGCAACCTGCAGCGCGTTGTAGTTGCTGTAAGAAGAGCTTTGAATCATAGCTGCAGCGGCGGTGCCGTATGCGTAGCCGTAGGGGTGATAGTCTGCCGCTACGTTTCCGGTCGAAGTGGACCCCGTTCCGTTAGGATTGTTTCCCAGATTTTCCGGGTTGGTGGAGAGCACTCCGGTGACCGGGTCGGGTTTGAAGAAGGACCCGATCGGGGTTTTATTCTGATCGGCAAGTGCAGCAAAGTTGCTGCCTTCAATGCCTTCGCTATCGTCTGAGAGCTGGCTGGTCTGGCTTCCGACGTAGGCCACATCGAGTACCGTATTCCACTTTATCCTCTGGTCGATCGTGAGATTATAGGCATAAGTGAGCGGCTGACCGTAATCGCCTGGATCGAAGCCCGCCTGTCCTCCGTTTACGCACTTCGACAAGCAGGGGACGTAAGCCAGCTTGCCAAGTTGCGAAAGCATCACTGTCTTGCCGCCCGGCAAGTTGTAACCCAGAACATCCTGCGCGGTTACGAGCGGTGGGGAGACGTCGTTTACCTGGGTGACGAAGCGGTAGGCACCCCATCCGCCGCGAAGCATTGTGTTACCGGTCCCGAATACGTCGTAGGAGAGGCCCAGCCGTGGATCGAAATAGGCAAAACGGTTGGGCTGACCGCTAAGAGGAACGCCCGCATCGATGGCATGCCAGTAATATCCCGGGGCGTACTTTCCGCTGTTGTAGTCAGACAATACGCGACCAGGATAGAAGACTGCCATACCGATGTGCTGACGGTCATACCAGTGACCGATGTGCTCCACGCGTGCGCCAAGCGACAGCGTCAGACGCCTGGTCGCTCTCCAGGTATCGGATACAAAAAACGCGGTTGCCTGGTAGGCAGTATCGGCAATGGGCGACGAGTTGTTTTCACTGTAGCCCGACAGTATTCCCATCGTGAAGTTGGCGACTCGATTACCCGAGCCGAGTTGATTTCCGGTAAAAAGATTCACATTCGAACCGGAGGCAATTGTGAGGTTGCCATCCTGGTAGGTGCTGAAGGTACTCTGGTAGTTATCGGTGTTTTGCGTGTACGCGCCCATCTTCACCGTGTGAGCACCCCAGACCTTGGTCAACGTGTCACTGAATTGGGGAGCTTCCTTACGGACTGCATACTTGCCCGGAGGGTTGTCAAAGATAGAAGCCTGAGAGAAATCCGGGAAGGCATAGTTCGCGCCGCCGTAGGCAGGGATGTTGAGCGAGGATGTCTGAAAGACCTTGCCGTAGGTGTAGCCCAGGGTGCTCCGGTAGGCTGCCGAAGGATTCGGTTGGACAAAGGGGAAGTCGCCGAAGGTCCATGCTGCCATGAGGTCGTTGGTGGTTGAGGCGTTGAAGTTATGGACGAAGTGTCCTGCCAGCGCTTTGCCCCGGAACGCTTCGGATTCGCCGCCGCCCGGGTAGGGAATCGCGTTGCCCGGCGTCCAGTAGAGATGAGCGCCGTTGCCCTGAGCAAGCTGGGCGTCCCATGCCTGCTGATAGGATCCGTAAATCTTTGTGTTAGGTCCAAATTGATAGTCAATTCGGAAGCGATAGATCCAGCCGTTGTTGATGTTCGGGATGGGCTGATAGTAGTTGACGTGACCGATAGAGGTTGCGGGGTTGGCGTTGGCCACGGGCCAGATTTTGGCGAGTGCCGCTGCGCCCGGATCGATAAATTGCGAAGGAATCCTGTTGCCGGAGTTCGCGTTGTTGGTGTTGGGAGGGGCGTTGGGAATGCTGCTGCCATCGGGGAAGTTGGTGCCGGAAAGATCGTTGCACCATCCGCCCTGCGGATAGGTGTTATTTGGAGCGGGGTAAAACCCGGTTGGGCAGAGGGCACGGTTATCTGCGTTATCAGTGGTAAAGTTACCGGCCATCATCTCCGGCGAGGGAATATAGGCCGAGAGCACATTGGCGTTGCCCTGGTTCTGGAGCCAGCGTTCATAGCCGCCCCAGAAGAACAGATTCTTATGTGTGCCGGGGACCGGACCGCCGAAGTTACCTCCAGGATAGTAATACGACTGGGGTCCCTGAGGGACTCCCGCATGGTTGTGCTGCCAGTCGTTCGAGTTCAGGACGCTGTTGCGGGCGACGAAGTAGGCTTCGCCGTGATATTGATTACCCCCCGATTTGCTGATGGTGCTGATAACGACCGGGCCAAACGGCGTGTCCGCACCGAAGTTCGACGCCTGAACGCTGACCTCCGCGGTCATCTCCGGGTTGATGACCGAGACTGAGGATGCCATATTGCCTGGGTCGATGACGTTGGCTCCGTCGGAGAGCAGCGCTGTGCCGCCGCGATTGACTGCGCCATTAATATTGATCCCATTGCCGACCGCACTCTGCTGTACGCCCGTGTTGAGATCGCTGTATGCCGGAGAATTATTGGTGAGGCCCGAGGAGACCGTCGTCGCACCAGGCAACACCTTCAGCAGCTCTGTCGTGTCGCGGCCCACGAGAGCAAGATTGTCGATGTCTTTGGAAGTCAGGACGTTGATGCGCGCTCCGTCTTCCGTCGGAATCATCTCGCTGGATGCTTCGACCGTGACTGTCGCATCAGCTGCGCCCACCGTCAGCGTAGTGGCTGGGACGGCGACGGTATCTCCGGCATGAAGCATAATTCCGGTCGTTTCCCTGGGCTGGAAACTTTTCGCGGTGACCTTGACAGAGTAGGTGCCCGGCACCAGCGAGGGAAAGGCATACAAACCCCGGCCGTTCGTTTGGACAACGCGCGTAATACCGGTCGATTGATCGGTCAGCGTTACCTGGGCTCCTGGAATCACAGCTCCGGAGGCATCCTGTACAGTTCCCGTCAACTGAGCCGTGGTTTGCGCGTGCGTTTGGGGGGCGGCCAGAAGCATCAACGCGACCGCTATGAGAGGAAGAATCCACCGGCCTCTTCCACAGAGTTGTCGCAGGTCTCGCTTGTGCCCTCGCCTGGTAAGAACGCCATATATACTGATCATTTTTTGCCTCCCGAAATTTACGCTGACAAAACTTCCGCCGTGAGGAATCCAATGTACCCTTTGGTCAATCCACGGTTAGGGATTTTGTTAGCGACCGAAACTATAAGAGAACATTTTTAGAACTGTCAAGCGGAAAAATTTGCCCAGTCACAAAAATGCTGGCGTTCCAGAGATAATCGGCACAAAATCGAGGAAAGCCACCCGTCAGCAGGTTGAGGTTGGGGTGGAACCCTCATCATATCCCCGTTGGCTTTACAGGGCTTATCTTCAGTCTGCCTCCCCCCAAAAGTCGCCGGCGTCTATCAGTTGGAGAATCAACACTGAGAGATTTAATTTCCTATGAAAATAAAATAAGGAAGTCTAGCCTTTCCTCTAAAATCCGTTTCCGATGGTATGCTTCGTTATTTCCGGCAGGTATCCAAGTCGTTATCATGGCTGGGAGCGGTTGATCGCATTCTTAACAGAGAGGTTGCAATAAATTGCGGCACGACAGGCACGGCGTAAAACGCATAGATCTGGCAGAAATGCAGCTCGCCTCGAGCGAGACAGCGCGGGTCATCAACCGGGATATCGTCCTCGAGCTAATCCGGGCCAGCCAACCCATTTCACGCGCCGACCTGGCAAGGCGTTCCGGCCTTGGAAGAAGCACAATCTCACAAATCGTCGAGCAGCTCATAGGCGAGAATTGGGTGCGTGAAGGCGCCATGGGTTCGCTCCCACGAGGACGCAGACCAACGATGGTGGGACTAAACGAAGACTTGGTGGCGATCGCGGTCGACATTCATCCAAAGCAGGCCAGCGTCGCTTTAGTAGACCTGAATGGGCGACTGCTCTCGCGTTCGCTGGCGCCGCTGACCTCCGATCCTGCAGACTCCATGCGGTTAATCATCGACTGCATGCACCGGATACACAGAACCGCCCCGCGCAAATCGATCGAGGGCATCGGCATTAGTCTGCCCGGACGAGTGAACCCCGCAACGCAGCAGCTGATCTTTGCTCCCAACCTGAAATGGCCCGAGTTCGATATTAAGAAGATGGTCCAGACCACAATGGGTCTTCCCGTCATGGTGGAAAATGATGCGACGGCGTGTCTCATGGCGGAGCTGACCTTCGCACGTATGGACGGAGTTCGGGATGCGGTGCTGGTGGCGGTGGCTGAAGGTGTCGGAACCTGCGTTCTTGCCAATGGGCAGTTTCTCACCGGGTACAACGGAATGGCGGGAGAGTTCGGCCATATACTCGTCGATCCCACCGGGCCGCGTTGCGGATGCGGGAAGAGCGGATGCTGGGAGGTTTTCAGTTCTTGCGGAGCCGCATTGCGCTACTACCGAGAGCTGAAGCCGAAGGGCCCGGTCGTCTCCTTTCCGGAACTGCTCAATCTGGCCGACGAAGGCGATTCAGCTGCCGCACAGGCCCTGACGATGCAGGCCACGTGGATTGGTCGCGGATTGCGGACGATCATCGCCAGCGTTTCTCCCAGTACGATTCTGATCGCCGGGGATCTTACCGCGGCGTGGCATCGTTTTGGGCCGGTGATCGAGAAGGAGGTAGCTGACCTCACTCTCGCCGGGAGTTCGCCTCTGATCAGGCCGAGCCATGAAGGCGAAATCGCCCGGCTCCGCGGTGCTGCGGCGCTCGTCTTTCAAAGAGGAGCACACCGCACGACATCGTCCCCCGCAGCTGCCAGCGCCACCTTGACCGCTTGATGCTAGTTTGTTGCGGCAACTCGAAACGTGACAAAATTGCGCCCCGAGTATAGCCGGTAGAGTCCTGACTCACTTGTCGCCTGAATCTGCAGGGGCATCGGCCGCCGTATATCTGTGTCGCGTTTCGAATGCGCGAGGAACAGGTCGTGTCCGCCCACGTCCATTACCGCGAAGACATCCTCGGTCGTGAACCCGCAACCGTAGGCCCCGGGCGCCAATCGGTGGCCATCAATATCGAGCGACACTTCGGTGAGTAGATAAGCCTGGTATCGTCCCTGATCCTGACTGGAATACCCCGAATTATCCACCAACGCAACAAGCACCAGCTTTTGATCTGCAAGTCGCAAGCCGCCTGAATTTCTGCCTTGAATGGGCGCCGTCTGGCCTTTGAAGAACACTGATGCGGGAAAGATCTTCTGCGCTTCAGTGGCGTTTAATATGGTCGCTGTAGATGCGGTCGCTGATTCCGGCTGTAAAGTTTTCGACTGTCCATCTACAGTTCCCGCAAACAAACCAGTTAAAAAGAGGGTCGCAATCAAGATACGAGTTCTCATTGTTTACTCCGATCTGCCAGCCATCATATCTGCTGGGCAAAGAGCGATAGCGAGGGTATGCGAGAAATTACTCTTCTGCACCGAACGAGGAATTCTGATGCGCGAACACGGAATCCTCTTTGATCCCTTTGCGATTGCCTCAACACCCTCGATTGAGCAAGAGATCAACCTTTAGGTTGAGGACAGATATCTACTTCATCCGTAGTATTTAGCATGTTGCGATGGTCTGTTCACTAGTTCAATCAACACCTTGACCAGCCTTACTCCGACAGTCTTGTTACCCTCGATAAATCGCTATAGAAAGGCACCTAATTCTCTGCCGAAATACTCGGAAATAACCATTCGTATCCTTACTGCCGCGTCTTTCGTGGCCTTTGCCCTGACTTTGGCGCACAGCATGACGCAACCGTCTGCTCCGATAGTTCATGCCTATATGAGCAATGGTAAGAAATCTGGAGCAACTCTCTTCCGCGAGAGAGGTTGTGAACATTGCCATGGCGCGGATGGCCGAGGCGGGGATCGAGGACCTGACCTGAGCACCGTTGGTAAACGCCTCAGCAAACAAAAGATCGAGCATCAGATTCACGACGGCGGCGCTGCGATGCCTGCGTTCGGAGAGGTTCTCCAGCCGGACGAAATCAAAGATCTGGTGGACTTTCTCCACGCGAAGCGGAAGGCTCCGAAACAGACAACGTCTACGACATCTGCATCATCGCCAGCCACTACACAATGAGTTTGCTATAGCTTCGCGCCCTTGGCTTCGACGATGGTAACGATCTGGTCGACTTTCCAATCGTGAATTTCTCTTTTGCTCCACTCGACCAATGTACCTCGACTAGGTCGATGGTGCTAACGTCTCCAAGCCCGAAGTGGAGGCGTGGATCGTGCGTGGATGCACATGTCGTGACAAGGAAATGCGAGATGAACGCGAAGACTATCCACAAGATAGTTCTTAGCGGGGTTCAACCGTTCTTATATCAAGCGAGTGTCGTCACCGGTATCAACCAAAAGGTTTTAGTCCGCCAACTTGTAGGGAATACTAAATCGTCCGATCTGAAGGATGGATTGATCCTGCGGCGGCCAGACTCGAAAAGACTCTACGCGACTTCCCTGCTGCATTCGGTGCGCTGTCGCTGTGCCGCGTTCGATTCCAGTAGCCGCTTCGTAAAACATAACGACAAGACTCTCTTCCACTCGCTGCCAGCCGAAAACGTATGAGCCGGGGGCGAGAGAGATGTCTGCGATTGTTATGGGCGCCTGAACAAGCAGGTAGTGTGAGTATTTTCCGTCGGCCGAGTACCCCGCAGTGATAAGAACGACCCCGGCGATGACCTTCCCTTGTGAATTGATGATGCCGGAGGCAGTACGCATCTCGGTCTCGATGCGTTCTTTTTCGACTGGGGCGCGCAACGGCAGCACCGCTTTAAGTTCCTCTGGTGTGGCAGAACGCCAACCTGGCTTGACCTGGGCTCCGAGCAAAGGGGCGACGATCATCGAGAGAAAAAGGACAAGGGAGAGCTTCATCAAGATGGACTCATTTCAAATGGACGAGGCCGCGCTGAATAGCGACCGTAGCTGCGTTCGTGCGGTCACTGACGCCAAGCTTGCTTAACAAATTATTGACGTGGGTTTTGACCGTTGCCTCAGAGATCGCCAGGTCGGCCGCGATCTCCTTGTTCGCGCGACCGGCAACAATGCGCTCGAGAACAGCTCGTTCCCGGGCAGTAAGTTCCTGCGTGCTCATGCGCTCGGCGAGCTTTTCGGCGATTACCGGCGATATGCTGCTCTTGCCCGCGTGGACCAGTCGTATGGTCTTGAGGAGATCATCGATCGTCATACCTTTGAGCAAATAAGCCTTTGCTCCCGCTTGTAAAGATCGGAAGATATCCTCATCGCCATCGTAGGTTGTCAGGACAATAAACCGTGCGGATGGGGTCTCTTCGCGGATGCGTGTTATCGCCGCGACACCTCCCAAGTTGGGAAGCTGCAGGTCCATCAGCGTAATGTCAGGCTGCAAATGGCGATGGAGTTCGACCGCCTGAAGACCATCGCTCGCCTCGGCAACGACTTCGATCTCGGGCATGACTTCGAGCAGGGCGACGAGCCCCTGCCGCACAACGTGATGATCCTCCACCACCATGGTTCTTATTCGATCTGCCATGCCTTCATTCCTTCCCGTTCCGTAGCGGTGCTGTCAGCTTGACTATGGTGCCTTTTTCTCGAGAACTCATCACGTTCAGTTCGCCACCGATCTGTTTCGCACGCTCGTACATTCCTTGAAGTCCAAAGTGCCCCTTCTCAGGTAAGGTGGCTGCCTCAAATCCGACTCCGTTGTCAGAGATCGTCAGTGTGAGTTCGTTTGGATGATAGCGCAGATCAAGCGTTGCGTGAGTCGCTTTGGCGTGATGGACAATGTTGGCAAACGCCTCCTGCGCAATCCGGAATACCTCATTCTCAAGAGAAGAAGTCAGGGCTCGGTAAGTACCTCCAATGTTTACGTCGGTTTTCAGATGATCATTCGCGGTTTGTTCCGCGAGGCGCGTGAGTCGCATTGGTAACGTAGCGTCCGTACTGGCCGCCCGCAGGTCCCATATGCTACGCCGGGCATCGGCGAGCCCTTCTCGAACCAGGCTCCGCGTGCGATCGACCTGTTGTCTTGCTTCAAGAACCTGAGACTGCGCGAGAAGATGGGCCGTAAGCTCAAGCTGCGTCGAGACGCCAACAAAATCCTGTGCCAGAGTGTCATGAATCTCTCGCGCGATGCGGGTGCGTTCCGCCAGTATCGCGTCGAATTGGGAGCGAATGACACGAACCCGCATCCTATATATCGCATAGACTATGCCGGCGAGCAGAAGTATGGCCAACCCCAAAAACCAGAGTGTGCGATAGAACGGCGGCCTGATGAAAAACGCTACCTCTGCCCCTGTTTCGTTCCACACGCCATCCTCATTTTCTGCCTGAACACGGAAACGATAGTGCCGCGGCGGAAGATTGGTGTAGTAGGCATTACGGCGCAAACCGGCCTGCGTCCATTCCTTATCGAATCCCTCGAGGATGTAGCGATAGCGCAGTCTCGAAGGCGAAGCGTAACTGAGGCCAGCATATTCGAAGCCATACCGTATATGGCCCGGCGGGATCACTAACTCCGTTCCACTCCCTCTCCACTCCATATCGTCAACCGTGAAGCGTTCAACGACAACGGGCGGCGGAGCAAGGTTTTCGTTCAGGTCGCTCGGATTGACGATAGCGACTCCCTTACGAGTCGCAAACCAGAGATACCCGTCAGCCGTTCTCCAGGCAACAGGATGCCCTGTGGAGGATGCCTCTTCTGTCGGCATTCCATCAGACGCGCCATAGGTGGCAATGTGTGGATTACAGGTCGATGTTTTTCCGCAGGCCATGAGTTCGGATGCCAGGACTCGTAAGATCCCGCGGTTTGAAGTGAGCCACAAATAACCGCGAGCGTCCTCGACGATGGCATTGATCTCCCGCGGAAGATCGTGAGCATTGACGGGAATGAAATCGTTTGCCGATGAGCGGCTAAGCCCGCCATCCTTTGTGCCTACCCATAGGGTGTGATTTGCGTCTTCGAACAATGACGTGATGACATCGTCTGAAAGCCCCTGGGCCTTGGTAAAAACTGTCACCTTCCCCTCTCGGATGCGGACGAGACCATTCAACGTTCCGACCCAGAGATCGTTGGAGTGCGACCGCAACATGGCGCCGATCAAATCACTCTTGAAACCATTCGCAATGGAAAAGACGGTGAATTGCCCGTGTTCGCGATGGGCAAGGCCACGACGCGTGCCGACCCAGAGAGTTCCATCATCGTCTGCGAAAAGCGAGCGGATCAAGTCGTCCGGCAGTCCATCGGCAGATGTGTATGACTCGATCTTCTGCCCGCGCAGATGATTGAGTCCATCCGGCGTACCGATCCAAAGAGAACCATCCCGATCCGCTGCAAGTGAAAGGATGACATCGCTGAGTAACCCATCCTTCGTCGAGAGATGCTCGGTCTTGCCGTTCCGGTAGCGAAAAAGCCCATCGTCTCTGCTGGCCACCCAGACGGTCAAATCAGCGGTCTGAGTGACGGCGGTAATTGGAATACCTGAGAGCGAGGGCAAGGTTCGGAATTTCTGCTTTTGAAGGACATGCAGCCCGGTGGTATCAGTACCGACCCAGAGATTACGTTCCCGGTCCTCGAACATTGTGAGGATGGAATTGGCACCCAAGACAGGCAAGCTCTCAAGTCGCACATTGTCGGCTGTGAGTGCAGACGGCAACGCAACAAGACCTTGATCTGTACCGACCCAGAGAGTTCCACGCGAATCTTCCAGGAATGACTGCACCCGTGTTCCAGGTAGCTCGCGCCCAGCCCGCCAGGTTCGGACCCGACCCTGACTCCAAAGCAGGAAAGCAGTGCGCGTTCGAACCCACTGAGAGCCATCCCTGAGCGAACCAAGCCCTTCGATTGGTTCCGTAGGGAAGTTGGGGAGAGGCGCCGCCTGTTGAAGGTCATGCGTGTAGGAATAAATTCCGGTTGCAGTCGCAACCCGAACGGTCTTGTCGAACCCGGTGTCAAGTGCGGAGGCGGAAATTCCTAGTTGGATAAACTTCTGACCGTCATATCTCGCAAGCCCTCCGGCAGTAAGTACTAGAAGGAATCCGTCCTCGGTAGGAGCCAGTGATACGACGACAGGAGACGGCAATCCGTCGGCCGTCGTGTAGCGACGGAACACGCCCCCCGCATATCGCAAAAGACCGTCCGATGTTCCAATCCAAAGACCGCCACCCCCATCCTCCGCAAGGCAGCAAGTATCGTTGCTGGCGAATGCCGGTGCGCTCTCCTGATTAAAGACGGTGAACTGAATACCATTGAACCGGGCGACACCCCCTTCAGTAGCGATCCAGAGGTATCCATCGCGTGTTTGGAGTATCCGGTGAACACTATTTTGCGGAAGGCCATTTTCACTTGACCAATCCTTGTGCCCCCATGCCCCTGAAAGTTGGCCCTCAGGAACCCGGCCATGCTCTTGCGCGGGAACTGTAACAGCGACCGCATATTGCGTCAGAAGAAGCACAAAGAGAAATAGGCGGATACGCGAAAAGTTCAAGTGGCGATGCCTCTGCATGTGAATCATCTGCTGTTTCAGGAACGATAAAGCGAAATTCTAAAATTAGATAGATGGCCGCCGCCCCATTTCACTAATCCCCGTCGTTCCGGCCGTCGTCGAGTAAGTCGGCGTGCCTGTCACTGCGGCTGCATAGCTATTGCCGTTAACCAGAGTGCCCGCAACCGTATAGCTGAGCACTGGATTCGCCTGCGCTGTCGTTGCTACAGCGGAACTCAGGGTGCCGTGCCCACGACCGTGGCCCCGCTATAGAAGTTCACTCCCCGTTCGGCGAGGTACGCCCCCTTGCGCCTCGGTAAGCGAGAGAACGGCTGATCCCGTCAATCGACCGAGCTACGCTGTTCGATTCAATGGAGGGGCAGTACTGCGCCAGCCTTACCAACACTGAGTGAATCAGTAATTCCTTTACCCTCGGTCACCGTAAAGATACGGTCAACCGCAGGCAGCGCTATCTTCTCCTGCGCTCCACTGGGCCAATGGATCTCAACGCTCGAGATTGCATTAGTCTCGCCAAGACCGAAGTGCACTCGCATGTCATTTGAGGAGAGATAACTCCCGCCGCTGAGCACATCGCCGCGCTGGCGGATGCCGCCTGCAGTGAGATACACCGTGGAGCCCACGGCGTCACGAGGGCTTTTGGCCCCCCCGACAAGCTTCAACTCGACCCAGTGATGATGGTCTTCATTGACGTTGCGCAAAAGCACAGGCGGCTGGTCCATGTTGCTGATAACAACGTCGATCTTGCCGTCGTTGAAGAGGTCGCCAAATGCCGCACCGCGGCCGACGCTGACTGTTGCGAGTCCCGTACCTTCCACCGCTGGAACAACCTCGAACTTACCGTTCGCCAAATTGTGAAACAGCAAAGGCCGTTGTCCATAGGTGGTGCCCCAGTCCGGATGCTGGTCTACTTCTGGGTAGACGTGGCCATTCGCGATGAGCAGGTCCTTCCATCCATCGTTGTCGTAGTCGAGGAAGCCGTCACCAAAGCCGACAAACGGGATCGTGGACGCTGCAATACCGCACTTGTAGCTCACATCTGTGAAAACCCCTGTGCCGTCATTCTTGAAGACCACATCGAAGTCGTCCGAGAAGGTCGTGTTGACCAGGTCGAGATGGCCATTGTTCTCGTAGTCCCCCGCAGCGATGCCCATGTTCGCAACCTCCCGGCCGTCGCCGTTCAGCGCATAACCGCTTGCGTAACTCTGATCCTCGAACGTGCCGTCCCCTTTGTTCACGTAGAGGTAGTTCGGCGTCGTGTCATTGGCGACAATAAGGTCCGGTTTGCCGTCGTTGTTCACATCGGCAAACAGCGCGCCGAGTCCGAAGAACCGGTCCGGGTCGCTGACTCCGAGTTTCTCGCTGACATCTGTAAAAGTTCCGTCACCGTTGTTGTGAAAAAGATGGTCACCCTCGCCCTTCAGACCTCGCGGACCACACATCACCGGAGACCCGCGGTAGACGCAGGAGGCATACCCCACAGCCTTCGTGCCTGCCGCGGGAGGATCGTTGATGTCAAAGCTCAGATAACCCGCGACGAAGAGGTCCAGCCTTCCATCGCCGTCATAGTCACCAAAGGTCGCACCAGTCGACCATGTGCCGAGAGCTACCCCAGCCTTCTCCGCCACATCCGTGAATGTCCCGTCGTGATTGTTGCGGTAGAGACGGTTCTTGCCAAAGTTAGTGACGTAGATGTCAGGCCACCCATCGTTGTCGAAGTCTCCAACGACTACCCCATAGCCCCAGCGGTCATTGGTTACTCCGGCTTTGGCGGCGACGTCAGTAAATGTGCCGTCGTGGTTGTTGTGAAAAAGAGCAGCATGCGGCGACGCCTCCTTCCCATTGAGCGCAGCGACCGAAGACCCATTAACCAGATAAATGTCCAGCCAGCCGTCGTTGTCATAATCCAGCAGAGCGACGCCAGGCCCCTTGGCCTCGAGAATGAAGCGCTTGTCAGGTGTGCCGGCCTTGTGCCGCCATCGCGTAAGACCTGCCTGCTCGGCGGTGTTCCTGAAGACAATCGGTCCGGTCTTGACGAAGCCGCCCGCAGTGATGGGCCGCTTCTCCGAGTCGTAGACAGCCGGAAAAGTTCCTCCAGTGGCCATACCACCTGTTCCACCTGGCTTGGGGGAAGTTGCCTGCGGCCAAACGATCGCTGGCGAAAAGAGCACCCCGGCCAGCACAAAACTAAAACTCGTCTTCGAAGCCACGCTGAAAGAGATCCCTCCGCAGCATGAGTCTACTGCAACCATCGTTCGCAAAGCTTATACAGCTTGCAAACTTCTCCTGCCACCCCAACCCGTAAAAAGATGATTTCGTCCCAAATAATTTCCCTTGACAGCGGAGTCAGGACAGCTTTAGTCTTCGTCCCGAACTTAAACAGCTCTGGTTTTAGATGTGCACCCAAGGCATTTTTGGGGCACTTCACGGCAGAATTGTTGAAACCCTGTCAATCTGATGCACGAAACAAATTCTAGATGGTCCGCCAAATTCTAGACAGTCCACCAAATACAGAGCCGGGACTATCGCAAGCTGAAACAACTTAAGTAGCTGAAGATCTTTAGGGAGGCGAGTCATGACGAACCGTAGCTGGTACAGGGTACTGGCCCTGTCAATTCTAGTGCTGGCGTGTACAGGTCTGTTCGCGCAGCAAAACTCAGAAATCACGGGAACTGTGTTAGACAATCAAGGCGCGGTAATGCCCGGCGCGCACGTGACGATCACCCACGAGGACACAGGGTACACCAACAGTACGGATACCAATGGGGCAGGCCTCTACAGCTTTTCTGGCCTCAACGTTGGCGCCTATGACATGAAGGTAGAGGCGAAAGGCTTTACGACAGCGGTCCACAAAGGCCTGCAGGTTAACATCTCCCAGGTGCTGCGCTACGACGTACAGATGAACGTCGGCAGCGTGACTGAGACGGTGGAGGTTTCGGCGCAAGCACTCGCCGTGCAGTCGGAGTCCAACGTCGTCAGCACCCTCATCAGTGCCGAGCAGATCAGCGAAATCGCAACCCAGAACCGCAACTTCGCTGCGCTGGCCGCAATAGGCCTCGGTGCAAGCTCTCTTATGCCCGACAACAATACGCCGTCCTCGGGTGCCGGAGGCAGCAGCTTTAACTTCAGCATCAACGGACTCCGTCAGAGCCATAACATCTGGCTCATCGACGGCGGGGAATCCGACGATCGCGGTGGCGCCGGTGGCATGCAGATTATGCCTTCGCAGGACTCCATCTACCAGTTTGAGGTGCTTGCCAGCAACTATCCTCCGGAATACGGCATCGCCTCCGGTGCCACGATCTCACTCGGACTCAAGAGCGGTACGCGCACCTTCCACGGTTCCCTCTGGGAGTTCAACCGCAACACCGTCTATGACGCCAATTATTTCCTCAACAAGCAGAGCAACCAAAAACGCCCCGGATTGAACTACAACATCTACGGCTTCAATATCGGCGGCCCGGTCATGATCCCCGGCGTTTACAACAAAGATCGGTCAAAGACCTTCTTCTTCTGGAACGAGGAGTGGCGCAGCGTCAAGCAATCCCCTTCGCCGAATACCAACAATACATTGGCTGCTGCCGACTTCCCGGTCGCAGGCCAGCCTCTACACTACGTGGCTCCCGCCTTTGCTAGCAATTCAAGGATCCTCGTGCCAGGCACTGTTTCTGACCCCGCCTTTCTCGCGAAGCTCTCATCGCTTGGCTTGACACCGGGAACCCCCTTCCCCAATGACACTATTCCCGCGGCTCTCATCGATCCGAATGCAGTGGCGTACCTCGCTACTGGTGTTGTTCCGAAGCCGAACACCCCCAATGGTCAGGCGCTCACATCGGCGCCGACACCGCTCAGTGTGCGCGACGACGTCGTTCGAATCGATCACCGCATCACCGACAAATGGCAGATCCTCGGTCACTATATCCACGATTCCGTCACCCAAACTCAGGGTGGCCCCATGTTGGGATGGTCCGGTGGAAGCTACAACACCATTACCAGCACCGTTAACAATCCATCGAACAGCGCTGCGATCAAACTCACCGCAAACATCTCGCCCAACCTTCTGGCAGAGGTCAGCTTCAACTACGACGGCAACGTCATCAACATCGTTAACAGCCCGAACTCGTTAAGGCCCGCCGGCTTCACTGCAGCTCGGTACTACAACAACAGTTCGACCAATCTACCCAATATGCAATGGAACGGCCAATATGGGGGGACTAATGAAAACCCCGCATCCGGTCCATGGCACAACGCCGCCCAGGACTATTCACCCAAGCTTGATGTCTCTTACTTAAAGGGCAAGCACGCAATCAAGTTCGGCCTAAGTTATAACCGCTACACCAAGAACCAGCAGCTCTTCGGTAATCCCGGCGGTGCTTACGCGTTCAATAATGTGACCGGCGGAACCTACCAGGGTGTCACATATTCGGGCGATCCATTTATGGACATGGTCCTCGGCATTTCGGGAAGCTTCTCGCAGGCACAGGCCTTACCGATTCGTCACTACGTCAACGAAACCACCTCGGCCTATGTCGACGACAACTGGAAAGTAACCCCGCGCCTCAGCTTCCAATTGGGCCTTCGTTACGACGCACTGCCCCATGCATGGGAGCGCAACAACGATATCTCCAACTTCAACCCCAACTTGTATCTCTCCAGCCTGGCCCCAAGCTATATCCCAAGTACTACTCCCGGTATCTTTACCGGTCAGATGGATCCGACTGGGCCGGGCTTCGGTACGGTGAACGGTTCGAGTTTCTACCTGAATGGCATCTATCTGGCGGGAAGGAACGGCGCTCCTCGTGGGCTCGTCACCAACGACTACAATACGCTGCAACCTCGCGTAGGCTTCTCTGACGATCTGTTCGGAGACGGAAAGACGATTCTGCGCGGCGGCTTCGGCACCTTCTACGAGCGCCTGCAGGGCAACGATATCTATAATGCTGCCACTACCCCGCCCTTCTTCAACAATCCGTCGGCGTCCAGCGTTTACCTCACCAATCCAAGCACAAGCTGGGTGACTGGACAAACGGCGGCACAACCGTTCTTCGCCCAGTCGGCTACAACACTGGCCGTAAGCTATCCTCCGCCTGTAGTTGCGCAGTTCAGCTTGGGTGTCCAGCGTCAAATCGCTCCGTCGGTCGTGGCTGTTATGCAGTATGTCGGTAACCTCGCATGGCATCAGAACATACAGCGTCGCATCAACAACTACCCCCTCAATACCCCAATGGCCATCCGTGCCTGGGCAGGTGATGGAAGCAACGTCTCCGGGACCAATACCTTCCCCAGCACCTCACCTGGTGTTGCGCAAGAGCGCTCAAACGGCGACTACTACCGCAGCTTCCAGGGCTGGCAACAGATTACCCAGCAGGAAAACACCACCAATTCAAACTACAATGGCTTCCAGTTCGGCGTTCGCGCGCAGAGCTGGCATAACCTGAGCGGTGAAGCCGATTACACCTGGTCGCACACAATCGACCTTACCAGCGGCGACCTGGCCCAGGTAAGCAATCCTTACAACCTGAAGTATGACAAAGGCTCCGGCGCGTACGACCGACGTCATATGCTCAGCGTGAACTACATCTACAAGTTCCCCTTCTTCGCCTCTCCGGGTCTGACGCACACTCTGTTGGGTGGATGGGAGCTTGCAGGTACGGCTATCTTCCAGACCGGTACCATTGTCAACAACGGCGGTATCGGCAACCTGGGCACAAGCCTCAGCGTTGGCTATGACACCATCGGCTTGGGCGGCGGCTACTCAAACCGTCCCGACGTAGTCGGCAAGATTCACTACGTCAAGAAGCAGCATCAGTGGTTTGATCAGTCTGTCTTCCGGGCCCCAACTCCCGCATGGGCAGGCAGTCTCACCCAGGGTTTCGGCAATGCCAGCAAGGACATCGTCGTCGGTCCTGGTCGCGTCAACTTCAACACCTCGCTCTATAAAGCCTTTGCGATAACGGAACGAGCTCGCTTCGAGCTTCGCTTCGAGTCGTTCAACACCTTCAACCACACCGAGTTCGCCAATATCGGTAACAGCTTCCAGGGATTCAACAGCGATGGTTCCTCCAAAGGCAGCTTTGGTCAGGTCACCAGCACCTTCGATCCCCGAACGCTCGAGCTTGGCGGCAAAATCATCTTCTAACCCAACCTCCACCCTTAGGTGCGGCAGTGATCCTGCCGCACCTTTCTTATTGAATCCCCGTATTGCGACCTTGTCATGGTGGCGAACGTCAATTTCCAAAAATAAGCCTATATTTTCTAACCACTTCTTTCGCAAATTTCCCGGCGACAATGTTTGTAAGCCCCAAATGACCTAACTTCAACAAAGTAGTTTCAACAAATTTGCGAAAATGGAAGCAATGGCAAAAGAACAGGCTCCGACAGACCCGGAGCCTTTCTCACGCCTCAAGACACATTCTGAAAAGGTCCACCGAAAGGCTTGCTGAAAAGTCCACAGAAAGACTACAGACAAGCTCGCCTTGCTTATGGAAATGGCTTCGGAGCGTGCTGTGAAAAGTCCGTTCGCTTAAGCCTGCCGGGGAGAGCGCTATTTGAAGGACGTCGTAGCCGTTGAAGGTCAAGCTTTCGTGAGACACTGGTCGCCATGGCGGACGGACTTTAAAAAGAAAAGGTGTACGGAAATCAGGACCTAAGTCCTTATTCCCTTGGAGTTCGCGCTAAAAAAGCTGGGGGAGGGAGTACTTCAGAAGTGAAGTCGTATAGCCGAACATGGTTGTTGGCCGGGACGGCTTTGATGGCCGCCGCAGGAGCCACAGCGCAAAGCAACACCCGCCAGAACGCCCTCGCCTTGGAGCAGCAGGGACGGAACGTCGAAGCAGAGTCTACGTGGCTGGTGATAGCAAAAGCCGACCCACACAACGCGGAGGCCTTCGCGCACTTGGGTTTGCTCGAGTCGCGTCAGGAGCACTATGGCGAAGCCATCGCCCACTACCGCCACGCCCTCGAGTTGAACCCCTCCCTACCGGGCCTGCAGATGAACCTCGGTCTTGCCCTCTTCAAGTCAAAGGACTTTAAGGGCTCCATCAAGCCCTTCACCGTCGAGTTGCAGAAGCACCCAGGCGACCAGCGGCTGATCATCCTGCTCGGCATGGCCCACTACGGGATGGGAGACTACCTTGTCGCTATCCCCTACCTGAAGCAGGCCGCTGAGCTTGACACTCAAAATCTCACTCTTCGTCTAACCCTCGCCCAAAGTTGCCTCGCAAGCAAGCAGTATCAATGCGTGGAGGACGTCTCCAAAGAGATTCTTGCATTGAACCCGGATTCTGCCGAAGCCGACATGCTGGCCGGCGAAGCGCTCGACGAGAAAGGTGATAGCTCCGGAGCCATCGAGCAGTTCCGCGCCGCCATTCGCGCCAACCCGAAAGAGCCCAACGCCCATTTCGGTCTCGGCTACCTGCTCTGGACACAAAGTCAGTATGCCGAAGCGGCGAAGGAATTTCAGGCCGAGCTTGAAAACGACTCGCAGCACGTACAGGCCCAAGCCTACCTGGGCAACTGCTACGTTAACCTCAACGACTACGCCAAAGCTCAGCCGGAGCTGGAAAAGGCGCTCGCCGCCGACCCAACCCTGGCTCAGGCGCATCGCGACCTCGGTATCATCTACGCCGATCAGGACCGCAAAGAAGACGCCGTTCGCGAGCTACAAAAAGCGATCGAGCTCGATCCCAACGATGTTGCCCCGCACTGGCGCCTCGCCAAGCTCTATCAGGCAATGGGAAAGAAGGAAGAAGCCAAAGCTGAATTTGCCAAGGCCAGCAGCATCAACAAGGAATCGATCCAGGCTCTGTCGCAGAAACTGGCTCAGGCACAAAAGCCAGCGCAGTGATTCGACCTGACGAAGGGGATTTTACTGCGCCGCCTTCATCCTCTCTTTCAGACTCTTCGCCAGCTTTTCAACTTCCTCTGCCTTCTTGATGACAGCCATCGAAAGTGTGTCCTTATTGCTCTTGGCCACCTCCGCTTTCAGCTCCTGCGTGAGCTGGTAGAGCTTCTGTGTGTCAACCAGCAATTGGGCCTGTCGTGGATCGGCGGCCGTCGCCGGTTTCGAAGGTTCCGTTTGCTTTTGTTCTGTTTCGGAAGGCTTTTGGGTGGTCTGTGTAGAAGTTTGGCTTTGAGCAACGGAAATATCGCTGGCGCTTTTCGGAGGCGGCGTTTCCTTCTGTACCTGCGCAGCCACCGAGCTACAGAACAGTACCGGAAACACCAGAGCAACAAACGTAGAGCGAAGCGAACCCAATTTCATAGTCACGCCTGTACCTTCTCTCTCGATCGAAACAAATGCGTCACCAGCCGTCGTCTATTGCGACTTCATGGAAGTTTTCACCGACTTCGCAAGCTTTTCGATTTCGGCGGCCTTCTCCGCGCTAATACTCAGCGGAGTCTCCTTAGGGTCCTTCTCCATCTCATCCTTTAGCTGTTGCGCCAATTGAGCCAGCCTGTCTGCCGCTGCCGTCACTTGCAGCCGAATCTGGGCCTGGCGAAGCTGGGCAGCATATTGTTGCCGCGCTCGCAGAGCCGGATCGTCCTTATATTTGTCATGCAGATCGGGATCGCGCGGCGTCGGATTCGGAAGATAGATCTGTTGGTTAGTCTGTGCAGCTGCAAAATGACTGAGACCATAACTCACCCCAGCGAGGACGATGAGCCTCCGGATTGACTTGAGAGTGCGACTTAGGTCTGGCATATGTGTCGCCACCTGTTGATCAGATTGAATCAGATCGCAGCAATCTTCGTCCAGCAAAAGCCGCATCTCCTCTAAAATGCCGGACGATCTCAACGCTTTGCAGCCGGCTTGGAGTGAGGCGGGGGATATACCTTGATCCAGTGGTTGCGCATGGACGCCTGTACAATTCTGTCTCCTGTCTCAGAGACAATGACGTTCGTTTGTTCCACCGGCATGTGACAGTCGATGCAGTTCTTGGTGATGGCGTGCCCCAGCCTCTCTGAGACACCACAGCTTTGCCACTTGTGGCAATTGAGGCAGCGCTCCGAATACGCTGCCGCCGGTCGTTCAACCGCGTGCACATCATGGCAGGTTGAACAGCTCATCTGCGGGGATGAGAGATAACAACGACTCCGCTGGAGCAGACCCACCTGGTTTCCGTGCACGTCAGGATGCTCCGCCGTTGGGACCGGCATGGGCTTGAAGTAGTTGCTCAGAGGTTGTCCTGGCACATACGAGAATGCGGGCGCGGTCGCCTCGCGCTGGATGCCATTGTGGCAAAGGGCGCAAAGGTCTACCTGCCGGTCGCGGGAGAACTTCGCGGGATTCAGGATCGCCTGCCCGGCGGTACCCGCAGTGCCATCTTTCTGTCGCGCGACGTGCTCTGCGCCGGGGCCGTGACATCGTTCACATGTAATCCCCGCCACCAGGCTCGTCCTGTCGTAATGATTGGTCATAGGGTCGGCAGAGAGGGGTTGGATGTAAGTCGCGTGGCACTCGAGACAGCCGGGAGTGATGGGGCGAGAGAAATCCACCGTACCATTCGTATAGCCTGGGCTGTTGATCCACTGATGTCCGTCGGTCCAGTAACTTACCGGCAGCTCGAAGAGTTGATCATCCTGCCAGTAGAGGTACGTTGCGCCTCGTACTCCCGAACCGGTAACGACGTCCATGCGCGCAGTGCGGGTCAGAAGCTGCGAATCGAATCCGGTCACCGCAGTCTGATAGTAGCCGCCCTCCTTCTCCTCGATCTTGAAGTAGAGTCCCGGCTGACCGGCTTTGTTTGCGGGGTCCACGATCGTCAGAATGTCGCGGCCCTTCGTGAAAGAGGCGAGCACGGAGTCTTTATTCACCAAGCGCGAGGTAAGACTGTGCGATGTGTGGATGTAGCTCGCACTTTGCTTTCCATGGCAAGAGGCGCATGCGGCGTCTCCAACATAACCGGGAGTGGCTGAGGGTACTGGGGAAGCTGAGGCGGTGGTCTGATTAGTCGATTGCCCCCCATGATAGAGCCAGACAGTGAGGCCTAGAAGAAGAGACGCGCCAACTCGAATCATGGGGACTTATCCGTTTCACTGCACCGCTCCACTCTAATAAGCAGACGCGCAGGAAGCAACAAGTCTATCCATGCATGGACAACTTGAAAGTTTATTATGCAACTACACCTGTCGTTATCGCGCTTATCGCAATCGGAGCGCGGATCAGCATAGCAATATCCAGCCTCGTCAGCGGCAAGCCCCGCCGAGTGCGCTGCCGATGCGGCCAGCGACCGCAAACCCGCAACAGGTGTCGAGCACCGAGACCCAACAGCAGATTCGGTCGTCGTCTCAATGGATAAGTTGTTGATTTTTATGGCTCCTGAGGTAGGACTCGAACCTACAACCCTTCGGTTAACAGCCGAATGCTCTGCCATTGAGCTACTCAGGAGTGTGCTGGAACGCGGTAAAATTCGCGCGCTTCGCTTTCATAGTTATAACAAATACGGAAAAGTCGGTCAAAGACGGCAGCTTGCGCGCGTCGTTATCGTGCGAGAGGGTTCAAACTCAGGGATAGAGCAGAACGGCTATGTTATAGGCAGTAAAAGAGGTATTGTTCGCCGGAGTGCACGCACCGACGATGGCCTGATGGTATTTTCCGGTACTGAGGCGGCTTTTGAGTTGGCTTGGGATCTGATCTAGGCTTGATGCGGTGTAACGCATGACAAACCAGGGTTGGCGAGAGCCTGAGTAGCCAGTGCTCATCGCGCAGGTCTGGCGTGCATCCTCTGTGGTTGCAGCGACATGCAGTCCGGTCTGCGCGAGGACGCCGGCAACGGTTCGCTCCTGTTGAGTCAGCGAGAGGGTTTGGACGGTGCGGGCGAAGTCTTCTACGGCGTAGAGCTGGTTGTTGCGGCTGACGATGGCGATGCCGACGGAATCGACGTTTGGATCCAGCAAGTTAGCGCGGTGATGGGGAGAGTTCATCCAGAGTTCGTGGATGGTGACGGAGCTGGGCGCTTCGGCTACGTTCTCTGAGATTTCGCTGAAGTGGGCCCCGGCGCTGGCTCCGCGTGCGGCGAGGTCGGCTTCGCCATTGAATTGGTGGGAGATAGCGGCGTGTTCTGCCATCTCGCGGGCGTGCTGCAGGGAGGCTTCTATGAGGACGGGATCGAGTCGGAGTGGTGGAAGTCCTTGACTGGCGCGGGCCTGGTTGGCGGCGGCGAAGAGATATTGTTCGGCTACGGTGAGGGCGCGGAGAGGGGGTACGACGAGTAGGATCGCGAAGAGGGAGAACGTTTTCTTCAATGAAATCAAGCCTTTGAAGCGGGGAGTTGGGGAGGGCTTCATGGGTTTAATTTTAGGTTTGGGGTGTCCTGAAAGTAATACAACTTTCGGGCCAGCAGGCCGCGCCTTGCTGTCCTGTCGAACACGAGTCTGCTGGCTTTAGTTGCTCTTTTTTCCAGGAAAAAAATACCGGCTGGACCAGCGTGGTTTTTGCTGGGGGTTTTGCGATTTTCTGGTGTTTTCGTGATGGTAAAACGTGGTGAGTTTGTGGTTTTTTGATGGTGAATCGTGGTGTTTTGCATGGTGCATTTCGGGCGCTAAAAATATGTCACTTTTTTGAACTTTATTTTTTGACGGTTTCACATTTTGGAAAATCGGAATGAGAAGGGGAAAAAAACAAAATGCGGGGTTCTTCGCTCCGCTCAGAACGACGACTTGCAGGCACCCCTTCAGTGTCTAAGGTCGGGGAGACGGTCGCGGTAGCGGCGTATGAGGGGGAAGAGTTTGAAGGCGTCGAGGTAGCGGGGGACGTAGCGTTTGGGTTCGGAGAGGGAGCGGAAGAGCCAGCCGAGGTAGAAGCGGTCGGCCCAGACGGGAATGTGGACCTGGTCGCCAGAGAGGAAGGCTATAGCGGCTCCGATGCAGTGGATCGCGGGACGGTAAGCAAGGTTGCGTTTGAGGTAGAGGCCGAGGCGTTCCTGCGTGCCTCCGCCGATGGTCACGATGATGTGCTGCGGCCGGAGGCGGTTTAGGAGTTCGACGAGTGCGGGATCGGCTATGGGACCGCTGCCGTACATCGGGGCCATGTAGATGTGGTCTTCGGGGATGGTAATTCCCTGCTCCGTGAGCCAGGCCAGATTGCGTTGCGCGCTGACGGGGCTGGCCATGATCCAGAAGGTGTTGCCCGGTTGGCGAACGTCGGGTTGTTGGAGTAGTTCGCGGAGGTATTCGAGACCGGAGAGGCGATTTATGGACGTCGATTGCAAACGGTTCCAGATGAGGACCATGAATGCAGAGTCGGTGATGGCGAGGTCGGCGTTGAGGAGAGATTCGCGGTAGTCGAGGCTGCGGTCGAGGTCCTTGAGTGCAGGTGCAGCCGGAACGACGAGGAGTCCTCCGCTGCGCATGATCTGGATGGCTGCTTTGGCGGAGCCGTCGAAGAAGTCAATGCCGAGGATGCGGTGGGTTTGGGGAGGCGGGGAGTCCGTCATGCTGGGGCCATTTTTTCATAGTCGGGTTGTTGAGGCGGCCTTTCTTTTTGGCTTGAACCAGAGAGCTAATTCCACGAAAGCACGAAATCAAACATCGTCGTTTACTATTGGCGCTAACAGGAAAGGGCCAATTCCCTGAACTCAGCTTCTTGAACTGAGGTCCAATGCATTCAAGGAAATTGCTCTTGTCGGCGATTTTGATCTGCATCAGTGGCAGCGGATCAAGTCAGGTTAAGTTTTCTTTGGCTGGCCTTTCCATATTGAGCGGATCTGCGGACGCTGCTGATTCGTCGGGCGTATCGTCCGAATTGCGCGGGATGGCGGCGAAAGGGCAGTTAGGAAATAACCTCAACACGGTTGGATATCGAGAGCAAATCAAGAGACTTTATGAATCCACCAACTTTGCACCTTTGTGGATCAAAGGTGATGAGCCAACATCGCAAGCGACGTATTTAATTGAGGCTTTCCGCGCAAGCCGTCTGAAGGGCTTGAATCCCAGCGACTATGGTGCGGAAAGCCTGGCGACACAATCGAAGTCTCTCAAAGGAGCGTCAGGTGCCGCTCTAGCTTCGTTCGATGCTTCTCTCACGATGGCGACGATGCGGTACGTCTCGGATCTTCGGATCGGACGAATTAATCCCAAACATTTGAAGTTTGGCATCGACGTGCAATCCAAGAAATATGATCTGCCGGAATTTATCACGCGACAGGTTGTGAGCGCGGGAGATGTGCAATCTGTTCTCGATCAGATTGAGCCTCCGTATGGCAGCTATCGCCGCATCGAGAGCGCGTTGAAGCAGTACCTGGAATTGGCTGCCAAAGGAGATGGGGACAAAGTGCCGGCAGGGACCAAAACCGTCGCTCCGGGCGATGCGTATGCGGGAACTGCTCAGCTGGCCGCGCGATTGCAGTTGCTTGGCGATCTTCCTCAGGGCGGAAGTTTCGATTCCTATAGCGGAGCCCTCGTCGAGGGGGTCAAACATTTTCAGGCAAGGCACGGCCTTGCGACCGACGGCAAGTTAGATGCGGCGACTCTGCGTGAGTTGAACACTCCACTGAGTGCACGCGTACAGGAGATCGATGACGCACTAGAGCGCTGGCGATGGATTCCCACCGAGTTTCAGCAGCCTCCGGTTCTCGTCAACATTCCCGAGTTTCGGCTAAGGGCCTATTCAGAAGATCACCAACTCGCGCTCAGCATGAACGTCGTTGTGGGGAAGGCGGCGCCTACCCAGACGCCGGTGTTTACCGACGACATACAGTTCATCGTGTTCCGGCCTTATTGGAACGTTCCGCCTGGGATTCTCCGCAGGAATGTTATTCCCGGCATCATGAAAAGCAGCGGGTATATCGCTCGTGAGCGGTTCGAAGTAACCGACTCCAGCGGCAGATTGGTATCTGCTCCAAGTGAAGATTTAGTTGCCGGGCTGCGCTCGGGCAAATACTCAATACGCCAGAAACCGGGACCAGCCAACGCACTCGGGTTGATCAAATTCATGTTTCCTAATTCCTATTCCGTGTATCTCCACAGCACTCCATCGACGGAGTTGTTTGCTAAGTCTCGACGAGACTTCAGTTCAGGTTGTATTCGAGTGGAGAAGCCAGCCGAGTTGGCCGCCTTCCTGTTGCGCAATCAACCTGATGGGCAACAACCATGGACCGTGGCACGTGTGCAAACGGCGATGGACTCCGGCAAAGACAACCGGCAAGTTAACCTTGTGGTGAAGGTCCCGGTTCTTATTCTCTATGTGACCGCCGTCGCGGAAGAAGACGGGACTGTGCACTTTTTCGACGATATCTATGGTCACGACAAACGGCTGAACGCTCTGCTTGCAAATGGCCCTCCTTATCCGTAGACGGCCGCAAGAAGCTGCAATCTGCTCTATCGCACCTGGTTTGGGGGAGTGGGTTGCTGGCGTTCAATCCCTTTGACTTCACAAGGATGCACGGCGGGTTCCGGCGGCACTGGCATATCTTACAGTTTTCGCTTCCGGCATTTGTTGGTCTAATCATCCACGCTGAATGAACAGCGGACGACGGGGCCCGGTCGGCGTGTGTAACCGAACCTCTTGTTGCAACGTGCAGAGACTGCGTTCGAATCGCCTGACAACTGAAGGCTTTGGTTGCGGGAAGCAGTTTTTCTGATGGGTTCGGATAAGAATAACGGGCATCCAGAACTTAATTCGTGTCACGAGAAAGGTGACAAATGACGGCGAAGAAATCAACGCAGCCAAGGAGAGAAAAAGCTATGCCGGAGAAAACGAAAAAAGCGAAACAGCCCAACATTTTATTCATCATGGCGGACGACATTGGCTGGTTCAATTCCAGTTGCTACAACCACGGCGTCATGGGTTACAAGACACCGAACATCGATCGCATCGCCAAAGAAGGCGCGATGTTTACGGATTTCTACGGCCAACAGAGTTGCACTGCCGGACGTGCTGCCTTCATTACTGGTCAATCACCAATCCGTACGGGTCTCACCAAGGTCGGTACGCCCGGTGCGACGCTCGGTCTCAGCTTTGAGGACCCCTCGGTTGGGGAGTTCATGAAGAGTTTCGGCTATGCCACCGGGCAGTTCGGCAAAAACCATCTCGGCGATCGCAACGAGCATCTGCCGACCGTGCACGGGTTCGATGAGTTCTTCGGAAACCTCTATCACCTCAATGCGGAGGAAGAGCCCTACTATCCGAACTATCCGAAAGATCCGGAGTTCCGCAAGAAGTACGGCCCGCGCGGCGTGTTGAAGTGCAAAGCGACCGACAAGGACGATCCGACAGTGGATCCGCAGTTCGGCAAGGTGGGAAAACAGACGATTAAGAACACGGGCCCGCTTCCCAAAGAACGAATGGAGACCGTCGATGAGGAGTTCCTCTCGTCGGCGCTCGATTTTATTGATCGGAAGACGAAAGAGGGCGGTCCGTGGTTCTGCTACTTCAACCCAACCCGGATGCATGTCTTCACGCACCTGAAGCCGTCCTCCGTGGGCAAGACCGGACTCGGCCTCTATCCCGACGGCATGGTCGAACTCGACGGCTACGTCGGCCAGTTGCTCAAGAAGTTGGACGATCTCAAAGTTGCCGACAACACTATCGTCGTCTTCACCACCGACAACGGCGCCGAAGTGATGTCATGGCCGGACGGCGGCGCCACGCCGTTCCGCGGTGAGAAGGACACAAACTGGGAGGGTGGGTGGAGGGTTCCCTGTGTGATGCGCTGGCCCGGTGTCATCGAGCCCGGCCGCATTATCAACGACATCTGCTCGCTTCAGGACTTCATCCCGACCTTCGCAGCGGCGAACGGAGAGCCCGACCTGGTCGAGAAGGTGAAGAAGGGCTATAAGATGGGCGACAAAACCTACAAAGTCCACCTCGACGGCGTCAACCTGATGCCATTCCTGGCCGGCAAGGTGGATAAATCGCCACGCCCCGGTTTCATCTATTGGAGCGATGACGGAGATTGCATGGCCATGCGGATGGGGCGGTTCAAGATCATCTTTGCTGAGCAGCGAGCGACAGGCCTTGAGGTGTGGCGCGAACCTCTGTCGACGATGAGACTTCCTAAATTCTTCGATCTCCGCGCCGACCCATTCGAGCGCGGCGAGGAGGGCATCGGTTACGACATGTGGTTCTTTGAGAACATTCCCATTCAGTATGCGGCGCCACCCCTTCTGATGCAGTGGCTGTCGAGCTTCAAGGAGTTTCCACCGCGCGCCAAGGCAGCAAGCTTCACGATTGATCAGGCGATGGAAAAATTGATGCCGAAGGACTGATCGTCAGGGACGGCTTCTACCCTGCACAGCGGATGATGAAGCCGTTCAATCTTCGGACCGACACCTACGAGTGGGCCGACATTATTTTCAACTCGTACTACGAGTGGTTCATGGACAACGAATTCGTTGTCCTTGCTGCGGTGCGGGAGAAATCCTGTACCGCGGTTTTATTCTGGGGGCGGCGCTGCTCTCTGCGGTTGCGGGCGCAAGACGGCAATTCCATTTACAATTTAAAAGGTAAACTTGCAAGTTTACCTGCCTTTCTGTTATTACTTGTAGTGTCATGCCGCGTAAGACTGTTGAAACCGAGGCGCTCGACTTTGCAGAGGCCGTTGGGCTATTGGTGCGGCGTTGGCGTGGGGCAGTTGCTGCGCATGAGCTTTCTTTGACCGAGTCCGCGGTGATGGGCCGGCTGGATAAGGATGGACCCGCAACGACTGCCGAACTGGCGCGCGCGGAGGGTGTGAAGCCGCAGTCGATGGGAGCGACCATTGCGGCGCTTGAGGAGAGAGGTTTGGTTGAGCGCACGCCTCATGCTACGGATGGGCGGCAGGTGAATATTGAGCTGACCGCAAAAGGGGCAGCGCTTAGGAAGAGTGTGCGCGACGCGAAGCGTACGTGGCTGGCACAGGCTGTCGCACAACTCGATAAACAGGAGAAGGAGACGCTGTTTGCTGCCGGCAAGATTATTAAACGGCTGGCGGAGAGCGATCCGCGATGAATGAGGACGGCGGGTTGTGACCATGGCGGCTTCGAGTTCGGACACAAAGGAGAGCTCTATGTTTGGGTCGATGTCTCATGCGTGGCGGGCGCTGCGGCATCGCAACTTCCAGCTCTTCTTTTTTGGACAGAGCATCTCGGTGATTGGCAATTGGATGACGCGGCTGGCGACGACGTGGCTGGTGTATCAAATGACCCATTCGGCGCTGCTGCTTGGCGTTGTCAGCTTTGCGGGACAGATTGTTTCGTTTGCGTTGGGGCCGTTTGCAGGAGTGTGGGTAGAGCGGCTGAATCGCCGCAAGTTGCTGGTGGCGACACAGGCGGCTGCTGCGGTGCAGTCGCTCGCTTTGGCCGCGTTGACGTTGGCACATGTGATTACGCTTTGGGAGATTATTGCGCTGACTGCATTGCAGGGGCTGATCAATGCGTTCGACATGCCGGGACGGCAATCGTTCCTGGTGCAGATGGTGGACGACCGAAACGATTTGAGTAACGCCATCGCGATCAACTCTTCGATGGCGAATGGTGCGCGGCTGATTGGCCCGGCGATTGCCGGTTTGGTCATCGCCGCGTTTGGCGAAGGCTGGTGTTTTTTGATTGACGGCGTCAGCTACTTTGCCGTGATTGCATCTCTTTTGCTGATGCGGATTACCCGGAGTGATAGCGCACGCAACAGGGCAAGCATGCTGGAGCAGATGCGCGAGGGGTGGGACTACGTGCGAACGTTTCGGCCGATTCGCACGATCCTGCTGCTGTTTTCGCTGATCAGCCTGATGGGCTATTCGTACTCGGTGCTGATGCCGATCTTTGCGGCCCAGGTGCTGCATGGCGGCGCGACTACGCTGGGGTGGCTTACAGGAGCTTCGGGAGTTGGCGCGCTGGTATCTGCGCTCTCGCTAGCGGCTCGCAGATCGGTGGTGGGGCTGACTCGGATGCTGCAGATTTCGACTGCAATGCTGGGAGGCGCGCTGATTCTGTTTGGCCTATCGCATCTGTTCTGGCTGTCGCTGGTGCTGATGGTCTTTGTGGGTTTTGGGCTGATGCAGACCGCGGCTGCGAGCAATACGATCATCCAGTCGCTGGTGCCGGACGATAAGCGCGCCCGGGCGATGAGTTATTACACGATGGCGTTTTTCGGTGCGGCACCGTTCGGGAGTTTGCTGGCGGGCACGCTGGCTCATCGCATTGGGGCTCCGCATACGGTTATCTTTACTGGCGCTTTCTGCGTTGCGGGTTCGTTGTGGTTTACGCTCAATCTGCCTAAGGTGAACGCCGTCATGCACCCTATTTACCAGGAGATGGGCCTGATGCCGGCGAGCGAAATGGACGCAGAGATGCAGTATGAGTTTGTTGATGCGGTTGGTTTTCAATCAGGAGGGAAATCACTGTGAACTACGTTGCTTGTTTCTTTGCGGGAATGTTTCTTGCAAATGCTGTGCCTCACTTTGTGAGTGGCGCCTCAGGGGATCGTCTTCCGACGCCTTTTTCGAAGCCTCCGGGTAAGGGATTGTCTTCTGCAACGGTGAATGTTGTTTGGGCGCTGTTCAATATGGTCGCTGGTTACTTTCTCTTTCGCGCTGGAAAGATTTCAAACGGAGACCCTGTGGCGCTTGGCGTTTTCTTCGTGGGGATTGCTGCTATCAGCATCATGCTGAGCGTGAATTTCGCGAAGAAGGATCGTGAGTAGTTGTAAAAAAATGCAACCTGCGCGATGCGTTGGTTCCAGACTTAAAGGAAAAAATCGTGCCTCTTACACAAGTTGATTCGAATGCTGCGCTCGTAGTGATTGACCTGCAAAAAGGTATTGTGGGCTTCCCGACTGCGCATCCTTCCAGCGAGATCGTTAGCCGGAGTGCGCAACTGGCGCGGGCCTTCCGCGAGCGAGGATTGCCGGTAGTGCTGGTGAATGTGGCTGGGAGAGCTCCGGGTCGGACGGATACCGGTATCAGAAATTATGCGTTTCCACCGGATTGGACGGAGCTGGTTCCAGAACTGGGGCAGGAGCCTAGCGACTTGCTTGTTACCAAGCATCGGGCGGGAGCGTTTTTGGGGACTTCTCTGGATGAGTTGCTACGCGCGCGTGGGGTCACGCAGATTTTTCTGGCAGGTATTTCGACGAGCGTCGGGGTTGAGTCGACGGCGCGGAGTGCTTATGACCTGGGGTATAACGTGGTGTTCGTTTCGGATGCGATGACGGACATGAACGAAGACGCACACACCAAGCGCGTGGAGATTATGTTTCCACGGCTTGGCGAGGTGGAGACGACCGAGGGCGTATTGAAGATGCTAGCGAGTAGCGGCCACTAGAGGCTTGGCGGCTAACATCTCCTGCTCAATCCATGCGTAGGTTTTGGCCATGCCTTCGCGGAGCTTGATGGAGGGTTCCCATTTGAGCTTTTCGAGGATGAGGGTGTTGTCGCTGTTGCGGCCGTTGACGCCTTTGGGGGCGTCGAGCTTGTAGTTGCGCTTCAGCTTCACGCCGGCGATGTCTTCGACGATGTCGACGAGCTGGTTGATGGTGACGAGCTCGTTGGAGCCGAGGTTGAGGGGTTCGTGGATCTCGCTTTCGGCGATCATCTGCGTGCCCTTGGTGCAGTCGTCGATGTACATGAAGGAGCGGGTCTGCTTGCCGTCGCCCCAGATCTCGATCTGGTTGGAGCCGGAGTGCTTGGCTTCGATGACCTTGCGGCAGATGGCGGCGGGAGCTTTCTCGCGGCCGCCGGCCCAGGTGCCGAGCGGGCCGTAGACGTTGTGGTAGCGGGCGACGCGGGTCTGCATGCCGTAGTCCTCTTCGAAGTGGCGGCACATGCGTTCGGAGAAGAGTTTTTCCCAGCCGTAGCCGTCTTCGGGGAGCGCGGGGTAGGCGTCCTCTTCCTTGAGGGCGACGACGTTCGGGTTCGTCTGCTTTTCGCCGTTGTAGACGCAGGCGGAGGAGGAGTAGAAGAAGCGCTCGACACCCTTTTCGCGGGCGGCGAGGAGCATGTGGGTGTTGGTGAGGACGCTCAGCATGCAGAGAGCTTTGTTGTTTTCGATGAAGCCCATGCCGCCCATGTCGGCGGCGAGCTGGAAGATGACTTCAGCCCCGGTGGCAGCCTGGAGGCAGGCGGCTTTCTCCTGGAGGTCGAGGGAGCGGCTTTCTACGTCGTTTGAGACCTGGTACCACTCGTCGAGGGGTTTGATGTCGACGGCGCGAATGACTTCGACGCCGTTGGCGAGCAGACTCTGCACGAGATGGCCGCCGATGAATCCACCGGCACCGCAGACGACTGCTTTTTTTCCTTTGAGCTTCATCGGGGGGAGGGCTCCTTTTTTTTGGCCTGAATATTTAGAAGCTGTTGAGGCAACTTGGGTTATCCGCAAATCAGATTGTGGCAGTGCTTCGCCACAGTTCCAAGTATAGCTGCGAGAAGGTCGATTTCGAGCGTGACACTTTTGGGGGAGGACCTCGTTATTCCTCAGCAAATATAGAGCTACGTGGGGGAGCCAACTCTCCTAGCGGCAGTAAGATCTTCCCGGGCCGCTCAGATTAGACTTGGGAGACCTGAAGGAGGAGCGATGAAGCTGAATGCTTATCTGAATTTTGGCGGGAACTGCGAGGAGGCTTTCCGGTTCTACGAGCAGAATCTTGGCGGCAAGATTACTTTTATGATGCGGTATGCCGATCAACCGGATCCGAAGAATGTTCCTCCGGGCACGGAGAAATTTGTGCTGTATGCGAATATGTCGATCGCTGGAACAGAGCTGATGGGCAGCGATGCTCCCCTGGATCGGTTTCAGCCGATGCGTAGCGTGTATCTTTCGCTTGGTGTGGATAGCGATGCAGAGGCGGAACGCATCTACGGACTGCTGAAAGATGGTGGCGAAGTGTTTATGCCGATGCAGGAGACGTTTTATGCGTCTCGCTTCGGGATGCTGCGGGACAAGTTTGGGACCTCGTGGATGATCATTCACTCGAGACCGATGCCTTCGTGAGTTCTCAGTTCTCAGTTTTTCGTCGTGAGTTCGCGTTCCGGTGTTTCGGCTGGCTGCGGGGTGTGCAGGAGGTCGATGACGGATTGGTAGAGGCGATTGCGGGTCTCGAAGCGGTCGCCAGCGCGAATGACGTAGCGGACGACGATGTCGACACCGGATGAGGCGGGGCGCATGTCGACTGAGGGCGTGGCCTTGAATTGACTGAGGCCGTTCTCGGCGGTGCTATTCTGCCACTCCTTTTCAGCCAGGGCTGCGTCGTTCTCGGTCTCCTTGAGAACCGTGTTGTGGATGGCCTCGATGGTCTTGTAAGAGTCGACGCCGGGTGGGATGTTGACCGTGATCTCGTCCCACATCCACTGACCCGTGGTAGAGAAGTTGAAGTACTGGCCGGTGATGGCGAAGTTATTGATGAAGGTGACGCGGCGGCCGGTGGGATGGCCCTTGTCGGTCCAGTTGCCGGTTTCGAGCAGGGCTGTGCGGAAGAGGCCGATCTCGACGACCTCGCCGCCTACGCCGTTGATCTCGACCCAGTCGCCGACACGAATGCCGTTTTTGCCCATGAGGATGAACCATCCGAAGAAGGCGAGGATGAAGTCCTGGAAGACGACGGTGAGGCCTGCTGCTCCAAGGCCGAGGATCGTGGGAACCTGGGTGGGCGCGCCAAAGATGATGAGGAGCACGAGGGCGAGCGTGATGACCTGAATGCCCAGGATTGCGATCGTGCGAAGTGTGTGGAGGCGGCGGCGGTCCATGGTGGAACCATTGAGGACGGCGCGGATTCCGGTGGAGATCAGAGCGCTGAGGAGGAGAAGGAAAGCAATCCAGGCGAAGGATTGCAGTGCAAGGTGGCCGACGATGCCGTGCTGGAGTTGCACTTGCGCGAGCCATTTGGCGTAGACGGCAGAGAGCTGCTTCTGGGTGTCTAGCTGGTCCTCGACGATGTTGTGCATCTGAGCGAGGGAGTGAGCGTGAGCCATGCGGTTTACGCGGCTCCTGATGGCGTCGGGAGGAGCGGCAGTGCCGGATTGGGCGTTGGAGGAAGTGATTGCCGCGGCTGCATCGCTGGCCTCTTTCTCGAACTCAGCGTGTTGGGCGGTGAGGCGAGCGACTTCGGTGTCGGTATCGGCCTTTGCCTGCTCCAGCAGCGACATGCGGGAGCGCTGATCGAACCAGGAAGAGATGCGGCCGGCGAGGGTCCCGTGACGGGTGGAGGAGATGATTGCGATCTGGCCTCCGCTGGCCTGGGAGTCGTACTTCTTCATCGCCTCATTGCGGGCGTTCAGCTCCTGCTGGATCTGAGGGCGCTTGTCGCCGCTGGCGCGGGCGAGCTCTTCGTTGGCATCGGCGAGTTCATCGCTGTCGAGCTGGAGCTGGGCCTTGGCGAAGTCGAGATCGTCGGACGATGCGACGGAGCCGTTGGGGAGCTTCAGTTTGGCGGTGAGATCGTCGACGCGAGCTTGATCTTCTTTGACGAGCTCCTGGAGCTGGGTGACTTTTTGCTGGGCGACGAGGGCTTCGCCGGTAAGAGTGCGAGTCTGGAGGGCGGCCTGACGGAGCGCGAGAGCGAACGCCTGATCCACGTCGTGGTCGGCGAGACGCTCAGCCTGGCGGGCGTAGGATTGCTCTTCGGCGGTGACAGCCAGGGGCGCGAGCGATGCGACGGTCTGCCAGGGACGCTGATCGACGAGGCTATTGCGGGCTGCAGCGCCGCCCTTGCCCTTGAGGAAAGGCATGTGCGTCATGGATCCGCGAGTCCACCAGGCGCCGAAGAGACAGAGCGCGAGGAGTGCTGCGGGGATGGCGATCGAGAGTCGGCGAAAAAGCTTCATGGTTTCACCCTACATCCTTGGATGCATCGATCAAAGCCGCCAAAGGTTGTATGGATGTAGGATTTAGGCGTGGAGAGAGTGTCGGGAATGGGTCAAGTAATCAAGCGGCAGCCGCTGGCCGCGGTGGGGTTGCTGCTTTTGCTTATATTTACGGTCTGCGCGGTGTTTGCGCCGTGGCTGGCGCCCGATGATCCGGCACAGCTGGACCTGACCGGGCGGTTGATGGGGCCTTCGGCGGCTCATTGGTTTGGAACCGATGAACTGGGTCGGGATATCTTGTCGCGGACTCTGTTTGGGGCGCGGATTTCTCTGATTGTTGCGGTGAGTGTAGTGGGACTTTCGCTGGCGGTGGGATTGGTGGCGGGTGGGTTGGCCGGATTTTATGGCGGGTGGACGGATACGGTCGTAAATATCTACGTGACGAATGCGTTCATGGCGCTTCCTGGGATTTTGCTGGCAATTGCGTTTGTTGCGTTCATGGGCCCGGGGCTGGGGAATGTGATTCTGGCGCTGGCGATCTCAGGATGGGTGGGGTATGCGCGGCTGGTGCGGGCCCAGGTGATGGCGGTGAAGGAGCGCGAGTTTGTCGAGGCGGCGCGGGCTTTGGGGGCTTCGGATTTGCGAGTGATGGGGCGGCATATTCTGCCGAATATTCTGCAGCCGCTGATTGTGCAGGCGGCCATTGGAATGGCGGGCGCGGTGCTGGCAGAGGCTACGCTGAGTTTTCTGGGGCTGGGAGTTCCGCCGCCGGCGGCTAGCTGGGGGTCGATGCTGAACGATGCGCGGTCGCATCTGTTCGACTCGCCGCATCTGGTGTTCTTTCCGGCGATGGCGGTGATGCTTTGTGTGCTTTCGTTCAATTTTATTGGGGATGCGTTGCGGGATTGGATGGACCCGCGGACTCGGATGAATGCGGGCTTGTAAGGCGTAACAGTGATCACAGGGATAAAAACTGATAAAAGTGATTTCGATCGAGCGGGCTTCAACTTGATTTGGGGAGATTGAAGCGGAGGGCCGTGAGGTGTTCGGAGACGGAGGCCACTTTCGTGTCCATTAGGCCTTGCGCGCGGAGGGTTGTGCGGATGCCGGATTCGTTGATCGGGTGGCCCGGGCCTTTGCGGTAGACGAGCCAGATGGGGACGGAACGGGCTAGTTGCGGCTTTGCAGCTCGCAGGGTGGTAGCCAGGGTTTCGGGCGTGTCGATGTAGGAGAGAATGAGGTCGGGCCTTTCGGCGCGGACAAGCGAGGCCGAGCAGAGCGCGGAATAGAGGGCCTTGTCGGCGATTGGACCGATGGTCCGGACGATTTTGCCGGTGATTCCCAGCTTGTCGGCGAGAGTGGGTGGTGGGGTCTTGAGCTTTTTTGCCCAGCTTTCAGCGGCCTTGGCTCCGAGATGGAGTTGGATGGGATGTCTGTCCAGGTCGAAACAGAGGGTTTCGGATTCGACCCGGATGTTTTTGAGGGCGTTGAGCGGGGCGGTCATGCGAATCGGTCCGCGGAGGATGATTTCGTTGGTTTCGAGGAGCGCTTTGACTTTGGCCTTGGTTCCGTCGACGGTGCAGTCGCAGGTTGCTTCGCGTCCCATGGTTCCTCCCGGAGCTTCTGCAATGATGCTAACTCCGGGCTGAGAGTGGCTTGCTGATTTTTTCGATATCACCGGAAGAGATGCAGATCAAAGCTGGCCAGGGGCGCATCAAAAAAAGAAGAGTCGATGGAATCTAATATCTGTCACTCGGGTTAGTCTCTCTGTGGAGGAATCTATGCGGAAGAGTGTGATCTCAAGTGGCGGTTCGACGGCACGACCTTCGACGCCTGGAGTATGGAAGGATTTGGAAGCGATCGCGCAGGTGGAGATTACTTCAGAAGATGCGCAGTTTCCGATTGAGCATGCTCTGGGTAAGGCTGCGACGACGGGATGGCGCGCGGCGGAGACGGGACCGCAGGTGATCCGGCTGGCGTTCGACGAGCCGCAGACGATCCGGCGGATTCATTTGCATTTTGTTGAGCAGGCAGCGGAGCGGTCGCAGGAGTTCGCGGTGTATGCCGGATGGGAAGGGGAGATGCGCGAAGTGGTGCGACAGCAGTGGTCTTTTTCGCCGCATGGGTCGACCGAAGAGATTGAGGACTACGTCGTCGAGCTGGATGGCGTTCGGACGCTGGAGTTGCGGATCGATCCGGATCGGAGCCATGATCCGAAGTCCAGTCGGGCATTTGCATCGTTGCAGGAGATGAGGGTCGCGTAGCGATGCTGATTGGGGTTATCTCAGATACACATGGGCTACTTCGACCGGAGGCGGTCGAGGCTTTGCACGGAGTCGATCATATTCTGCACGCCGGAGACGTGGGGCACATCTGTGTGCTGGAGAAGCTGCGGCAGATTGCGCCGGTAACTGCGATTCGGGGCAACGTTGATTTGCGCGGCCCGTGTGCGGAGCTTCCGGTTACGGATGTGGTGGAGCTTGGCGGAAAGCTGTTTTACCTCGTGCACTCGGTGCATGATCTGGACATTGATCCGGTGGCGGCGGGAGTGGCGATGGTGGTAAGCGGGCACTCGCACATGGCTTCAGTTCACGTGTGCCATGATGTGGTGTTTTTCAATCCGGGAAGCGCGGGGCCAAAGAGGTTTTCCCTGCCGGTCACGGTGGGGTTTGTGACGGTGGAGGATGGGGTTGAGGCTAGCGTGCGGGAGTTGGTAGTCGATCAACCGCAATAACTAGTTGTCGAAGCGGATGGTGTTGAGGATCGACTGCATCCGTTTGCGGACATCGTCCAGTTCGCGCTCGGTGATGTCCTGAACGCCGCTGACGTCGCCGCCGCAGAAGTTGTTGATGACCGCGTCGAAACGGTAGCAGGTGTTGTCGCGCTCGGTGGTGTAGATCTCGTCGCGGGACTCGGTGCAGATGCCGCCGTGCTCGTCGTAGCCGTGGGTGAAGGGGACGCCTGCCACCTGTGTCGTGCTGACGGAATGGGGAGCCCGAGCGGAGGCCTGCGATGCGCACTGGTTCGCCGTCACGTTTGGCGTGATGCTGTAGTAAAAGAGCGCTCCGGCAAAGGTCGAGTAGGGATGGGGGTTGAAGCTGATCGTCGCGACGGCGCGCATCTGGGCGTTGTGGGCGGCAGTGCGGGCGTCGAGGTTGAAGGTGCTGACGTCGCCGTCCTTGCGGGTGAGGTTCCAGGCAGGCGGAATGGTGAAGGACACGCCGTAGCGGGAGTCGTGAAAGGGGCGCGCGGGCGGGGTGTTGGGCTCGGCTATAGTCTTGGAGTTGCCCTGGAGAAGGGGTGGGACGGGTTCAGGCTTGCCCGGAATCGGCCGGGTCTGCGCAAAGGCTGCCGCAGTGAGCAGAGCCACTGTAAGAAAACCCAGGGTAGCGCGGCACAGGATGGTAGCGAGTTTCATACTTCCCTTCTCCGGTGTCGAGACCGAATTCCTTCCTAGTGTAAGGCGAAGGACGGGCTTCGCAAAAATCGGGTTGTGCGGCTTTGGTGGGATGTCGGATTGCCCATTTCGGGGGAGGAAAAGAGCTTACTGGCTGCGCATGCGGGGGTTAGCGATCGTGTAGGCGAAGTCGGTGAAGAGATTGACCGCGACATAGGTGAGTCCGATGGCCAGAATGCAGCCTTGCACCAACGCGTAGTCGCGGTTGGAGATGGCGGAGAGCGTGAGGCGGCCGATGCCGGGCCAGCTGAAGATGGTTTCGGTGACGATGGCTCCGGCGAGGAGGCTGCCGAACTGCAGACCGACGACGGTGATGACCGGGATCAAGGCGTTGCGCAGCGCGTGGCGGTACACGACAGCGTTTTCTGTGAGCCCCTTGGCGCGGGAGGTGCGGATGTAGTCCTGGTTGAGCTCTTCGAGCATCGCGGTGCGAACCATACGCGTCAGGATAGCGGCGAGGCCCAGCCCAAGGGTGATTGCAGGCAGGACGAGATGCAGGAGGAAGCTGCCGGCGGTGCCATCGCCCGCAGTGGAGACGGGGAGCCAGCCGAGTGAGATGGAAAAGATGAGGATCAGGATGGGCCCGAGAGCGAAGTTGGGGAACGACAGGCCGACGAGGGAGACGACGCCGAGCGTGCGGTCCTGCCAGCGGCTGCGATGGAGTGCAGACATGACGCCAGCGGGGATGGAGAGTGCGACGCCAATCAACAGCGCGGCGAGCGTGAGAGCGAGTGTGTAGGGATAGCGTTGCAGGATGAGGTGGGTGACGGAGTCGTGGAGGCGGAGGGACTGGCCGAGGTCGGCGTGGAGGAGACCGCGCCAGTAGTGGGTGTACTGCTGGCTGAGAGGCGCGTCGAAGCCGTAGGCATGACGGAGGGCATCGATGTCGGCGGCAGTGGCTCCTTCGCCGAGCATCTGGACGATGGGGTCGCCGGGGACGAGATGGATCAGCAGAAAGACGACGGAGACGACGACCCAGAGGACCGGAAGCGTGACGAGGATGCGGCGAATGGGTCGCCAAAAGTGTGACGCTCCGGGCAAAATGCGGGGATTCTTCGCTCCGCTCAGAATGACGACCTCTCTTTCATTGGATCGCTTTCGTGTTGTTGATCGCGGATTCGTTTTGCGGCGGGGCGAGGTCTTCTACGCTGACGCGGCTGATGCGGTGACCAGCCATTTCGGCGACCTGGAAGCGGCGGCCTTCGTAGTCGATGCTCTCGCCCGGGACGGGGATGTGGCCGAACTGAGCGAGGAGGAAGCCGGCCAGGGTTTCGACTCCGGTCTCGCGGGGGAAGACCCAGTGCAGCTGGTTGCCGAGGTCGCGCAGCGTCGTCGAGCCGTCGAGCAACATGGCTCCAGTCGTAGAGAGCAGAGGCGAGCGGCTGACGTCGAACTCGTCTTCGAGCTCGCCGACTATTTGCTCGAGAACGTCTTCGGCAGTGACGAGGCCGACCGTCGAACCGAACTCGTCGACGACGATGGCGATGTGGCGGCGGCGCTCCTGAAACTCCTGGAGGAGCTCGATGGCTAGTTTGGTCTCGGGGACGACAGCGACCTCGCGCATGACCTGACGGAGCGTGAGGCCGGACTCGCCTTTGCCCCCCATGGAGAGCGCGACGCTGCGGAAGTGCATGAGCCGCGAGATGTCTTTGGAGTAGACGATACCGACGATGTGCTCCGGACCGCCGGCGGGGTCGTAGACAGGGACGCGGGAGTGCTGCTCTTCGACGATGCGGGCGGAGGCCTGCTGGAGCGGCATGTCGATCGGAAGCGAGAATATCTTGCCGCGCGGCGTCATGATCTCGCGGACGGTGACGTGGTTGAGTTCGATGGCGCGGTGGATGATCTCTTCCTGAAAGACCGGGAGTAAGCCCATGCGGCGGGTGGCGGTGGCGATCAGCTTGAGCTCTTCGGGCGAATGGACGGCGCCTTCGCCGCGTAACGGTGCGCGGAAGAGACGGAGGACGACGGAGGCGGAGACGTTCAGCAGCTTCACGATGGGGCGCGTGATGCGGATGAAGACGTCCATGGGGCCGGCGACGGCGAGAGCGATGCGCTCGGCGCGCTGCAGGGCGAGGGATTTGGGAACGAGTTCCCCGAGGAGGACCTCGAAGTAAGTGATGATGCAGAAGGACAAGACGACCGCGATGGTGTGAGCGTAGAGCACCGCATGGAGAGGCAGCGCGTGGAGCCAGGCGCTCTCAAAGTTGAGGATGATCTGGGCAATGGCGGGCTCGCCGATCCAGCCGAGGGCAAGGCCGGCGACGGTGACGCCGAGTTGCACAGCGGGCAGGAACTCGTCTATGGAGTGTTTGAGCTTGAGAGCGGTGCGCGCGCCCGGGCGACCAAGCGCGATGAGTTGCTGGATGCGGGTCTCGCGGACGCTGACGAGAGCGAACTCAGCAGCGACGAAGAAGCTCGTGGCCAGGATGAAGAAGGCCACAATGATTATGCGGAAGAGCATCCACTCGAGCATTCATGTCAGTGTAATGGGTTGGCCGTTGGAATGATTGACGGTTGTGGCCACCCGAAACTCCATTTCGGTCAGGCTCGGCTGCGGTCAACCTCAATTTTGGATCCCAAATAACTACTAATATCGCTAGTATCTCGCGGTGAGTTTTGGGGCTAAGCTTGGGCCGTACGAAGTTCGATGTGCGGTAACGGCGCATCCTCGCTTGCGAATCGAGGCGAAGCGCGACGATCTTCCCGGATGGAGAAAAAATGGTCAGGACTTTCATGAAACAGCTGCTGTCGACGGTGTTAATTCCGCTGCTGGTATTCACCGTGCCGTTTGAAGCTATGGGCCAGGACCAAGCAGCACCCGCCGGATCGACCGGATATGCGGGACAAGGTGTACCGCTGACTGCGGAGGAGTTGCAACAACTTGCCGCGCCGATTGCGCTGTACCCCGACGCCCTGGTTGCCCAGATTCTGGGAGCGGCTACCTTTCCCGACCAGGTTACCTTCGCCAACGATTGGCTTACCCAGAACAAGAACCTCACCGGCACCGCATTGACGAATGCGGTAGATACGCAAACATGGGACCCGAGTGTAAAGGCGCTCACGCAGTTTCCTTCGGTCCTGGACAACATGGCGAAGAACCTCAGTTGGACCTCCGCGTTAGGGGAGGCATACCACACCCAGCCCTCCGACGTTATGACAGCAGTGCAGGTGTTGCGGGCCAAAGCAAAGTCTGCCGGCAATCTGAAATCAGGCTCGCAGATCACGGTCGTGGAGCAATCGCCGCAGGTGATCGTGATTCAGCCGACGAATCCCCAGGTTGTGTATGTCCCGACGTACAACCCCACGGTGGTTTACGGTACGCCTTATGTCACGCCAGGGTATAGCACTGCAGCCGTGGTGACGACCGCCGTGCTTGCCTTCGGAGTTGGGATCGCAATAGGCGCGGCGATGAGCAATAGCTGGGGATACAGCTACTGGAACTGCAACTGGCACGGCGGCACGGTGGTTTATCACAGCAGCGGCTACTACGGAAACAGCGCGTGGCACGGGGGCTACTACGGTTCAAGCGCATCCGCATACGGACCATACGGCAGCGCTCACGCCTCCACTGGCTACAACCCCTCGACGGGGACTTATGCGCGCGGCGCGTCGACGCAGACGGCGTATGGCTCCCAGGCGGTGGGACAGGCTTACAACCCGAATACGGGAGCCTATGCGGCAACCCATCAAACCTCTAACGCCTATGGGAGCTCCGGTAGTTCGGTGTACTCCAAGAACGGCAATACCGCTTACACGCAACACGCAACTAACGCGAATGGGACTGTTGCATCGGGACAGACTTCGGCAGGAGGCTCAGCCGTCGCCGCGTCGGGCAAGTATGGCAACAGCGCATCCGCGGCCCAAACCGCAAACGGCAATAAATATGCGACGGCGAACGGCAACGTCTACAAGAACACCGGAAGCGGTTGGAACCAAACCCAGGGAACTCCTCATAACACTTCAAGTTACTCGTCGGCAAGCAGCTCTGCTGCTGCTCACGGCTACGGTGGACAGGAGAAGAGCAGCGGGTCATCGGCCTGGGGCGGCGGCGGAGGCGGTGGCTGGCAATCTCGCGCGGATAGCGCCCGTGGTTCGGAAAGCCGCGGCGGCGGCGGTGGCTGGGGTGGTCGCAGGTAGTCGGGGTGCGCCGCAATCGAAGTCAGGCTTCGGAACCGGCGTAGGCAGAGAGTTTTACAGCTAAAAGTTTTTGGAGGACGGGATGTCGCTCAAACACCGCAAGACCACATTTACAATCCGGTTGCTGATCCTGGCATTCGTTATTCCGTTTGCCGGTTGCAAGAAAGCACCGGAAAAACCTGCAATCAGCACCTTTGCCACTCCTGACGACGCAGGGAACGCGGTGCAGGCGGCCGCCAAAGCAGACGATCAAAACGCCCTGCTGGCCATCTTCGGTCCCGATTCGAAAGAGCTTATCGTCTCCGGCGACCCTGTTCAGGACAAAACCACCAGGGACCAATTCGTGGCAGGATATGGCGCGATGCACCGCTGGCGCAAGATGCCCGATGGCGGCCAGATTCTTCTGGTCGGAGCCGACAACTTCCCCTTCCCGATTCCGCTCAAGAAAAATGCAGACGGGCAGTGGTATTTCGATACAGCGGCCGGAAAGGATGAGGTTCTCAACCGTCGCATTGGACGGAATGAGCTCGCGATCATCGCAGCCTGTGGAGCGGTCGCGGATGCAGAGGCCGAGTACCACTCTCAAGCCTCACGACGGCGATAGGACGAAACAATATGCCGTGAAGTTCATCAGCGATCCTGGCAAGCAGAACGGCTTGTATTGGAAGGCGGATGACGGCCAGCCCGCTAGTCCACTCGGGCCGATGGCGGCGTTCGCGACTGCGGAGGGATACACCAAGAAGCCCGAGGGGAACACTGCATTCCACGGCTACTACTTCCACATGCTAAAAGGGCAGACCGATAAGGCGCCCGGCGGAGCGAAGGACTACGCGGTCAATGGCAAGGTGACTGGCGGATTCGCGTTCGTAGCCTATCCGGCGGAATACGGCAACTCGGGAGTGATGACCTTCATCATGAATCAGGATGGCGTGCTGCTCCAAAAAGATCTGGGAAAGACCACTGCGGAGACGGCAACTGCAATGAGCTTGTTCGATCCCGATCCGAGCTGGACCATCGTAGAGCCGTGAGCATGAATTGCGAAGAGCATCTGCTCACGCACGAAGGCCAATTCAACGGGTGGCAGGGCTTCGCTATCTTCCGGTGACGGTCCCGCTGCTTGAACCCATGTACTGTTGTGCGTGAGCGAGCTCGGGGTTAGACGGATCACCATTCTTCCAGGCTTCGAGAAACCGGGCATACTCCTCCCGCGCGACGGTTGCGTTCCCTGCGGCTTCACTGCTGCGAGCCATTCCGAAGAGCCCGAATCCAGATTTCGGCCTCTCCTTGAGAGCAGCAGCATAAGCCTCATGCGCGTCTGGCGAAATCGTCCGCCTGTAGCAAAACAAAGCCCTTCAGTTTCGCCTACAGGTCGAATGTAGTTCGGAGGCTCTCGATATCCCAGCTGGCTTTCCTCCAGCATGGCCTCACCGAAGAGTTTTTTCGCCTCCGGCAAGCGCTTTTGCGCGGCCAGAATTGTTGCTCGCAGCTCCAGCGACATAATCGACAGGTTAGCGAGGAGTGGCGCCGCCAGTGCATCAGGCATGACTGCCACCATCACCGGCAGAGCAGACAAAGTTGGCTTGGCCTTCGGAGCGTCTTTTACCTTTTGCGACATGTGCCACAACTCGACATCGAGTGCGGTCGAGCTAGCCTGCGCGGTTGCAAGGTCCCCGGTCTGCGCAGCCTGCATGCCCGTTGCGAACTGCTTCAACTGGCCTGCGAGAAAGCTGAGGTTCTCCAACTTCACCTGCGGCTGGGCGGACTGCAGCAAAGCCAAAACGCGAGGCCAGTTCCCCGTTCGCAGCGCCACCGGAAGATTCGGATCGATCCGCGTCATCCCGTCACGGGCAGTGCCCGTATATAGGGTTTCGCTCAATTGTCCGCGAGCGCCTGACAGCTTGCCCGAAAGAGTTGTCGCCTCCGAGAGCTTTCCTTCCTCCATCAGGTTCGCAATGCCGTACATGAGATTGTGAACGTAGTTCCAGTCATCATCAACATCGACATGCTGGTCGTGCATGTACTGTTCGTCCACGGCTGTCGATTGCGCAAACCAATGCTCGGCCTGCGCGTAATCGCCTACGCGGTAGTAGATGTGGCCCGGCATGTGCACCATGTGGCCGGAGGCAGGAGCGAGACTTGCGAGAATCGCGGAACTCTTTAGCGCCTGCTCAGGGTGATTGCTGGGTTCGACTGCGTGGATCCAGTAATGGTTCGCAGCGGAGTCGTCTGGAGTCTTCTTCAGGATCTCCTGAAGAATGGCCATCGACTCCTGGGTTCCCTTCTTGGGCTCTCCCGCGTCGGTGTATCCGTCGCGCACCGCGGAGGAGAGAAATATGCTGGCCTGGATGTCGTTGGGATAGTCCTTCACCAACTGCCGCAACACGCCGATCTCTTTTTCATTGTTGGCGGGCGAGTTCGCGAGCGCGACTGCGGAGGCGTCATTCGCAGCAACTGCCGCTTCAATGTAAAGTTGCTCCTGCCTGCTTGCTCGGCTCTTAAGCTTCACTGCACTGGCAAGGGCCTCGTGCGAATAGGCAGACCCCTCATTGTGGCGGAAGAGAAGCGCCTGTTCGAGTCCCCAGAAACACATCGCGCACTGAGGGTCTACCCGAATCGATTGTTCGAACGCGCGTTCCGACTCATAATCCCAGAAATCATGGAGAAGGGTCAGTCCCTGGTCAAACCATGCCTGCGCCTCGGGCGTCGCAGTGATTGTGATGTGGCTGTTCCCAATGCCGGTCATCTTGATTGGCGGAGGAAGCTTGTCCGGAGCGGGAATCTCCTTCATCTGCATCCCGCCCATGTCGTGTCCCGTCATGTGGCATTGCGCCATGGCGGATTTCGGCGGGAAGGACGCGATGGTCAGGCAGAATGCACTGAGCGCAATGATGAGAAGAGACCGGTTTCGAGACATGAGTTCCTTAGAAACGTGATGAGACAACATAACCGTTGGCTGTAAGGGAGATTAGCGGAAAAGGGGCTCTGAGGGATAGCACGGCTTCCCGAAGCTGCCGGACTGAATTACGCGGGGAGACGTTTCAGCAGAGCGTTTGCACTGCGGAACCATGGCCGCTCGCGCCGGCGGAGGTAGCCGGGCATGGAAGGCTTCTTGTCGAGAACTTTCTGCGCCCATTCGCGCGCTTCGGCGTTGCGTCCCTCGGATGCGAGCAGACTCGCGAAGTTCAGGTAGGTCTCGGACGAGGTCGAGATAGCCGTTACCTGCCGGAAGAGCGCCTCAGCTTTTTCTTTCTGTCCGGTCTGAACATAGGCGTGGGCGAGCAATGCGGCGGCGCGATGGAAGTCGTGGCCGGGATCTTCTGCGACCGTTCGCTCAAGGTCGGGCAGAGCGGCCGCGCCATCGCCCAGCAGGACGGCGCAGACACCGCGTCGGTAATAGGGATCGATTGTGTTTGCCCGGGCGGTGATGGCCTTGTCGTATGCGGCCCGGGCGAGTTGGAGCTTGCCCTCGTCCATGTAGAGGTCGCCCAGCTCTTCGTAATTGCCGGTCGATGGATTGTCACGAATGATGACTTCAAGCTGGCTGATTCGCTTTCGGCGCGAGAAGCCTTTGAAGGACTGGCCTACGAGACCGACGTCGGGAAGTGACTTCGACGAAAAGGTAGATCAATGCTCCGACGGGGCCGAGGAACAGGATGATGTAGAGCCAGTAGGTATCCGGCCGACGCCGGATGAAGTGGATGATCGCCAGTCCCTGGAGCACGAGACCCCAGGGGTAAAACAGATGGCTCAACAATCCCACGGATGCAGTCCCTATTCTTCAGATTTTGTTTTGTAGACGATAGAAACATAACATCCACTCAGGCATGAGAGCCAGCGCATCTTCGTTCTTTTGGGCCTCTGCTCAAACTCGGACGCGCAATAATACGGACATGAGCGCAACCATGGAAAGAGACCTCTCGCGGCTCTCGATTCGCGAGCTGACGGCCGAGGATTCAGGGGCGGCTGCGGAACTGTGCAGCCAACTTGGTTACCCGAACTCGCCCGACGACCTTCGTCAACGAATCGAGGAGACATCGCGGTCAGCCGACAGGGTCGCGTTCGCTGCAGTTCTCGACGGTCAGATCGTAGGCTGGATCGATGCCGCGATCGAGCGCCACCTGCAGTCGTCGGCCTGCGCGGTGATTGGCGGCCTGGTCGTTCGCGACGAGACACGCGGTCTGGGGATCGGCCGGCGTCTCTGCCTCGAGGTTGAAGAGTGGGCGCGAAGCCAATCAATCCCGGTCGTCCGGGTCCGCTCGCAGATCAAGCGCGAAGACGCCCACCGGTTCTACCTTCGGGATGGTTACAGCAAGGTAAAGACGTCGGTGGTCTTTGAAAAGCGGCTATCTTAAGCCGACACCAGCCGACCCAGTTCATTTGCTAAATGCAAATACAACGGCCCGGCGATCCAGGGATCGCCGGGCCGTGAAGCTCTTACGCCAAACTCCGTTGGCTAACTTACGCCAGAACCTTATTCACAGATTTATCGATGGTGTCCTTGGGGACAAACCCGACGATCTGGTCGGCCACTTTACCGTCCTTGAAGATCAGGAGGGCCGGGATGCCACGAATACCGTAGCGCATCGGCGTAGCGGTGTTGGAGTCAACATCCATCTTCATAACCTTAAGCTTGCCCTGATACTGAGTTGCAACTTCGTCGACGACCGGGGCCAAGGCTCGGCAAGGACCGCACCAGGCGGCCCAAAAATCTACCAGTACGGGCTCTGCCGACTGTAGAACATCTTTTTCAAAGTTTGCATCGTTGATTTCGGTGACGTACTGTCCTGCCATTTAACTTCCTCCAGATCGCACTGCACTTTTTCTCACACCCTGCGGTGCAGCGCAGCCTTCACAATAATAGATGCTCTGAGGAGTTCTGCGATTCGGGATCGGCCGGGGCCTTAAAGAGTAAACGCCCGGACCTCTATTGAAAGAGGTCAACGGGCGGCGTAGCAGCCCTCCCCAGAACTGCCCACAAGGGATAAAGTACGAAGAATTTTCCATGACGTAAAGGAATCTTAGGTAACGAGGTTGAAGTTACCCTATTGTCATATTCGTAATAAGATCTTACCGGTGAGCTAAATAGGCCTCACGATTGAAGTACTCCTCCAGCAATCCAGGTGTGGATAACTTCAATTTTGGGATCGGCCGCGGCTTGACGAATGACGGAATCGAGTGCTTGAACTGCCGAGTTTTCAACAATTAGCAGAACAGAGGGTCCCGCTCCGCTAAGAGCCACCCCCAGAACCCCCGGGGTGTCGGCCAAGGGAAGGAGCCGAGGCAGCAGCGGACATGCCTTGCTCCGGTAGGGTTGGTGGATGCGGTCGCGCATGGCAAAACGAAGAAGGTCGCCTCGACCCTGTGCGAATGCCGCGACCAGGAGGGCGGTCGCCTGGATATTCGCAACGGCGTCTTCGCGGGAGTAATGGGCGGGCAGAAGAGCGCGAGCCTTAGACGTCGCCAGGCTCGCTGATGGCAGCGCAAGCAGCAAGTTCCAATTGAGGTTTTCCCCGCAGGTTGCTGTAATAACGCCACTTTCATCAACAGATGAAACAGTCATCCCTCCCAGGTAACATGCGGCCACATTGTCCGGGTGACCCTCGCGTCGGCAGGCCTCTTCGAGAATCTGTTCCGAAGACAGGTTAAGGGCGCCGAAGTGATTGGCCAGGAGGATGCCCGCCAGAAGAGCGGCCGCGCTGGAGCCGCAGCCCATACCGAGGGGTATCTCGTTGTTGAGCTTCACGTGAAGACGCGGCGCGAGGATTCCGGCGTTGGCCAGAATGTCCATGTACGTAGTGAGGATCAGGTTGTTCTCGATGCTGGCGCAGAGGGCAGCGTCGCGACCGGTGGCGTCAATGTGGAAAACTTCGGAGGCAGTCGCGTCGATGGTCAGGTAGAGCGCCATCGCCAGACCCACGGCATCAAAGCCGGGGCCGAGGTTGGCAGAGGTAGCGGGGAGCCGGACATGAAAAGGTCCACGCTCGATGGAATTCGGGGTGGGAGTGGTCATACCGGTTGGGGCTGGCTCATGTAGGACTCGAGGGTCCGGAGAACTTCGGAGGAGTCAGCTTCAAGCACGATCGGCGGGCGGCGCAGGGCGGCGTGACGGGCCTGATCGGCGGGGGTCAGCTGAGCCTTTTCGGCGGCGGTGAGGAGCTCGTTGCGGTGGTAGTCGATCGTGTATTGCGAGTCCTTCAGGGTGTGTCCGGTGAGGACGAGCACAGCGCGCTCCTCGGGGGTGACCTTGCCGAGGGCGACGAGTTTCTTGAGGCCGGCAAGGGTGACGGCAGAGGCGGGCTCACAGCCAATTCCTTCCGAGCCGATCTCTGCCTTGGCCAAGGCAATCTCCTGCTCGGAGACCTGTTCGCACCAACCGCCCAGTTCATCGATCACCGTGGCGGCCTTGCGCCAGGAGGCAGGGTTGCCGATCCGAATCGCAGTGGCGCGGGTCTCGGCGACCACGGGCTTCATGACGCGGTTGGCGTCCGTGAACCAGCGGTAGAGCGGATTGGCACCCTCAGCCTGGATGATGCTGACCTTTGGCCGCCGCGGGATGAGGCCAAGCTGATACATCTCGGTGAAGCCTTTTCCGAGGGCGGCGGAGTTAGCGAGGTTGCCCCCCGGAACGATGATGTGTTCAGGCACCTGCCAGTCGAGCTGCTCAAGGATCTCGAAGGCAGGAGTCTTCTGGCCTTCGAGGCGGTAAGGATTGACGGAGTTCAGCAGGTAGATGGGGAAGCGCTGGACAAGGTCGGCGAGGATTTTGACGCAGCCATCGAAGTCGGTCTTGAGCTGAATGGTGAGCGCGCCATAGTCCATCGATTGCGAGAGCTTGCCCCAGGCGATCTTGCCCTCGGGGATGAAGACGATGGAGCGCAGCCCGGCGCGAGCGGCATAGGCAGCCATCGCCGCCGACGTATTCCCAGTAGACGCGCACGCGACCCACTCGAATCCGCGTTGAGCGGCCACCGAAAGAGCGGCTGTCATGCCGGTGTCCTTAAAGGAGCCCGTAGGGTTCATGCCCTGGTGTTTCGCGAGCAGCCAATTCAGGCCAAGTGCACGCGCGGCGCGGGGGAGTTCGTAAAGCGGCGTGTTCCCTTCCCTCAAAGTGACGACCTTGTCGAAGTCGTCGACGATGGGAAGCAGGTCGCGAAAACGCCAGACACCGGACTGATCCACGGCCATGGTTGAAGTCCGGCGCTCCTGCCAGAGCCAGCGGAGCGCGCTGGGGTTGGGCAGCAGATTGACGAGGTCGGAGAAGGTAGTGGCCTGGGCGCCGGATTGCACGTCGGGCGTCGGCTCGGCCTTTACGCCGGGCGTTACATCGCTCCAGGGGTAGACGACCTCATAGAGACCGTTGCACTGCGGGCAGCGGAAGTTGCTGCTGGCTTCGTCCTTTGGGATGACGGCAGCGCATTCTGTGCATCTAAGATGGTGTGTCGCTACTTTCATGATTTCTCTTGCCTATTGTAAAGGCCGCATCGCATTCGCTGCTGCTATGCATCTCGTTGCAGCCTGCATCTTCGTCACGCTGAGCATCTCGCCCGCCTGGGCCCAGAAGGAGCTGCGGGTAGCGGCGGCGGCTGACCTGCAGCCGGTAATGCCGGTGCTCGCCGACCAGTATCTGAAGGCCACGGGCGTGAAGCTGGTCGTCAGCTTCGGGTCATCGTCCGCGCTCGCCACGCAGATTCTGGATGGCGCGCCAATGGACATCTTCCTCGGGGCGGACTTCACTTATCCGGAGAGGATCGTGGCGGCGGGACAGGCGGATGGGTCTGCTCCGACTCCCTACGCGAAGGGAACGCTGGTGCTGTGGGCGCGGAAGGACTCCGGCATGTTGCCTCTGAGCATTGAACGGCTGACCGATCCGCGAGTGAAGACCGTGGCGATTGCGAACGAACTGCATGCTCCGTACGGACGCGCGGCGGCCGAGGCGCTGCGGAAGATGAAGATGTACGACGCCGTGTCGCCGCACTTCGTAGTGGGCGAAAACATCGCGCAGGCAGCGCAGTTTGTTGAGTCGGGGAACGCGCAGCTCGGGCTCATCTCGCTGACGGCGGCAAGCACGGAGCACTTCAAACAAATTGGCGAGTACGTGCTGGTCCCGACCTCGCAGTATCCGGCGATTCTGCAATGCGCGGTGATCATGAAGAACTCCAACCGCAAGGCCGACGCACATGCGTTTCTTGATTGGCTGCTGACGCCAGCGGTGCAGGAGAACTGGTCGAAGTTCGGGCTCGCCGCGGTGAAGTGAACGAATTTGTACGACTCAAATCGTGGAGAGTCTCGCGAGTGTCATAGACTGGCGCTGTATGGATTTTCAGGCGCTCTGGTTAACGTTGCGGCTGGCCGTGGGAACAACGGCGATTTTGTTGGTGATTGCGCTCCCACTTGCCTGGTGGATCGCGTCCGGACGCAGCGTCGGACGGGCGCTGGTGCAGGCGGTAGTGGCGCTGCCGCTGGTTTTACCCCCTACGGTGCTGGGGTTTTACCTGCTCATTTTGATGGGGCCGCTGACCGCACCCGGAAGGCTGCTGATTCGCATCATCGGCCATCCTCTGGCGTTCAGTTTCACCGGGTTGCTCGTTGGATCGGTACTCTACAGCCTGCCATTTGCGGTGCAGCCGCTGGTGGCCGGCTTTGGCGCGGTGGATCGAGGGTACGTTGAGGCAGCGGAGGGATTGGGCGCTTCACCGCGGCGGACGTTCTGGAGCGTTGTCCTGCCGATGGCACGAGTATCAGTGCTGACCAGCGCCGTGCTCACCTTTACCCACACGGTCGGGGAGTTCGGTGTCGTACTGATGTTAGGCGGAAACATTCCCGGAGCGACACGGACGCTGTCGATCTCGCTCTACGATCTCGTTCAGGATGGCGACTACCGGGCAGCGGACAGAACTGCTCTCCTGCTTTTGGTGTTTTCCATGGCAGCGCTGCTCACAATTTATCTTTTGCCGAGCGTGCGCCGGACAGATGGGGGACAGGCCGATGTCGCCCGATAACCTTTTAGCAGCACAGATCCAACATCGTCTGGGAGCGATCCTGGTTGATGTGCGCTTTGCGCTGACCGAGCCGTGGACCGTGTTGTTTGGACCCTCAGGCAGCGGAAAGACTACCGTGCTGCGAACGATTGCGGGGTTTGTTCGGCCGGATTCGGGACGTATTGCGCGAGGAGATCATGTGTTGTTCGACTCCACGACCGGGGTATTTCTACCCGGGCATCAAAGGCCAGTGCGCAGCGCAGCGCAGACGGCGCGGTTATTTCCGCATCGCACTCTGCGCTGGAACACGATGTATGGAAACGGGTGGAGTTCAAAACCCGCAGATGCGATGGAGATTGTCGAAGAGACGATGAAGCTGTTTCGGCTAACAGCGCTGGCTGACCGAATGCCTCGCGACCTTAGTGGAGGCGAACGGCAGAGAGGTTCGGTGGCCCGTGCGGTTGTCTCCGCGGTCACTTACGACGGACCGGGCAAGCCGCTGCTTCTGCTCGACGAACCGTTCTCCGGATTGGACAACGCCATGCGCGATGAGTTGCTGCCGGAACTGCAGGCGTGGTTGCGGAGACAGAAGATTCCGGTGCTGTCGGTCACGCATGATGTGGGCGAGGCGTTCCAGCTTGGCGCCGAGGTAATCAAGCTGGCCGAAGGCAGAGTAGTTCGTCAGGGCCCAGTCTCGGAGGTGCTGGGCGAAGAGCGGTTGCGGCTGTTGGAACAACTTAGGGTTGAACAACTCAATCGGTCGAACTGAAGCCGAGCATGACCGGCTCCTGCTCAAGCAGGATGCCAAACTTGTTCATCACCGCCGATATGACTGCATCCCGCAGCGCGAGCAGTTCAGCGGCGGTTGCCCCACCGAGGTTTACCAGCGCAAGCGTGTGGCGTGAGGAGATAGCGACCCGTCCCATAGCGAAACCTTTGCGGAATCCGGCTCTCTCGATGAGCCATGCTGCGGGCAGCTTCACCATGCCGTCGTCCGCGGGGTAACGCGGAACCTCATCGTCGCGGCAACCGGCTCCGAGAGCGATCTGCGGCAGCCTCGCCGAGGAGACCACGGGATTCTTGAAGAACGAACCGGCGCTTCTGCCGTCCGCTCCTCCCTGCCCAGCCAGCATTCCCTTCTGCTCGCGGATGGACCGAACGGCGTCGTAAACCTGGCGAAGTGTGGGCTTTTGCCCCTCCCCCATCGACGCGGCGAAGTACTTTTGAACGTCGGCGTAACGCAGCGCGGGTTCTCCACCCGGCCGCAACCGGTAGGTGACCGCCGTAACGATGTATCGCCCGCGCGCCTCCGTGTTGAAGATGCTGCGGCGGTAACCGAAGCTGCAGGCCTCATGGTCCATATCGACGAAAGTGTTGTTTTTGAGATCGAAGGCGCGGACCTGGACTATCGTCTCGGCAACCTCTTGTCCGTAGGCGCCGACGTTCTGGACGGGAGTTCCGCCGACATCACCGGGAATGCCTGCCAGACACTCCAGGCCGGCATATCCGCGCTCAACGGCATAAAGGACGATGTCGTTCCAGTTCTCGCCTGCCCCGGCGTGGAGCAGAACGTCTTCTCCCTCGCGGCGCTCACGCTTCGAGACCGGCACGCAGACCCGCATGACGACCCCGTCGAATCCTTCGTCGCTGACCAACAGATTGCTTCCACCGCCGAGAACAAAGAGCGGCAGTTTGCGCTCGCGGGCGAACTGGGCCGCCTCCGCCACCTGGGTCTCGGTGCAGGCCTCGAAGAAGTAACGTGCCGGGCCACCGATCCCCAGCGTCGTATAGGGGGCAAGCAGAACGGACTCTTTTATTTGAATGGAGGGATGCGGCACGGCTTGAGAGTACAACATTACCCGGGACAGAAGACTCAGGTGCAGTGGAAACCGGGGACTGGAAGCCGCACCGGAACTGTCACCGGATGGTTGACACGACTGGTAGTCTTAAATCAGCCATGTGGTCGGGCTCGGACTTGAGATGATGTTTGGCGCTCACCCGAAGTCCAGACTTATGTTATTTATTTTGAATACTTTGCGTACTTTTTGCCTGGGGTGGGGTGGCGGTGTTCAAAGGTAGACCGTAGAATCCGAATAGGCGCGGCTGGACCGTGAGCCGAGGGGAGAAACAGATGTATCCAGAGATTATGGTGATTCCGATGCGCGAGGAATTGACCCGCGCGGGCATTCAAGAGGCACGCACAGCGGCCGATGTGGATAAGGCGTTGGCCCAGCCGGGCACGACGATGGTGGTGGTGAACTCGATCTGCGGATGCGCAGCAGGCAAGATGCGTCCGGGCGTTCGGCTGGCGATGCAGCATGCGGCCAAGCCCGATCACTCCGTGACCGTTTTCGCAGGGCAGGACCGCGAAGCAACCGAGAAGGCCCGCAGCTACTTCGGCGGCCATCCCCCCACGTCCCCCGCAATCGCGATCTTGCGCGACGGCCAGCTTGTGTACCTGATGCAGCGCTCGGCCATCGAAACCTCGACGGCGCCGGCGATCGCCCAGGAGCTGACGCGAGCGTTCGATACCTACTGCGCCCCGACAACCGCCTAGTCCGCAAAAATCTTTGAAGCGGAGCCGCAGGCTTGCGAGTGCATCGCGAGTCTGCGGCTTTTCCGTTTTGGACTCATAGGATGCCCTGATCTGCCGATAAACGGAGCAGCCATGACAACTCCGTGTGCAGAACCCTGGTGTCCTCCCGTCGGTGCGCCCGAAACTGCTTTAAACCCGCTCTCGAAGCACAGCGAGCCGGAGCTTATCGGATCCAGCTCGGCGATGAAGAGGCTGCGGATGCAGGTGCAGCGGATAGCGCCGCACTTCCGTTCGGTGCTGATTCACGGGGAGCGCGGAACTGGTAAGGAGCTGGTCGCGCGCACCCTGCACGCCGCGCGCGGTCATGCTGGCGAACCCTTCCTGCTGCGCAACGCAACTGCGATGGAAGCTTGCCTCAGGGTGGAAACCCCGGTTGGCATGTTTGCGGATGGTGCGCACAGGGGGACGTTGTTTCTCGATGGCGTAGACGGACTCTCTTTACCCGCGCAGGATTGGCTTTTGCGGATTCTTGGATGGGAGGAACCTGCTCCTGGTGCGAGAAGTCATCTGTCGAGAATCGAGATGAGAGTGATTGCCTCAACGACCGAGGATCTACGGACACTGGTGGCGGCAGGCCGGTTTCGTCAGACTCTCTATCAGAAACTCGCTACGGTGGAAATCGCCGTGCCGCCCTTGCGGAACAGGACGGGGGATATTCCTGAGTTGGCGGGATACTTTCTGGATCGGTTCGCGCGGTTGTATGGAAAAAACGTTGCCGCGATTGCATCGGAGACGATGCGGCGATTGCAGAATCATGGTTGGCCAGGCAACGTCCGTGAACTGAGCGAGGTGATTCGGAGTGCAGTTCTGCTAAGCAACGGAGACTTGTTGCGGGACGAGGACTTGACCGCGTTGGCGCGACCATTTGAAGGAGATGGCCCGGTGGCAAACGCCAACGCCAGTGTCCGGTTGCAGGATGTCGTGGAACGGCATGTGCTCGGCGTGCTGAAAGATTGTGGCGGTAACAAGCTGCGCGCGGCGGACATGTTGGGAATCAGCCGGTCGACACTCTACCGGATGCTGGAGGCGGGAAGTTCTGCTGCCGCTCTGCGATAAGACACGCGACGTGAATACCCAACGGGTATCACGATAGACTTGGCATGTACGTTGAGGATGAACATGTCGAAGTTTTCGCCGCGCAGATTGAGTTGTCTGATCTTGATCGGATGTTTGGGAGTAGCAGGTGAGAGAACGCAAGGTCAGGCGAACAGTGCTGCGCAGCAGAGTGCTTCGGTTGCCGCACGGAGCAAGGCTTTAGCGACGCTCTTCGACGATATATGGCAGAACCGGCTGAAACACTCGCCTGAGTTCGCCTCGCTGATCGGCGACAAACGCTACAACGACCAGCTTTCGGACTACTCGGCGAAGGAGGTCAACGCGGAACTGCAGCGCGGGCTGGACTACATCCAACGCCTGGGCGCGATCGACACGACAGGACTGAGCGATCAGGAGAAACTCTCTGCGGACCTCATGATGCGGTCGCTGATTGACGATCAGCAGGGCGCAAAGTTCAAAGAGTGGGAGATGCCGGTCACACCCGTCTACGGATTCCAGACGATGCTCCCAAACCTGGTGGGCCAGCTTTCGTTCGAGACGGTGAAGGATTACGACGACTACATCGAGCGGCTGAAAAAGGTGCCCGTAGCCTTCTCGCAGGTGATGACAAACCTGCAGCTTGGTGTGGATGAGGGGCGTGTGCCGCCGAAGGATTCGCTCGAAGAGGCTCTGAAACAGACGCAGGGTATCGCGGGTCAGAAAGCGGAGGAGAGTGTCTTTGCTCAGCCGCTGAAGAAGTTTCCGAAGACGATTCCCGCGGCGGATCAGAAGCGCATTTCGACTGACCTGATCGCGGTGATTCAGACGCAAGTGCTACCGACATATCAGCGGTTCGCGAAGTACATGGCCGCACAGTATGTGCCCAACGGAAGGAAAGACCCCGGCGTCTGGGCGATGCGCGATGGCGATGCGTACTATGCGTTTCGAATTCGGCAGATAACGACGACCGATAAGACGGCTGCGGAGATCCACCAGATCGGGCTCGACGAGGTGAAGCGCGATGAAGCGGAGATGCTGGCGATCGTGCATCAGCTTGGTTTTGCGGACCTGAAGAGCTTTCGCACGGCGCTGGTTGCGAATCCGAAGGAGCACCCGCAATCGAAGGATGCTCTGCTCGATGCGTACAAGGGCTATATCGCACAGATGCAGCCTCGTCTGCCGGAGCTGTTTGGGCGATTGCCGAAGGCAAAGCTCGAGGTTGTTGTGATGCCTACGTTTGCGGAGAAGAGCTCTCCAATGGCTTATTACGAGCAGGGCACAGCGGATGGAAGCCGTCCGGGGCGCGTCGATGTGAACCTGTACAACTTTGCGGATCGCTCTCTGACAACGGTAGAGAGTGTCGCCTATCACGAGGGCATTCCCGGCCACCATCTGCAGCTCTCGATCGCGCAGGAGCTGACCGGACTGCCGGAGTTTCGCAAGTATCAGGACTACACCGCGTTCGTCGAGGGATGGGCGCTGTATAGCGAGAGACTGGGCAAGGAGATTGGATTCTACAAGGATCCTTATAACGACTTCGGGCGGCTCGACAACGATATGTGGCGCGCGATCCGGCTTGTGGTCGATACCGGCGTGCACTCGCAGCACTGGACGCGACAGCAGATGGTGGACTATTTTCATGAGCACTCATCGCTGGACGAGACGAACATCCAATCGGAGGTTGACCGGTATATCGCGTGGCCGGCGCAGGCGCTGGGATACAAGATGGGGCAGCTGAAGATTCTTGAGTTGCGCGACAAGGCGAAGACGGCGCTGGGCGCGAAGTTCGACATCAAGGCATTCCACGACGAAGTGTTGGACTCGGGCGCACTGCCGATGGATGTGTTGGAAAAGCGCGTCGATGCGTGGATTGCGGCGCAGAAGTAATAACCTCTGATAGCCTTTTGGAATGAGTGAAAGTTTCGAGGTTCCGGTAACGGCAACAGCTCCGGCGATGCCAGGACTACGCGTCGCAGTGCTGGGTGCGGGTAAGATGGGCGGCATTCTGCTGCAGGCTTTTTTGAAGAACAATTTGTTGGGTCCTGAACAGATCTTCGCTACGGTTCAGCATGCGGAGCGCGCGAAGGCATTATCGGCGCAGTCCGGCGTCGAAGTGACGACCGATAATCTTGCCGCAGCACAGCAGGCGGATGTGATTCTGCTGGGGGTGAAGCCTGTCCAGGTGCCCGCGCTGATCGAGGAGATCAAGCCTGCGCTTACGCCGAAGAAGATGGTGCTGTCGTTCGCGGCGTCAGTAATGACTCGCAGCATCGAGGACGGGGCAGGTTGTGAGTTAGCTGTGATCCGGGCGATGCCGAATACGCCGGCGATGCTAGCGGCGGGTGTGACGGCTCTCTGCGCGGGGCGGTTTGTCTCGGCCGAGCAGATGGCGGTGGCGCAGAAGATCTTTCAGACGGTGGGAAAGACCGTCGTCGTCGATGAGAAACACATGGATGCGGTGACGGGACTTTCAGGCTCCGGGCCGGCGTTTTTGTACATCATCATCGAGGCGCTGGCTGAGGCGGGAGTCAACGTCGGATTGCCGCGCGATGTTGCGACACTGCTGGCGGCGCAGACGACGCTGGGTTCTGCGCGCATGGTTCTCGAGACGGGGTACCATCCGGCCCTGTTGAAGGATGCAGTAACGACTCCGGCAGGATGTACCGTTGACGGAATTCTGGAGCTTGAAGAAGGTGGGCTGCGGGTAACGCTGATCAAAGCAGTGAAGCGGGCGACGCAGCGGGCTAAGGAACTGGCGAAGGGATAGCTCCGGTCTGTCGCTCTCCGGACGTAAAATGAAGCTATGGCCACGACTGCAGCGGTACCGGTAAAACGTGCTTCCAAAGCTCTTGGAGCCTTTGCATGGGGGGTCGTCGGGTACAACATCCTGGTCATTCTGTGGGGAGCGGTGGTGCGAGCCACGGGATCAGGTGCGGGATGCGGAGACCGCTGGCCACTCTGCAACGGAGATTTCTTTCCTCATCATCCGCGGCTGGCTACGGTCATTGAATTTGCCCACCGGTCGATGACGGGTGTGTGTGTTTTTCTCGTGCTGGCTCTGGTGGTGTGGACGTTCTATGCGACGAAGAAGGGACACCAGGCGAGGAGGGCGGCGGTGGCCTCTGTGGTGTTGCTGGTGACGGAGGCGCTGCTTGGGGCAGTACTGGTACTCGGCGGATATGTCGAGCACAATATATCGACCGCTCGCATCGTGATGCAGTCAGTGCACTTCACGAATACGATGCTGTTGTTGGGCGCACTGAGCTTGACGGCGTGGTGGCTTGGCGACCCGAAGTGGTTGGAGACCTCGTCTCCGCGCACTAATAGACTTTTGGTTTGGCCTGCGTGGATTGCCGCAGGAGCAACGATAGTGGTGGGCGCGACGGGGGCGCTGGCTGCTTTGGCAGACACGTTGTTCCCATCGCCTTCGCTACAGGCAGCTCTGGCCGCAGATTTTGCAGCGACTTCTCCATTGCTGGTGCGAATGCGCTGGATGCACCCGGCAGCGGCAGTTGTGGGATTCTGCTGTGTACTGTGGCTTGTGATGCGAGTACGATCTCGACTCAGCTGGTTGGTGGCAGGATTGCTGGGACTGCAGTTCGTTCTGGGAATCGCAGATATTTTATTATTGGCTCCGGTATGGATGCAGATTGTGCATCTGTTAGGGGCAGACTTGTATTGGATTGCGCTCGTGGGGTTGGTAGCCGCGGTCCTCAGGCCGAGCGATGACACCGCTTTTCGCCCGGCCTGAGGACAAGTTATTGCGGGTTAGGCTTGCCTGTGACGGTGTCGCCAACCTTTTTGGCTCCGTTGGCAGTATCCTGCGCGGCAACCTTGGTTCCATGACCAACACCTTTCCCCGCTGTTTTGGTTCCCTGCACGGTCTTGTCGGTGGCGGTCTTGGTGCCGTTCACTGTCTTGTTGTAGGCGGTCTTTGTGCCGCTGGATGTCTTAGAGGCAGCGGTCTTTGTCCCCTCGGCGGTCTTGTTGTAAGCCGTCTTAGTTCCTGAAGAAACGCCGTTGCTTGTCGCTTTGGCGGCGTTTTTTGTGTCGGTGCCAGCGGTCTTCATATCCTGCTTCACGCTATCCTGCGCGTAAACAGCGCCCGTTGTTAGAAGGACCGACAGGACCGGGGCGAAAATGAATTTCAGAATTTGCATTACTACTCCTTGTGGAGGATTCGAGCGTCTCGTGGATAGATTCGCAGCCAAGGCGAAGCGTTGCTAGAGCGGATTCGAACCAAATCAGGTTCCCTCTCCGGATGGAGAAATTCCGGCTGGCGGTCGATTTTTTCCCGGACTCGTTAATAATTCGGTGTTGTATAGTGGCAACGTTCGCTGATAACGGTTTCGAACAACTTGATCCCGGCAACCAGATGGCTTAACGAAGGTATTATTTTCTGTTCCGAAGTTAGATTTGATTCAAGGCATCACGAGCGAAAGCTGAAGCTTGGCGAGGTACCGGAATGATGGCACTCGAGGAGATGGATTGATGCACGTTCTTGCGGCGCTTTTACTGATGAATCAGCAGCTGACTAAATTGGCGCCGGTGGATGTGCTCATCCTCGTGCTCTACTTCGCGCTCGTGGTCTTTATCGGGTTTTACGCGAAGAACAAGGCCAACACCAGCGAAGATTTTTTCCTTGCCGGCCGGGAGATGACGGCCTGGATAGCGGGGTTGAGCTTCGTCTCTGCGAACCTGGGATCCCTTGAACTAATGGGATGGGCGGGCGCGGCATATCAGTACGGAATCCTGGCCACACATTGGTATTGGGTCGGTGCGATTCCCGCGATGCTCTTCCTGGGCGTCGTGATGATGCCGTTCTATTACATCTCAAAAACGCATTCGGTACCGGGGTATCTCCACCTGCGATTCGGCAACCCTGCGCGCGCATTATCGGCGATTTCATTCGGGTTGATGACGATTCTTATGAGCGGCGTCAACATGTTCGCCATGGCCGTCGTGATGCAGACGGTGCTGGGTTGGAATATTACCTTCTCGATCTGGGTAGGTGCCGCGACAGTAGCGCTCTATGTGATGCTGGGTGGATTGAGGTCAGCAATCATCAACGAAGTGTTGCAGTTCGTGCTGATCTGGGCGGGTGCGGCGATGATTCCGATTCTGGGGTTAATCGAGGCGGGTGGATGGACGAACCTGAAGGCTCAAATTGCCACGAATGTAGGCAGGAGCGACTACACTCACCTGTGGAGCACGCTCGGCCACTTTAGCAACAATCCGATGGGCGTACATTGGACCGGAATTATCTTCGGCCTGGGCTTTGTCATCAGTTTTGGATACTGGACGACGGACTTCCTGGTAGTGCAGCGGGTGTTAAGCGCACATAATCTGCGCGCGGCCAAGATGGCTCCAGTGATCGGAGCGGCGTTCAAGATGGCGGTGCCGCTTATCGTGATTCTGCCGGGATTGCTTGCGCTGTCGGTGTTGAAGAATCCTGACGGAAGCATCATGCATCTGGTGCCGGAAGGAACGGCCATGGCAGGCCAGCATACTTACAATCAGGTGCTGCCGCTAATGTTGATTCGCTATTGCGGTCCCGGACTGCTGGGTCTGGGAATCACGGCTCTCCTTGCCGGCTTTATGAGCGGCATGGCCGGCAATGTCAGCGCGTTTTCGACGGTGTGGACGTATGACATCTATGGCGCGTTCATCAACAAGAAGGCCAGCGATAAGCACTACGTCGCCATGGGCCGCTGGTCCACCGTCATTGGAATGCTGGTGTCGATTGGCGCAGCGTACCTTGTGCAGCATGCCGCCGGCATCATGGACTACGTGCAGGCTCTGTTCAGTTTCTTCATCGCACCACTGTTTGGCACGGTAATCCTCGGTATGCTGTGGAAGCGCGCAACGCACTGCGGGAGGGTTTCTCGGCCTTCTTGCCGGAACGATATCTTCTATCGGAATGTTCATCTGGGTCTACAAGATCCCCGAGGCACTGCGGTACATCGCGATGAGCCCGGATGCAAAGCCAATGGCGGAAAACCTCTATCGCGCGCTGTGGAGTTGGATCATCTGCGTCGTCGTTACAGTCGTTGTGAGCCTGATGACGAAACCTGTTCCGGAGGAACAACTCTCTGGTCTGGTCTATGGTGTAACGCCGATTCCTGATGATGGAGCGAAGACGATCTGGCAGAAGCCGATCTTCTGGGCCATCGTTGTCATCGTCGTCTTCTTTATTCTTAATCTGATCTTCTGGTAAGGGGTGGGTCGTGATGGATCAACACGAACGTGAAGTGGAATCAGCAGAACTCTCGATCTGGTTTTTCTGCGGCATTCTGATGCTGGCCTATGGCCTGGTGCTGGTGATTACGGGGATACTGGAGTTGCATAATCCTCCACCGAATGAAGTTCTGCTGCCGTGGCTTCAGTCGTTGCATCCGACATTGTGGTGGGGCATGGTTCTGACGGTATTTGGCGGTTTCTATACCGTTCGCTTTCGCCCCGGCCGCTAACCGATGCGAAATGGATGACGCAGTGTAGGGGCTCTAACGCGGGGTTCGATTTACCACAAACAACTGTTCGAGCGGGCAGAAAGTAAGGAATGTTATGTCAAAACAGATGACTATGGGCGTTATCGTAGGGAACCGCGGATTCTTTCCGAGCCACCTTGCGACGAGCGGCCGACTGGAAATGATCGCAGCGCTTGAGGCAGCAGGAATAAAGCCGATTGTTCTGACGCCGGAGGAGACTGCTCACGGCGCCGTCGAAACCTATGAGGACGCGAAGAAGTGCGCGGCGCTATTTAAGAAGCATGCAAACGAGATCGACGGCATCATCATCACGCTTCCGAACTTCGGTGAGGAACGTGGCCTGGCCGACGCGCTGCGACTCGCGAACCTCCAGGTTCCAGTGCTGATTCAGGCGACGCCGGACCACGCCGGGCAAGATGACGATTGCGTTCCGGCGCGACAGCTTCTGCGGCAAGATGTCGATCTGCAACAACCTTAAGCAATATGGGATTCCCTACTCCCTTACGCGGCTGCACACAGAGGCGCCGGATTCCATTGAGTTCAACGCAGACCTTGTTTGGTTTGCCGCGGTCTGCCGCGTAGTCAAGGGGCTGAAGAATGTTCGCTTCGGCGCAATCGGTGCACGCCCCACAGCATTCAACACGGTTCGCTACTCTGAGAAGCTGCTGGAACGCTCTGGAATCACAGTTGAGACGTTGGACCTGAGCGAGGTAATGGGCCGTATTGGGCGGATGAAAGACAACGACGATGCCGCACAAGCAAAGCTCGCTGCAATCAGAAAATACATCCCTGTAGGCGATACGCCGGAAGCCGCGCTCATGAAGATGGCAAAGCTTGGAGCGGTCATTGACCACTGGATGAAGGCCAACGAGCTGACAGTCAGCGCGGTGCAGTGTTGGACCTCGATCGAGGAATTTCTCGGCATCGTTCCCTGCACCGTGATGAGCATGATGAGCGAGAACCTGATTCCGTCCGCTTGTGAGGTCGATGTACTCGGCACCCTGAGCATGTACGTATTGACGCTCGCTAGCGAGACACCAAGCGCTCTGCTCGACTGGAATAACAACTACGGCGATAACCCGGATAAGGCTGTTTGTTTCCATTGCTCCAATCTGCCGAAGCACTTCTTCCGCGAGGGCGTGAAGATGGACTTCCAGCAGATCATCGCAGGCACAGTCGGCAAAGAGAACACACACGGCACGCTGGATGGCACCGTCAAGGCCGGGGCGATGAGCTTCGCGCGTTTTTCGACCGACGACTTTGCCGGGCAGATTACGGGGTATGTCGGCGAGGGAGCATTCACCGACGATCCCCTTCATACCTTCGGCGGAGCCGGTGTAGTGGAGATCCCTAAGATGCAGGATCTGCTTCGCTTTATCTGCGAAAACGGATTTGAGCATCACGTTGCTGCGAACTTTTCGACAACCGCGGCACCTGTGCACGAAGCTGCGACACGGTATCTCGGATGGAAGACACACTGGCACAAATAGAGGTTTGCGCCGTTCAGTCCGCCTTGCGGAGTTCCTGGTTTTTGAGCAGCAACTCGGCGACCAGTCGATGCAGACGAGAATTCTCGATTTCGAGTTCGGCAACACGCGCGTCGCAGCCAACTGCAGGTGGTCGATAATCCATTGAAGAAGACGAAGCCCGATAGTTGCCAGGCTCGACTTCTGCAGAATTGGTGGTATTTATCTCGAGCTCATTCATACCTGAGGCTCCACGGATGAGGCGAAGGGAGTGCGACCGCAAAGCATTCCTTTACGAAACTTCTCGCGCTCCTCGGGTGTCATTTGCTCCCAGCGATCTTTCATGCGCTGCTTCCAACTATCGCGACCTCTACCACCGTGGCGATGGAAGCCGCCAAAGAGGATCTTGCTCAACAGAAGCAGCCCAAGCGCCTGCCAGAAGGTGATCGTGTGCCACCCGATAATTGGCGGCACAAGAGCATTCCATAAACCCTTCACGATGAAACCAAATACGATGCTGCCGACGACGACAAATAGAGCGATTTTGATTCCTTTGACTATCGGATGATGACCCATGTTTAACTCCTTATTTCTTTGCATAATTTTCGTAGATCGACTGTAGACTCTGCCGTAGATGCAGTACTGCGTAGTGTTTTCGCGACAGCAGAGTGTTGACGCTGAGACCAGTTTCAGCGGAGATTTCCTTGAAGCTCCGGCCCATCAACTCATGGGCAATAAAGACTTCGCGCTGGGCTACAGGAAGCTCATCGACGGCCTCGTCCAGTGCGTCGAGCATCAGATTCCTTGCATAGGTCGCCTCCGGCCCGGCGTCCGGTGATGGGAGGAGGTTTTCGAGCGTCTCACCGCCTTCATCGGAAGACAGTGGATTGTTAAGCGAACTGGGTTTCTTTGTGCGGAAGAGATCGACTATACGATTGCGGGCCACGCGAAAAAGCCATGCTGTCACATGCTCGATGGGCTTCATCAGGCGATAGGCTTCGAGTAGTTCGTAGAAGACGTCCTGAAGGATGTCCTCGGCTTCGCCGGTATCGGCCACGTACTTGCGAATAAAATTGCGAAGTCTCGGCTGGTCTCTCTCCATTGCCTCGGAGAGGAGCTGGTCCTGCTCGGTAATCGTCCAAGTACCCGGAATTTCGGCCATCTACAGGTGTAGACGGGTGAACAATGAAAATATTTTATGGGGGCTAGTTGTTTGGTATGAAAACGGTAGACCCAGCGGCCAGCGATCGAGAAGCAAACAATTTGCTTGTCGGCGGCGATCTTGGTGATAGGATGCCTGAAAAGCCTTCATCTAGAGGAGTTCTGCCACATGCGAAGAGCCGTCGCCTGCTTTACGCTGTTTGCAAGCACCGCCTACGCGGTCAACACCGATCAGCCCACGCTTCGCGGTTACACTCCGGAGCACTCCGCCGCCGAAGTTCAGTGGGAGCAGAAGTTCCGAGCCATCCCTGAACCGGGAAAGGTCCGCGAGAACATGAAGCGGATGGCTGCGCGACCGCACCACGTCGGCTCTCCTTACGACAAGGACAATGCAGAGTGGCTGGTGGCTCAGCTCAAGTCCTACGGTCTGGATGCAAAGATTGAGCAGTTCGAAGCTCTCTTTCCTACCCCGAAATCGCGCAAGCTTGAACTGCTGGGGCCCGAGAAGTTTGAAGCGAAGCTCGATGAGCCCGTCATCAAAGTAGATCCAACGTCGGACCAGAAGAGCGAGCAATTGCCGACGTATAACGCTTATTCGCGCGATGGCGACGTGACCGCTCCGCTGGTTTACGTGAACTACGGCGCTCCGGCCGACTACGAACAGTTGGCCGCGATGGGCGTTTCGGTGAAGGGCGCTATCGTGATCGCAAGATACGGACAAACCTGGCGCGGCATCAAGCCGAAGGTTGCGGCAGAGCACGGCGCTGTCGGATGCATCATCTACTCTGACCCACGCGACGACGGCTATTTCCGCGGGGACACCTATCCTGATGGACCGATGCGTCCACCGGACGGAGCGCAGCGCGGCAGCGTTATGGACATGCCGGTGTATCCTGGCGATCCGCAGACGCCGGGCGTCGGCGCGGTGCCGGGCGTCAAGCTCATTCCCCTCGACCAGGTGCAGACGATTACGAAGATTCCCGTACTGCCGATCTCCTACGCAGACGCAACGCCTTTCCTCAAGTCGTTGCGTGGCGAATTAGTGCCGGAGAGCTGGCGCGGCGGACTTCCCTTTGCCTATAAGGTTGGCCCCAGCGTTGTGAAGGCACACCTCGCCCTCAGCTTTAACTGGGACCGCAAACCTCTCTATGACGTGGTCGCGACGATTCCCGGTTCGACGATGCCAGACCAGTGGGTCATTCGCGGCAACCATCACGACGCGTGGGTCAATGGCGCGGGCGATCCTCTTTCTGGCGCCAGTGCAGAACTCGAAGAGGCACGCGCACTGGGCGAACTGCTGAAGCAGGGCTGGCATCCGCAGCGCACCATCATTTACTGCTTCTGGGATGGCGAGGAGCCGGCACTGTTGGGCTCGACCGAGTGGGTGGAAGCTCACGCGCCAGAGCTGACCGCGCATGCTGTTGCCTATTTCAACTCTGACGGCAATGGCCGTGGATACTTCCGCGCTGAAGGATCGAGCGAGCTCGAAAACTTCGTCAACAGTGTGACTAAGGACATCACCGACCCTGAAACCAACTTGCCGGTCTGGAAGCGGCAGCGCCTTGTCAGCATCTCTCGCTCAACGCCGGACATGCGCACGGAGCTTCGAACCCGGCCCGACATTCGCATGGAGGCGCTCGGTTCAGGATCTGACTACACGGCCTTCATCCATCATCTCGGAATCGCCAGCCTCAACCTTGGCTTTGGCGGCGAAGACCAGGGTGGAGGACAGTATCACTCCGTCTACGACGACTTCTACTGGTACTCGCACTTCCAGGACACGGACTTTGTGTACGGAAAGGCGTTGGCCCAGACAGCCGGCACGATGATGATGCGCATGGCGGACGCTGACGTTATTCCCTTCCAGTTCGGCGATCTTGCCGACACGATTCGCACCTACGCGACGAGTGTGAAGAAGCTGACCGACACGATGCGCGCCGAGATCAAGGAGCGCAATACCGAGATCGCCGACGGAGTGTATAAGGCATTAGAGGACCCAAAGAAAACGCAGGTTCCTCCTGCTGTCGAGGCGCTTCCTCCGTATCTGAACTTCGCTCCGCTCGACCAGGCGACCGACGATCTTACAACAGCCGCTGCAGACTTTGACAAGGCGTACGCCGCGAACGCGTTGAAGGCATCTGCCGCCTTGAACGACGAGCTCCTTAGTCGGAACGTGTCTTTCTCGATCCTGCAGGTCTGCCGAACCGCCCCTGGTTCCAGAACATGATGTACGCTCCTGGCTTCTATACGGGCTACGGCGTCAAGACGCTGCCGGCCGCGCGAGAGACCATCGAGCAAAAGCAGTGGAAGGATGCAGATGCTGAGATAGCACGGACTGCGGCTGCCATAGAACGGGAAGCGACTTTGCTCAAGAGCGCAACTCAGACAATCAACGGCAATTAAGCACTCCCAACACCCTCATGAACAGCCCGCGAATTTTTTGCGGGCTGTTCATATTTGGCGTTCATCGGAGTGCGGTAATCTTTAGACCTCTATGAGTTCCACGAAACAGAGCTCCCGAAAGGGAGCTGGCGCAAAGAAAACTGTTCCCGCTGCCATTGAGAACCTGTTCTTCAGCCGGGACGAATCGTGGATGCGGTTCAACCAGCGTGTGCTCGAAGAAGCCCAGGATGAGACGAACCCGCTACTGGAGCGGGTCAAGTTCCTGGCAATTACAGCGAGCAATCTTGATGAGTTCGTCGAGATACGCGTCGCCGGCTTCCTGCAACGGATTGAGGACGGTTACAATTTGGCGCAGCCTCCGGATGAAGGTGGACTGACTCCGCAGGAGCGGCTGGACGGGTTGATGGTAATGATGCACGGCTTCGTGGAGGCACAGTACCGGTGCTGGAACGAGCAGTTGCTGCCGGCGATGCAGGCACAAAGGATTAGGGTGCTGACGTGGAGTGAACTGAGCGACAAGACGCGGGCGAAGGCGCTTGAGTTCTATGACACGGAGGTCGATCCTCTGCTGACGCCAGTCACGATCGATCCTTCTCATCCATTTCCGCGAGTGCTGAATAAAGCACTCTGCATCGGCTTGTTGCTGCGGCACAAACGGCGGACAGTGAAGGCGCCTGCTTCTCTGGGCGTGGTGACGGTACCGCGAGCGCTTCCGCGGCTGATTCCGCTTGCGTCAGGTGAAGGATGTCACGACTTCATCCTGCTGCATGAGTTGGTGGAGTCCCAGGTGGAGCGGATGTTCCGTGGCTATGAGGTGCTGTCGCGCTCGGCGTTTCGGGTCACGCGAAACAGTAATCTTTATATGCAGGAAGAAGAATCACGCTCTGTGTTGGAGAGTGTTCGAGCGGAGCTGCACAACCGGCGCAAAGGCGATGCCGTGCGAATGGAGATCGAGAGCTCAGCAAGCGAGGAGATGGTCGAGCGGCTCAGGACCAACTTTGAGCTCGATCCCATGCAAGTATTTCGGACAGATGGTCCGGTGAACCTGTCGCGGCTGATGAATCTTTATTCGGAGGTAAAGGAACAGAAGCTGAAGTATCCGGCGTTTGTCGCGAAGGACTTCAAGTTGAGCCCGAAGTCGACCGATATTTTCGACGAGTTGCGGAAGCGTGATGTGATGCTCCATCATCCGTTCGACTCGTATAAGACGGTTGAGGAGTTTATTGAGGCGGGAACGCAGGATCCCTCAGTGATTTCGATGAAGCAGACGCTTTACAGGACGAGCAAGGATTCGCCGATCTTCAACGCTCTGATTGAGGCTGGTCAGAGCAAGGAAGTGACGGTTGTCGTGGAGCTGATGGCGAGATTCGATGAGGACTCGAATATCCGCTGGGCACGCGAGCTCGAGGACGCCGGGGTTGGCGTATTTCACGGAATCTTCGGGTTGAAGACGCATTGCAAGCTTTCGCTGCTGGTGCGGCGCGACCCCGACGGAGTAGTGCGGCGGTATGCCCACCTGGGGACCGGAAACTACAACCCCGTCACGGCCCGGTTCTACACCGATATCAGCCTGCTTACGTCGAATGTGAAGATCACCGAAGCGGCGCAGAAGGTGTTCAACTATCTGACGGCAGAGACCGAGTCGGAGTCCTACTCTCCACTGATGGTCGCCCCGCTGACGCTGGCTGATGGCCTGATTGCGCTGATCGAACGGGAGACCGCGCATGCGAAGGCGGGAAGGCCGGCTGCGATTATCGCGAAGATGAACGGCTTGCTCGATCGGCGCACGGTGGAAGCGCTGTATGCGGCCTCGCAGGCAGGCGTCGAAATCGACTTAATCATCCGGGGGATGTGTTCGCTGCGGCCGGGCGTGAAGGGCCTGAGTGAGCGAATTCGTGTGCGTAGCATCGTGGGACGGTATCTCGAACATAGCCGCATCTTCAGTTTTGCGAACGGCGGCAAAGACGAGATTTACTGCGGAAGCGCGGACTGGATGCCCCGTAACCTGATCGAGCGCTGCGAGGTGGTCTTCCCCATCACCCAGCCGGATCTGCATAAACGGTTGCGCGAGGAGATCCTTACCCCTTACCTGTTGGACAACACCAAGGCGCGCATGCTGCAGCCGGATGGCGAATACATTCGCGCACCGAAGACCGGTGCGCCGTTTAGCGTTCAGGATTACCTGATGCGGGTGGCCGAGGGAACGGCGGAGCCGGTCCCGCCTTTGGTGCGTTAGCTTTTCTCGGCCCCTCCCTATTTGGCTGCGCCATCAACGCGTGGATGGCTAATGGATAGTCAGATTGACGGTGGCTGTCTGAATCGTGGAGGCTCCAGTCGCGGTTATTGTCACTGCGTAGGAGCCGGCGGAGAGAGTGCCGGGACCAGCGCCGTCGGGATCGATGCCACCGCTGCCGCAGCCGCTGAGAGCGCCAAGGGTGGCGAGTGCAACGAGCAGTGAAAGGAGATGTGGCAGGAAGCGCCGGCGAGGTCTGAGCAGAAAGAAGAGTCCCGCGAGCGTCAGACCAAAGCCCGTTCTGCTGGCTCGCAAGATGGAAGTGGCGGGCGAAATGGTGAGCGTGCTGGTGAGGGGATCAGGGCCGGAGGGAGTGAGCGAGGATGGGGTGAAGAGGCACGTTGCCCCTGAGGGAAGGCCTCCGGTGCAGGTAAAAGTGATGGTGGAGTGAAAGCCCCCAGTTGGGTTGATCGTCAGGGTAACAGGGTTGGACGCTCTGCCCTCGACCGCGGTTATGGAGGAGGTCGAGGACGTGACAGTGAAGGTACCGACGGTGTTGAGGATCGTGAGCGTCGCCGAAGCTGAGGTGCTTGCCCGGTGGCTGGCATCTCCGGAGTAGAAGACCTGGATGGTGTGCGTGCCTTCCTGCAGGGTGCTGGTAGAAAGAGGAAGGCTGGTGGTGGCTCCGGCAACGGCGACATGGGTGCCGAAGAGATTTCCGTCGAGGATGAGTTGCACCGTTCCCGTCGGTGACGGAGTAGAGGGTGAGATGGAGGCTGCAACGGTGACTGCGGTTCCCTGCACTACAGTGGAGGGCGTGACAGTGATCGTCGTCGTACTGGTCGTGGTGACCGCAGCGATGGTGAATGCCACCAGGTCCGAACTGGACTGGTAGATCGTGTCGCCCGAGTAGACTGCGGTGATGACATGAGAGCCGGGGGTAACGGAGAGCTGGTTGTTGGTGACGCTGGCAATGCCTGAGAACACCGGCACGGTAGCTCCGGAGCGGCCATCGACGTAGAAGGTCACGGTACCGGTGGGTCCGGGAGTGCTGGAGGGAATAAGCGAAGATACGGTGGCGGTGAAGGTATAGGGCGCCCCGGATGGCACCTGGGCAGCCGACTCGGTGAGGGTGGTGAGGGTTGCGGACTGCGTTGCTCCGGTGATTGTGACAAGGACTGCCGGCGAGGTGGAGGCAGCGTAGTTGGCATCGCCGGGATAATTGGCCGTGATAGCGCTGTTGCCGATAGGGAGCAGGCTGGCGGGAATCGTGAGCGTGACCGAGCCCGCGTCGCTGGAGGCGGCAGGGTAGGTGTTCTGATTGAGCGGAACTGCGCCGAGAACGAGACCGCCGGAGGCGAAGGTCACGAAGCCGGAGGGGGCGCTCGCTCCGAAGCCCTGCTGGTTATTTGCGCCGTAGCCGCGGGCGTTGACCTGCACCGTGAGGACGAGGTTGGATGCAGCTGAGAGAACTGGCGTACTCACCTGAAGCGAGGTCGAGGTCTGGCCCTTGCTGATGTTAATGCTGACCGGGGATGCAGTGCTGGGGTTGAAACTCGAGTCGCCGGAGTAGGAGGCCACAATCACGTGAGTGCCGGGCGCTAGCGCGCGCGACTGGTCTTCAGTGTTCGAGGTGGAGTTGAGCCGGAAGGTTCCACCGTCGAGAGGGGCGCCGGAGTCTGTGAGGACGATGTTTCCGGTCGCGCTTCCCTGCCCTGAGACCCCCGCGACCTGCGCGCGGAGGACGATGATGCCTCCATAGGGATAGCTGGCGTTGGTCGAGAGCTGGGTCGAGATGCCAGATGATGGGTTATACATGAGCGGCTGCAGGCTGGTGCTACTGTTCTCTGGATTCACCGTCAAGGTGAGGGCGTTTGAATCGCTGGGCGCGTAGGTGCCATCTCCGCCGTAGTGCGCCTGCACCGAGTAGGAACCACCGGGGAATGTTCCGAGCGACGCGCTGTAGCTACCATTTTGCAGCGTTCCACTCTGGACGGAACCGTTAGCTGCAAGTGCGTTGATGGAGACGTTCCCCGCGGGTGAGCCCGAGGTGGCCGTGACTCTGACCGAAGGCCTGGACTTGGCTGCCGTGGGTGATGGAAGTTGGAGAGAGAGTCAGCGTCGTGGTGCTCGCGACAAAATTGGCGCTCGACCAGTCGTTGACGAGGTTGGCAGCGTTGACGCTGCCGAGGCCCGAGGCGAGATCGTAGGCCGCGGTGGCGCTGTAACCGGAGAGAACACCGAAGTGGTCGGCGGAGTTAGTAACAGTGCAGTTGAGCGTGCCTTTGATGCAAGGCATGACGATCGAACCTGTGGTGATGTCGTTGAAGATGCAGCCTGCAGCGGGTGTTCCGGTGGCGGAGTTGCATGCGGTGCCGGCGCGGTTCTGCTGGCTGGCAAGGTTGTAGAGAACGTAGTTGGCGTTGCCCTGACGGTTGCCGGTCTTCTGGTTGACGAGCGCGAGGATGCCCGCAAAGGCTGGAGACGAGACCGAGGTGCCACCGTAGCCCGCGAAGTCGTAGACAGGCGGAGAGAGGCTACAGGGCCGACCGTCAGAGTTCGTGCTTTGTTGGCAGACAATGTAAAACGCTCCGAAGAAACCTGCGCTGGCGAACAGCGAGACATCTGGCACGTCGCGAACGTTGTCAGATGGGACGCCGGCCCCGGCCTGCCAGGAGGGTTTGGAATAACCTCCTCGGCAGGTGGACACGGATGCTCCGTTCGATTGTGTGCAGGAGCTCGGGCCGCCTCCCCCACCAACGACTGAGAGAAGCCCCTCTGAGGCGGCTATTCCGGTGTTGCAGATCTGCTCGGGGGCCTGACCATAGAAGGTATGCGAGGTGGCAAACGCAGAGTTGGCGCAACTCTCGTTCCAGGGAACTTCAGGGATATAGCCGCGCGCCGAGGCCTGGGTAGCGGGATCGTTGGTGGGATTCCAGTAGGCGGTGCCGCTGTTAGGCATGTAGAAGTCGGTGCCGCCGACGGAGATGTTGTAGGGTGTGCTGCCGAGGCCGTTGATGCCGATGCCGTCGCTCGCGCCCTGCACTCCCGCGCCGTCGCAACCCGCAGACCCGGAGTCTCCGGCAGCGACGAGGACGGTGATGCCCTGCGCGGCGGCCTGTTGCCAGAGGTTCTTATAGAAAGCATTGCCCGAGGTACCAAGAAAAAGCTCGCACTGGCCATAGCTGTAACTCATTACGGGCGCGAGGTTGTTGTCGACAATATAGATGGCGGAGAGGTCGGTGCCCTGCATAACCTCGGTGCTCTGGCTGACGACGTAGTCGATGGTTGCACCCTTGGCTACAGCAGCGGACCATTGGGTGTCGATGTCGGCTTCGCCCTCGTCGGAGGTCACGCCAGGGTTGGGACCGTTGTAGATGATGTTGAGGTACTGTGTGCCAGTGGGGGTAGAGGTGTTGCCAAGGGGGAGATTGAAGAGCTTGCGGAAGTTAACAAAGTCAGCGGGATTGATGTCGGTCTGACCGACGATGGCGATGGTCTGGCCGGTGCCGTCGATCGGAGTGGAGGCGCTCCACAGCGGCAGGACGTTGTAGATGGTGGCGAAGTCGTAAGGAGTAAGGCCGTACGCGGGTTCGCCGCTATCAGTGAAGGTGAAGGCGGGGGTTTGGCTTGCAGCGTCGGTCGCGTGATGGAGATTGGCTGCTTTGTGATGGGCAGCGCGGCGCGGAAAGTTATTAAGCGAGGCGATTCCGGCGACAACGGGTGCGAGCGCGGCTGGGATGGCGGGGTCGCTGGCGTTGGCGAAATGTTGCTGGCCATTCACGGCATAGCGGTGCATCGCGGTGCGGAAGGCAGAGTGGATCGTCCCAGCTGTGCCGCTGAACTCGATTCGGGTGCGAGCAGGGTTGATCTGGATCCCGTTGAAGCCGTGGCTGGCGAGCCAGGATGTGACAAGGGAGACGTCGCGGTCAGAGGGACCATAAGCTGCGCCGAAGGCTTCGGGGGTAAGCCACTGGTGAAAGGTTGAGGAGCTCGTGTCCTGTTGCTGGTCGAGGAGTTGCTGAAGGGAAGTCTCCTGCTCTGAGCTGCGCTGGAGGAGAAGAACGATGTGGTTGATAGGAGTGCGGTCGGCGAGAGTGCCCTGGTCAAATTCGGGTCGGGCGAGGGGGTGAGTATTGCCGGAGAGAGTGGTGACCCGGGCTTCGTCCACTGGCTGCAGGATGCGGGAGCGAGGCGCTGGTTGCGCTTGGGCCGGGGGAGTGGTGAATAGAAAAGCAAGGGACGACAAAACAGACAACTGGGAGATAAAGAACCTAGGCATTGGGAACCATTCCTGCTGCCTTTATCGGCAGAATTTCTTTACAGGGAATTGAAACAGTCAACAGCAGGCTCGATTGTGTCCTGCTAATGGGGGAGCGTCAAGGAAAGAAGTTGCAGTCATATAACACGAATGGGGGATTGCTTTCCTAAAACGGATCAGGTGCGGGCACTGAAAAAGGCCGCACCCGATGGCGCGGCCTTTAGAGGAAAGCTGGAGATTGACTATGGGACGGTAACCGTCACCTGTGTGCTGTGAACGGTCGAACCGGAGATCGCGGTAATAGTGAAGGTATAGGTGCCGGCCTGGGCGTTGGAAGTTCCACCGCCACCGCCTCCTCCACCTCCACCACCGCCGCCGGTATTTGAACTGCTCGAGCCGCAGCCCACCGCGGTAAGTGCAGCCGCGGAGAGGACGAGGATGAGGAGGCTGCTCCAGCGGCGCCGGCGCGGGATCATAAAGAGCAACAGGCCGGCGAGCGTCGCGCCGGAAGCCGCGGCATACCACGGGGTCTTGGCCGACGGCTGCTGATGCGAGGGCGCGAAGGACGGTTTCGTCAGCGCGGAAGTCGTTCCGAAGGCCTTGACGACAAACGAAGTAGTCGCTGCCGCGGACGTAATGTTCACCGAGGTAGGCGTAAACGCAGTCGTCGAGATCATCGCGTCATTGTTGGTTGCGGTGAGATTGACGGTGCCGGTGAAGCCGTTGAGCGGCGTGATCGTCAGGGTAATGCCGGCTGCCGTCGCTCCGGGTAGCACGGAAACAGTGGTTCCCGTGCCACCAACGCAGGGCGTGATCGAAAAGTCGGCCTTGGACCCGGACACGAAATCCACCCAAGCGACTGGGCCGTTGGGGTAGTCGGAAGTGTTAGTTGCTGGGCCGAGCAGCGTGCCCTTGGAGCCGGCGTAGTTGCCGTCGCCGGAGTAGACCGCGCTGATCACGTGGCCACCAGAGGAGATGGACGAGGTGTTGAGCGAGATCGTTGCTGTCCCGTTCGTGAGTGTCTGCGACATGACGGTCTGATTGTCGACCTGGATCTGCACGGTGCCGGTCGCCGGAACACCATTGATGGATCCGACGACGGTCACCGTCAGAGATAAGGCGCTCGAGCCACCAGTGCTGATGCCGCAGAGAGGCATGGTAGTGGGATTAGCAGTGATGGTGGTGGTTGTGATACCCGCACCAATCGTGCTGCCTGTGCCGGTAGGAATGACGGCCGCCCATCCGTTGACCAGCTTGCTGACGTCGATGGTGCCGATGCCTGAGGCTTGGTCGTATCCGGTGCCGGCGCTGAATCCGATGGAGCCTCCGTTGGGGCAGTTCAAGCGTTCCCTGGGAGCAGGGTACAGAGTTGTTTCCAGTGTTGATGTCATGGAAGACGCTGGGGTGTAGGTGGGGCCAGTAAGGAATCCGTAGAGTACGGGTCCGACGTTGCCCAGACCGGTTGTGTTGCCGAGCTTCTGTTCAACCAGTGCGAGCACGCCGGCGAAGGTCGGCGCGACGAACGACGTTCCGCCGAAAGGGTTCACCTGGTTACTGGTACTGACGAACGAGTTATTGGCGCAGACCGGTTCGCTGGTGCCGTCCCCTGAACTGCAGACAAGGTAGCCGTCGTGCTCTGCCGCAGCATTAAAGGAAATGTCAGGTAGGTCGCGCGAGGAGTCAGCAGGGACGCCGGTCCCTGTCTGCCACGCGGGCTTCGCGAAGAAGGCGCTCGCACCGCCGCCCCCTCCGCCACCCGCAGTCAATCCCTGCGAGGCGGTGGTTTCGTTCCAAGGCATCTCAGGAATGTACGAAATTGCCGAGCCGCTGCCGGTGCCGTTGGTGCTGTTCCAATAGGGTGACGATGAAGCTACGTCGCCAGAGAACATGGTTCCACCGGCCGAGGTGACATAGGGCGAGCTGCTAGGGAAATCGACGCTCAGGCCCTCGGAGGCGAGGCCATCCACGTCGCAATCGGTTGCACCGGAATCGCCCGAAGAGCTTACCACGGTCTCACCCTGAGCGTTGGCCTGCTGGAGCACCTGCGTGTAACTCCCGAGCACCGAAGTGCCCCACGCGCTCTCGCATAGCCCGTAGCTGACCGTCACAATGGGAGCGAGCTTGTTGTCGATCGCGTATGTCAGCGAGTTCGCAAGAGCATCCCTGCCGTAGACATAAAGGATAGTGGCTCCGGGAGCGGCAGCGCCGGACCATTCGATGTCGAGGTGAGCCTCATCGATGTCATTCTGCGAGAGGCCGGGGTCGGGCCCTGCAAGCTGCAGTCTCAAATTGATTGATGGGAGGCCTGCGGCAGTGCGAAAGGTGGCGATGTTCGGGTCGGGGACGCCGCTGACGAGATCAGTCTGCCCCATGACTGCGATGGTGATGCCGGAACCTGTATTGGTAGCGCTTGAGACCCCTGCTGGCGTCCACGGATAGTCATAGATGGTGTAGATGTCGGCCGGCACGATGTAGTGGCTGGTTGTTGTGCCTACGGTCTGGGTGAAGAGCGGCTGTGCAGGATTGACAGTCACCGCGCCGCGCGAATGCGAATGTGGTTTGAGCCGGAAGTCGTCGAGACCCGTAATCGAACTGACAACCGTCGCGACGGCAGAAGGAAGAACGGGATCGGTAACGTTCGCGATGTGCTGCTCGCCGTTGTACGTCAAGGTGTGGATGGAAGTACCAAACGCCTGCTCGGCCTGCGCAACCGTGCCGGAGAAGTTGATGAAGGTAGAACTTCGCGCAACGCCGGTCACAGTAAAGCCCTGGCTGGTAAGCCACGACGAAACCTTCGCAATGTCACTGCTCGAGAGACCAAAGCGCGCCCCAAACTGCTCCGGCGTGAGCCACTGATGATAGCTGGGCGAACTAGGATCGAGCTGCGCCGCGAGCAATTGGTTCAGATCCGCCTGCTGGGCCGCAGTCATGCTGAAGCGCAGCGTGAGCGTCTCAAGCTTTTGGTTCGCCGGAGCGGCCCCGAGATCGACGGCGTGCTTCACGTGGCCGTTAACATTGCCGGGCACGGCGACTCGGTTGTTCCCGTTCACGGCGCTGGCGATGCGGTTCTGCGGAGCGGCGGCCTGGACCAGTGGGGTGAATGCTGAAAGAAGGACGACGGGAAGCAGGAGACTCAGAGGTGAACGGCTGCGCATGGATACTCTTTACCTTACTATCAGGACGCCAAATGATTGATTCGGGTGGGTCTTCGCTGCCCACACGCGGGTGGATTGCTGGCCGAACGCCGCCAGTGCTTCTCGGATGTCACATGCTTAGACAGACGCTCAGAAAAAAGGTTGCGCCTACAACGGTAAAGAGATTGTTTGCGGTGGCCGATCCGGCCCATTCCGGGACAAGTCCACGCCCCGGAACTAGGGGTAACGCCACAAGGCGTTTCGCTTCATCAGATTACTGAATCGTGACCTGGTATTGGTAGTTGTGCCGAACCGTGCTGACGCCGTTGCTGCCCGCGGTGGTGATGGCAAACATCTGTGTTCCCAGCGGAGAACCGGGGTCGGAGGGAGTAGTTAGCGTGGATGGAGCGGTGCCAGGGGTGCAGCCCACACTCGAAGCCAGACCCGTCGCGCACAACAGAATGAGAAGTATGGGGACCAGACTGCGACGCCGCGGGGAGAGGCAGCAGAAGAGCAACGCCAGAACCGTTCCGGAGGCTGCACTCCCCAAATTTCGCCGAAGATCTTCGAGAACACCACTCCGGACTGAGCCGGTGACCGGAGCGCTAGTCGTAATGGTCAACGTGGTCGATCCGCCGCCGGACAGTGAAGTAGGGCTAAACGAACAGGTGGTCTCCGAATTCGCAGGTGGCGTGCAACCGAAGGTGACCGTGCCGTTGAATCCTGCAATTGCACCAATCAGAATGACAGCCTGTCCGCTTTTTCCGCGATTGATCGTAAGGGTCTGGGGCACCATCGTGAGGTTGTAGTCAGAAAATGCAAGCGCGATTGGAGAGGACGAAGCTATGGCAAAGTTGGTATCTCCGTTATAGACCGCATAGACGCTGTGCGTTCCCGCCGCGAGACTGATCGTAGAAAAGGTCGCGATCGACTGCGAGAGACCGTTCGCCGTCAGATTGCCCGAACCAAGCGATACGGCGGCGCCGTTGTAGTTGTCGAAGAACGTGACCGTACCGGAGGGGGCAATCGCGCCGGCAGAGGACGCAAAGACCGTTGCCGTAAAAACAACATCGGTACCTGCAAACATTCCAGGGCTATTCGTAACGTTTGAGGTAAGCGAAATTCCCGAAGCAAGCGTACCAACGGACCGTGGATAGACCTTCAACAGTGTCGAGAGGTCAACGACGCCGAGCCCCGTCGCCGACTCCCACGTCCCCGGTGCGGTCGAGTCCGTCGCGTCGGGCTGTGTAAAAAGCCTTGGCGTCGGCGCAAGCGAATAGAGGACCGCATTGATATTGCCTTGGCGCGAGCCCGTCTGCAGGACAATGGTGCTGATCGTCTGGGCAAAAGCGTTCAGCGAGGTCACAGTCAGATCAGGTTCGTAACGGCTGGCGTCAAGGGGAAGGCCAGGAGCACTTTGCCACGCTGGGCGCGGCGCGATCGGGTTGAACGGCGCAGCCGCGGGATTGACCGCGATAGCAGTTACTTCGGCGAGACTCGCGGGGAAGCTACCGGTGCCGCGGGGACCGCAACCACTGGTCGCGAGTACCGTGATGCCCTGGGCGTTGGCCTGCCGAAAGAGATCGTGGTAAGCGTCATAGTCCGATTGAGAAAAATCGCTCGAGCAATTCTCTGTATTGATCGTCAGGATGGGCGCCGTATTGGCGTCAACAGCGGACGCGGCAATAAAGTAAGGATCGGAGCTTTGTCCTGGGTTCGCCGGGCGCGTCCGCGAAGCTACGCCGGAGACGCTCGCCACCGCGGCTGGTTCCGGTGCAGGCAGATCGTTCAGACCCGACACCCCGGCGATCAACGCGGCCGCCTCAGGCGGAAGCGAGGGCTGTGTCGAATTGGCGACATAGAGCGCATTCGCAATCTGATAGCGGCGTAGCGTTACGGCGAAGGCGTTCTGCACCTGTGCTGCGGTGCCCGAAACTGTCATGCGCGTTCTTGCAGCCGAGACTGCGTCGACGCTAAGACCCTGTGACTCAAGCCAGGCCGTGGTCGCCGCGACCTGACCGTCAGTCGCTCCAAACCGCACTGCGAACTCCTGCGGCGTAAGCCACCGATGATAAGCGGGTGACTGCGCCGTCGTCTGGTTGGTCAGGAGTTGGTCGAGCGCGGCGCTGCGATCAACGGCAAGAGCGAGACGAACAGTCAGTTGAAGAGGCTGAGAGCCAGGAACCGGACCTGCGTCCAGCGCTGTGCTGTCGACGGCACGGACGGCGAGTGGAACCCGCTGTGCCAGGACGGTGGCGGAGAGGGAGAGAACCAGCAGAGACAAAATCGCGAGAGGCCCTGAGAAGCGGCTCCTGCGTTCAAAGTACAGCATGGGACGAGTCGACATGGTATCCGGCTCGATAGTTACAGAGCGATACCGTAAAGGCAAGACAAAAGGACCGCCAAATTGTTGATTCGGCTGGTCCTTTTGTGGGATGCATAACCCGAACGGTGTGTGACGCGAACGGTTACAAGCTGTACCTTCCCGCCTGAATCACGGCTTTCGCAACCTGCCGGCGCAGCCCGATGGTGTCGGCAGGCTCGTGCTTCGCGAGACGGCGAAGAATCGTCAGTTGCGTGCGCAGTATGTCGCCCTCAGCCGCTGCTGAAATCACCTTGCGCGCCGACAGTTCAATCGTCGACATCGCCTTGTCCGCATAGATTCGCGCCATTGCGATAGGGATGGTGGCCGCCTCGGCTCCCTGCACCGTTGCGATCTTTTCTGCACGCAGAATCGCCGACTCCATCGCAAAGACCTCGATGATCATGTCGGCAATTGCTCCCATCACCTCCTGCTCGTCGGCAATCTGCTGCATGTAGCGTTGCGTGGCAGCGCCGGCTACAAAAAGCGTCAGCTTCTTCGCATTCGCAAGCAGGCTTTGCTCGTCAGCTAGTGGCCCTTCGCGATCGATCTTCTCGCTGGGGCCGGACATCACCTCGTCCATCAGCTTCTTGATCGCAGGCATCAGCGCGAGTTTGCCGCTCATCGCCGACTTCATCAGCCATCCCGTAATGATCAGGCGATTGATCTCGTTCGTCCCTTCAAAGATGCGGTTGATACGTGCATCGCGATACGCACGCGCAGCCGGATACTCCTCGACGTAACCGTAGCCGGCAAAGATCTGCAGCACCTCGTCGACAACCATGTCGAGCATCTCGCTCGCCCAAACCTTCACGATGCTGCACTCAACCGCATAGTCCTCGATGCGCTTCTGAATCTCTTTCGTGTTGTTCTTGTCCACACCAGCTAGCGCACGATCGATCATCCCCACCGTGCGATAACAGACAGCGCCTCCGACAAAAATCCCCGTAGCGCAGTTCGCAATCTTCTCCTGGATGAGCCCAAACTCCGAGATCGACTTGCCGAAAGCCTTGCGATCGATCGCATAGCGAACACCGTTATTCAACGCCATCCGCGCGCCGCCAATCGCAGCATTCCCGAGCTTGTAGCGCCCGACATTGAGGATGTTGAATGCAATGTGGTGGCCTTTGCCAACTTCGCCAAGCAGGTTGCCCGCAGGAATCACACAGTCGGTCAGGATGAGCGGACAAGTGGAACTACCGCGAATCCCAAGTTTGTGCTCCTCATTACCCTGCGTAAATCCGGGCGTCCCACGCTCGATGAGAAACGCCGTCAGCTTCTCCTTGCCCGCATCCGGGCCATCAGGAATCGCGCACTTGGCGAAGACGGTGAACAGGTCGGCAAAGCCCGCATTCGAGATCCACATCTTCTCGCCGTTCAGCGTATACGTCTTCCCATCAGCCGAAAGCACCGCCTTCGTCTTCGCATTCACCGCATCCGACCCGCTCGTCGACTCCGACAGCGCATAAGCCGAGATGATCTTCCCCGAAGCAATCCCCGGCAGGTACTTCCTCTTCTGCTCGTCCGTGCCATACCAGACCAGCGGCAGCGTTCCGATGCCAACGTGAGCCGAAAAGCTCACCGAAAAACTGGCCTGCTTCGAGATGTTCTCCGCCACAATCGCCGACGTGACCTTATCCAGCTCAAGCCCGCCATACTCCTCGGGAATATCAATCGCAGTCAGCCCCATCTCCGCCGCTTCGAACAGCAGCATCCGCGTCACATTGAAATCCTTCGCCTCGATCTGCTCCGACCGGGGAACAATCTCGTTGATCGCGAAGTTCGCTGTGGTCTCAGCAATCTGCTTCTGCTCGTCAGTGAAGTCTTCAGGGAAGAAGCAGTCGGCCGGAGTGGGATCAGTAATGAGAAAGCTTCCGCCGGGGATGATCTTCGTTTCGGTGGGTGTGGGGCGGTCATTGTGGCCATGGTGTTACCTTCGATCGATCGCTAGTTCAATTCGGCGATACTTGTTCGGCTGGAGGTCTGCCAACGAGCGACAAACTGTTTGCCCTGAGCAAGATATCAGGTCCAAACCACGCGATCGTGGAGAGGCACTGCTCGATCAATCCGATCCATCGTAAATCTGTAGGAATCCAGTTGGCCCGGTAGTACGCCAGAAATCGACCGATGCAGCCGCACTCCGAAAATGACTGCTGACTATGCGGAGCAACCAGTCAAACATCCTCAATCGTTGCAATTGCGATTGCCAAGTGTCGATCACTAACGCCAACCATCGACGCTGCGGAAAACCAGAACGTCACAAGAACGCGATCATGATCGCCAGATAGCTACCTAGCGTGCCAACATCCGCGATCTTTACGCGGTCTTTGGAAGATGCTGTGAGCAGCGATTCTGTTCGTTCATGGAATAGTTGAACATCGCTTCAATTCACAGCCTCAAATATTCCGGCCGCACCCATCCCGCCGCCAACACACATCGTCACCATGCCGTACTTCGCGGTACGCCGGGGCATTTCCCTCAGAATCGTGGCGGTCAGCTTCGCTCCAGTACAACCCAGCGGATGCCCCAGAGCAATAGCACCTCCGTTTACATTCAGCTTCGCCGGATCGATCCCCAGCACCTTCACCACCGCCAGCGACTGCGCCGCGAACGCCTCGTTCAGCTCGATCACATCAATCTGATCAAGCGTCAGTCCAGCCATCTTCAGCGCCTTGGGGATCGCATGGATCGGCCCAATCCCCATCTCCTCCGGATCGCACCCCGCATACGCAAACGCGATGAACCGAGCCATCGGTTTGATGCCAAGTTGTGCGGCCCGCTCAGCCGACATCACCACTGCTGCGGCAGCGCCATCCGAGGTCTGCGACGAATTCCCTGCCGTCACCGTGCCACTCGCATGAAAGACCGGCTTCAGCTTCGCCAGAGCCTCCAGCGAAGTATCGGCACGCGGCCCCTCATCCTGCTTGAAGGTCGACTCGACCGGCTTTGCCTTACCCTTCCCATTCGGCGTCGTATTCGTCACCGTAATGGGCACAATCTCATCCTCAAACCTCCCCGCCGCAATCGCCGCCAGCGCCTTCTGGTGGCTCGCCAGCGAGAACTGGTCCATCTCCTCGCGCGAGATGCCGTAGTGCTTCGCCACCCGCTCCGCCGTCAGCCCCATCGACATGTACGACCCCGGATAGTTGTCCACCAGCCACGGATTCACCGAGATCTTATTGCCGCCGAAAGGCACATACGACATGCTCTCCGTCCCACCCGCCACAATCACATCCGCCGACCCGCCGCGAATCCTGTCCGCCGCCAGCGCAATCGACTGCAGCCCCGAAGCGCAGTAGCGGTTGATCGTCATCGCCGAAGCAGTAATCGGTAGCCCCGCCCGAAAACTCGCCACACGCGCCACATTCATTCCCTGCTCCGCCTCGGGCATCGCACAGCCGAGGATGACGTCTTCAATCTCCGACCGATCGAGCTGCGGCACTCGCTCGAGCGCCCCATTAATCGCGAACGCCGCCAGATCATCCGGCCGCGTTGTGCGAAGCGTTCCCCGCGGCGCCTTGCCAACCGCTGTGCGAACCGCCGATGCAATGATGACTTCTTTCATAACTAACTCCTGTTCCTAATTCCTTAGCGGCTTGCCTGTCTTCAACGTAAACGCAATCCGTTCCTGCGTCTTCTTCTCGCCACACAAACTTAAAAACGCCTCGCGCTCCAAATCCAGCAGATACTGCTCGCTCACCAGCGCACCCGGCGTCACCTTCCCGCCGCACAGCGCATACGCGACCCAGTTCGCAATCTTCAAATCATGGTCGGAGATGTACTGTCCCTCACGCATCGTCCACACCGCAAGCTTCAGAGTAGCCAGCACGCTCTCTCCCGGAGCAGGAATATCCGTGCGTGGCAACGGTGCGCTATACCCAGCATCGGCAACTGCACGCGCCCTCGTCTTCGCATCCGTCAACAGACGTTCGCGGTTGACGGTGATATTGTCCGATGGCTTCAGAAACCCAAGCGCACGGGCCTCCGCCGCGCTGGTCGAGACCTTCGCCATCGCGATTGTCTCGAAGTTCTTCTTCAGCGCCTCGAATATCTCGACGCCCTCGCCGCGCGCATCGGGCCGAATGCTGGAACCCGCTTCAACGCTGCGAATCGTCATCTCCTTGCATCCACCGCCACCGGGAATCAGACCAACGCCAGCCTCCACCAATCCCATATAAAGCTCAGCGTGAGGCTGACGCGCCACCGCATGCAGCGAAATCTCTGTCCCACCGCCGAGGCACATCCCATACGGCGCGACCACCACCGGCCGCGGGCAGAACTTGATCGCCTGCGTCATATTCTGGAAGGCCCGGATGGCCATTTCGACTTCGTCCCACTCCTCTTCCTGAATACCAAGCAAAAGCTGCATCAGGTTTGCACCAACTGAGAAGTTCGCCGAGTCGCCCGTGATGACGAACGCCTCAAAGTTGCCGACCGTGTCGCTCGAAGGCTTCAGCGTCTGCGTGATCAATCTCACGATGTCATCGCCAAGCGCATTCATCTTCGAGTGCAGCTCAATCGCCGCGACGCCATCGCCAAGATCGACGACCGACGCGCCAGGATTCTTCTTCACCACTCCATTCGCCTTCTTGATCACCGCCAAGCGAAGTGACACCCTCTGCCGTAATGACGGGCTTGTACTCCCCGGCCACGGGATCGAAGAAACAGCCGCCCCGACGGTACCGTACGTATCATCCTTGTACCAGGTCGGATTCGCCTCGCCGTGCTTGTCCGCATACGCAAGCAGCTTCTCGACATTCGCCGCAATCGGCGCGCCGGCCGCACGCATCTTCTCCGTAGTCGCGCGAACACCCGCCGCATCAAACATCTCGAACGGCCCAAGCTCCCAGTTGTAGCCAGCCTTCATCGCCTGATCGATCTCGACCAGGTTGTCGGCGATCTCAGGCACGCGGTTAGCGCTGTATAGTAAAAAGTTCAGTGAGGAACGGCCAGTAGAAAGCGGCCGCCTTGTCCTTCGCTGGATCGCCGTGGAGCAGCTGCGCGATGCGTACAGGCGTCGACTCGACATTCTTCGCCATATCGATCGCAGGAAACTTCGGCCGCATGCTCGGCTTATAGTCGAGCGTCTGCCAGTCGAGAACATGGCGCAGATCGCGACCCTCCGCGTCTTTGCCTTCCTTCTTATAGAAGCCCTGCTTCGTCTTATCGCCCAGCCACTTCCTCTCAATCATCGTCGCGACGAACGGCGCCATCCCCACATCCGCGCGCTCATCGCCAATCTTCGCTGCCTGCGCGGCAAAGTTCTTAGCCACGTGCGCCATCACATCGACGCCGACCATGTCGCCCAAACGAAACGTCCCCGTCTTAGGCCAGCCAAGCGGCGTGCCGGTCAGAGTATCAACCTCTTCAATCGTCAGTCCCTGCGCCTGCATCAAGCGGATCGCGTTGCTCATCGAAAATGTTCCGATACGGTTGGCGATGAAGTTGGGCGTGTCGTGCGCGTGAACGATCGCCTTGCCCAGACGCAGATCGCAGAGATGTTCAATCGTAGCGATGTCGGCCGGATCAGAGTCCGGCGTCGCGATGACCTCAAGCAGCCGCATGTATCTCGGCGGATTGAAGAAGTGCGTGCCGAACCAGTGGCGCCGCAGCTCCATCGGCATGCCTTCCACAATCTCGTGGATGGGCAGCCCGCTCGTGTTGCTGGTGATGATCGAGTCGGCGCGGCGATGCTGCAGCACTTTATTCAACAGCGCGCGCTTGATCTCCATGTTCTCCGCGACGACTTCGATGATCCAGTCGCAGTCGGCAATGAGCGCGAGGTCGTCGTCAAAGTTTCCAATCGTGAGCAGTCGCGCATTATCAGGCGAGTAGAATGCCGCCGGCTTGGACTTCTTCAACCCCTCAAGAGCGGCGAGCACAATCTTGTTGCGCTCAGCCTTGGGCGCCGCAGCGTCGGTTCCCGGAGGAACAATGTCGAGCATCACAACGGGAAGCCCCGCGTTGGTAAGGTGGGCGGCAATCCGCGAGCCCATGGTGCCTGCTCCAAGCACGGCTACTTTGTTGATCTGTCTGGACCGTGCTTCAGCGGGTTTGGAAAGCGCTTCAGGGGTGGTGCTGGGGGGCATGTTGCAGGCTCCGGCGGGTAATATTCCCGAACGATGCGAAGCATACTGAATGACCATTCATTTCGTCAAGTGAACAGCCAGTCACTTCCGTAAACGACTCATTCCACAACTCCACAACCATAAATAAAGCTAACCCTGAGTATGATGGCGGAAGCGAATTTTCTACGAAGCACGGGGAGTTGGAAACGATGACAATGACGACGCGGCGTGAGTTTTTGGGGTTGGCGGCGGGTTCTGCCAGTTTCTTTTACTTGGATCACGCGTGGGCGCAAACTCCGTCCCCTTACGAGCTCGTCGCTTCAACGGATCGCGCGCGCATTCTCTCCGCAGCGAACCGTTATCTCTCTGAACCTCCCGTCACGGTTACGGCTTCCACCAGCCCTCGCAGTCAAGGCGGCCCGCACGATTATTTTTCCGAAGGCGACTACTGGTGGCCGGACGAGAAGAATCCTGACGGCCCCTACATCCGGCGCGATGGCTTCAGCAACCCCGCAAACTTCGACGACCATCGCAAAGCCATGGTGCGTCTCAGCCTCATCGTTCCGGCACTCGCAGCCGCCTGGGAACTGACCGGCGAGAAAAAATATGCCAATCACGCGAGCGAACATCTCAACGCATGGTTCGTCGATGCCAAAACGAAGATGAACCCCAACCTCGAATACGCGCAGGCCATCTTCCACCTGAACAAGGGCCGCGGCACCGGCATTATCGACACCTTGCATCTGGTCGAACCCGCGCGCGCAGCGACGGTTCTCGCAAACGGTGGCGTTCTCAAAGACGCTCCCGACATCAAAAGCTGGTTCGCCGAGTATCTCGAATGGATGCGCAACTCAAAAAACGGCCAGGAGGAGCGCGACGCCAAGAATAATCACGGCACCTGCTGGGTCCTGCAGGCAGCGGAGTTCGCGCGATTCACCAACAACAACGACGTCATGGCGTGGTGCCGAGAGCGGTTCAAGTCGGCGATCGTCCCCGACCAGGTCGCGCCCGACGGCAGTCTGCCACTGGAACTCGCCCGCACCAAGCCATATAGCTACTGCCTCTTCGATCTCGACGTGCTGAGCACCATCTGCCAGTCACTCTCGAGCCCCCAGGACAATCTCTGGACCTTCAACACGCCCGACGCACGCGGCATGCGCAAGGTCGTCGCCTTCATGTACCCCTTCATCAAAGACAAGAGCAAATGGCCCTACAAGCACGACGTCGAGCACTGGGACGACTTCCCCAATCGCCAACCGACGCTGGTCTTCGCAGGCATCGCCTACGCGAACGAGGACTACATCACCACATGGAAAGCGCTCAACCCCGACCCCACTGTGCCGGAGGTCATCCGAAACTTCCCCATCCGCCAGCCTCTGCTATGGATGGAGAAGCCCGAAATCCGCAAGGAGCCGCGCCAGAAAACTTAGTGCTTGCCCTCAGCGAGCCGGTGCATCTCCGAGCCCGCCAGCAGGAATCCGCCCACGCCATACACATAGCTCGCCGAAGGCTTGAATTTACCCGGCTGCCCGTCGATCGGCTGAATCGAACCCAGCCGGCCGTCAGCGTAGATGTGTTGCAGCATTCCCTTCCACGACTTTTCAACGACCGGGAGATAGGTCTTGGGGTCGAGGATCTTTTCATTGATCCCATACGCAATTCCAAACGTAAAGAATGCCGACCCTGAAACCTCCGGCAGATCGTACGCATCCGGATCGAGCAACCCGGAACGCCACAATCCATCGGCACTCTGGATTGCCTTAATCTCCGCGGCCATCTCCTTGAACTGTGCCACATACTTCGGCCGCGAAGGATAGTCCGCTGGCAGAATGCGCAACACATTCACCAGCGCGCCCATAACCCAGCCGTTGCCGCGCGACCAGAAGATCGGTTTGCCGTTCGCCTGCTTCTGCGTGAAGTAGCGGCTGTCTCGGAAGTACAGATGGTACTCGGAATTGTAGAGGCTTCCCGAGGTCAACCACCACTCATGATCCATGTAGTCCAGATACTTCTTGTCATGCGTAATCTCATACATCCGCAACAAAACCGGCGGCGACATGAACAGCGCATCGCACCACCACCACAACAGCTTGTCCGGATCATCTGGACGAACAATCAAGCGGTCGATGATGGCCTTCGTGTCCGCCAAACGCACCGGCTGAGGATCCTCCATATAGAGATCGAGATACGCCTGCCCGAAGGCCTGATCGTCCGCATGCGGAAAGCGGCTATTCAGCAGCGTCCAGTCCGACCGCTCCGCGAAGTGCAACACTGCGTCGTGATACTTCGCATCGCCCGTCGTCTTCGACGCAGCCAGCAGTCCATCATAAAGAGCCGCAAAGGTCCATTGCTTGTTGAAGTGCGGTTCGGCCACAGCAACCTGCCAGTCCCCAACCTTTTTCATCGCCGCATCGATGGCTTTGGTCTTCAACTCTGCGGAAAGCCCGGTCGCAAGCGGCCCCGGATCGTCCGGTGCATCTCCCACGTTTGCTCGCTCTACTGAAGCAGCAGGTTGAGCCGGCGCAGTCTGAGCTGTCGAGCCGACACAACTGGTCGCCAGCACAGCGCCCAGCACAACGCCCCGCAGCAGCATTGGCGTCCATCTGGATCGAACAGCGGACGGCACATTCGAACCTTCACTCGAAGATTGGAGAGACAGTAGAAAATTTTTCACAGTCATCCTTTATTGATTGATAAGGCTTCCATTCATTACCAGCGCAACTGCGCTGCGCAGACGTGCCGTATTGCCCTCAAAAGAAGGCCGCAGCCTCGGCTCCTTCGAAAGCGCATTTTGCCTCAGCTCGGCCTCGACGATCGGTCCGAACATGTGCCATGCATTAGTAATATCGCCGACGATCACGATCTCGCTCGGCGCCAGTGCAGAAGCGATCATGCGCAAGCCCCGCCCCAGAAAAGACGACATCTTCTCCATCGCCTTGATTGCGTGAATGTCCTCCGCCTGGGCCATCTTCATCAGCGCGGCGAAGCTCGCCGGAGCCGCATGCCCACTCAGTTCCTCGTAGTAGCGAAGTCCCGCGCGATTCGAAGCCACCGTCTCCCAGCAGCCTCGTCCGCCGCAGCCGCACGCTGGACCATTCGCCTCCATCTGCACATGGCCGAACTCACCCGCCATTCCATTAGCTCCGCGCAGCAACTGCCCGTTCGCAAAAATCCCAGTCCCGATTCCCTCAGAGACATTGACCACAACCAGATCATGCAGCCCGTCGCTGTCCCCAAACCACACCTCCGACAGCGCGCACGCATTCGCCACGTTATCCATCTCTACATCTAGTCCCGTGGCACGTTGAATACGCGACTTGATGCTCGACACCGGCCACTTCAGGTTCGGCGCGAAGATCAGCTTCTCCAGATGCGGATCGGCGCGGCCCGGCAGGCTGATGCCGATGCCGTCGAATGATTTATCGCTGTGCGCATCCATCAGCTTGCGAATAGCATTGATGATCATCTGCATCGCCTTGTTCGGATCTGCCGGCAACGCGACGACATTCTGCGCCACAATCTTCCCACCCAGGTCAGTCACCGCCACTGTCGTCTGCGTAGGATGGATATCGAGCGCAATCACGGCGCGCTGATGGTTAAGCTCCAGAAACGTCGGCCTTCGGCCCCGCGGAGGCCGCCCCATCGACCCCTCAAGGATCCACTTCTCTTTAATCAGATCTTCGACGATCAAAGAAACCGTGCTCCGCTGCAGTCCGGACACTCGCGCCAGGTCCGCGCGCGACAACGGCTGGCGGGTCCTCACCAGATTGAAGACAAGGTTCCGGTTTATCTGGCGCGGCGTCTTATTCGATGCGCTCTGCCTGCGAGTAAACGTGAACCGAGACGGTTGTGAATTGGGCATGGTCAGCTTCCGGACTCCAGGATCAATGCAGTGATACTCCAAATCGCGCAGTCTACTTTCAATACGCGCATCTCGAACTTCGCCCATTGAAGACGCTTGCTTGACATCTTCAGCGACGAGTCTTTATATCACTGGAGTTGGGTATTTTGTCTATAGTTTGAATTATTGCCTCCCGCACCCTTCGTAGTAGCCAACAAAATCTGCCTCTTCCCGAACCAACCTCCAAAAGAAAAGACTTAGGAGAGTCGTGACAACCAACTTCTCCCGGCGTAGTTTTCTCAAGACCAGCGCCACCGCTGCCGCAGCTTCCCTGCTTCCCTCCTCCTCTTTGCGCGCATCCATCGCCGGCCTGCATCTCCACGCGGCCCAGGCAGCCAGCACAGCAAATGCCCGACACCTCTCCTCCGGCTGGGAGTATCTGCAAGCCACGCTCAGTGGCCCATGGGAGGTATGGCACAGCGAAGAGATCGCCGTCTGGCAACAGGTCTCCATGCCACACTGCTTCAACGCATACGATGGCTGTGACCCCGACGCCCCTTGCTACCGCGGCAACGGCTGGTACCGCACCTACGTCCCTATCGCAAACCCCTACCCCAACGGTCGCACCTTGCTGCACTTCGAAGGAGCCGGCCAAACCACAACCGTCTACATCGGAGAAAAGCTCGCCGGCAAACACGTAGGCGGCTATGACGAATTCGTCTTCGACATCACTGACCTTCTCGCCGCCGCACCCGCAGCCCCAGCCACCAGCGCCACCCCGACATCGAAGTCCAAAACAAAGAAGCCTGACGGCGTCCCAATCGCCATCCTCTGCGACAACTCACGGGACCTCGACCGCATGCCCTCCGACTTCAGCGACTTCACGCTCTACGGAGGTCTCTACCGCCACGTCAACCTTGTCTACGTCCCCGCAGTCTCATTCGAAACCGTACACCTTCGCACCGATCTCCCCACGCCAACCAGCCCGGCAAAACTCACCGTCATCGGGACACTCTACAACCCCACCAACGCAGCCGGCTCCCTCAACATCTCCGTCGACATCACCGACGCGAAAGCCACCTCCATCCACCACTCGCAACACACGCTGAAACCGTGGCAGGGCCCCACCGACATCGCCGCCTTCACCATCGACAAACCCCACCTCTGGAGCCCAACCGACCCGCATCTCTACCAATGCCGCGTCACCCTCCAGCCCGGAACCCCCGCAGAAACCATCTCACAGGAAAGCTTCGGCATCCGCCACACCGAGTGGGTTGAGCACGGCCCCTTCAAACTCAACGGCGAGCGCCTCCTCCTTCGCGGAACCTCCCGCCACGAAGATCACGCCGGCTACGCCGCAGCCATGCCTGACAACCTCCTCGATCAGGAGATGCAGCTCATCAAAGACATGGGCGTCAACTTCATTCGCCTCGCCCATTATCAGCAGTCGCGCCGCGTGCTCGAGCTCTGCGACCGCCTGCGGCATTCTCGTCTGGGAGGAGATTCCCTGGTGCCGCGCCGGCATCGGTAACGACACGTTCAAAGAGATGGGCCGTCGCACTCTCCGCAACATGATCGCCCAGCACTATAACCACCCCAGCATTCTTCTCTGGGGCCTCGGCAACGAGGACGACTGGCCCACCGAATATCCGAGCATCGACCAGCAGGCCATCCGCGCCTATCTCTCCGAACTCAACACGCTATCGCACGAGCTCGACGCCTCACGCCTCACCACCATCCGCCGCTGCGACTTCGCCCGCGACATCCCCGACGTCTACTCCCCCTCCATCTGGGCCGGCTGGTACAGCGGAACCTACCCCGAGTACCAAAAGTCTCTCGAAACTCAGCGCGAGCGCGTCAACCACATGTTCCACGCCGAGTGGGGAGCCGACAGCCACGCAGGCCGTCACTCCGAAAACCCAGATAAAGCCCTCGCGGCCATCGCCACAGGTCAAGGCACCGACGAGCGCGGCCTGGCCTACCTCAACACCGGCGGCCCCGCACGCGTCTCCCGCGATGGCGACTGGTCCGAGACCTACGCCTGCAACCTCTTCGACTGGCACCTCAAGGTACAGGAGACGCTCCCGTGGTTCACCGGCTCCGCACAGTGGATATTCAAAGACTTCACCACACCCCTCCGCGTAGAGAACCCGGTCCCGCGCGTCAATCAGAAGGGCCTCCTCACGCGTGAGATGCAAAAAAAGGAGGCCTACTACGTCTTCCAGTCCTACTGGACTGAGGCCCCGATGGTCCACATCTACGGCCACACGTGGCCCATCCGCTGGGGCGCAGACGGCGAACAAAAAATGGTGAAGGTCTACTCCAACTGCGACACTGCCGAACTCTTTATCAACGGAAAATCCGCTGGCATAAAGCTCCGCAACAGCCAGGACTTCCCCGCCGCCGGCCTCCGCTGGATTACGCCCTTTGCCATCGGCAAAAACGCGCTCCGCGTCGTCGCCACAAAGAACGGCAAAACCGTCACCGACGAAATCTCCTTCCTCTACCAGACCGAAACCTGGGGCCCACCCGCCGAGCTGAGGCTAACCGAAAAATCCCGCAACACCATTGACGGCAAACCAACCGTCACCGTCGAAGCAAAGCTTTACGACGCGAAGGGCATCCTCTGCCTCGATGCAAAAAACCGCGTCCGCTTTACCATCGCAGGTGAAGGCACGCTCATCGACAACCGCGGCACACCCACCGGCTCTCGCGTCGTCGAGCTCTACAACGGCCGCGCCGAAATCACCCTGCAGACTAACAACAGCAGCTCCGCCGTCAGCGTTAGCGCAGACAAACTCAAGCCTGCCTTCTGCACCATCACGTAATCAACCTGGTTTCCTTCGGCCATATCACGTCAATTTCTCCGCCATATCACGTCGTCATTCTGAGCGAAGCGAAGAATCCCCGCATTTCGCCTTTGCAGTTGTCGTCGTATTTGCTCTTGCTGTTGTCGTTGTATTTGCGTTTGCTCTTGCTTCCAGGTAGCCAAAGGCTTCGGCCTTGGGTCTCTCAAAATCCACAAACAAGAAAGGGCTTCAGCCCCTGGGTATGCCGCTCCCCACCACCGCTCCCCACCAGCCCCATGCTAGCCTTGACGCACAGTGACTTATCTAGAGCAATCGCTGCAAAAACTGAAAGAGTTCGAAGGCTCCGTCCCTTGGATGTACCGCGACACCGTGGGCAAAGTAACCGTAGGCGTAGGCCTCATGCTACCCAACATCGAAGCCGCCCAAACCCTCCCATTCCTCTCCAACAATCGCCCCGCCACCCCGGAAGAGATCGCCGCCGAGTATGCGCGAGTTGACGCAATGACGATGGGCAAAGCCGCGGCCTTCTACAAAATCGCCTCTTCGCTCGAGCTCTCACAAGAAACCATCGACGCCAAACTCCTCGCCGTCCTTGAAGGCTTCGAAGCCAACCTTCGCGCCGAATTCCCGACCTACGACACCTTCCCCGACCCCATCAAACTCGCTCTCCTCGACATGATCTACAACCTCGGCCCCGTGGAACTCTTCAAAGGCTTCCCTCACCTAGTCTCTGCGGTTCAATCCGGTAACTGGTCCCTCGCCGCCGCACGCTGCACCCGCCGCGGCCCCGCTCCGTCACGAAACGACTGGACCAAGCAACAGTTCCTCAGCGTGGCCGGTACCATCAGAGCAGAAGCCGAGAGCCTACTGATACGAATCTGGTCCCGCATACGTCATATATTCAGCAAACCGTTTGGCCCACCCCGATAGGCCCCAGCTCATCGTTTCGATATAGTTGGACTTTTGGCGCAAACTCTCTGGAGGACACCTCTTGGTGCAAGTAAGAAACAGAATCGCCGCACTCATCTTGTGCGCAGTCACCTCCCTCGGCATAGCGAAGGCCCAGGATCTCGCCAGCTTCGAAAAACGAACCACGGTCAAGGTCCTGCCCAACGGCCTCACCCTCATCGTTCTCGAGCGTCCCGAAGCCCCCGTCTTCAGCTTCTACACCCTAGTCGACGCCGGCTCAGCCGACGACCCCCAGGGAGCCAGCGGCCTCGCCCACATGTTCGAGCACATGGCCTTCAAGGGCTCCACCGAGATCGGCACGACGAACTACCCCGCCGAAAAACAAGCTCTAGCCAAAGTCGAATCCACCTATGCCGCTTACGACGCCGAATACCGCAAGCGCGTAGGCCAGGATCCCGCCAAAGCTCGCCCAGCTTCACAAAGCCTTCGAGGACGCCCAGGCCGAAGCGCAAAAATTCGTCATCCCCAATCAGTTCTCTCTCATCGCCGAAGAGAACGGAGCCGTCGGCATCAACGCCTCCACCGAAGAAGACTCAACCCAATACTTCTGGTCCATGCCCTCCAACCGCCTCGAGCTCTGGGCCTACCTCGAAAGCCAGCGCATCGGCCACCCCGTCGAGCGCGAGTTCTACAAGGAGCGCAACGTCGTCCAGGAAGAGCGTCGCATGCGCGTCGACTCCTCGCCCACCGGCCGTATGGTCGAGCAGTTCCTCGCCTCCGCCTACGTCGCCCATCCCTACCGCCGTCCCGGCGTCGGCTGGGAGAGCGAAATCAGCCAGGTCTCCGCCACCGAAGCCACCGAATTCCACGAGAAATATTACGTCCCGTCGAACATCGTCATCGCAGTCGTAGGCGACCTCAAAGCCTCCGAGGCGATGCCCATCCTCGAAAAGTATTTCTCCCCCATCCCCGCCGGTCCCAAACCCGAACCCATGACCACCGTCGAGCCCCCGCAGGTCGCCGAAAAATTCGTCACCATCCGCGAGGCCACCCAGCCCTTCTACATCGAGGGCTACCACCGCCCCGACTACCGCGACCCCGACGACTCCGTCTACGACGCCATCAGCGACATCTTCTCCAACGGACGCACCGCGCGCCTCTACCGCTCGCTCGTTCGCGACCAGCAGATCGCCGCCGAAGCCCAGGGCTTCAGCGGCTTTCCCGGCCAAAAATATCCCGGCCTCTTCGCCGTATACGCCGTCCCGCTCCCCGGCCACACACCCGACGAGATGCGAGCCTCCATCCATAAAGAACTCGACCGCCTCCGAAACGAAGACGTCTCCGACGACGAACTCCAGCGCTTCAAAACCCGCGCCCGCGCCGACCTCCTCCGCGGCCTCGGCAACAACGAAGGCCTCGCGCACCAGCTCGCCGAATACCAGACCCGCTTCGGCGACTGGCGCGAGCTCTTCCGCCAACTCAACAAAATCGATGCCGTCAACAAAGCCGACATCCGCCGCGTAGCCAACAAGATCTTCATCGACAGCAATCGCACCAGCGCACGCATCGAGTTCGTCGCACCGAAACAAAAAGCCCCCGCAGCCGCCACATCCCAACAACCTGCCGCGTCGAACGACGGAGGTGCAAAATGAAAGGACCTTCGACGATGCGCCTCGCAGTTCTTGCCTTAGCAACCTGCACCACGTTTAGCGCCTTCGCACAAACCGCAGCCACAGCGTCCCAGCCGTGGACCCAAATCCCCATCCCGCCACTCCACGCCTTCAAACCCCAGCAGCCCACCCGCATCGAGCTCGCCAACGGCCTCGTCATCTTCCTCCAGGAAGACCACGAGCTGCCCTTCATCAACGGCACCATCCTCATTCGCGGAGGCAGTCGCGATGAACCCGCCGCGAAAACCGGCCTGGTCTCCCTCTACGGCGACACTTGGCGCACCAGCGGCACCGCCACCATCGACGGCGACAAGCTCGACGACGTCCTCGAAGATAAAGCCGCCTCCATCGAAAGCTCCGGCGGCGCCGCCACCACCTCCATCAGCTGGTCCAGCCTCAAAGGCGACTTCGACTCCGTCTTCGCCCAAACCATCGACCTGCTTCTCCATCCCAACTTCAAAGCCGACAAGCTGCAGCTAGCAAAAGAGCAGGCAGAAACCGCCATCTCCCGCCGCAACGACGACGCCGCCGGCATCGCCAACCGCGAGGCCATCAAACTCGTCTACGGTCCCAACAGCCCCTACGCACGCCAACCTGAGTACGCCACCGTCGACTCCGTCACCCTCGACGATCTCAATGCCTGGCACCACAAAACCGTCGTCCCCAACAACATCATCATCGCCGTCTCCGGAGACTTCGACTCCGCCACCATGGAGAAGAAACTCCGCGCCGCCTTTGAGCCTCTTCCTCGCGGTGAAAAATTCCAATCCGTCAAATCCACCTTCACCCCGCCGGCAAACAACGTGTACTTCGTCGAAAAATCCGACGTCAACCAGTCCAACGTCCTCATCGTAGGCCTGGGCACGGAGCGCTCCAACCCCGACTACTACGCCCTCAGCGTCATGAACGAGATCTTCTCCGGCGGCTTCGGTTCGCGCGTTGTCCAGAACGTCCGCACCAAACTCGGCCTCGCCTACGCGGTCGGCGGCAGTTTCGGCGCCTCCTACGACCACCCCGGCGTCTTCATGGTGCAGGCCGCCACCAAGAGCCCGTCCACTGTCGCCGCCACCCAGGCCCTGTTAGCCGAAATCAACCGCCTTAAAACCGAACCACCCACGCCCGAGGAGCTAGCCAAAGCCAAAGACCAGGTCCTCAACTCCTTCATCTTCCACTACGACTCGCCCGACAAGGTCCTCAACGAACAGGTCGTCCTCGCCTTCTACGGCTACCCACCCGACTTCCTGGAAAAGTACAAATCCGGCATAGAAAAAGTCACCGCCGCCGATGTCACCCGTGTCGCGAACAAATACATAGACACGTCGAAACTAGCCATCGTCGTCGTAGGCAACGAGTCCGAAATCAAACCAGCTCTCACCACCCTCGGCAAAGTCATTCCAGTCGACATCACCATCCCACCCCCACCCGGCAAACCCGGAAACTAGCCGCCTTTATTGGTGCGCTGGCATCGCGATCTCCTTGAGATACGTGGCCGCCAGCGTGCCTTTACTCTTCGCAATCGGCAACAGTGTCGGATAGAACTGAACGAAGGTCGTATCGACCGCTGCATGATCCTGATGGCAGCTATAGCACCCAGCGCTCGTCGGAATCATCTTCGCAGTCTTGTCGTCACCGAAGCCGAAGAACGCCCACCCACCGGCAAAGCGCGAATCTTTCACGTGCGCCTCCCGCCCCATCACGTCTGTGCTTTGGTAATTCCCACTCTGATTGATGGAACCTTTGCCCTCGGCGCGGCGGCCTTCCAGCATGAACACCGTCTTGTCAGGCCACGTCCCCGTCGCCACAAAGACCTTGTAGGCCTCAGGATTCACAAAAACGTTGTCGAACATATGATGCCCCATATTCATCGCCGAAGGGTTGTAACTCATATCGAACCCTGTGGTCAGATACACCCACTCGCGATAGTGCTCCGGCAGCTTCATCTGTCCGTCGCCGGTGTACTCCGGCACATTGCTCTGTGCTGTCGAGTTCTCATATTCCAAGACGAGGACTGGACGTTCCAGAAACACCAGAGCCATCACAACGAGAATAATTTTGGCTATCATGCTGGCAGTATCGCGCGACCCCCATGCTTTGGCGATACCGCTCGCTGCATTTGTCTGGCGGTTCGCTGCATTCCCTGCCGCAACCCCCACGCCGTAGAATACGATTCTCGTTATGATCACAGCCCGTAAACCCGCCGAATCACGCCAGTGGTTGTGGAGCGCAGCTATCTGGTCTGCTGTCGGCCTCTTCGATGCAACGCAGACCGTCTTTGTCATGCGTTCGGAAGGCATGCACCATGCGTGGGGCCGTCTCTTCTTTACTTCGTTGGTGGAATGGTTGCCGTGGGCGCTTGCGACGCCGTTCGTGCTGGAGCTTAGCCGCCGTTACCCTCCAATTCGGCTAAAACCCATCACCACCTGGTTGAGACATCTTGGCGCATGCGTGGCCATCGACTTCGCTTTTGCTCTCTGGGGCGGAATCCTCGAGAAACTCCTGAACCCATGGGCCGAACCGCACGGCACAGCAACCCTTCAGAAGATCGTCACCGAAAAGTTCTACAACGGACTTCTCGCGTCGTTCATCCTTTACAGCGCCATCGTCCTCGTCCGGCACATACTCGACTCCCGTGCGCGCCTCGCCATGCAGCAAACCGAAACTGCTCGCCTCAACGAGCAGCTCGTAAAGGCGCAGCTCAGCGCCCTTCGCCGCCAGATCGAGCCTCACTTCCTCTTCAACACACTTAACTCCATCGCCGGCCTCGTTCGCGAAAAGAGAAACGACGCAGCCGTAAGCATGATCGTCGAGCTGAGCGATTTCATGCGCCGTCTCCTCGACGACTCCAACCGTCAGGAAGTACCGCTCGGCCGAAGAACTCGAGTTCACGCAAAAGTATCTCGACATTCAGAAGGTCCGGCTCGTCGAGCGTCTGCAATGCACCGTCAACGTCCCCAGCGAACTCCTGACGGCACAGGTGCCTCTGCTCATCCTGCAGCCCATGGTCGAAAACGCCATCAAGCACGGCATCGCAAAGCGAGATCAGGGTGGCGCCGTCCGCATCCTCGCCTCTCGTTCGAACGGCATGCTTACCCTCAGCGTCTACAACGATGGCCCCAGCCTCTCTGCAGCCGCTGAAAAGCTTCACTCCGGAATCGGAATTTCGAACATGCGAACCCGCCTCCAAAGCCTCTACGGAGACACCTTCGAACTCAACATGCACAATCAGGACCGCGGGGTGGAAGTCTCAGTCTCCATGCCCTTCAGGGAGTAGATCTCGTGTCGTTACGCCGAGCCGGGCAAGATAACCACGATCATCGTGGACGACGAACCACTCGCGCGCAGCAACCTCGCCGTTCTTCTTCGCCGCGATCCATCGATCGAAATCCTCGCGGAATGCGGTTCGGGAGTGGAAGCGCCTGAGCTCATCCGCAACGCCAAACCGAACCTCCTCTTCCTCGACGTTCAGATGCCCGAGTGCGACGGCTTCGATGTCCTTGAACTTCTTGGCCGAGACGTCCCTCCTGCCGTCGTCTTCGTCACCGCGTATGACCGCTATGCCCTGCGTGCCTTCGAAGCCGGAGCGCTCGACTACCTGCTGAAGCCATTCGACGACGCGAGGTTCGATCTCGCCCTCAACCGCGCGCGGGAAAAAATTGCGCTGGCAAAGATCAGACCGGCCAGCACCGAACGCCTCGTCATCAAGAATGCAGGAAACGTCGCCTTCCTCAACGTCTCCGAAATCGACTGGATCGAGGCCGCCGACTATTACGCATGTCTCCACGTAGGCCCGCGAACCCACATGCTGCGGCGCAGCATCTCCGAACTCGAGCAGGATCTCGACCCCACCAGATTTTGCCGCATTCATCGCTCAACCATCGTTAACCTCGATCGCATCCGCGGCCTCACGCTGAGTCAAGACGGCGACTACGAGGTGCTCCTCGAAAACAAAACCAGGCTTCGTCTCAGCCGTAGCTACCGCAAACAACTCCAGAGCCGCATGGGACTTGCTACGCCTCATGCATGAATCCCAGCCAAGACGATCCAGGACAAGCCCAACTCTATATGCACCTCAATCACGCAATCGAATCCGAATACCCCGCAATCATCGACCTCATTAACCTCGCCTTTCGCGGCACCGGCCCCGACGCGAGTTGGAACACCGAGATTGTCTTCATCGAAGGACAACGACTCAACGAATCCCTCCTCCGCGAAGAACTCGCCCATAAACCAAAAGCACACCTCCTCACCTATCGCGACGAGCCCAACGGCCCGCTCCTCGGAACCGTTCTGCTCGATCCACAGAAAGACAGCGTCTGGTATCTCGGACTTCTAACCGTCCGCCCCGATCTACAAAAAAAGCAGCTCGGCCGCACCCTGCTCACAGCCGCGGAAAACTTCGCAAAACAACGCGGCGCACGACGCATTCAGATGACAGTCGTCAACGTCCGCGACACCCTCATCGCCTGGTACCAGCGCCGAGGCTACAGCCTCACCAACGAAACCCGTCCCTTCCCCTACGGGGACGAGCGCTTCGGCCGCCCACTGCGCAACGATCTCTACTTCGTCGTCCTCCAGAAAGACCTCTGATCGGATACCGCTGCCGCAGTTCGTCACTCATGTAGACTTTTCTCACACCCGGAGACCGAATGCCCCGTTATTTCCTCGCCACAACTCTCTTTGCCTTCTCACTTCCACTCGCCGCCCAAACCACCCTGCCTCCCGCCGTCACAGCCGCACAAGCCGCCGTCAGCGCTCAATCCATTCGCGCCTACGACAAGTACCTCTCCGACGATCTCCTCGAAGGCCGCTATCCCGGTCAGCGCGGCGGCCAGCTCGCCGCAAAGTTCATCGCCAGCCAATTCGAAAGCTACGGCCTCAAACCCGGCGGCGACAACGGAACCTACTTCCAGCAGGTAGACTTCACCAGCGTCAAAGCCGACCCCATCAAAACCACCTTCACCCTCCTCCCAAAATCCGGTGCACCCATCCATCTCAAATTCGCCGATGACTTCGTCGTCTTCAACGAGAAGCTAACCCCCTCCGTCGCGCTCAACGCCCCTATCGTCTGGGTCGGCTACGGCATCACCGCACCCGAGTTCCACTGGGACGACTTCGCCAACATCGACGTCAAAGGCAAAGTCATCCTCTGCCTCGTCAACGACCCGCCCTCCGACGACCCCGCCTTCTTCGGCGGCAAAGCCCTCACCTACTACGGCCGCTGGACCTACAAGTTCGAGCAGGCCGCCCGCAAAGGAGCCATCGGCGCCCTCATCATCCACCGCACCGACCTCGCCGCCTACGGATGGGACGTCGTCCGCAACTCCAACATCTCTGAAAAGACCTTCCTCGCCCACGATGAAAATCCAGCACTAGAAGCCGCGGCGTGGATCCAGCTCGACGTAGCCAAACAGATCTTCACCGCCAGCGGAACTGACTTCGACATCGAGTTCGCCGCCGCCGGCAAACCCGGCTTCAAATCCCGCGAGCTGCCCATCAAACTCGACGCCACCGTCGTCAGCACCGTCCGCAGCTTCCAATCCCCTAACGTCATCGGCATGATTCCCGGCACTGAAAGCGGTGGTGCCCACAGCCCGAAAAAAGATCAGGCCGTCATCTACACCGCCCACTACGACCACCTCGGCATCAAGACCGATGCCAAACCCGGCGAAGACAATATCTTCAACGGCGCAGGCGACAACGGCACCGGAACAGCCATGATCATGGAAATGGCTCGCGCCTTCACCACCGCCAAAGTCCAACCGCCGCACTCCATCATCTTCGCCGCCGTCACCGCAGAAGAACAGGGCCTCCTCGGCTCCTGCCTATCTCGCCCAGCATCCGCCAGTCCCCATTGGCCAGCTCAACCTCGACCTGAACTTCGACGAGATCCTTCCCTTCGGCCAGGGCGACCACCTCAACGCCGGAGGAGCCCGCCGCACCACCTTCTACCCAACCGTCGAAGCCGTTGCAAAACAGTTCGGCTACCTGCTACCCGAGCCGCGCCCCGATACAGGCGGAGGCTACTACCGCTCCGACCACTTCTCCTTCGCCCACGCCGGCGTCCCTGCGTTCTCTCTCGGCCAGGGTGGCATCTACAAAGGGCACGACGAAGCCTGGTCCCGCGCCCAATCCGCCAGCTACGGCAAGAACGACTACCACAACGTCTCTGACAACTTCCACGAAGACTGGGACTTCACCGGCAACGCCACCCTCTGTCGTCTGGGCATCGAACTAGGCTGGCTCTCCGTCACACAACCGCGCATCGAATGGAACCCCGGCGACGAGTTCGAAGCCGCGCGAAAAGCAGCTCACTAACCACCATCAAAGTAATCCACAGCCCACAGCGCACCCTATCGCTTGAAGCACCCGCAGATAGCGCGCGTTTCCACAGGAAGCCCTTTATTTCCACAAAAATAGGCCGTTTAACACTCTTGCAATCCCGCCAGCCGGAGTATCTTTCAATTCAACGGAGGAGCGATCCTCCAGTAGGAGAGAGTGGACAAGAGCCATCGGAGCGCCGGAAGCGGAAACCGCAAGGGGACCGAACAAGGAACTCCCGGAGGATTCGACAAGGAACTCGCAAGGGAACCGTAGACGAGACTTCGGAGGGACCGGACAAGAAACCCGCAAGGGAATCCGAAACGAGACCTCAAAGAGGAACGAAGAAGAGACTCGCAAGGGAATCGGACACGAGCCTCACGCTGCATCCGGGCAACTGGCTGCAGCGGGATGGAACAAGAAAGCTCTTGCAGCGAAGGAATGACGAGGTACGGGAAACGCGGGCTCGCCCGTAGGTCCCGAATAGCTTCGACGTGACATCAGCTGTGATCTGGAAACCGAACCAGATCTTCGAAAAATCGGAAAGCAGGGGCGGTCTCTCGCAAGAGAAGCCGCCCCTTTGCTTTGGTCCCGCACCTTCGGGCTTACCAGGCTATTCGCAATGAATCGTGAATGGAATCTTCTGCGCTATTTGGTTGGGTGAACCAATATTGATCTGAACCCAGCCCGTATAGTTTCTGAACTGTGGCGTGTTCGCACCAAGACGCCAATCGTCATAAACCGGCACAGAGCGGTTTGGCTGCGACAAGTCCACGGTCATCGACCTGGAAGAATGGCCGCCATCGCTCCGGGAAAACGAATAGGTCATGGATGTGGGCGCCGAGGCGATAACACCCCAGCCAAACTTGAGATCCACCGGGCACGGCCCCCTGTATTGATAGCCCTCGGCAACCTGCCCGTTAGCCCGTAAGGACGATCCTCCGATGCGGACCCCTGCGTAAACTGTCTGGCCCATTCCAGAGACAATCGAGGACACAAGGATAGCTAAAGATGCGATTTTTGTTTTCATCAATTTGTCTTCCTTGAAGAGATGTGATCAACGTTCGATTTCAGTAACAACGCACTGCCCCAAACGTTCCTTCATAGAGGCTTATCGCAGGAGCAGACCCATTCGGACTAAAAGCGCGGCCAACCAGCACCCTTCGTGCAACGAGTCCCACATCCGTCCTCATGAGACGATATCCCTGTATGGACACGAACAGTTTCGCCATCGCCATCATGGCCGCAGGCAAAGGCACGCGGCTCAAAAGTAGACGCCCCAAGGTTCTCCACGAGATTGGCGGCCGCGCTCTCCTCCTCCACGTCATCGCCGCGGCAAAAACCGTCGTGCCTGCCGACCACATCTTCTGCATCATCGGCCACGAATCCGACCGAGTCCGCACCGCCGTCGCTCACACCGGAGTCCAGTTCGTCCTCCAGCCCGAACAGCGCGGCACCGGCCACGCCATGCAGATGCTCAAAGCCGACTTCGAGCTCTCCGGCGCACCACTCCCCAAACACCTGCTAGTCCTCTCCGGCGACGTCCCCCTCATCCGCCCCGAAACCATCGCTGCCGTCCGCGACCTACACCTTCGCGAGCACGCCGCCATGACCATCCTCACCGCCGTCCCGCCCGACCCCACCGGCTACGGCCGCGTCCTGCGCGCCACGGAAAACGGACCCGAAGTCCTCGCCATCATCGAACAAAAATCCCTCACACCCGACCAACTCGCAACACCCCAAACCCTGAATGAGATCAACTCCGGAATCTACTGCTTCGAAACCAAAGAACTCTTCCGCAAGCTAGACAGCCTCGACACCAACAACCCCCACGGCGAGTTCTACCTCACCGACGTCGCCGCCATGCTCGTAGCCGAAGGCAAGCGAGTCGTAGCCATCCAGGCCGACTCCGTCGACGAAGTCCTCGGCGCCAACACCATCGCAGAGATGATGCATCTCGACGCCGCCATGCGCCGCGCCACCGCCCGCCGCCTCATGGCCGCAGGCGTCACCATCTTCCTCCCCGAAACCTGCATCATCGACCCCGAAGTCAACGTAGGCCCCGACACGGTCATCGAGCCCTACGTCCAGCTCCTCGGCCGCACGCACCATCGGCACCGACTCCCGCATCCGCTCCTACTCCGTCATCCAAAACTCGCAGCTAGGCAACAACGTCCTCGTCCGCAACGGCTGTATCCTCGACACCGCCGAAGTCGCCGACAACGCCATCCTCGGCCCCTACGCCCACCTCCGCCCCGAGAGCCGCATCGGCGAAGGCGCCCACGTAGGCAACTTCGTAGAAACCAAAAAAGCCACGCTAGGCAAAAATTCCAAGGCCAACCACCTCAACTATCTCGGCGACACCGTCATCGGAGCCAACGTCAACATCGGCGCCGGAGCCATCACCTGCAACTACGACGGTCAGCACAAGCACCTCACCACCATAGGCGACGGAGCCTTCATAGGCTCAGACTCCACCCTCGTCGCTCCCATCACCATAGGCGCCGGCTCCTACATCGCCGCCGGCAGCAGCATCACCGAAGACGTCCCCGAAGGCGCCCTAGCCCTCGGCCGCGCCCGCCAGGTCACCAAACCCGGCTGGGTAGCCGCCAAAAAATCCACGCAAAAAGAAGCCACCAAGAAATAAGAAGCCACCAAGAAATCCTGGTTGATTCCAATAAAGCGTCATCTCGACCGAGGCGATGGACAGTTTCATCGTCCATCGCGGAGTGGAGAGACCCCCGCATTTCGCTTTTGCTTTTGCGTTTCTTGCCTGTCATCCCCGCGGGGGCCTGCTGTTTTCGGGTGGCCACTCATCGTGAAGGGGGTGTTGCCTTGTCCTTACATTTGATTTTGCCGGGAACTACGGCTCCGTTACCTTGTCGTGCCACTAGAATTGGAGCAACATGCAAAAAGTTGGAGAAACAAAGAAAGTCTATCGCCGTGCCACGTGGCTGCTGATCCTAGCTAATCTCTCGGTTCCAGCTTTCGTCTTCTTCCAGCGAAATGGGAATAACCTCAGCGATACCGTAAACATTTGGGTCGGCTGGATATCCGCAACAGTGGTGACCGCGATGCTGGTAGTCGGCATGTATCTTCGCCTGCCCGTGGATCGCCGACAGATTCCCAGAAGCATGATGTTGATCGCGCTAGCGCTTGTGGTTCTGTCCGGCCTCACTACGACTATCTCCATTGCGGCGTCTCCAAGCGACAACTATATGGCAGTCGCGCTATCGGACACGCCTCTAAATAGGATCGAGCCAGATCGTAAACGGCTGGTGGTTGAACTCATCCGCCAGAATAAAGCAGCCAGCGACGAAAATAGCCGGATGGCCAGATCCATGAAGCCGATCTCACCCGCACTCTACTCAGGCGACTCCTTCGGCAGCAAGGCAGCCATGCAGTCGACCTCCTCACAGTTGAAGCAGGCATACGACATTGATCAAGCCTATGCTCGAGCCAAGCATCAGGCCAGGCAGGGCTTTCACGACAAGATGCAGAGAGTCGATCCGAACTACCTTCGAGGGTTCGAGTCAAGAATGCAGCCTGACGACACTCTCGAAGCATCGATCGAGGTCGAGGAAGCAAAATGGGTCGCAAGCGCATTGAGTCTCTATGATTTCGCAGCAACCCACGCTGGCGATATTACCGTCGACAGCGGCGGCCATCTCGTCATTGCAAGCGAGGAACTGAAGAAGAGACTTCTGCAACAGATCAATGCGAGCACGGTGCTGCAGCAAGCGATGATGAACGACAGGGCGAAAGCCGTGAAAAACCAACACACGCTTCAGGACGCGATGGGAATGAAACACACAGACTAATCGCGGCAGTGGAATCCTTAGGAAGAAACTATGCAAACAAGCGAGTGTACGTACCTCGTTTGGAGTGCCCGGAAAGTCGGCTTTAAGATAATTTCTCCTTTCACGGCTAGGCGACTGCATTTGTTCGGACGTGGCCGCCACGCGATTGCGCGCTTCGTATTGAGAGAAGGAAGTATGGAGGGACAGAGAATCCCAGAATTTTGCCTCGCATCCAGAACCCAATCACCTTGGTACCATGAAAGCCGATGCCGTCGGCCAAGCGAAATAAGAAAAATCCCCCTCCAAAACCGGGTGCCTCCACCTCGCCGCACCTGGCGCTGGCAATCTGCGCACTCTTAGTTCTCACCGTTATCGCCTACTACAACAGCCTCGCCAACAACTTCGTCTGGGACGATCACCAGCAGATCGTCATGAACCCCACCCTCCGGTCAACCGCACCCCTCACCCAGATCTTCTCCTCCGACATACGCTTCGCCCATCAAGACTCCGGAGTTCAAAACCAGACCTATCGCCCGCTCCAGATGCTCACCTACCGCTTCATCTCTGGAACCTTCGGACTCACACCAACTCCCTTCCACCTGGCAAATCTCCTCCTCGCAATCACCTGCGTCCTCGCAGCCTTCTCCGTCTTCTGGCTCCTCACACGAAGCACCTTCTCCGCCTTCGCCGCCGCATCACTCTTCGCCGTCTACCCCATCCACACCGAAGCCGTCGACTGGATCGCCGCCTCGCCCGATCTAGGCTGCACTCTCTTCCTCCTCATCGCCTTCGCCCTCTTTCTCGCAAAACGCAGAACCGAACACAGCACCGAACAGCCCCGACAACCCGCATGGCTCCTCCCAACTCTCTCGCTAGCGGCCTACGCCTTCTCGCTACTCTGGAAAGAGACAGCAGCAGTATTGCCCATCATCATCCTCGTCTACGTCCTGGTCGTAGAAAAAGCCGGCCTCCGCGCAGCCCTCAGAGCAAGCGCCACTTACTGGGCCGTTCTCGCGCTGTTTATCGCAATCCGAGCCGCCGTACTCGGCGGAATGGCAACAGGCGCACGCGACTGGGCCCTCAACCCGCTCCAGTTTCTCCTCACCACCGCGCACCTCATGCTCTCCTACTGGCAGAAGCTGGCATGGCCCTTCCAACTCAACGCCTACTACGTCTTCTCTCCCATCCGCTCCCTCACCGACCCGCGCGCCATCGCAGCCATCATCTTCGTCCTTGCAGCGATCGCCGCTATCGTCTACCTCCTGCGCCGAGCCCCACTCCCAGCCTTCGCCGCTCTCTGGGTCTGCATCACTCTCCTCCCCGCACTCAACATCTACGCCGTCGGCCGAAACGTCTTCGCCGAACGCTACCTCTATCTCCCATCGATCGGCTTCTGCATCCTCCTCACACTCGCCGCAACACGCCTCATCCATCTCGCGCCGGAAAAGCTCCGCAAGCCCGTAACCGTCTCGCTTCTAGTCATCACGATCTCCGCCTTTGCCGTCGCAACCATCCAGCGCAACCCCGACTGGAAAGACGACAAAACCCTCTTCACCGAAACTCTCGTCCACTCACCCAACGCCCCATTTGTACGCATCATGGTAGCGAGCACGCAGAGCGACGAATCGCCCGGCTCAACCGAAGCGGAGCAAAACTACCTGCAAGCAATCTCCCTCGCCAAACAGGAGACCCCACAAGACAGGCTCGACCTCGTCGCAGCCTACAAAGGCCTGGCCTCCCTCTATGCCGACCGCTCCGACAACCAAAGCGCCCTCCAGATGCTCGCGAGCGCCAGAGAAGTGGATCCCACGGACCCTGAGACCGACACCGAAGAAGGACTCATCCTCGTCCGCACCGGCCGCTGGGACGAAGCCGAGCCCCTGCTCAACAAGGCCATCGCAGCGCAACCAGAAAACGAAAACGTCCTCTCCACGCTGGGCATCGTCGCCTGGCAACACCATCACGATCTACACAAAGCCGTCGAATGGTTCACCAAAGCTCTCGCAGCACATCCCGACCAGGATGGCTTCACCGCATCCCTGCACAACAACCTCGGCGGCGTCTACGGCGAGCAGGGCGACTACCCCGCCGCAATCGCTCAATACAAGCTAGCCATCGCCATCTCACCGCAAGACCCCGAATACCACACCAACCTCGCCAACGCGCTAGGCGCAACAAACCACTACGATGAAGCCCGCTCCGAAGCAGAACTAGCCTTGCATATCGCCCCGAACTATCCCCAGGCCCGCGCCGTCCTTGAAAACCTCAACAACAAGTAACCAACCCCAAAACCTGATACCTGACACCCAATAGCTGATAACTGATACCTGACTCTCCATCCCATCCAGGAGGCGCTACCACCGCTATCGGAGTTACCACTAGCTTCAAGTCGTCATCCTGAGCAGAGCGAAGGATCCCCGCATTTGCCGTTGCATTTGCCTTTGGTTCTGCCTTTCTCGCTTGTATTCCCGAAGAGCCTGCCCTGAGCGAAGCCAAATGGAGACCTGCTTTTCCACAGAAATATTTTCAAAAAGTGACATTTTTCTCAGCCTCAAAACCCACCATTCAAAACACCACAACTCACCATCCACCCACCACAAAATCACCACAAATTACCATCCAAAAACAAACACTTTCCCCGAAACCCCCTCCAAAAACGCCAGCAAATCCGCCCGAAATCACCACTCCGCACCGAAAATAAAAAAATCCGAAACAACCCTCAAAATTCCCCCATCCCAGCCGATAAAAACTCCACCATGCCCCAGGAAAGAATCCTCATCGTCGACGACGAAGAATCCGTTCGCACCGTAACCGCCGCCATGCTTGAACATAACGGCTACACCGCTACCCCCACCGCAAGCGCCGAAGAGGCCCTCACCCGCCTCTCGCAAGACCCCGACTACGACCTCGTCCTCACCGACATCATGATGCCCAACATCGACGGCCTCACCCTCCTCGACCAGATAGCAATGGACTACCCTTCTCTGCCAGTCGTCATCTTCTCCGCCATCAACGACATCCACGTGGTCACCAACGCCTTTCGTCGCGGAGCCGTCGACTATCTTCTCAAGCCCTTCAACCGCGCCGAGTTGGAAAGCATTGTCCAGCGCGGCATCGAGCATGGCCGCCTGCGAAAACAAAACACCATCTACCGCCAAAACCTGGAATCGATCGTCACCTCCCGCACCCGCCGCCTGCGCTCCACCATGCAGGACCTCGAGCGCAGCTACGACATCACCCTCGAAGCCATGGGCGATGCGCTCGATCTCCGCGACCAGGAGACCGAAGGCCACTCCCGCCGCGTCACCGCCTACACCATCGCACTCGCCCAGGCCATGGGCGTCGAAGCCGACGAACTCCGCATCATCGCCCGCGGAGCCTTCCTCCACGACATCGGCAAGATCGCCACACCCGACGCGATCCTGTTAAAACCCGGCAGACTCAGCAAAGAAGAGATGACTATCATGAAGCAGCATTGCGAACGCGGCTACGAGATGGTCAGTAAGATCCCATTCCTCCGCGAAGCCGCCGAGATCGTCTACGCCCACCAGGAGTGCTTCGACGGCACGGGTTATCCACGCGGCCTGCGCGGTGTAGAGATTCCCCTCGGCGCGCGCATCTTCGCCATCGCCGACATCGCTCGACGCCATGACCTCCGACCGCCCCTACCGCAAAGGAACCTCATTCGCCGTCGCCACCAAAGAGATCGTTCGTTGCTCCGGACAACAGTTCGACCCGCAAATCGTCGACGTCTTTCTCTCCCTGCCCGAACAAACATGGCTCGATCTGCGCGACGAAACCGGCAAACTCTCTCCGCCAGTTCGCCCGATGAATCTCAGCAATCCAAGGGTTGCACTCAGCAAGCGAGCCAGCTAGGATTCGAGCCGAGGTGTCTCCATGCCAGACGCATTGACCAGAGCCGAGCTCGACGAAATCATCCACCGCCATCCAAACTGGAAGCTCGAGTCAGGAAAGCTGGTTCGTGAATGGTCATTCAAGGACTTCGTCGAAGCCATGGCGTTCGTCAACCGTGTAGCCGCACTCGCCGAGGCCGCAGGACACCATCCCGACATAGACATCCGCTATAACCGGGTATTACTTGGCCTCATCTCCCATGACGCCGGCGGAATTACGCGTCGGGACGCAACTATGGCAATGCGGATCGACTCCGAATTCTCCTAAGGTAATTCCAGTGATATCTGGAGATTGGAATTTCGATTAAGATATTGATATATAAGTGTTTTCTTGTGATATCTCATCGACTCTAGTTCTGCCAAACGGCCCGTAATCGTCAAATTTCTATGATTGGACATATTTTTGTATTTCCAGCCTCCATATTGTGGTATATTTTGATTCAACGGTGAGCGTGAGTCTCCCGCCCGTGAAAGTTCTTCAGCCACGCTATCTCACAGGCTGATACAAGTTGCGTCACTGGCCTCCCGGCACGAGCAAAGCACCGTTCGTGCCGCCTTTTTTTGCCATTTTTGCCCCACGCACCCGAAATCACCTATCTCAAAGTGCTCAACCACCCTGCTTGCGCGCAAGGGTTTACGATATCTCTATGAAACGAATCCTCGGATGTCTCGCCTTGGGACTCGTCACCCTGGCGGCCTCGGCCCAGTGGACCAACCCCTCTGACGACATTCCCGCATATAACGCGGCCCCTCCCGTCAAAGCCCTGCCACCCGTTCTCAGCGGCGACCAACTTACCGGAATCTATTTCACCCATCAATATCAAGTAGTCGCCTACAAGATGGCCGCAGCCATCCCCGCCGTCCTCCACCAGCAGCCCTGCTATTGCCACTGCGACCGAGCCCTCCGGCATAACAGTCTCCATAGTTGCTTTGAGGGAACCCACGGCGCGACCTGCTCGACCTGTATGAAGGAGACAGTCTACGCCTACCAGCAGACCAAATTAGGTCGAACGCCCGCCCAAATCCGTGCTGGCATCGAGCGTGGCGACTGGGAGTCAGTCGACCTGGAAAAAGCCGCTCTCTAGCGGTTCTTGGCAATAACTTATTCGACGTAGGCCGCGACAGCCTTTCCCTTAGCGGAAAAGTATCGCGCCACCGGGTCATGCGTTAGTGCCTTCAATCCCGCCACCACGCACTCCGCATTCAACTCCGCCCCCGCTCTGCTGGTGTGTGTATGCGGATCCCCAAAAAGCGGCTCAACCGCCGCCTCTCCCAGCGCGTCATACCTCCTCGCAATCATCTCGTTGAGGTCGATAAAGCCCACATGCTCCTGCTCCGCCACCTGCCGTGCCCATCCCCCATAGTTCGCGGCATTCCGAACGATCTTGCCATCCTTCCACGTCTTCCGTGGAATCGGCGAACAGATAATCGGGATAGCCCCTTTCGCCTTCGTATCCGCAACATACTTTCTCAGATACCACCCATACGTATGCACCGTCTCATGAATCTTCAGGATCGGATTATCGACATCCTTTGTCTCTTCCCCGATCCCATGCAGTGTCCCGCGAGCACGAGCCGGGTCATCTAGCGGTCCATCGTCGTTGTGCCCCCACTGAAAAAGAACCACGTCTCCCGGCTTCACAAAAGCCAGAGTCTCCGCCCACTCATCCTCCATGATGTACGACCGGCTGCTCCTCCCTCCGATCGCGCGATTGTCCACATTGATCTTGCTCGTATCGAAAAAATCCACCAGCGGCTCGCCCCAGCCCCACTGCCCATTCGCCCCATCGGCATGGCCGTTCCGCACAGTTGAATCGCCCACAAGAAATAGTGTCGGCAGCTTAGGATTAGCCGGCGGCTTCAGCCCAATCTTCACGTGGCTGGCAGGATCAGTCGTCGCGCCCTCCATCTGGACGTTCTTCGGGGGTTCCTGACCGGAAAGCGCCGCACTGGCCAATCCAATCATCAAAAGCCAAAGTGACAACCGAACAACACGAAAAGAAGCGACTCGCAAATCAAGTAGTTTCGACATTGAAACTGTTTACGCTTTGACCTCCCCACGCGTCAAGTCTTCTCGCCATTCGCACCACCGTCATCCTCTTCTTCACGCAGCAAGATCGTCGGGCGATACTCCTCACCGTCGGCGCCGTCATCCTCGGATTCACGTAAGACGATATAATAGAGACAGTTCTTTGAGTGCCCAACGCAAGGTTGGTGCCAGCTCCAAATGGGGGCGTCACGGCTTCGACGGGATTGCTTGTGGCAGAGAGGCATGCCGGGGTGTGGACACCCGTAATCGCTCACAAAACTATAAGTGCCGAACCTCAATTCGCGCTTGCTGCTTAATTAACTAAGTAGCCGATCGCTCAGGCTTCGCCTACGGGCTTGTACCGATCGTCGCACAGTAGGCTGGTCTTCCCTGCTCCGTCTGAGCGGCGGAAGACGAGATCGATCAGACTGGTCGTCGACGCATCTTTGTCCGTTCTAAGCGTCGATGACGAGACAAAAATGAACCGGAAAAAGCATGAAAGCTCTCTGTTGGAAGTTTTTTCGGACGCGGGTTCGACTCCCGCCGCCTCCACCAAAACAACATCTAAGAAAATCCAAGGACGTCCCAAAGCCTGCGCTATTGCAGGCTTCTTCCTTTGTTTTGCGTCCAATAGCGAACGATGCCATCCATTCACATCTGGGGGCAAGTGGGGGCAACATCAGGGGCAAGCGAGTTATTGCCAAGGGGAGTTGCCCCATGAGCCTGACAAATATCAAGATCCAAAAGGCGGTGCCTACTGAGAAGGCTCTTATCCGACCTGTGCTGCATCGCAGAGATGCTTGATGGATCTCTCAGTTTGCTGGTTCAAGAATTCGACGTACAGATCTCGGATATTCGGATAAGCCATGCTCGGCACCTAAGTTTGGCAATCAAGTCCTCTCTATCACTCCAAAGAACTCGTTTGGGCGACTAGGGAATACCCTTGACCCCTTCGAGTTATTAGCCACCGGGGGTTCGACGGGTCGATTTCAATTTTCTCGCGAAGACGCCAGATGTAAACGTCCACAACGCGGCGATCCTCGATCTCCCAGGGAATCCAAACGCTTTCGAGCAGTTCTTCTCTGCTGAAGACATGTCCGGGATGGTCCATGAGACAACAGAGCAGGTCAAATTCCTTTGGGCTCAGTTTTTTTCTCTCTTTACCAACTGAAATCTCCATTTCCTCGCGGTAAAGAGACAACTCCCCGAGGGTCTTAACCTTGTCTTCAGAAGACGCTGGCATTTGAGACCGAAGTACTGCGTTGATGCGAGCCAGAAGCTCACGAGAAGAGATGGGCTTCAGTAGAAAATCGTCAGCGCCCAGGTCAAGGGCTCTTACTTTGTCATCCAGCCCTGAGCTATCTGACAAGATGATCTTTCTTGCCGAGCGACCGTTTCTGAGGTTCATCAACTCCGAAAGCATAATCTCTAGAGGCTCTTGCCAGGAACAGATCTCAAAGAGCACAAGCGCTGGTTTCACCTCCAGGACAGATTTCACGACATCGGAGAGGCCGGATAGGAACGCTACCTCAAAAACCGACTCATCGAGAGCTTCGCCGATAACCGAGGAAGCTCTGTCCCAAAGATGAACGATCAATACTTTCTTACGCATGTGCATCGTTCCTAAGGAATGTAATAGCGAAAGCTGGTGTACACCAAGTTGTTCGTCGCCTTTGGAGCGCCACCAACACCCGTCCATCCGTCGCGAGTTAGGTAACTATAGGCCAGACCATATTGGAGCCGGCCTGCAGGTCCTGTGTAGAGGCGATAGACCCACCCGACAGATCCCTGAACCAGTACTCGGGTGGCGCCAAGGCAGGTACTCGCCCCGGGAGCGTAGCCCGTTCCGGCGGTCGGGACGGCTTCGGTGTTGCAACCGACATTGCTGGCGCTTGGCGGAGCGTAACCCACCAGAGTTCCCGTGCTGCTGCGGTAGTAGGTCCGCTGCACGTACTCCGTGCCAGCATAACCAAAAACATCAAGCTTCTTGTTTGGATGAAACTCCAATGAGAGCAACCCCTGCGCGTTACGTAAAGGAGAAAGTGTTCCATTAGGCCGCACCGTTATGTCCGGCAACAACGAGACTCCGTAACGGCCGGTGCCGTCACCGGCGACCAGATGTAGTCCGACGTCGAGCATCGTCGTGACGGGAAAACGTGCATTGGCAACGAAGCCGCCACCGAGGAGCGTGTCATTCTGCGCACCTGCTGCTGTTGTTCCGTTCGGATAATAGCGGTCGCGGAAGAAACGTGCGACGCCGCCCAGTTCATAATGGCCATGGCCCGGGTCGAACGATGCTTTGACCAGAACATCCGGCGCGACCTGGTTGGTGTAGTTTGCGGTTGGATTGTTCAGCCCTCCCGCAGCTCCCGCGTTGCCGAAGAAGAAGTTGCTCGGCGCATTGGTAGCGCTGAACTGATACTGCGAGTTCTCCAACGACGCGGCGACGGTAAGTCGTGACGTGATTGCGTCTTGTAGACGGAAGCCGGCTTGCCGAATATACGTATCGCCAACATGCAGGTTGCCATCGAAAAATATCGGGGCCATCTCCTGCCCTGCATCCGTCGCCTTCCTGTCTTCCGTAAGCAGCGTCCACATCTGGCCACCGGTAAATTTCCAGTTTCCAAATACTGCCTGAGCCCATGCTTGCCTTACCCGCAGGGTGTAGCTGTTGCTCTGCAGGTTGTTGGATGTCGTTCCGGCAGACAGAAAATCGCCTTCGAAGAAGCCATTCAGTGTGCCGAAGGGCACCTTGCCGCTGAAAAGCGACGATAGCCTTGTCTGGCGAGCACTAGGTACCCACTCGCTGGTATGAGCCTCTCCAGTATTCATATATGGAGTTGCGTTGTAGTTTGTGTAAAGGTCGGCGTTCATTGCGCGTTGTCGCCAGATACTCTCGCCAGCGAGAAAACCGCCGGGCACAATGGTGATGCCCTTATACCGCAATGCGGTCGGCTCATCCATGTTCTTCTTTATCTCTTCGGCAGCCTTCTGCGTCTGCTCTACCCTGCTGACAAGAGTCATGTCCTCAGCCTGAAGGCCGTTGATGGACGAACGAATGCCTTCCATGGTCGCCGCATTTCTCTGTCCGCTTAGATCAGTGGCCTGTATCTGCGCAGCGACTGTTGCCGTTTTGTCCTGAGTAATCTGAGTTGCGCTTTGAAGCGCTTCAATCTGCGCATCTTTTGCCGCCAGCCTTGTCTTCAGATTGTCGATCTGAGACTGCAGATCCTGCCGCATCTGCTGAATCTGAGTTTCGATCGACGGAGTCGTGATTTTCTTCGGCTTATGGTGTTCCTGTGTCACAGCGGAGGTCTGCGCTGCAAGGAAAGCTCCGATGTTGGCAAACAAAGTGATCCCTAACACAACTTTCAAAAGAGATTTCATAGGCACTCCAAATCAGGATTCGCACAAGGTTCTGCGTTTCTGGTGTCTGAGAACTTAGCGCCTCTAACGCCGAGGCGACTGGCCAGATACGTGAGTTAATCTTCATTGACAAAATGATGGCTCGCAGGCCTTGACAGCAAATGTAAGGAAGATGTCAGGAACGAGTGAGTCGAACGGTATGTTCTCTCGCTTGCGAGGCGTTTCCAGTGTGGAATTCTTTTAGGCACGCCCACGATAGGCCAGCAGAAATCCCGCCGGAACCAGAAAAATCGTTAGTAGCACTGAGACCGCCAGACCGCCAATGAGCGCCTGTGCCAGAGGAGCATAGGACTCACTGCCTTCGCCCAGCTTGAGCGCCATCGGCAACAGTCCGATTAACGTGGCCAATGAGGTCATCAGAATCGGCCGGAGCCGCACCCGACAGGAGCTGACGATCGCTTCTCGTGCCGCCACACCCTCTTTAATCAGATGGTGTGCGAATTCGACAATCAGAATGCTGTTCGAGAGCGCAATACCCACCAGCATGACGACGCCCATCAGTGACATAACGTTTAGGGTAGTACCCCACAACAGGAGGGCTACTAGAACCCCGGTTATCCCAGGTGGAAGCGCCAGCAGAATGATGAACGGATCGAGAAAGGACCGGAACTGCGCCACAAGAATCAGATACAGAAGCACTACCGACAGAATCAGCCCGATAGCAAAGCTGTGAAACGATGCACTCATCGATTCGACGCTTCCCATCAAATTTGCCTCAATACCGTGCGGCGGCTCGGTCGTGTCGAGGATATGGTGGATCGCAGTTGCAATGCGTCCGAGGTCCTCCTGCTCCGGCCGAACATAGACATCTACCGACCGCCGGATCTGTGTGTGGTCCATCTCCGTTGGCGCGTTGAATTGCTCAATCTTGGCGACCATATCCAGTCGCGTCGGCTGGCTGATATTCGCACCGTGTAGCGGAATCGCCTTTAAGTCGTCGATCGACTTGACCTGCCCTTCCTTGTACATCACTGTCAGAAAATAGTTGTTGCCGCTCTTGGGATCAATCCAGATACTTGGCGCGATCATCTGGTTGGAGGTCAGCGCAGTAATCACATTCGACACCACCTCCTTCTCCGTTAGCCCTAGCTCGCTCGCCCGTGTCCGATCTACGGTCAGTCGCAGCGACGGATAGTCGATATCCTGCGGAATATAGACATCCGCCACGCCATGAACCCGCCGTATCTGTGCCGCAATCCTCTGTGCGAATTCATAGTCGCCGGTCATGTCTGTTCCAGTAATCCGAACGTCAATCGGAACTGGGGAGCCCATATTCAGGACGCCGTCAACAAGACTTCCCGTCGAAAAGAATGCCTGCAACTCTGGCATCTCTATCGATATCTTTTCCTTGACCTCTTTGATGTACTCGAAGCTACTCGTTGCATGATCCGGATTCAGCGCCACCTGCATGAAACCCGTATGCATCGCTGAATTGGGCGAATACAGTGAGGAAAAGCCCGGGTCAACCCCAAGATTCGACACGATCATTCCCATATCGTGCTTCGAGACAATCTGGCGAATCAGTCCCTCAAGCCGTGCCGTCTCTTCCTCGGTGGCCTCCAACTTCGTCCCTGACGGTGCTTTAAAATTGATCACGAACTGCGCGGGATCGGTCCGCGGAAAGAATGACAATCCCAACAGCGGAAGCAGCAAAAGACTCAGGAGAAACACTACGCCGAAGATTCCCAGCGTAGCTCGCGGCCACTCCAACACCTTCTGAACCAGCAAGTCGTACCGAACCAGCAGCCCATCGAATCCGGCGCTAAATCGTGCATTAAACCTCGCTCCCAAGCTTTGCTTCTTGACATGTAGAGTAGCTTCGTTCTGCAACTCTTCATGACCTCTTTCACTATGAGCATTTTTGATAAACATCGCACAGAACAAAGGCACTACCGTCAACGCGACAAAATACGAAGCGAAAAGCGAAATTACTACCGCGAGCGCCAGAGCCGAAAATAGAAATCGGCTGACTCCATAAAGCAGAGTTACGGGAAAGAACACCACCACCGTCGTCAACGTTCCGGCTAGCACCGGCAACGCCACTTCGCGACCACCCTTCTCCGCAGCCACACTGGGAGCTTCTCCGCCTTCCAGATGCCGGAAGACATTTTCGAGCACCACCACCGAGTTGTCGATCAACCGGGATAGCGCCAGTGCCAACCCTCCCAGCACCATGCTGTTTATCGAGCTTCCTGTCAGGTGCAGTACGAAAAACGTAGTCAGAACCGACAACGGAATCGAGAAGAATACCGCCAACGTCGCGCGCATGCTACCCAGAAAGATCAAAATCATCAGGCATGTCAGGAATAGTCCGATGCCGCCCTCATGCATCAACGTCTCGATTGCCGTCTTCACAAACCGCGACTGATCGAATACCACCTTTGCTTGCAGCGTAGACGGCACATCATAGAGTTTCTTTAACGTCTTCTGAACGCCATTGACAATGGCAATAGTGTTTGAGTCGCCGCCTTGTTTGAAGATCGGTATATAGACCGCACGAGTTCCATTGACACGCACAATGTTGTACTGCAACGAGAAGGCATCCTTCGGTACCGCGACGTCACCGACCCGCACGGGCGACTGGCCCACCATCTTGAGCGGCACCTGCGCGATATCGTCCGGCCCTTTCAGCATCGAATTCGTGTAGATGTTGTAGTCGTATCGACCCACCTGCACATCGCCTGCAGGCAGAATCACATTCGCGTCGTTTACTGACCGCACTACGTCCATGGGGCTAAGTTGGTTCGCCTCAAGCTTGAATGGATCGGCGTACAGCATGATTTGCCGCCATCGACCGCCAAAGGGTTGTGGCACCGATGCTCCCGGAACGCTGGCCAACTGGTTGCGGACGAAATTCTGTCCCACGTCCTTCAGCGTGCTCTCATCCAGCCCCGACCCGTTCAGGGTCACCAATGCTACCGGCAAACTGGACGCATCTTGCTTCAACACGATTGGTGGATACGTTCCAGGCGGCATGTCTCGCATATCGCTCATCGCCAGTGTTGCAATCGAAGAGGCTGCCGCATCCGGATTTGTTCCGGCACGAAAGTAGATTTTGATTAGGCTCGCTCCCGGGAGGGAACGTGACTCCATATGATCGATTCCGCTCGCCAGCGTGAACATTCGCTCCAGGTGATACGTGATGTTCGCCTCAATTTGCTGTGGCGGCATGCCCGAATAGAAAGTCGCTACCGCCACAACGGGGAGATCAATAGGAGGAAACATATCCACCGGCATGTCGGCCGTGCTCACGGCGCCGAGAATCATCACCAGAAAGCAAAGGACAACGATCAGATAGGGGTTACGTATGGCAAATCCCGGCATAGCGAATGGTTTCCTTGCTTGGTAATTAGCTTTTTCGCGAAGCAGCGAATTTCGGTTTAGCTGTGACTGCTCGCATCCGACTCGTACGACGCTGCGCGAGGTGTCACCTTCTCCCCGTCCGCTAAGCCGCTATGTCGTCCCACCACTACTTGGTCGCCGTTCTGCACTCCCGAGAGAATCTCTACCTGCGTAGGTGTCTGCAGTCCGATCGTCACCTTTGCAAGATGCAGTTCGCCGTCGCGAATGACGTAGACATGCTGTACGGTTGTGCCGAGGCCATCCACCGCATCCACCGGAACACTGAGCACATTCGGATGAGTCGCTAAGTGCAGATGGACCTCCGCATACATTCCTGGAACCAGCGTTCCATCGGAATTTGGCACATCCACTTCAGTGTCCATCGTGCGCGTTGCAGTGGAGAGGGAGTCCGAGAACCGTGTGATCTTCCCTGGAAAGGTGCGGCCAAGCGTTGTTACGTTCACACTGACCGGATCGCCGTTATGAATATCCGCGACTGCGCTCACCGGCACCGGCAATATCAGCCGCAAAAGGCTATTCTGGGCCAACCGTACCACTGGCATCGCCTGGGTCTGCGATGAGATTCCCGCCTGAATCATCGAGCCGGTATTCGCATATCGTTTCGTGATGACTCCTGCGAATGGGGCTCGTATCGTCGCGTATTGCAACATCGCATCGGCGCGTGAGCGTTCAGAGTCCGCCTGTATCTTCGCCTGCTCCGCACTTTGTAATGCTGATTGCGCACTCGCCAGTTGAGCCGCAGCCTCCAGGTCGTGCGCCTGTGCGACATCGACCTCCTGCTTCGGCACCAGACCCGGTTGCTTCTCCGACACATCCTGAATTCGCTGAAAGGACAGGTGAGCCATATTCGCAGTCGCTTCCGCTCGTTTCACCGCTCCTCGAGCCGTAATGATGTTGGCCTCGGCGGCCGCAAGGCCTGCTGTCGCTTTTGCTCTCTCATCTTGTAGTTCCGGAACCTCAAGCGTCGCCAGCAAATCTCCTTCGCGCACATGATCGCCAATATCCACGCGAATGTTCTTGACATACCCCGCAACCTTCGCCATCACGTCCACATCCTGGTACGGAGTAAACTCAGCCGTCAATACCAGTTCGTTGGAAAGGTTTGCCGGACGCACGGTAGCTGTCGGCACAGTCGGCGCGTCGGCGGCAGCCACCACATGCTGGCGACAAGATGTCAGCAGGCACGATGCGCCTCCAGCAGCCGCCACAAGCAGCGCTTTTCGCAGAGTCAATTGCATGGCAGTCAATCCTTCCTGGAAAGAGATTTAATTCAAGAGTCCCGCCGCATAATCGAGCTCTGCACGCCGGGTGAGATAGTCGAAGTTCGCTCCGGCCGAAGTGATCTCCGCGGAAGTCTCACTTAATTGAGCTTCGTTGAGTTCCACAATGCTCCCCAGGCCCGCCTGATACCTCGCCTCCGCGAGCCGAAGCGCCTCTTTGCTCTGCGCGACTAGCCGTGCAGAAACATCGAGGCTCCGGAATGCCTCGTTCGCCTGATACCACTTGTCGCGAACCTGTTCACTTACTTCTAGCTTCGCCTCGTTCACATCCTGCGTTCGCGCCCGTGCCTCCAGTTGCGCTTCGCTGCGCCGAGCCGCAAACAGCCCGCCATTCAGCACGGGGATGTTGAGGTTGAAGCCAATTGCCGCATAGTCGTCGTGCAGCGTGTGATCGTGATACGGGATTTCACCCGCCGTACCGATAACATTCAGCGTCGGATAACTCAGCCGTTTCTCCGCGGCTGCGAATCGCTGGGCTGAATCCTCACGCTCAATCGTGGCTTTCAGGTCTGCTCTCTGCGCGAAAGCCTGCGCTAGAAAAGTCGAAGCGTCCGGCGGAAGTGCCGCAGGGAGTGGCTCTTCTGCCAGAACAGCCGCGACCGGCTGCGACATGCCCATCGAGCTTGCCAAATGCGAACGTTGCTGTTGGACTGCACTCTCTGCCCGGACTACCGCCAATTCCGCTTCACTCTCCAGTACGGCGGCAAAATTCACATCTAAAGTCGATCGCAATTGACTCTGCGCCAGCGCCGCGATCTGCCTCGAGACGAGTTGTCGGTTTGACTGGGCCTCACGCGCTGCCCGTAGCACAGCTTCTGCTCCCATCACCTGGAAGTAAGCACGTCGCACATCAAGTCGAATTTGCGCTCCCGTCAGTGTCTCAACATCCTTTTGCGCCTGCGCGAGCGAGCGCTCCGACTCCACCAGCGCATTTGTTCGTCCAAAATCCGTAACCATCTGCACCAGGTTGCCGCCATACGCAAACCGGTCTGAAAGAGACGAGGTTGTGATGGCTCCCGCTGCCGTAGATGTGCCAGGATCCGCCACGCTCACACCTGTTGCGTTGAAAGCTACCGTAGGCAACAACCCCGCGCGTGCCTCACGAATTCGTTGTGCGGAAGCGCGGGAGCGCAGTTGCGCCGCCAGAATGCGCGGCTGGTTCGCCATCGCAATCGATTCAGCCTGCGCTAGTGTCAAGCTCGTCGTAGTAATCCCCGCATCTGCTCCGATGGGTGACTGGCACACGCCGGCGGCCACTGGAAGAATCAAAGCTGCGAATAAAATGGCCGAGCCGACTTGCACCATCAGGCCAACACCTTCTCTGCAGTTGCAATCTTCTTCAGAACTTCGGTCGGGTGCGCCTCAACCAACCCATCTGTCACCATCGCCAGCAGTTCCGGCAGAAGACCCTCTATCTTCGGCCTCTCATCGACGAAGTACAAAATCATCGGCAAATGCTCAGCCGTGACATCGCCCGCATCCCCGCGGTGTTGCCTATGGTGCGAACCAAATCCAGCATGCGCTCGCACCGCTGTTGCACCGGCAATCCCGCGTTCCTTTAGAAAACGAAGGATGTCTTCATAGAGAAATCCCCCCGTCGAGCCCGTGTCCTGATTCAGGTGTATGGTCACCTTGAGTGCGGGTCCTGCTTGCAGCATTAAGTCATCTCCAATACGTTTTGTCGGTCCTGTCCTAAACAAAGAAGGCGAGGTTGTGACAGCCGGGGAGGCCGCATTCGACTACTGCGAAACCATCTTTGAACTTTCGCTTAGCACCTCGAGCAGCGCTTCGCTCTTCGCCCAAATTTTTGCTGATCGCCGACGCGCAGAGAGTGTCAGAGTGGAGGGAGTGCCATTGTTTCCTGCATCCAGCATCGTCACATCGGTATAGCCATAAAGCCCGCACGCGGAGGCGGAGAAATGTCCCATCGACTGCTCTGTATCGCTGGCATCACAACGTGCCGGACCATTTCCCACCGCAGAGGTTAGGTGTGCATACACACCGCCGTGACGCTTATACCCGACCGTATCTCCGTCCTGGGAAATAACCTCGCTCTGCGAAGGAGTCACCTGGTCGCCGCCAATTTGTGTTGTGGTGCTTAGCGGATCCATGTCAGTTGCCTTAGGCCGCTCCGCATCCCAGACTGTCAGTGGATCCGCCATCGCCCGTACATACACACGGAGCGGAAGCCTCTCGCCCTTACTGTCGATCGAGTCAAACTGAATCGTTAGTGTCGATGACTGCTGCTTTGCATAGGGGGTCTTATCGAACGTAAACGCATTCGCCGCCAAGACATGCCCAGTCACATTTGCTCCCGCGGGCACAATCTGCCCGTTGGCAAGCCGCACCTGCTGCGTCGTCCTCGCAGCAACAGCGTCGCCAGCATGGACATGGTTGCTATCCACGCTGCGCTCAAACTGGATTGGCAGGGTCGTTCCTGGCGACAACATCGCTGGCGAACCCTGCGCCGCGGCAAGAGGAACAGAAAGCGCGATCACAGCGAAAAATGGAAGTTTCATCTCGGCTCCAGCGCCGGCGGATCCGGCGACAGCCTGAGTGAATCACGGAACCGCCTTACGCCTGACTGACATATCCCTTACATTTCCGTTTGCCCACTTGCTCTTCACCTAAACCTGGGAAATGATCGATGAAGGAGAATTCTTGCACGCGATGTCGTCCATGCCGGGCCGCATACTAGTCGTCGAAGACGATCGCAGAATGGCGGACACCCTGGTATCAGGCCTCACCAACAAGGGCTATCAGGTCACCCTCGCTCGCACTGGCGAGGAGGCGTTTTTCGTCATTCACAGCACCCAGCCCGACCTCGTCTTACTCGACCTTACTTTGCCGCAACGTGGCGGACTCGAAATCCTCGCACAAATCAGAGCCGAAAGACTTCCCACGCGAGTACTAATTCTGACCTCGCACAACTCTGTTGACGACCGCGTTACCGGCCTCAACTCCGGCGCCGATGACTATCTCGGCAAGCCATTCTCTTTTCCGGAACTGCTTGCCCGTGTCGCCTCTTTGCTGCGCCGCCTCCCTACGGCTCCGCGTTCGTCGTCATTGCAGATTGCGGACGTTCACATCGACACGAAGGCTCATCTCGTCAACCGTTCCGGAACCGCTATCGACCTAACCCCTCGGGAGTACGATCTGCTCCTTTATCTGCTTGAACATCGAAATCAGGCAGTCTCTCGCGAGATGCTTGCGAAGGACGTCTGGCGCGAGACCTCACGATTCACCCCAATCGATAACGTCATCGACGTACAGATGGCGCGTCTTCGCCGCAAAGTTGACGATCCCTTTCCTACAAAACTGATCCATACCCTCCGCGGTGTTGGATTCATTCTGCGGGAGCCGGAACAGTGAAACATCTTCGCTCCACGAACATCCGCACACGACTCGCTCTTTGGTTTGTCGCCATTCTTGCGAGCGTTCTCGTGATATACATTTCGGCGGTCTTCGTCTTCCAGTACGTGCTCCTCGAGCGGCAAATTTTTCACGATGAAATCCAGGATGTTGAAACGGTCGAGGGCCTGCTCTATTTCAACCAGTCCGGTTCATTGCAACTTGAAGAGAAATACCACACACACCAGCAATCGCGTCTGCTTGAAGATCGCCTCATGGAGGTTCGCGATCTTGCTGGGAATGTCCTTTACCGAACCGACACGCTCAAAGGAGAGACACTCGGTGGCAGTTCGTTGCCCGACGAGGGCGTCCACTCCTATAACGAGCGTTCCACGACGCTCGCCGACGGAACGCACGTTTTGCTGATCAGCCACATTCATCCTGTGCAGGGCAAGCCGGTACTCATCAGGCTCGGCTATAGCATGGCTCCTCTGCACGACCGCATGCTTCACTTCTTCCTTCTACTTCTGCTCGCAACTCCCGTTGCGCTGATAGCCGCGGGCTTTATCAGTTACAGCGTCGCTCGTCGAGCCCTTCGCCCTCTCGCCTCGATGGCCTCACGTGCCGAACAGATTACTGTCAGCAACCTCCATGACCGCATTGCAATTGAAAACCCGGACGACGAACTCGGCCACATGGCTCGCGTTCTCAATCATCTTCTGGAGCGCCTCCAGCAAGCGTTCGCGCAATTGCAGCGTTTCACCGCCGATGCAGCTCACGAGCTTCGCACTCCGCTCGCTTCCATTCGCTCCACCGGCGAGCTAACCCTGCAGCAAAATCACTCCGATGTCTCCTATCGCGATGCCATCAGCGGCATGTTGGAAGAGGCCACCAGGCTTAACCAGACCATCGATGGGCTGCTTCTTCTCTCCAGGGCTGAAGCAGTTCATACTGACAACGGGCCAACCTCATTCTTCCTCCCCGAGTTGGTCCACGAGATCCTCATTTTGCTGGAGGTTTTGATAGAGGAGCGGCAAATCACGTTGCTTGAGGAGCACGAGAATGACATCCACGAACCGCTCATAGCCGACCGCAGCCTCATGCGCGTTGCGCTCCTCAATGTGCTGCATAACGCGGTCAAATTTTCCCCAGATCATTCCGTTCTCCGAATTCTCTACGGGAGTGTCGATCGCGAGGGGCACATCTTTCATCGCGTCTCGATCCACGACAGCGGTCCCGGAATCGCCCCCGGCGAACACCTTCGCGTCTTCGACCGCTTCTTCACCAGTACTGTTCATCAAGCCCCCGTTCCACGTGGATCTGGACTTGGTCTTTCCATCGCAAGGCTCATCATCGAACGCAACGGCGGCCGCATCTATTTTGAAGAAAATGTCGTCAGTGGCGCTAAATGCTGCATTGAGCTACCAATCTCAAATAACAGCCTACCTAAACTCGAACGAGCATAAACCGTGCGCTCAGAATTGGTGTGCGGGATGTGACTCGAGATCCAGTCCGTTTCATCGCGCACACGCTTGCTGATTTTTCGGGTCTGCCGACCGAAGGATCAGCCGTTCACCTTGGGCAGGAGAAATCTCGTCTCCTTGGGGGCAACTATGGGGACATCAATCGGAGGATGAATGGGTAGTCGCCGCCCCACCAATTCTCTAAATCTTTCGCCTTGCCGCATCGGCCACTGCGCCGCGAGACTCCCATCAGCGAGTCGCTCTGGCAATCAACTCTTCCGAAACCTGATCCCACATCCCTTCGAAGGGCCTTACATCCTCAGCCATTCGCATCGCATGGATTCCATCATTCCAGCGATTGAACAGATTCATCTCTTTCACATCCTCGGCGATAAAGATTCTGTTCTTGATCACCTTCAGTGAGGCCATGTGACTCACGGACACCTGCTCGGCCTCCTTCTCGGTCAGCGCTTCGCCCCAGTTCCTCGATATTTGCCGGGAGATCATGCCTGAGGCCGCTTCGCTCAACGTCTCCATCAGCTCTCGAAACTCCTGTTTGCGGTTGTCATTCAACCACTTCCGTCGGTCCCAGGAGCGCGACAAGCCCGCACCGACCAGAACACCGCACAGCGGCCCCACGGCCGCCCAGACCATGCTGATTCCATGGCCAAACCTATCCAGCGTTAAAGGCTCCATGATCACGCAAAAATTGTACCCCGAACAAATCGGCAGCAAAGCCATCCATGTCTCATAACAAACCACGACACCAAGTCCACCCACTCCGCATCCAACCGAAAATAACAGCCAACCGGGCACTCGAAAGGGAAATACTGATGAGCAACGCAACCCCTCCCACCCTACAGGACTACGACATCGTCATCCTCGGCAGCGGCGAAGGCGGAAAGTTTCTTGCCTGGACGCTCGGCAAAGAAGGAAAGAAGGTGGCAGTCGTCGAGCAGAAATACATCGGCGGTTCCTGCCCCAACATCGCCTGTCTCCCTAGCAAAAACGTCATCCACGGCGCGAAGGTTGCCTCCTACTTCTTCCGCAGCGAAGAGTTCGGCATCACCAAGGACAACGTACAAATCCACATGCCCGCTGTCCGCGAACGCAAGCGCAAAATGGTTCAAGGGCTCATCGACGTTCACCTCGCCAACTACAAAGCCAGCGGAACCGACCTCATCATGGGCCATGGACGCTTCATCGCTCCCAAAACCATCGAGGTCACGCTCAATGACGGGGGTGCTCGCATCGTCCGCGGCGAAAACGTCATTGTCGGCACTGGAACCCACGCCACCATCCCCAACACTCCCGGCCTCCGCGAAGCGAACCCCCTCACCCACGTCGAAGCTCTCGAACTCGACCACGTCCCCGGCCATCTCATCGTCATCGGCGCAGGATTCGTCGGCCTCGAGCTCTCGCAGGCCATGCGCCGCTTCGGAAGCCGCGTCACAGTCATCGACCATCACGACCGCCTCGTCCACGCAGAGGATGAAGACGTCTCTGAAGCTCTTCAGGAGCTCTTCCGCGACGAAGGGATCGACCTGGTCCTCGGCGCGCAAGTGAAAAGCGTTGAAGGCAAATCCGGCCAGTCAGTGAAAGTTCACATCACCCAAGGCGGAACGGAAAAAACCATCGACGGCACCGACCTCCTCGTGGCTGCCGGCCGCACGCCAAACACCTCTGGCTTCGGGCTCGACATCGCCGGAGTCGAACTCACTCCCGACGGTTACATCAAGGTCAACGAGCATCTCCAAACCTCCGCACCCAACGTCTGGGCCGTAGGCGAGTGCGCAGGCTCCCCAAAGTTCACCCACATCTCCCTCGACGACTTCCGCGTCATCCACTCGAACCTCACCGGCGGCAATCGCGTCACCACCGGCCGTCAGGTCCCATTCTGCGTCTTCACCGACCCCGAGTTGGCAAGGGTCGGCCTCAACGAAACCGAAGCCAAGGCAAAAGGAATCCCCTACCGTTTGGCGAAGATTCCCATGACAGCCGACCTGCGTGCCCGCACTCTCGCCGAAACACGTGGCTTCATGAAGGCCATCGTCGACGCCAAAACCGATCGCATCCTGGGTATCACCGTCTTCGGCGTCAGCGGAGGAGAGATCATGGGTGCAGTACAGATCGCTATCATCGCCGGACTTCCCTACACCGCTCTCCGCGACGCCATCATTACTCACCCGACTCTGCTTGAAGGACTCCTCCCGCTGTTCTCCGCGGTCCCGCCGAAGGAAAAAGCACGCCGAAAGAGCACGAAGGGAAAAAAGGCAGCCGAAGAACTTTCCGGTTAATCTATCTGCGCGAGTCTGGTCGTTCGCATTGAAGAATGGATCGCGGCCATTTCGACTGGGGCAGGTCCTTAATAAGCTGCAAAAAGTTGGTGCCGCTTTTTTAAGAGCGAGCGTTAGCCACTGGCCCTGCGAAGATCAATGCTATAAATGGGGCTTTAGCCCCGGACTTTTTTCCATTCGGCACAGAAGCCCTTTTTCAGCACACTCCACATGGACAACTTTCAAGAATTCTCGGATGCCGGCCCAAACGGAGTACCTGTTCGAGGATTCCTGCACCGCGCAACGAATTCGGGCGCAAATTCGGTTACAGACGGTCTCGTCCTGACGCATGGCGCTGGAGCAAACTGCAACACCCCGCTTCTCGTAGCGCTCGCGAATGAATTTTCCGTCGACGGATTGATCGTGCTCCGCTGCGACCTTCCCTTTCGCCAGGTGCGACCGCACGGGCCGCCACCGCGCGGCAGCACGGACCGCGACCAACAAGGACTCAAAGCAGCAATTGCGTCCATGCGACGACTGAGTTCTGGTCGCGTATTTCTCGGCGGTCACTCTTATGGGGGAAGGCAGGCGTCGATGCTGGCCGCATCCGAACCGGGTCTCGTCGATCGGCTCCTGCTACTTTCGTACCCGCTCCACCCGCCGCAAAAGCCAACTGAGTTACGAACGCAACACTTCCCGCAACTCCAAACCCCTGCGATGTTCGTTCATGGAACGCGGGATGGTTTTGGCTCCATCGACGAAATGGCAGCAGCATTGAAGCTCATCCCAGCGCCCACCGAAATGCTTCCAATCGCAAGTGCGGGTCACGAACTCATAACGAATCGGAATCGTGATGCGATGCCAAAGAGTGTGGCGCAAGCGTTCCGGTTATTCGCTTGCGAAGTGGTTGCATGACAGCGTGGCCCGCAACAACGTTCGGCCCGCCGGTGGTTTTTCAAGGTGAATTGAAGTCCGCAAAAGTTAATGGAAAGGGCCATCGTCCGGACTGAAAATAACAGCTGCGAAGGGCTAGACTAGTTCTCATGAAACCCTGATGGCGTTTCTCAGGCCAGCCCCGACTCTTTCGGTGTCCAAGACAAAATAGGTTATTTTTCTCGAAAAAAGCGCATCTAATTTTCGGCCCTAAAACGGAAACTGAACACGGAAACTTAATTTGACCTTTATTGCCAGCATCCTCGCTATCGCCTCGCTCGCAAGCTCTTCCCCGGTGAGCCTCATCGCCGTGCTCTCTCTCGGCTTCTTCCTCGGCATGCGCCACGCCACCGACGCCGACCACGTCGTCGCCGTCTCCACCATCGTCTCCCGCGAACGAAGACTCGGAAGCGCCGCCATTATCGGCGCGCTCTGGGGCGTCGGCCACACTATAACGATCCTCGCCGTCGGCACCGGCATCATTCTCTTCACCCTCGTCATCCCTCCCCGGATGGGCCTGTCGATGGAATTCTCCGTGGGCCTCATGCTCATCCTGCTGGGCGCCCTCAACCTGACAGGCTTCAACCGTCAGATCCAGCAAACAGAACCCCACAGCCACCCTCATCCCGCCACGGGCGAACCTCACACTCACGGCAATGCAGAAGCAGCCGTAACCTTCACCGACCGCTACTTCGGCCGATGGCCCCTCTATCAGTGGGCCCGCCCCCTCATCGTCGGCCTCGTCCACGGCCTTGCCGGCTCAGCAGCCGTTGCCCTGCTCGTCCTCACCACCCTCCGCGACTCCCGCTGGGCCGTCGCTTATCTGTTCGTCTTCGGCGTAGGAACCATCGCCGGAATGATGCTCATCACCCTCGGAATGGCCTCCGCCCTCCGTTACGCAGGGGATCGCTGGCTGTGGCTCAATCGCCGCCTCTCAGTCGCAACCGGCGTCCTTAGCCTGGCCTTCGGACTCTTCATCGTCTACCAGATGGGTTTCGTCCACGGACTCTTCACCAGCCACCCCACTTGGACACCCGAGTAATTCGCTCGCCGCCCTGCACCATGCAATCCACCACAAACGGACCACAAAAACACCACAAAAAGCCATCCAAAAAGAGCGATTAAATTCGCGCTGAACCCACAAAAACGACATAATTGGTCTAACCACATTCAGCACCGGCGTTGTGTTTTCACCCTCCAGTAGCCGATCCGAAATAGGGAGTCGCGATGAAGCAACTTGTTGCAATCACTAGCGTTATCACTTTTTTGGCAACGCCATTTCTCATCGCGCAGGATGCAAGGACAGTCACTGAGCCCACGCTCCCTCCGGTGTGTACCTCGCTCGACGCGCACCTTAGCATTACGGGTCACAGTCTTGCCGAGGCTGATGAAAAGATGCTCGACACCGCACGAATTCAGCAAGCGCTCGATGCATGCGGTGGAGGGCACGGCGTTCTCCTGCGCGCGCACGGAAAAGACAACGCATTTCTCAGCGGCCCTCTGGAACTTCGAGAAGGCGTCACCCTCATCGTTGACAAAGACGTTACCTTATTCGCTTCTCGCGATGCGGCCATCTATGAGAAGGCGCCGGGCAGCTGCGGCTTGGTCAATGACTCGGGAAACGGCTGCAAGCCGCTCATAACGGCCCAGCACGTATCGGGATCCGGTGTGATGGGAGACGGAACCATTGATGGAAGAGGTGGAGCAAAAATTCTCGGGAAGAACGTCACTTGGTGGGACCTCGCAGAACAGGCTCGCAATGGAGGCCGGCAGCAGGTTCCTCGCCTCATCGTCACCGATACCGCGAACAATTTCACCCTCTACCGAATCACTCTTAAGAATTCGCCTAACTTCCACGTTGTCTACAACCATGGCGACGGATTCACAGTGTGGGGGTTGAAAATCGACACGCCGAAGCGCGGCGCACGCAATACGGACGGCGTCGATCCTGGAGCGGGATCGAAGAACATCACAATTACCCACAGCTACATTCGGACCGGCGACGATAACGTCGCCATCAAAGGGGGTCCCGGTGGGGTCACCAATATGACAGTTATTCACAATCACTTCTATTGGGGACACGGTATGTCGATCGGCAGCGAAACCAACGGCGGGGTTAGCAAAATCCGGGTCTCCGATCTTTCTCTCGACGGTCCAGACAACGGCATCCGAATCAAGTCGAACGGATCTCGCGGCGGGCTAGTACATGACGTTGTCTACGAGGACGTATGCGTACGCGACTCACCCAATCCCATCACACTCGACACTGGTTACACGGCCGCGGGCACCGTCGAAGGGAATTCTCCGCCCACCATGCGCGACATCACTTTGCGCAACGTTCGAGTCACAGGCGGCGGAAAGGTTTCATTCAATGGATACGCCAAAGACTACCGCATTGGAGTCAATCTCGATGATGTTCTGTTGACGGACAGTGCTCCCTACACCTATTCGCTCCATCATGCCGACATCGTCTTTGGGCCAGGGCCGGTCAATCTCAAACTCTCCGACGGCGTCGATTCAACGTTACAAGGAACTCCGAGTAAGGGATCGGCGGCCTCTTGCGCGGACAAGTTTGATCCCTTTCCAAAAGAATAAGTACATACGCACATTGTTTTATTTAGAGGCGACCTGGACCTGCCGAGATTTCATAGCAGTGGACTCAACAGACCGCAACATTCCTCGCAGGATATGCGTCTACTTTGACGAGTACATCTATTTACCAGTTTCACGGAGTTAAATGACGAAGCTGACGCACCGCTACGCCCTCATTGCCATTTTGCTACCCGCGCTTGCTATAAGAGCACAAGACACCAGCAAACAGGCTAAGGATGCGAGCACGACGTCTCAGAGCGGAACGGAGCCGTTAAGACTCTCAAGGTTACCACTCGCATCGTCATCCTGGATGTCGTCGTCACAGACAAGAAGGGGAGCTTGGTTGATCGCGATCTCACGCGAGACGACTTCACCGTATTCGAGGACAAACAACCCCAGAAAATCCGCAGCTTCGAGCCACCCAGCGAGCACCGGATGCCCGCCAGCGATACGTCAATTGTCAACTCCGCTGCCGATCTGAAAAAGATTGGCGATGCGCCGGTAACCATTCTCGTTTTGGATGAGCTCAACTCGCGCTTCGAGGACATGAGCTTCTCACGCCAGATGATGATCAAGTACCTTCAGTCGCAGCCGGCGGTATTAAAGGAACCAACCGTTCTAATGATTGCCATGAACAGCACCTTCCAGCAGGTGCACGATTACACACAAAACCGTGATGAGTTGATTGAAGCTGTCAAAAAGCACATGCCCGAATATCCCTGGCGGATGATGAACAGCGGCAAAACCGGTCCCGGTGCGGTGGAGCGCATGGCGCAGGTGATGGCCGCGCTGCAGCAGATAAGTCAGGCCTCCACAGGAACACTTGGGCGCAAGAACCTCATTTGGATTGGCAACGGATTTCCCTCAGCCGATCTCGTTGGTCTCGAACAGCAGCAGGCAGACACCATCGAAGCAGCCATGAGGCGATGCACCGCTCGCCTGCTTGCAGCCCGGATTACCATGTACAGCATCAATCCCGCTGCTGGCTCGACCTCCATGATCGAGGCCGATACGCCGGACGATCTGAATAACTCACTGGACGAGAATGGCAGCGACCCCTTTGGCATCGGAACAGTCTCATTCACGAACTTCGCCCCCTCCACAGGAGGAATTGCCTTCACAGGACGTAATGACCTGAGCAATGTGATCGCTGAGGGTATCGCCAAAGGGCAGGATTACTACACACTCTCCTACTCGCCGACCAATACCTCGCAAGACTCAGCGAAGTTCCGCAATATCAGGATTGTCATGAAAGATCCAGCTCTTCATGCCACCACTCGCGATGGCTACTATCCCGAGACTGCTTCCGATCTTAACCCCATTCTCGACAAATCCATGTCACCAAAACAAGCAACCGCAAACCTACAGCTGGATCTTTCGGCAGCACTGACGACGACGATCTCATATAACGGACTCGACATCGCAGCAACGAAATCAGCCAACGGTGCTTACCGAGTCCATGTTGCAGAGACAGGCATTGGCTGGTCAGATCCAGGACCTGATGGCGTTCAACACACGGAGGCAACGATTGCAGCCGGTTGGTACGACAGCAAAAACAAATTGCTTGGCCATGTCATTCGCGAAGAGACGTTTCCCCGAGGAAGCGGCAATGCGGGAGCGAATTTCACACTGCCGATCGAACTACCGAATAATGTGGGCCGCCTACGGTTTGTCGTTCGCGACGCCCTAAACGGGCACATGGGTACGGTCGACCTGACGAAGTTCTAAAGGCTGCGGTTTACTCGAGGCTGAATCGTCGGGGTGGCGCAAGGCCGCTCCGATTACGCAACAGGAAAAGAAGACTTATTCCTGACCAGCAACACCAGCCGCAACTGTGAACTGCATGGGCATCGTCACAGAGGTGTTGTTAGGTCCGGAAATGGTTAAGTTGACCTTATAAGATCCTGTTGGCGTCAGGCCCGCTTTCGGAGCCGAGGCGCTGCTACATCCGCCCAGTATCATCGATCCGCCGGTCAACAAGCCAGTCGCTGCCACAATCGCGAGTAGTCCCGTCTTCCGCAGTCGCTTGCGGAATCCAAAGACCCCGGCCAAACTGCTCAGAAATACTGGCCAGCCCAGGACGCTGGCGAGCGCCGCGTCCGAGTGAGCCCAAGGTATAGCCGGGTGGACCGCTTGCGATGAACTAGTCGGCACAACTCCAGAAGAAACATCGGTCCAGAGCGTCACTCCAACTGTTTGAGACGCGGGAGACCCCGGAACTGGCGTAAATACGAGAGTCGTCGGCGTAACAGTGCAGACCGAATTTGCCGGCAGGCCGGAACAGGCGAAGCTCACAGTCCCATTAAGAGTGTTGCTCGGAGTGACAACCACAGTGGCTAACGCCGTCGAACCTTGCGCTGTTCCCACGCTCAACGAATTTACCTGTCCCTGGGTCGTCGGCGAAATGAAAGCGGCAAGGAACCCCTGAGCATCGGGTTGAATCGTGAGGGTCACTACCGGAGAAGTCGTCTTGGTGTAGTTCGGATCTCCGCTATAGACTGCCGTAATTGCGTGGGGTCCAGCAAGCAGGCCAAAGCTTTGCGGAGTATATGGGAGCTGTGTTGCAGGATTTATCCCGGACTGAGGATCCACGATACTGGCAACACCGGATGCATTCAGCGAACCCGTCCCAATGGACTGGCCATCCGCCAAGAAGGTGATTGTGCCTGTTGGAATCCCTCCAGTCGCGGAAGTAACCTTGGCCGTAATCGTCAGCGGCTGGAATTGCGGCACTGAGGCCGGCGACAGAGTGACCGCCGCGCTCGTGGTTCCGGTAGTTACCGTAACGCTCAGAGCGGGAGCCGTGCTCGTCGCATAGAAGATGTCGCCACTATAGACGGCTGTCACGGTGAGCGTACCGACATTCTGACCATTGATGCTCGTCGAGGCATTTCCATTGGCGTCCAATGTGACGGGAATGCCCACGGGAGTCGTACCGACGAAGAACTGAACAGTGCCAGTTGGAGTACACGACGGTGCGCTCGTGTTGCATTGCGCTGGTGTAACCGTAGTCGTCACGGTGAACGCAACGGAGTACTGAGGATTGCCTGTAGCGGGCGAGGTAATGACCGTCTTCGACGAAGTCGCGGTAAGGATCGCACCCGTACCACTCAGCACGACCGTCGGCGCCACCGGCAACGTGGGTTGGACACCCGCCTCTGTAAACGTTGCGCTGAAGTTGCCGATCGCAACTGGATTGAACTGCGCGGAGAGATAGCAAGTATCTCCCGGGGTTAGGTTCTCACTTGGCGTACAACCCAGCGAACCTTGCCCGATCAGGGTAAACAACGACGTATCGCCCGTACTCGTATACAGCGAAGGTGGAAGTATAGCTGTGATCGAACCGGTGTTCGTCTCCTGAATCGTCTTCACCGGACTTGAAGCATTGACAGCCGCTCGCCCAAGATTCTCCACTACCGACGTACGATCGATGAACAACGCACGGTCGTTGCCCGAATCGAGAACATAGAGGCGGCCGCTGGTAGTTGACGCAATGCCACCTGGTAGGTTCAACAGCAGCCCATCGGCTGCGCCGGGCAGTGTTCCGCTGCCACTCTGCCCGAGGGTTCCGGCAGTTGTATTAATGATGCCCGCGGCATTGACCAATCGAATGACTTGATTACCCGTATCAGCGATGTAGATATCGCCGGCAGCATCCAGCGCAACTCCGGTCGGTCCGCTCAGCTCAGCTCCAGTCGCTGCGCCCCCATTGCCCGAGGAACCGTTTTGACCAGTGCCCGCAACCACTGCAACCTTACCGGTGCCTGCGACGATCTCACTGATCGTGTTGTGGCCTGTGTCAGCAACGAAGATGTTGGAATAAGCATCTACCTGCAAAGCTGTCGGGCCACTGAAGACCGCGCCGCCAACAGCAAAAATATATCCAGATGCAGTCAATTCGCGGATAGCGTTGTTCCCAGTGTCGGAGATGAACACGTTTCCGAGAGAGTCGGAGGTAAGGCCAGCCGGCGCGGAGAGCTTCGCCTGAGTTCCAATGCAGCCATTACCGAAGGCATCCAGCGCAGCAGCGCAGGTCGTAGTGGCACCTCCGGCCGCGACATTGATCACGCCGGTTATCGGATCGATGCGACGAACAACACCGTTACCCGTGTCTGCGATGTAAACGGCTCCGTTGGGTGTCACCGTAACGGCGGAAGGTCCGGAAAGAGTCGCCGAAGTCGCCGCGCCACCATTACCGCTATTGCCCGCGGTCCCAGTGCCCGCGATGATCATCCCATTACCAGAGCTGCTGTATCGAATCACAACGTTGTCTCCGGTGTCTGCGATATAAGTGTTGCCGGCAGCATCGAGCGCGATCCCAACAGGCGATTTGTAACCAGTACCGATCGAGGTAGTCGTACCAGGGTCCAACGCAATAGCGGCAGCCGTTCCCATCCCACTCAGAGAGAAATTCACGGTTGCACCAAGAGAGGAGCTTACGGTCAACGTCGCAATATCCACACCCGGTTTCGACGGCGCAAACGTAACGGTAATTGTGCAGTCGGTCGTATTATCCGAGTTCGTTGTACAGCTCGCTGGCGTATTGACGGCAAAATCCGCACTTCCCGTAACAGTGAACGGCGAGTTCGCCGCCGGCGCGTCACCGACCGCAAAATGCACAACCAATGTCTGGGTCGTGGAACTGCCAGAGTTGACGGTGGGGAATCGTTGGTTGAGCGATACTTTGCGGATGCGCGAATTCAACGAATCAGATACGTAGACGTTCCCCTGGCCATCGACACCAACGCCCATCGCACTATTCGGATTCAGCGTTGCAAGGGTGGCCTGACAATTGTCGCCAAGCGCATTGGCCTGTCCAGGGCACCCCGCTGCTCCGGAGGTCTTCCCGAAGGTGCCGGCAATAACGCGCATATAGCCGGTGGTCCCATCGACAAACCAGATGACGCTGTCCCCATTGTCTGCGACATAAATATTCCCGCGCGCATCCAATGCAATCTTGCGGGGAGCAGCGATCGTCATGCTGCTTGCGAGCACTACACTGCCGGCGGTGTAAGTTGTGTTCGACCCTCCCCCAATAATGGTGTAAATCGAGCCAGGCACAGCAACTGCCTGGTTATTTGTCGCCGCAATCAAGGCCGCAACCTGAGCGCCACCTGCATACACAACGCGCACCTTGCTGTTGCCCTGGTCCGCGATGAACAAATTGCCGTTGGCATCAATCTCGACATCTTCCGGTGTCGAAAGCTGTGCAGCTGTCGCCGGTCCACCGTCTCCACCTGCCCCCGCTGGCGCATTTGTATTGCTTCCTGGATATTTACCAACAATCGTGGAGATCACTCCGGCTGTATTCACCATTCGCACGACGTTATTCCCGCTGTCTGCGATGTAAATATTTCCTGCGGCATCTGCCGTAACGCCACGCGGCGTGTTCACCTCCGCCGAGGTCGCCGGTCCACCGTCGCCCGTATAGCCCGCCGTTGCGGTGTTCTTGGACCCTGGAGTGCCCGTCAGCGCTCCTGCAACATAGGACATCACTCCAGTAGCGGCGCTGATCTTTTGAACGAGCCTGGCCGTGTAGCCGGCAATATAGACATCTCCATTTTTCGAAACAGAGAGTCCGCGGTTCGAGGCAAGCGAAGTAAATCCCCCGGCCGCGTTCCCCGCGCCATCATTCGCCAAACAGTTGTCTCCATACTTATCCAGCGCCGACGTGCACACCGTCGTCTTTGCGCTACCAGCAAAAAGAGTGATCAGCCCGCTGCGCGCATCGATTCTGCGAATCAGGGCCTGTGAGCCATTGTCGATGAAGTAGACATTCCCCGCAGAATCGACCCCCACATCGTGGGTGTCGCTACTGGTGACGACCGAAGAGGAACTCGCAAGACAACCATTTCCTACCGTATCGGTAGACTTGCCTGTGTTCCCGGTTGTTCCGATCGCGCCCGGACACACAGCCCCCAATGCAGGAGCAGTACCGCCTCCGGCAATTGTGTTGATGGTGTAAGGAAGCAGATAAGGCGCAACGGTTTGTGCGTTTAAGGAAGCAATTCCTGCCAACATAAAAACAGTTACAAAGACGCACTTACCGGCCCGACTCATCGCATTTCCCGAAACCATCATTCCAGCACTCCATCAATTTCAACGTTGCGATTCACCGCTTCAAATGGACCCGGTCGAACAGTTCGTGGCCGCTCCAAGCTGGTCGATAGCGCAGCTTTGGTACGACCACGTTGACCGAAATTATAGAAAACTAGTGAACCGCCCGAAATGTACCTGCTGGCGTATACGAATGTCAATAAGGAGTTAGACGCGTTTCCGCGATTGATCGCCACTTGAAGTGCCACCCGACATGTAACACTTGACAGTCGTATCTTGAGAAAAGCATACTCTCCGCGGCTGGTATGGTCAGACCAGTATCGACCCGAATCAACGGAGTAAGGCATGAAAAGCAACAACTCTCTCAGGCCGCTGTGCCGTGGCGCTGAGGTGCGTAGGATGACTTCGAGCGCTTTAAGGATTTTTCTCATCGTTCTATTTGCTGGAACTATGCTCACCGTGCGCCCCGCGCTCGCGCAAAATACGGGCAGCATCTTCGGCACCGTTCAAGACTCAACTGGTGCAGTGATTCCTGGGGCTCTGCTCACCGCCACTGACCCTGCTCATGCCATTACCCGTGCCGTCAAAAGCAACGGCTCCGGTGAATTTACTCTCAGTGGATTGCCGATTGGCACCTACACTCTCACAGCGAGATCCCCTCAGTTTGAAAGCTCGATTATTACCGGCATCCGCGTCGACGCAAACGCCGACATCAAAGAGATCGTCAAAATGGTGACCGGATCGACGACCGAATCAGTCACTGTCGTCGACAACACTAGCTCAGCACTAGACGCCAAGTCAGCAACTCTCGGAACGATGATCGATGAGAAATTGGTCGAAGACCTGCCGATTGACGGCCACAACGCCGTCGCCCTTACCGCGCTTCTTCCTGGAGTCGTCGACGTAAACGCACCCGCAACTTTTACTGGCGACACGAAGGGACCAACCTTCAGCGCCTCCGGTTCAAGAAACACACAAAACCTTATGCTGTTCGACGGTCTGATGTGGAACAACCTCTTCTACAACACCGGTATTAACTACCCTCCACCAAACTCTTTGCAGGAGATCAGCGCCGTCCTGAACAATTACAAAGCTGAGTATGGACGCAACGCAGGCTCGGTCGTCAACGTAGTCACCAAGAGTGGCACGAACCAGGTTCATGGCGCCGTCTGGGACTACATCCAGAACCAGTACTTCAACGCCGCCGACTATCTCTCTACCGTGAACCCCAAGGACAACATCAATCAGGTCGGTTTCACCATCGGCGGCCCGGTGATTAAAGACAAGCTCTTTCTCTTTGGAGCATTCCAGGATCTGATCGGGCGTTTGCAAACAACCGGATCCATCCCCGTCATTGGCTACGCAGAACGCGGATTGAATCCTGACGGTGTCACTGCACGCCCATGCAGTACACCCGGCCCTTTTCCGGGAATGACCTGCGCAAGCTTTCTGTCAGACGCAACCGGAGGAAAAATCATTAATCCGGAGTCGGTCGCTGGGACGAGCGGAAACCAGGCAACCACGGCGGATGCTGAAAACAATATCAACGTAGGGTACCAACAGGCTGGTGGAACAGGGCAATCACCGTGCATCCCACTCTTGCTTTTAGCAAAGACATATCAATCCAATATTCCGGGCCTTTCGGGTACCCAGCAGACTTATCTGCCGAATGGGGAGGTGCCCGTACAATGCCTGAATCCCGTGATGCTGAAGGTCGTCAACACTTTTGTTCCCGCCGTCGTTAATTCAACCGGAGGCCTCGCAGTATCAAAATCCAACAGCCCCACCGGCGACAAGAATCTGCTGGTCCGTACCGACTATGTGCTGAACGGCCAACACAGCTTCGACGCTCGATACAACCTCATCAATTCCAACTCCCTCGGTCCGTTAGGCGTCAACAGTTCCTCGCTAGGCGTCGCGACCTACGCCATCCTCTCTCAACAGGCCCTCAGCAACTTTGGTAACGTCGGTTGGTCTTGGGTCATGACGCCGAATCTGTTGAACCGGATGCGCTTTGGATATAAGCGCTTCGAGAGCACCCAACGCCCGACTGACAACCGGACACTTAACAGTTTTGGCGGTAACTTCGTCGAAACCGGAGTTCCCACATTGCCGGCCTTCAATTTCTCAGGTCAATTTGCCCTGGGCAGTACAAGCCAGGGATACCAGGACCACATCAACGAAAATGTCGAGCTGAACGAGAATATGACGTGGACCAAAGCAAACCACACGATTCAAGGTGGCTTTGAGTTCCTTCGTCTGCAATACCTCACTCGCTCCGACTACCCCGGACAAATCGCGTTCAGCTCAACCTATACCGGCGTCAGTTTCGCCGACGGAATGTTGGGCCTCGCCAACTCAGTCACTGCACAGAATCGGCTCATTCAGGGCGGTATCCAGCACGCTGTCTTCGCTTGGCTTCAGGACGACTGGCGGATCACCGCGAAGTTAACGCTGAACCTGGGTGCTCGCTACGAGCTTCCCTTCCAGTGGTTCGAGCCCCATGGAGAATCGGCAACGTTCATCCCCGGCATCCAGTCGACCGTCTTCCCTGGCGCGGTCGGCGGCCTCGGATTTCCCGGTGACAAAGGTGTCTTGCCCTCTCTCGTACCCACCGACTACAACGGAATCGCGCCGCGCTTCGGATTTGCCTATGACGTGACCGGCGCGGGCAAATTCCTGGTTCGGGGCGGCTACGGTATATTCTTCGACGCCGTCAATGCCAATGTGGTAGGTGTCGGCGAGCCGTACCACTACAACTTCTTCACCTCAATACCCGTAGGCGGCGCTTCAGTTCCTTTGCTGCAATCCATCGGAGGCCCAGTTACAGTCATTCCTCCAGCCTTCGATCCTAAAAATCCCCAGTTCATCGCACCCTTCTCAATCTTCTTTCCGGATCGAAACTTCCGTACACCCTATGCCGAAGCCGTCAACTTCGGCATCCAATATCATGTCCCGCATGGCGGCACGCTCGACACGAACTATGTCGGGAAATTCGCGCGCAAGCTCACAGTGCCCCTCGACTTGAACCCCGCAATCTACGACTGCAGCGGTGGATACTTCCAGGCAGACCCCGCGAAGTACTGCACAAACGCAAGCTCAACCACGTCCTCCACCCAGCAGCGCCTGCGTTACGCACCCTTCAACTACGGAGGTCAGGGAATCGTCGATATTCTGAGCATCGGAACGTCGAGCTACAACGCCCTGCAGATGCAATACACCCAACGCGGAGGCAAGTATCTCAACATGCTCGCCTCCTACACCTTCTCTCGCGCAATCGACGTCGACACCAACGGACAGACCACATCGAACGCGGTGCCCGACGTATTCAACATCCGCTCCGACCGTGGACTTTCCGATAACAATGCAACACAAATCTTCAGCCTGGGCTGGGTCACCCGGTTTCCCAAGGTCAACAGCGACTCTCGTGTCGTTCGCGCGATGTTCAACGACTGGGTTTACAGCGGAACCTATCAGGCCCACTCTGGCCGCCCTTTCAGCGTCACGATCAATAACGACTCAGCCCTGGATGGAGAGCCAGGCCAGAGGGCCGCACTCGTGCCCGGCGCGAATCCGCATCTTCCCTCGAATCGGCACCGCACTGCGAAGGTCGCAGAATACTTCAACGTCGACGCGTTCACCTATCCAACTGTTGGCACCTTCAGCCCCGTCGGGAGAAACGCATTTATAGGACCCGCCTATATCATGACAAATATGACGATTGGACGGGACTTCCCGATGTCTCAATGGCGCGAAGGTTTGCGCTTGAATCTGAGAGTCGAGGGCTACAACGTCTTCAATACTCCGAATCTAGGTCAGCCTCAATCCACCTTCTCCTGCTCGACAACCTCGACAAAAGGTGGATCGTGCACGGCGGCCGGTGGCTCCTATCCCCTTGTCTTCGGTTCGCCGAACTTCGGCAGCATCCGCAACACCTACGGTAATAACGCCAACACCTCAACCAACGGCCGCAAACTGCAGTTCGCTGCAACGGTCTTCTTCTAATCTGCAACTCGGATTCGCAAAAGCACTCGAAGCCGGCAAGGACTCAGTTCCCTGCCGGCTTCCGTATTTCGAAGACTGCCTCACCATACTCAACGACCCGCAACGAATGCTCCACCCCTCCAAGACGCAGCTAGGGAACAACCTCGGTCGCCGTAGCAAAGCTGAGCTGATGAATCGCCATCCAGGTCTGCGAATAGGCGTTTAACGCGTCCGAGGCGACTGATCGCGACTCACGCAGAGCATCAAGGTAGTCGATCAACGCAAGTCCCCCATGTTCATAACTGAACTTGGAAATATCGAGGATGTCCTTCGCTTCATCCAGGTAATGCCCGTTGTATCGATCCGAGAGCGCCTTCGCATTCACATAGCCGATCCATGCCTGATCAACATCAGAGACCACCTGATTCTTCACGGCCAGTTCATTAAAGCGCGCGGCCTGCGCAGAATATTTGGCAGTCTCCTTGTTTCCTTGGTTGCGATCAAACAGACGCAGCGGAACGCTCAGACTGAAGGCCGCTGAGTTGTCCGGTCCATTGCGATCGTAGTCTGCCTCAATCGTTGGATCAGCCGTGCCGTTAGCATAAGCAAGCTTCACATTTGCGTCAGCAACAGCGATCCCAAGCTGTGCGGCATGATAATCCGGCCGCGCCGCCAGAGCCTTCTGCTCCATGGCCTCCATCGTGTCAGCCACACCAGGAGGCACAACCTCGCCGACCACGTCGAAGTCCATGCGAGGTTTGCTGTATCCCAGCAAAGCTTGCAGCTGCACGCTCGCCTGTTGCGCATTGGTAATCGCGTTCGATTCATCGGTCTCAAACTGCGCCAGTTGCAGATCCAGCCGCTCGAAATCAAGCTTCGCGATATCTCCTGCTTTCAAGCGCTCGCGGCCGATATCGAGTTCGTGCATAAAGTCGTTCAGATTATCATCGGCAAGCTTCTTCGCAGCCTTCGCGATAACGAAGTTCGTAAAGGCCTGCTTCACCGAAAGGATCGTCTGTTGTTCCTGGGCATGATACTGCGCGTCAGTCTGCGCCGTAGTGGAGTGTGCACTATCAAGACGCCAGCGGCGTTTTTCCCCGCGCTCAAACAAGCGACTGACGCCAACGCTGTAATAGTAGGGATTATTGGCTTCTTCACCCAGCGTAACGTTTGAACCAGTCGCAACAAGGTTGGGGTTCTGCCTGACTCCAGCTTGAATCTCCTGCGCCTTAACCGAAAGAAAATTCTGTTGCGCCGAAAGCAGCGACGGATTCTTCGCTCGCGCAAGGTCGACGGCCTGCTGCATCGTGATGGGCACATAAGGCGTCGTAGACGGCTGATTTTGACCATAGCCGGCAGAGACCACCAGCGAGAAACAAACCACGGCCAGAACGGCACGACACCGCCCTTTCGTCATGCAAACCGCAGCATGCATCGAATCATCAATATCCCGGCCTGCGTGCACAAACAGCATTAGTTCTCAAACTCCGTCTCAGGCGTTGGAAGTACATCATTCGGTCTCGCAATCCAGACATATAAAGTCGGCAGAAGAAAGACGCTGATCAGCAGCGCACCGATCAAGCCGCCCACGATCACTATGGCAAACGGTCTCTGCGAATCCGACCCAATTCCATGCGATGTCGCAGCTGGCAGCAAACCTAGCGTCGCAACCAGCATTGTCATCATGATGGGACGCAGACGAAGAACGGCTCCTTCAATCGCGGCCTCTTCGACCGAGTGACCGCGGACGCGCATCTGGTTGATGTACTCCAGCATGATGACACCAACCTGCACAGAAACGCCAAAGAGCGCGAGAAATCCGACACCTGAGGAAACCGAGAAATGAGTGCCAGTAACCAGGAGAGCGATAAGGCCGCCGAGGGGGGCCATTGATACATTGAAGAGAATCAACAGCGCCCACTTACCTGAGTGGAACATCGTATAAAGGATCACAAAGATCAGGATGATCGTAACCGGCAACACCAACATCAATCTGCCGCGACGATCGCTTCTGGCTCTCATATTCTCCGGCCCAGTCGATCTTGTAACCTGGGGGCAACTTAACCTGGGTATTGACCTTGCGAATAGCCTCTTCAACCGTCGAGCCCAGGTCGCGGTTGCGCACGCTGTACTTGATTGCAACGTAACGTTGGCCGCCCTCGCGGTAGACCTCTTCTGCTCCGTCTTCGGTCTTGATGGTCGTTAGCTGTGCGAGTGAGACACGCTCGCCCGAGGGACTAAGCAGACGAATGTTATCGATCGCTTCCTGCGTGCTACGGAACTGCGGAAGATAACGGACGACTAGGTCATAACGTGCCTCACCTTGAAGAACCTGCGTGACAGCATTGCCGCCGACAGCAGTCTGGATGGCATCCTGAACATCGGCAACATTGATGCCATAACGAGCCGCAGCCTCGCGATTCACGCTATAGTTTAGGTTTGGCTGGCCGATGACCCGGAACAGGCCAAGGTCCTGAACGCCCTGAATTTTACTCATCACAGTCACGATCTCGTTGCCCTTTTCTTCCAGAGTCCGTAGATCATCGCCGTAAATCTTCACTGCGAGTTCGCCCTTAACTCCGCTGACCGCCTCTTCGACGTTGTCAGAGATGGGCTGAGAGAAGTTCCACAGGACACCAGGCGTCTTCTCGAGTTCGCGGTCAATAGCAGCAATAAGCTCCTCTTTATTCTCCTTAAAGGCAGGGCGCCATTGTTCCTTTGGTTTAAGGTCAACGAAGTATTCCGTGTTGAAAAATCCCGTCGTATCGGTGCCGTCGTCCGGACGGCCAGTCTGGCTTACAACTTTGTAGACCTCCGGAAACGCGGAGAGCTTGAGACGCGCTTCGTTCATGATGCGGAGGCTCTCGGTGGGACCAGTCGAAGGTGCGAGTGTTCCGCGAACCCAGATGGAACCTTCGTCGAGATGCGGCAGAAACTCCGATCCTATGATTCCGCTGAAGACGAGGAAGCCAGCAAGAGACAGTGCCACTCCAGCAACGCTGAGAGTGAACCGGCGATGTTCGATCGCCCACCTGACGGAATGGCGATAACGATCCGTAAGCCAGGTCATTACAGGGTTCTGCCACTCGCTGGCGCCACGCGGGAAAAGAAGGCTCGAAAGAACAGGGGCCAGCAAAAGGGAGAAGACAAGTGCACCCAGCAAAGCGAAGGTCACCATCCAGGCCATCGGCTTGAACAGTCGCCCTTCCACCGACTGTAGCGTAAAGATGGGCAAATACGCAGTGATGATCATGGCACGCGCGTAGAACACTGGGCGCTGCACTTCATGCGTCGCGTCACGGATCTGATCCGCCGGAGTCAATCCGGGCTTGGAGCCGTGAGTGAGGTGCCGGACGATGTTCTCGACGATAACCACTGAACCGTCCACCACCATGCCGAAGTCCAGCGCACCAAGCGAGAGCAGATTCGCGGGAATATCACGCAGGTTCAGGCAGATAGCCGCGAAAAGCAGCGCAAACGGTATGGTGAGGGCAACAATGATCGCGCCGCGCGCGTTGCCAAGAAAAAGAAACAGGATGACAATGACCAGCACGATACCTTCCGTGAGGTTCCTAAGCACGGTATGGGTCGTGTAGTGGAGCAGCTCGCTGCGATCAAGGAACGGGACAATCGTCACTCCCGGAGGCAGGACGTGAGTGTTAAGTTCCTCGACTTTCTTGTGGATGCCCTCTAGCGTAACGTCAGAGTTGGCGCCTTTTTGCAGAAGGACGATGCCTTCGACGACATCACCGTTGTCGATCAGCCTACCATCCTCGTGGTGGATGACTTGCTCATCGATAGACTTTCCTGAGTGGTCGACGCATGGGTCGGTTGCGCTGAACGATGGGCCGGATTCGGAAGGCGGTGTGGCTCCGAAGCGGCATGTCTTGCCGATTTGACCGAGACGTATCTTCGGGCCCTGAATAACCGAGGCAATGTCCTTTACACGCAAGGCCGTTCCGGCCTGTGTCTTGAGGACCGTCTCCTCAATGTCCTTTACGCTTTTGTAGAGACCGACCTCACGTACGTTTACCTGCTGCTGGCCCTGCTCGATAAAGCTGCCACCCGCGTTTGTATTGTTGTTGGCAAGCTGCTGCTCCACTTGGCCGATGCTAAGTCCGTAGGAAATCAGCTTGTTGGGATCAACGCGAACCTGGTACTCGCGCGTAATACCACCAAAGCTCGAGACATCGACCACCCCGGGAACTGACTTGAACTCCTTTTCGAGTTTCCAGTCCTCAAGCGACTTGAGTTCCATGTTGTCGTAGGCAGGATTTGTGGAACGCAGGGTGTACCAGTAGATCTGACCAACGGGACTCCAGTCGCTTCCCATCTGGGGCTGAAGACCGGCCGGAAGTGTGACCTGCCCGAGCCGCTGGAACACCTGATCACGATTGTCTTTGTTGACGGAATCGTCGTCGAAGATCATCGTCACGCTCGAGAGACCGGCAAGCGATGTCGACCGCAGATGGCTCATATGTGGAATGCCAGCCATCTGGATCTCTATAGGCGTCGTAACCTGCCGCTCGACCTCTTCAGCAGCCCGGCCAGGCCACTGAGTAATCACCTGAACGTAGTTGTTGGCCACGTCGGGGTAGGCCTCGACGGGTAGGTTATGGAAGGAGACAATTCCCCAGGCGAAGAGCAGAACAGAAAGACCGAGAACCAGCCATCGGTTGTTTAGGGCAAAGTCGATGACGCCACGAATCATTTACTGGTCCGCCGTATTCTGCAGAGCCAGCACATTCGAAACGACCTGCTGACCTACATTGATGCCGGAGATAATCTCCTGCATGTTGTTCGGCAATGTGGCGCCGCCCTGCACCGACACACGGCGAAAACTGCCGTTACCGCCGGGGACGTAGACCCAGTCAAGATCATGCAGGTGTAGCACCGCGCTCGCAGGCACCTGCACGTGCGTCTCGAGAGTTTTGCCATGGATCGTCGCCGTGGCAAACATCCCAACGCGCATCAGAGTATCGGGATTTTCCACCTGAATCCGTACTTTCGCGGTACGGATTTGCGGATCGAGGACTGCGCCAATGTCACTGATGACACCAGTCAAGACGCGGTCGGGGTAAGCATTCAGGCGAATGTCCGCCTTCTGACCCAAATGCACTTTGGGAAGATCATTCTCGTAGACATCGCAAATGACCCAGACATGCGAGAGATCGGCAATCGTAAAGGCATTTGCCGATCCGGCATAGGTCACTCCAGCAGCACCCGCCGCAGTCACATTCTGTGCGATGATGTATCCGGAAGCTGGAGCATAGACCTTCACAGTCGCCGCAGGGTGGTTCTTGTCGACACCAAGCACTCGCAGCTGCTCCTCTGACGCGGACACAGCAGCCTTTGCATCGTCTTCGGCATTCTGGGCGATCTCGACCTGACTATTAGCGATCGCGCCCTTTTCGTTCAGTATCTTGGCACGATCGAGTTGCACTTGGGCGAGGTGTTCATCGGCAACCGCCTTCAGATACGTCCCAAAAGCACCCGACACGTCTGTGCTCTGCACATCCATCAACAGCTGGCCTTTTTTCACATAGTCGCCAATGCGTGCATGGACCTCAATCACTCGACCGGATGCGATCGAAATCACCGGGATTGTGCGCGAAATGTCAGGATTGACCGTCCCTGTCGCCTGTATCGTCGAAGTCGTCACATAACCGGTCGCCGTTGCCAGCTTGAACTGATCGGGATGTTCGACACGGATCACATTCACGTCCGTGTCGGCCTGGACATCCGCCGCCGGAGGAGCTTCGCTCTTGGGGTCCGACGGCTTACCGTTGCATCCTGCCAACAGATAGGTGCCGAAACAAAATAAGATCGTGACTTGGCGCCTGAAAGTGATTGAACTCATTCCGTAGACTCGTCATCTCCCCTAAAAAAGCCCTGACATTAGTTTTACTTGAGATTTTGCCCGACGCACGAGCTCATGGAGTGATCCTTCCATTGAGACCATGCCAAAAAGCCACATTTCGAAAACAAGAGTGCTCCACATCTATGACGAGACGCCATCTCAAGAGTCCTACCGTTCCCTGAGCCAACTCCTGCATTTTCAAGTGTCTAAGATCCTGCACCTTTTAGCCTGTGACACAAACTTCCTGAGCTCAAGCCCGAACTGCATAAATTTTTTGGTAAAAATAGGTCCGCGTTGAGTGATGCCCTTACCAAGCGCTTCGTCTAGCAGACCTATCGAGGAAACAACACGATTTGGTTCAAACAGTTGCGGTCCCATCCATCACCAGCAAACAATTTCAGCAAGATCGGCAAACTTTCGATATTTTTCGGTCAAGACATATCGCTCTTGAAAGATAAATCCTTGTTCCGACCATCATCGCCTACCCCAAATTTTGCAACCGAAGGAAGAAGAGATCCGTAGATGCCTTCAGTCGAATTACCGATCGCGAAACCATGACCAGATGCTTGAAGCCCTAAAGCAATCCAGCAGCATTAAAGGTTGCGCGCGATCGGACACAAAATCCAGACGTTCTTAGCCAATGCGGCGCATTGAATCGGAAGCTCAATCAAGAGCCTCATCAATCCCGTCCGGACCCAAATCAATATAAGGAAAAGTCAATGCCCGACAACGGAATCGTCACCCTTAGTAGTCCTCACAGTGTCTTAGAGACATTAGCGCGGTTAGAAGCCGTCGTTCAGGCAAAAGGAATACCCATCCTGGCCATGATCGACCATAGCGGCGATGCCGTCAAAGCAGGCCTCCAGATGGAGCCCACAAAACTGCTCGTCTTCGGTAATGCGAAGGCCGGCACACCCATCATGCTCGCATCTCCCAGCGCCGCCATCGACCTTCCCCTTAAAGCGCTCGTCTGGCAGGATAAGGACGGCAAGGTCTGGCTCTCCTACAACAGCCCCACCTATCTCAAGCAACGCCACGCCATCCCCGACAACCTGTTGCCGAACATCGCCGGCATCGAAGCAATCTGCGCGCAAGCAGTCAGGTAGCTTCCCGAGCTGGCGCAATCCTCCAAGGCTCGTTGCGTGCAAGGTAGATAGTTTCGCAAAACGCTCCTCCATCTTTCTTTAGCAATCTGTGCCACCTTTGAGCAATTTCGTTCAATATCTGCGGTCCCGCGCTTGTCTACTCTTGGCCTAGTCGCAGCAAAGCGAGACACCCAGAAAGGCTTCCCCATGAACTCATATCTTTCAGCGGGCCCCATCAGTGAACAATCCACTCTTGAGAAAACCAGCGACGAGTTCCTGGTAACAGCGGCAAAACTAGGCGAAGACTGGGCATTCTCCGAACTCTGGAATCGCCACTCCAAAAAAATCTTTAACACAATGTATCGAGTCACAAGAAACCGCCAGGATGCCGAGGACGCTCTACAGGACGCTTTCCTCAAAGCCTATCTTCATCTGAAGAACTTCGACGGCCGGTCGAGCTTCTCCACTTGGCTGACGCGGATCGCAATTAATTCAGCGCTCATGATTCTCCGGAAAAAACGTTCTCATCCCGAGATTTCGATGGATGGCAGTGCGGATGGCGAGACCTGGAAAAATTGGGAGATCCCAGACCGCAGGGTCAACACAGAAGACCACTATGCAAGAAGAGAACGAGATCGGCACCTCAAGCGTGCAATTCACCGTCTGCGCCCAGCTCTGCGCAACGTCATCGAAATCCAGCAAGCCCACGACGGCTCCGTCCGCGAGATCGCCGAAGCGGCAGGCATCTCAATCGCCGCCACCAAATCGCGTCTCCTCCGTGCAAGAACTGTGCTGCGCCGATCCCTCCGCTAACGCCTTCGACACAATCTGGAGGGCGGCGGGGCCGCGAGACGCAGATACGCCTGAAGTGCGATAGGCCGGGTCGTCCTCAACCTTGATGAGTCCTAAGCCCTGAACTCGTTAGTCGAAACTTGTAGCGGTCGATCGAACTAAACGAGTGAAGCTGCTTGGTCAGTCTGTATTGCAAGGCACTTTACAGCGGCGCTCTACCTGATGGTTGTCTGAACTGCGTCGCCTTCGTAACTGATTTCCGCGTTGACTGCGCTGGTCACATCCGGGCCGATGCCATGCCCACTTGTGACCAGAACGACGCGGAATTTGCGGTGTTCGATCATTCCGGGGAATGAGCCTTGCCGCGAGCCGATAGTGAGTGATGAGCTTCGGTCGTCCCAGTGGAGGGGAATGACGGAATGCTGACCCTTCTCGTACTCGTAACCGTCGCCCGCGTCTTCATAGAGGTCGAATTTGCCATCGGCACCGCGATAAATGCGAAGCTCGATGGGCCCAGCGGGATCCTGCGTGGCGTATTCGATCTGCGGACCCATGGGAAGGATGGAACCGGCTCGCATGAAGAGCGGAATACGTTCGAGGGACGCATCGGCTTCGATGTCCTGGCCGCCTGTGAGCGATTTACCGGTCCAGAAGTCGTACCATGCAGCAGCTGCCGGCAAGTAAACGGCGCGCTTGGTAGCGTCGGCTTTGAGCACCGGGTTGACCAGGATGGCCGGGCCGAACATGAACTCGTCACCAAGGTTCCAGGTCTTGGGGTCCGTGCGCCAATCCATCACGAGCGGGCGCTGAATGGTGTAGTCCTCGCTCGTTACCTTCCAGGCCAACGAGTAAATATATGGCATCAGGCGGTAGCGAAGCTTGTCGTAGTTCACAAGGATGGACTCGACTCTATCGAAGCTCCACAGTTCGTTGTGCGGCCGGTGGCCATGGGTGCGGAAGATCGGACAGAACGTGCCGTACTCAAACCAACGCGCATAGAGTTCCTGGAACGTTGGGATCCGCGAGGGGGTCATCGTGGGGCGGCCAATAGCCGCCGATGTCGGTGGTCCAGTATGGATACCCGGATAGCGCGAAATTGAGACCGGCCGGGACCTGGTGACTCAGGCCCCAGTAGGTGCCGTACACGTCTCCTGACCAGACAGTGGCACCGACGCGCTGCTGGCCGAGGAATGCGGAGCGCGTGAGCAGGAAGACGCGCCTGCTCGGATCCTGAGCCTTCCAGTGATCCTGCGCACCGAGGGTGTGCGCAAGCGGAAAGACGTTGGTGAATTCGGCGCCGTTGCCGATGGCGATCTGGCGGCTGCTTAGGATGGCGTCGCCCATGTGCGGCCAGTACTCTTCGGGCTCGGCGCTATCCAGCCAGAATGCGTCCCAGCCCTGCGCCAGCAGCTTCCCGGGCAGATGCTCCCAGTAGATGTCGCGCGCGTCAGGGTTGGTGGCGTCGTAGACGTGCGCGCCAGACAAAAGCTCGTGCTTTGCATCGAGAATCTTGTAAGTCTCGGACTCGGGGTCGAGCAAGCCCCATACGGAGATCATGGCGTGCACGTTTTCTTTGTGCAGCGACTCGAGATCTTGCGCTACGTCGTGATAGTTGGAATTGAAGGCCGGATCGCCCTCGGTCTTCCACCAAAACCAGTCCTGCACTATTGCATCAAGTGGGATATGCTCCTGTCGATAGCGCTGCGCGATCTCGCGAATCTCGTCGAGCGATACGTAGCGATCTTTCGATTGAAAGAAGCCGTAGGCCCATTTCGGAAGCAGGGGCGCATGGCCGGTCATGGTGCGGTATGCATGAAGAATGCCGTCTATCTCCGGGCCGTAGAGAAAGTAGTAATCGATCGACTTGCCGGCAATGGAGCTCAGCTTCAAATCGAGCGGAAAGCGATTGTCAAAGTAGGTGAGCGCCGCCGTGTTCCACAACAACCCGTAGCCCTTGCTCGAAATTAGCAGCGGGATTGCTACGTCGGTGTTGTTTTGCCCAAGTTCCACCGTGGCGCCGCGATAGTTGAACATACCGCTCTGGTGCTGACCTAGCCCGTAGAGTGCTTCTGTTATCGATGGAGAAAAGCGATCCGTAACTCGGTAGGTGTGATCGCCATTAAGCTCGACCGGTTCGTAGGTACGCGGGATGCTGTTGCCTTCGTTTAGCAGAGATTCTCCGCCTGCAGTCCGGAAAGTGAGGTTGCCGCGCTCGTTATTGACGATGACCTCAACCTGAGCAGTCTTCAGCCTTGCTACTTTCGCGTCTTGCCCAAAGGTGAACGGCGCGCCGGGACAGGATTGCTTCTGGTCGAGCATCCACGGGCGCGGCGAAGTAGGCGCGGAAGGCTCAGGCGTAGCAACGACGTGAATCACCGAGTCAGAACACACGGTGACTTCGAGGACTTCATTGCCAGCTGTGGCGCGGATGCCGTAGCTTGTCTGCTCGACTTGCGCCGGTGGAGGGCCAGGCGCCTTCTGACCGGGCATTTGTGCCGCAATGCCGACAGTTTCTGACATCAACAGCAAGATCGGAATGGTTCGAATAAGGTCGGGAGACACGCGCCACGCCTCTGAACAAAATCGGAACTTCATTGGATTGCACCTTTCAATTCGCACATCTCGCATCCCGCTCCGCGACCAGTGCGAACCATGTCTTTACAAGCTAGGCCCGCTGTTTGGGATTCCCGATTTGCCAATAGATGGAGTAACGTTGGTCTTGAATCTGGTACATCGGAATGAGATCGTATTTTTGTTCATCGCCAGAGCATGTGAACCTGGGGAAGCAGCTTGCCTCCGGTGAACTGCCGGGCGGACCACCTGGGACGCTATTGCACCTCTATCGCGGAAACAATCGCGTCTCCTTTGATAGGTCTGAACTCAAGAATCACCAAGCCATCCCTGGGATTCACTTCGAAACGCTGTTGATATGCGGTCAGCGCACCTCCCGCGGCGGCTGCGACATCCAGATTGGCCAGAACTTTCTGTCCGTTTGCGAAAACGTCGAAGATGCGGTCGCCGGGATGTAGAGACGGCTCAACAAACGTGAGGACTACGCGATGCGGACCGTCAACCACCGGAACACGATAGCTGAAAGTTCCCGTGCGGTATGTGGCCGCCACCTCGGGACTGCTGGTCCCAGCAATTGACGCCGGTGCCGGAGCTCTGAACCCACCTCCCGCACCGGTGATAATCTGGGCCGTTCCGCCCTCGAAGAACGTATCCGATCCAAAGCGTTTGTCCGCGCTTTCTCCAGCAACCAGCGCGCCGCAATCGATCTAGGTATTCTTCGCGGCAGCGTCGGAAAGATGCCACTGGACTCTTATCCTCTACATTTCCCTTGGAGAAGGAGCCAGTTGCGATGATGTTGTTTGCGCCGGGGCTTAGGACGACGCCGTTCCAGACACAGATGCGCTCCGGGCAGTCTGCAAGCACTCCGATGAGCTTTCCATTTACTTTCAGCGAGGTCTTAGGCGCGTTGCTGTACACCCGCACATCTGCTATCCGATAGGCTCGCTCGGTATAAAGGCTGGAGTTGATGTGCACCGTTGGCGTCGCCGTCCAGTTAGCTTTGTAAAAGAAGTAGGGATCTTTCCTATACTTATGGTCAAAGGTCACGATGCCTTTGGTATTGATGTCCTGGGCATTGCCCTCGCTGCGCGTAGTGCTTCCGAAGTCGAAGGAATTCCAGAGAAACGTACCCCATAGATACGGTTTGCTCCGCAGCGTGGACCAGTTCTGTTCGTGAATGTAGGACTCGTATTCTTCCGCCTGGGGCCGGTTGCGAGACTCCGGGCCACCGAGCGCATTGTCAGAGTGCAGCGAGACAGCGCCTCCGGCGCCGTATTCCGTTACCGCCATGGGCTGGGCAGGCCGGGTCTGGTGCAGGGCGTCAAGATGGGGGCCCAGATCGGACGGCTTGTCGTAGTACCAGCCGAAGTAGCGGTTCGCACCGGACAGGTCGGTGACCGAGGCTGTGATTGGCACCACAGTATCGGGTGCGTAGCGTATTCCCTCACAGCAAGTCGCCAGTGTTGTGGGTCTGTCGGGGTCCAGTTCGTGCGCCAACTGATTCAACTCTTTGAGTAAGGGCAGCGGGTCAGGAGCGATGCCGCTCTTGTTCCCCACAAAGGCCGGTATGCTGTTTCCAAAATCAATCTCATTGCCGATGGACCAGGTGACGACCGAGGGGTGATTGAAGTCCTGCGCGATCAACTCCCGCAGTTGCTGCCGGGCGTTCTCACGAAGCGCTGGCGTCGGTTGCAGGTTATCGCCCAACGTCCACTGGCTTACCAGCGGAATCTCGTCCCAGACCACAAGTCCGTCGCGGTCCGCCAGGTCGTGAATCGGCTGGCCATGCTGGTAGTGGGTCAGGCGTATGCCGGTCACCCCCATCTCACGCATCGTCGCCTCGTCCGCGGCAACGTCCTCCGGTTCCGACGCCCAACCTTTGCCTTCACGATCCTGGTGGTAGCCGACACCGTGTACGGCCACGTGTTTGCCGTTGAGGAATAGTCCACTGTTCGGATCGAACCGAACCTGCCGAATGCCAAAGGGGAGAGAGACACGATCCACCAGTTGGGAGGACTTGTTTGAGAGTTCCACCACCAGGCGGTACAGATAAGGATCCTCCACTCCTTGCCAGAGATGCGGATGTAGCACAGCCACGTTCGCGGTGCGCTCTACCACGCTCGCTGGTCCCACTGTGACAGACTGCTCCTGTTGTGCCGCGACCTTGCCGTTCGCGTCAACGAGCAGGGTTCGGAGCACAACGGCGCCACTTTGCTCACTGTCGTTGCGCACCCGTGCGCGCACCTGCACCTGCGCCCCTTCAGACGCGATGGACGTCGTCTTCGCATAGACTCCGGAGGAGCCATAGTCCATCAGATCAAGGTGCATCTTCCTGGTGAAGACAAGGCTTACCGGACGATACAAACCGCCGTAAACGAAGAAGTCTCCCGTAAGCGGCAACACGTCGGCAGTCGAGCTTCCCAGCGCGGGTTTCGTGTTGTCCACCTTCACCGTAAGCGTGTTCTCCTGCCCCGGCTTAAGTGCTGCCGTGCTGTTTAGGCGAAAGCGCGAAAAGCCTCCCCGGTGTGTGCCAAGCATGGTTCCGTTCAACCAGACGGTTGCGATGCGGCTTGCTGCGTCAAACTGCAAAAAACTTTCCATGCCTTCTACGTTCGCTGGCGGCGTGAAGACGAGCTTGTACCAGCCGACGCCCTGCGTCGTTACGACGTTCTGCGCAGTGTTAATGTGGGACGCGGGTGCGTCCTTGTAGTAGCCCACGCGGTTCCAGGTGTGTGGCAGGCTAACGGTTGTCCATGTCGCATCCGGTTCAGCCTGGAGCTCTGTCGCAGATTCTGGACCCAGTTTGAAGCGCCATCCATCGCGGAGTGACACCTCGACGCGAGGGTCAGTCGTGGAACGATGCGTTCTGCTCGTCTTCGTCTCCTGTGCCTGAATATCGATAGCAAGGGATGAAAGGCATAGCACTAGCAGGCATAGAGAGCGGGTCACAGACAAACTCCTGCAAGCTTTACCAGCTTGCGTGGTTGAAGAGATTGCGCAATTGTAGAGATCACGCGAACCTTTGTCACGAGGGCTGAGTGGAGGCGCTCGTCAACCGGTTTGATTACCATGCTCAGAGTCCCTACAAATCCGCTCCCCGCCACCTTTCCTGACCCCAACGGCGAGTGCACATCCCAGGATGAGTTCATAGCATTAGCTGCCAGTGCGAATGCCGTGGCTGCCGTAGGCAAACCCGTTCCCGTCGCATTACCTTCCAGGTACCGGCTCCAGGAGATCGTCAGGAAGTACTCCAACCACATCGCCTTCCCCATCTTCCTCACCTACGACAAGAGCGAGTGGAACGCCGAGAAGAAGGAGTCCATTAAATCGAGTGTCACCGAGCAGATCAACGCCGCATCTGCAATGTGGCAGCGCGCGAAGTCCGAACTGAAGGATGACGACTACAAAGAGCTCTATAAGTCCATCTCACACGACTGGGAGGACCCGCTGCTCTGGTTCCACGCCCGCGCCGAAGGTACCCTCGTTCCGCTCAAAGACCCGGCCACCTTCGTCCAACGTCTCAATCGCGTCTTAAACCGATCGATCTAAACCTAAACCGCCTCCTCAGAGCGGGAGGCGGTACTTCCATGTTTCTGACGGCTGCGACGATGGTAATCATTTGAATCGGTTCGATATGGCCAATGATTTAGTTCTCCAACTGGAGAGTTTCGGCCGATCATCATCTCGATTTTCGTCATGCAACATGGCGAGCGCTACCTGAACGGTAGTCGGCCTTTACTTTCCCGTCCATCCTATCGACTGCAGCATCGAGGTGAGCGCTCGATAGATGAGCATAGCGGGCCGTCATGCTGATTGTCTTATGCCCCATGAGAGTTTGAGCAGTCTTAAGATCCACTCCCGACATGATAAGTCTCGAGCAGAACGTGCCACGAGGCATGGTCCCTCCTGGGGACAATTACCAAAGTATCCCCAAAGTATCGCCAGCCAGTTATGCAAGAAAAATCCCCCCCCACGGCGAGAGGATAAAATCGCTATAAATTACTTATCTTATTGCATTATTTGGTGCCCGGAGGGGGACTTGAACCCCCACGACCTGATAAGGGTCTGCGGATTTTAAGTCCGCTGTGTCTGCCGATTTCACCATCCGGGCCTTGCACTGAGCCACCTGATCCATGCTAACGCATTCCCCAGGAACATCTTTCATTAAGGAACCTCCGCGATCGTTCTTGCGTAATCCACCCATACGTTGGATTCTGATCCTGGGGTAGTTCCGTTCATGCCTTTCCACGAGATCCTCAAACAAACGCTCTCCGCACTCTGGGAGACGAAGCTGCGTAGTTTTTTAACCATGTTCGGCATCGTGTGGGGCATCACCTCCGTCATCCTTCTCGTCGGCCTCGGCATCGGCTTCAACGCAGATCAGAAACAGCGTCTCCGCAGCATCGGCACCGACATCGCGATCTTCTTCGGCGGCAAAACCGGAGCCCAGGCTGGAGGCTACGCAGCCGGCCGCGACATTCGCCTCACCGTCGACGATGCCATCGCCATCCAGCAACACGCCACACTCGTCAAAACTGTCAGTCCCGAGCTTCGCCGTACCGTCTCCGAGGTCAGCCAGTGGAACTCCGCCAGCCGGGCAGTTCGCGGTGTCTGGCCCCAATATCAAAACTTCCGTTCCCTCACCGTCGATCAGGGCCGTCTCATGACCGAGCAGGATGAAGCCGAAGGTGCCCGCGTCATCCTCCTCGGCTACGAGGCCAATCGCCAGCTCTTCCCCGGCAAAGAAGTCATCGGCCAGCCCCTCATGGTCAATGGCTACCAATACACCGTCATCGGCGTCCTCGAAAAGAAAAAACAAAACGGCAGCTACGGCAGCGGCCCAGACAACACCCAGCTCTTCACTCCCTACTCTGCCATGGCCCGAGACTTCCCTCCCCCAGAACGCCCCGGCATCGTACGCGGCTTCGTCAACAACATCGTTATCGAGCCCATCTCCCCCGACCTCCACGAAAAAGCCGTCGACCAGGTCAAGCGCATCCTCGCCGAGCGCCACCACTACGACCCCGACGACAAAGAAGCTCTCTGGATCTGGGACACACTCCAGGGCTCCAAGTTTACCGAGCGCATCTTCAGCGTCATGACGCTCTTCTTCGGAGCCGTCGCTCTCCTCACACTCGCCCTCGGCGGCATCGGCGTCATGAACATCATGCTCGTCGCCGTCACCGAGCGCACACGAGAGATCGGCGTCCGCAAGGCCCTCGGCGCCACCGCAGTCGACATCAAGCGCCAGTTCCTCGTCGAATCCGCCATCATCACACTCGTCAGCGGAACCGTAGGGCTCACCTTGCGGCGTAGGCGTCTGCCTCCTCATGCGCCTCGTCCCACTGCCCGACTTCATTCCCCACCCAGTCATCTCGCCCATCGCAATCGCCGCGTCCCTCACCACGCTCACCGCCATCACAGTCTTCGCCGGCATCTACCCCGCACTGCGCGCCTCCAACCTCAGCCCCATCGAATGCCTCCGAGCCGATTAGCCATGAACCTGATCGAGATCATCCGTCAAAGCGTCGACTCCCTCCTCCGCAATCGCCTGCGCTCCGGCCTCACCATGCTCGGCATCGTCTGGGGACTCGTCACCGTAGTCCTCCTCCTCAGCTACGGCAAAAGCCTCGGCCAGGGCGTCCTCAACGGCTTCCTCGGCATCGGCGACAACGTCATCATGGTCTGGGGCGGCCAGACCAGCATGCAGGCCGGCGGCGAGCGCTCCGGCCGCCGCATTCAAATTTCTCGACGGCGACACCGAAGCCGTCCGCGATGAAGTCCCCTTCCTCAACGCCGTCAGCTCCGAGACCGACGACGGCTTCAGCTTCAAATACGGCTCCAAGGTCGTCAACATTCAGAGCAAAGCCATCGACTTCCCCTACGGCGGCATGCGCCGCTTCGACGTCGACCAGGGCCGCTACTTCGAGCCCGCCGACTTCACCGATCATCGCCAGGTCGTCATCTTCGGCCCTCACGCCGCGCAAAAACTCTTCAACGGCTACCCGCCCGTCGGCGAAACCGTCGAGATCGAAGGCCACGTCTTCCAGGTCATCGGCGTCCTCAACAACAAGATCCAGGACTCCTCCAACAACGGCCCCGACACCGAAAACGCCTTCGTCCCGTTCGACATGATGCGTCTGCTCCGCGACCAGCGCGACCCCGACAGCATCGTCTTCCAGCCCAGCGCGCCCGAGCTCCACCTCAGAGCCCTCCAGGCCGTCCGCACCGTCCTCGCCGAGCGCCACCACTTCGATCCCAAAGACGACAAAGCCGTCCCCAGTTGGGACACCGTCGCCGACTCCGCCGACATCATGCAATTCAGCACCGCGCTCGATCTTCTCCTCGGCATCATCGGAGCCATGACCCTCGGCGTCGGCGGCGTCGGCGTCATGAACATCATGCTCGTCTCCGTCACCGAGCGCACCAAGCGAGATCGGCCTCCTCAAAGCCCTCGGAGCCCGCCGCCGCGACATCCTCACGCAGTTCCTGCTCGAAAGTCTCACCCTCACCTTCCTCGCCGGCATCGTCGGCATGATCGTCGCCGTCATCGTCGCGTATCTCATCCCGCCCATGCCCCTCTACTCCGAGATGTACAAGACCGCAAATCACGAGGGCGACATCATCCTTCGCGCCTCCCCCACGATCATGCTCGTCTCGTTCGTCATCCTCGCCGTGGTAGGCATCGTCTCCGGACTTCTCCCCGCAGTCCGCGCCTCCCGCATGGACCCCGTCGAAGCCCTCCGCCACGAATAGCCTCTCTAAAAAGGCAACTCCCGAATATCCGGCTCAACCCAGCCGCGCCGAGCCTCAACGGAAAACAGCCTCTCCCGCGTCCAATACTCCATCAGCCACTCCGGCTCCCCCAGCCGCGACTGCAGGAGCGCATTGCAAATCTCATAGAGAGGCTGCGCTTGCGACCCCATCAAAAAGGCCCGCGCAGCCCTTATCGAAGCCTGCGTAATCGTCTCGTGATACCCACTCGTATCCGTATTCGCACCACCAATCGACTCGTTATAGGCACGGATCAATCCCGGCATCACACCCGAAAGCTCAACCTCCGGCCTGCATCGCAGCCACCACAGCGTAGCCGCAAAATGAGCCGCATGCGTCCACTTCACCTTCGGCAGCGTCCTGTCCGCCAGCCCCTTACCAATCACTTCCAACTCATCGTCCGAACAAAAAGCAACATGCGTTCGCATCATCCTGTCCCTCTATCGTGGTCAACATTGAGAGCAATAAAAAACCGCCGGCTATCGGCGGTCTCTTCTGTCATCCTGATCAACGGAAAGCTATCGTCTATTCTGCTTCATCCGCCGGCCAACACGCACACAAAGCCGCCATCTGACAAACGGCGTTGCTGCTGCGTAGTCCTAAAGCGTAAGGAAGCCATACCTGATGTTAGCCGTCAGGAGTTCGAACACGCAAGATAATCCATCATCAAACTCACGACCTCAACTAACTGGCCGATACCGAATCGTCTGCCCCTCAAGAAAATACTCAGCAGAGCACTCCGACGACCCGCAGATCATCGCCTCCAGCCCCGCACACTGTTGCCTCGTAATCAGACCCAGCGATCCACAGGAAGGACACGCCAGCACGGCCCAGTAAGGATTCTCCGCCTTGCCCAACTCCCCCGCCTGCTCCAGTAGAAAGATCGTACCCGGCTGCATCTGTTCCGGGATCCACACTTCCAGAAGGTTCAACTCTGCCACCATGCTTGCCTCTTCATCCCAACGGTTGTCTTCGTTCGTGACCCACGTTTCTTCGCCGACACTCAATTCTGGCTGCGGAAGAGACCTCCAGAAGCAGTTGGCACTCTCCAGCGAATGCACTACTTCTGGTGCAGAGCATAATTCATTTTCCGTTCCTGTCAATCCCACATTTCGCAAAAAAGGATGCCAGATTGATTCCGGCTAAGGAGTCGAATACAGGGCTCGGTAGATCTCACGGTTCCGCAGAATCGCCTGCACATACTCCCGCGTCTCCGTATACGGAATCGACTCCACATACTCCGCAATATCCCGGTAATTCCCTGCGGCCATCCATGCCCGCACCGGGACGTCGCCCGCGTTATAAGCCGCCAGCGCATACTCCACTTGCCCCCCGAACCGGTCCAGCACCAATTTCAGATTCTTCGTCCCCAACTCCAGGTTGATGCTCGGATTCAGCAGCGAATTCGTACTGAATCCCTTCAACCCCTCCTTCCGTGCCATCGACTTCCCCACCGAAGGCAGCAGTTGCATCAATCCCCACGCATTCGCATGGCTAACCGCGCCGGCATTAAACTCCGACTCCTGCCGAATCAGCGACGCCACCAGGTAAGGATCCAATCCATTCTTCTGCGAATTCGACACCAGATCGTTCCAGTAAGGCTGCGGAAACAGCAGCTTCCAATACACCGTCGGCACCTGGTCCAGCGGCAGCGCAAAAAACGATATCCCGCTGTGCTTCATCGACTGCAGCGCTCGCGGCGTCTCGCCGAAAGACGAATAAATCTCTGCCTGCCCCAGCGCTCCCCACTGGCTTGCGGTCGGACTGGCCTGAATCTCCGGCCCAATGTATTCATTCAACGCCGCATTCGCCAGCAATCTGGCCTTGATCAGATGAGGCTCATCCTCCGGCAACTCTCCCGTCAGCGGAGGCACCACAGGCTTCTGCACAGCACTCAAAACCGCCGCCGGAGCAGCCGCTCCTGCCTGCCCCTTCAGCACATTCAACCTCTGCCGCGCCAGCAATGCATAGTAATAATTGGTATAGGAAGCGGTCAGCGCACGATAGTAGTTCACCGCCTGCCCAAAGTTGCGCTCCTGCTCCTCGTAAATGCGTCCCCGCCAATACAGCGCACTCGGCACCTCAATCCCCGCCGGATACCCCTGGATCTGCTCATCCATCAATCGCGCCGCTTCCGAATAGTTGCCCAGCCGGTAGTTCATCCACGCCGCCCGCCAGTGCGCCGAAGCCGCATACGTACTGTTCGGAAACATCTTCACCAGCAGCGAGTAGTGATACGTCGCCTGCTTCGGATCATGCTTGATCAAATACATATTGCCGCCCGAATACAACGCCTCCTCCAGCCACCGGCTTGTCGGAAACCGCTGCACCATCTGCGCAATCAACGCATCATGCGCCGCCTCATCATGTTCGTTACGCGAAACCTCCGCCAGCAGATACATCTTCAGCGCCGCGCTGTCATCCGTCGTATTCGGAAGCTTCTCCACCTCCCGCCGGCTGATGTGCTTCATCTTCATATCGCAAGCCGCCGCATAAATCAGCAGCGCATTGTGATCCGCTTCGCTCAATCCCGATGCATCCCGTTCGATCGCGTGATACTCCGCGCCCGCCTCCGCATATCGTTTCGCATTGAACAACTGATCAGCATGCGTCTTTCTCTCTGCAGCTGTGAAAGACATACTCATCGCCTGCATCTGCGTCCGCGCCTCCGCCGCCTCCATGCTCAGCGGCAGACTCACATACAAACTCCGATACACCGCCGCAGCGTGAGTCGTATCGCCCGACATCTGGTAGGCCCGCCCCAGCGCAAAGCGAAAATCCGCATGCGAGGCCTGCGGCGAATCCGCCAGCGGCATCAACACCCGCAGTGCTCCCTGCGAATCGTTCTGTTGCAAATGAGCATTCGCCAGCAACACCGGAGCATTCGCGTTGAAGATGCTCTCCGGGTGCCGCTCCGCAAACCGGTCCAGCATCCCATACGCATCCGCGCCCTTCCCCGCCTGCACCGAAGCCTGCGCACCCAGATAATCTGCATAATCATCCAGCGCCGTCCCCCTCACCCCAGCCCGCCGAAAAGTATCCGCCGCCTCCGCATACCGGTGATCCAGCACATAAGCATGGCCCAGCGCCAGATAAGCCGCTGCCGCGCCCTCCCCCGGATGCGCCCGCGCATAACTCTCCACCCCGCTATAAGCCGCCACCGACCGCGTAGCCGCCAACTGCTGTGCCATCGGCCGCAACTGCTCCGAAGCCTTGAACGCACTCGTAAGCCGGATCGTCTGCGCCGTAGGTCGATGCGAAGTTGTCGTCGCGCTATGGCTCGAACTCTTGCTCTTGGCCGCTGTCGAACCCTTACTCTTCGTGCTTCCCGATCCCGCAGTCTTAGCCCCACTCCCGGAGCTCTTGCTCGTTGAACTCGTTTTGCTCTTCGTCGCCGGCTTTTTCGTCGGCTGCGTAGCCGTCGTCGAGTCCTGCCTCCAGCCCCCAACTTCGCCACCCGAAAACGGCACAGCCAACCCGGCACAAACAGCAACCGCCAATACAAATCGCAATCCGCTTTGAATTCCTGTCAATTCTTCCTCATTTTTCCAGCCACACTTCCACTGTAAGCCGCGTCCGCCAGCCTCTGCACCCGCAAACCACACCGAACCATCTCAGATACGCCCATTCCCATACTTAGAGCACGAAATTCCCGGCACATTACCCGGTCAACAGCTCAATATCCGCGCCACAACTCATCCACATCTATATAGACCAACAAAAGGTAAAGAAATGGCAATCCCATTCACAAAATGTGAAATGTTTTGCACATCCCGCTCTCACGCCACGCAATAGATCGCAAATATGCAGCAAAATGCATGCAAACTTTTGGTGGCTCGATTGCAACCAAGCCTCAGTAATGAGTTTTTAGATCCAAGACCCCAGGAGTTCCAATGCGTCTCTCCATACCCGTTCTTGCTTCAATTTTTGCTGCGGGTTTTCTCTCCGCAGCTTCTTCGCTGGCTGCAACCATCCCATATCAGAACGTGGGCCAGCTCGCCCCCACCAACACTCTCACCGCATCGGCCACTGGAGTGGTGACAGCCTACTTTGCCGGCTCCAGCGCAGGCGACAACGACACGGTCGAGCTCTGGGATGTGACCCAGAACACGTTTAGCGGCTTCCTGCTGCCGAACCATAGCTCAACCGTAGGTGTAGCCACCACCATGCTCTCGGTCAACGCGAATGACGTTCTCGTTTTCATCCTGAACAACGTCAGCACAGGTCAGTACGAGGACTCACTCGACAACAACGGCGCCTCGACGACATGGAGCGCCGACGGTTACAACCACGCCTATACGACCGCCTACACCGGCGGCATCACGGGAATCCCCGATAGCCTAATCGGAACGGGGACCTATGTAGGCATGGAGGACCTCGCCGTTACAGGCTTCAAACCGCTCACTGGCTCTGACCTCGACTACAACGACGACACCTTTGTCTTCACCGACATTGCCGTCAATCGCAACCTCGAACCCGCGCCCGAGCCCAGCTCCATTGCTCTGCTCGGAACCGGGCTCCTGGGCGTTGCAGGTACACTGCGCCGCAAGTTCGCTCGCTAAACCCGCGCAACTCGTTGCCAGGTTAGCCGGAGAATGTGGTCATCTCAGACCCACGTTCTCCGGTAATCCCGGCCTCTAACCCAGCAATCCCTCCGCATCCAACCCCTCCCATCTTTGCTCTTCGCCCCGGTGGCATTTACACTGAGTTAGACGCGAATTCGCCACGCCTTCCCAGCTGAGTCCTTTCAGCGGGCGTTTTTCGAACCTTTTGCTCATGCCGGCCATCCAATCCCCAGCGACGGAAGAGATACACCCCGACGTAGCGCTCGTAGAGCGTGCGAAAAACGGGGACACAGCAGCCTTTGAGCAGCTCGTCAGGCAGTACGAGCGCCAGATCTTCCGCGTAGCGCAGCACATCACCCAAAACCGTGAAGACGCCGAAGACATCACGCAGGACGCATTCCTCAAGGCTTACGAGAAGCTGGACCAGTTCCAGGGAAACTCCAAGTTCTCCACCTGGCTCGTCCGCATCGCCGTCAACGAGAGCCTCATGCGTCTCCGCAAGCGCAAAACCAGCAAAACTGTCTCCATGGACGAAGACGTCCACACCGAAGAAGGCTCCATCCCTCGTGACTTCGCCGAGTGGCGCCCCAATCCCGAGCAGCAGTACAACCAGGCAGAGCTCGCCGAGATTCTCCGCAAGACCATTCAGGGCCTCCCGCCAGGCTTTCGCACCGTCTTCACCCTGCGTGACGTTGAAAATCTCTCTACCGAAGAAACAGCGGAGGCACTTGGCTTGAGCGTCCCCGCCGTCAAATCCCGTCTCCTGCGCGCGCGACTTCAACTGCGCGAACGACTCAGCCGCTACTTCGGCAACAAAAAGCAGGAGGGCCAGCCCGCATGAATTGCACCGATCTTTTGATCCATCTCTCCGACTACTTCGACGAAAAGCTCAGCCCCCGTTTGCTCGACGAAATCAAAACCCACACCGCCGGTTGCCAGCACTGCCGCGTCGTCCTCAACACCACAGAGAAGACCATCCAGGTCTACAAAGGCAAAGAGATCTACGAAGTCTCCGACGAGCTCCGCGAACGCCTCCACTCCGCCATCATGACCAAGTGTTTCGCAGCAAAAAAATAGTCTCGCAAAATCCTTCTAGATCCGCCCCGCCGCCCGCAGCGCCCCTATCTCCTCATCAGTAAACACTCGCGACCGAATCAGAAATCGCACCCCTTCGCCATTCTCCAGCGAAAACATTCCCCCGCGCCCCGGCACTACATCCAGAATCAATTGCGTATGCTTCCAGTACTCAAACTGGCTCTTACTCATGTAGAACGGAGTCTCGTCCAGCGTAGCCATCAACACATCGCTATCGCCAACAAAAAACTCCCCCCGCGGATAACACATAGGGGAGCTGCCGTCGCAGCAGCCTCCCGACTGATGAAACATCAGCTCCCCATGCTTCTCCGCGAGCCTGCCCATCAACTCCCGAGCCGCCGCCGTCGTCACCACTTGTTCCGGCACAACCACGATCCCATCCTCGTCTAGAAGAAACCCAACGCACTAGGGCTATAGCTCACAAGCTGATTCTTCGTCTGCTGATAATGCTCCAGCATCATCTTGTGATTCTCCCGCCCAACGCCCGACTGCTTATACCCGCCAAACGCCGCATGCGCCGGATACAGGTGATAGCAGTTCGTCCAAACCCTGCCCGCCTGAATCGCCCGCCCAAAGTGATACGCACGATTCAAATCCCGCGTCCAAATTCCCGCGCCCAATCCATACAACGTGTCGTTCGCCAACTCCAACGCCTCGTCCTCATCATGAAATGTCGTCACCGAAACCACAGGCCCGAAGATCTCCTCCTGGAAGATCCTCATCTTGTTCTTCCCCTTGAACACAGTAGGCTCGATATAAAACCCTTCAGCCAGATCGCCGGTCTGCATCGAACGCTTCCCGCCGATCAGAACCTCCGCGCCCTCCTGCTTGCCGATGTCGAAGTACGACAAAATCTTCTCCATCTGCTCCGACGAAGCCTGCGCCCCAATCATCGTCTCCTTATCCAGCGGATTCCCTTGCTTGATCGCCTTCACCCGCTTCAACGCCCGCTCCATGAACTGGTCATACAGCGACTCATGAATCAGCGCACGCGAAGGACAAGTACAAACCTCGCCCTGATTCAGCGCAAACATTGTGAACCCCTCAAGCGCCTTATCGAAGAACGCATCATCCGCACTCGCCACATCCTGAAAGAAAATATTCGGCGACTTGCCGCCCAGCTCCAGCGTCACCGGAATTAGATTCTGCGACGCGTACTGCATAATCAGCCGGCCCGTCGTCGTCTCGCCCGTAAACGCAACTTTGTTCACACGCGAGCTCGAAGCCAGCGGCTTCCCCGCCTCCAGCCCAAACCCATTGACGATATTCACCACGCCCGGCGGCAACAAATCCTGAATCAGCTCCATCAGCACCAGGATCGACATCGGCGTCTGCTCCGCCGGCTTCAACACCACGCAATTCCCCGCAGCCAACGCCGGAGCCAGCTTCCAGGTCGCCATCAAAATCGGAAAGTTCCACGGAATGATCAACCCAATCACACCCAGCGGCTCGTGATAGTGATACGCAATCGTGTTCGCATCAATCTCCGAGATCGAACCCTCCTGCGCCCGGATCACGCCTGAAAAATAACGAAAATGATCGATCGCCAGCGGCATATCCGCCGCCATCGTCTCGCGAATCGGCTTGCCGTTGTCCCACGTCTCAACCGTCGCCAGCATCTCCAGGTTGTCCTCAATCCGCTGCGCAATCTTCTCCAGAATCCGTCCACGCTCCGCCGCAGAAGTCTTCCCCCACATCTTCTTCGCCGCATGCGCCGCATCCAGCGCCCTATCCACATCCGCCGCATTCGACCGCGCAATCTCGCAGATCACCTGCCCGGTCACCGGCGTCACATTCTCAAAATACTGTCCCGACAGCGGTGCCACCCACTCCCCGCCAATGTAGTTGTCATATCTCTTCCGCAGAGACACAGGAAACCCATACCGCCCCGGTTGCACCGCCGCCATCGTCGCCATAAACTTCACCCCTCCACAATCGATCTCTTCACAGCGCCCAGAATTGTAGTCCCGCTCTGTGAAACCTGTCACAACGCCGCATCCCAAACCAAAGAGAATCCGGGTTGCCCATCCTTTTCAGTCTCATCGAAAAGGATGGGCCGCCTTGCTCTTGCCTTTGCTTGCGTCTTTCATAAACCTAGCCCGAACGGGATGGCTATCGAATGATGGTTTTTCTACCTTAAGATCAAAACCAACCCAAAAATTCGTCATCTCGACCGAAGGCGGCGCTCTTGCCGCCGAAGTGGAGAGACCCCCGCATTTCGTTTTTTTGCTTTTGCTTTTGCTTTTGCTTTTGCTTTTGCTTTTGCCGTTGCCGTTGCCTTTGCTTTTGCAGTTGCATCTAGGTACCCAAGGCTTCAGCCTTGGGCCTCTCAATCCCAAGCAACGAAAAGGGGCTTTAGCCCCTGGGGTATGCCCTCCTGCCCTGTTCATAAAGCAAACCCAAGCCGGTTGCGAAATCCATCCCCATCCAATACTTTCTCCCTATGGATAAAGACCTCTGGACCGCAGTCGACGAGTACTTAAACGCCCACCTCATCCCCAACGATCCCATCCTGGAAGCAGCTCTCAAATCCAACGCCGCCGCCGATCTCCCCACAATCGACGTAACCCCCACTCAAGGAAAACTGCTCCACTTCCTGGCCCGAATTCAGGGCGCTCACAGAATCCTCGAGATCGGAACCCTCGGCGCTTACAGCACCATCTGGCTCGCCCGGGCGCTTCCCGCCGATGGAAAACTCATCACCCTGGAAGTGTCACCAAAACACGCCCAGGTCGCCCGGGCAAATATTGAGCGCGCCGGACTCTCCTCAATCGTCGAACTCCGCCAGGGCCCCGCGCTCGACTCGCTCGCACAACTCCAGAAAGAGGCCGTGCCCCCGTTCGATCTCATCTTCATCGACGCCGACAAGGAGAACAATCCCGTCTATCTCGAATGGGCGACTCGCCTCTCCCGCCCGGGAACAATCATCGTTGTCGATAACGTGATCCGCGACGGTGCCATCATCCATCCCGAAGACACGGATCCACGCGTACAAGGTTCGCGCCGTCTCTTCGAGAAAATCGCGGCCGATCCCCATCTCGACGCCACCGCACTGCAAATCGTGGGAAGCAAAGGCTACGACGGTTTCGCATTGGCTATCGTGAAATCCGTTCCATAAAAGGACGCCATCATTTCGACCGAAGGCCCTACGGTTGCGCAATGATGACTTTGGGGCCGGCATTGGAAAAGGTCGAGACAATCTCCTCCGATGTACCGGACTCAAGAACGACATGGTCAAGGACTCCCAGTGCGGCCACCTGAAACGGCGCCCGAGTCTCAACTTTGTCCATAGTGACAAGCGCTGCGGTGCGATCACTTCTCACAATGAGTGTGCGTTTGAATTCGGCATCTGCCATCTGGAACGCGCCAATTCCAAGAGATACAGAAACGGCGCAAGCTCCGAGGAAACACAGATCAAAGCTCAACCGTTCGGCTTCGCGGATCGCAGACAGCCCGATGGCCGCGCCGGTTTCACGATCGATCTCTCCTCCCAGAACAATCACTTTGAAATTCTTTCGATCGAGGAGGGCGCTTGCGATTGAGATCGAATTTGTGGCGATTGTAAGAGAGCGATCGGGCGGCATCTCTCTGGCCAGGGCCAGGTTGGTACTGCCGCTGTCGAGGAACACCGTCGAAGCTTCTGAGACTAAGGTCAGGGCGGCCAGGGCTAAAGCGCGTTTTTCTTTCGAGTCGTTCAAGAGTCTGTGTTCAAACGGGACTCCCTCCGGCGATATCGGAAGCCCGCCACCGTAAACCCGTTTGCACTTGCCCTCGGCGGCTAACGCCCGCAGATCTCGACGGATGGCGTCCTCAGACACCAGGAACTCCTTCGCAAGGGCAGTGGCATTGACGGGAAGGCCGCGCAGCAGCCGACTTTCAATCTCGTTTTTTCTTATTGCCCCCGATGAACCATGCATAAACAAGAAATTACCATGCACGATCAAGAAACACAATGGATCCACTCTTCAGCGGCGATCTACCTCCCGGCGGGTCTTCATCTGATTTGACCCAGCTAGCGGTTTCGCACCGGCAATCGTGCAAATCCATTCCCATAAAGGACGCCGTCATTCCGATCGGAGGCAGCGCGCTTTCCTTGAAAGGTACGGCTTCAGAGCGTACTGAAGAAAGTCGCGTTTTGAGGGGGCCGCGGCTTCAGCCGCGCCGTAAGCTCAATAGTCTGAATACGTTTGTTATGAATATCTTCCGGGCCAGCACGATCCGTAAACGACATAATTTACTTGCTGCACAAGGGCGAAGAGGGGGAGAATATCCTTAAAGGTCAAACTATGTCTGATACCGAGCAACATCGGATTTCCCCGCAAGGAGAAGTGCTAATCACCAAAGCCGGTTACTGGGACCCACAAATACGCCATACCTCAGAAGACCTGTCGTGCAGGCACTGGGTTCATTCGGTCTGCTGTCATTTGCGGGCTATTGCGGCAACCAATTTTTCCAATTGCGAGGTTACGTAAACGTGTTCGCCTCGCGCATATTCCTCTATTTAGCCGCCGCCGCACTGATGCTCCTCGCATTGGGTATCGCGTCGAGTCTTCCTAAATTTCGAAAGACTGCTGGAACTATGCTCTCAATTCTTATTTTGGTGATAGCAGTTGCGGTTGACATAAAAACCGAACCAAAGAAGCAACCCAACAATGCTAAGTCAACGACAGCAAGCGGGACTCTTGTTGCCCAAACTCAGGTTGCGCCTATCGATACAACTCCAGCGAAGCAAGCGTCTACGAAGCCTTTAGAGCATCACCAAAACACTAAGCAAGAGTCTCCTCATGCGACAGCAGGGAGTATTCACGGATCCGATAACACCGTACTCATTCTTCAAAATCAGCAGCCGTCGCCAACATATGAACAGAAGTGCCAAGGAAGCGCATGTGCTCAGGGGCCGAATTCTCAGGCAACATACAATCAATACGGAGCTTCAAAGCCGGGGCCAAATATTTTGGAATTAACCAAGAAAACGGTTCCCGCTATTCCGAGACCTGCGATGCCAGTATTTGCTCCGGGTACCTCCGAGTTTGAAAAACAGCTAAAAATGAGTTCTTTCAAGCAAGAGTTCATGATGTTCAATCCTGAAAACGCTAGGCCTGGGTCAACGGCTTCATTTTATGTTGCTGCTCCATTTACAAACCCAAAATTCTTGGTGGTTTGCACTCGTCCCTGCGTCGGAACCGAAATTTCTTTTTCCTTCAACAACGATGTTCATAACGGGGGGACAGCGAGCCCAGCGTTCAATCTAAGTTCGGATCGGGTGGTTTTTACTTCCGGCTATCAGGCTTCTATCGACACGGTAACCCAAATCACCGTAATGGTTAGATCTGTAGACGATCAGCCGATAGCCATCACCAAAGTGGAGTCATACGTTCAATGAAACACGAATACCATGAAGGCCCAGAAGCTATAGAGCGGTTTGAAAAAGGAATGACATGGGTTCGGGACGCAAATTTCACTTCGCGGCAGCTTCACCGCTTCTACAAGTACAGTTCCACGCATTTCCCGTTTCTTTCCAACCACTTACAACTTTCTTCTTCAAAAACAGCCCAGAAATCGCTTGTCAAGTCCCAAAACGACTCAACTCCAACAAAACACAAGAGATCTCAAGTGAAATTTAGTTATGCTCAACCAGATATACTGAATATATAGATGGAAAAAACAGCAGCCCCGGCCACCCGCCGGGGCTAACTCTTTTAGAAAGAATATTTTGGACGCAACCCCTTTGTTATGAATATTTTGCAGGCCAACCTTCCCCGTAAACCCATCAAAACAGGAGACTTGCGCCAAGGTAAGGGGGGGGGAGGGGGGTACCCCTCCAAAAACTTGGCCGGCTATGCCCGTGGAGCCACGATACGAAAGTCCTCAGGCTCGTTCGCCCTTGGGTCATCCCATCCGCAAGGCGGCTGAAAGGTGCCTGTCTGCGCCCTCTCCGGCCCCCACGTATGCGGCTGGTACGGATACACCGGAGTCCCAGCCTTCAGCACCGGATCGACGATCCGCCACGCCTCCTCGACGTAATCCTGTCGCGCAAAAAGCGTGGCATCCCCGGCCATCGCATCGGTCAACACCCGCTCGTACGCCTCCATCTCGTCCGGCTGCGGGTGTCGGCTGGCGACTAACTCCACGTCCTCACGCGGCCCCGTGCCGCTCTGCGGCGCCACCGAAACCGCCATTGCAATCGTCATCTCCGGCGAGATGCGGAAACGCATATAGTTCTTCGTCGTGTTCGGTTCCGTCATCTTTGTCGTGGGCGGCTTCTTCAGCCAGACCATCACCTCCATGCACGTCACCGGAAGATTCTTTCCCGCGCGAATGTAGAACGGGACCCCATCCCAGCGCCACGACTTGATCTGCAGCCGCAGCGCAGCAAACGTCTCCACCGTCGAGTTGGGAGCGACTCCCTTCTCGTCGAGATAACCGACAAACTGGCCGCGGACCAGGTCCTTCGCTTCGATTGATGGAACCTCCCGCAGCACCTTCACCTTCTCGTCCCGAACCGATTCGCTGTCAGGGCCCGCCGGACACTCCATCGCCAGATTGCACAGAACCTGGAAGATATGGTTCTGCACCACATCCCGAATCGCACCCGTCTGGTCGTAAAAAGCCCCCCGGCCCTGGATCCCGAAGTCCTCCGCCATCGTGATCTGCACACAATCGACGTGATCGCGGTTCCAGATAGGCTCCAGAAACGAGTTCGAAAAACGAAAGGACACAATGTTGTGAACCGGCCCCTTCGCCAGGTAGTGATCAATTCGAAAGATCGATGACTCCGGAAACGCCGACAGCAGAATCCGGTTCAACTCCCGCGCCGACGCCAGATCGTGACCGAAAGGCTTCTCCACAATTATCCGCGCGCCCTTCGCAGAACCCGACTTCACCAACTGCTCCACCACCGTCTCGAACATCGATGGCGGAATCGCCAGATAATGCGCCGGATGCTCTGCCGAACCCAGCGCATTCCGAACCGCGACGAAGGTAGCAGGGTCAGCGTAGTCGCCATCAACATACCGGAGCAGCGAGCTGAGCTTCTCCCACGCCTTCGGGTCCAGCCCGCCATGCTGCTCCAGGCTGTCCTTAGCCCGGGCCCTCAGCTGGTCAAGATTCCACCCAGCCTTCGCCACCCCAATCACCGGCACAGAAAGAGTGCCACGCTTCACCATCGCCTGCAGCGAAGGAAAAATCTTCTTATACGCCAGATCACCTGTCGCGCCAAAAAACACCAACGCATCCGAATGAGGTTGATTCACGACTTCTCCTTGAATCTGCAGCGAATCGCTGGAATTACTTATTCTTCCGATATCTCCGAATCAGGTTCGTCGTCGAAGTGTCATGCGTCATTGCAGGCTCCTCCACGCTCTCCAGCTCGCCAACAATCTTCTGCGCCAGCACCTTACCGAGTTCAACGCCCCACTGATCGAACGAGTCGATATTCCAGATCGTTCCCTGCGTAAACACCGAATGTTCGTACAGAGCAATCAGCTTGCCGAGTAACTTCGGCGTAAGCTGCTCCGCCAGAATCGTATTCGACGGACGATTCCCCTCAAACACCCGATGAGGAACCAACCAGTCCGGCGTTCCCTCCGCCTTCACCTGCTCCGCCGTCTTCCCAAACGCCAGCGCTTCAGCCTGAGCAAACACATTCGCCATCAACAGATCGTGATGCCTTCCCAGAGGATTCAGCGTCTTGTAGAACCCGATAAAGTCGCACGGAATCAACCGCGTCCCCTGATGGATGAGCTGATAGAACGAGTGCTGCCCGTTCGTCCCCGGCTCGCCCCAATATATCGGCCCCGTCTCCGTCTCCACCCGCGTCCCATCCAGCGTCACATATTTACCATTGCTCTCCATCGTCAACTGCTGTAGATACGCAGGAAAGCGCTTCAGATACTGCTCATACGGCAGCACGGCCATCGTCTGCGCATCGAAGAAGTCCGTATACCAGACCGTCAACAATCCCAGCAGCACAGGCAGGTTACTCGCAAACGGAGCCGTTCTAAAGTGTTCGTCCATCTCATGGAATCCACTCAGCATCTCCCGGAAGTTATCCGGCCCAATCGCGATCATCGTGGACAATCCAATCGCCGAGTCCATCGAGTAGCGTCCACCTACCCAATCCCAGAACTCAAACATATTCGCCGTGTCGATTCCAAACTTCGCGACTTCTTTCACATTTGTGGAGATCGCGACAAAGTGTTTCGCCACGGCCTTCTGATCACCACCAAGCGCCGCGAGTGTCCAATCCCTTGCCGAATGCGCATTCGTCATCGTCTCGAGCGTGGTAAATGTCTTCGAAGCGATCAGAAAAAGCGTCTCGTCCGCATTAAGGTCCCGAACAGCCTCGGCAAAATCCGTTCCATCTACATTCGAGACGAATCGAAACGTAATATCCCGCTGGCTGTAATACTTCAGCGCCTCATAAGCCATCACTGGCCCGAGATCCGATCCGCCAATTCCTACATTGATCACGTTGCGAATCCGCTTGCCCGTATGTCCCTTCCATGCCCCACTGCGGACACGATCGGCAAATGTAGCCATCTTGTCCAGCACCGCATGCACGCCTGGTACAACATTCTCGCCATCCACAAGGATCGACTCGCCCTTCGGCGCGCGTAGAGCAACATGCAGTACCGCGCGGTTCTCCGTGATGTTGATCTTCTCTCCGCTGAACATCGCATTGATCCGCGCCCGCAGTCCCGACTCCTCGGCCAGCTGGATCAGCAGCCTCACCGTCTCGTCGGTAATCCGGTTCTTCGAGTAGTCCAGAAATATCCCCGCTCGCTCCAATGTGAAACGATCTCCGCGCCCAGGATCATCCGCAAACAACTGCTTCAACTGCATCCCCTGAATCTTCTGATGGTGAGCTCCCAGAGCCTTCCACGCCGAACGCTCACTGAGAGGGGTAGACTTCGTCGTCATCTGCATGCTCCTTCTTTTGAATCGCTTCTTCTCTGCTGCAATTACCTCTTAGATGCCCAGCTCTGTCCGAATGGCTGCAGCAATCGTATCGGCATGATGCCGCATCAGCGGCTCCGACTCCGCTTCAATCATCACCCGCGCCAGCGCCTCTGTCCCCGAATACCGAATCACCACCCTGCCAGTATCCGCCAGTTCTATTTCAGCTGCGCGAATTGCCGCCGCTACTGCAGGAATCCTATCGAGCGGCTTCTTCTCGCGCACTTTGACATTCACAATCACCTGCGGAAACACCTTCAGGTCCGCAACCAACTCAGCCAGCGTCTTACCGCTGCGATGCACAATATCCAGCAACAGCAGCGCCGTTAGCAAACCATCCCCAGTCGTGCTCCGTCCAGAAAAGATGATGTGCCCCGACTGCTCTCCTCCTAACGCGGCTCCGGTCGCGATCATCTGCTCAAGAACATACTTGTCGCCCACCGCCGCCCGCAACATCTGTATGCCGCTGCGCTTCAAAGCGGCTTCCAGCCCCATGTTCGACATCGTTGTGGCTATTACCGTCGAGTTCGTCAGCAAACCACGCGCCTGTAGATCGCGCCCCGCGAGGAGCAGGATCGCATCGCCATTCACCACGCGGCCATTCTCATCGGCAAACAGCGCGCGATCAGCGTCGCCGTCGAATGTAATCCCCATGGAGGCATGACATTGCTTGACTTGGGCGGCAACCATTTCTGGATGTAGTGCTCCGCAGTTTTCGTTAATGTTCTTTCCGTCAGGACTTGCATGAGTAATGATTACCTCACCTCCAAGCCCTGCAAAAAGCTGCGGCGCAACCGAGGATGCCGCCCCGTTTGCACAATCAATCACTATGCGACGTCCTGCAAGAGACAGTCCCGGCACCGACGCCAACAGAAAGCTAACATAATCCGCACGGTCGGCCTCGTTCACTTCAGGAGGCGACAGCCATTGGCTGTGAGTCTTCAAATCGGCAAGCTGACGAAAAATCTCGTCCTCGATAGCAACCTCAATCGCGTCGGGCAATTTGTAGCCGTCCGATCCAAAGAGCTTAATGCCATTATCCTCCCACGGATTATGCGAAGCCGAAATCACCACTCCCGCGGCAAATCCACGCTTATGAGTAAGAAACGCAACCGCCGGAGTCGTGATCACGCCTGCACTCTCAACGGACGCACCCCCTGCAGCCAGACCGGCGGTCAGGGTTGCGGCAATCCATTCGCTGGACTCGCGTGTGTCCATCCCCAGCAATACCCGGGGAGCGGACACCTTTTTCGAAAGGCTGTGCGCCAAAGCAAGTCCGATCGCGTAGACGGTTGCTGAATCCAGGGGAGCCTTCCCGGCAACGCCTCGTATGCCGTCCGTTCCAAACAGTTTCTTCATCGTTTGCGTTTCTCCGTTGCAGTTGCTTCGTTCATTGTCGTACTCGTCACTTCTGCCTCTACCGTGCCCAGCCCTAGGCGCGCACGGATGGTTTGGCCAGCGGAAGTCTCGGCGGCGGTGCGAAGCAATCTTCCGTCTGCAGAATAGACAAGAGCATAGCCTCGCGACAGCACCGCAACAGGTGAAAGCGCTTCCAGACGTGCACTCGTCCGGCTCCATCGGGAGCGCCTTCCCGCGAGCATCTCGGTCGACCACACGCGTAGAGATTGGTTGAGGTTTTGCAATCGCCTTTGCATCCCGGCAACTCGTTCAGTCAGTTCCCGCTGGCGCAAGCGTCCCGCCAACGAGGCGTGTCTCTGAGCGGCAGTGCGTAGCCGTCTCTCCGCGAGGGTCTCCAGCCGGAGCCGAAGCTCATCCAACTTTTGGCCGCGGCGACTCACCGAATCGCGGAGCCGGTCCAACGCAGCTTCGGCAGAGAGGCGAGTCAGCCTTTGACGAGCGTGGATCAGATGGAAGTGTCCAGCCCGCTGCATGCGCGAAACCAGCGCGTCAACCCGCTCCTCAACACGGTGTTGCGCAGCCGTAATTAGCTCTGCCGCTGCCGAAGGAGTCGGCGCACGAAGATCGGAGGCAAAGTCCGCAATCGTAAAATCAGTCTCATGCCCAATGGCCGATAACACTGGAAGTGCCGAACCAGCAATTGCTCGCGCGAGCGCTTCGTCATTGAACCCTGCAAGATCTTCCGGGGGCCCTCCCCCACGTGCAATCACGATCAGATCCACTAGCGACGAATTCGCGTTGAACCATCGAATACCTTCGGCGACCGAAGCCGGGCTCGAAACCCCTTGCATCGTAGCCGGATATACCATGAGGTTTAATCGTGCGTGGCGCCGCCGCACAATCGTCAGGATATCGCGGATCACCGCACCCGCCGGCGAGGTTACGACTCCGATGCACTTCGGGAAAGCAGGCAATGGACGCTTCCGTGCAGCATCGAACAAACCCTCTGCAAGCAACCGCGCCTTCAACTGCTCAAAGGCCAGTTGAAGCGCCCCAGCGCCACGAGGCTCGATCGTCTCTGCGATGAGCTGCAGCTGCCCTCGACTCTCATACAACGACACCCGTCCGCGAACCAATACAGCAAGACCATCGGTCGGTCGGAAGCGCAACAGCCCGGCCTGCCTTCGAAACAGAACAACGGGCAGCTGCGCCTCATCGTCCTTTAGCGTGAAGTAAACATGGCCCGACGGCGCGGTCCGGCAGTTCGAAATCTCGCCTTCCACCCATACATTCTCGTACTTGTTTTCAACTTGCCGCTGAATGTCGAGCACCAGCGCACGCACGCTCCATACGCGAAGCTCTGCGGCGTCTGCCGGGGATACTCCTACGTTTCGCTGCCCACTTACAGTTGTCTGAAGTTTCTCAGACGAAATGTCAGTCGGAGCTGACGGAAAATCATCAACTCGGTCCAGCGTTGTGAGCGAAGCGAAGAGGTCAGACTGGCTGGCTAATTCTTGCTGCTTTGGCTGAGCAGGGGCCGCTCTCCTTGCATGGTCTTTGCCTCGCCGCGTTCGGAGGCTGGCCAGGGTCGGAGGATGGTCTTCGCTTCTCGGCATACCGCCTGAGTCTAGCATCGTGACCCGGGTTCCATCAGCTATCGACGCATGCGGCCGACAATCCAGAAGAGCAGGCTGAGCAGCACACTTACGAGGATCGAAGTAGCAAGCGGAAAGGCGACCGACCATCCACGACCTTGCCATCGAAAGTCGCCGGGAAGCCGGCCGAGGGGAAGATGCAGCTTTGTAAGCGCAAGGATCACAAGACCCACAAGTACAAGAACTCCTCCGAGGAAGATAAGAGTCCGGCCAAGATCTTGCACAAATTCAGTCTTTCTAGGCAGTAGCCAGCAATGCGGCCGCTTCGCGTAACAGCTCGGAGGGCTGGCAGGGTTTGGTGAGGATACCCACAGGCCGTGAGAGCTTGCGAGCGTGTTCGCGAACGTTCTTCACGTTGGAGTAAAAGCCGGTCAGGACGAGTATCCGGCACGCAGGCAGCTCACGCGTCATGTCCGCGACCAGAGACAAACCGTCGCGACCGGGCATAGTGACGTCGCAAAGGAGAAGATCAGGGTCAAATTCGCGGGCGCACTGAAGCGCCTCATCCGCGGAATAAACCGCCCTGGCACTAAATCCATTCCTCTCGAAGATGAGGGTTAGTGTATCGGCAACCAGACGATCGTCATCAACTACCAGAACTCGTTGCATTGTCCCTCCTCTCGATTTTTTGCCGACTCCAGCTGAAGGTACTGAGTAGTGAGCTAAGCTTAGGCTTGAAAAAATTTGTTGTCGAATGAAAATTAAGTAATTAATTCGTCGGCCCGATGAGCTTTTAGATTCAATAGGCTCACAAAAATTTCTGCGAAACGAATGCGAAACCAGCGTACGTTCCAGATCATTAGTTGGTCGAACCTTTTCACGTTAGACCTTCGTTGTCCGGAAAGGTCAGTATCTCCCCCTCTGATAAGGTGGACGAAGGTTGTTCACTTTTGAGCGAAGAAGGATGCCTTGCACGTTATCGCCTTCATTGCCGGACTGTTCTGCTGCCTTGGCGTCGCGCTTGACGCCTTCCAGACCATCATTTTGCCACGGCGGCCTACAGGTCGACTTCAGATTACGCGGATCTTCTTCATGGCGACCTGGGCGCCATGGGTAGCGCTGGCTGAGCGCGCCCGCAACAGCAAGGTACGCGAGCAGATCTATAGTATCTACGGACCATTGTCACTCCTATTGCTGTTGCTGCTGTGGGCACTCCTGCTGATCTCCGGCTTTGCGATGTTCTATTTCTCCATGCGTTCTCCCTTTGGCGACGTGATGATGGGACATAGCACCAGCCCGTGGGCGCAATTTGGCACTGACTTCTATGTCAGTGGAACTACGTTGTTTACTCTCGGCCTCGGTGATGTTGTGCCGCACAACTTGTACGCCCGTGCGCTGATCATTTTCGAGTCTGGTGTAGGACTCGGATTTGTTGCGCTCGTCATTGGCTATCTGCCTGTGCTTTACCAGGCGTTTTCTCGGCGCGAGGTGAGTGTGGCGCTTCTGGATTCGCGTGCCGGGTCGCCACCCAATGCCGCAGAACTGTTTCGCAGACATGCGTTCGAGGGCGGACAGGAGGCGATTACGACCCTGCTTACTGAGTGGGAGCGATGGGCGGCGGAGATATTGGAGTCGCATATCTCGTATCCGATTCTCTGCTACTACCGATCGCAGCATGACAACCAGAGTTGGCTCTCGGCGCTGGTCTCGATTCTGGACACCTGCGCTCTGCTGGTCTCAGTCGTTCAAGGCGACTCGTCGCGGCAAGCTCAGTTGACGTTTGTGATGGCTCGCCATGCCCTGGTGGACATCAACCAGGTCTTTCAACGCCGTGGCTACGTACCGCTGCCGGTCGAAGTCGACCGACTTCCTGCGAAGGATTTTTATCGCCTGTGCGAGGCACTTGGGGATAACAAGCTGCTGCTGTGCGGCGACCCCGCGGCGGCGAGGAGACTGGATACGATCCGTGCTCTTTACGAACCGCATGCTGTGGCTCTGTCGAAGTATCTCCGGATGCCGCTACCTGTATGGGTAGCCCCCGCCAAAGATCACGACCAGTGGAGCGTCCTGACGAAGCTCCGGACTGACGCGGAGGCAGCGTTGAGAGTGCGAGAGGGCCAGACGATAGCCTTTCATGACGAATAGGGAGTATCCCCCTCCCCTCTACTCCTCGCAAAGTCCTGAATCCAGGCAGCTTACCAATGCAGCCGACTGAAAAATAAAGTCTTACGAGGCAGGAAGGGCCCGACCCAAGCCGGACCCATCTGTCCCGATAATGTTCGTGAAAGAGCGATAGCTACTGCCCGCCGAGGCCGGTGGGGGCCGGGTTCAGCTTCTGCGCCGCCAGCGCGCCAGCGGGGCCCTTTGGGTCCTTATCCTTGAGCTGTGCGTAGATCTTCTTGGCGAGGTCAGGTTTGTTTTCCGATTCATAGAGCTCGGCGAGTTGGAGTTGGGCGAGGCCGCTGGGGACGGTGGTGGTGGGCTTCGCGGTGAGCGCGGTGTAGAGGTCGATGGCCTGCTGATCGCGGTTGGTTTGGCGATAGATCTGAGCGAGCGAGAGCTTGGCAAGTGAGGCGAGATCGCCGTTCCATCCGTCGGCTACCTGCTTGAGGGTGGCCTCGGCCTGATCGTTCTTGCCCTGCTCCATGAAGGTGAGCCCGGCGAAGTATCGGGCGTTCCTGCCGTCGGGAGTCATGCCGTACTTGTCAGCGACGCCTGTGAAGAGGTCGTTGGCAGCCTTGGCGCGCTCGCTGACGGACGGGTAGGTCTTTACGCCGGGGGGGACGGGCTGGCCAGGCTCGGCGATTGGGGTCTGGTAGGTCTGCATGGCCTGGCCGAAGGCGACGGACGCGGCCTCGGAACGGTTGTTGTAGATGAGCGCGCCGATGACCACAATGAGGAGCGCCGCGAGCACGATGGAGCTGGTCATGATCACAGAGCGGCGGTTTTCCTTAGCCCATTCGAGGCCGTGGGTGGTGGTGTCGACGAACTGGTCGTGCTTGAGGGCTTTCTTTGTCTGCTGATCCACTGGTTGTCTATTTCCTTTATGAACTCGTGCGGTTGGGCCGCTTTGAGAGAGCCTGTCGCGCGTAGTCGCGGCGCAGAACTTTTAGTTTATCAGTGGCAGAGGATGGGGGCAAAAGGCAATGCGAACCAAGGTGATCGGTCAGTTGCGTTTATGCTTCAGAAGCAAGTGTCCGATAGGCCCCCTTTGTGGGAGTATTGGATCGCCCGATCACATTCCACGAGCCCACATTTCGTTACTCATCGGGAGTTCACATTGGTCGTCGAACTCTCAGGGCGTTTCTCGAAGCTAGCCGTTTTCAACGCGCGCCTTTATATCTGAGTACGCCGTCTCGATGAGCCTGCGGAGCGATGCGGCGTCTGTGGCCGTTCCCGGTCTCAGCTTCACATGGCGCATGAATTTGCCGGCGCCTTGCAACAAGCGGGCCGGATCCGGCAGCGCTGCGCCGTGAAAGAACCCCACATTGACGTGCGAAGTGAATACATTGACGTAGCCGAAGGGCGCATCGCCCAGACATGCAACCGGACAGCCGTCGTGCAGTGTCTCCCGGACTTCGTCGCCGCATTTTCGCATCACCTCAAACCACTCCTGTGCGATGGCTCCCAATTCGCCTCGGTGCTTATTCATCCACGCATCGATGGCGCGGTCGCGTTCGACGGCACCGTTGAATCGCAGCAATTCCGTCCTCATCGTCGCTCCATTTTCGCTTTCGGGTCATTGGTGAGCAGTCATTGATTGTTCCCAAGCACTGAATTTGCTGCGCCGATTTCGCAACTGCGCTATTGCGTTCCCGCGGTTTTCGCTTTGGCGGGTTCGCCGATGACGTCCGGGCCTAGCTCGACCTGCGTACGGACGAGGGTGTCGGCGACCATGCGGCCGAAGAGCATCTGGCCCTTTTCGTTGAGGTGGGTGCGGTCGATGGGAGTCTTCTGGTTTTCGGCGCGCTGGTCGGCGTGACCGGTGGCGTCGAACTGATCGGCCTGTTCCTGCGTCATTCCTTCGAGCAGTTTGGTGGACATGGCATTAAGGTCGATGACGGTTACATTCTCTTCCATGCCGACTCTTTTAGCGGCGGTGGAGTAGTTATTGAGGTCTTCGACGAGCTTGCCGTCTCTGTAGTTTCTGCGCGAGAGTGAGGTGACGACTACGGGGATGGCTCCGATGGCGCGGGTGTCGCGGATGTAGCGACGGATGTTGGCGGCGTAGGTGGTCTCGGGGTCGGTCTCGCGCTCGGGACCTTTGCCCTTCATGTCGTTGTGGCCGAATTGAATGAGGTAGTAGTCGCCTTTGTCGGCGAGGGCTTTGGCCCAGGCACCTTCGTCGATGAAGCTCTTGGAGCTGCGGCCGTTGAGTGCGTCGTTGATGCAGGTTACGTTGGGAGTCATGATGGCGCAGAAGCCTTTGCCCCATCCGCCTTCGGCGTTGACGGTGGAGTCGCCTACGAGGACGATTTTTACCGGGCCGCCTTCGATGATCTTCATCGCTTTGACGCCTTCAGGCGGTAGGGTTGCGGCTTCGGGTTTGACATATTTTGCAAGCTCAGGCGCGGCTTTGCCCATGTCGACGGCGACCATGCGGCCGAAGACGTAAGAGCCCTTCCAGTCGAGGTGTGTCTTGTCGAAGATGGTCTTGCCGTCGTCGTCTTTTTTTGTGATGGCGAGTGTGTTGCCTTCTTTTTCACCGATCTTGTCGAGGTAGGCGATGCTGTCGCGCTGGAGGTCGATAAGCGGGACCTTCATTTCGGCGGCGACGCGCTTCATGGTGTCGGAGTGCGAAGTGAGATCGGAGTGAATTTTGCCGTCAGCCTCGAAGTAGCGGCGGGTGAGTGGCGTGATGAGGATGGGTTTGATGTTGGCGGCGCGGGCTTCTTCGACGTAGCGGCGGAGATTAGCTTCGTACTCGGCCATGGTGGTCTGGCGCGGGAGATGGTCTTTGCTCTCCATATCGTTATGGCCGAATTGAATGAGCATGTAGTCGGGTTTGGTCTGGAGGCTGCGATCCCAGAGGCCCTGCTCGCGGAAGGTCTTGGTGCTGGCTCCGCCCTTGGCCATGTTGACGCAGTCGACCTTCGAGGTGAGATTAGCGCAGAAGCCGCGTCCGTAGCCGGCGTTGTCGGTCTGGGTGGAGTCGCCGATGAGGTCGATGCGAATGGTTGTGCCGGGGGCGCGAATGGCGGCGGTTGCGGGATCGAAAGCTCGGGGTGGATCGCCTTGCGCTAATGCGATGGTTGTGGCGATTGCAGCAAACCAGAGGGAGGTCAGTAGATACTTGTTCGCGTGATGCATTATCGGGAAGAACTCCTGGTGGAGATGTTAATCCATGTGGCTGGACCACATGGCAGGTTGACAGGGGAAGTTGGGAGGCGAAGACTTATATGCGAAGGAAAATACGATTTCTATGAAGCCAGTGATTGCTGAAGCCGCCGTTGCCGCACCTCCTACTACGAATAAACACCTGATCCGCTGGGTGGAAAAGATGGCTGATCTGACGCAGCCGGACCGGATCCATTGGATCGATGGATCGCAGGAAGAGTACGACTATCTGTGTGACCAATTGGTGAAGGCCGGGACGTTTACCAAGCTCAATGAAGAGCAATGGCCTGGGTGTTTTCTGGCGCGGTCGTCGCCGAACGATGTGGCGCGGGTGGAGGACAGGACGTTTATCTGCTCTTTGTCGAAGGACAATGCGGGGCCGACGAATAACTGGGAAGACCCGTATGTGATGCGGAAGAAGCTGAAGCAGCTTTTTCGCGGAGCCATGCGCGGGCGAACGATGTATGTGCTGCCGTACTCGATGGGGCCGATTGGTGGGCCGATGTCGCAGATTGGCGTGCAGCTGACGGACTCGGCTTACGCCGTGGTGAATATGCGGATTATGGCACGGATTGGCGCGCCGGTCTTTGCCGAGATTGATAAGGATGAGAAGCGCGTAGTGCCCTGTATGCATACAGTTGGCGCTCCGCTGGCTCCGGGCGAGAAGGACGTCCCCTGGCCTTGTAATGAAGAGAAGTACATTGTGCATTTTCCGGAGACTCGCGAGATATGGAGCTACGGATCGGGGTATGGGGGAAATGCGCTGCTGGGGAAGAAGTGCTTTGCGCTGCGGATTGCTTCGAACATTGCTCGCGATGAAGGGTGGATGGCGGAGCATATGTTGATTGTTGGGGTGGAGTCTCCACAACGCGCAGATGGTTCTACGGAAAAGACTTATGTTGCGGCGGCGTTTCCTTCGGCGTGCGGGAAGACGAATTTTGCGATGATGATTCCGCCAGCGGGGTTTGAGGGGTGGAAGGTCTGGACGGTTGGCGACGATATTGCGTGGATCAAGCCGGATGCGAGTGGGCAGTTGCGGGCGATTAATCCGGAGGCTGGATTCTTTGGGGTGGCTCCGGGGACCAGCGCTAAAACTAACCCCAATGCCATGGCCACTTTAGCGAAGAATACGATCTTTACGAATGTGGCGCTGACTCCTGAGGGTGGGGTTTGGTGGGAGGGGATGACGGAAAAGCCTCCTGCGTATCTTACTGATTGGCGGGGGAATCCGTGGACTCCGGAGGTGGGGAAGGCTACCGGGGCTACGGCGGCGCATCCGAATGGGCGGTTTACGGCTCCGGCTCGGCAGTGTCCCACGATTGATCCGGATTGGGAGAACCCGGAGGGGGTGCCGATCTCGGCGTTTATCTTTGGCGGGCGGCGACCTACCACTATGCCATTGGTTTATCAGGCGTTTAACTGGTCGGCTGGAGTTTATGTCGGGGCTACGATGGGGTCGGAGACTACGGCTGCTGCTGGCGCTCCGGTGGGGAAGGTTCGGCGGGATCCGATGGCGATGCTGCCTTTCTGCGGGTATCACATGGGGGATTACTTCCGGCACTGGTTGAAGATGCAGCGGAATTTGTCGGCTACGCCGCGGGTGTTTCATGTGAACTGGTTCCGCAAGGGCGAGGATGGGAAGTTTTTGTGGCCGGGGTATGGGGAGAACATGCGTGTTTTGAAGTGGATCGTGGATCGGGTGAGGGGGCGGGCTTTGGGGAAAGAGACGCCGATTGGGTGGACTCCGCACTTTGAGGATATTAATTGGAAGGGGTTGGATTTTCCCCGGGCTACGTTTGACGAGCTGCAGACGGTGGACCGGGAACAGTGGAAGAAAGAGGTTATGGGGCATGAGGAGCTGTTTCTTCTGCTGCATGACCATCTGCCTCCAGAGATGATTTATGAGCGGGAGTTGTTAATTTGCAGGCTTTAGTTTGGGATTTTTTTGTTGGGCGAAACCCCCTTGTTTTACAAGGGGGTTTCGCATTTTTGTGTCGGAAAAACGTGGTTTTTTGATGGTAGGTTGTGGTGATTTTGTGGTGAAAACGTGGCGGGATGCGTGGTGTTTTTGAGGCGCTAATTTATTTCACTTTTTTGAGATTTATTTTTGGGCTATCGCCAGTTGACCAGAACCTCTATTGGCGCAGTTACCTCCTTATCAACCGGTGAGAGCACAAGGAACCGCTGGCCGTCCCTTGTGACCGCAAACGGAGTGCCGCCGCCGGCGGTGTTGTTGGTTACAGTAGCAGCGTCGAACATGGGCCTGGGGATACCGGCCTCGAAGGACGTCCCCTCGGTCTTCACATCCACCGCAAAGAATGTGTTGCCGAAGTGGTAAAACAACTGCTTGCCATCACGCCGCCACCTCGGTAGTTCTCCTCCCATCGTAGAGATCTGCCATTTGCCCGGAGGTTTCGACGAGTCCAGCGCGAAGCCCTGCACATAGACCTCCGATATGCCGGATTCGAGGGAGCGATACGCGAGCCATCGGCCATTCGGAGAGAGTTGACCTTCATGGGAGATGAATTCAGTATTTACCAACGGCGCGGGTTTCCGGTCGCCGGCGAGAGGCAGCGCAAAGAGTCGGGGGCCAGCAGTAGACCAAGCGTCATACACAAGATACTTGCCGTCTTTTGACCAGTCGTCGACGAATTTATCTTCGCCCTTTCCTCCCAGCAACAGTTCCTCCGGTCCCGAACCATCCGACAGCTTCTGGTAGATGTCCCTTTGCCCCAAACGATCGGAAATGAACGCGATTCGCGTTCCGTCAGGCGACCAGACCGCAGCCAGATCGTCCGCGGGGTCGGAGGTCAACCGTGTCTTCGTCCCACGTACCAGGTCAATGATCCAGATGTCATGCGTCCTTGTCTGCGGATCGCGGATTGCGATCGCCAGTTTTCTGTCGTCAAGTGAGAGAGCCAGATTCGAGTAATTCGCGGCGTCGCCCACAACGCCGAGTCTCTTCCCGTTGCGATCCAACCATTGCAATATTTTTTCAGAAAAAGAGCCACGACGACGCCACGCCAGCACGCCGTTTGGCGAGGCGGAGAAGACTGCGGCCGCGATTGAGGGCCTGAACTGGAACCTCTGAACCTGCTCCACGACGCGACGCGGTTCGCCCTGCAACTTTAGATTCCGGAGATCGAACGGCTGGGCCATCAGCACGTCCCCGCTCATAAACAGCAGTTGCCCCGGTTGTACATAGGTGGCATTTCCATTCGTAGCTACGATGAACTTGCGCTCAGTGGAGTCGAGAGAAGCGGCGTAGATACCCTGCCGATCAGCCTGATTACCCGAGGAGAAATACAGGTAATGTTTTCCATCCGGCAGAAATTGGGGCCACGTCTGGAGAGTTTCTCCTTCCGCTGGTGACCGAAGCGGCTTGGGCTCGCTATTGGCCGCGTCAACGCGGTACAACAAACCAGAGTGCGTTGAGACGATGATGACGCCGTCACGATTCCACGTCCCGAACACTTCCCCGCCACCACCAGGGATATTGCAGATGGTGACAGGCGACCCTCCCGAAAGATCCACTTTCTTTAGGGTTTGTCCTGAGGTGAATGCGATCTGCCGCCCATCCGGCGACCAGAATGGATACTGGGCGACGGAATCGGGAATCGGGATCTCCGTCGCAGTCTCCGCATTCAGCGGGCGAACGAAAAGCCTGTGACTGTCTCGCCCATAGAATCCTGCGGTAAAGACGATGCGTTCGCCGTCCGGCGACAACGCGAGCGTGTCGTAGGTGCCGAAGTACAGTTTTTCCGGTGCGGGTATCTGGAAACGGACCTCCGTCGTCCCCGTAGGCTCCTTCCGCCTATGGAGCATGGTCCACCAAGCCAGCGACACGAGCAGCAGCACCCCAGCCAGCCCCGTTGCGATCCACGCCAGCCACCGCTCGCGATTGCTCGGTTTGGCCGCAACCGGTGCGGGAACACCGGCCTGTGATCCCGTTTCCGTTATCCATTCCAACTCACTCAGCAGATCACCAGCACTCTGCCAGCGGTCATCTGGGGGTTTGGCGAGGCATTTTCGGACGAGGCGATCCAGAGCCGGTGAGGCCATCGGCTGGAGGGTGGAGACCGGCGGCGGATTGGTGGACATGACCGCGGCGATTAGGCTCGCCGGGCTGGAGCCCTGGAAGCATCTGTGGCCCGTGATCATTTCGTAGAGCATTGCGCCGAAGGAGAAGATGTCGGACCGGGCGTCGGTCTCTTTGCCTTCGAGCTGCTCCGGCGACATGTAGGGATAGGTTCCGAGGATTGTGCCTTCGACTGTGAGCGGCGGCGGCTGGGTTACGCCGACGGTTTCGCTTATTGTGGATGCGATTGGGCTGCCCATCCTGGCTAAACCGAAGTCAAGGAGTTTTGCTCCGCTGCGGGTGAGCATGACGTTGCCGGGCTTGAGGTCGCGGTGGATGACGCCTTTGCGGTGCGCGGCGTCGAGAGCACTGGCGATCTGGATGGCGATGCGGAGGGCTTCATCGATGGGCAGCGGTCCGCGGCGGAGACGCGCTTCGAGGGTTTCTCCTTCGAGGTACTCCATGACGAGGAAATCGGTGGAGTCTTCGCGGCCGATGTCGTAGAGGGCGCAGATGTGAGGGTGGTTGAGGCTGGAGATGGCTCTTGCTTCGCGCTCGAAGCGTTCGGTGAAGCGGACGCTGGATATTTTGACGGCGACGGTTCGTTCGAGGCGGGTGTCGCGGGCTTCGTAGACTTCACCCATGCCTCCTGCGCCGAGCAGGGAGATGATCTCGTATGGCCCCAACCGTGTGTTGGTCGCTAAGGACATTGCTCGAAATGATACAGGGGGATTTGGGGAATTGCGATTCGGCATCGGTGGCGAAATTATTTTCGAGCGGAAGTTAGTGGGAGCCGTCTGTGTGGGTAGAAGGGATTTATGGAGTCGGTTGAGGGACTGAGGCTGGTGGGGTCGATGGAGAGCGAGCGAGTGGAGGTTGATCTCGCGGCGCTTGTGGAGGCTTACTCTGCTTTGCTGTTTCGCGTGGCGCACTCGGTGTTGCGGAACGAGGGCGAGGCGGAGGATGTGGTGCAGGACGTGTTTGTGCGGGTGCTGGAGCATCGGCGGTCGTTGGGTGGCGTGCGCGACATGCGGGTTTGGCTGGTGCGGATTGCGTGGAATTTGGCAGTGGATCGCAGACGGCGGGCGAGGCCGGAGCAGTTGGATGAGAGGTTTGTGGAGGGTTTGGTTGCAGGCAATGTTCCAGCGGACAGGGCGGTGGATGAGGCTCGGCGGATGAGGTCGGTGTTGGAAGAGATGGAAAGATTGCCGCGGGCTGAACGGAATGTGTTGCTGCTTTCGGCCGTCGATGAGTTGGGGACAGCGGAGATGGCTGAGGTTTTGGGACGGAGCGAGTCTGCGGTGCGGGCTTTGTTGTTTCGAGCGAGGACGCGGCTGCGGGAGCGGCTGGAGATGAGGGAGGTTCGGCGATGACCAGACCGGATGATGCGATGGAGAGAGTGCTTGAGGGTTTGCGGGATGTGAAGGCTCCCGGTGGGGATGGAGCGGCGGATTCTGGATCGGCTGGAGAGTCGTGCGGAGGAGCGTGGGCGTGTGGGTTGGAAGCCGCTTTGGTTGGTGGGGATGGCTCGGCCTGGAGTGGTGGTGACGTGTGGAGTCGGAGTCGCGGCTTTGATTGTTTGTGTATTGGGAATTTTGGTGGCGCATCGGGCGGGTGTGACTGGAGGAGTGTCCCGATACGCTCCGGTTCGGGCGGCTGAAGTGACGACTGATGTGGCGAGAGGGCAGGTCGCTGCAGCGCGAAGGACGGTTGAGAACGGATCAGGCGCAGTGAAGAGGCAGGCTGCAGAGACGGTAGCGGAGGACACGAGTGTTGCGAGTGATATGGACGCAGTGGCGATGAGCGAGACGAAGGCGGCTAGTTTTCCTGCTCCGCCGATGCCTTTGACCGAGCAGGAAAAGTTGATTCTGCGGATGGTGCGTGAGGGCAATTCGGTTGAACTGGCGATGCTGGATCCGAAGATGGAGGCTCTGCGGGATGCGGAAGAGAAGGAGGAGTTTCAGAGGTTCTTCGCGAAGCCGGTGGTGAAGGAGGCTTCGCAGGCGGACGAGTCGATCGAGCCGGGAGCGAAGGAGCAGATGGAACGATCTGCGACTTCCGTGAGTGGAGAAACGGATGACGCGGCTCCAAAGCAAGTGACTCCAGTGGAGGCCAACGCGGAACCGAAATAAGCGAGGGGCTGGCAAGCGGAGTTGGCTGTCGGCGAGGGAAACAGATCTTCCGCCCGTTCGAGTTCGCTCAGGGCGAAGGATGACAACTAGAAGGCAGAACAACGGAAAGAGGAACGGAGAGAGCGAATGATGATTCATGGCGAAACACTGGAGAGAAAAACGACAAGGTTCATTTGTCGAATTGTGGGGGTGGTAGCGCTGGGGCTTTTGGGACAGAGCGCCTGGGCGCAGACGACAGAAAAGCCTGCGCTGACGCCGATGTCGCGGGTGGATACCAATCCAGACGCGATGATTCCACTGAAGAACGTCGCCTCGGTGAATGAAGCGAACGAGATTGTCGTTGCGATTCGCAATATGCTCGATCCGAGTTTCAAGGTTTATCTTGTTCCGAGCCAGAACGCGATTATGGTGCGGGGGACGAATGAACAGATCGCGCTTGCACAGAAGATCGTCAGCCAGCTTGACCGGCCGAAGAAGGCTTATCGGCTGACTTACACGATTACTGATATCGACGGGGGCAAACGGATTGGGGTGCAGCACTTCTCAACGATCGCAGTCGAGGGGCAGCGGTCGGTGTTGAAACAAGTGAGCAAGGTTCCTGTGGTGACGGGTTCGTATAACAATGCCAGTTCGCAGGCGGAGTCGCAGGTGACGTATCTGGATGTGGGACTGATCTTTGATGCGACGCTTGCCAGCAGCGGGAATGGTGTATCTCTGCGTGCAAAGGTGGAGCGGTCGAGTGTGGCTGAGGAGCGGTCGGGAGTGGGACCTCAGGACCCGGTGGTGCGGTCGACTTCTGTGGAGGGGGACTCGTTACTGGTGCCGGGTAAACCGGTGGTGCTGGGGTCGCTGGATATTCCGGGGAGTACCCGGCATCTGGACGTGGATGTGATGATCGAGCCTCTGGGGCAATAGGCGGTCCGGCGGCCTGGTTTGGGCTGGGCTGCCGGTCCTTTTGCATTGCGCTTTTGGGGTTAGGCAGTTGGGTTTGGCGGATGGGATAGTGGAAATAACCCTCTTGACTCCAGGGCGTTTTGAAGTTACCTTAGACAAGTGGCAAGACTCCCTTCGGGTTGAGTCAGTCATAACGAAGTCCACCCACTTCGTTGCTTTACCGGAATACCCACGCAACAGCCCCCACCGCGCTGCGTGGGTTTCCTCTTTAAGCCGACGTTATGTCTGGTTGAGTCGCGCTGGCTCGTCTGGCTTGAGGCGTAACAGTGATCAAAGGGATAAAGGCTGATAAAAGTGATTGCCTTAGGCGGCTTCTCTCTCTCTGTCTTTTCTGGGGGCACTGCTTTTCTTCCGTTTGCGGTTTTTGTGCCTGGGATTTTCGGTGGGTGTTGAAGCCTTAGACTGGATAAGCGATGCCTCTTGAGAGTCCCAATGCCGGGCCAGTGGTGGAGACGGCGCCGACGGTGAGCGGGTTTGCTCCGCTGAGGATTCCGCTGTTTCGCGACCGGTGGATTGCGAGCACGGTGTCGTCGGTGGGAACGTGGATGCAGGATACGGCGGGCACGTGGCTGATGACGGTGCTGACGACGTCGCCGCTGCTGATTGCGCTGATGCAGACGGCGGCGAGTCTGCCGGTGTTGCTGCTGGGACTGCTGGCGGGAGCGACGGCGGACATTTTCGACCGGCGGAAGCTGCTGATCTTCTGGCAGACGTGGATGCTGACTTCGGTAGGGATTCTGGCGGTGCTGACGTTTGCGGGATATGTTTCGCCGTGGACGCTGCTGGCGTTTACGTTTCTGATGAATATCGGGTCGGCGATGAACAACCCGGCGTGGCAGGCGATTGTGCCGGAGCTGGTGCCGCGGAAGATGATTCCGGAGACGGTGACGCTTGAATGCGGCGAGCAATAACCTGGCGCGCGCGGTGGGGCCGGCGCTGGGCGGATTGATGGTGGCGGCATTTAAGCGTCCGCATACAGGGGCTGGGTAGCGTGTTTGCGCTGAATGCGGTGTCGTTTGCAGGCGTGATCTGGGTGCTGGTGAACTGGAAGCGGGTGCCGCTGTTCAAGTCGGCGCTGCCAGCGGAGCGGATTGACGGGGTCGATCCGGTCGGGGCTGCGGTATGTGCGGTATGCGCCGGATCTGCAGGCATCGCTGGTGCGTGCGTTTTCGTTTCACGTTCTTTGTGTCGGCGATCTGGTCTCTGCTGGCGGTGGTGGCGAAGCAGGATCTGAAACAGGGGCCGCTGGGATACGGCATTTTGAACGGATCGCTGGGGCTGGGCGCAGTGATTGCAGCGACCATGCTGCATAGGGTGCGGGCGCGCTATTCGGCAGACCAGATATTGACGGTGACGACGATTTACAACGCGGTGGTGCTGCTGGTGCTGGCGTTTGTGCGGAGCCCGGCGGTGATTATTCGCGGTGCTGGTGTTGGCGGGTGCGGCGTGGACGAGCACGATGTCGACGATCAATGTGAGTGTGCAGTTGGCGGTGCCGGCGTGGGTGCAGGCACGGTCGCTGGGGACTTACCTGATGACGTTTCAGGGCGGAATGGCGCTGGGTTCGGTCTTGTGGGGCTCGATTGCGGAACGGAGTTCTACTGCGCATTGCACTGAGCTGTGCGGCGTGCGGATTGCTGTTGACGTTTCCGTTTGTGCGTCGGTTTCGGATTCTGCATGGGCCGCTTCCGGACCATACACCGCATCAGTCAAGCATCCGGCACCGCAGCTTGCGGTGGATACGGAGCCGACGGATGGGCCAGTGCGGATTTCGGTGGAGTACCGGATTCCGGTGGAGAACTATGCGGAGTTCACGCAGGCGATTCATCAGCTGCGCGGGGTGCGGCTGCGGGATGGTGCGGTGCGGTGGGGGATCTATCGGGATGCAATCGATCCGGAGAATCTGAACGAGACGTTCATCATGGAGTCGTGGCTCGACTATCTGCGATCGAGCGAGCGCATTACGGCGGCGGATGAGGCGATACGAGCGCGGGTGCGGGCGCTGCACCGGCATGATGATCCGCCTAAGACGACCTATCAGATTTATGCGCGGGAGATTGCACAACCAACGTCTCCCGAGGAGGCATCCTAGTTAGCGACAGCTCGGTCAAGTTAGCTTTCATTCAGGACCCAGTGGGCGTTATAAGTCACGCGCCTGCGGGGTTAAGAACCGACAGCTGGCGTGGTGGAATGATTCTCCTAATTAGGAAAGTGGTTGGCTAGTCAAACTGCAATACTTTGCACTTCTGCCCCATTGAGAATTCACACTCTGGATGAGAAAAAACCGAATCGGCTGAAAACAATAAACTTCGGTGTCGCATGAAAACTGGCCCATTTGGTCATGGAAGTGCTTCATTACTGGCGCAAGCTAAGTTCACTTTCAGTTCGTAACTCTACTTCGAGGCAAAACGACATGAGACTTTCTCTTCGCACTCTTTCCTTGGCTACAGTAGCTGCGGCGACGTTGGCCGTGGCACCCGCGGCTTTCGCAACCAACTACACAATCGGAAGTACTACCCCGAATACTGTTGGTGGCCCTTTATCGGCTTTCGGTCCGACCACGGTAAATACCGTCAACTACGACGTCACCTACATCTCGGGTGTTTTCAGGGATGCGGATGGCGGACTGGACTTTTATTACAAAATCACCGCGCTTACGGATAAGTGTACTGGTGTGCACTACGGATTCCATCGATCGTCTGTCGATGAGCATCTTCAGCCCAGCGAGCCTTACTGCGGTTGATGCTACTGGAAGTTTTGGATTAGGTAACACTCCGGACAGCCCAGCCGTCCTAGACTCCAGTGGCGTTTTAGACGTCAACTTCACCACCAATCCCATCATGGCCGGCATGATCAGCGACACGATCTGGTTGGTAAGCCCTGATACCGTCTACACCTTCGGCACCTTTGCTGCGGCGGACGGTGACGTTGCTCAGCTACAGGGCTATGAGCCTGCAGGGTCACCCATTCCTGAGCCGGGCACGTTTGCTCTGATGGGAACGGGCTTGCTGGCAGCAGCTGGTGCAGTTCGCCGGCGCATCAAGGCCTAAAGTCGTCCGTGCGCTCTGCGTACGAACGGTGTTGCGTCAGAGTCAGCGAAGGACTTCTTGTTGCTCTTCCTCGAAAGCCCAAGCGGGATTAGATCCCGCTTGGGTTTTGTTCGTAGGAGGATGACGAGAGTAGCCTTGCGCACTTTGGCACGGCCGACGGCCACGGTTCTAATCGGTAAGTCTAGCTCAGACATGGACTATTCAGAGGAAATCGAAGGGAAAATGAGGAAAAGGCTTTCCAAACCCTGCAAACTTTTTCACTCGCTGGAGTCGCTTATATTACCAGGAAAATGCAAGTGTTCTATTTGCATCACTTTTAAGTAAAAAGGTGAATAGATATTTTGGCAACCAAAGTGCTTCTACTTAAGCGCGGGAAGCACGACATCCTCGATCTTTAACGCTACGACACTACGAAAGCCGGAGACCAAATATATGAAAATAAGACATGTTTTAGCATTTGCCGCCCTCGTCATAGGTTTAGGTACGGCATCTGTCGCAAAAGCGGCTCCGATGTGCGTGAGCCAAACTTTGTATCCTGGCAGTCTGCCAGTTTCCTGTTCCTTGGGAGACCTAACCTTCACCTTTGATGCGATTACCCAGTCCGGTCCGGGTGTCCTTTCAGGGCTAAACCTGGTTACGCCCTCGACTGGCATCTCAGGGGGTATAGCAACTCTCGAATTCGAACTCACCGCTACGTACCCGGTAGACTTCAATATCGACTATGAGGTCTCGAGCACCAGCGCCGACATAACGCAGCTCGATAGCGCTTTCGACGGGACCGGCTCGATCAGCGAATCCGCATGCAGTGTCGATCCGATGACGAATGGGGGAATATGCCCTGTGGCTGACCGCATAACCATGTATACGAACCCTCCAAACACATCGTCGTCGACGTTCGGTCCGCTTAGCAACATCTGGATATCGAAAGACATCACCGATGGTAGCGCAGATGGTGGTAACTTCAGCGAATTCACCGATAGCGTCCATGAGACCACGACGCCTCCGGTTCCTGAACCGAGCAGCTTCGCTCTGCTTGGAACGGGTCTGCTGGTAGCGGCCGGTGCAGTTCGCCGACGTATCAAGGCCTAGAGTCGTCCGTGCGCTCTACGTCCGAACGGTGTCCGTGGAGAGTAGCGAAGGACTTTTGTTGTTGATCTTCCTCGAAAGCCCAAGCGGGGTAAAATCCCCCGCTTGGGCTTTGTTCATAGGAAGATAATTTGAATCGGTTGCTGTGAGGCGCGCCCTAAAGCAAGCCGGTTAGGTCTCACCTGGGAACTCGCAAGTTTCGTTAATGGGCTTGCCGGCGCGACATGACCACCTCTGGAAATACGCAAAAGCCCAACTTTCCAGCGCAATCGGGATGCGTAACCCCTTTCTTAGTCGCGAGATAAGTCGAGGTGTCGGAAAACGCTTCCCACTTGCCCTCGCAGGCTTTTGCATTTTTTTGGTGCTCACAAGAGAGCAATCTTTCACAACTAATTCCTAAATGACTTAGAAAGTGCAAGTTACAACCTGCGCTTCCAAATCAAATCGTGGCCATTCAAGTGCTTGGCATCTAGTGCACGAGCTCTAAATCTAACAAAATAAAATCTATTTGAGGCAAATGAATAATATGAAGCTTTCGCTGCGTACCCTTTCCTTGGTTTCCTGTGCTGCCGCTCTCCTGGCGGCCGCAGGTACAGCTCATGCCGGTATCGTCACCGGCACCGCATATTGCGACATCCCGACCAACTCGGGCGGACAGGGATCGGGTATCGCGATCCAAACCCCCACCATTGGAACGGTGGTCGCCGCGGAAACCTCCTCTGCTGGCGAATGTGCCACCTTCACCGCTTCTACCATCAACTTCAACACAGGCTATGGAAACCCAGGGCAGAGCCTCTTCGACTTTCTCAATACCGTGAGCGGCAATATTCTTACCCAGACCTATTTCACGACACCCGCCAAGAACGGCAACGCGACGGGCAGCAACACCAGCGGCAGTGAAAACTCCGACGGCACTCTCTTCGTCCTCACGGGCACCACCTTTCTGACAGCGGGGGAGAGCATCTCTCTTAGCCACGACGACGGTGCTCTGATCTACCTCACTGGCAACGGCCTCACCAACGATCTCATCTCGCCTGCAGGTTCGGGAACCCAGACCGTTGCAGGTCAGCCCAACTTCAACCTTCCAGGTGAAGTGACCACGGGAACCTATTCGTTCACACTCATCTTCAACACGAATTATGAGCAGCCTGCAGAGCTGGTCTCCAACATCAACATCGGTGCAGCTCCTACTCCTGAGCCGAGCAGCATCGCTTTGCTCGGCACTGGGCTGCTTGCTGCTGCTGGTGCGGTTCGCCGTCGTCTGGTTAAGTAAGCAGCAACCATCGCTTGCGGCGGATTGCGCCGTCGAATGATGGCCAATTGCATAAAAGCCCGATCGGGAGTTTTCCTGTTCGGGCTTTTTGTTGTGCGGATGTTTGGGATTTAACCGAGGGCGAGGTTGATGAGAGTCTTCTCTTCGATCTCGTGGGCCTTGGCGGAACCGGTGGCGGGGGATGCGCTGGCGTGGCGTTTGACGCTGCGGAGCGCGCGGTTGCCGGCCATGCGGCGGAGTTTGGGCATGACGTAGGTGAAGGGTCCCATGTTGGCTGGCTCCTCCTGGACCCAGACGATCTCTTCGGCTGAGGGGTGCTGGTCGAGGGCGGCTTGCAGTTCGGCCTCGGGCCAGGGGTAGAGTTGCTCGACGAAGATGATGCCGACCGACATGTCTTTGCGTTTTGCGCGCTCGACGCGGAGGTTGTGGCCGATCTTGCCGCTGCAGACGATGAGGCGGCGGGGGTTTTGAACGTCGTTGTCGGGGAGGACGTTCTCGAAGGCGGGCTTGCCGAACTCGGCTACGGGCGAGCTGGCGTCGGGATGGCGGAGCATCGATTTCGGGGTGAAGACGACCAAGGGCTTGCGCCAGGAGCGCATAGCCTGACGGCGCAGGAGGTGGAAGTACTGGGCGGCGTTGGAGGGCTGGGCGATGACCATGTTGTCCATGGCGGCGAGCTGGAGGAAACGCTCCATGCGCGCGCTGGAGTGCTCGGGACCCTGGCCGTCGTAGCCGTGGGGGAGGAGCATGACGACTCCGGAGAGGAGTCCCCACTTGGCTTCGCCGGCGGCGATGAACTGGTCGATGATGGATTGGGCTCCGTTGACGAAGTCGCCGAACTGGGCCTCCCAGAGGACGAGGGCTTCAGGGTAGTCGCGGGCGTAGCCGTACTCGTAGCCAAGGGCTGCGGCTTCGGAGAGGAAGGAGTTGTAGACCTCGAAGCGCGCTTGATTGGCTGTCATGTGATCGAGCGGGGTGAAGCGGGTTTCAGTTTCGGTGTCGACTAGGACGGAGTGGCGCTGGTTGAAGGTCCCGCGCTGGGAGTCCTGACCGGCTAGACGGACGGGCGTGCCCTGGGTGAGGAGCGAGGCGTAGGCGAGGAGCTCGGCGGCGCCGTAGTCGAAGAGGCGCTTGCCTTCGGCCATCTCGATGCGCTGCTCGTAGAGCTTCTGGACCTTGGGGTGGATGTGGAAGCCGGCGGGGTAGTTGTTGGAGAGGCGCGAGAGATCGAGGACCTTCTCAGGGGAGATGCCGGTGATGATTTTGGTGTCGGCTTCGGTGAGCGCGCCGCCGTTGTAGGGCTTCCAGTAGTCGGGAAGGGTGGAGAGCTTGGGGCGCTTGGCTTTGGTGGCCGCCGTTTGATCGGCCAGGAATTTTTCCTGAATGGCTTTGGCTTCCGGAGCGGGGTCGACACCGATGGCTTTGGCGTAGGTCTGGTAGAGGAACGGGCGCTCTTTGATGGCGGCGTAGCGGCGGGGCTGGGTGACGGTGGCGTCGTCGGTTTCGTTGTGGCCGTAGCGACGGTAGCCGATGAGGTCGACGACGACGTCGGAGTGGAAGCGCTGGCGGTATTCGGCGGCGATGGCGGCGATGCGCATGGCGGTATCGGGGTCTTCGCCGTTGACGTGGAAGATGGGGATGGGAAGACGCTTGGCGAGGTCGGTGGAGAAGCGGGTGGAGTTGGACTCTTCGGGGTTGGCGGTGAAGCCGAGGAGGTTGTTGGTGATGATGTGCAGCGTGCCACCTATGGAGTAGCCGGCGAGCGAGGCCATGTTTAGGGATTCGGCGGTGATTCCCTGCCCTGCGAAGGCGGCGTCGCCGTGGAGGATGATGGGAAGGACCTGCTGCTTGCCGTTTTCGCCAATGCGGATCTGCCAGGCGCGCGCTCGTCCCATGGCTACGGGATTGACGGCTTCGAGGTGGCTGGGGTTGGAGGCGAGATGGAGCGCGATGGATTGGCCGGTGGGCGATTTGTATTCGCCGGTGGCTCCCATGTGGTACTTGACGTCGCCTCCGCCGAGGACGGAGCGGGGGTCGACATCTTCGAACTTGGCGAAGATTTCGGCGGGGGAGCGGCCGATGGTGTTGGTCATGACGTTGAGACGACCGCGGTGTGCCATGGCTACGATGGAGCGGGTCACGCCCGCTGCGGAGGCTGTTGCGAAGACCTGGTCGAGGAATGGGATGAGGACGGTGAGGCCTTCGAGGGAGAAGCGCTTGGTGCCTAGATAGCGCTGCTGGATGACTTGTTCAAAGAGGTCGGCTCGGATGAGCTGGGTGAGGATGTGGGCCTGATCGGGCGGTGGGTGCGGGGCGCTCGAGTCTGGTCTTGAATCCACTGGCGCTGCTCGAGGTTGGGGATGTGCATGAATTCTACGGCGAAGTTTCCGCAGTAGTAGCGGCGGGCTTCGGCGGCGATGTCGCCTTCGGGAGTGGTGGCGATGGGGAATGGCTCGGGCGGGAGGTATTGACCTAGCGGATCGAGGGTGGCTTGCAGGTATCCCCAGCGACGGAAGATGTCGAAGATTTGTTCGCGGTCTTGCTGCTCGGCGGGTGGGGTGGAGGCAGTGAGTGTCCCTGCGTTCGTTGCCATTGCTTCCTCGTTTCAGGTCTTGGTGTGCGCGCGAAAAACGATTTTCGCGTCCATTACTATGCTAGACCTTTTGGAGGGATGGCGCATCTGGCAGGCGGGGGATTGACAGCTGAGGCAGGAAAGACGCGACGCTTAGCGGGTGATCAATGAAGCAGGCTCCGATCTCTCACCTGATAACGCAGGAAAAGATAATCGGCTGCCCTTTTTGCGCTGAGAAGCTTCCACCAGGGAGACGAAGCGGGGGAGAACTCGACGTTTGCAACCAAGCCTGGCCTGGGGTGCGCTGCGACTCTACCAGCAACCTGAGGTGCCACTGTCAGGAAAAGTTCGTCCATGAACCCGCCTGCGAGAAATTCGCCAAAGAGTGTCGGGCCGGCTTCGTGAAGCAGCAACTCTACTCCGGCCACCTTTCTGAGGAATGTAAGGATCGCCGAAGGAGAGATGCGCGTGTCAGCCATGGACAACGCCTTCACGTCGACTGAGGCGAGTGCCTCCGATCCGCTCTGCGACAACCTCTCTTTGCCTTGGTCTGAAGTCAGTATGAGCACCTTGGTTCGCGGAGTATGAAACACGGCGCTGGCGAGGTCCAGCCCACCCGTTGCCGTGACAATGACTACAAGTGGATTTTCCAGCTTTCGGAGCACCTCGGTTCGATACTTCTGGTATAGATCTTTTGCTGCTGGATAGACAGATTCCGGAAGCCAGGTCCCTTGCGGACCAGCGGCTTGAAGCGTCCCCGAACCCACCACCACCGCATCTGCTGAGGCCCGCAGCAGGCCCATGATGAAACGGTCTTCTTCGTTCGAACCACTGATCTGAGCTCCTGCCGACTGACCCGGTAAGTTGAAGCTCACGACCCCGTCGAGTGTAGACACGAAGTTTGCGATGAAATAGGGACGGTCGTCCGGAGCCGGCGGAAAGGAAAGATCCCCACCGTATCTGGCGCGAAGGCTATCGGGAAGGACTGCTTGAGACGGCTCAGCCGGTTCAGTTGCGAACAGCGTTCGGATAGGCTCCATAAGTTAAAGGCTACTTCAATCTTGTGAAGTAGCCGGTTCGGTCCTGAAAACGTAATTCGATCTTCAATTTCTGGCGACGGCAGGATTACAGCGTTGCGCCGAGGAGCCAGGGTTGGAATTCTTCTTCGCCGAAGCCGTGGACTTCGCTGCGGGTGAGTTTACCGGAGGCGGTGGCGAGCATTTCGTCGAAGATTCTTCGGCCCGCTTCTTCTACCGTTTCTTCACCGTCGATGATGGTGCCGCAGTTGATGTCCATGTCGTCGGACATGCGGTTGTAGATGGGGGTGTTGGAGGCGATTTTGACTGACGGGGTGGGCTTGCAGCCGTAGACGGAGCCGCGGCCGGTGGTGAAGCAGATGATGTTGGCTCCGGCTGCGACCTGGCCGGTGGCGGAGACGGGATCGAAGCCGGGTGAGTCCATGAAGACAAGGCCCGGAGTCGTGACGGGTTCGGCGTAGAGGTAGACGTCGTTCAGGTTGGTGGTTCCGGCTTTGGAGACGGCTCCGAGGGATTTCTCAAGGATGGTGGTGAGGCCGCCGGTCTTGTTGCCGGGCTGGGGGTTGTTGTCGATGGAGCCGTTGTGGCGCGCGGTGTACTGCTCCCACCAATGGATGCGGTCGATGAGGCGTTGGGCGACGTCGGGCGTGGAGGAGCGGCGGGTGAGGAGGTGCTCGGCGCCATAGATCTCGGGGGTTTCGGAGAGGATGGCGGTGCCGCCATTGCGGACTAGAAGGTCAACGGCTGCGCCCAGAGCGGGGTTGGCGCTGATGCCCGAATAGGCGTCGGAGCCTCCGCACTGAAGACCTACGACGAGTTTGGAGGCGGGCACGGTGGTGCGGGTTACATTGTTGGCCTGCTCGAGTAACTCGTGCACAGTGGCGATGCCGCTTCGGATGGCTGCCGCCGTGCCCCCTTCTTCCTGGATTGTGCTGGTGCGGATGGTGGTTGCGTTGGCCGAAAGCGTGATGAGGGGTTCGATCTGATTGGTCTCGCAACCGAGGCCGAGAAGGAGGACGCCGGCGAAGTTTGGGTGTGTCGAGTAACCGACGAAGACGCGGCGGAGAAGGTCAGCGGGTTCGCTGTGCTCGGCCATGCCGCAGCCGGTGCCGTGAGTGATGGCGACAACGCCGTCGACGTTGGGATAGGCGCTGAGGACTTCGGGGGTGAAGTGGGCGGCAATGCGGCGGGCTACAGTAGCGGAGCAGTTGACGGTGGTGATGACGCCTACGTAGTTGCGTGTGGCGACGCGGCCGTCGGGGCGAACGATGCCCTGAAAGGTTGCGGGCGGAACGAGGAGTTCGGTGCGGTGGAACTCGGTCCCGATGGCGTAGTCGCGCTGGAAGTCGCCGGCGACGAGGTTGTGGGTATGGACGAGCTCGCCTGGGGCGATGGGCTGGGTAGCGAAGCCGATAATCTGATTGAACTTACGAACGGGCTGGCCGGGGCTTATAGGGTGGATGGCGAGCTTATGACCGGCGGGAATATCGGCGGACGCGACGAGTCGGTGGCCGTTAAGGGATTGCCCTTGGGAGACGGGCTTGAGGGCGACCACGACGTCGTCGGCTGCTCCGAGTTTGAGAGTGTGGATGCTCAACCTGTCTTATCTCTTTTTGTTTCTGTTGCGCCAAGGAAAACTCTTACAGTATTGGTACGACCACACTCTACTCCAACTGAAGGACAAAAGGATAGTCCTGTATCCCCCTGCGGGGATTTGGTGCAAAGTCTTCTAACGAAGGGAGATAGGTCTGGACCTTCTGCGTAAAGTATTCATTATAAGGGATTTTTGATTTTGGGATGTGGATTGTGGCGTCTTGTTAGATACTGCGCGAGCGTGGCTGTTGCGATATTTTTTTGAGGATCTTGTGTCAAGTGAAAGTGTTTTGGATGGGTTGGCTGGTCTGACAGGAAAAATGTCAGATATCTGATGCCATGACCGGCAGGGCGGCGTCGCACTATAGTTGAGGTATGACGTGGGTTGGTGGCCTTAGTGGCCGATGGCTGAGTCTGGCGGTTTCGCTGGGGTGGATGGCGTGCGGTGGAGTTGCGGTTGGGCAGGAGACGCCTGCGCCTCCGGTGGTGACCCAGGAAGTGCCGGCGAAGACGACGGAAATGGAGCGGCCATTGCCGGATATTCCATCGCTGATGCAGGAGGTTTTGAAGAACCAGCGTAAGGAAGAGGCCGTTCGGAAGGACTATCTGTATCACGCGGTGGAGACGAGCCGGGAGACGGATGGGCATGGCGGAGTCAAGAAGACGGAGACGAAGGAGTACGACATCTTCTGGGTGGGTGGAGTGCCTGTGCAGCGTCTTGTGAAGAAGGACGGCAAAGAACTCAGCGCGGACGAACAGAAGAAGGAGAACGAACGGATCGATAAAGAGGTCGCGAAGGCTAAGGGCAAGCGTGAGAAGGCTGATAGCGAGGGCAAAGAGACCGATCCGCGAGGCAACGAGGAGATTACACCTTCGCGGTTTTTGGCGCTGGGAACATTTTCGAATCCGAGAAGGGTGATGTTGGACGGACGAGACACGATTGCGGTGGACTACACGGGAGATCCTAAGGCCAAGACGAAGAACCGCGCGGAAGAGGTGGTGCGCGATCTGGTGGGAACAGTATGGGTGGATGAAGAGGACCGGATGATCGTCAAACTGGAAGGACACTTCGTGAATGCCTTCAAGATTGGCGGCGGGCTGGTGGTGAATGTGCAAAAAGACACCAACTTTGCCATGCAGATGAAGAAGGTGAATGGCGAGGTGTGGCTACCGGTCGAGTTGAGCGGACATGGAGCGATACGGTTTCTTCTTGTGATGAACTTCCGCGGCGATGAGCAGGCGGTGTTCTCGGACTATCGGAAGTTCAAGGCTACGTCGACGATTGTGCCGGGGATGAGTACGGTTGAACCGGAGCCTGAGCCGAAGTAGGGATTTGCGATTTAGTTCGGAATCTTTTGCGCGGTTAAGGCGAAATCGAAGCAGCGCATCTTGCCACCAACGGAAAACACAAAGACAAATACAGGGATCCTTCCCCTTCGGCTTCGCTCAGGGTCAGGATGACGGCTTCAATATGACCGCATGAACACTTCAACTCAAAATGACGGCTTCAACATGACGGCTCCCAATCGATCGGGATTGGTGCCTCCATCTTGAATTCGTTTTAGTTCCAGGGCATGGGCTGGCTGGAGATTTTTTTGCAGGGAACGTCGCCGCCCCATAGGACAGATTCGACCTTGCCGTCGGCGTCGCGCAGGAAGGTCATGGAGACGTAGAGCTGGCGATAGAAAAATGCATCGCGTCCAGTGGGTTCGAGCGGAAGATAGCTGCCGCCGGGGCCGCGCAGGAAGAGATGATCGCCGGCGACCCTTACGTCCATGAAGGAGTTTGGGGCGATCTGGTAACGGCCTTCGTATATTTTGAGTGCGGCGGCGGTGACCGGGTTGATGATGTGGGGCGGAGGAGGCAGCGGAGGTTCGCCTCCGAAGGCGATGGTCTCGAGGCCTGCGGCGATGGGAGCGTCAGCACCGACTTCAACGTTGCTCAGGACGATGACGACGACGTTGTAGTCCATGAAGGCGTCGATGCGGGCGACGTAGCCGGGGTCGCGGCCGTTCTGCTCGAGGAATTTTCTTCCCTTGAACTCACGGACGCCCCATCCATAGGGATATTCGAGCGTGCTCATGTCGAAGAGACGCTTGCTCTGGATGCCTTGATAGAAGAGATAGAGATCGTCGACGGTGGAGTAGAGGGAGCCAGAACCGGTGATGATGTTCTTGTCGTAGGCGGGTGCGTTTCTAAGCCCGAGCCGGCTGATGGGAGTTGGGGTGATGCGGCCTGGGAGATCACCGGACATGTCGCTTACCCAGGGCTGATAGCCGGAGGCGCGCTCGGCAATGAGGGTGGTGTCGGAGAAGGTGCCGGTGTGTTTCATGCCGAAGGGTGTGAAGATTTCGCGGGAGAGGAACTCTTCGTAGGAGACGCCTGAGACCTGTTCGATGATGTAGGCGAGGAAGGCATAGCCGGTGTCGCTGTAGCTGCTCTTTGTGCCGGGTGGAAAGTCGAGCGGCTGCTTGCGCATGATGGCGATGAGGTCGTCGAAGTGGATGGGCTTGTTTTTGATGGCCTCGTACTCGGGGATGTCGTAGTAGCTGGGGATTCCGGAGGTGTGCTCGAGGAGGTCACGAATGGTGATTTTGTCACCGTTGGGAAAGTTGGGGATGTATCGGCTGAGCGAGTCGGAGATGTGGAGTTTGCCCTGCTGCTCGAGGATGACGATTGCCGCGGCAGTGAAGCATTTGGTGACTGAGGCGATGTGGAATCGCGTCGTCATGGTGTTGACGACCCTTAGCTCGTAGTTGGCGCCGCCGTAGCATTTGCGTGCGAAGATGCGCGCATACTTGGCGACGAGGATGCATCCGCTGAAGTCGCCGTTCTGGAGGTATGGTTGAACGAAGCGGTCGATCTGGTCGACGGGCGGGGGCTGACCAAGCGGCGCGGTCCGCTCTTCCTGTTCGGGGTTCTGCTGGTATTGGATGGGGTTTTGGGGTGGAGGCGGGGGTTGCTGCTCCGGTGCGGGTTGCTGGGCGCTGAGAGATGAATTGAGAATCAGCGCAAGTGTGGCCAAAGCAAACAGGCGTCGCATTTCTCCTCCACGAGCACACTAGCGGTCGCCATGATGAATTGCAACCCCTGTGTGTTCAGAGATGAGACGTTGGCGAAGCCGGGATAGGGTTAAGCGCGCCGAGGGACAGCCGAAGCCATCCCCCGCGCCAAACCTGGTGTGTCGCTGTCCTCGAGAATTAAAGCTTAGAGAGGCTGAACGTCCGAAGCCTGCCAGCCCTTGGGCCCTTTAACTACGTTGAACTGAACTGCCTGGCCCTCTTGTAGGCTTTTAAAACCGTTCGAATTGATCGCCGAGTAGTGAACGAACACGTCCTCGCCGTTCTGGCGGCTGATGAAGCCAAACCCCTTGGCATCGTTAAACCACTTTACTGTTCCCTGTTCCATGTTCGCTATTTCCTTATTCCTACTGAATTTGCCGTAGATCCAAATCGGGGTTCGTACAGTTTCAAGCTTTGCAGAAATCCAATCTGTTTCAAACGATATAAGAAGGTTAGCACAGTTCAGAACTTTTTCTGACTTAATTGCCTAAATACTTGGGATTGCACCGTTTATAGTGCACAACTTGTGGAAAAGTATTGGTGGATGAGGATTTTGCCGTCACGGGGATTCGACAAACGTAGGCCGAAGATGTTAGATATCACGCAGGTTTATGCCGGAAGGTGGGAGCGGACGATCTCTTCGGCACGGGCGAGGACCTGATCGAGAGTCATTGAAGTTGAGTCTAGGATGACGGCGTCGGCCGCGGGCTGGAGGGGGGATTCGGCGCGGTGGCGGTCGCGGTAGTCGCGCTCCTTGAGTTCGCGGAGGATGGCCTCCTCGGCTTCGCGCTGTTGTTCGGGGGTCAGGGGGGTGGGGGACTGGCGGCCTGAGTTCTGTTCCACGTTGGACTTGGCGATTGCGAGGGATTCTGGAGTGGCCTGGCGGTAGCGGCGGTTGCCGCGGACCTCGGGGGCGGCGTCGAGGAAGATCTTGACTTCGGCGTCGGGGAAGACGGCGGTGCCGATGTCCCGGCCTTCCATGACGACTCCTCCAGCCTGGCCTAAGGCACGTTGTTGCTGCACCATCCAGGCACGAAGGTGCGGGTGGATGGAGATCTTGGAGGCGGCGGAGGTGACGTCGGCCTCGCGGATGCGGCGGGAGACGTCGATGGTGTCGAGCAGGACACGGTTGCCTTCGGGGTGGGGCTGGAGTGTGATGTGGGTTTGAGTGGCGAGGTCCATGAGGGGAGCTTCTTCGTCGAAGGCGTAGTCGTTTTCGATGGCTTTGAGGGCGAGGGCTCGGTACATGGCTCCGGTTTCGAGGTTTAGGAAGCCGAAACGGCGGGCGAGATGCGCGGCGAGGGTGCTTTTGCCAGCACCGGCGGGGCCGTCGATAGCGATGACGGGACGCTGGCGCTTCGCGGGCGCGGAGGTGCTAACGGCTTGGGAGATTTCCTTCGGCTCGGCCATCGGGGCTTACTTGTCCTCCTCGGGTTTGAACTTGCGGGCGGGGGGACGTTTGCCGAAGGGCTTCTTGTTTCCTTTGAACTTGTCGAAGGTGCTGGCGGGTTTGCCTGTTCCGCGTGGTGCGGATTTGGCGAAGGGCTTTTTGCCGGCAAAGCTGCCGGATTTTTTTGCGAAGCCGCCAGTGGGTTTTCCAGCGAAGCCCTGGGTGGATTTACTGAAGGGCTTTTTCGCGCCGAAGGATTTTGCCGGCTTGCGTGGGAATTCGCCTGAAGATTCTCTGCGAGCGGGACGGTCTGGGCGGTCTTCGAAGGTGCTCCTGGGTTTGCGCGGAGCGTCGAACTTGCGGAAGGGTGGGCCGCCTTCGCTGCGTTTTGGGCGGGGGCTATAGCTGCTGCCACGGGCGTTGTCGCTGTCACCACGGGCGCCGTAGCTGCGGGCTGGGCGATCGTCGTTGCGGTCGCGGGAGAAGGCGGGCTTGCTGCGTGGGCCGCCGAAGGATGGCGTGGCTGTCGCCGTAGGATTGGCGTGGCTTGTCGCCGAAGTCTCGGCGCGGCGGGCGGGATTCGCGGTCGCCTTCGCGCTGGAAACCGGGTTTGCCGGAGAAGCCTTCGCGCTTGCGGGCGAAGGTGCCGGGTTTGGAGAAGGTCTTGCGCGGGCGATCGGTGGAGTCGCCTGCGGACGCCTCGCGGTAGGGGCGCGGGGTGAAGTCGCGGGGCTTATCGAAGTCGCGGGGCTTGAACTCGCGGCGCGGGGGACGCGAGTCGCCGGAGTCTTCTGCGCGGCGGAAGGGTGGGCGGCTGCTCTTGAAGGAGGGGCGATCTTCGCCGAAACGCGGCTTGCTGCCGAAGGAGGGTTTTGAACCGAAGCCGGGCTTTTTGGCGTAGGAGGGTCTGTCGCCGAAGCTGGGCTTTCTGGTGAAGGGACGCTTCCCTTCGGCGTCGGCTGCAGGTTTGCGAGCGGCTCGTTCTTCGTCCCAGGGTTTGTTGTAGCTGGGGCGGGCGTCTCCGGCGGGGCGATCGAAGGAGCGGCCGGAATCTCGTGTGAAGGGACGGCGCTCGCGTGGGGTGGGGCGGTCTTCGGTATTTATGCGTGGCTTGGTTACAAATCCTGTGCCGGTCTTGCGGGGTTTGGGGATGAATTTTTTGATGCGAGTGGGGGCTTCATCGGCTGGGGCTTCGTCTGACTCCGCCGTTACGGGTGTGATCTCGCCTTCGGTCGTGACGACGAGGAAGTCGATGTCGTCGGGAGCGGGAATGGCATGGAAGACCGGTGGCTCTCCGGCGATGTGGAGGACGGTGCGGCCTTCGACGGCGATCGTCTCGAGTTGGCGTGCCGAGAGGAGCGCGTGGACGACTTCGCGGATGCGCGAGCGGGAGGCGATGGGCGAGAGGAAGGTTTCGATCTCTTCTTCGGAGGCGACGATGGCCTGACGGAGATAGAGCGAGATGAGGGCCGAGAGGGCGGTGGGCTGGCCAGCGTTGGCTCCGGCTTTGATCTGTTTGGTGAAGCGTGTGGTGGTGAGTTCCCAAAGGGTGGGTGCGCCGTCAGGTTGCGGAACCGGGAGGACACGGAGATGCTGCCAGAGCTCGGTAAGGGCTCGGAGGACGGCGGTTTCGGTGACCTCTTTGCCGAGCTGGGTGGCGAGGTCGTAGGCGCTCGTACCGGTGGCGTGATCTTTTGCGCGCTCGGTGAGGAGGTTGTAGGTGTTGAGGGCGAGTGGGGAGACTTTGGTGGGGCCGGTGGTGGCGGGGGGCTGCTTCCAGGCCTTGTCGCCGCGGAGGGTGAAGATGTAGGAGAAGGCGAGCGGGGAGACGAGGAAGTCGGGGGTTTCGGTGCCGGCGCCGGTGGGCGAGCCAAGGAGATTGAGTGGGATGGCTCCGCTGTCGAGGATGAGGCGGGAGAGGAGGGTGCGGGGCTGCTCGGTGTCGGCGAGGGTTGGCGCGGGAGTGGGGGTGCCGAGGATGACTTCGACGAAGGTTGGGGCAGGAGCGGGGAGTTGTGCAGCTCGCGGGAGAAAAAGGACGAGACCTGAGGTGTTGAGCCAGTCGCGGAGCATGTTGACGGTGAGGATGGGGTCGGCGTTGTGACGCCAATGCGTGAGGCGGGCGGCGGCGAGTTGCTCGGCCGTGGGGATAGTTGGGCTGCTCAAGTTGTTGCCTTCCTGCCGGGCGAGACGACCGCGCACAGCAATCCTCAGCCTGGGCTGAAGAGGTGAACATGGAGTGTTTTGTGGGAGCTGCGGCGCGGTTGGATTCGCGTCAGGGACCGCCTGCGTTCTTTACTAGGATACCGCAAAACGTGCGATATGGCCGGGCCGCCGCGAAACTGGAGCCAGCAATAGGAGAGAGATGATATTTTTGTCGTGTTGTCGAAGGCAATGTTCGAGGAGACGGAGGAAGGTTATGCGATATCTCTCACTTGTTTGTGTGTTGATCCTTTCTGTTGCTCTGCGTGGTCAGACGACTGCGGCGAAGGCACCGGCAGGAGTTACCGTCCAAGCGGAACTAACGAAGGGGATCGATGTAAAGAAGGTGAAGGCGGGAGATGTGGTGAGCGCCAAGACGACGAGTGCTGTCACTCTGGCGGACGGCACCGAGCTTCCTAAGGGAACGAAGCTGATGGGGAAGGTAACGGCGGCGAAGGCGAAGTCGAGCTCTGACAAGACGTCCCATGTAGCGTTCAGTTTGGACCAGGCAGTGACAAAGGATGGGCATGAGATTCCGCTGCAGGTGATGGTGACTTCGCTTACAGTTCCGATGGATTCTCCTGACCTCGCGGCGCTTACTGGTGGGGCACATGGAGGAGGGGCAACGCCTCCCAATCCAGCGGCGTCGCCGACGACGGCAAGCAATCCTAACCAGACGTATGTGCAGCAGAGCGTGATCAAATCGCAAACACAACAGGGGCCAGAGACTGACGGGATGGTGGGGCATGCGCCGAATCAGCATCTGGCGGTTGGGAATCTGCCTGGGGCGATCCTCACGAGTGCGGATGGGATGAGCCAGTCAGCGAGCGTGGATCTTCCGAATGAGAATGTGTGGCTTGGACAGGGAACGAAGATGACGCTGTTCGTTGCTGCCAAGAAATAGAGCAACGGTAGCGTATTTGTTAACGCGGGCCGTCGCCCTGATCGTTTGGAGGGCTTTTCTAGATTCGCTGGAACGCTCGCTGGATGTCTTTGTGCGAGTAGCGCAGAGCGATGGGGCGGCCGTGGGGGCAGGCGGTTGGGTGTTCGGTCTTCGCGAGTTCGGTGAGGAGCCAGTCGATCTTGGAGGGTTCGAGGGGCTGGTTGATTTTGATGGCGGCGTGGCAGGCGATGCTGGCTGCTATGCGGCGGCGGCGGGCTTCGGCGTTTTCGGTTTGCTGGTTGCGGTCGGGGACGGCTAGCACTTCTTCGAGCATGTGTTCGAGTTCGGCGCCTTCGAGGCCTACTGGAGCCGCTTTGATGGCGAGAGTGCGAGGGCCGAAGGGTTCGGCCTCGAAGCCGTTGCGGTCGAGTTCTTCGGCGATCTCGGCGAAGGTGATCATCTGGGCTGGGAGGAGATCGATGAGGAGAGGCATGAGGAGGCGCTGGCGCTGGACTTGTTCGGTGTTGCGTTCGCGCAGGACTTTTTCGAAGAGGATGCGCTCGTGGGCTACGTGCTGGTCGATGATCCAGAGGCCTTCCTCGTTGGTGGCGAGGATGAAGGAGTCGCGGAGCTGGCCGAGCGGCTTGAGGGTGGAGAGTGCGGTGAGGGTGTCGGCTTGTTGGGGGACAGCGGCTTCGGTTTCGATTTGAGTTGATTCGTAGCCAACAGGGATGGAGTGGCCGGAGAAGGCGAAGCGGCCCGGGGAGGGTGGGACGATGGGTGCGGCGAGGTTGAAGTTGGGGGATTTGATGGGCTGGGCGTGGAAGGTTTCGGTGTCGGCGGCCGTGGGGTGGGGATCGGATTGCGGAAGGTGGTTGGGTTCAAAGACGGGTTGGGGGATGGCGTCGTCGCCGCCGGGGAGCGGGCTTACGTCGATGAGTAATGAGCTGGATGCGCCGTGTGGGCCGCTGGTGAGCGCAGTGGCGAAGCTGGCGGCAGGGCGGGCTTGGACGAGCGCAGTGCGGATGGTGTCGCGGATGAAGTCGTGGACGAAGGCCGGCTGGCGGAAGCGGACTTCGGTTTTGGCGGGATGGACGTTTACGTCGACCTCTTGCGGAGGCATCTCGAGGAAGAGAAGCACGACGGGGTAGGACGTGGGTGGGAGAATGTTGCGGTAGGCTTCGCTGAGCGCGTGGAGGACGAGTTTGTCCCGGATGAGGCGCTGGTTGACGAAGACGTAGATGGAGTTGCGGTTTAGTTTTTGCAGCTCGGGTTTGGAGACGAAGCCGGTGATGCGGAGGAAACCGGGTTCGGGCGGGGTGTAGTCTTCTTCGCGCTTCCAGGGTGGTGGTTCGGGGAGGCCGACGCGGGTGAAGTCGAGCTCGGCGGTGATGGGGAGCATGTAGCTGCTGGTGTCTTTGCCGAAGATCTGGAAGAGGCGGTCGGCGGCGTTGGCCACGGCGGGAGCGATGAGGAGCGCCTGGGTCGCGCTGTGCAGCTCGAAGTGTTTGGTTGGGTGGACTAATGCGTAGTGGGTGACGAGCGCGGCAATGTGAGAGAGCTCGGTCTGTTCGGACTTGAGGAATTTTCGGCGTGCTGGGGTGTTGAAGAAGAGGTCTCGGAGGGTGATGGTGGTGCCGGTGGGAAGGCCTGCGTCTTCGACTCGGAGGATGTTGCCGCCGGCGATTTCGACGAGGGTGCCGGAGTCTTCTTCAACTGCGCGGGTTTCGAGTGTGAGACGCGAGACGCTGGCGATCGATGGTAGAGCTTCGCCGCGAAATCCGAGAGTGGCGATAGAGAGGAGGTCGTCGGAGGTGCGGAGTTTGCTGGTGGCGTGTCGCTCGAAGGCGAGAAGGGCGTCGTCCTTGACCATGCCGTGGCCGTTGTCGGCGATGCGGATGAGTTTGCGGCCGCCGGCTTCGACCTCGATGCGGATGCGGGTGGCTCCCGCGTCAAGGGAGTTTTCGAGGAGTTCCTTGACGACAGAGGCTGGGCGCTCGACGACTTCGCCGGCGGCGATCTGGTTCGCCACGACGTCGGAGAGGATTCGGATACGGCCCATGTGTCTGATTGTATGGCTGGAGAAGGTGCGGAAAACGAGGGTGGAATTCAGGGCATCTTACCCGATTGGAGGAGAATTCCATGATTCGCAAACTGAAGACTGGAGAGTTCCGGATCTATTCCCGGCATGCTGACCCGAAGACAGGCAAGCGAAAGAACCTTGGAACCTTCGCTACGCGAGAGAAGGCTGAGCAGCATGAGAGGGCGATCCAGTATTTCAAGCACCACTAACGCGGATTCCTTTATATGTCGGGCCTTCAGCCCTCGAATTTCTCTTTGTCCCATAACCTGGGCCTTCGGCCCAGGCTGGTATTTGCCGGGCCGTTGGCCCTGAACGACGATCCTATATAGCAATGCGAACTCTGCTCTATAGAACAGAGCCGCTCATTGGGTGAGCGGCTCCGTTTGCGAAAGACATTCGGTTGAGAGTTATTTTTTCTTCTTCCTTGTGGGTTCGGTGGGGGTTTCGGAATCGCGGTCGCCGACCATGTGGAGGCGCATGAAGTTGGTGGCACCGGATTTGGTGCGGGTTCCGGCGACGATGCCTACGATCTGGCGCGCTGTGACGTGGCCTTTGGCTTCAAGGATGTCTTCTGCCATTTCTACGAGCTTGTCGGTGTCATGGAAACGTTCGCAGAGGATTGGATAGGTTCCCCAGAGGAGCATACAGCGGTTGATGACCTTCTCGAATGGCGAGAGCGCGAAGATGGGTGGCTCGGGGTGGTACTTGGAGAGGAGGCGAACGGTGCCGCCGGATTCGGTAAAGATGGCGATGGCGGCGACGTCAAGGTCGTCGGCTGCGTGGGACATGCACTCGCAGATGGTTTCGGCGATGGAGAGGCGGACGCTGGGGTGATGGCCGAGCGCGGGCGGCGGATCGATGCGGATCTGATGCTCGGTTTCGGTGACGATCTTGTGCATCATGGCTACGGCTTCGACGGGATATTTGCCGGCGGCGGATTCGCCAGAGAGCATGACTGAGTCGGTGCCGTCGTAGATGGCGTTGGCGACGTCGGAGGCTTCGGCGCGTGTGGGGCGCGGATTGTCGATCATGGACTCGAGCATCTGCGTCGCCGTGATGACGGGCTTGCGGAACTCTGCGGCACGGCGAATGATGTGTTTCTGAAGGGCCGGGACTTTTTCGGGTGGAACTTCAACGCCGAGATCGCCGCGAGCGACCATGATGGCGTCGGTGATCTCCAGGATGGAATCGAGGTGCTCGATTGCCTGGGGCTTTTCGAGTTTGGCGACGACCCAGGCGTCGGATTTGAGCGCGGCCAGACGGCTTTTGACGTGGCGAATGTCTGCTGCAGTGCGGACGAAAGAGACGGCGACGACATCCACGCCCTGGCTGACGGCGAAGGCGAGGTCTTCTTCGTCTTTTTCGGTCAGCGAGGGGACTTTGACGGGAATGCCGGGCAGGTTGATGCCCTTGTTTTCGCCGAGCATGCCGCCGTTGACGATCTCGCAGGTGACGTCTCCGCCTTTGACGGAGTGAACGCGCAACTCGATGAGGCCGTCGGAGAGAAGGATGCGGGCCCCGGGCTCCAGGTTTTCGGCGAGGGTTTTGAAGGTGGTGCCAACGAGGCTTTCGTTGCCCTCTATCTCACGCGGAGTGATGGTGAGGCGTTTGCCGGCGACGAGTTGGACGGGCTTTCCGCCCTTCAGCTTACCGGTGCGGATCTTGGGACCCTGCAGATCGGCGAGGATGCAGATGGGTTTGCCCTCCTCCTTCGCGATGGTGCGAACCATGCGGATGAGGTCGGCCTTTTGCGCGTGAGTGCCGTGAGAGAAGTTGAGCCGGGCGACATCAAGACCCGCGCGGACTAGCTTGCGGAAGATATCAGGGGAGCTGGATGCGGGACCGAGGGTAGCGACGATCTTGGCGCGACGGGTGCGTTCCATTGCGGCAAAGGGGACAATGTTCGTAGTTTGATTTAAAGAAGTCTTCATGCGCGCTTTGGGGAACTTTCTCACCACCGCAAGTTACGGGCGGTATGACCTGCGATTTTTTTGATGCCGAAGCAATTCTAAACGGGCGGGCGGCTGTTTGGGGGCTGCGATGTGGAATGAATGCGGTGCGGGTGGAAAAAACGGGCTCGAACCTCGGCGTTGAACTCGGCTCCAGCGAGAACACAGAACGAGATGATATTGAGCCAGAAGAGCAGTGCGATGCCCACGCCGAGCGAGCCGTAGACCTGGGAGTAGTTGGCGAAGCGGGTGACGTACCATCCGAAAGCGACGGTGGCGATGAACCACATGATGGTGGAAAGAAAGGCTCCAGGAAGAGTGCGCTTCCACGGCTGCCGCATGGGGCTCCCCAGGTGATAGATGAGCGCGGTGATTCCTACGATGGAGGTGAGTGCGACGACCCAGCGGATGACTATAGCGAGGAACAGGATGGAGGGTCGCACCGCAGGCGTGATGTGAAAGGCGAGCCAGCGGGTTGCGAATTGTCCGAAGACGATGAGAAGGCTGGCGATGCCAAAGGGAACAAACGAAAGCGGGACGAGGAGCAGAGCACGGCGGCGGCGCTGCCAGAAGGTCCAGCAGTCGATGGGGAGATCATTGGCGCGGCGGACGCCTTCCATCAGGGTGGCGAGGACGCTGGTGGCACCGGTGAGGCTGACGAGGAACGAGACGATGAGGCCGCGCGTCGAGTGGTTGGTGTGGGGAGTATCGACGAAGTAGCTCTGAAGGTAGGGGCTGACGTCGGGCGGGAGGATGCGATCGAAGAAGGTGGAGAGTTGGAGGCGGAGGGGAGCGGCGTCGGGCAGGAAGCCGATGACAGCGGCAGCGACGATGAGCGCGGGAAAGAGCGCGACCATGGCGGCGTAGGCGGCGGACTGCGCGAGATTGAGGCAGTCGTGCCGCGCGGCGCGGCGAAAGGCGCCGTGGAGGATGCGGGGAAGACGCAGGAGGCTTCTCATGGGGTCTCCCCGTGGATTGTACGGGATGCGCCTAGGTCTTCCACCGCGTGAGGAAGTCGGTGACGGAGGAGGGGTACATGTAGCGCATGTCTCCAAACTCGGCGGCCTGCTGGGAGTAGACGATGTTGCCGTTGGGATCGAGGACAGCGAGCGCGGGTACTCCCTTCTTCAGCGGGACGTTATATTTCTCGGGGATGTCGAGGTTTTTGTCGAAGTGGCCTATGTCGACGTGCACGAGGACGTAGTTGCTGTTGAGGAGATCCAGGTTTGGGGGTTGGTGGAAGTAGATGTCGAGGACCTGGCAATCGCCGCACCAATCGCCACCGAAGTCCAGGAGGACGCGCTTGTGTTCGGCACTGGCTTGTTGAAGGGCTGCCGCGATTTCGGCTTTGGGGTCGGCCTCCGCGGAGTAGAGATGCTTCTTGACTGCCGGGGGAGCGGTGACCGGGACACGCTTCGCGGCGGTCTCTTCATGGCGCTTGCAGCCTGAGATGGATGCTGTGAACGCCAATGTCAGGAGAACGAGAGTTGCTACATGGATTTTCGATGAGGTGCGCACGGTCATGCGGTGGGACCTTTCGGATGATCTGGGGAAACAGGCTTCCATCGTTTGAGGAAGGCAGTGATGTCCTCGGGCGTTGGATGTTCGAACTCTTTTTCCTTTTCAGCGTAGAGGAGTTTGCCGTGGGCGTCGAGAACGGCGAGCGCGGGGACGCCTTTTGTGATGGGGACGTTGTATTTCTTCGCGACGTCGACGTTCTTGTCCATGTGGCCGATGTTGATGTGGACGACGATGAAGTTCTTGTCGAGGAGTTCGGCGTTGGGGCTCTGGTGATAGTAGATATCCAGGAGCTGGCAGTCGCTGCACCAGTTGCCGCCGAAGTCGAGGAGGACGCGCTTGTGTTCGGCGCGGGCGCGGACGAGGGCTGCGGAGATGTCGGCGGTTGGGTCGGCGGTCTCGGAGTAGAGGTTTTTGTTGGGGAGAATCTGCGCGGCGGCTTTGGGCACGACGGGAATGGACGCGAGAGATGCAAATGCCAGCGCGGGGAGAAGCGTGTTGCGGAGTTTCTTTATCATTGGTGAACCTTGTCGATTGGCTGGGGCATAGTTCAGCGTACTGGTGCTCATGCGACGCTATAAAAATGATGCACGAAGGATGCATCACGTCGCAAAGTATGTTGATGGCAAAGAAGCTACTTACCTGTGTAGTAGCCGTCGCGGGTCTGGATGAGGAGGCCCTTCTGATGAAGGGCGAGGTCGATCTGATGGTAGCCGTTGGAGGCGGCGTCCGCGGTGGGGGTGTAGCCGAGCCGGTACTGGGCGCGTAGTTCTTCTGCTATCTGGTTGTAGATTTGCGCGACGTCCTGGTTCTTCTTCACCTCGAATAGACGGCCTCCAGTCTCCTGGGCCATGCGCTCGAGGATCTTCTTTCCGTCGACGTGGCTCTGGCTGCCGCCGGGATAGTTGCCGCCGTTGTTACCACCGCCGCCACCGCCGGGATAACCGCCGCCGCCCGGATAGCCTCCGCGGCCTCCGGGATAGCCCCCGCCGCCGGGGTAACCGCCGCCGGGGTAGCCTCCGCCGCCACGTCCGCCGTGCTGCGGGGAGTTCTGGTGGTCCTCTTCGCCTTTGAAATAGATGGCGTAGACGATGGTGTCGGCGCGCTGGCCGGCCTCGATGGACCTGATGAGGTTTTCTTTGCTGTTCCGGTCGACTCCGTCGGAGAGGATGATGAGGGCTTTGCGGCCGCCCTGTTTGCTCATGAGCTCGTCGGAGGCGAGGAAGAGGGCGTCATAAAGCGTGGTTCCCCCTCCGCGGCGATTTCCGCCGGAGTTGTCGTTTGAGGAATCGGGGCTCGGGGTGTCGATCTCTTTGAGGGCGGCCTGAAGGAGCGGACGGGATGAGGTGAGGTCCTGAAGGAGCTCGGTCTGGCCGGCGAACTGCATGATGAAGGCCTTGTCCTTGGGGGAGGTGAGCATCTGGTCGAGGAACGTGCTGCTGGCGGTGCGTTCTTCGTCGATGACGTTGCGCTGGGAGCGGCTGGTATCCACTAGCAGGCCGAGGGTCAGGGGAAGGTTAGTGTCCTTGTCGAAGTAGCGGATGGTCTGGGGTTTGCCGTCGACCTGGAGGATGAAGTCGTCCTTGGTGAGGTTCTGGATGAGCGCGCCTTTTTTGTCGCGGACAACGACAGGGAGATTGACGAGGCGGGCGTCAACGGAGAGGGTGGGGGCCGTCGCGGCTGGGACGGATTCGGGTTTGGTGCCGGGTTCCTGTGCGGGAGAGTAAGAGGCAAGAAGAAGAGCGACCACGGGGAGAGGCCGGATGGAGCGAAGGACGATCATGTGGGTTTAGACGAGGTTGGACGTGCGGGGTTTCAATGGGCGGACGGGATCCGGTGAATCGCAGGGCAGAACCGACCGGGTGGAGGGAAATTGCTTCGCGTCGGCCACATTTTTTGCTGGTTGTGCCGCTTGTAGGCGAGTATGCTGACCCCACGATGAGACAACTTCTTTTGCCGGTCGCCGGGTGCGTAGTTGCGTGCTTTGGCGTGGGGTGCGCGGCTGGTACTGCGACCGCCTCGACCGGCGCGAAGCCTGCGCAGGCGAGCACGACCAAGCCGCCTGCCGGTTATACGAAGACGATTGTGCTTTGGCCGAATGGGGCTCCGGGTGCTGTGGGAACGGGCGATGAGGACGTCCCGAAGATGTATGCGTATCCGGCTGCGAGCGCGGGAACGCATACTGCGGTGATTGTGTTGCCAGGTGGAGGGTATACGCATCTGGTCACCGAAAAAGAAGGCGGAGCTGAGGCGCGATGGCTGAACGAACATGGGGTGACGGCTTTCGTGCTGGAGTACAGGCTTGGTCCGCGGTACCACTTCCCTTCTCCAATGCTCGACGGAGCGCGGGCCGTTCGGTATGTGCGCAGCCATGCGGCGGAGCTGGGTGTGGCAAAAGAACGGATCGGGTTGTGGGGGTTTTCGGCGGGGGCGCACCTGGCGGGCTACCTCGCGACGGTGCATGATTCGGGCGCGGCCGGCGCGACGGACACGATCGACCGTGTGAGCGACCGACCCGACTTCGTCGTGGTCTCGTATGGGCGGTTCAGCCTGGATGAGTCGATTCCGCGGGCCACGAACATGGAGGGGCTGCTTGGAGATCATCCGACGCAGGCAATGCTGGATAAGGTGTCGGTCGTGAAGCTGGTGACGAAGGATACTCCGCCTTGTTTTATTTACTCGACGACAGCGGACCAGACGGTGAACTCGCTGAATGCTACGGCGTTTTACGACGCGCTGAAGCGGGCAGGTGTGCAGGCGGAGCTGCATATCTTCGAGCGCGGTCCGCATGGAACGGGCATGGCAATAGGGTTGAAGGACCTACCTGAGCTGGCGATCTATCCTACGCTACTGGCCAATTGGATGGAGTTACACGGATGGATGACAGAGGCTCAGGAAAGCTTAGCGAAGAGAATACGAATTGTTCCCGGAAGTGGTAATTCGAATTGATGTTGGAATCGATTGTCTGTGTGGCAAATTGAATCAATCGAACATGTCAGCTAAAACGATTATGTAACACGCGGCAGACATAAATCCGTTTAAGCTGGTAGAGGGAGCCCATCGTGATGTTGGTGTTATCGGACGGTAGATTTCGAGGCATCTTTTGAAAGCCTCTACCTTCAACCTTCCACGACCCTGGGTTTGGAAGACTGTGCTGGCCGCGTTGCCGGTCTGGCTCATCTTTGTGCAGTTCTGGCGCGTGAATCATGGCGTTCATTTGGGCGGATTAGCCGCTGCTTCTCTGGCGGTTGCCGGTACGTCGGCAGCTATGTGGGCGTTGTGGCGCGAATATGACCGCGCGGCAAAGTTCAAAGGCGCGCGGGAGGCGCACTCTCAATTCCTTGCGGCCGCGGAGAGCAGCCTGGATGCGTTTGCGCTGTTTGAATCGGTGCGGAACGATGCGGGCGAGATCGTGGACTTCCGGATCCTCTATGTGAATGCGAACGGGGAAAGATTGATTGGACGGCTGCGGTCCGAGGTGCTGGGCCAGAAGGTTTGCTCAGTGACACCTCTTCGACCAACGAACACGATGTTCGGTCGGTTATGCAGGGTGGTCGATACCGGAGAACCGCTGAATGAAGAATTCCAAGTAAAAAATCCGCGCTTTAACGCGTCATGGCTACGGAGTCAGGTGGTCAAGCTGGGCGACGGCCTGGCAGTTACCTTCAGCGATATCAGCGAAGCGAAGGCTACACAGCAACGCTACGCGCAACTGGCGGAGTTCACCGACTCGGTCTTTCAAAACGCTCCGTTCAGCATCGTGGCAACGGACACGGCCGGCTTGATTACGGCGATGAACGTGGCTGCAGAGAAACTGACGGGCTACAAGCGCGAGGAATTGGTGGGTAAGGCTCCGCTGACCGTGCTGCACGACGAACGGGAGTTGCTGGGTAAAGTGCTCAGTATCGATCCCGCGGCGACGCTGGAGCAGTTCGGATTTCAAGTTCTGACGGCTGGAGCGGCTCTTGGTGAGATGGAAGAGCAGGAGTGGACACTGCTCCGCAAAGACGGAGCGCGTACGCCGATCAATCTTGCGATGCGCGCCGTGACGACCGACACCGGCCAGGTGACCGGATTCGTCAGCATCGCGTTCGACATTACAGAGCGTCGCCAGATGCTCGACTACGTGACGCATCTTGCGACGCACGATCAACTGACTGGGTTGGCCGGGCGCGCGCTGCTGCAGGACAAGACGGTTCAGGCGGTGGAGATAGCTCGGCGCTACGGAACGAAGGTCGCGGTCTTCGTGATCGATCTGGATCACTTCAAGAGAATCAATGACTCGCTTGGGCATTCGTCGGGGGATCAGCTGCTGGTGGAAGCTGCGAGGAGATTGACCCGTTCGGTTCGCAGCACCGATGTGGTGTCGCGCGTGGGAGGAGATGAGTTTGTAGTGGTGATGCCGGACATCACCTCCGTCGAGGATGTCGACCAATGCGCAGCGAATCTGGTTGCGAAGCTGGCGCCGGAGATCTCGATTGATGAGCACCAGGTACAACTGACGGCGAGTGTCGGAGTTTGCATCTTTCCCGATTTCGCAGCCGATGCCAAACACCTGCTGAAGCGGGCGGATTCGGCGATGTATGTTGCCAAGGAAAATGGCAGGAACCAGTATCAGATCTTCAGCGAGAGCATGCTGCAGGAGACGGCGGAACGCCTGACGATGGAACACGCGCTGCGCCATGCGCTGACGAATGGAGAGATGACCATCCACTATCAGCCGCAGATTTCGTTGAGCACCGGGGCAATTACGGGAATGGAGGCGCTGCTGCGCTGGACTCATCCCAGGCTGGGGTCTGTCTCGCCCGCGCAGTTTATTCCGCTGGCTGAAGAGACGGGGTTGATTGTGCCAATCGGCGAGTGGGCCTTTATGACGGCTTGCTGCGAAGCGCGGGCACTGCAGGACGAGTTGGGGATGGACCTGACGGTGTCGGTAAATCTATCGCCGCGGCAGTTTCAGCAGAAGAACCTGGTGCATGTCGTGGAGAATTCGCTGGTGAAGAGCGGCTTGCGTGCCGATCGGCTGCAGATCGAGATTACGGAGAGCATGCTGATGTCCAACTCCGAGGACGTGTTGACCAGGCTGCAGAAGATACGGGAGTTGGGAGTGCGTATCTCGATTGACGATTTCGGGACAGGGTTCTGCAGCTTCTCGTACCTGCTGCAGTATCAGGTAGACCAGCTGAAGATCGATCAGAGCTTCGTGAAGAAGGCGGGGACGGATGCTAACGCAGCGGCGGTGGTGCGAACAATCATCGCGATGTCTCACGGCCTGAATATCAAGGTTGTGGCAGAGGGCGTCGAGACGGAAGAACAGCTACGCTTTCTGCTGCGGAGGAGATGCGACGAGGCGCAAGGACATTTCATTGGACATCCGGTGGCTCCGGAGGAGTTCAGTAAGGCCGCGCGGTTGGGGAACAACCAATTTGATCTTCGCTCGATCGAGCGGGTGAGCGGCCCGGTGAGGTAGGGTCAATTGGGGCTGCGAGTCTTGGACCAACGCCCCATGCCAGCTCGCGGCGCATGAGGCATTCGGGCGAGAGTTAACAGCGGCTAGGTGGTTGTTTGGCTCCGCTTGATCAGATGGTAGATGCCCAGCAGTATAAGGGCTCCCACGAGCGACATGATGAAGCCGGCAGATTGGTCGGGTTCATAATGGCCGACCATGCGGCCAATCCATGTTCCGAGAAAAGAACCTGCGATGCCGATGAGCATCGTAATCCAGATGCCACCGGGATCTTTGCCCGGAATGATGAATTTGGCGATTGCGCCGACGATGAGACCGATGAGAGCCGTCCAAAGCAGATGCAGCATAGCTGTTCCTCCGTATTGGTTTCCCGGGGTCGCCGGGCGTGTCTCGATTGTTGGGAAAAAGCATACTCCTACAACTGCCAGGTGCAAAGTTTCGCTGGAGCTATCTGCCTGTTAAGAGAGTGTTTTTCGGCAGGATGGTCGCGCGGATGAGTTTGTCGAGCCTGGGGAATTCGCGATCGAGATAGGCGTTTCCGCCCTCATACATCTGGTCCTGATGGCCAGCTCGCATGCCGCCCCCTGAGTTCTCTCCATAGCCGCTGTAGATTTTTTCGACGACGTCCATCCCTTCGACGATTTGGCCGACCGGAGCGAAGCCTGCCTCGATGTCGTTGCGGGCAGAGTTGTCGCCGAGGTTGATGAATACCTGAGTGGATCGTGTGTTGGGGCCGGTGTTTGAGAAGGCAACATAGCCGCGCGTGTTGTGCTGTTTCAGCGTGTCGTCGGGGATGGTGTGATGACGCTCCTTCAAGGCAGTCTTTGGGTTTCCGTTGATACCGAACTGCACCCAGCGGCCCGCAACGACGCGGAAAAAACGAGAGTCGTCGTAGTAGCCAGAGCGGACCAGTTCATAGAAGCGATCGGCTCCGTGCGGAGCCCAATCGCGATGGGTTTCGATGACGAAGGTGCCTGCCGTGGTTTCGAATTTGACGCGGAAGATGTCCGGTGCGGTGTGGCGCCCGAAAGGGAATGCCAACAAGAGCAAGAGCAAATAAGTCATCGGGTTTCAGAGTAATTCGTCGCCTCTTCAGGCTGTGCGATTTTCGTATCGCCTTGGAGATTTATCGATTTCCCTCGACTCGCTCGCCACCACTCATATGAAAATAAATGGCTTTTAAGATTTGCGAGATTTTTATTGACAATCGTATGCTCTGCGGATTATTGTGGTGTTGGGCACTACTGCCCTGGAGAATAGACTTTATGCGTAGCGTAATTGTGGCCGCCCTTGTTCTGACCCCGATGCTGCTTCACGCCCAGGCAAATTCGCCTGCCCAACCGCAGAACTCTGCTGCTCCCTCGACACTTCAATCGAAGCTCGAGCCGAAAGCGTTCCGCGCCCCAGAGAGCGATCCCGGCGACGCCAGCACGACGACCCCACGTGTTTCGACCGGCGTCACGGCACCCAAGTTAGTCCACACCGTCGACGTCGAGGCGACATCCGACTATGACGCGCAAAGTTTTATCAAGGACAAGAAGGTTGTTGTTGCGATGATAGTCGACGCGAGCGGTAAGCCCTCCGACTTGAAGATTGTCGAATCGGTCAGCCCCAAGATGGACAAGAACGTCCTGACAGCAGTAAGCCAGTATCGCTTCAAGCCTGCCACTCTCGACGGCGCGCCCACAGCGATTCCGGTAAATCTTGAAGTTACCTTGCACAATCCAACTCGGTAGAGTCACGCAAAGCCAAGAACTGAAATTTCTTTCGCCTGTTTGAAAACAATAGAAAGGCTGCCTTTCCGGCAGCCCTTTGTTTTTGCGCGCTTTTGATCTTCGACTCATTGAGCTGTCGGCCGTGAAGTAAAAAGATTGTCACCAAATAGACTAAGCTGCGCGGCTCCCGCACTGTAGTCGTTAGTCTGGATGTCTGATCCAATCCTCTCGGAGCAGACAACGGAAAACTATGGTGAATGGCGGAGGGAGTTGGCGGACGAGTTCTTTGAGCAGAATCTCGTACGGGGCTTATCTGGCAGGTGTTCTTGTGTTTCTCTACCTGCGAACGTTCCTGCTTCCACGCACTCCACTGGCTCCTTATGGCGACGAGATCCACTATTTCCTGCACGCTGTTCGGATGCTGCATGGACAAGTGCCATATAGAGACTTCTTTACTTTCGTTCCTCCGGGTGCGGATCTGTTGTATCTGGGTGCGGTGCGGTTGTTCGGCATCCATGCGTGGATGTTTCAAGGGATCATTATTGCGCTTGGTTTTTTTCTGACGTGCGCCATTCTCTGGGTATCGGCGAGCATTCTTAAAGGCTCTCTGGCGCTGTTGCCGGGATTTCTATTTCTGGTCTTAGATTTTGGTGGAGCACTGGACGCTACCCATCACTGGTGGTGCGCACTGTTTGTTCTGATGGCAGTTGGCACTCTGCTTGGCGGAAGACGCGAAAGAAGGTTGGCAGTGGCGGGAATGCTGTGTGGCGTGGCCACGCTGTTTACCCATACTCAAGGCGGACTCAGTCTGCTGGCTATCGGACTGTATTTGATGTGGACAGCGCCGTGGGAGCGAGTAGGCCGCGTGCGAGAACTGGTTGTGTTGGTGTTGCCGTTTGTTGCTGTCGTTGGCTTACTGGCGGCTTACTATGCGTGGCGGGTTGGTTTGCATACGCTGCTGTACTGGACGATTTATTTTCCGATCCGCTACTTCTCGACGCTGGAAGCGCATACTCCGCGGGCTTACTTTCTGGGGATGCCCAGGATTCAGCGCGGGGCAGACGTCTTGACGGCGGCTCCGTACGTGTTTGTTCATCTGCTCGTTCCACTGATGTATTTTTTGTGCCTGATACGACTGTTTCGGGAGAGGCGCGACAAGGAGGAACCACAGTGGCAACATGTGCTGCTCATTTCACTGGTCGGACTAGCGATGTTCGTTTCTGTCGTAAGCGCACCGACGCCTCTGCGGCTGTGTGTTGTTGCGCCTCCGGCGGTGATTCTTTGTGTCTGGTACTTCGGGCGGAATACGAGGCTCGATGGCTGGGTGCGACGCGGTTTGTGGGCTGCAGCACTGTTGCTTATGGTTTATCTGCCGATCAACCGGCAACTTCGTCCGCGAAAGTATCTTGATCTGCCAATTGGCCGAACAGCGTTCCTCGATCCGCGTGAGTATGAACTGATCGATTGGTACGCCGAACGGACGCGGCCTGGCGACTCGTTTTTCGGCAATCCGACGGTCGCGCTCCTGTTGTCGCTTGAGAGCCCCTGTTCGCTCGACTACGTGACGGTGAGCGCGTTCACGCGTCCACAGCAGGTACAGGAGTTGGTTGCCTCGTTGGAGAAGCATCGGACGCAGTATGTGGATTTTTATCGCGAGTTGAACGATCCGCCGGGTGCGGATGACAGTCTTGGTCCGCTAAGGGAATACGTTGCGCGAAATTATCATTTAGCGAAGGATAGCCCCGAGCGCAAAATATGGGAGCGGAATTAAGTTTGTACGATTTGGCGCCCATCAATCAGGGAAAATTCTGCACGTAGATAGTGCGCTGGTGGCTTTCCGGCTGCCAGGTAGAACCCTGAACTTTCAGGATTCATTGTTTCCCAATCACGGTGCGACCCGTATTATTCCTATACACCCTGTATTGAAAGGACTCTTCTTGCGCCGATTCCGATCGTTCGCCGCCGTCTACGCTCTTGCTGTTGCCGCAGTCCCGGTTCTGGCTCAGAAGCCGCGCACCCAGCCTGTCACCGACGCGGAGGTTGCGAGTATTACACGCGACGCCATTCTGATCGACACGCACGACGACGTCACCTCGAAGACCGTCGACGGCTACAACATCGCCACACCCAATAAACGCGGCCAGACCGATCTTGCGCGGATGAAGGGCTTTCTGGGAGCGGAGTTCTTTGCTGTCTACGTTGGAGCGGAGTACGTCGAAGGTAACCACTCGGCAAACCGCGCGTTGCAGATGATCGACACAACGCGGACGGACATCATTGCAGCGCATCCGAGCGACTTCGTCTTTGCAACGACCGCAGACCAGATCGTCGCAGCGCATAAGGAGCACAAGATCGCAGCGCTGATGGGTATCGAGGGGGGGCATGCAATCGAGAACTCATTGCGCCTGCTGCGCGATTACTATGCGCTCGGCGTGCGATATATGACGCTCACTCATTTCAATACGAACGACTGGGCGGACTCTCAGGGAGATTTTGAGGACCCCAAGGTGAAGCATCACAATGGTCTGACGCCGTTCGGCAAGGATGTGGTGCGTGAGATGAACCGGCTGGGCATGATGGTAGACATCTCGCATACGGCGGATAAGACGTTTTATGACGCGCTTGAGGTGTCGACGGCGCCGATTATTGCGTCGCATTCGAGCTGCCGCGCGGTCTCGAACCACACGCGCAATATGACCGACGACATGATTCGCGCGCTTGCGGCGAAGGGCGGAACGATGCAGATCAACTTCGACTGCGCGTATCTTTCGCAGCGTTATTCGGATGCTTCGAAGCCGATTATGGCGGAGCTGCGGCCGCGTTTCCAGGAGGCTATGAAGATTGAGGATCCGGTGGCGCGGGCTGCTGCAATCGATCAGCTTGAGGAGGAGTCTACGGCGAAATTGCCGCCGGCTACTTTGGCGGATGTTGTTGAGCAGATTGATCATGCGGTGAAAGTTGGGGGGATTGATCATGTGGGGATTGGGACGGATTTTGATGGCGTAGGGTGTGTGCCGAAGGAGCTTAGTTCTTATGACAAGTTCCCTGCTCTGACTCGGGCTCTGCTGGAGAAGGGTTATTCGGCTGAGGATATTAAGAAGATTTATGGGGGTAATATTTTGCGTGTTATGCGTGCGGTGGAGCAGCGGGCTCAGGAGTTGAAGTCGACTCCGCCAATTGAGACGAAGTTCAGTAAGTAGAGTTTTTTCCGGGCGTGGTGGAGTGGCGTTTTTGCAGGGGGTTTTGCGAAAAACGGTCGGATTCGTGTGGTTTTTTGCTGGTGAGATTGTGGTGAATTGCTGGTAAAAGCTGGTGCGAAGATGGTCTGATTTTCGCGGCCGAAAAAATGCCACTTTTTGAAAATATTTTAGTGGATTTCCCGTTTTGGGATCGCCCGTGCATGGCGGCGATTCCTGATCTCTGTTAGGATTGGATTCCTCTCCAGGGTTTATTCCTATTTTGCACTCGGGCCAGAACGTTCCCTTCGGTACAGTTTCCGTTCGACGAAGAAATCTATCTCCTGAGGTATTTCCATGCAAAAGCTTTTGCGTATGGCATTTATTGCGTCCACCCTGGTCCTCTCATTTTCGAGTCTGGCGAAGGCGGATACTGTCGCATTAACCTCTGTCACCGGTGGACTGTTGGCTACGTCAGGGAGCGACCAGCTTTACGGGTGGGTCTTCACAGTCAATGCGCCTATCACCGTGACGTCTCTCGGAGTCTTCGATAATGGCGGTGATGGCCTTGCTATCTCACATGACGTGGGCATTTTCAATGAGACTACCGAGGCCTTAGTGGGTTCCACTACGGTTCCGGCCGGCACAGGCGGGACGCTGATTGACGGCTTTCGATACGAGAGCGTCTCTCCGTTTTCACTTATCCAAGGCGATAGTTACGTGATTGTGATGACGATGCCTCAGGGAAATACGGATTATCAGACCATTGAAGCAACGTCCGAGACCACCGCCAGCCAGATTACCTACGTTACCTCTGCCTTTGACAGTAGTTCCACCCTGGTGTTTCCGCCCACTTCTGGCAACGGCTCGTATGCGCCGGGTTTATTCGGGCCAAACTTCACTTTCGCCAGTACTGCCGTGACTCCGGAACCCACCAGCATCGTGCTGCTGGGTACGGGCGTGCTGAGCATGGCTGGCTTCGCCCGCCGACGATTCCTCCGCGGATGAATCGAATCTCTTGATAGCCGAACATGCCTCCCGATGGGTGTTGAGCTTGCCGGTTTTGATCTTGATGGCGGTCTCCCAAAGGGAGACGACGAGTTCGTGTTCTGAGGAGCGCAAAGTATGCTTTGCCTTTGCGGTGAGACCCGGGGAGAACAATTCGGGCTGGCGGCTAGGAACTAGCATCCTGTCACATTCGTGATAATTCCGCCCTGAATGGTTAGCACGCATGACCCGGCTTTTTTGGTGCCAGTAAAACCTGCAGTGCCGTTGTATTTGTATCCGGCTGCCGCATTGATCGCGGCAGGAGCGGATATCAATTGTGGCGTAATCGAGAGCGCACAGTAACGGTCGAGACCTGAGGGGCCAATCGTCTGAGGGTCTTTCGGGGTGTTGGTTGGAATCGAATATACGCAGGAAGATCCGTTGGCGTAGCTGCCGAGCAGTCCGAACGCGCCGTTGCTTCCGCCGTCAGTAGATGTACGGTAATTGGTTCCATCGAAGTAGAGGTTGCCTCCGAGGCCCGGTAGATTTGAGCCACTGAAGGGCATGAGATAGACGCCGCCCACACCTGCCGTGATCGTCTCAATTGGAGACGGGAACCTGTTCATCAGATTGCTTTCGGATTCTGAGGTATTACCGACGGAGGTCAGCTTGGACGCTGTAATCGCGGCGGTGTTCTGGCACGAGATCGTATTGTTCGAGCAATTGTTGAAGCTAAAATTGACGTTGTCTATGTCTGATGAGGCGCTGAATGCATACGTCTGTGAACCGGACTCTGGGTAATTTCCAATCGTGTTGCCGGTAATAAGAAGCCCGGAGGGGTGCGAGGTTACGCGAATGCCGGAAATACCCGCACCTGCCGCTGCGTTGTTTCCTAGAATCTGGTTTCCGGATATGACAATCGCTGTGCCTGTCCCGTCGATAAGGATTCCGTCGCCCGTGTTTGCTCTGATGTGGTTCCCGGTGAAGGTGATCTCGCTGCCACCACTGATACGCACACCGGCGCCACCAGAACCAGACACCCATGAGCTCTCGATGATGCAATGCAACGGAGCGGTCCCTAGCGATGCAGCAAACAACCACCCATCCCCGCCGGCAAGGTCAGACGTGATCTGATGCAGAAATAAGTTTTCGGGATAATTTCCAGTCTCGCTGTGCTGCACAACCAGATTGTGAAGACCCGAGTCACCACCGTTCATATCATTGATCGTTATTCCTTGCGCTTCTGAATCCACGGTCAGGCCAACCCCTGTAAAGCTGCCGTGCACCCCGACGACGCTCGTATGCTCGATGGTGATTCCTGAGACATAATCGGCATACATCGCCGGACCAACATAGTTGTTAATGTTGGTATTGACGACATGGAAGTCGCCCGCGAAGTTCCTTGAGCTGATGCCTCCAAAGTGAATCAATTTGGAGGCGACGCCGCCGCCCTCAATATCTGCATCCCTGATCCAAAACCCAATTCCATTGAGTGCGAAGCCGGTTGCTGCGGACTTGTTCGACACGACAAGGGAGCATCCAACCCAACTGTCTCGGAATGCAGTCCTCGGCATACTGACTGCCGTACCCGTTCCTGTATAGGTCAGTTGGGCGGGAGTGTTGAACGTCCCGCTATTGGTCACATAGTGCGCTGGCGAACATTCGATCGTCTCGCCTGAGACATAGACAATCGTCGTGGCGTAGGAATAGTTCTGACCGGGGGGAATGCGAATATGGCAAGGCGTATTCGCAACGCAGGCAGCAGCAGTCGCGTTGATCCATGCTCCGATATCGCTGCCAACAGAGGGGGGAGCGGTAGGTTGAGCGTGGAGCAAGAGTGAAGCAAAGAAAGGAAAAATAGTGAGCAGACGACTGAAACTCATATGACTCCCTGTTGGTTCCAGAGGAAATTAGACTAAAGCATCTTGGCTGACAGTGACGTGATCACGAAGAGTAGGCCCAGAGACATGAGGTGAGTTTAGCGAAAACGGTTCGCGCGGAGCGCGAATGCCCACCTTAGGCGCAAAAAGCGCGCCGAAGATGAGCAAGCGAGTTCTAGACCGATTTTGATCTGGCCCATCCGTCCTGTTCCATCATTAGCTTTTATGGACGACCTCGAACGAATACCCGTCAGGGTCGAATACATCAGCGGCATAGTATCCCGGATAGTATTCCAGCCGTGCGCGGGGTGAAATATTGTCTCTCGCACCCGCTGACATTGCGGCCTTGTAGAATTCATCGACCTTATCCTTGTTTTCGGCCATAAAGCCCCAGTGAATGGCCGCTGGATCAGGCTTCCCTTGCTTTATCCAGAAGAACGCCCTTTTGCCATCACCAAATCCCCACAGATCGGGATGACCGTCTTCGCCCTTGTACGGCATGAAGAATTTGATATTAAGCGGCTTCAGCGCCGCCTCATAGAAGGCCAGCGAACGTTCGACATCGCTGACAGTCAGGATAATGTGGTCGAGCATAGTTCTCCCTATCAAGTCACGAGTGCTTCAACGGCCTTTTCGCTATTGAGCACCCAAGTTTTCAGCCCGGTTTAGATATGGGCTGGCCGCCCTAAGAAAGCGGTTCGCGCGGAGCGCGAATGCCCACCTTAGGCGCAAAAGACGCGCCGAAGAGGGGGCACCCAGATTCTAGACGGTTGTAGAAGCTGGGCCACCGCCACAGTTCACTCATTAAGGTTTCTGAATAGCAGAGGGACGGTATAGTTTGCTTATATGAACGATGAAGCTCTGTTTAGCGAGTTAGATGGGTACATGGTAATGGACGGCCAGAAGAAACAGCTGTCGGAGGCGATTACTTCCGCGCCAGAAAAACTATCTGGGTTCCCCGATGATGAAGTGATTCAACAATACGTGTCTCGCTTCGAACTGGAAGTGCCGACGCTCTCCGAGGACGCCATGTCCATGTCGGAGCGCGAGGTTGATATAGATGTAAGCCGTGATCCCCGTAGGCTCTTCTTCGAGGGCCACCCAGATGGATTTTATATAAAAGGCACTGAGGTCACGGTTCATATCCCTTTCGTTGGTGAGCCGGACATGTTCAGAGTCCGTCCCAACATGTGGAGTTCAGTCATGCCACGCGGACATGTTGACGGGCAAGAGCTACTTCTTAGATTCCGATTTCCGCACGATTCACCTCCGTCCAACTTGAAATCTGAACTTGATAGAGCTCTAACGCAGGTAAGGCAATACCTAGATCATCTGAGGTCGATGGTCGCTGTGATGCATCGCGAGCTTCGTATCATCGCCGCCCAGAGCTGGCAAACGCGAAAGTCTCAGTTCTCTCAGAGGAAGTCTGTAGTCGAAGGTCTAGGGCTACCGCGAAAGGTCGCGGCTCCTAACCGGAGTCAATCTGGTGGAGGATCGGAAATCGGTTCCTGATTCCACAATTGCGGAGGAGCGACGAATTCTTAGCAGGGATAACTGGGATGCTTTTATATCTCATGCCTCAGAGGACAAAGACGACTTTGTGAAACCCCTTGCAGCGTCATTACGAACAGCAGGGCTTCGTGTCTGGTACGACGAATACACATTGTCTTGGGGAGATAGCCTTCGCAAGAAGATAGATGAAGGGTTGGCCAGTTCACGATTTGGAATAGTTGTCCTGAGTCCGGGCGTTCTTTTCGAAGCACTGGCCGCAGCAGGAGCTCAATGGATTAGCTGCACGCGAGGTTGGAGGCGTAAAAGTCATTCTTCCGATTTGGCACAACATCGATCATGCAGGCGTAGCAGCTTACTCACCAACCCTTGCGGACAGGTTGGCGTTTCTGAAATCTGCAGCGGTTTCGATCAAATCGTTCAAGAACTTCTTAAAGATGA